>CAWDDE010000009.1:0-87391 GCA_963801055.1 uncultured Solirubrobacterales bacterium | reverse complement strand
CGAAAAGCAGAAGCGAAGCCGCGGCACGCTGAGCGGTACCTAGCGGCCCGAGATCCCCACCAGCCGGGGTGGCAGCGCCAGCCCTGAGGCCGAACACCTGGGCGCCCCGGCTCGTCGGAATTTCTCGCTTGCATGGAAGGCGGCGCTTTTCGAGCAGGGCCACCGCCGGCTCTTCGAGGGCTTCCTCCGCGAGTACGAGGCCGAGGGCTGGCCTCGTTGTCTAGGCCGAAGGCGGTGGGTCAAGCCCGGGCCAGGCGCCGGGGCGCGATCAGGCAGTAGCTCGTAGCGATCAGCTCCGCGACCTCATCCCAGTCCGTCTTGGGATGGTCGAGCCTGATTCCCACCCAGCCCTTGCCGCCAACGTACGGAGGGAAATAGAAGGGATCCCCCTGCGCCAGCAGCGCCTCGCGCTCCTCATCGTCGGCCTTCACCGTGGCCGTGGACCCATCGGCCGCCGCGGTACAGAAGATCTTCCCCCGGCCGCTGCCGACGCGGAAGGTGGGGTGCTCCCACGCCTCGACCTCGAAGGCCTCGGGCATCGCGAGGCACAGAGACCGCACCCGCTTTAGGTCCCTCGCCGGCATCTTTGTTTGACGATCCACTACAAGCTCCTCCACTACCTCAACCATAAAGCGCCGCTTTCCATGCAAAGCAGCGGTCTTGTCCGGGCTACTGCTTTTCGTCCAAAGCGGCTATTCCTACAGTCCGGCGGCTTCGAGGGCCTCGTCTCGATCGGTGAAGGTTGCAGCAGGACGACCTTTCCTTGCGGTACCGCGTCAGCCAGGTCGCCTGCGGAAAATCGAGTTGAACGCCACCGCCGCGTCCCTGCGCACGCCACGCACCCATGACCAGGATTTGATCGCCGCCGAGGTCCATGAAGCGCTCCGGCCTGACCTCAAAGCTGGTCCACTCCTGCTTCATCTCCTCCATCCATCGCTGCACCCCGTGGTGGCCGTGATAGCTAGTTCCTTCCAGGATCGCGGACATCGGGACCCACTCGACCTCCGGATCGAGCAGCTCATAGAGATCAGGGGTTCCTTCTGTGAACGTCCGGTTGAATGCGTCGAAAGCCTGACGGGCGATCTCGATGTTCTCCTCCGACATCGCCCACGGAGTATCTTGCCCCCGCACCGCTGCTTTCCATGCAAAGCGGATAGCCGCTTTTCGTCCAAAGCGGCACTTCTGATCATTCCTGCAGCCCGGCAGCCGCTCCGGCGGCTAGAGCGACCACCAGTGATCGAGCGCGTATTGGTCGTCCTCGAAGATCTGATGGTGGGTGATCTTCCCCTCCCGGATCTGCAGCAGCTCCATCGCCCTCCACTCGTGCCGCTCGCCTTTCCTCTCTGCGCTCAACGAGGCCAGCGCCACTGCGTGATTCTGATCGGAGAAGAGTGCCTCATAGCTGGCCGAGAAGGTGCCCCCGGTCCGCTCCCCGACCTCGATGAAGAACCGCTTTATCTCGTCCCTGCCTCGGTAATCGCCCGCAAGCGGCCCCTGACCCGGGTAGTGCAGAACAGCATCCTCCTTGTACATCGAGATTGCTCCCTCGAGATCTCCCTGTGAGAGCTTCTCGCCGTGGTCCCGCAACAGCTCCTCACCAGTCATCCGGTCCTCCTTTTCGAAATGCCACGCCCTCGACGTGGCTGGGCCAGTATCTCGCCTGCGCGGGCTATGAGTAGGGTGGGAGGCGCCACCGGGGCAGCCTGATCAATCCTCGTCGGGGACGTCGTCGAACAGGTCCTCGAGGCGACGCGGCTGAGAAAGGCGGATGAAAGCGGATAGCCGCTTTTCGTCCAAAGCGGCTATTCCGACAGCCCGGCGGCTTCGAGGGCTTCCTGCTTCGTCTGGTAAAGCGTGAGGGAGGTCGGCTCCCCGTCTCCAATCGTGACCAGCCACGCGCTTCGAGCCGGACTTCGTAGGGTCGATGCAAGCCGCGCTGGCGGGCCTCAAGCCGAGGCCTGATACGCCGCGGCCTACGCCGACGGTTATAGACAGTTGCTCCGGCGGACTTGCGAACCTGGCGCCAAAGGGTACGATCAGGGGCATGCGGCGTCTGATCATCTGTCTCGTTCTCGCGTGCGCTGTTGCTGTGCTCACCGCGAGCGTGGGGTCGGCGAAGAGCGACCGGGGCGTGATGTGCGTCCTGCACGCCAAGCTGGCGGCCAAGAACGAGGTGCCCCCCACTACCTCCGCCGCCAAGGGTCACACTCATATCAAGGTCAGAAACGACGGGACGATCGAGTTCAAGACCCAGATCAACAATAAGAACCGCCGAGAACTTTTTTGCGGGCCATATCCACCAGGCGCCCGTCGGCGACAATGGCGACATCGTGGTGGAGCTGTTCGTGCCACCGGCCCCGGCTACGACTGCGCGCCACATCAAGCAGCGCGACGTGGTGACGCCGGAGCCGAACACGATCGAGCCCGCCGACCTCTGCGAAGACCCGAGCGCCTTCTACGTCAACTACCACACCCAGACCCCGCCCTCGCCGGCCTTCCCCATGGGCGCGATCCGGGGCCAGCTGCGCTAGGGCGGAAGTTCTAGAAGGGGCGGACGGGGGCTCGCCGCTCCACCGCGATGCGCTAGGCGTTCTCAGGGCCCGCCTAGGCACCATCTGGGCCCTGTTCTGGTGCTGGTCCCCAAGGCAGGACTTCGGGTAGCTGCTTTCCATGCAAAGCAGAACTTCTGCTTTTCGTCTCTATGAAGAAGGGCCAGCTGTCAAGTAGCGGTCGGTGGTTTCGATCAGGGTCCTCGCGTCGTGATCGTGGGCTTGGAGCAGTGCTCATGTCTCTATCGCCTCCTCGAAGGAGGACCAGGCGGATTGGATGTTCGCTCCGGTGCGCAAGTCCAAAAGGGCGGTCAGGCCGCCAGGCGAAGAGCGGCGCCTCTCGGAGCGAATGACTCGTTGCGGGTGAGCATGTGCCAGATCGCCACCGTCAGCCTTCGGGCGATGTCGATCTGGGCGACCTTGGCGCCGCGCTGCTTGCCGAGCCGGCGCTTGTTTCGCTGGTAGCGCTCCGCGTAGGCCGCGTGGCGGAGCGCGTGCATCGTCGCCTCGAGCAGCGCCCAGCGCAGATAGCGCGGGCCCGTGCTTGGAGAGCGGCCCGCGCCGGTCAGACTCGCCCGACTGCACCACCCTGGGGCAAAGGCCCGGTGTAGCCGGTGAGCTTGGTGGGGCTCGCGAAGCGGGTGATGTCGCCGATCTCGGCAGCGATCGTGAAGGCCAGTACCCAGCCGACCCCCGGCACCGTCAAGAGCTGCGGCACGTAGGGATGGTCGGCGCCGCCGCTCCTGCAGCTCCGCGTTGATCTCGGCGATCTGGGCCTCGAGCTCGATCGATCAGGTGCACGCTGGCGTCGATGTTCCGCGCCACGGCTCCGGGATCTCCAGGCGGCGCAGCAGCTCCCGGCCCTCCACCCCGAAGAGATCTGTGACCGGGCAGGGGCGCCCGAAGCTGATCAGCGCCGAGTGGATCCGGTTCTTTAGCTGGCTTCGGTGCTTGACCAGGTGGAGGCGGAAGCGGGCCAGCTCGCGCTCGCGGCGCACCCCCGGGTCGGGCAGCCAGATCGCCGGCACCAGGTCGCGCTGGGAGAGCACGGCCAGCACCCGGGCGTCGATCCGGTCGGTCTTCACCGCAAGCGGTGCCAGGCCCTTGACCTTCTGGGCGTCGGCGATCTCGACCTCCCAGCCGTGAGAGCTCGAGCGTGTCGTGGACGAAGCGGGCGCCGGTCATCGACTCGATCACCGCGCAGACGGCTTGCCTTCGTGGGTCTCGACTCGCTGAGCGAGGGCCTTCAGGCCGGCCGGCGTCGGGGAAGGCGGTGAGCTCGTCGAACCAGCTCCCCCTGATCGGAGAGCAGGCAGACGTCAAGGCGGTTACGAGATAGATCGAGTCCGGCGTGCAACATTTGGGCGGGCCTCCTTGGTGCTCGTTTTTTGGTGGACGCTGAAAGCGTGCCACCGGGAGGCCCTTCTTCATGGCAGTCCAAAGCGGTAGTTCTGGACTACTCCCGCAGCCCGGCGGCTTCGAGGGCTTCGGCGCGGGTCGGAAACCACACCACCCGGATGACCTTGCCCTTGCGGATCGTCCACACGAGTGCCAAGGGCCACTCGACCTCGGCCCCGCTTGCTCGTCCACGCCCCTGTCTGGTCACGACCGAGATCACGCGCTCTCCTGCGTCGATCAATTCGTCGTAGTCGTACTCGATGCCCTCCCACGCCTCATGCCACTCGCGGAAAAAGCTCCGGAGGCCGTCGTGCCCGTGGTAGACCCGATCGAAGAGACCCACGGTTTGGAGCCGAGACGGATCCAACTCGACTTCCGGGTCATAGAGCGCGAGGACGGTTGCGGGGTCACGGCGGGCAGCGGCCTCGTATACCCGCCGCACGATCTCGACGTTCTCCTCCGACATCGCCTACTCCGACAGCCCGGCGGCTTTGAGGGCTTCCTGGCGATCCTCGAACCACTCAGCCCGAGTGACCTTTCCGTCGCGGAAGGTGGCGACAACCCAAAGGTCGAATTCGACCTCCACGCCGCTGGACTTGCCGCGCAGGTCTCGACGCACGCGAACAGCGACAAGGTCACCGCCATCGGCCGCCTCGGCCAGCTCATATGGACCCGGCTCCCACGGCTCCTCGCCGGCCACCAAAAAGTCCCAGAGAGCCTCGCGTCCACGGATGCGTCCCTCCGGCCAGTCGCCCCTTGGCACGTACTCGATGTCGTGGTGGAAGAGCCCGTGCCAGGTTTCTTTGTCGCCGCGTTCGAAGGCGGCAAGTCCCTGACGCAGCCGCTCGATGTTCTCCTCCGACATCGCCCACGCAGTATCTCGCGGCGATCGCGAAACCGCTGCTTTCCATGCAAAACGGCGCTTTCGGGATCACCTAGAGCGAGCGGTGTCGATTGGCCCTCCCGTACCCGACGGGAGATGTGAGGAAAAGCACCTCTTTGGGCAACAAAAGGGCAATAGACGGGACGGAGTCCAGACGAACCCAGACGAACTTGAGTTCTGGTATTGAGCCGAATCCCGAGGCCAGACGAGCCCCACCGAACTCACGCCGCGGTCTACGAAACCGAAGGTCACGGGTTCGAATCCTGTCGGGCGCGCTTCAGGAAACCCCGCTGTAGCGGGATTTCTGCGTGTTGGCGTTGCCATAGGTGGCACTCGATCGGCCGGTGGGCAACCAAGAACGGCAACACGTCGCCTCACCGGCGGCGCAAGGCGCCTTGATCGGTTTCGCGAGCTGGCAGAGGTTTCAGCGCAGTCGCCTTCACCTGGTGTGGCGGTCTCTCGCCACCGGCCCCCCCGTGGCGAGCACGCGTTCGAGCGTGTCGAGAGCGAACGAGACATCGTCCGAACTGTTAAAGAAGTGAATTGAGAACCTCGTCGATCCGAAGCGCGGGGAGACAATCACTCCCGATTGATTCATCCACGCAGCCACCTGCTCGCCGTCGCGCTCGGGGAAACGGGCGGTGACGATGCCACTTCGCCGCTCGTCCTCGCGTGGCGTGATCACCTCGGCTCCCAGGTGTTCGAGCCCCTCGGTGAGCGTCGAAGCCAGTTTCAGGTTGTGCTCGAGGATCCGATCGGCGCCGATCACCGAGATCTGCCTGATCGCGGCCGCCAGCGCAACGCCGGCGGCGTAGGCCATGGTCGCGTACTCGAGTCGCTCGACCACCGACGAGGCCAGCCTGAGCGAAGAGGCGTGCAGCGACCAGGGGTCGACCGCACTCTTCCATCCGACGAAGGGAGGGTCGAGCCGCTCGAGCAGCCGCTCGCCGACGTAGCAGAGCGCCGCGCCGAAGGGCCCGCAGAGCCACTTGTAGCCCGCGCAGAGCAGCGCGTCGATTCTCACGCTGGAGAGATCAATCGGAACCGCCCCCAGCGACTGCGAGGCATCGACGACCAGCAGGGCGCCGTTGGTCTCGGCCAACTCCGAGAGCTCCTCGAGCTGGTAGCGAAAGCCGGTCGAGTACTGGACGTGGCTGACGCTGATTGCTGCGGTTCGCTGGTCGACGGCCTCAGCGAGCCCATCGAACGAGAGTTTGGCCGGGTCCCCGGCCGCTGGGACCAGGCGGACCTCCGCCCCGGTGTCTCGCGCGACCCTCATCCAGGGATAGGTGACGGTGGGGAACTCGAGGTCGATTGAGACCACGTTGCTGCCGCTCTCTGGACGCAGCCACCAGGCGACCTGCGAGATCGCCTCAGTGACGCTTGTCGTCACCGCGACCTGTTCGGCCGGTGCGCCGAGCAGCGCGGCGCCCTCGCGGCGCGCCTGCTCGAGGGCGCCCACCTCGGTCGGCTCATCGAACCAAGTGGTTCCATACAGGCCGAGCTGGCGCTGGAACTTCTCCTCCGCGGCCAGGGCGCTCCGCGGCATTAGACCGATCGAGGCCGTGTTCATGTAACAGATGTCGTCGAGTGAGGGGAACTCGCCCGCTGGCGCCAGCGAGGCGTCGAGCGCGGACCCGCTCAAGTGGACTTTCCCGAGGTTGCTGGCGCTCCTAGCAACTCCAGCAGCACACTCTGCGAGTCGTCACAGCGACTCATGACGAAAGCATCTACATCTCGTCGGTTTACCGCCTCGACTCCCCGCACGATGATCTCCACGTTCTCCTGCGACATCGCACACGCAGTATCTCGCGCAGGGTGACCTGGGGGCCAACCCCCAACCATGCGTCTGGACACCCCGCCGAAGCCAGCGCACGGCCGGGTTCCTGGGCAAGGGGCCGAGTCTCGGCGCCGAGACTCCCGACTTACCGCTTCTGTTGCGGCGGCGGGAAGTGGTCGATGTCGAGCGCGTCTTTGGAGAGCACGAAGGTCTCCCCAGCGGTCGTCTCGACCACGACGCGGTTGTTTTGCCTGGTCACCTTCTTTGGCTGAAGATCGGGAACGTCGCCGCCCTTGAAAATCCCCTCGATGAGTGGCTCGCAGATCTCGCTCTCCTTCCCGGAAGCCTGTGCCGCGCTCCCGCCTGCGAGTGAGAAGAGCTGATCAACGGCAGCCGGGGTCATTCGACCGCAAGCCCTGCTCCAGTCCTCGTCTTGCAGAGCGTTGCTGAACTCGCGCAGGGTTGTCTCCGACCTCAATTCATCCACGCTCTTGGGGCCTTCAATTCCCACGGCGTGTCCGACATCTCCCGCACCACAACCGGCGACCAGCACGCTAGCGACGCAGATGAGTGCAACGCCGAGGACGAGCTTCGCCACAGCCTGACCCTAACTCGCTCCTCCGAGGGCGGTCAACGACAGGGCCTCCATTCGGGTTCCCCCCCGACCCCTCTTGTCCGAGCTTGCGGACTAGGCGCCGACAGCTGATCCTAGATCTGCAGGGGCTTGAGCGCGTCCCGAATCCGCTCCTCACTCTCCTTGTCCATGACCGGCTCGTGTTCGAGCCAATAGCCGCTATTCGTCCAAAGCGACTATTTCGCTCCGCATGGAAAGCAGAAGTCGGCAACAAGAAATCGCTGGACCTATCGGGTCAGGTGAGAGACTCGCGCACTCCCGCGTACGCCGGTGCGGATGACGCCGAGGTGTGCGGGAGGGTCCGGGTGGGTACGAAGGAGACGTGTCAGCGATTGCCGTGATCGCCATCGTTATCGCCGTCGTGGTCGTGGTCGCGCTGGTGCTGCTCGCGACCCGACGATCGGTCGAGAGACGGCGTCGCGAGCGCGAACGTGAGCGCGAGCGGCTGCGCAACGAGGTCGCCGGACACCGCCAGGAAGCCGAGGCCCACGCCGTTACGGCGACGGAGAAGCATGACGAGGCCGAACACGAACGCGAAAGCGCGGCGGAACATGCGGCGGCCGCGGAAAGGCACGCCAAGGAAGCGGAGGAGCGCGAACGGCGTGCCGCCGAGGTTGAGGAGCGCGCGGGGCGCGAGCAGCGTGCGGCCGAGTTCCACGGCGAGCGGGCGGCCGAGCGCGAGCGCGACCTCGACTAAGCCCTTCGCCTACTGGCGCAGCCCGGCGGCTTCGAGGGCACCGGCTAGGGATAATGTGTCGTACTACGGATGCGGGAGCGGGGAGGGAACTAGTTTGGCCCTAATGAGAAATAGAGGACTTCGGGCACGTTGCTGGGCGGTCACGGTGGTCCTGTGTGCTGGATTGGTCGGCGCGGCGGGCGCAACCGCGAGTGCGGGACCGGTCGCCACCAAGTCCGGCGCGATAGTCAACTTCACCACGACTGGGAAGTTGAAGGTCGCCAAGCGGATTCAGCCACTCGCCGTCTGCTCCGTCAACTGCGACGTGACGGGCACCGGGGTTCTCAAGGGCATGGGCGGAAAGGCGTCGTTCTCAGATTCCGGATCGTTCGCTGCAGGTCAGCAGTTCGGCCTCTATGTCACGGTCAAGGGGGCGCTGCTCAAGCTGATGAAGGCCAACCCCGGCAAGTTCCGGCTTACCGAGACGCTCACAGCCACAGACCCGACCACAGGCGCGATCGACACTGTCTCGCGGACGTTCAGGTTCAAGGGAGCCAAGCAAGGCGGTGGTGGCGTCTACTCCCGTTAGTCCGGCGGCTTGGAGGGTGACGGCTGGCCGATGGAGGTGAGTATGGATCGGCCCCTGGCGTCGCTCTGCGGGTCTAGTCGGTGACCAGCTCCACCAGCTTGATCACGCCGTAGACGGCTCCCCCAATGAGCGAGAGCGCGACCGCCTTGCCGGTGACCCCGCCGATGCCCTGGACCCGCCTGGCCTTGAGCGACTCCCATCGACTCGGCAGGCTCTCCACGTATTCCTTCGACATTGCCCGCCCAGTATCTCGCGAACTACCCGGAAACCGTCGCTTTCCATGCAAAGCGGGGGCGCTGCTTTTGGACGAGAAGCGGCGCTCTGCATGGCCCGAAGGAGCCTGAATGTCGCCGGCTGGACCCCCCCATGCTTCCCCACGCTCCGAGGGAGACAACGGGCCGACTAGGGTGCCGACCAGGGCATTTCACGGGCGCGACGTGGAGGCGAGAGGAATAATCTTCGTGCGCCACCACGCTCGTCAGTTTGGAGAGGAGATCGTCATGAGCTCGTCGCCCAGGCGCATGTCCACGCCCGAAGGCTCGGCCTCGGAGGCCCAGAACCTGTCGACAGGACTCGCCGACACGTTCACCGGCCTGGTGCCCGACGACGGAACCGAGCTGCGCGAGGGATACGCCGAACTCGGCGAGGTGAAGTTGCATTACGTCGAGGCGGGCGATGGGCCGTTGGTCGTTCTGCTGCACGGCTTCCCGGAGTTTTGGTTCGGCTGGCGGCTGCAGATCGCGCCTCTCGCGGCGGCGGGCTTTCGAGTCGTCGCGCCCGACACGCGCGGCTACAACCTGTCATCGCGGCCGCCCGGCGTGGCGGCCTACAGCGCCGACAAGCTCGCCGACGACATCCGCGGTCTCATCCGCGAGCGCGGTGCCGAGTCCGCGTTCGTGGTGGGTCACGACTGGGGCGGAACCATCGCCTGGACCATGGCGATGAACCATCCGGAGGTAGTCGACCGTCTGGCCATCCTCGACGCGGCCCATCCGCGGACGCTCCAGAGGGAACTGCCTCACCCGGGCCAGCTTCGGAGAAGCTGGTACTTCTTCTACTTCGCGCTACCGGGGCTGCCCGATAGCCAGGTGCGCGCCGGACGCTTTCAGTTCTTCCGGCGCTTCCTGCGCGACGCCCGCCCCGCCTATACGCCGCAGGAGATGGATCGCTACGTCGCGGCCTGGTCGCAGCCAGGGGCGGCCACCGCGATGATCAACTACTACCGCTGCTCGGTGCGAACGCCTCCGAAGAAGGCCAAAGCGGCAATTCGCCCGATCTCCTCGCCCACGCTCGTCATCTGGGGACAGCGCGATCGCTTCCTCGGCCCCAAGCTGGCCGAGCCCGGCCGCGACGACGTGCCCAACCTCGACCGCGTCGAGCGCCTGCCGAACTCGTCGCATTGGGTTCATCACGACGAGGCTGAACGCGTCAATCAACTGCTCATCGACTTCTTCACCCCGGCCCGCCCAGCCTAAGACCCGCCAAAAGTCGCCGACCTAGCCCTTCGAATTTTGGACTGTTTGGGGCTCTATAGACCCCAAAACCGTCCACACCTCTCTCTGGTCGAGTACGGACGAAGTCGCTGCTTTCCCTGCAAGATGATCAACCCGACAGCGACGAGTAGGGTCAATCCAATGAGCGCCCGGGAGAGCGCGGTCGAGGGTCAGGGAGGGGACCCGTCGGCGAGCGCGCCCAAGATCCCGACCGGCCGCGCACTGCTCCTGATCGCGGTTTTGATGCTGCTCACGATCAGCGGGCTGTACGTGCTGCTTCCGGCTTTGGCCGGAGCGGAGAAGACCTGGCATCGGCTCGACGAGGGGGATCCGATCCTCCTGGTGCTCGCCGCGGGCCTCGAGGTGGTGTCCTTCTGCTCCTACGTCTTCGCCTTCCGGGGCGTGTTCGGGACCGGTTCCATCCGCATCAACCTGCGGGACAGCTATCGGATCACGATGGCGGGCCTGGCCGCCACGCGCCTCCTCGCCACGGCCGGGGCGGGCGGAGTCGCACTCACGGTCTGGGCCCTCGTCCGCATGGGCATGCCCCGTGCCCAGATCGTCTCGCGCGAGGCGATCTTCCTCGTCCTGTTCTACGCGGTGTTCATGGGCACGCTGGTCGTCGGGGGAGTCGGGCTCTACGTCGGAATCTTCCCTGGCGAGGCCCCCTTCGCCCTCACCATCGTCCCCGCGATCTTCGGGGCGAGCGTGATCGTCCTGGCGCTGCTCGCCGCTCGTTTCTCCGCTGGAATCCAGCGCGCCGCCAAGAGGGTCAAGGCGGCCGAGGGGCGCATGTCGAAGGTGGGCAGAGCGATGCAGACGCTTCCCGCCGCTCTCGCGACCGGCGTCAGGGGCGCGATCGCCATGGTGCGCGCGAGAAAGATCGAGGTGCTCGGTGCCGTCGGCTGGTGGGGATTCGACATCGCGGTCCTGCTCGTCTGTTTGCACGCCTTCGGTGGCTCCCCTCCGGTGGCCGTGGTCGTCATGGCCTACTTCGTCGGGATGATCGCCAACACCCTGCCGGTCCCGGGAGGGGTGGGTGCCGTCGAGGGCGGCATGATCGGCGCGCTGATCGGGTTCGGTCTCGATTCCGGACTGGCGATCGTCGGGGTTCTCAGCTACCGGTTCTTCGCGTTCTGGCTCCCGATCATCCCCGGGCTGATCGCGTACCTCCAACTGCTGCGGACCGAGCCGGCAAATCGATCATCCCGGTCATCAGGTACACCTGTGTACGCGCAAGGCAAACCGGGAGGTCAGGGCGGTGGCTGACACATCGTGATCGGAGAAGACCACGACTGAGTCGGCGTCGCACCGCGGTGAAAGCGGCACTCGCTTACTGGTTTGAAGTCGTGCCGCAGGTCAGCGCGGCCGCACCGCTTGAGCAGGTTGCTGGGTTAGGCTGCCGGCGATGACCCGCGCGCAGCTCACCGAGGAGATTCTGGCGGCCAAGCGCTCGCGAGGGGTGAGCTGGGCCGAGTTGGCGGAGCGGCTGGACGCACCGGTCGAGTGGGCGACGGCGGCCCTGCTGGGTCAGTTTCCGCTCGACGAGACCCAGGCCCGTGCCGTCACTGAGGCGCTGGGCCTGCACGAAGATGCCATCCCGGAGCTGACTATGGTGCCGATGCGGGGTGGGCTGGACGATGCGGTGCCCACCGATCCGACCATCTACCGGCTATACGAGATCGTTCAGGTTTACGGCCCGGCGCTGAAGGAACTGATCCACGAGGAGTTCGGGGACGGGATCATGAGCGCGATCAACTTCGGCTTCACGGTTCGGCGCCTGCCGGACGAGAAGGGGGACAGGGTGGAGATCACCCTCAACGGCAAGTTCCTGCCTTATGAGTGGCGACAGGAGGCCTGATCTTTGCCTGAGACAGCCGGCTTGCCTCTTCCCCGCAGGGGACCCGCTGGAGCCACTCCATCGAGAGCCCTTCTGCTTCAGCGCGGGTCGCAGGCGTGAACTTATGAACTGGCGGGGAACAGCCGCAGATCTTCTCGGAGGAGATCCGGGTGGCCTTCAGCTCACTGCGTTGATCGGCGCCCATCCTCAAGACCGGCTTTGGACGAGAAGCAGCTGCTTTGCATGGAAAAGCAGCACCGACCCCGACGGGCGCCTAGCGCGAGTAGTGGTGCAGGAGCTTCAGCTCGACCCGCTCGGCTGGACTTGCCAGCAGCGGCCCGATCCTGTCGTTGAAAGAGGCGAACTCCGGGTCGCTGTTGACGGCCTCCGCCGCCTCACGATCCGTGTACACCGCGACGCCGCGCAACACGCCGCTCGCCTCGTCAGCGAGGACCAGCAACGTCTTGAGCGCGGGATGGTCGCTGAGGAACTCGGTGACGAACTCGGAGTAAATCTCCACCACCTGCTCGAAGTGACCGGGCTTGGCGTGCAGGGTGAACTCGGCGACGTGCATGATTGAGACCTCCTTCGGCGTTTCCTTGTGCCTCCCAGGCGGAGCGCCGCCATCCTATTTGCCCATCGCCATTCGTACGTGAAGTGCGGCCAGTGGCGCCGGACGTCTGACTGGGCTCCCAGGTGCTTGGTCCCTTTTCCTCAGGGTTGGCGCTGCCCCCTAGTGGCGGGGATCTCGGGCACTAGGTACTGATCAGCATGGTATGGGAAGCCGCTGTTCGCGCATTGTCGGGGGCCGCCCGGAGAAGCTGCTGAAAGGCGCCCCCTTGAAATAGGCTGGCCTCGATACGCAGGGTCTCGTCCTGTCAGCTGCAATCGAAAGCGGGGCAGGCTTCGACCCCGCCACCCGGGAGAAGTGATGGATCTGAACGTGTACACGGAGACGCGGTAAACGCGATGAAGGACGTCAAAAAGGACCCCGCGAAGCCAGCCGATATTGCAGATCCGAGCAACTGGTTTCCGGCCTGGCGCCTGCGATGTCGCAAGTGGCGACTCCTACTCGCGGCAGGGGCGGCGCTTGCGGCGCCACTCCTGATCCCGCCGGCCGGCTTCGCTCTCGCGGCCGGGCAATACGAGCTGGGACCCAAGCTCGCACCAGGCGTATTCCTGGCTGAGGCGCCCGGCCGGCCGTCAGCCGACCGCCAGGCACCTCGCTCAAACGATCTACAGCAGCGGATCCTCGGCGGCGGTCCAACGACGATCGCGGAATGGCCGTGGCAGGCGGCGGTCACCCTCAATCCTGCCTCCTCCTCCGGAGATGGCCTTGACCGACAATTCTGCGGCGGCTCCCTGGTGGCGTCCACAATCATCGTCACAGCGGCGCACTGCGTCTACAACGACATCTTCGGCACGTTCTTCCCAGCCAGCCGTCAGGCGTCGATCACCGGGCGCACCACGCTCTCTAACTCGAGCCAAGGACAGGAAATCGCTTGGAGCAGACTCTTATTCTTCACCGACAGCTCGGGCAAGCCGCTTTTCAACCCAAACACAATGGATTGGGACGTTGTCTTCGCCGAGCTGAGCTCACCGTCGCCCTCCTCGAACTCCACCCCGATCCAGATCGCCGGCGCCGATGAGGCCTCCTTCTGGGCGCCCGGCAACGAGAACGCCTGGGCCACCGGCTGGGGGGCGATCTCGTCCGGCGGCCCCAGAAGCGACAGCTTGCGCGAGGTGAACATCGACAGAATCGCCGATTCAAGCTGCGGCGCACCGACCTCCTACGGCAGCGATTTCCATCCCGAGACGATGGTCTGCGCCGGGGAGATGGCGGGCGGCCAGGACACCTGCCAGGGCGACAGCGGCGGCCCCCTCGTGACCCCGATCGGCGGCGGGGCGTTCCGGCTGATCGGCGATACAAGCTTTGGCGTTGACTGTGGCACGCCGAACTTCCCCGGCGTCTACGGCCGGGTGGCCGAACACCCCATGTGCAGCGCCCTTCAGGAAGGCATCCAGACGGTCGCCGGCGTGAACGTGGTCGGGCCCGGGGGTTGTCTGGGCGCACCTCCACCGCCGCCGTCAGGTGCGGCGCCACCGACCTGCAAGGGCATCCCGGCGACCATCGTCGGGACGTCCGGCAACGACGTGCTCAGCGGCACGCCCGGTCGGGATGTAATCGTCGGCCTGACGGGCAATGACAAGCTGAGTGGCCTCGCCGGCAACGACCTGATCTGCGGCGGCAAGGGCAAGGACACGCTCAAGGGCGGCAAGGGCAAGGACAAGCTCGTCGGCGGCAAGGGCAACGACAAGCTCGTCGGCGGCAAGGGCCAGGACAAGCTCATCGGCGGCGCCGGCAAAGACAAGCAGATCCAATAGGGGCGCATCTAGCGCGTCGTGCCCCTGGGGGCATGCGTAGTCCGCACTGAGGGCGGACCGTAATGCGCCCCCCGATGCAAACGGGAGCGAGCCGGAACAGAATGGGGCGTCAACTCACATGGGGAGGATTGAATGAAGAAGCTAATCGTTCTCGCACTGTCAACGGGGTTGCTGGTATGGGCCCTCGGGGTTGGCGCGAATAGCGCTGACGCTGCCTGTTCGACCAAATGTCTCACCAAGAAGATCAAGAAACTGCAGAGTCAGGTTGGGACCCTCAATACGCAGGTCCAGAGCCTCAACACGCAGGTCCAGAAACTCAACACTGACAACGCCTGCATCCAAAGAGTGTCGGGGACTCAGTACTTCGGCTACAACTACACCAGCCCGTCCGGCTCGTTCAATACGACGGCGCTGGACTTCACCGAGTCAGGTGACCCGATTGATGCTTGGCTGCTGGCAATACCGCCAGGAACCTGCGGGACGGCCACCTCTAGGACCGCCGGTGCCGACCGCGCGACGGGTGCTTTCCAGCCCTGGCAGCCAGCCGGCGCACCCCAAAAGAAGCATTAGCGCCTAGGGCTCGTATGCGTCGGGAGGCCCGCTTCGGCGGGCCTCCCCGGGTTTCGCTCGGACGCCGAGCCCGGATCGCGCAGATCGAGCTGACGCTAGCGGGGATACTGCCCGGCGATGTCGGAGGAGGACCTGGAGCTCGACCACGTACTGCTCGCGGTGGCCGACCTGGAAGCGGCCGCGCGCGAGATAGAAGCGCGATACGGCCTGACTTCGGTCGAGGGCGGCCGTCACCCGGGGTGGGGCACGGCCAACCGAATCGTGCCGCTCGGCGAGACCTATCTCGAATTGGTCACCGTCATCGACGAGGCCGAGGCGGCGCAGAGCCCGTTTGGGAGCTGGGTCGCCGATGCGCACCCCGCCCTCGCCCGGCCGCTCGGCTGGGCTGTCCGCACCCATGCGCTCGACGATGTCGCCCGCCGACTCGGCCTTGCGGTGAGCGCCAACTCGAGGGCGACTCAAAGCGGCCAACTCCTACGGTGGCGGGTTGCCGGTATCGAGCAGGCCGTCGCCGAGCCGTCGGTCCCCATCATCGTCGAGTGGGGGCCGGGCACGCCCCTACCAGGCCGGTCCCCGACCACCCACCCGGCGGGCCGCGTGAAGATCACAAAGCTGCAGCTGACCGGAGACGAGGATCGCGTCGCCGCCTGGCTCGGCACTCACCATCTGCCGATCGAGGTGCGACCGGGTACTCCCGCGCTCGCGAGCATCACCCTCACCGGACCGGCAGACGAGATCGTGATCGACGCCGGGCATCCGTAGCCGAAACACGCTCCCGCTCCCCTGGCGGCGGGGCACTGTCCGGGCGTCGGTTTGCTCGGGTTAGGCGCCCGTCTCCGCGGCGAGCCGCCCGCTCGCGATGGCCTCTTTCAACGCCTGGTAGTCGCGCTCGTTCTGGTCGGCGTAGGCGACCGAGAACTTCGCGATCGCTCGGTCGAAGGCATCCGATTTCCCCAGGTAGGCGGCGATCGCGACCCTGTCGCCCGAGCGTGCGTGGGCGCGGGCGAGGGTCCAGCCGCACATCCGCCCCCAGAGCTCCATGCCCGCACGCGTCATCCCTTCGATGTCGGCGGATCCCTTCCAGTCGCGGAGCTGCCTGATGTAGTAGTCACACTCGTCGCCCAGCCAGGCGAATTGCTCCCAGCCGAGGAAGATGTCGCTGGCCGCCTGCATCAGCCGCTGCCCGGACACAACCCTCTGCCCGTGGTTGGAGAACTCGCTCCTTGAGGTGAATTCCTCGATCACGGAGGCCTCGGCCTCCTTCACCTGCAAGAACAGCGGAACATCCTGATCGTCGAGGAGCAGCAGGATCCAGGCCTGGGTCCCCACGCTTCCCACACCCACCACTTTGCGAGCGAGGTGGACGAACCGGTACTGCTCGAGCAGCTGCCGGCGATCGGCTCGGAGCGTGTCTCGATAGGAGCGGATGAAGGCGTCCATTTCCTCCAGCAGCGCCCCAGGATCGACCCCCTCCTCGAGCTCCTCGACGGGCGTGATCAGCGGAGGCTGATTGAGGATCCTGCACTCGTCGTCCACGACCTCGGCGAGTTTCGCGAAGGCCTGCATGCTGTCGTGGGCGCGGGCCTTGGTGATCGCCTTCCAGACGGCGGGCGTCTGCGTGCGGTCGAGGCTCGAGTGAAATCGCGGCAGCAACTCGTCCATGTCGAGGTGGGCGTACCAGACCTGGAGCATCGACATTTGCGCGAACTCGCGCATCGTTTCTCGATAGGAGCGCACGGCCCGATGCACGATGCTCTTTCGCGCCTGATGCGGAAACCCATTGTCTCGGCCGGCGATCTCCAGACTGGCCGCCAGGCGCTTCACGTCCCACTCCCACGGGCCCGGCGCGGTCTCGTCGAAGTCGTTGACGTCGAAGAAGAGGTGGCGCTCCGGCGAGCCGAAGACTCCGAAGTTGCAGAGGTGCGCGTCCCCGCAGATCTGCGCCGGCAGGCCCGAGCTCGGGGTGGTGGCCAGATCCGAAGCCATCGGCAGCGCCGCTCCCCGGTAGTAGCTGAAGGGTGAGGCGAGCATCCGAGCGTGGCGGATCGGCACGAGCTCGGGAATGCGCGCCTTCGCCTGCCTCTCCAGCAAGTCGACCGGGCTCGTTCTGTCAGAGGGCGGCTCCCAGACGGCGTGGCTCGAGCGGGTGGCTTCCGCCCGAGCTCGCTTGCCGCGAGCCACGCGGTCATTCACCGATTGCCGTTCCATGCCCGATCGCGGCGGCCGGCGTCGCGCTCGCGAGCGAACTGCTCTCTTACTTTTGGTGGCGTTCGCAGTGCTCATTGCAAGCCGGTTCTCGAGCTCAGGCTACCCGGCGGGACCCAGGCCTTGGCCACTTAAGGCGGGGACGGCTCAGGCTCTGGGGAAACGGGGCTCGGGCCGTCCAGTAGCCCCAGCCTGTGGGCGAGCCAACCCGCCGGGAGCGCCTGCAGGATCAGCGTCATGATGATCGCGAGCGCGACAACGCTCGCGTAGGTGTCGATGTTCGGCACGCCGAGCCCGGCGAGAACTCCCACCAGAGCCGCCGGCACGACCCCGGTCTCGCGCGTCCAGCAAAGAAACGCGATCTCGCGCGAAGTCCAGGCTCCGCGCCGGTCCGGCCTGGTACAGGCGAGCACCGCCAGTGGCCGCGCGACCAGGACCAGCACCGCGATCACGGCAAGCGCGGGAAGCAGATTCTCCCCCAGCACACCGAAGGGGATGTTCGCACCCAAGACCAAGAAGACGAAGAACGTGACCAGGTCGGCTGTATTGGCGGCAAAACGCCGCATCTCCCGCTCATGCTCCTGTCGCATCCCCAGTCCCAAATGCTCCATGTTCGCCGCAATCAGCCCGGCGAGGAAGGCGCCCAGGTAACCGCTGCCGCCCGCCGAGTCGAGCGAGAAGTAGCTGATCGTGACGACCATCAGCGCCGCCGCCCCGGATGACTCGCGCCAGATCCCGGCGCGACGGCTCGAGACCGTCGCGGAGAGGAGCACGCCGGCGACGATGCCGATGACGGTGCTGATCGCGAGATTGACCACGAAGTCGGCGACGGGGGTCCCCACGGAGCTGTCGCCACTCACCAGAACGCCCGCGAGCGCCAGCGCGAGCACCGCCCCGATGGGATCGTTGAAGGCGGACTCCGCCACCACCGTCTCGGCCACCTTCGGCCTGAGGCGGGAGCGGATGAACAGCGGTATCAGGATGGCGGGATCGGTGGGCGATAGCACTGCCCCCATCAGCAGAGCCGCGGTCCAGGACAGTCCGAAGGCGAGATGGGCAGCCGCGCCGGTGACCGCCGCCGTCAGGATCACCCCCGGGAGGATGAGCAGCCCGAGCCCGACCCATACCTGGCGGAGGACGCTGAACGACAGGTTGAGCCCTCCGTAGAAGAGGATCATCGAGACGCCGAGGGTGAAGATGAGCTGCGCGCCGAGCGAGTCAAGCGGCACCTCGATCACGTCGAGCATCGAGGGGCCGAGAAGGGCGCCGAAGAGGACGAGCAACAGGATCTCGGGAATCCGAGCCAGGCTGGCAAGGAAGCGCGCCGCCAGTGCCGCGCTCAGCATCAGGCTGAGCGTCAGAAGCACGTCGCGGGTCAAGACTCCTCGACCGCCCTCCGGTTCGCGAGCCGTGGTTGGGCGCGTCCGGCGCTCCCCCTCGAGCGCCATACGTGCGACGTCGTTCGCCGTGAACAGCAGCAGGATGATCACCAGCGCCGCACCGAGCGCCACCGCGATCATCCGGCGGCGGGCCGTGTCACGTGCGTCGTTGAACGCGCGGTTTGCGTCCTCGGCGAGTTGCGGCCTCGTACGAGGCCAGGCGTTCGGCGGCGGCCGCCATCGCCTCGAAGCGCACCAGCTCGGGCCCGAGGAGGATGGCCTTCGTCCGCTGGAGCGTCGCCCGCCTGGAGGGCGCGCCAAGCCACCACATCGAGGGCCATGAAGCGGTCGAACCCGGACTGAAGACTGCCGAGCAGCGAGCGTTCGCGCGGCTGCGTGAAGGTGTCTGCGGCCTGCTCGAGATTCCGCCGTAGCTCGGCCGCCGAGCGGACGAATCGCGGCCGCGAGCGCCCGTCGTCGTAACCGTAGGCCGTCTGCCAGCCGTTCATGTCGGTCACCCCGAACTTGAGCTCCCGCGCAAGCGCCTCGTCCCTGGCACGTGCATCGACGGCATCGAAGCTGTCGCCCATCTCCCCCATCCCGTGAAGTGCAACGGCCGTGGTGGCGAGTGGGCCGAGGATCGTGAGCAGGATGGCCGTGTAGAGCTTTGCCCGGATCGTCATCGGCTCCGGGCCAGCCATGCGGGACCCGGGCCACCCGCGAACCCGACTCATAGAATGCCTCGGCTCGATGATCCTGTTCCTGCTCACCGGCAGCGCGCCTCCGTTCCTGCTCGTGTGCCTCCTGATCATGTGCTATCTGACGGGATACGAGCTCTGGAAGGAGCAGGAGCTGCAATTCCTCTGGAAAGCCTGGTGGGTCCTGTTCGTCTTCTTGCTGAACATTCTGGGCTTTGCGATCTTCTGGATCTGGCTGCTGATCAGGCGGACTCGCGAACGCGCCGCGTAGAGCCATCCGCCTAGTCCTGCTCCGCTCGCACGCGGTGCAATCGCACCAGCTTCAGGGCGAGCTCGAGCGACAGCAAGTCCTCACTCGATAGATCCAGATCGGCGACGCGCTCGATGCGATCGAGCCGCTGGCGCACGGTGTTCGGATGAACGAACAGGGCTCGGGCTGTGGAGGTGATTCGGCCACGGTCGGCAAGGAACCGCTCAAGCGTGTCGACGAGACAGGCGTTGCCCCGACGGTCGTACTCGAGCAGCTTCTCCACCGACTGGCGGTAGCGGTCGCGCGGCGCCTCGTCGAGCTCCAGGTGCACCAGGTAGCGGTAGGCGCCAAGCTGCTCATAGGAGACGGCGCCTCCCTCGGCTACGAGCGACCTGCCGATGCGCGCAGCGTCGGCAGCCTCTCGAATTCTCCTCCGGGCACTCGATGGGCCCTGATCGACCTCGCTCAATCCCACTACCACCCCCGCCTCCTGGCCCAGCGGCTCGCACGCGGCCCGGAGCTCCTCCACCGCATTGTCCCTTCCCGTCAGGCAGCGGAGCCAGCGCACGCACCCGGTCCGGGCGAGAGTCGAGGAACGCCCCAATGCCGAGCCGCCGAAGCTGCTCCTGCAACCGGCCCGCCAGTTCCGGCCAGATTCGGTGGCCGCCCGCGGGCGCCCGTGCGGCGCGCTCCACGTGCACGAAGAGGTGCGGCTGGCTCAGGTCGCAGCCCGCCTCACCCGCCTTGGCCTCGGCCGCCTCCACGGAGCCGGCAGCGAGCGCGTCGAACATGTCCTTGACGAGGTTCTCGGCCGTCAGACGCTCGATCAGCTCGGTCTTCTTCAGGCCTACCGCAGTCTGGTTGGCGACGGCTCCGAGCAGCTCCGCGTCCTCGTCGGCGAACTGCCTGTCGTACGCGAGGCAGCAGATGATCCCGAGCTGCTCGTCGCCCGCCACCAGGGGGGCGACCAGCAGCGCGTTATCGTCCACGTCCGGCCACAAGGTCCGAGCAGCCCGGCCACCCCCGCCACGGCCCCGGCCATTTGCCCGGCGCATCAGGTCGAGCACCAGGCTCGCCCCGCCGGGCCTGGGACTCGGCGCGGGCGCGTGCTCCGGATCGGTCCCCGCGAGCACCAGCTGGTCAGCTTGCCGGTCGAGGCGGTAGATCTGGCAAGCGCCCGCGCCCAGCAGCTCCCTGGCGCCCCGCGTGACAGTCTCGATCAGGTCCTCCCTCAATGTGACCTCGGCAAGTCTCTGGCTGAGCTGATTGAGCGTGGTCAGCGCCTGTACCCGCCTCCGGGTCTCCTCGTAGAGCTGCGCATTCTCGATCGCACCGGCGACCAGCGACGCCGTATGGAGGAGGAAGTTGAGCACCTCGTCGTCGAATTCGCGAGGGGCTGCGGTGTGCAGAACGGCGACCCCGATTACGTCACCGGACTTCGCGAGGAGCGGCACTGCGACCATCGACTGGAATCGCTCCTCCTCCAGCTCGGGCACGTACTTCATCCGGGGATCCGCCAGTGCATTCTCTGGAATGAACTCGGGCGTCTTCGTGCGGGCGACCCAGCCGGCGAGGCCCTCGTTCACCCCTAGGTCGAGCTTGCCGACAAACGGCGCGTAGCGCGGCGACGCAGCCCGCAACACCAAACGGTCGGCTTCGAGGAAGTAGATGAAGCAGGCATGGCAATCCGTCGCGTCGGTTGCGATCTCGACGATGCCGCCAAGCACCCGGTCGAGATCGAGCGAGGAGGACACGGTCTGGATGACCGCATAGAGAGTCTCGGTCTCCCGCTGAGCGCTGCGTAGGGGGATTCGCGGCTCAGGCCAAGACTCCGACTTCACGGTCAAGCGACAGCTCCGTTCTCTCCTCGACGGGCGCCAATCCTAACCTCGTCCGGATGGTGACCGTATGTGCGAACCCTACCCTCACGGGGGGACAAATGTGTGGGCTCAGCCTATTGTGCAAGGCCTACCGGTGAGGATAGGTTCCTTCCTGCTCGTGGCCTGCGATCTCGACGCCGCCGTGAGAATCGCTTCGCCCTCCCAGGGCGAGAGGTGGAGAGCAGGGCAATGATCGACGCTCTCACCGTCCAGCTCGCCCAGGCAACTGATCCGCTGACGACAGTGCAGGACGCGCAGACCCTCGACAGCGCGATCCTCGGCGAGCAGTTCTACTTCTTCACGGTCGTGCTCATGTGGCTGATCCACGTGGGCTTCATGACGTACGAGACGGGTGTCGCGCGCCGCAAGAACGCGCTGGCCACCGCGATGAAGAACATCCTGACGATCGCCGTGGTCACCCCCACCATGTACTACATCGGCTGGTGGATCTACAGCTGCAACCAGCCCGGGATCCCGCCGATCGGACCGAACAGCTCAGACTTCACCAGCGTCACCTGCCAGAGCGGGATCCCATGGTCGGACACCTTCGGGCCCAACCTGACCAACAACATCAATCTGGTCTTCTTCCTGGCCTTCTTGCTCTTCTCGTGGACGACCGCCTCGATCATGTCCGGAGCGCTGCTCGAGCGGGTTCGGCTCTCGGCCTATCTGGTCCTGGCCTGCCTGCTCGGCTCGGTCGTCTGGATGTTGGATGCCGCTTGGGGCTGGAGTGCGGGAGGCTGGATGACGCTCCGCTTCGGCTTCCACGACTCGATCGCCTCGGCGGTGGTGCACGGGGTTTCGGGCGCTTTCACCCTCGGCGTCCTCTTCCATCTCGGGCCGCGAATAGGCAAATACACGAAGGAGGGTCTGGCCAGGACCTTCAGACCGCACAACATCCACATGACGTTGATGGGATTGATGCTGATCTTCACGGGGTTCTACGGGTTCTATGCGGCATGCCTGGTGATCGCGTCGACGGCCTTCCCAGGGTGGGCGAACATCTACCTCAGCCCGACCACGCTCGGCTCGATCGCGATGATCATCACCTTCGGCTTCGCGGGCGGCTTCACCGGCGCCTATTTCACCAGCCGGGGTGACCCGTTCTGGACCGTCTCGGGCGGGCTCGCGGGCGTGATCGGCGTCTCGGCCGGCGCCGACGTGTACGCGCCGACGCTGGGCTATCTGCTGGCGATGATCACAGGCGCCACGGCGGTCTACGTCGGAACGTGGGTCGAGGAGAAGATGCGAGTCGACGACGTGGTCGGGGCGGTTACGGTGCACGGCTACTCGGGCTTCCTTGGCATCCTCTGGGTCGGTGTGTTCGCCGCCGGCTATCCAACCGGTCTCAACAACGTGGACAGCTCCATCTGGGGTCAGCTGCTGGGCCTGGCGACCTTCCTGCCGCTGGGCTTCCTCTCTGGCTGGGTGGCTGGCCTGATCCTGAAGAGGCTCAACCTCCTGCGCGTGCCGCCCGAGGTGGAGCTCGACGGGCTCGACGCGGCCGAGTACCGCTATGACATCCACGTGCCCGAGTTCGCCATCGGCGAGGACCACATGATCGAGCCCGACGGAGTGACGCGAACCCCAGCCGAAGACGTCCAGCGCGAGGCTGCCAAGGATCTGGTGAGGAGATGACTACGCGCGAAGCCGGAGGGAGTAGAGTCGATCCGATGGACGAGGAGGTTGCATGCCGGCGATAATCGACAGCTCACCTTCCTGCATCACGCACAACTCAGGCGCACTACCGGCCGATGACTCCGCGGACTTCATCCTTCAGGCGAACTACGAGAATTGCGCGGGGATCATGACCTTCGGTCCCGGCACGGTCTACGGGCCCGACGGCAGCTCGGCGGCCGGCGCGTACTACGCACTGACCTGGATCGGAATATTCGTCACGATCGCCGTGCTGGTTGGATGGGTCGTCTACGAGAACAGGCGCCTGGTCAGATACGCCGCCCAGAGGGCCCGCGGTGAGATCCCGGGTCCGCCTCGCGAAAAAGCTGTAGTTGAGAGCTTCATACGGGGGAGGGAGCGCTGAGATGAACGGAAAGCAAATCGAGTTCCCGCCGCAGCAGACTCATGTCAAAGCGTTCGAGTACGGGATGCTGGCGATCTCCATCATCTGCGTGGTGATCGTGCTGATCGTCTTGTTCGCCACCAACATCGGGATCGAGACTCGTCCGACCGTCTGACGCGTGAGCGAAAGCGAGGTCCGTCCCGGCGGGGGTAGTCTCGGCCGTGTGGCGGATCCCCCGAACGGAGCGAACTGGTCGGACCCGAGCACATGGGTGCAGGGACGCCGCGCGCGGGTTCGCCCGACCCGGGGGCGCATCCTCGTCCTGATCGCTCTGGTCGCGCTGGCGGCAATCGTCGCCAGAAGCTGCCAGCAATCGCAGATCCGAATCACCAAGGATGAGGCGATCGCGATCGCCAAGCGACAGATTGACTTCGACCCGAAGTCGACGCAGATTCGACTGCTCCGTCAGGGCCTCAATCGAAAGCCCTTCTGGTTCGTCTCCATGTCCGACCCAGTCGGGAGCCCCATACAGCCCAAGGGCTACACGCGGCTCGTCGTGGTCGAGGTAGACGCGAACACTGGCAAGGTCGAGGACGTGAACAACGAGAGCGCGGGCCCGCCAAGCCCGCCGAAGGGGAAGAAGAGCCGGGAGTCGGCCGCCGCCCGAAACGGGGGATAGGCTGAACGTCGTGCGGCTACTCGTCCTCCAGCACATCTCCTGCGAGCCTCCGGGCGTCTTCTCCGAAGTGATGCTCGAGCAGGGAGTCGAGCCCATCGCGGTCGAGCTCGACGAGAACGAGCCGCTTCCCGATTGGCGCGAGTTCGACGCCGTGCTGGCGATGGGTGGTCCGATGGGCGCCGACGACGACGATCAGCACCCCTGGCTCACCGACGAGAAGCAGCTGGTGCGCGACGTCGTCGAGGCGGGCCGCCCCTTCCTCGGCGTCTGCCTCGGCGTGCAGCTGCTGGCCTCGGCGCTGGGCGCGCCCGTCCGCACGATGGACAGCCCGGAGCTCGGCCTGCTGCCCGTGGAGCTGACCGCCGAGGGGCGCGAGCACCCGCTGTTCGAGGGCGTCGACGACCCCTTCCCGTCGCTGCAGTGGCACGGGGACACCTTCGACCTGCCCGACGGCGCCGTCGCGCTGGCGAGCTCCCCCGTCGCCACACAGGCGTTCCAGGCCGGCGAGCGTGGCTTCGGGATCCAGTTCCACCTCGAGGTCACGCCCGAGATGGCCCGCGAATGGGCCCAGGTGCCGGAATACCGGGCCTACCTCGCCGAGGCGCTCGACGCGGAGAGGGCGGACGCCTTCCTCGCCGAGCTCGCAGCACCGCGCCGAGGAGCTCCACCCCACCGCGCGCCGGCTGTTCGGCAACTGGCTGAAGCTCGCCGGCGACGCGGCCTGAGCGTGGTGGCGCTCCGGGGAGCGAGGTCCTGCGGATGCCCCGTCAGTACGAATGCCTCGACGCCGGCTGCGGGGCGACCATCGTCGCCGCGCGACGAGGAGGCGCTGGTGGAGGCGGTGCAGCGGCACATGACCGAGGAGCACGGCAGCTTCGAGCTCGAGGACGTGATCATCGACATGTCCACCGAGGTCGAGGACGGCGAAGGAGAGCAAAGCTGATGGCCGATCGGAGCCGACCGAGCTCGGAGCGAGCTCGACCCCGACGTGGTCCGGCGCTTCCACTTCACCCGGGCGATGGTCAAGGGCCCCGTCTACCGAAAGTACAAGTACGCGATCCAGAGGATCTGGGACGTCGACGACCTCGACTTCACTCAGGACGCCGCCGACTGGGAGCAAATCTCAGAACAGCAGCGCGAGGGCCTCCTCGGCGTGACCATCCGCTTCCTCGCCGGGGAGCAGGCGGTCACGGACCAGCTGGTGCCGATGATCGCCGGCTCCCATACGCTGGGGCGCTTCGACTGGGTCACCTACCTCTCGACCTTCCTGATGGAGGAGGCCAAGCACGCGGAGTTCTTCATGCGCTGGCACGACGAGGTCGCCGGCGTCCTCGAGCCCGAGGAGGTCGCCAGCCACTTTCTCGTCAGGGGCGCGACGGTCGATCCGAGTGGGCGATTCGAGGTCCGTGACGTGCTCCACGAGGCACTGCCGCGGTACGGCCGCGAGCTCCTGCAGGCCTCGATCGAGGGTGACCAGGAGGAGATCGAGACGGCCTTCGTGCGCTTCTCGGCCGCCTACAACGGCTTCGTCGAGGGCGTGCTCACAATGCCGTCGTACGAGATCGTCATCGACACCACCGAGCTCTGGGAGGCCTTTCCGACGCTCAGACAGGGCTTCAGGCTGATCCTTCGGGACGAGGGCCGGCACATCACCTTCGGTACCGGAGCCTGCCGGACGCTGATCGAGAAGAACCCCGAATACGAGGCGCTCGTGCACGAGGTCTTCGATGAATACCGCGGCAACCTGGTGGGCCTCGTCGAGTACCAGAAGGCCGTGCCCGGCCTCGATCTCGACAAGTACCAGCACCAGAAGGTGAGGCACTACCGCAACCGCTGCCGCGAGATGGGAATCACCCCCGATCCCGAGCTGATCGACCAGATCCTCGATCCGGAGATCGACTTCGTGGTCGGCGTGCAGGCCGGCTAGGTCGCCCGGGGCGACCTCGGCGAACGGCGACGCCTACTACTTCTGCGCGAAGTGCTGGGCGTTGATCTCGGTGTACTTCTCTTGCCCGGGCGGGACCTGGTCCTCCGGGAAGATGGCATCCACGGGACACACCTCGACGCAGGCGTCGCAGTCGATGCACTCGGCCGGATCGATGTAGAGCTGCCGGTGATCCTCGAAGTCCGGCTCCTCCTCAGTCGGGTGGATGCAATCCACCGGACAGACCTCGACGCAGGTGAGGTCCTTCAGGTCGATACAGGGCTCGGTGATGACGTATGTCACCTCGGACTACTCCTCTTCGCGAACTGAGCGCGCCAATCGGCGCGGGGGACTTTCGGGTGCCGCACGAATGATAGGTGCGGCGGGGGCTCGAACGGGTTGCTATCCGGCGACTGCCACGGCCTGGCTGTCGACCGCGGCCGCGAGCGCCTCGAAGACCAGATCGGCGGTCTCGGTGCTGGCATTGGGCCCCATCAGGCCGACCCGCCAGATCGCCGGCGCGTCCGGGCCGAGACCGCCGCCCACCTCGATCCCGATGGCGAGGAGCTGGCGCTGCACCGCCTTCCCATCGATTCCCTCGGGGACGCGGACCGCCGTCAAGGGAGCGAGCTGGTGTGCGGGCTCCGCCAGGAGCTCGAAGCCCGCGTGGCACGCCAGCTGCTGGAAGTAGGTTCCCGCCTCGGTGTGCCTGGCCCAGCGTCGCTCGAGACCCTCCTCGAGGGCACGCCGGAGCACCTCGTGGAGCGCGTAGATGTGGAGGATCGGTGCGGTGTGGTGGTAGGTCGCCGGGCGCTCCACCCAATAGGCCTCCAGCAGCAGCAGGTCCATCGAGAACGGAACCGGCAGCGCGCCTGGCGCGGATGCGCTCCAGCGCTCGATCCGAGACTGCAATCGGGGACATACCGGGCGGAGCGGCCAGGCACTTCTGTGTGCACGAGTAGGCGTAGTCGATGCCCCAGCCGTCGAAGTCCAGCTCGACCCCGCCCAGGGTGGTGACGCAGTCCGCCATCAGCAGGGTGTCGCCTCCGCGCATCGCGGCACCGAGCGCCGCGAGCGGATGCTCGCAGCCGGTCGAGGTCTCACCGTGGACGACGGCGAGGAGGCGCGCCTCCGGGTGGTCGTCGAGGGCGCCAAGCAGCCGCGCGTTCGGGACGTGCTCACCCCAGTCCGCGGTGAGCTCGACCACCTTCGCGCCGCAGCGCCGGGCTATTTCAGCGATCCGCGCACCGAAGTAGCCGCTGGCGCCGACGATCACGGTCTCGCCTGGCTCCACCAGGTTGGCTAGGCCGGCCTCCATTCCCGATGTCCCGGTCGCCTGCAGGGGCAGGACCAACCCACCTTCGGCGCGGAAGACCCTGCGAAGCTTGTCGACCAAGTCGAGCAGGATCTCGTGCAGCTCCGGGTCGAGGTGCCCGAGCATCGGCTTGCCCATTGCCTCGAGCGCGGCGGGATCGACGTTCGTCGGACCGGGGCCGCAGAGCAGCCTCTCTGACGGAGAAATCGGGGGCGACTCGTTCCTCACCCCGGCAAGCGTCTCATGGGGCGGACATCAGTACAAACTAAGAAAAGACTGGAATCAATAGGAAAACACCTATATGTTCCATCGCGGTGGCCGTCACGGTGACCCAGCTCTCGGCCTTTCTCGCGGTGGTTCGCCACCGCTCGGTGACCGGGGCCGCTGAGGAGCTGGTGGTGACCCAGCCCTCGGTCTCGGCCGCGGTCGCCGCGCTCGAGCGCGAGCTGGGAGTGGAGCTGACGGAGCGGGCCGGCCGAAGCATCAGGCCGACTGCCGCGGGCGAGGCCTACGCGCGCTACGCCGCAGACATCCTCGCGCTTCTCAAGGAGGGCTCCGACGTGGTGGACAGGGTCGCCAGGGGCGCGGGTGCCCCGTTGCGGGTGACCGCGGTGACCACCGCCGGCGAATACCTGCTGCCGCCGCTCCTACGTGCATTCCGGGACCGGGCGCCCGATCTCGAGGTGACAGTGCACGTAGGCAACCGCGAGGAGGTCTTCCGACGTCTGGAGGCACATGAGGCCGACGTGGCGATCTCGGGGCAGGCCCCCGGCGAGCGCGGCTTCGAGGGGACGGCCTTCCTCGACAACGAGTTCGTCCTGATCACCGCCCCGGAAGATCCGCTGGCGAAGCGTGCCTGGGTCGCCGTGGACGAGCTCGCCGGCATGCCGTGGCTGATGCGCGAGCAGGGCTCCGGCACGCGCCGGTTGTGCGAGACCTACCTCAACTCCCACCAGCTCCGGCCGCCGATGCTGACGCTGGGGTCGAACGGCGCCATCAAGAGCGCCGCCGGGGTGGGGCTGGGGGTCGCCCTGCAGTCCCGCGAGGCGGTCGCCCTGGAGCTCGAAGTCGGCCTGCTGAAGACGATCCGCCCGCGCGGGGGGCTGCCGAAGCGCTCGTGGTACGTGGTCCGCTCCACGGTCGGCCCCGGCTCCGGGGCGGCAGAAGCCTTTACGGAGTTCGTTCGGTCACCCGCCGCCGGTCAGGCTCTCGCGCGCTCGCGCGGCGACGAGGTCCAGCAGACGCGTCGTCGCCTCTCAGGCAACCGAGCTCAGCTGTGAAGCGCTGAATCCGCGCCGGTCACGTTCGGCGGATGCTGGTCGTGCGGATCGATGCCGGCCCCGATCTCGGCCCGGGTCGAGACCAGGTGGTAGAGCAGCAGGGTCTGGGCCAGCGCCAGCGATTGCGAGCGGTGCAGGTCCGTGCCGATCGTGAACTCCCCCAGCCGCTGGGCGCGGAGGTGACTCGCGTACTGCATCCGGGTCCAGACAGCGTCCTCCAGCTCGGCGGCGAGCTCCGGCTCCGTCTCGCCTGGGATCCGGAGAAGCGACTCGTGCTCGCGGCGGACCAGCGTCGGGCCATCCCCGTCGGGGAGCAAGAACGGCGAGAGGTCAGGATGTCTGAGCGTGTCCCGGAGGATCAGGTCGGCATCGAGTTGCTCCGGGTTGCTGCTGGTAGTGGGCGCGAACGAGACGATGATGTCGGCGAGTCGCCGCTGGGGGCGGAAGTAGCGCTCGACATCCTCCTCTCGGCGATCGAGCTCGGCGATCACCTCGTGGGTCGTATAGCCCCTGCGCGTGCAGTCGCGGGTCAGCTTCCAGGTCCGCCGCAGCTCCTCCGGTGGCGCCAGGAAGACGCGGATGTCATGGGCGGTGCAGAGCCTCTCCGAGCTGAAGTTGAGCAGCCCCTCGACGACGACGAACGAATTCGGGCGGACGTACTCCGGGGGGCCCAGCGTCCCGCTGCGGTGGTCGTAGGTCGGTTTCAGGACGGGTTCTCGACCACGGAGGTGCGCCAGGTGCTGACCGAGGATCTCGAGATGGTTGGCGGCCGGATTCAGGGGTGTGATGCCAAGCTCGGCCCGCTGCTGGCGCCCGTACCGGTGATAGTCGTCCCCGCTGATGTATGAGACGTGCTCTCGCCCGCCGAGGACGCGGACCACGCCTCGAGTCAGGGTGGTCTTCCCGGCCGCCGAATCTCCGACCACTCCAAGGACGACCGGCCTCGTCATCCGGGGAAGGATGCCAGATCAGCGGGTTCAAGCCGACAGGGTGTGTTCAGCCGCCGGCCGCGCGCTCGGCAGCCACTACCGTCGCCCGAGAGCCGTTCTGACGCTCGTCGATCAGTTCGATCTTGGTCAGCAGGTGCTGCGCCATTCGCAGCGA
This sequence comes from uncultured Solirubrobacterales bacterium, assembly GCA_963801055.1. Classification (GTDB taxonomy): domain Bacteria; phylum Actinomycetota; class Thermoleophilia; order Solirubrobacterales; family 70-9; genus DASUPK01. The sequence goes on along the minus strand of CAWDDE010000009.1, from coordinate 57,860 downwards.
GGCCTGGTCGATCAGCCGGCCGTCGAGCGAAACGGCGCCCTTGCCCGTGCGGGCCGCCTCCTCCATCGCGGCCATGATTCGGCGGGTCCGCGAGACCAGGCGCTGATCGGGGGAGAAGACCTCGTTGGCGAGTTCGACCTGGCTTGGATGGATGCACCACTTGCCCTCGAAGCCGAGAATGGATGCTCGCCGCGCGGCGACGAGGTAGCCCTCCGCGTCGCGGAAGTCCCCGAACGGCCCATCGATCGGCCGCAGGCCGTGCGCGCGGCAGGTGACCGCGATTCGAGCCAGGGGGTAGTGCCACTGGTCGCCCCAGTGGAGCTCTCTGCTCACGCCCGGATCCTCGTTCGGGTCGGTGAGCACGGCGTAGCCGGCGTCCGAGCCGCCGATCGAGGCGGTGTGGCTCTCGATCGAAGCCGCATAGTCGGCGACGCCGAAGATCAGTGCCTCCATCCGCTCCGGGGCGGTGGCGGCGATCTCGTCGAGGTTGACCATTCCGGCCGCGGTTTCGATCAGCGCCGAGATCCCGATGGTCTTCTCGATCCCGACGGCTTCCTCGATCTGGGTGAGCAGGGTCGCCACCAGGTGGACATCGCCCGCCGATCCCACCTTGGGGATCAGGACCGTGTCGAGCCACTCTCCGCTCTGCTCGACTACGTCGACTATGTCGCGGTAGCAGTAGTGGGTGTCCAGCCCGTTGATCCTCAGCGTCACGGCGCAGCCGCTCCAGTCGAGCTCGCTGAGCGCCGTGATCACGTTCCGCCGCGCCTGGGGCTTGTCGTCCGGGGCCACGGCGTCCTCCAGATCGAGCATGACCACGTCGGCTCCCAGGCCAGGGGCCTTCTCGAGCATCCGCATGTTGCTGCCGGGGACGCAGAGCTCGCTGCGATGCAACCTCACTGGGATCGTCATCTCTCTCCCTTACTCGGCCATACTCGGCCCGCTGGTGGTCGCCCCAGTCAACAGGCTCCGCCCAGGCCGATCAAGCAAAGTGCCCAGCAGATGTATAGAGAGAACCTTCTGAGTTATCCCAAGTGATTAGCTAAAGCTCTTCGCGTGCCAGGGCCCGCCGGTCGAATGTACCTTTTTGTTCAGTGCGGCGTTTATAGTAGGCGCGACAAAGGTCCCGGCGCCCGCTGAGTGCTACCCGGAAGGAGCCAGGATGGCCGCCAAGAACGAGCCCGAGGTGCCCAGCGAGGTCGAGGCCGCGCTGTCGTCGCCGAAGATCGAGCCCGCACCGCAGACCCTCGAGGAGGCGCGCGAGGCGCCCGGACGGGCGGACAAGATCGCCGAGATCGAGAAGCGGATCGAGAGCGAGGGGATCGAGTACGTCTTCTTCCAGCAGGTCTCGATCAGCGGCCACATCAATGGCAAGGGGGTGGTGGCGAGCTGGTTCCCGAAGGTGGCCGCCCGCGGCTACCAGCTGGTCTATGGGGCTACAGCCGACCTGTTCACTGACCGTCAGGGCAACTACATCGGCTTCGGGCCGCAGGAGTCCGAGCTCGCCGCGATGGCCGACCTCGACACCTTCGAGCGCCTCCCCTGGGACCCGCGGGTGGCGCGGGTCTACTGCGATTGCTACGACACCGAGACGGGGGAGCTGCTCGACGCGGACCCGCGGCAGAACCTGAAGCGGGTCGCCCACGAGGTCGAGGAGGAGCTCGGCTACTCCTTCCTGTGCGGGATCGAGCCCGAGATGATGTGGATGAAGATCCCCGAGCCCGGCGAGGAACCCGAGGGCGTCACCAAGCCCTGGTGCTACCACATCAACCAGTTCGAACAGCTGCAGCCGGTGATCCTCGACGCGGTCGCCTACGGCAAGGCGATGGGCCTCGACATGAGCTACGGGGACCACGAGGACGCCCCCGGGCAGCTGGAGCTCAACTTCCGCTTCGACCGTGCGCTGCGGACGGCGGACAACATCAGCACCTACCGCCAGATCTGCAGCGCCGTGGGGCGCAAGCACGGCCTCCACGCATCGTTCATGCCGAAACCGTTCACCGGGGTGTCCGCGAACGGGCACCACCATCACTTCACTCTGCTCGATGGGGAAGGCAACAACGTCTTTCACGACCCGGACGGGCCCGCGCAGCTCTCAGAGGTGGGTCAGCGGTTCATGGGCGGGATCCTGGACCACTTCCGGGCGCTGGTCTGTATCGGCTCGCCGACGGTCAACTCCTACAAGCGGATGTGGGACTTCGGCTTCTGGGCGCCCGTCTACAAGAACTACGGCTGGCAGAACCGCACCTGCATGGTGCGGGTCGCCAGCGGCGGCCGCTTCGAGTTTCGCGGAGTGGACTCCTCCTGCAACCCGTACCTGACCCAGGCTGGGCTGCTCACCGCCGGCCTGGACGGAGTTCGCCGGGAGCTCGATCCCGGTCCCCCCCAGCAACGGAACACCTACGACCTGCTCGCCGAGGGCGCGGAGTTCGAGCGGGTGCCGGACCACCTGGGCGAAGCGCTGGAGGCGCTCGAGGCCGATGACGTGGTCCGCGGGGCGATGCCCGGCCGTCTCTACGATGTCTTCATGCACTACAAGCGTGACGAGTGGGAGCGCTACCTGGCGGCTGTGACCGACTGGGAGCGTGAGCAGTACCTGGACGTCATGCCATGACCTCGGTGGGTGATCGACCGTGTGCGGGATAGCGGGGATCATCTATCGGAACGGTGGGGGGCAGGAGCAGGTCGGGCGCGACATGACCCGGATGCTCCAGGCGATGAAGCATCGGGGGCCGGACTCGACCGGCTTCGCGCTGTACCGCGGCGGCGGCGGCGGGACGTACGTGATGCACGTGAAGCTGAGCGAGTCGATCGAGCACGACCCCGACCTCGAACGTCGGATGCAGCGGCAGCGGGGCGAGGTCGAGACGCGCATGCGCGCCGCCGGGGCCAGGATCGAGGAGATCAAGGAGGCGCCGCGCACGATGACGATCGTCTTCGACTTCGACGGCGACCTGAAGCAGCTCGCCGATGCGGTCGAGCGCGTGCGTCACACCGAGGTGCTGTCGCTCGGGCGCTCGCTGGAGATCATCAAGGACCTCGGCGACGCCGAAACCGTCTCCGGCGGGTACCACCTCGATGGCTTCACGGGCACCCACGCGATCGGTCACGCCCGTATGGCTACCGAGTCCGACGTCGACATCGCCAACGCACACCCCTACTGGGCCTACCCGTTCCCGGACGTCGCCGTCGTCCACAACGGCCAGCTGACCAACTTCCACGACTGGCGCCGGCGGCTGACGCGGGCCGGTCACCGCTTCCAGTCCGAGTGTGACTCGGAGATCATCGCCGTCTACCTCGCCGAGCAGATGAGCCAGGGCCGGACGCTCGAGGAGGCTATGCGCCAGAGTCTCGAGGACCTCGACGGGGTCTTCACCTACATCTGCGTCACCGAGGACTCGCTCGGGGTCGCCAAGGACGAGCTCGGCGCCAAGCCGCTGGTGCTCTACGAGGACGACGACCTGGTCGCACTGGCCTCCGAGGAGATCGCGATTCGCCAGGTGCTCGACCGCGAGATCGAGACCCACGACCCTTACGAGGGCGAGGTGCGCGTATGGACCAGGTGAGCGAGCAGCCCCGCATGGACGAGCGCGGCCTCGTCGAGCTCGACGATTCGGTTCCGAAGGCAGCGAAGATCGATGGGCAGAGCGCGGTGATCGAGGCTCGCGAGATGACCACCCGCAAGATCAACGCCGAGCTGCGCTGGCTGATCTACGAGGAGGGGGTCACCGATGTGACCGTGCGGGATCCGAGCGCCCGGCACTCCCTCGGCGTCGCCATCCTGGCCCGCTGCCGGATACGGTTCGAGGGCAGCCTCGGCTACTTCGGCTGTGGGCTGATCGACGGTCCCGAGGTCGAGATCACGGGACGGGTGGGCTGGTCGGTCGCCGAGAACATGATGTCCGGCGTGGTCGTCGTCGAGGGCAACGCCGGGTCGCTGGCAGGCGCCGCGCTTCGAGGCGGCGACCTGGTCGTCAAGCGAGACGTCGGCGCCCGCACCGGAATCGACCAGAAGGGCGGCACGATCATCGTGCTCGGAAACGCGGCCTCGATGACCGGCTTCATGATGCAGCGCGGCCGCCAGATCATCCTCGGCGACGTCGGGCCCGGGCTCGGGGACTCGATGTACGACGGCACGATCTACGTCGCGGGCAAGATCGCCTCGCTAGGGATCGACTGCGTCGAGGCCGAGTGGACCGATGCCGACACGGAGCTGGTCGAGCGCAAGTTCTCGATCTACGGGCTCGGAGCGCCGCCGAAGCTGCGCAAGCTGGTCTCCGGAAAGAAGCTCTACAACTACGACAACCTCGAACCCAGCGAGCGAAAGCTCGTGCTCTAGGAGGACCGCGATGGCGGATCAGAAACAGCAGGCACCCGGGGAGGCTCCCGCCAGGCGCGAGGTGCTCGGCCGAAGTCAGATCTTCACGCCCGAGGTGATCAACGACATCCACATGAAGGCGGAGCTCGGGCGCTACCGGATGCGCGGCTTCTCGATGTTCAAGAAGCTTCCGAGCTGGGATGAGCTGATCTTTCTTCCCGGGACGTTGACGCGCTTCGTGATCGAGGGCTACCGCGAGAAGTGCGACACCAGGACGGTGCTGGGCAGCCGCTTCGCCAAGAAGCCGCTCGAGCTCGACATCCCGGTCTACATCACCGGGATGAGCTTCGGCGCGCTCTCGCTCGAGGCGAAGATGGCGCTCGCCAAGGGGGCCTCGATGGCGGGGTCGGCAACCTGCTCGGGCGAGGGGGGAATGATCCCTCCGGAGCGCGACCTCTCGACCAAGTGGTACTACCAGGTGATCCAGAGCCGCTACGGCTTCAACCCCCATCACCTGATGCTGGCCGACGGCGTCGAGTTCTTCATCGGCCAGGGCTGCAAGGTCGGCGTGGGCGGCCACCTGATGGGCCAGAAGGTGACCGAGCAGGTCGCCGAGATGCGCAGTCTGCCCGCCGGGATCGACCAGCGGTCGCCGGCGCGTCATCCGGACTGGCTCGGGCCCGACGACCTCTCGTTGAAGGTCCAGGAGACTCGCGAGGCGACCAACTACGAGGTCCCCATCCAGCTCAAGCTCGGCGCCGCGCGCGTCTACGACGACGTCCGCATGGCCGCCAAGTGCGGCCCCGACATCATCTATCTGGACGGAGCTGAAGGGGGCACCGGCGCAGGCCCCCACATCGCCGCCGAGGAGACCGGGATCCCGCTGCTGGCCGCAATTCCCGAGGCGCGCCGGGCGCTCGAGGACGTCGGGCTCTCGGACGAGGTCGATCTCGTGGTCGCCGGCGGGATCCGCAACGGCGGCGACATCGCCAAGTGCCTGGCACTGGGCGCCGACGCGGTCGCGATCGGCCACTCCGCCCTGATGGCGCTCAACTGCAACAAGGAGATCCCTGGTGTGACCGATTACGAGGGGACGGTCGGGGTGCCGGCCGGGCAGTGCTACCACTGCCACACGGGTCGGTGCCCGGTCGGGATCACGACGCAGGACCCCGAATTGCGCAAGCGCCTCGACGTCGACCAGGCGGCTCAGCGGGTGTTCAACTTCCTGCACGCCCTGACGCTCGAGGTGCAGATGCTCGCCCGGGCCTGCGGCAAGACCAACGTCCACAACCTCGAACCCGAGGACCTCGCCGCCCTCACCGTCGAGGCCTCGGCAATGGCCCGGGTCCCCCTGGCGGGCACGGACTACGTCCCCGGCGTCAGCGAAGAGCGCGCGCTGGGCGAGATCCGCACCCTGCTCGACCAGTACCTCGAGAACCCCGTGGACTACATCCCTGACGCGGCCCGAACCTCGGCGGCGGAGGACGGCAAGTGACCCGCGCCGACCACGTGCGTGAGCCCGAGAAGGTCGTCTCGATCGACGCCGAGTACCTCTCCGGCAAGCGCTTCCCCTATCAGGAGGACATCTCGCTCGTAGAGGACATCGACCTCGAGGCGGCGACCCCGGGCAAGGATCTGAACTGGCTCGAGGACGTCGAGCTTCTCGAGGAGGAAGGCACACCCGCCGTCTTCGACCGCTACTCGAACTCGTTCCTTCGGATCTACTTCCCGGTCCCGGAGGGTCGGGAGGACGAGATCGCCCGCAAGGTGCTGATCGCGCACCTGACCTCCGGCAACTCCTACGGCATCCGGCTCAAGGGGCCGCACGCGAAGTTCCCGCAGCCCGAGCTGGGCCCCTGGGTCGACGGATCCCAGACCGTCGGCGCGGACTGGAGGCCGCAGGTGCTCGAGGGCTGGGAGCCGCCGGATCACTGATGCCATGGAAGCGCTGCCGGATTCCGCACGGCATCTAATCGTCGGCGCGGGCGTCCACGGGCTGTCCACCGCCTGGCACCTGGCCGAGGCTGGGGAGGAGGCGCTCGTGCTCGACAAGGCGGAGGTCGGCGCCGGCGCCTCGGGCATTGCCTGCGGCGTCATCCGCAACAACTACTTCCAGCCCGCGATGCAGGAGCTGATCGCCGCCTGCGTGGAGATCTGGGAGAGCGATCCCGAGACGCTCCACTATCACGGCTCGGGATACCTCGCAGTCGCCCCGCGGGCGCAGGAGCCCGAGCTGGCCGAGGTGTTCGAGCGCCAGCAGCGCATCGGCTATTCGTCGGAGCTCTACACCGGGACGGACGAGGTGGCCGCCCACATGCGCGAGCTCTACCCCGACTGGCGCGCTGAGGGCCTGACCGTCTGCCTGCACGAGACGGTGGGCGGCTTCGCCTTCAACCGGGAGTCGATGATCGGCCTCGCCGACAAGGCGCGGGCCGCCGGCGCCCGCATCGAGGAGGGGGTGGAGGTGACAGGCTTCGAGCTCGACGGCTCCGGCGCGGCTGAGAGGGTCGAGACCAGCGCCGGCCCGGTCGAGGTCGAGCAGGTGGTGATCGCCGTGGGGCCGTGGACGCCGCAGGTCTGGGAGCTCCTCGGCCTGCCCGACCGGCTCGACGTCCACCACCCCGACGGAGAGGTCGAGCGCGACGCGCCGATGTGGACCTACTGGTACCTGCAGGAGGGAGAGGTCGAGCTGCCGCCCGCGACGCTCAGCATCGCCGACGGACGCGAGTCGCCGGTGCTGCATGTGGACTCCGACCGGCCGCTTCACGCCGACAATGGCGAGCTCGTCACCGAGGGGCCGTGGGGCATCTACGTCAAGCCTGACCGCGAGACCGTCCAGGGGGGCGCTCAGCCGCTGCCGATGGGGCAGGAGCTCGAGGTTGATCCCTACCCGACAGGGACCGTGGAGCCGGGCTTCCCCGACCTCTGGTGCGCAGCGCTGTCGCACTGCATGGAGCGCTTTGAGGGCTGCCGCTCCAAGTACGTGCAGATGCGCTCCGGTGGTGCCGGCGCCTTCACCGCCGACAACTTCCCCGTCTTCGACCGGATGAGGCCGAACGTCTACGTCGCCGCAGACTCAAACCACGGCTACAAGATGATCGCCGTCGGCCGCGAGATCGCCCGGGAGCTCCAGGGGGAGCACTCGACTCTGCTCCAGCCCTTCCGCTACGAGCGCTTCGCGACCGGCGAGCTGCACCCGGTTTCGAGCAGCCCTTATCCGTGGAGCTGAAGGGCGCCGGCCAGGTCGTCATCGGCGGCGGAGTCCACGGCCTCTCTGCGGCCTGGCGTCTGGCGGAGCGCGGCACCGACGTGCTGGTCCTCGAGAAGGACCGGATCGGCGCCGGCGCCTCCGGCATCGCCGGCGGGATCGTGCGCAACTACTACCGCTCTCCGGCGGTCACCGACCTGATCCGGCAATCGGTTGAGATGTTCGAGGCGGACCCCGGCGGCTATGGGTTCAGACAGGTCGGCTACCTCGCCGCTGTACCCCCGGCCCAGGTCGAGGATCTGGTCGCGATCCGCGAGCAGCACGAGAGCGCGGGGTACGAGTCGGAGCTGGTCGTTGGGGCCGGGAGCTGCCGCGAGTACCTGACCTGGACCTGGCCAGACTGGGAGGCGCCGGTGGAGGCTGTCCTCTACGAGAGCCGGGGAGGCTGGGCGGACGCCATGCAGACCGTGCGGTACCTGGCCGAGCGCGCGCGGGCGGCCGGAGCGCGGATCGTCGAGGGCGTCGAGGTGACCGGGTTCGAGCTCGGCCAATGTGGCGTCGAGATTGTGCACACCTCGGCCGGCAGGCTCGATTGCGAGGCGGTGGTCGCGGCGCCCGGCCCCTGGGCGGCCCGCCTCTGGGAGATGCTGGGCCAGGCTGCCGAAGTCGACCTAACCGGCCCGGGAGAGACCCAGCCCTTGATCTCCTACTGGAAGGCGCAGGAGGGTCAGTTCGCCCTTCCGGGCACCGGGCTTGGCGGGCGCGCGGGGCGCGAGGCTCCGGTCGTTCATCTCGACCAGGCAGGTGGGCTGCGCTCCGACCGCGACGGCCGTCAGCTGCTGCCCGGCGCGTGGGGGATCTACTTCCACATGGGCCGGACCGGAACCGGCGTGACCGGCGGCGGCCTCCCGGTCCTGCTCTCGGACCCGGAGCTCGACCCGTACGGACCCACCAACCCCATGCACGCGGCCGATCCGGGGTTTGCCGAGTTCTTCGAGTCGGGGCTGGCGGCCGCCTTCGGGCGCTTCCGCGGACGGAGCGGCGAGTGGCAGGTCACTCCGGCGGGCGGCATCGTCGCCCACACCCCGGACAACTATCCGGTCTGCGACTGGGTGCTGCCGAACGCCTACGCGATCGTGGACTCCGGCCACGGCTTCAAGATGCTGGCGCTGGGGCGCCTGGCCGCCGACGACATCCTCGACGGCGAGCCCGGCCTCGACGCCTACAGGCTCTCCCGATTCGCAAGGGGCGAGACACATCTCGCCTCCTCGGGCCCCTACCCATGGACCTGAGCTCGCTTCGATCCCGCGGCAACCGGCTCAGCCGCCGGTCCTGTCGTCCTCGTCCGCTGAGACCTGGAGGCTGCGCATCACGTGCAGATCGATGGAACCGGGCGCGAATACCTCAGTGGAGTACTGCACCGCCTGCCCTTCTGCCAGGTGCATGACCTCGATCAGCTCGAGCGTGGCGGTGACCCGCGTCGCTTCCAACGCTTGCCCCAGCCGGGTGTTGGGCTCAACCAGCCGCGGACGCACATGCGTCTTCGCGAACGCGATCGGGACCTCGTGCTCGACGAGGACGTCGAGCACCATCTTTCCCGACTCGAGCGCCGAGCGGAGCTCGTCCGCTGGAGGCAGTGTGATGCCGGGATGCACGATGTCGCGCATGTGGGCGGCCACCGTGCTGTCGGCAACCAGGGTCCGCTGGATCAGCGGCGCCTTCACTCCCCGGCGGACTCTTAGCGCCTCCGCAACGTAGCCAGGTGTTCGTGCCTGCTCGACGGAGAGGTTGCGGACGCTGAGCCGCTTGCCCTGGCGGCGGGCCAGGGACGCGTAGGACTCGAGCACCTCGAGACCCTCGCTGAAGGCGGCAGGCATCGCCACCCGCCCCACGAAGGTGCCGCTGCCCTGCCTGCGATTCACCTCGCCATTGCCCTCCAGCCGCTCGAGGGCGAGGCGCAGGGTGCCTCTCGAGACGCCGAGTGAACCGGCCAGTTCCTTCTCGGGCGGCAGGCGATCCCCGAAGCGAGCGCGGCCGGGCGCCAGGCGCTGCCGCAGCGCGGCTTCCGTTACGTCCACCAGCGACTGCTGAGACACGGGCGCGAGCGTAGCCAAGTGCACGGGCGCTCAGCGCGCCCTGTGATCCGCCACGGTGCGGCTCACGCGATCCGACGCGTTGCGGCTGGCGCGTGCGGCGAGGTCCGCAGCGGCGCGGGCACGTGCTGGGCGGGGATCCTCCGGATGTGCGGCGAGGTTCGCCTCGACCAACTGCGCGCAACCGAGTGCCGCCGCCGCCGCCAGCTCCCCGGCAACGACCGCGTCAGCCGTAAACGTCCAGTCTCCGGCGTCGGCGACCTCGGCTGCCCGCTCGGCGACCGCAGCGGCACTCTCGGCGATCGCAAGTGGTGGGTCGCTCGCTCGATCCAGCGCCCTGGCCTGTTCACGCCCCTCGCGGGCGGTGGCCACCCGGGCATAGGCCCGCGCATCCTCATCCCCCGCGGCGAGCAGGCGCCCTCGGAGTTTGCCGGCTTGCTCCGCAAGCGCGCGCATGCGGTCCGCAGACTCGCCGCCGGCACCCCGGTCCTGTGCGGCGATCCTCTTGGCGGCCAGCGCCGCCGCGAGCTCGACAACCCCGGCGGCAGCGGCGGCGGTGAACGCCGAGGCGACACCGGCTGCGGCCGGCTCCCGCGGCGAGGCCAGCGCGGCGAGCGCCTCCTCGATGCCTCGGCTGCCGAACTCGGCCATCGCTCCGACTAGAACAGCCCGACCGTCCGGCCCTGGGCGTCGACGTCCACGTTGTGGGCAGCGGGCGTCTTGCCCAAACCCGGCATCTGCTGGATGGCGCCGCACAGTGGCACCAGCCAACCGGCGCCGGTATAGGCGCGAACGTCCCGGACCGGAAGCTGGAAACCGGTGGGGGCACCGAGCAGCTCGGGGTCTGCCGAGAGCGAGAGTGGGGTCTTCGCCATGCAGACCGGCAGATGGGCGAGGCCCTGGTCCGTGAACTGCCGGATCTTCCGCTCTGCCTCGAAGTAGTAGACGATCTCCGCGGCGCCGTAGATGCGCTCGCCGATCGTCTCGATCTTCGACTTGACGTCGTCGTCGTCGTCGTAGAGAAGGCGGAGATCGCTTGGCCCGTCGCAGGCGGCGGCGACGGCCTCGGCCAGCTCTGCGGTTCCCTTGCCGCCCTCCGCGAAGCCGGTGCTGATCGCGGCCCCCGCCGCTCCCCCTTGTTCGGCGAGTCGCCGGACCAGCTCAACCTCCTCGTCCGTGTCCTCCGGCCTGCGGTTGACGGCCACCACGGCGGGCAATCCGAATTCCTCCACGATGCCCAGATGGCGGTAGAGGTTGCCGATCCCGGCCTCGATCGCCTCCCGGGCCCGCGTCTTGCTCGCCCCTTCGGCCTCGTCGAGACCCCCGTGGTGCTTCAGGGCTCGCACCGTCGCAACCAGCACCACCGCGCTGGGGCGGATCCCTCCCGCCCGGCAGACGATGTCGATGAACTTCTCCATCCCCATGTCCGAGCCGAACCCGGATTCGGTGACGACGTAGTCCCCGAGCTTCAGCCCAAGGAGGTCGGCGATCAGCGATGAGTTGCCGTGGGCGATGTTTGCGAACGGCCCGGCGTGCATCAGGCAGGGCTGCCCCTCGAGGGTCTGGATCAGGTTCGGCTTGATCGCGTCCTTCAACAGCACGGCCATCGCTCCGGCTGCCCCCAGGTCGTCGGCGGTTACCGGCTCGCCCTCGTGGGAGTAGGCGGCCGTGATCTTTCCCAGCCGCTCCCGCAGGTCCTGGATGTCGCGGGCGACGGCGAGGATCGCCATCACCTCGGAGGCGGCGGTGATGTCGAATCCGCTCTCGCGGGGGTAGCCGTTGGCGGCGCCACCGAGGCCCAGTGCCACCGCGCGCAGTGCGCGGTCGTTCATGTCGACGGCTCGCTTCCAGGTCACCCGCAGGGCGTCGATCTTGTGAGGGTTGCCGTGAAGGATCGACGCGTCGAGCAGGGCGGCGAGCAGGTTGTTGGCTGCTCCGATCGCATGGATGTCGCCGGTGAAGTGGAGGTTGAGGTCCTCCATGGGCACCACCTGGGCGAGCCCGCCGCCGGCGGCGCCGCCCTTGATTCCGAACACGGGGCCCAGGGAGGGCTCCCTCAGGCAGAGAACCGGACTCTTGCCTATGTGGCCCAAGCCCTCCGTCAGCGCCACCGAGGTGGTGGTCTTTCCCTCGCCGGCCCTCGTCGGCGTCATCCCGGCGACGCAGACGAGCTTGGCGTCCGGCTTGCCGGCGAGCCGGTCGATCGCAGCGAGCGAGATCTTCGCCTTGTTTCGTCCATAGGGCTCGATCTCGTCGGGCTCGAGTCCGACTCGCTGGCCGATCACGTCAATCGGTTCGAGCTGCGCTTCCTGGGCGATCTCGAGGCTAGTCTTCATCTCCTCCTTCTCTCCATATCGATCAATGCGAGACTGCCGCCGCGCCAACCTCGGAGACCAGCCGGTCTTCGTAGAAGCGCTCTAGCGCGAACGACTCGATCAGCTCGGGGACTTCGTCCGTGGCGATCAGCTCGGCCATCGTCTTGCCGACGATCGGCGCGGCCTTGAAGCCGTAGGTGCCCCAGCCGGCGCTGAGCAGGAAGCCGTCCACCTCCGTGCGGCCGAGGATCGGGCTGTAGTCCGGGGTGATGTCGCACAGCCCCGCCCAGCTGCGGAGCATGCGGGCGCGCTCCAGCTGAGGAAAGAGCTCGAGGGTGTGGCGCGAGCACTCCTGCAGAAAGGTGAGCGTCCCCTGCTGGCGGTAGGTGGTCCAGGGCTCGATCTCGGCACCGATCAGGAACTCCCCGCGGTCGGTCTGGGAGATGTAGACGTGCATCTGCGAGGAGACGACGACAATGTCGAGCAGCGGCTTCAGCGGCTCTGTCACGAAGGCCTGCAGGATGTGGGTGGTGATCGGAAGCTCGATCCCGGCCATAGCGGCGACGGTCGAGCTCCAGCCGGCGGTGGCGTTGATGACCGTCCCGGCATCGATCCGCCTGCCGTCGGCGAGGACGACTCCGGTGGCGCGCCCGTTCGAGCGCTCGATCCCGGTTACCTGCCGATACGGGTGGATCTCGGCGCCCGCGGCGTCAGCGGCGCTCGCGAAACCCCAGACCACCGCGTCGTGACGGATGATCCCGCCGGGCGGGTGGTAGAGCGCACCCATCACGGGATAGACCGCGTCGGGGCTGAGCGACATCGCGGGCGCGAGCCGTGCGATCTCCTCCGGGCCGATCACCCGGGAGTCGATCCCCGCCAGGCGGTTGACCTCGGCCCGCTCGTTCATCACGAACATCGCCCGGTCGGTGTGCGCGAGGGTCAGATGCCCCTGTTGTGAGAAGAGGAGGTTGAACCGCAGCTCCGTGGAGAGACCCTCGTAGAGGCGCACCGAGGCGTCGTAGAAGCGCGCGCCCTCGGGTGTCTTGTAGTTGGAGCGCAGGATCGTCGTGTTGCGCCCGGCGGCGCCGGAGCCGATGTAGCCCTGCTCCAGCACGCAGACGTCGCTGATCCCATGGTCGCGGGCAAGGTAGTAGGCGATCGCCAGCCCGTGCGAACCACCGCCCACGATGACGACGTCGTACCGGTCCCTGAGGTCGGGCGTCCGCCGCCACATGCGGCGCTTTCGAAACAGGTCACGCACGGACGCCCTCCGCTGTCCTCGTCGCGGCCTCCAGCGCCCTGGCGCCGATAGCCCTCCCGCCCAGGTGGCGCGCCGCGTCGATGAAGACGGTCCAGATGTATTGGGCGAATCCGGATCCGAAGAGATGCAGGTACAGATCAGCCCCCTGCCTCAGGACCATTCCGGGCGTACGGGCCACCGAGACCGGGGCGAAGTCCCCCTGGGCGAAATGATCCGGTCTCAGGTCGAGCGCCATGGTCCTGGCGAAGGTCTCGCGGGCGAGCGGCCCGATCAGCGCGTTCGAGCCGTATGCGGCCGTCATCTCGACGACGGAGGCGAACGAAGCGGCAGAGGCCGCGGCGTCGAGGCGGTCGCGCACCTCCGCCGTCCTCTCGGGCGGGGTAAGAGCCAGCACGCGGCCCATCGTCATCGGGCACCACCAGACCTCTTCGTGCACTGTCGCCCGCCCGGGCGCCAGCGCGCCCCCGCCGGTGAGCTCCGCGACGATCGACGAGGCGATTCCGGGCGCGGCCTGGAGCTCCAACTTGCCGAGGAAGGAGAGATCGGCGACCCCGACCGAGTCCCGGCAGGCGACCGACTCTGCGCCCGGATTCCCGTAGTCGGTCACCACCCTCCAGCCGGAGCGCCCGGTGAAGTTCGCCCCCTGATCCCGAAGGGTCCACTCGATCGGGCTGCGGAACGCCGGCCGGGTCCCGTTGAGCGGCTGGGCGGCGTCGGGGGCGAGGAACTCGAAGCTCATCCGCGCAGCCGCTCCTGGTCGGGGTCGTAGAACGGCGCCGTCTGCACCTGGGCTCGCAGCCGCCGCCCATTGTCGGCCAACGTGATTTCGGTCCCGTCCTCGGCCAGCGCGGCCGGGACCCAGGCCATCCCGATCGTCTTCTCGAGCTTGGGGGAGAAGCGCGAGGAGGTGACCCGCCCGACCGGCTGGTCGCCGTCGCCGACCACGGCGGCGCCCTCCGTCGGCACTGCCCCGTTGGCCATCGTGAAGCCGACCAGTTTGTTCTCGTCTCCCCGCTCCTGGACCAGCTCCAGCGCCCATCGGCCGATGAAGTCCTCGTCCTTGTCGAGCTTGACGATCCACGGCATCGCGGCCTCCAGCGGGTTGGACTCGGCGTCTGTGTCCTGGCCGACGAGGATGTGCATCTTCTGGAGGCGCAGCACGCGCTGCGGCTCGAGACCGAACGGCCTGATGCCATGGGGCTCACCGGCCTCGATCAGGGCGTCCCAGAGATCCTCCGCCAGTGAGCCGGGGCAGTGGAGCTCATATCCCAGCTCCCCCACGAATCCGATCCGTAACAGCAGGCAGGGGACTCCGGCCACGTGGGCTCGCTTCCCGTCGAGGTAGCTGAACGCGTCGTTCGAGCAGTCGAGCTCGGTGAGTCCGGAGAGGATCTCGCGGGAGCGAGGCCCCGCGAGGTTGAACGCCGCGAGGCCCTGACTGACGTCCGTGAGGTGAACGTTCAGGTCCCACTCCGCAAGCCACCAGGAGAACCAGGCCTCGACCGCGTCGGCCCCGCTGGAGGTGGTCGTGACGTAATACGACAGCTCGTCGAGCCGGCAGATGGTGCCGTCATCGGCGATCCGCCCGGCGTCGTCGCCGAGCACCCCGTAGCGAATCCGGCCCGGCTTCAGATTGTCGAACCGGTTGGGGTAGAGCAGGTTGAGGAAGCGGTCGGCGTCGGGACCGCGCACGATCAGCTTCCCCAGGGTGGAGACGTCGATCAGGCCGGCACCGTCGTGGACGGCCATCGTCTCACCCCTTGGATCGCCGTAGTCGTAGGGACGGCGCCAGTCGCCCGCCCAGAGCACGTCGCCCCCGAGCTCGCGGTGCCGCCCGTGGACCGCGGAGCGCTTCGCCGGCTCGAAGGGCCGGCCCGCCAGCGCTCCCATCGGCACGCTCGACCACGGCGGTCTCGCGGTGGTCAACCCAACCTCCTCGACCGGCTGGCCCGTGTGCTCGGCCACCTTGCGGATCGAGGCGAGCTGGCACATCCGCCCCTGACAGGGGCCCATGGTCACCGTGGTGTAGCGCTTCAGCAGCTCCAGGGAGTCGAATCCCTCGTCGATCGAGAAGTCGATGTCGTCGGTGGTGACGTCCTCGCAGAGACAGGCGAAGCACTTCCCGTGGCCGCGGCTGGCGCCTGCGGCCGCCGGAGGCTCCGCGCGGACCCCATCGTCGGCCACATGCCCCAACGCCTCGCGGGCGGCGGCGAGCCCGGCGCGGGCGCGATCGTCGCCGTAGCCCAGCGAAAGGGCGGCCTCGGCACCCGCGATCGCACCGGACGCCTCGGCGTCGACCCGTGAGGCGTGACCTGCGACGCCGCCCACCGCGTAGATCCCCGGGGGGGTCTCGCCTGGGACGTACGCCCCGCTTTTTGGATCCCACCGGGCCTTGGCGCCGGCCTGAAGGAGGAGCGAACCGGACGGCACGCTGCCCCCGGAGACCGCGACCAGGTCGCAATCGAGGCCGCGCTCGGCCTCGGGATCGGGACGGCCGTCATCAGCGAGCTTGGCGACCACCACGCCCTTGACCTGCTTGCGGCCGAAGGCCCTGACCAGGACGGTGCCGCGCAGCAGCGGGATCCCCTCCCTTTCGATCCGGGCCTCCAGCTCGCCATCGCCCCCGCTGGGGCGGGCGTCGGCGACCGCCGCCACGGTGACGCCGGCCTCGTACAGGGCGAGGGCGGACTCCAGGCCGCGGTCAGTTGTGGTTGCGACCACGGCGCGGTTCCCGGGCCGCACTCCGTAGAGCGCGGCGAGTCGCTCTGCGCCCGAGCAGAGCATCACGCCGGGCAGGTCGTTGCCCTCGAACATCAGGGGCTGCTCGATCGAGCCGGTGGCGGTGATCTGGGCCTGGGCCCGGATCTGATGCAGCGTGCTGCCACACCAGACCGGCACGAGCCCGTCGAAATAGCCGATCGCAGCCGCCGGCGCCAGCACCTCCACTCCGGCGTCGCGCACCTTCCCTGCCAGCTGTCTTGCCGCACCGGCCGACCTGCCGGCGAGCAGCGCCCCGCCGAGCTCCGGGCCATCGTCGACCAGCACCACATCGGCGTCCAGCTCGGCGGCTTGCAGCGCAGCGGCCATGCCGGCCATCCCGCCTCCGATCACGAGCACGTCCGCATGCCGCCGGCGGTACTCGGTGTGCCACTTGCGCTCGGCCTGTTTCTTCGGCAGCCTGCCGAGGCCCGCCGCGGCCCGCAAAACCTTCTCGTACAGCGGCCACAGGCGGCGCGGGCGGAAGAAGGTCTTGTAGTAGAAGCCCGGCGGGGTGAGCCGGCTGCCGAGGAGATCCGTGCCCCTCATCAGGTCGAACCGCAGCGAGGGGCTCGCGTTCATGTGCCTGACGTCCATCCCCTGGCGAACGGGTTCGGTGCAGGCTCGGACGCCGGGCCAGCCGTCCACCTCGACCAGGCAGTTCGGGCACTGGCCGGCGCAGCAGAGCAGCCCCCGGGGCCGGTGGTACTTGAAGCTGCGGGATATCACCCGTCGGCCGGACGCATGAAGCGCAGAGCCGATTGTGTCCCCCTCGTACGCATCAACACGCCTCCCGTCGAACTCGAAGGAGACCGCACGGCGGCGGTCGATTCGCTCACTGGTGCCGGGTGGCAGGCGGTCGCTCATTCGGGCAACCCGACCCAGCTCACCTGGTTCGTGGTGGTGTCCCGATCTGCCACGAACCAGGCCCGGCAGCCCGACCGGTGGTACCACCACTCGCGCTGGACGCCCGCCAGGTTGCGGCGGAAGTAGTTGTAGGTGTTGAGCTGCCGCCGGGACGGCTTGCTGGACGGACGCGGTACCACCTCGCCGCCGAAGACGAAATCGGTGACCTCCCGCGGGCCACAGTTGGGACATGTGAGCAGAAACGACATGGCGCTATTGCTGCTGTTGGCCCGTCAACTTACCTCTTCTTGCGTCATACTAGACAAATTGGTCCAATCGCGCAAAAGAACCGAAGCATCTTGTGACTGCCGCCATGACCGCTGACTCCTCCGGAGAGCGGATCAACATGGGCTATGTCCCCGGCTTACATACAGTCCCGGACAATCCTGGCGGGGCAGACCATTGCCGGGGCGCCGCCTGTGTGGCATACATACAGGCATGAGCACCAACGCCCGCCCAACAGCCGACGATGTCCGCAAGGCCGTGAAGGACGACGGCATCGAGTTCCTGTTCGCGAACTTCGTCGACATGCACGCGAGACCGAGCGCCAAGCTGATCCCGGCCGAGGAGCTCGAGTCGCTGTTCACCGACGGCGCCGGCTTCGCCGGGTTCGCCGCCGGCGACATCGGCCAGCAGCCGAGCGACCCCGACCTGATCGCGATGCCCGACGTCGGCTCCTTCACGAAGCTGCCCTGGAAGCCCAACGTCGGCTGGTTCGCCTCGGACGCCACCGTCGAAGGAGAGGAGTGGCCGTATTGCCCGCGCACGATCCTGCGCCACCAGATGAAGCGCTGTGAGGACGCGGGCTACCAGTTCAAGATCGGCTACGAGCTCGAGTACTTCCTGCTGCGCAGGACGGAGGACGGCGGCATCAAGATCGCCGACGACCTCGACACCCTCGAGCTTCCCTGCTACGACATTCGTGCCCTGACCCGGAGCTTCGACTTCGTCTCCGACGTCATCAAGAACGTCAACTCGCTGGGATGGGAGCTGTACGCAACCGACCACGAGGACGCCAATGGGCAGTTCGAGCAGAACTTTGGTCCCGCCGACCCCCTGACCAGCGGTGATCGCGCGATCTTCTACCGCTACATGGTGGAGGCGATGGCACAGGAGCGCGGGCTGATCGCCACCTTCATGCCGAAGCCCTTTGGCAACCTGACCGGCAACGGCTGCCACATGCACATGAGCCTCTGGGACGGGGAGACCAACGTCTTCCTCGAAGACCGCGAGAAAGACGCGCGGGGGATGGGGTTGAGCGAGCAGGGCTACCAGTTCCTTGCCGGACTGAAGAAGCACGCCAAGGCCTACATCGCGCTGACGGCGCCGTCCGTGAACTCCTACAAGCGGCTCGTGATCGGAGCTCCAACCAGCGGCGCAACCTGGGCTCCCGCTTATGTCAGCTACGGCTGGAACAACCGGACGGTGATGCTCCGCATCCCCGCGGAGGGCCGGATCGAGGACAGGACGGTCGACGGCGCCTGCAACCCCTACCTCGCGGCCACAGCGGTGCTCGCCGCCGGCCTCGACGGGATCGAGAACGGCCTCGACCCGGGAGAGCCGACGAACATCAACATGTACGAGACCAGCGAGGAGGACCGCAAGAAGCTGGGCATCGAGACGCTCCCGCCCAACCTCCTCGACGCGACCCGCGAGCTGGAGGGCGACGAGGTGCTTCGCGAAGCCTTCGGCTCGGTCGGAGACGAGGACTACGTCGACTACTTCATCCGCTGCAAACGTCGCGAGTGGCAGCAGGCTCACGAGCAGATCACCAAGTGGGAGATCGACCGCTACCTGCTGCTCGCGTGAGAGCGAGGTTCACCCATGTGCGGCATCGCCGGACTGTTCAGCAAGACAAGCGCCGTTGAGGAGACCCTCGGCGCGCATCTGAGCGCGATGCTCGGGCAGCTCGCCGAGCGCGGCCCCGACAGCGCCGGCGTCGCCCTCTACCGCGATCCCGCCCCCGCCGGGTCGTGCAAGGTGTCGCTGTTCTCATCCCAGGAGGACTACCCCTGGCACGAGCTCGGCAAGGAGCTCTCCGAGAGCTTCGGGGACGTGGGCGAACCCGAGGTGCGCGCCACCCACGCTCTGTTCGTCGTCGAGGACGACGGCGAGCAGCTGCAGCGCTGGCTCGCCGCGCGCCACCCCGAGCTACGGGTGATGAGCGTCGGCGAGCGGATCGAGATCTACAAGGAGGCCGGAGACCCGCGCGACTTCATCAAGCGCTTCGGTCTGGAGCAGGTCTCGGCCACCCACGCGCTCGGCCACACCCGGATGGCGACCGAGAGCCGCGTCACCACCGAGCACTCCCACCCCTTCTCGACCGGACTCGATCTCTGCCTGGTCCACAACGGCTCGCTTTCCAACCACAACCGGCTGCGCGTCTTCCTGCGGAGCCAGGGGATCGAGTTCCAGACCGACAACGACTCCGAGGTCGCGGCCGGCTTCCTCACCTGGCGGCTCTCGGAGGGTGACGACCTCGAGACCGCGCTGGAGCGCTGCCTGACCGATCTCGACGGCTTTTACACCTTCGCGGTCGGTACGGCTGACGGATTCGCGGTGCTCCGCGACCCGATCTCATGCAAGCCGGCGGTGATGGCCGAGACCGACGACTGGGTGGCGATGGCCTCGGAGTACCGGGCGATCGCCACGCTGCCCGGCGCCGAGGACGCGCGCCAATGGGAACCCGAGCCCGCGCGCGTCTATTCCTGGCAGCGGGCGAAGGTAGCGTGAGCACGGCGCCCGTCGCGCTCGAGTCGGTCGACCTCACGACCACGACCGTGAGGGAGCTGAACCAGCGCCTCCACGAAGCAGGCGGCGCAGGCCGCACCCACTGGCGGATCGAGAACCCCGAGGGCGCCCACGCGGTCGCCGCCGGGCTGGACGGCGAGTTCGAGGTCGAGATCGACGGGCACGTCGGCTACTACTGCGCCGGGATGAACAAGCTCGCGACGGTCCGGGTGGCGGGCAATTGCGGTGTCGGCGTGGCCGAGAACATGATGTCGGGGCTGGTCGTCGTGGACGGCGACGCCAGTCAGTCCGCCGGGGCTACGGGCCGCGGCGGCTTGCTCGTGATCAAGGGGAGTGCCTCAGCCCGCTGCGGGATCTCGATGAAGGGGATCGACATCGTGGTCCACGGCTCGATCGGGCACGTCGGCGCGTTCATGGCGCAGAAGGGCGCGCTCGTCGTCTGCGGCGATGCCGGCGAGGGCCTCGGGGACTCGATCTATGAGGCTCACGTATACGTCCGCGGCGAGGTTGCAGCACTCGGCGCCGACTGCGTGGAGAAGGAGATGCGAAGCGAGCACGTGGCGGAGCTCACCCGCCTGCTCGAGCTGGGGGAGGCGGACGCGAGGCCCGCTGACTTCCGGCGCTACGGGTCCGCTCGTCAGCTATACAACTTCAAGGTCGACAACGCGGGCGACTTCTGATGACCGAGTTCGACGCGCTGCGCAAAGAGGATGGGTACGACCCGGAGCTGGTCGATCGCTGGCAGCCGGGCCTGCGCGAGTCGGCCCTGTTCGACCGGAACGCGATCCACGAGATCCACAGGATGGCGCGGGAGGGGATCTATGACATCCGCGGCTTCGGGGCCAAGCGCCGCGTGCCGCACTTCGACGACCTGCTCTTCCTCGGGGCGAGCGTCTCGCGCTACCCGCTGGAGGGTTACCGGGAACGCTGCGCCACGGACGTCACGCTCGGCACCCGCTTCGCGAAGGAGCCCATCCACCTCGAGATCCCGATCACGATCGCCGGGATGAGCTTCGGCGCGCTTTCGGCGCCCGCCAAGGAGGCGCTCGGCCGCGGCGCCAGCGCGATGGGGACGAGCACCACCACCGGCGACGGCGGCATGCTCCCGGAGGAGCGCGAGCACTCGAGCAAGCTCGTCTACCAGATCCTCCCCTCGCGCTACGGGGTGAACCCGGACGACCTGCGCCGAGCCGACGCCGTCGAGGTGGTTGTCGGCCAAGGTGCGAAGCCGGGTGGCGGCGGCATCCTGATGGGTCAGAAGATCTCGGACCGGGTTGCCGAGATGCGCGACCTGCCGAAGGGGGTCGACCAGCGCAGCGCCTGCCGCCACCCGGATTGGACCGGTCCAGACGACCTCGAGATCAAGATCGGGGAGCTCCGCGAGATCACCGATTGGCGCAAGCCGATCTACGTGAAGATCGGCGCCACGCGCACCTACTTCGACGTCGCCCTCGCGGTCAAGGCCGGAGCCGACGTGATCGTGCTCGACGGCATGGAGGGCGGCACCGCCGCCAGCCAGGAGGTCTTCATCGAGCACGTCGGCATCCCGATCCTGGCAGCGATCCCGGAGGCGGTCCGTTCGCTGCAGGACCTCGGCATGCACCGCAAGGTGCAGCTGATCGTCTCGGGGGGAATTCGCTCGGGCGCTGACGTCGCCAAGGCGCTGGCGCTGGGCGCGGACGCGGCCTCGATCGGGGTGGCTGCCGTCGTTGCGCTCGGCGACAACTCCCACCGCTTCGAGCGGGAGTACGAGAAGATCGGCACCGCGGCGGGCTTCTATGACGACTGGCACGAGGGCCGCGACCCCGTCGGGATCTCGACCCAGGACGACGAGCTCGCCAGCCGCTTCGACCCCGAGCTCGGCGGCCGCCGGATCGCGAACTATCTGCGGGCGATGGTGCTCGAGGCCCAGACCATCGCCCGCGCCTGCGGCAAGTCCCACGTGCACAACCTCGAGCCCGAGGACATGGTCGCGCTGACGCTGGAGGCGGCGGCGATGGCCAAGATTCCTGTCGCCGGCACCGGCTGGGTGCCCGGACAGTCAACTCAGGATGGAGGCTGATCAAGATGGCGAAGATCGTTTGTGTTCTCTACGACGACCCGGTGGACGGCTATCCACCCGCTTACCCGCGCGACGAGATCCCCAAGATCGAGCGATACCCCGACGGACAGACGACCCCCACCCCGAGCGCGATCGACTTCTCGCCGGGCGAGCTGCTCGGCTGCGTCTCGGGAGAGCTCGGCCTGCGCAAGTTCCTGGAGGACGCCGGCCACGAGCTGGTGGTCACCGCCCACAAGGACGGTGAGGACTCCGAGTTCGACCAGAATCTCCCCGACGCGGAGGTGGTGATCTCGCAGCCCTTCTGGCCCGCCTACCTGACCGCGGAGCGGATCGCCAAGGCGCCGAACCTGAAGATGTCGATCACTGCGGGTATCGGCTCGGACCACGTCGATCTGCAGGCGGCAATCGACCACGGGATCACGGTTGCCGAGGTCACCTATTGCAACTCGATCAGCGTCTCCGAGCACGTCGTGATGATGATCCTGGCGCTGGTCCGCAACTACATCCCCTCCTACAAGACAGTGGTCGACGGCGGCTGGAACATCGCCGACTGCGTCTCACGTGAGTACGACATCGAGGGGATGCAGGTCGGCACCGTCGGCGCCGGCCGCATCGGTTCGGCGGTGCTCCGCCGATTGAAGCCGTTCGACGTCGGGCTTCACTACACCGACCGCCACCGGCTGCCGGACGAGGTCGAGGAGGAGCTCGGCGTCACCTACCACGAGACCCCCGAGGAGATGGTGGGGCAGTGCGACGTGGTCACGATCAACGCTCCGCTCCACCCCGAGACCGAGAATCTCTTCGACGACCGGATGCTCGCCCGGATGAAGCGGGGCGCCTATATCGTCAACACCGCGCGAGGCAAGATCTGCGACCGCGACGCGATCGCCCGAGCGCTCGAGTCGGGACAGCTCGCCGGTTATGCGGGCGACGTCTGGTTCCCTCAGCCGGCGCCCAAGGACCACCCCTGGCGGACGATGCCCTGGCATGGCATGACCCCGCACACGTCGGGCTCCAGCCTCTCGGCCCAGGCTCGCTACGCCGCCGGGACGAGGGAGATCCTCGAGTGCCACTTCGAGGGCAAGCCGATCCGCGAGGAGTACCTGATCGTCGAGGGCGGCAAGCTCGCCGGAGCCGGCGCCCATGCCTACAGCGAGGGCTCCGCCACCGCCGGCCACGAGGAGGCAGCGCGATTCAAGAGGTGATCCCCTGGTTCTCGCCCGGTCCCGCCCAGCTCGCTCCTGAGATTGAATAGCCCATATGGATGCGGCGACGATCAGGGCGATGCTCGAGCAGCAGTTCGAGCACGCCGGCAGCGATCCCGAGCTCTCCCACGCGATGTACCGCGAGGACGCGGTGCTCGAGTTCCCGCAGTCGGGGGAGCGCTTCGAGGGAGTCGAGAACTTCCGCGAGTGGAGGAGCAAGTATCCCGCCGAGACGACCTTCGACTTGCGGGAGGTCAGGGGGCGGGACGACTTCTGGGTGGCTGAGCTCCTGGTGAGCTACGACGGGGGTGACCCGCACTTCGGGGTCAGCATCCTCGAGCTGCGTGACGACAAGATCGCCCGCGAGTCGATCTACGTCGCCGAGGGCTGGGAACCGCCGGAGTGGAGGGCCAGGTGGAGGGCGGCGCCCTGAGCGCTGGCGGTTAGGCGCCGATGCCGCCGGCGATCGAAAGCCCGCTCGACCGCGACCGGCTCGCCGGCCTCCTCGAGGAGGAGGAGCGGCGCTTCGTCGAGGGGCACCCCGGCTCGCGAGAGCTGTTCGAGCGCGGCCGGAGGGCGCTGCTCGCGGGCGTGCCGATGCCATGGATGACGGAGTGGGCGAGTCCCTTTCCCGTGTTCGCCGCAAGCGCCGCGGGGGCCCGCTTCACCGACGTGGACGGCAACGACTATGTCGATCTCTGCCTCGGCGACACCGGGGCGATGACGGGCCACTCGCCGCCGGCCACCGCCGCAGTGGTGGCGGAACGGGCGGCTCGCGGGATCACGCTGATGCTTCCGACCGAGGACGCAAGCTGGGTGGGGGAGGAACTTGGGCGGCGCTTCGGCCTGCCGCGCTGGCAATTCGCCCTGACGGCGACCGACGCCAATCGCTTCGCTCTCCGCCTCGCGAGGGCAATCACCGAGCGGCCGAGGGTCCTGGTCTATGCCCGGTGCTACCACGGCACAGTCGACGAGAGCTTCGCGATCGAGGTCGAGGGCGAGACTCGCTCACGGCCCGACAACATCGGTCCGCCCGTCGACCTGGCGTTGACGACGCGGGCAATCGAGTGGAACGACACTGTCGCCCTCGAGCGCGCCCTCGAGCCCGGCGACGTTGCCTGCGTATTGGCGGAGCCCGCGATGACCAACGCCGGCATCGTGCTTCCCGATCCCGGTTACCACGAGGCGCTTCGCCAGCTCACGAGGGAGTACGGAACCCTGCTCGTGATCGACGAGACGCACACCTTCTGCGCCGGGCCTGGTGGCTACACGGCGGCCGCGGGGCTGGAACCCGACCTGCTCACGATCGGCAAGGCGATCGCGGCCGGCATTCCCGCCGCCGCCTATGGGATGACCGAGGACGTGGCCGAGCGGGTTGGCGCCCACCACCGGAGGCTGGAGACGTCCGATGTCGGCGGCATCGGCGGCACGCTGGCGGGTAACGCGCTGTCGCTTGCTGCAACGCGTGCGACCCTCGAGGAGGTGCTCACCGACGCGGCGTTCGGCCACATGATCGAGATGGCGGAGCGCTTCGAAGCCGGCGTGAACGACGTGATCGCCGCGCACGGCGTGCCCTGGAATGCCGTTCGGCTTGGCTGCCGGGTCGAGTACCACTTCCAGTCGACGCCGCCGCGCAACGGATCCGAGGCAGTGGCGGCGGACGACGCGATGCTGGGGCGCTACATGCACCTCCATGCGCTGAACCGCGGCATCCTGCTGACTCCGTTCCACAACATGGCCCTGATGTGTCCGGCGACGAGCAGCGACGACGTCGACCGGCACACGACGGCATTCAATGAGGCGGTGGAAGCGCTGGTCGACTTGCGATCGAGCTGAGCATCCTCCGCCGAGTGAAGGACAATTGGATTCGATATGGCACCGCAGGTGGGCCAGGTACTGCGCGAGGCCCGCACCGAACGCGGGATCGAGCTGAGCGAGGTCGAGCGGGTCACCAAGATCCGCGTCAAATTCCTCCAGGCGATGGAGGAGGATCGATGGGAGGCGCTGCCGGCGCCCGCGTATGAGCGGGGGTTTCTCTCGATCTACGCCCGGTTCCTCGGTCTCGACGAGAAGGCGCTCCTCGACCAGTACACGAGGACCGTGGAGGGGGCGGACCGACATGAGCCGATCCCCGAGACTGTCATCCGGCCGGGTGTACTCCGGCAGAATCGCCCGAGCAGGCGCTCGATCAACCTCAACCTCCGGCAGGTGGCGACGGTGCTGGCCGGAGTCGTCGTGGTGGGGGTCCTGGCTCTGGTGATCGTCGGATCCATCGGCGGATCGAGCAATGGCGGTGGCGGTGGCCACAAGGACCGTGGAGGAAAGTCGAGCGGCTCGACGGCAGCGACGACCACGACTCAGCCGACGTCAAGCGAGGTCTCTCTCGAGCTTCGCTCGACCGCGGACGTCTGGGTCTGCCTCGTCGACGACAGGGGCCGGGCCTTGGTGAACGGCGAGACCCTGACCGCCGAGGAGGGGCGTGGGCCATTCAACCGCTCAGGGTTCGAGGTGACGTTCGGAAACGGCTCCGTCGAGATGACAGTCGATGGCCAGCCGGCGCAGATCCCGCCCGTCGCACAGCCGCTTGGCTATCGGATCACCGCGGAGGGCGTGAGCAAGCTCAGCCCCTCCTCTCAGCCGACTTGCCTGTGAGCGAAGGGCGGCCTTGGGTCGGCGCGCGTAGCCGTGGCCAACTTCAGGGTGTCACCTGGTGCGACTGCCGCGATCGACGACGCGCTGCCAGCTGCTCCGCCCGCTGCTTGAGGTCCTCGAGATCCTTGCGCACGGCGCGCTCCCACTGGGGCCGTACCCAGTGACGGCCGGCGAGCCGCCCGAGGAAGAAGAAGTCGATTCCCACCTCCCCGCTGTAGCCCAGCTTGGTGCCGCCATCCGCTTCCTCGAGGGCGAATTCCTCCGCCGCGTGCGGGACTGGGCCCGCAAGGTGCCTGAAGCCGATCCGGGACGGGGGTTCGAACTTGACCGCTTCGACCGTGCGGGCGGTGTAGAAGTGGACCTTGGTGTGATGGACGGCGACGGCGAGGTCTTTTCCCCTTGACAGGACTTCGATCCCGGCGTGCCGTGGGGTGTGGCCTAGATACGGCTCTCTGATCATCTCGAAGAGGAGATCCCGCGGTGCCCCGATCCGAACCTCGATCGGGCCGAGCTCGTGGAAGCTTCGGCCCCAACCAAGGTCGAGATGCAGCCGACCCATGGCGAGTAGAAGGAACCCGCCGGCGAGGCCGCCGACCAGGAGCACACCGAGCACGCCGACCGCGATCCACAGGCCGGTCATCGGCGGGAAGCGGCGAGGATCGCATAGCCGAGCGCGCCCTCGGAGATCGCCCGCCTCGCGGCCCCGACTAGCTCGATCGCAATGCCAATTTCGATCGGTGAGCCCGCGGCCCGGTCAAGGCCCAGCAGCCGCGCCCCCCGAAGCCGGTCCTCCACTCGCTGCGCAAGTTCCGCCGCGTCCTCGGCGCGGGACTCGACGGCGATCGGGCGGAATCCCGCCGCAACGAGCAGCTCCCGATAACCGGACGCAGGCAGCGCTGAGCCCACGCAGGCGATCGTCGCCAGCGGGCCAGTGAGCTCCGCTGGGAGTCCCTCTGGATCGACCACCACGTCCGAGATCGCCACTCGCCCGCCGGGCCTGAGCACGCGGCGCATCTCTGCGATCGCTCTCGCCTTGTCCGGAAAGGTGCAGAGGGAGCACTCGCAGAGCACCGCGTCGAACTCGCCGTCGCCGTAGGGCAGCGCCTCGGCATCTCCGACGATGAACGCCACTTGGTCGCGGAGGCCCGCGGCATCGGCCTCCGACTGTGCGCGACCGACCGCCTCGGTGCCGTAGTCGATGCCGGTGACGATGGAGCCGAACTCGCGTGCTGCAAGGATCGCCGAGGCGCCTGTTCCGGACGCGACGTCGAGCAGGCCCTCACCGGCAGCGAGTCCGATCAGCTCCAGTGCGCGGCGCGTGGTCGCTTCGCCACCGGGGTGAAGCTCATCGCCCAACAGCCAGCGAACCGCTGGGTGCTCGTAGAGCGCGGAGCAGCAGGCCTTGGCGTCACCCGTCGCAAGCAACTCATCGAATTCGGGAAGCGCCCCGATTCGTTGCGCTCCCGAGCTGCTCACCGGCGCGCTCCGTACCCGTTGCCGTTGGCTCGGGACATCTCGAGGCGGACCTGCTCGCGGTAACCGACGGAGTTGTAGGCGCAGAAGGGGATCAGCCGACCGTCGGGCGTGATCTCGGACACGCAGCACTTGCGGAGCTTCTCCACGTCGAGTGTGTAGGGATCCTGAAAGTCCTGAACCACGATCATGAAGCCCCGCGCCGCGACCTCGCGCAGCTCAGGGGGCATCCCGGTGGCGCAGGCGACGCAGTCCAGGCGCTCGGCTACCGGACCACTGCCGCCTGCCGCCTTCGCCGACCAGAGGCCCTCCAGCGCCTGGCGAATCTCGGGGTCAGGCACGGCGCGGTTGGTGACGTAGTCGAGGTACTGCTCGACATCGACGAGCCGCGGCAGCGGCACCAGGTCCTCGCCGTCATAGAGGGCGAAGGTGGCGGAGCGGCAGGTCGGGGAGCAGCATGGAACCGGGACGAAGTCGTCCGCGCGAAACCACTCGGGGAGCTGCTCACAGATGGCGTCGATCACGTCGGGGTTGGTCAGCTTGTCGAGCGGATTGGAGTCTGGGCGAAAGCGGCCGGAGTGAGTGACCGGCTGGAAGAAGACGCCGGTCACCGCCGGGTGCTCGATTCCGAAGCGCACGATCTTCCCGACCTCCTGCTCGTTGACCCCGCGCTCCACCGCCACGGCCAGCGAGACGCTGACTCCCGCCTCGCCGCAGCGATCGACGGCACGTAGCTTTTCCTCGGTCAGGGGCCTGCCTCGGATCGCCAACTGGGTCGCGTCGGTGAAGCCGTCGAACTGGAGGTAGACGTGGACCCCGATATCGGCAAGCGCGGGGGCGAAGCGCGGATCGCGTGCCAGGCGGATCCCGTTGGTGTTCAGCATCACCAGCTGGATTCCGCGATCGCGCGCCGCCCGCAGCATCTCGAGAATCTCCGGGTGAATCGAGGGCTCGCCCCCTGAGAGCTGCACCGACTCGGGCTCGCCCTCGGCGCGGACGAAGGCATCCAGCATCGACTTCACCTGATCGAGGCTGAGAGAGAAACCGTGCTCTTGGGGCCCGGTGCCCGAGTCGGCAAAGCAGATGGGGCAGTCGAGGTTGCAGGCCGTGTTCACCTCGATGATCCCAAGGCAGGTGTGCTGTGTGTGCTCTGGGCAGATCCCGCAGTCGTGAGGACAGCCGCGGGAGCTCGGCGTCTGGCGCCTCAGCGGCATCTGGCCCGGCTTGTTGAAACGCTGGATCTCGAGATAGCGCTCCGCATCCCCGTAGACGACCGCCTCGAACGGACCGTGCTCTGGGCAGATGCGGGAGAGCACGACGCGTCCCTCGCGCTCGAGGAGGCGAGCGCTCAGCAGCCGCCTGCACCGTGGGCAGATCGAGGTCGTGGACCCCAGGAATCGATCACCGGCCGAAGCGGAATCGGTCGGAGTCTGCTGGCCGGATCGCGTCGCCACTTTCTACGACCGCGTCTTATCAGGAATCGGTTCACCAGCAACGCCGCGTACGCCACGATTATGGTGTGGCAACCAAGCGTGTAGGTCAGCCGAAGCAGGCCAAACGAACGATTCGCGGTCCCGAGATCGCCGAACTGCGCGCCTTCTGCGCCGCGGTCGATCTCGGGACCCTGGGCCGCGCCGCGGTCTCCCTGAAGATCAGCCAGCCGGCGCTCTCGAAGCGATTGCGGGCGCTCGAGGCCGCGGCAGGCACCAAGCTGCTCGAGCGCTCGCGGCGGGGCGTGGTGCCGACGGCCGCCGGCCGCCGCCTCTACCCGGAGGCCCGCCGCCTGCTACAGCAGGCGGACGTCGTGGAATCGGTGCTCGAATCGGCCCCGAGTGAGCAGGCGCCGATCGAGCTCGCCGTGAGCCACACAATCGCTGAGTTCTTCCTCCCGCCCGAGCTCGTCGCCTACCAGGCCGACGGCCGGCGCCCATCGGTCCAGCTCACGATCGCCAACTCCAACGCGGTGCGCGGGATGGTGGCGGAGGGCCGGGCATCGATCGGCATCGCCGCGGCCGGGCCGCACGGGCTGCAGGACGGAGTCGACGAGTTGGAGGAGCTCGAGTTGCTCGAGGACGAGGTGGTGCTGGCGGTCCCGCAGGACCACGACTGGTACCGGCGCAGGCAGGTGCCCCAGGAGCGCTTTCTGGCCACCCCGATGGTCATGCGGGACCGTGATGCCCACGTTCGCCTCTGCGTCGAGGCCGAGCTGGCTGAGCGTGGCCTCTCACTCGCCGAGCCGCTGATCGAGGCAGCGAGCACCGCGGTGGCGAAGCGCGAGGCGCTCCAGCGTTCGGCCCCGGTCCTGCTCTCCGCGCTCTCATTGGACGAGGCTCGGGATCGCCTCCACCGCCGGCCCGTTACGGGGCTGAGTTTTCCGCGGGGGTTCGTCGTCATCTGCCGCTCGCTCGCTTCGCTCGCGCGCCAGGATCGCGACTTCGTTGACTTCATCCGGCGCCGCCGGCCCTGAGTCGCTCATAACCAGCGGTTATGAGGTCCATAACCGAGTGCGGCCCACCAATCCCGGCGATTCCCTTGCCGTTTGCCGGCCGCGACCTACTCTCGAATCAGGTCGGCGCAGTATCGGCCGCGTTCTAGGTGATTCCCAGCGGCCCACTCAGTTCGACCGACACATAAATACCTCTCCTCCCTGCAGCACCCATAGCGCCCCGCCCCGGCGGGGCGCTTCTCGTATCTAGGACCGCGCCTTATCCAGCAGCCGCTCGGCGAGTCGGTTCATGCCGCGCTCGCGAGCCGCTTTGGCAGCGCCTCGGTAGTCGGTGCGCTTGTCTCGGGGGCGGCTGACCTTCGCGGTTCGCAGGGTGGCGACGTCCTTGAAGGCGAGCAGCTGGTCCCGGTCGCCGACAAGTGCCATGCGCAGCGCCGGGCGCACCTCCCTGATGGCGGCGTCCAGAACCTTCTCGAGGGGTCCGTGCTTGCGGAGCAGCTCCACGGCCGTCTTCTCGCCGACGCCCTTGGCTCCCGGAATACCGTCGGAAGGATCGCCGCGGAGCGCGATCAGGTCGGGGACCAGCTTCGGTGGGATCCCGTAGCGCTCCTTCACCTCCGCCGGACCCATCGGCTGCCCGCCCTGCGTGCCGGTGCTGACGTAGAGGACCTTGGTCGAGCCGCTCGCGCACTGGAACATGTCGCGATCGCCGGTCATCAGCAGGCTGCGGCCGCCCGCCCTCCGCTCCTTCTCGGCCAGGGAACCGAGCAGGTCGTCCGCCTCCAGGGTCTCGCTCGTCGCGATCTTCCAGCCGAAGGCGCCGAAGAAGTCGGCGGAGTCCTCCCACTGCGGCCGCAGCTCGTCCGGGAAGGCCGCCTCGCGGTCGGCGTGGTAGGCGGGGAAGAGCTCCAGTCGGTAAGCGGCGGCATCGGGGCCGAAGCAGAGCACCACGGCCCGCGGGTCGTGTGTCTCGACCTCGCGGAGGATCAGGTTGGCGGTGCCGAGCAGCGCGTTGACCGGATTGCCGTCCGGTCCCTTGATCGACTTTGGCAGCGCGTAGAACGCCCGGAACAGCATCGAGGGGGCATCGACCGCGAGCAGGGGGCGTGGCACGCCCCGGACGCTAACGCTAGACGCGCGCCGGAGAATGTCGGGCAGCGCCACCGCGCCGAGTCGTCCTTTGTCGCCGAGTCGTTAAGGTCGCCCCGAGATGAGCCCGGATCCGCGGATTCCGCCGCTACCTCCCTCGGAGTGGAAGGGCGACCTCGAGCGGATCCTGGAGGCGACCCCGCCCGGAACCGACCAGCGGCTGGGCGAGAACAACATCTTCCCGACCTTCGCGCAGCACCCCGACCTCTTCCGCGCCTGGTTGCCGTTCGGCGGCTTTCTGCTGACGGCGGGCAGGCTCCCCGGCCGCGACCGCGAGCTGCTCATCCTGCGCACGGCTGTCCTCTGCGACTCCTCGTACGAATGGGGCCAGCACGTGCGGATCTCGCTCGACGGCGGCATCGACCGCGCGACGATCGATCGCGTCCTCGAGGGCCCGGACGCCGACGGCTGGAGCACGCACGACGCGGCTCTCCTCAGGGCCGTCGACGAGCTTCATCAGGATTCGCGGATCTCCGACCCGACATGGGGGACGCTCGCCGAGACCTACGACGCCGAGCAACTGATCGAGGCGACCATGGTCGTCGGCCACTACCACATGCTCGCGTTCGCGGTGAACAGCTTCGGGGTCGAGCTCGACGAGGGCCTCGAGCCGCTGCCCTAGCCGTGAAGTGGGAACGAAGCGGCTCGCGGAAGAGCTTTCCCCGACCTAGCTACAGTGCCGGGCCGATGCGGGTAGGGCGATCCCTTCTCTTGATGTTGAGCGCGGCCGCGCTGCTCGCCGCGCCCACCGGCTGTGGCTCGGACCCGAGCGGCGAGACGGCCACCCAGGTGTCGATCCCATCGCCCACCTCGCCGATCGCCCCACCACGACGCAGGCGACGACGACGCAGGCGACCACGACGAGCGGCAAGAAGAAGGCAGCGGCGCCGACGACCACGAGCACGGGCGGCTCCGCCCCGTGCACGGTCTCTGACGCCTACCAGGACTTCAAGTACACGGGGCTCGACTGCGCGGCGGCCGTCGCGCTGGCGACGGCCTGGGACCAGAACGGCAAGACCTGCAACACGGTCGACAACCCGAACGTCGCCGCTGGGCTACAACCGCACCTGCTCGGTCGAGGGCTTCACCTGCACGGCGAAGCGCGACGTCCACTCCGACGCGCGCTTCGTCAGCTGCACCCAGGGCGGCCAGAGCATCCGCTTCACCTGGCTGCCGGCGTAGCTTCGGCTCAGAACCGGTCGACGTGTGGACGCGCTTGCGCGCGTGCTCGTCGACGCCGCCCTTCTTCTCGAGCGTCTCGCAGGCGGTCTTGAGGTCCTCGACCAGCTTCTCGGCCTGCGAGTAGCCGAGGGTCAGCTTGACCAGTGCCCGCATCAGCTTCACGTCCTGCGCGTTGGGCGGCAGGTGGTAGGCAGGGACCATCCAGCCGCGCTCGGCGGCCAACTGTGACGCCACGTCGAACACGTCGTAGGGCTGGTCCCCGCTGAGCTTCCAGGCGACGAGCGGCAGCTGCTCGCCCTCGCCGATCAGCTCGAAGGGCCCGACGTCCGCGATGCCCTTGGCAAGCTCCCCGGCGTTCTTCTGCATCAGCTTCATCAGGTGCTCGTAGCCCGAGCGCCCGAAGCGGATGAAGTTGAAGTACTGGGCGAGGACCATCGCGGATCCGGTCGAGAAATTGAGCGTGAAGGTCGCATCGCGCTTGCCCAGGTAGTCCTCGTAGAAGATCAGGTCCTCGGGCAGGGAGTCCGGGCTGCGGAAGATCAGCCAGCCGATACCGGGGTAGACGAGGCCGAACTTGTGCCCCGAGGCGTTGATCGAGGCGACCTGCTCGAGGCGGAAGTCCCACTCGGAATGCGGGTAGAGGAAGGGCCAGACGAAGCCGCCGCTGGCACCGTCCACGTGCAGCGGGATGTCGAGGCCCTTCTCGTTCTTGACCTTCACCAGCAGGTCATTGATGCCGACGATGTCATCCGCGTGGCCGGTGAAGGTGGTCCCCAGGACCGCCGCGACGCCGATCGTGTTCTCGTCGATGTGCGGCTCGACGTCCTCCGGCCCGATCACGATCTTGTCGTCCTGCAGCGGCACGATCCGGGGCTCGACGTCGAAGTAGCGGCAGAACTTCTCCCAGACGACGTGGACGTCGCCGCCGAAGATCAGGTTGGGCTTGCTCGTGTCCTCCTTCGCCGCTTCTCGGCGACCCCGCCACTTCCACTTCATCGCCAGAGCGCCGAGCATGATCGCCTCGGAGGAGCCCTGGGTGCGAGCGCCCATCGTCTCGCCGGGGGCTTGGAAGAGGTCGGCGAGCATCCTGATGCAGCGCTGCTCGATCTCCGCCGTCTGCGGGTACTCGGCGTGGTCGATGAAGTTCCGGTAGAGGTTCTGGCCGATCAGCTCCGTGACGTCCGGGCCCATCCAGGTGGTGACGAAGGTGGCGAGGTTCCGCTCGGGGTCGCCGTCCAGGAACAGCTCCTCCTCGATCAGGTACTTCGCGTCGACCGGATCCATCGGGTCGTCAGGGAGCTTGTGGTCAGGTGCCGGCTCGCCGATGAAGCGCGCGCGCCGGAGCATCATGCGCTCGCTGAGATCCTTCTCCCTCGACGCCACGGAGCGGACACTACTCTGAGGCTTGTTCACAGGCATGGCGGCACGACCCCCCGCATCGGAGTCGGACACCCCGGAGGAGCGTCCGGACCCCTCACCGCGAGTGGATCCGCCCTCCAACGGCACCGTCGGCTCGCTGCTCGAGTCGGCGGCCCGCGCCGGTTTCAGCGGCGCACGCGGCGTGGCGAGGCGATTGGGCCTCGATCGAGCCGTGGATCGCGGCGTCGATCGCGCCCTCGACAGCGAGACCGCCGCGAAGGCCACCGAGAGGTTCCTGGACAACGAGACGACGAAGCGCGTCTGGGACAAGGTCCTGGAGAGCGACGAGGCGCAGAAGCTCGTCGAGCGGGTCGCCGACGCGCCCGAGGTCCGGGCCGCGATCGCCAAACAGGGGATCGGCATGGTCGAGGACCTGCGGCGCGGGGTGAGGAGCGCGGCTAGACGAATCGACACCGTCCTCGAGCGGGTGGCCCGACGCATGCTCCGCCGGCCGATGCGGGAGCGCCGCCCGATCTACGCCGGCGCGTTCAGCAGGCTGCTCGCGCTCGGCATCGATGCTGGCGTCGTCTACGGCTCCCTCCTACTGATCACGGCGGCGATCGCGTTCCTGATTTCGATTTTCCAGTCGGGGGATCAGCACGCAGGGACCGCGGTGATCGCGCTCGGCTTCACCGCGTGGTCCCTGATTGCGATCGCCTACCTGGTGATCTTCTGGTCCGGCGCCGGGCGGACGCCCGGGATGTCCTTCGTCGCCATCCGGATGCTCTCCGAGGACGGGCAGCCCGTCAGGCCGGGCCAGGCATTGCGGCGCGTGATCTGGCTGCCGATCTCGGCTCTGCCCTTGCTGCTCGGCTTCTGGGGCGTCCTCTTCGACCGCGAGAGGCGCGGCTGGCCGGACCGCCGCGCCCACACGGTCGTCTGTTACGCGGACCCGGAGCTGGACAAGGACCTGGCCTAGAGAGGCTCGTCGAGCAGCTCGTTCGCCTCGCTCCAGCGGCCCGGCGGCACGCGAAGGGCGATGTCGCCGCGGCCATACTCGTTGAGCGGGTGATCCGAGGTGATCACGGCCTCCAGGCCGGCATCGGTGAGCTGCTGGCGCCAGGCGCGGGCCGTCTCCAAGCTCCTCGAAGTCGCGCACCACGTCCCAATCGTCGTAGCTCGCGTCGCCGACGTGGAGCTCGGCGAGTCCGTCGGGATGGAGCGAACCGTCGCCGACCCCGAAGAGATCGCGGAGCTTGTCGCCGAGGCCCATCATCATCGCTTCGCCTCCTCCGCTTCGCGTCCGGGGGCTACGCGAATCACGCCGCGGCCTGGATCCCGGTGAGCTCGGCGGAGAGCTCGCGCAGCTGCCGGCTGGCCTCGGGGTCCTCGGCCTGCGGATGCGGCGCCGACTCGCTCGTCCCGTCGAAGTAGTGGCCGTTGACGCCCTCCACCTCGGGGGAGGAGATCAGGCGCATGGTCGCTGCGATCCCGTCCTCCAATGGGGTCACGGGCTCGATCCCGGACGTCGTGGACCATGTTGGTCGGCAGGTAGGTCCCGGGGTGCAGGCAGTTGGCCGTGACGCCGCTGCCCTCGAGCTCCTCGGCGAGGTCGAAGGTGAGCATGACCAGGGCGAGCTTGCTCTGGCAGTAGGCCTGAACACCGCTGTAGTTGCGCTCGAGCATCACGTCCTCGAAGTCGATCGGAGCCTGGCCGGCCGAGCTCACGTTGACGATCCGCGACGGGGCCGAGCGCTCGATCAGCGGCAGCAGGCGTCGGGTGAGCAGGAACGGGTGCGAGGTAGTTGACCGGAAGGTCGAGCTCGTAGCCGTCCGCGCTCTCCTCACGGGCCGCTGGCGGTCCCGATCCCGGCGTTGTTGACGAGGACGTCGATCCGCCTCCTCGAGCTCAGCGAGTCGGCCAGCTCGCCGCACCTCGTCCAGCGAGGAGAAGTCCGCCCGCCGCCACTCCAGTTCGCCGGTCGGCCCGCGGGCCCTAGCAGCTCCTCGAGCAGCGCCTGACCCTTCTCCTCGTTGCGGCCGTGGAGGATGAGGCGGGCGCCGCTCGGGGCGAGCTCGGTCGCGAGCCCCTTGCCGAGGCCGTCCGTCGCCCCGGTGATCACGATCGTCCGCTCGTCGGCCACGTCAGCTGGCTTCCCCGCGCGTGCCCCTCGCCTAATCGCCCAGCTCGACGCGCTCGATCACCTGCGGATCGCTGGGGCGGTCGCCGGGTCCGGTCTCGGTGCCCTCGATCGCGTCGACCGCATCCATCCCCTCCGTGACCTCGCCGAAGACGGTGTGCTTGCCATCCAGCCAGGGCGCGGCGTCGGTGGTGACGATGAAGAACTGCGAGCCGTTGGTGTTGGGCCCGGCGTTCGCCATCGCCAGGGCTCCGCGGACGACCTTGTGGTCGTTGAACTCGTCGTCGAAGGTGTAGCCCGGGCCGCCCGTCCCGGTCCCCTCGGGATCGCCGCCCTGGATCATGAAGTCCTTGATCACCCGGTGGAAGATCAATCCGTCGTAGAAGCCGTCGCCCGCGAGCTTGCGAAAGTTCTCGACGGTCTTCGGCGCGTCCTCGTCGAAGAAGCTGACGGTGATCGGGCCGGCGTTGGTGTGGAGGGTGGCCTCTGACATGAACTGAACGGGTTGCTCCTCGGCTCCGCCTGCGGAGCACCCTCGCATCACCCTAGCCGACGGCCGCCCTCAACCCGCGCCGACCGCCCGACTATCAAGCGGGTTGCGCTTCGGCCTTGCCTCGGCGCACCCTCGCATCATCCGGGAGCCAGGGCCTGCGCCAGCCGCCGTACCCATGCAGCAGGTTCGAGGCTCCCTCCGGGCCCCAGGTCCCTCGCCGGTAATACTCGAGCTGGCAGGGGTTGTCGAGCAGTGGCTGCACGATCCTCCACGTCTCGCAGCACGCATGTCCTCGCGGGCGAAGCGCTGCTGGTTGCCGGCGAGCGCGTCGGCGAGAAGCCGCTCATAGGGCCCGGGCTGGTCGCCGAACTGCTCCTTGAAGAGCAGGTCGAGGTGCACCCGCCGCAGCGTCGTCCTGCCCCGGCTGTTTGGCCTCGAGCAGAAAGAAGGCCCCGGGGTCGGGATCGATGCGGAGGACGATCTCGTCCGTCTTCGGGATCGGGCCCCCGCCGATCCCGATTTGCGGAGGGCTCTGGAGCACCACGCGCACCTCGGTGACCTTCTCCGCCAGCTGCTTGCCGGCGCGGATGAAGAATGGGACCCCGAACCAGCGCCAGTTCTGAATGTCCAGCCGGAGGGCCGCGAACGTCTCCGTGGTGGAGTTTGGATCCACCCCCTCGATCTCGCGGTAGCCCTCGTACTGGCCGCGCACGTAGCGGTTCGGGTTTGCGTCGGGGATCGCCCTGAAGAGGTCGAGCTTCGCGTCGCGGATCGCATCGGTGTTCGGCGCCCGCCGAGGGAGGCTCCATGGCGACCAGCGCGAGCGTCTGCAGGATGTGGTTTTGGACGACGTCGCGCAGGGCGCCGACGGAGTCGTAGAAGCTGCCGCGGTCGTCGACTCCGAAGTCCTCCGCCATCGTGATCTGGACCGACTCGACGTAGCGGCGGTTCCAGATCGGCTCGAATACGGAGTTGGCGAAGCGCAGGTAGGTGATGTCCTGCACCGGCTCCTTGCCGAGGAAGTGGTCGATTCGGTAGATCTGATCCTCGTCAAGGACCTGGTGGATCTGGTCGTTGAGTTCGATCGCAGACTGGAGGTCGTGTCCGAACGGTTTCTCGATCACCACCCGGGCGCCCTTCGTCAGACCCGCGCTGCCGAGGCCCTGGATCACTCCGGCGAAGAGCGAGGGCGGGATCTCAAGGTAAAAGACCGGGTGCTTCGCCGGGGAGAGCGCCTTCTTCAGCCGCTCGTAGGTGGCCTTGTCCATGTAGTCCCCCTGCACGTAACTCAGAGAGTCGGCGAACTTCTTGAATACGTCCTCGTCGATCCCGCCCCGTTGTCTCGCCTCGATCCGGGCCTCGATGGCCTCGCGCGCGTGCTGCCGCAGGTCATCGTCGCTCCAATCGGTGCGCCCGACGCCGATCACGGGCACCTTGAGCGTGCCGTTCTCGCACAGGTCGTACAGGGCCTTCAAAGTCATCTTCTTCGCCAGGTCGCCGGTGATCCCGAAGATCACCAGGGCATCGCCGTGAGTGCCGGCCGGCGGGCCTGAATTCGTCTGGGCCACGACCGCAACCTAGCGGACCGGCATAGGATGGCCACCATGGCGCAGCTGGGAATGGTCGGCCTCGGCAGGATGGGAGCGAACATCGTCCGGCGGCTGATGCGGGACGGCCACGACTGTGTCGTCTACAACCGCACCCCGGAGCCGACCAACCAGCTGGCCGGCGAGGGTGCGGTCCCGACCTTCTCGCTGCAGGAGCTGACGGAGAAGCTTGATGCTCCGCGGGCGGTCTGGGTGATGGTGCCGGCCGGCCAGATCACCGAGCAGGTGGTCCACGACGTCGCCGACGTGCTCGAGTCGGGCGACGCGATCATCGACGGCGGCAACTCCTACTACCGCGACGACATCCGGCGCTCCGCCGAGCTGGCGGAGCGAGGCATCGACTACATCGACTGCGGCACCAGCGGCGGCGTCTTCGGGCTCAGGCGCGGGTACTGCCTGATGATCGGCGGGCCGGATGCCGCGGTCGAGCGCCTCGACCCGATCTTCGCCTCGGCCGCCCCTGGCGTGGACGCCGCGGAGCGGACCCCGGGCCGCAGCGGCGAACCGAGCACGGCCGAGAACGGCTATTTGCATTGCGGCCCGAGCGGAGCCGGCCACTTCGTGAAGATGATCCACAACGGGATCGAGTACGGCGTCATGGCCGCCTACGCCGAGGGGCTCAACATCCTCAAGAACGCCAACGCCGGCAAGGTGAAACGGGAGGCCGATGCGGAGACCGCCCCGCTCGAGCACCCCGAGTACTACCAGTACGACCTCGACATCCCCGAGATCGCCGAGGTCTGGCGGCGCGGCAGCGTGATCGGCTCATGGCTGCTCGACCTGACCGCCGCGTCGCTTCAGAAGTCGGGCGACCTCTCCGACTTCGAGGGCCGGGTCTCCGACTCCGGCGAGGGACGCTGGACCTCGATCGCGGCGATCGAGGAGGGCGTGCCCGCCGGGGTGCTGACGACCGCCCTATATGAGCGCTTCGCCTCCCGCGACCTCGACGATTTCGCAAACCGCGTGCTCTCCGCGCTGCGCTTCCAGTTCGGCGGGCACGAGGAAAAGAGAGGAATGACCGAGCACAGGCTCGAGGTCCTGGACGACCCCGAAGCCGTCCACAAGCGCGGTGCCGAAGTGATCGTCGAGGGCGCCAGGATGGCCGTCTCCGAGCGCGGCCGCGGCGCGCTCGCGGTGAGCGGTGGCCGCGATCCGTGGCCGATGTTCTCCCAGCTCGAGGAGTTCGAGCTCGACTGGACGGGAGATCGAGATCTTCCAGGTGGACGAGCGCGTGGCTCCGGCGGGATCCGACGAGCGCAACCTGACCCACCTGGTGGAGAGCCTCTCGATCGGCGCCCAGGGCAGCATCCGCCCGATGCCGGTCACCGACGACGACCTCGAGGCCGCCGCCGACCGCTACGCGGCCTCGCTGCCCGAGGCCATCGACCTTGCGCACCTGGGGCTCGGCCCCGACGGCCACACCGCCTCGCTGGTGCCCGGACGACCCGGTCCTCGAGGTGACGGACAAGCGGGTCGCCGTGACGGCCGGGCGAGTACGAGGGGTCCGCCGGATGACGCTCACCTACCCGGAGCTCCACCGCACCCGCAGGCTGCTCTGGGTGGTCACCGGCGAGGAGAAGCGTCGACGCGCTCAGCAAGCTGCTCGCCACGGATCCCTCGATTCCCTCGGGCCGGGTGCGAGCCCGGCGGGGACTCGCTGATCCTCGCCGACCGAGCCGCCGCGCCGGAGGCCTAGGCAGCCTCGTACTCGTCGTGCCGGCGAATCCAGATGGGCTCGTCGGCGCCCTCGTGGCGGCCTCTCGGGGTCCGGTCGAGAAGGGTGTAGTAGGCCATCGCGGGCCCCTCGAGACCGCGCGCGGTCGTCACGTAGGTCCGGTAGACGGTCCCGTCGTCGAGCGCATACACGCTCATGCCGGGGCCCTCGGTGACGTATCCCTTCACATCGGTGCCGGAACGCTCTGCCATTGTCTCGACGGTCACCGGGATCTCGCCGCTTTCCAGGAACGGCTTCAGCTCCTCCTCCGTGTGCAGAAAGCCGAGCTCGCGGTTGAACTCATCACCGGTTGAGACCCAGTCCAGGTTGTCCCAGCCCATCCGCTCCTTGTAGGCCTGGAGCCGGTCGACCGGCGCGCGCGAGACGAGCAGCACGTTCACGTCGCCGGCCTTCAGGTGCGGGGCGTTTGCGTTGAAGTTGTCCGCGATCGACGAGCAGACGGTGCAGCCCGCCTCGTAGGGCGGGCCGAACATGAAGTGGTAGATCATCAGCTGCGAGCGCCCATCGAACAGCTCCGACAGTGACTTCGTTCCCTCGGTGGTCTCGAAGCTGTAGTCCTTCTCGACGGGCACCCAGGGGAGCTCCTGGCGCTTCTTGGTGAGCTCGTCGCCCTTGTGGGTGAGCTCCTTCTCCTCCGCCAGCAGCTTCTCACGCTGCGCTTGCCATTCCTCCTGGGTTCCGACTGTGTGCTCGGGCATTGCGTCCCTCCTCTAGTTCAGGTCGACGTCATTGCAGAATATATAGTTAGCACAATGGCTAACGATGCTTTCAAGGCACTGGCGCATCCGCTCCGGCGGGAGATCGTCGAACGGCTCACCGGCGGGGCAACGACGGTCGGGGAGGCCGGGCGCGACCTGGGCGTCTCGAAGCCGACAATCTCACGGCACCTGAAGATGCTCGAGGAAGCCGGCGTGGTGACGCGGGTGATCGACGGGCGGACGCACCGGCTCGCCCTGCGGCCCGAGACGCTCGCCGAGACCTCGGATTGGATAGAAAACCAACGCGAGCGCTGGGAGCGTCTCTTCGACGTCGTCGGCGAGTATCTCGACGAGCGAAAGGAGCGAGGGTGACCGAGGACTCGGCACAGGTGGTGCGGATCGAGCGGACCTTCGACGCTCCCGCCGAGGACGTGTTCGACGCCTGGACCAGCGAGGAGGTCATCCGGCGCTGGTTCAAACCGGGCCGGGACTGGGGGGCGCCGAGCGCCGAGGTGGACCTCCGCGTTGGAGGG
Organism: uncultured Solirubrobacterales bacterium; assembly: GCA_963801055.1. Lineage (GTDB taxonomy): Bacteria > Actinomycetota > Thermoleophilia > Solirubrobacterales > 70-9 > DASUPK01. The sequence continues at coordinate 17,516 of CAWDDE010000009.1, read as the reverse complement.
ACGGTGAGCGTCGTGATGCGCGCTCCCGACGGCACCGAGGTCGGCGCGAGCGGCGAGTACACCTTGATCGAGCGGCCTCATCGCCTCGCCTTCACCTGGACCTTCGACGACGATCCTTCGAACCAGCAGATGATCGAGCTGGAGTTCACCGAGCAAGGCGGCGCCACCACGGTGCGCTTCGTGAACAGCAACATCTCCCACGAGGAGCGGCGCGACCAGCAGTACAGCGGCTGGCAGGCCTGTCTCGACAACATGGAACGCATACTGGCGGCATGAGCGCGCGTGGGCGGAGTCGATGAGCGTCAAGTTCCCGGGAGAGTCGGAGGAGTACCGGACTGCTCGCGACCGGCTGCTCGCCAGCGAGATCGAGCTGCGCCGCCAGATGGAGGCGGTCGCGGCGGAGCGGCGCGAGTTGCCGCCGGGCGGCGAGGTCCCCGAGGACTACGTCTTCCAGGGCGAGGGACCCGAAGGCGAGGCGGTCGACGTCCGCCTCTCCGAGCTCTTCGCCCCGGGCAAGGACTCCCTCGCGATCTACAGCTTCATGTTCCCGCGAGACCCGGAGGACGACCGGCCCGGACCCGTGAGGGAGAAGGAGACCGCCGAGCTGCCGCTGGCCGAGGGCCCGTGCCCGTCCTGCGTCGCTCTGCTGGACCAGCTCGACGGGATGGTCGAGCACGCCAGCCAGCACGTGAACTTCGCAGTCGTCGCGAAGTCGCCGCTGGACCGGATCCTCACCTGGGCGCGGGAGCGCGGCTGGCGCCGTCTCCGTCTGCTCTCCTCAGCCGGCAACTCGTACAACCGCGACTACCTGGCCGAGACGCCCGGGGGCGCGCAGCGGCCCATGCTGAACGTATTCCACCGCGACGGCGGGACGATCCGCCACTTCTGGGGTTCGGAGCTCTTCTATGCCCCATGGGATCCGGGCCAGGATCCCCGCCACGTGGGGACGCTCGAGCCCCTCTGGAACCTGTTCGACCTCACCCCGGAAGGACGGCCCGACTGGGACGAGCAGCTGAGCTACCCGCGAGAGCCTTGACTTAGAGTGCGTGGAAGGAAATGCAGAAGCGCAGACTCGGTGATCTCGAAGTCTCGGCCCTCGGCCTCGGCTGCATGGGTATGTCGGCCTTCTACGGCACCACCGACGAGGCGGAATCGATCGCCACGATTCAGCGCGCCCTCGAGCTCGGGATCAACTTCCTCGACACCGCCCAGCTCTACGGCCCGTTCACCAACGAGGAGCTGGTCGGGCGGGCAATCAAGGGGAAGCGCGACCAGTACGTGATCGCGACCAAGTTCACCCGGCGAATGGACAATGCCATCCCCGGGGACATGTCGACGGTCGGGCCTCAGGACGGATCCGCCGAGCACGTCAAGAGCTCGATTGAGGGCTCACTGCAGCGGCTCGGCACCGACCACGTCGACCTCTACTACCAGCACCGGGTCGACCCGAACGTCCCGATCGAGGAGACGGTGGGCGCCATGGCCGAGCTGGTCGAGGAGGGCAAGATTTTCCACATCGGGCTCAGCGAGGCGTCACCGGAGACGATCCGGCGCGCTCAGTCCGTCCACCCGATCACCGCCCTGCAGAGCGAGTACTCGCTCTGGACACGTGATGTCGAGGCGGAGATCCTGCCGACCTGCCGCGAGCTCGGCATCGGCTTCGTGCCCTACTCGCCGCTCGGCCGCGGCTTCCTGGCGAACCGCTTCTCCTCACCGGACGAAATCGACGAGGGTGACTTCCGCCGTGGCAATCCGCGCTTCCAGGGAGAGAACTGGGAGCGGAACCGCAGGATCGTCGCCAAAGTCGAGGAGATCGCGCAGGAGAAGGAGATCACACCGGCTCAGCTCGCACTGGCCTGGGTGCTCGCCCAAGGCGATGACATCGTGCCGATCCCGGGCACCAAGCGGCGCAAGTACCTCGAGGAGAACGCGGCGGCAGCGGACGTCGAGCTAACCGAGGAGGACCTGGCGCGCATCGACGATGAGCTGCCTGAGGTCTCCGGCGACCGCTACGCGCCTGAGGGTATGGCGGCGGTCAACCTCTAGGCGCCGGCCTCAAGCGGAGCGTCGGCGAGCCAGCGCTCCATCCGATCCTTGCTCATCGCCTTCGATGGCTCGACACGCCGCGTGAGCGTGTCGCGGACGTCCTGCCCAGCATCCGGCTCGCTCGCCCATCCCCGGAAGACCTTCTCGGAGAGCTCAGGGCGAGGAAAACGTCCCCACACGAACGACCAGTCGTAGTGCTCGGCGGCGCGGGCGTCGCGCCACTCCTCATATCCGTCGAGGGTCGGGTCAGGGCCGGACAGGCTCTCCGCGACGTAGATCGCCTGCTCGACCGCGTCCGCGATGCCCTGGGCCGTGCCGGGATGCTTGAAGTGGCAGGCGTCGCCGATCAGCGCCCAGCCCGGGCCGGTCGGCTTGCGGAAGAAGCCCCGCATCAGCGGCTCGGGCGCGACGACGAGGTCGGAGATCATCTCGCCGGCCTCCAGCTGGGCGGGCGGGATCGAGTCCGGGAACCTGTTGAGGACGTCGCGGTAGTTGCGAAGCCGGTCCTGCGTCGAGCCGTGGGTGAACTCGTCGGGCCCGGTCGCCGTCAGCATCGTGAGCCCGTCCTCCACGGCCCAGCGGATGAGGATCGCGTCCTCCTGGATATCGGTCGTGGCGAACCCGTCGTCTGGGATTCCGCTCCAGTACCCCCACATGAACGCGATCTCTCCTCGCTGCGGCCGGTCCTTCTCGAGCCCGAGCTTCCCGGCGACCGTCGAGGCGCGCCCGTCGGCGCCGAAGACCCACTTCGCGGGGATCTTCTCCCCGTCGTCGAGCACCACGCCGCGGACCGGATCGTCCTCGGTCCCGGACCCGATCAGATCGACGACGCGCTTGCCGAAGCGGCCCTCCGCGCCTGCCGCAATCGCCGTGTCGACGATTGCGTTATCCAGGGTGATCCGGCGAACCGACAAGCCGCGGTCGAAACCGTCGATCGGCGTGAAGGTCCCAGCGAATTCATGGCCGAGCCCGATGACCCGCCAGGCGAGCGACGACAGCTGGTGATCGGCGCGCAGGGTGTCGAGCACCCCGAGCTGCTCGAAGCGAGCCAGGGTGTTGGGGAACATCATGTGGGTGGAGACTGTGTCGCTCGGAAAGGTGTCCCGGTCGACGACCAGGACGTCCCAGCCCCGCTGGGCGAGCGCGATCGCGAGGGTCGAGCCGGCGCAGCGCGCACCGACGATGACCGCGTCCTTCTCCTCCATCTGGGACGAGCGTACTCGGGCTCAGGCGGCCCTGGTGTGAGTCGCGTCACCCGGCTACGGCCCGCGAGTAGTCGCCGCGGCCCGTCCTCGTAGAGGGCCTCGAGCTTCTCGAGCGGCTCAGACACGCTCGACCGAGTCCCCGCGGCCGATCAGAACGGCGCTGACCATCCCGGCGGGGAAGAGGCCGTGGTCGACGACGCCCGGTGTCAGTGCCAGACGGGCGGCGAGCTCGCCCGGCTCGTGGACCTTGCCGCGGTAGTCCGCGATCACCCCCCCATCGGGGCTGGGCGGACAGTCTTGGCGGACCGCGACCTCGCCGAGCTCCGATCTGATCCGCGCCAGCGTCGAGGCGAGGCCGAAGCGGCGGAGCTCGAGCGGGATCGGCGGCTTGATCCGCTCCACCGTCTTGGACGAGTCGGCGATCACGACGAAGCGCTCGGCGCTCGCCGCGACGATCTTCTCGCGCGTGTGGGCGCCGCCGCCGCCCTTGACCAGCCAGTGATCCGGCGCGATCTGGTCTGCGCCGTCGATCGCTATGTCGAGGTGGTCGAGCCGATCGAAGTCCTCCACCGGGATTCCCAGCTCGCGCGCCTGCTCCTCCGTCGCGTCGGAGGTGGCTACGCATCGCAGGTCGCTCAGGCCTCGCGCGGCGATCGCCGGCAGCAGGTGGGCGACGGTCGAGCCGGTGCCGAGGCCGACCCGCATGCCGTCGGTGACCAGCTCCGCGGCGGCCTCGGCGGCGAGCTTCTTCTCGGAATCGAGGTTGACCTCGGTCACCCGAGGGCACACTAGTCGTAGGATCGTGGAGATGGCAGTCGCAGCTGAGCGCCGCACGGACATCGATCAGCTCTGCATCAACACGATCCGGACTCTCTCGATCGACGCGATCCAGAAGGCGAACTCCGGGCACCCAGGGTCGCCGATGGCCCTCGCGCCGCTCGCCTACGTGATCTGGCAGCGCTTCCTCCGCTTCGACCCGCAGCAACCGATCTGGCCCAACCGTGATCGCTTCGTGCTCTCCAACGGTCACGCTTCGATGCTGCTCTATTCGATGCTCCACCTGACCGGAGTGCGCGCCGTCGACCCCGACTACGAGGTGGTCGGCGAGCCCTCGGTGAGCCTGGACGACATCAAGCGTTTCCGGCAGCTCGACTCCAAATGCCCCGGCCACCCCGAGTACCGCTGGACCTCGGGCGTGGAGAGCACCACCGGCCCCCTCGGACAGGGGGTCGCAACGAGCGTCGGAATGGCGGTGGCCTCGAAATGGCTGGGCGCCCGCTACAACACTCCCGGCTTCGAGATCTTCGACTTCGACGTCTACACCGTCTGCGGCGACGGCGACCTCGAGGAGGGGGTCTCGAACGAGGCAGCCTCGCTGGCCGGCCACCAGCAGCTCGACAACCTCTGCTGGATCTACGACAACAACCACATCTCGATCGACGGACCCACCGAGCTCACCTACACGGACGACGTCGCCGCCCGCTTCGCCGGCTATGGCTGGAACGTGACCCGGGTGGGCGACGCGAACGACCTCGATCTGATCGGCAGGGCGCTCGAGGTCTTCCGCAAGGAGCAGGAGCGGCCGACGCTGATCGTCCTCGACAGCCACATCGGCTGGGGCTCCCCGAATCTCGTGGACACGGCGCAGGTGCACGGCGAGCCGCTCGGCGAGAAGGAGGTGCGCGAGACGAAGCGCGCCTACGGCTGGCCGGAGGACGCCCAGTTCCTGGTCCCGGACGGGGTGCGGGAGCACTTCGAGGAGGGCATCGGCGCCCGCGGCGCGCAGCTCCGCCAGGAATGGGACGACCAGTTCGAGAGCTATACGCGGGAGAACGAGTCGCTTGCACATGAGATCGACCTGATGCAGCGGCGGGAGCTGCCGGAGGGCTGGGACACCGACATCCCGGCCTTCGAGCCGGACGAGAAGGGCATGGCTACCCGGAAGGCGTCCAACCAGGTCGAGAACGCCGTCGCCGCCCGGATCCCATGGCTGCTCGCCGGCTCGGCAGACCTCACCGGGTCTACCGCGGTGGGGCTCGAGGATGTGGAGGGCGCCTCGTCCTTCGAGCCGGACAATCGCACCGGCCGCCAGCTCCATCTCGGCATCAGGGAGCACGGATCCGCCGCGCTCTCCAACGGCCTGTCCCTGACCAAGCTGCGCCCGCTGTGGTCGACCTATCTGACCTTCTCCGACTACGCCAAGCCCGGCATTCGGCTCTCCGCGCTGATGGAGCTTCCGGTGATCCATCTGTTCACGCACGACTCGATCGGCCTGGGCGAGGACGGCCCGACCCACCAGCCCGTCGAGCACCTCGCCGGCCTGCGAGCGATTCCCGGTCTCGACGTGATCCGGCCGGCCGACGCGAACGAGGTCTCGGAGGCGTGGCGGGCGGCGCTCGATCGCACCCACCAGCCCGTCGCACTCGTGCTGACGAGGCAGGACGTGCCGATCATCGATCGCTCCCGCTACGCGTCCGCGGAGGGGCTCCGGCGCGGGGGCTACGTGCTCGCCGATCCCGACGAGGGCGACCCGGAGGTGATCCTGATCGCCACCGGCAGCGAGGTCGCGCTGGCCGTCGCCGCCCACGAGAAGCTGATTTCCGAGGGCGTGCGTTCCCGGGTGGTGAGTCTCCCCTGCTGGGAGCTCTTCGAGCGCCAGGACCAGTCCTACCGCGACGAGGTGCTGCCGCCCGGGGTCACCGCGCGCGTCTCGATCGAGGAGGCATCTACCCTGGGATGGGAGAGGTTCGTCGGCTTCGAGGGAGCGAAGATCGGGATGCACACCTTCGGTTCCTCCGCACCCCTGAAGGACGTACAGAGCAAGTTCGGCTTCACCCCAGACAAGGTGGCCGAGACAGCCAAGGAGGTACTTGGACGATGAAGCCCACGCAGCAGCTCCACGACCTGGGGCAGAGCCTCTGGATCGACACGATCACCCGGAGGATGCTCGACGACGGCACCGAGCAGCGCTACGTCGACGAGTACTCGGTCACCGGTCAGACGTCGAACCCGACGATCTTCGACAAGGCCATCTCCGGGGGCGACGACTACGACGAGCAGATCGCGGAGCTGCGCGAGCAGGGCCTCGATGGAGAGGATCTGTTCTTCGAGCTGGCCCTCACCGACATCAACCGGGCCGCCGGCCTGTTCGAGCCCGAGTTCAGGCGGACGGACCGCATGGACGGCTACGTCTCCCTCGAGGTCTCGCCGCTGCTCGCCTATGACACCGAGAAGACCACCCAGCAGGCCGCGGACCTGCACGGCCGCGCCGCCGACAACGTCTTCATCAAGATTCCCGGGACTCCCGAGGGGCTGCCCGCGATCGAGGAGTCGATCTTCGCCGGCATCCCGATCAACGTCACCCTGCTCCTCTCGAGCGACCAGACGATGCGGGCCGCCGACGCCTACATGACCGGGATCGAGCGTCGGATCGAGGCGGGCCTCGATCCGGACGTGCCCTCGGTCCTCTCCCTCTTCGTCAGCCGCTGGGACGTCGCCGTCCACGATCAGGTACCGGACGAGATGAAGAACACCCTGGGCATCGCGGTCGGCAAGGCGACCTATCGGGACTGGCGCCGAATGCTTGCCTCCGAGCGCTGGCAGGCCCTCGCCGACGACGGCGCGCGGCTGCAGCGGCTGCTCTTCGCGAGCACTGGAACCAAGGACCCCGAGGCCTCCGACACCCTCTACATCGACGCGTTCGCCGCGCCGGACACCATCAACACGATGCCCGAGAAGACGCTTCTGGCCTTCGCGGACCACGGCACCGTCGGCGATCCGCTGCCGGAGGACGGCGGAGACTCCGAGGAGGTCTTCCAGGCCTACCGCGACGAAGGCATTGACACCGACGAGCTGGCCGTGCGCCTCCAGAAGGAGGGCGCGGAGGCTTTCGTCAAGTCCTGGACCGAGCTGCTCGACACGATCAAGTCCGAGTCCGAGCGCCTGGCCGCCTAGGCGCGGTTAGCCTGCGGCGGGTGAGCCCGGAACCGCAGCTCCGCAGTCGTCCGGCCTGGAAGGACCTCGAGGGGCACTACGGGGAGATCCGGGACCGGCATCTGCGGGAGCTGTTCGCCGAGGACCCGGAACGGGGCACCCGGATGGTGGCCGAGGGCGCCGGCCTCTTCCTCGACTACTCCAAGAACCGCGTCACCGATGAGACTCTGAGCCTCCTCAAGGAGCTCGCCGACGAGCAGGGCGTCGCCGAGCGGCGCGACGCAATGTTCCGCGGCGAGCACATCAACGTCTCCGAGGACCGCGCCGTACTGCACGTTGCGCTGCGGATGCCGAAGGACCGCTCGCTGATCGTCGACGGGGAGGACGTCGTCAAGCAGGTCCACCAAGTGCTCGACCGGATGTCGGCGTTCGCGGATCAGGTGCGCTCGGGCGAGTGGAAGGGCCACACCGGCAAGCCGATACGGAACGTGATCAACATCGGCATCGGCGGCTCGGACCTCGGGCCGGTGATGGCCTACGAGGCGCTCCGGCACTACTCCCGCCGCGACATGACCTTCCGGTTCGTCTCCAACGTCGACGGCACCGACTTCGCGGAGAAGACCCGTGACCTCGACCCGGAGGAGACGCTCTTCATCGTCTCCTCGAAGACCTTCACGACCCTGGAGACGATGACCAACGCCCGCACCGCCAGGGAGTGGGCGCTCGCCAAGCTCGGCTCGGAGGAGGCGATCGCCAAGCACTTCGTCGCCGTCTCGACCAACGCCGAGGGGGTCGCCGAGTTCGGCATCGACACCGACAACATGTTCGGCTTCTGGGACTGGGTCGGCGGCCGCTACTCGATGGACTCGGCGATCGGCCTCTCGACGATGCTCGCGATCGGGCCCGAGGCGTTCCGCGACATGCTCGCCGGCTTCCACGCCGTCGACGAGCACTTCAAGGAGCTCCCGATCGGCGAGAGCCTGCCCTCGATCCTCGGGCTGCTGGCGGTCTGGTACGGCGACTTCTTCGGCGCCGAGACCGTCGCGGTGCTGCCCTACGACCAGTACCTGCACCGCTTCCCGGCCTATCTCCAGCAGCTCACCATGGAGTCGAACGGCAAGCACGTCACCCTCGACGGCGCGCGGGTCGACTACGACACCGGCGCGATCTACTGGGGCGAGCCGGGGACCAACGGCCAGCACTCCTTCTACCAGCTGATCCACCAGGGGACGCGCCTGATCCCCTGCGACTTCATCGGCTTCATTCACACGCCTCAACCCGCTCGGCGACCACCACGACCTGCTGATGTCGAACGTGTTCGCCCAGCCGGAGGCGCTCGCCTTCGGCAAGACGCCCGAACAGGTGCGGGAGGAGGGGACGCCGGAGCCGATCGTCCCGCACCGGGTGATGGAGGGGAACCCGCCCTCGAACGTGATCCTCGCCGAGCGGCTCACCCCTCACACGCTCGGCTCGCTGGTCGCCCTGTACGAGCACAGCGTCTTCACCCAGGGCGCGATCTGGGAGATCGACTCCTTCGATCAGTGGGGGGTCGAGCTCGGCAAGGTGCTGGCGAAGAAGATCATTCCCCAGCTGCAGGCGCCGGACGAGCCCGAGCTCGACCACGACAGCTCGACCAACAACCTGATCCGGCGCTACCGGGCGAACCGCTCCGGCGGGTGAGCGCGATGAGCCTGGAGCAATACGAGCGGGTGCTCGAGGTCGCGGACGAGCGGGCCCGCCGCTACCTGGCCGGCGTAGCCGACCGCCCGGTGGCCGAGCAGGCGAGCGTGGGGGAGTTGCGCAAGTCCCTGGACCGGAAGCTCCCGGAGGAGGGCGAGGACCCGGCCAAGGTGGTCGAGGAGCTGGCGGATGCCGCGGAGCCGGGGCTGATCGCTCTCGCCAGCCCGCGCTACTTCGGGTTCGTGATCGGCGGGACGCTGCCCGCCGCGCTCGGCGCCGATTGGCTGGCGGGCGCCTGGGATCAGATCGCGAGCCTCTACGTCTGCGGGCCCTCGGCCTCGGTCGCCGAGGAGGTCTCGGGGCGCTGGGTCCTCGAGCTGCTCGGCCTGCCGACGGACGCCGGCTTCGGCCTCACCACCGGTGGCACGATGGCGAACTTCTCGGGGATCGCAGCCGGGCGACATGCGGTTCTCCAGCGGGCGGGCTGGGACGTCGAGGCCAAGGGCCTGAACGGCGCGCCGGAGGTGCGGGTGCTCGTCGGCGAGCACGCCCACGCCACGATCTTCGTCGCGCTTCGGCTGCTCGGGCTCGGCTCCGAGAACGCGATCCGCGTGAAGGCGGACGACGCGGGCCGCATGGATCCGGAGGCACTGGCCGCGGAGCTCGACCGAGGCGACGGGCCGGCGATCGTCTGCGCGCAGGCCGGCGAGGTGAACACCGGCTGTTTCGACCCGTTCCCCGCCATCGCCGAGATCTGCGAGCGGCACGGCGCCTGGCTGCATGTCGACGGCGCGGTCGGGCTCTGGGCGGCGTCCAGCCGCGAGTTCGACTCCCTGACCGAGGGCCTGGATCGGGCCGATTCCTGGTCGACCGACGCCCACAAGTGGCTCAACGTCCCCTACGACTGCGGGTTCATCGCCGTCAAGGACCCCGACAACCTCCGGGGCGCGATGGGGATCAGCGCTCCGTACCTGACGGCGGCGCCGGATGCCCGCGACTCCTACCAGTACGTGCCCGAGTCCTCGCGGCGGGCACGCGGCTTCCCGCTCTATGCCGCGCTGCGCTCGCTCGGGCGCGAAGGGGGTGGCGGACCTGGTCGAGCGGACGCTCCGCCCTGGCCCGCCTGATGGCCGCCGAGCTCGAGCAGGATCCGGCGCTCGAGGTGCTCAACGAGGTGGTCATCAACCAGGCGCTGGTGGGGGTCGTCGGCGACGAATCCGGCGAGCTGACCGCGGACGCGGTCGAGCGGATACAGCAGGACGGGACCTGCTGGCTGGCCGCGACACGCTGGCGGGGACGGCCGGCGATCCGGATCTCGGTCTGCAACTGGCGGACGAGCGAGGACGACATCCGCCGCTCCGCCGCAGCGATCCGCCAGGCGGTGCTCGAGGCGTCGGCCGCGTGAGCGACGAGGGAGGGACGCAGGCCGTCCTCTTCGACATCGACGGGACCCTGATCTCCACCGGAGGCGCCAGTGACCGGGCCTGGAAGCGCGCCTTCAAGGAGCTCCACGACGTGGATGTCGACGTCCCGGCGGTGACCGGCAAGGGCGTTCCCGATCCCCAGGTGGGCCGCGTGGTGTTCGAGCAGGCGATCGGCCGTGTGCCGACCGACGAGGAGGCTGAGGCGCTGATGCGACGCCGGCTCGACTACCTGCCCGAGGAGGTCCAGAACTCGCCCGGTTACGTCGTCAAGGATGGTGTCGTCGAGTTGATGGAGCGGCTGATCGGCGACGGCGTGATGCTCGGCCTCACCACCGGCAACGTCGAGGAGGCGGCCCACGTCAAGCTCTCCCGCGCCAACCTCAACCGCTTCTTCTGCTTCGGAGGATTCGGCTCCGACTCGCCCGACCGGACCGAGCTCACCAAGATCGCGCTCGAACGAGGCGACTTCGTCTCAGGCCACGCGCTCGAGCGGGACCGCTGCTTCTCCTGCGGCGACACGCCCCGCGACGTCGAGGCCGGCCATGGCGTCGGGATCAGGGTGGTGGGCGTGGCGACCGGCGAGTACACGGCCGAGGAGCTGATCGAGGCCGGCGCCGACGCGGCGATCCATTCGCTCGTAGAAGGCCTTCCGCTCCTCTAGCCGGCCTGCGGCCCGCCGGCCGGCGACATGTCTGATCCGGCACATGGCCGATCAGCCGCCGTTGGCCCGCGCGCCCTCGACCGTCTCGAGGTCGTACTCGATGGGCTGCACGAGCCGCCACTCGTTGCCGAACGGATCGCGGAAGCCGGCGTCGACGCCGTAGAAGCGCTCGTCGGGCTCCTGCGTGAACTCGACGCCGCGGTCCTGGAGCTCCTTGGCCGTCTTGCGGCAGTCCTCCGTCCGGAATATGCCCGGGCCCATCGCTCCCTGGTGCACCAGCGCCATCACCTGCGTCGCGGTGTCGGCGTCGATCGCCGGAGGGACCGCGGCGCTCAGGATGACGTGGACGTCGGGCTGGCCGGGTGGCCCCACCGTGAGCCAGCGGTAGCCGCCGAACTCCTCGAGCGTCGCGTCCGCGCGGACCTCGAAGCCGAGCTTCTCGGTGTAGAAGGTCTTGGCCTCCTCCTGATCATCCACCCAGACGTTGACGTGGGAGATCGCGTCGATCATCTCTTCGTTCCTTTCCGTTGGACTCTGACGGACCAGGCGACCCTAGTCGGCCGATGGCGCGCTGTCTTCTCGAAACGCGCCAACCGGAGCGCGGCGCGCCCAGGCCATCGCGAAGCAGAGCGGGATGCGATCGGCCTCCGACGGGCCGCCGTACGCCTTGCGAAAGGTCGTCGGCGAGACGCCGACGTGGCGCCTGAAGGTGGTCGTGAACGAGCCGACGCTGGTGAAGCCCACTTCCAGGCAGATCTCCGCGACCGGCATCTCGGTGGTTCGCAGCAGGTGCCGGGCGCGTTCGAGTCGGCGGGTGAGCAGGTACTGGTACGGCGTCTCTCCGAAGACGCGGCGAAAGCTGCGGCTGAAGTGACGCGGAGAGACGTGCGCTTCCCGTGCCAGGGCGCTCACGTCGAGCGGTTCGCCGTAGCGGCTGTCGGCGAGGTCGCGGGCGCGCAGCAGGTGTCGTTCCAGAGGTGCCGAGGCCAAGGGCTAATAATTACTCCGTTGGCTCGGGAGTCGAGATATCGCGATGAGCTTCCTCAGTTGGGCGGCGAGCTATTCCTTACCGACGGCGGTCTCGAGACCACGCTGATCTTCCACCGCGGGCTCGATCTGCCCGAGTTCGCCGCCTTCGACCTGCTCAAGGGGGACGAGGGCACCGAGGAGCTGCGGCGCTACTTCGTGCCCTACCTGGAGCTGGCGAAGGAGCACGGTGCCGGCTTCGTGCTCGAGAGCCCGACCTGGCGAGCGAGTCCCGCTGGGGGGCGCCGAGATCGGCTACAGCCCGGACGGAGCTCGAGCGGATGAACCGCAAGGCGATCGCGCTGATGGCGGAGCTGCGCGATCGGTACGAGGACGAGGTCTCGCCGATCGTGATCAGCGGCTGCATCGGGCCGCAGGACGACGGCTACGACCCGAAGCAGAGGCTCTCCGCCGATGAGGCGGCCGAGTACCACTCGACCCAGATCGACACCTTCGCCGACACCGAGGCCGACATGGTCACGGCCCTGACGCTGACCTACGTCGACGAGGCGATCGGGATCGCGCGGGCCGCCCACGCCGCCGGGATCCCGGCGGCGATCTCATTCACGCTCGAGACCGACGGGCGCCTGCCCAGCGGCCAGGCGCTATCCCAGGCGATCGAGGAGACGGACGCCGCGACCGGCGGTGAACCCGCCTACTACATGATCAACTGCGCGCACCCGACCCACTTCGAGTCCGTGCTCGGAGGGTCGTGGACGACCCGAATCCGCGGCCTGCGAGCGAACGCCTCCACCAAGAGCCACGCCGAGCTCGACGAGGCGACCGAGCTGGACGACGGCGATCCCGAGGATCTCGGCGCCCGCTATGCGCAGCTGCGCAAACAGCTGCCCGAGATGAACGTGCTCGGCGGCTGCTGCGGCACCGACGACCGCCACGTCGGGCGGATCTGCCGGGCCTGGACGCATCCGCGGCCTGAGCGGTCCGGCTCAGTCGACCAGCCGCCGGCTCACGGCCCAGCGGCTGAGCTCGTGCCGGTTGGAGAGCTGCAGCTTGCGCAGCACCGAGCTGACGTGGGCCTCCACGGTCTTCACCGAGATGCTGAGGCGCAGGCCGATCTCCTTGTAGAGGTAGCCGCGCGCGATGTAGCGGAGCACCTCGCGCTCGCGGGCGGTGAGCTGATCGAGCTCGGGGTCGACCTCCTCGGCAGGCAGGTCGCCGGCGAAGGCATCGAGCACGAAGCCGGCAAGCCGTGGTGAGAAGACGGCGTCCCCGTCGCGGACGCGCCGCACCGCGTCGGCGAGCTCGTCGCCGGTGATCGTCTTGGTGACGTAGCCGCGCGCCCCGGCGCGGACGATCGCGATCACGTCCTGGGGATCATCGGATACCGAGAGGGCGAGGAACCGCTGCTGGGGCCGCGCCTTCGAGACCTGCCCGATCACCTCGACGCCGCCGCCGCCGGGCATGTGGACGTCGAGCAGCGACCACATCGGGCTCGAGCTCCGTGATCGCGCGGACCGCGTCCTCGACGGACTCGGCCTCGCCGAGGACCTCGACGGCCTCGCCGAGCTCGGCCCGCACGCCGCTCCGGAAGATGCGGTGGTCGTCGACGATCACCACCGTCGGCGTCTCGCTCATCGGTCCCCCCGGTCGAGGGTGAGCTCGACCTCGGTTCCGTCACCGGAGCCGGTGCGGATCTCCGCGTGTCCTCCGTGGCGCTCCATCCGTCCGATTATCGACTCGCGGATCCCTCGCCGGTCCTCCGGCACGCGCCTCCGCGTCGAAGCCGGGCCCGCGATCGTCGATGAAGACCTTGACCCGGTCCGCCTCGATCTCGGCGTAGAGCCTCACGGGTCCTCCGTCCGAGGCGAACTTCGCGGCGTTCGTGAGCGCCTCGCGAGTGGCCGCGACCAGCGCCTCCAGCCGCTCGTCGAGCGGCGCGTCCCCGACCACCACGGCCTCGACCTGGGCCCCGTGCTGCTCCTCCACCTCGACCGCCACGGTCTTGAGCGCGTCCGCGAGCCGCTCTCCCGGGCGCGCGGGCCCCTCGCCCGCGAGCCAGGAGCGCAGCTCTCGTTCCTGCCGGCGGGCGAGCTTGGCGACCTCCTCCGGTTCGTCCGCCCGCTTCTGCACGAGCGCGAGGGTCTGGAGGACCGAGTCGTGCAGGTGCGCCGCCACCTCGGCGCGCTCCTGGGAGCGGGCGCGCGCGACCCGTTCCGCTGCGAGGCGCCTCGCCATCGTCCACCAGAGCGGCGCGGAGATGAGGACCAACGCGATCGTCACGACGAACGCCGCGAGGGCGGCGCTGCCCGCGGACTCGAGCACGCCCGTCGCCCAGAAGAAGAACAGCGCGCCGCCGAGGACCACCGCGACCAGCGAACCCGGCGCGGGAGACTCTGAACGCCTCGCGTTCCGGATGAAGTCGGCTCCTCGGCCGGCGCCGGGCCCCCAAGGCTCCGGACGCGACCGCGAGCACGACCGTGGCCGTCAGCGCGGCGAGCAGCCAGCCCGCCCGCAGATCGATCACGTCCCCGTCCTGGAGCAGCAGAACGACGCCGAGGGCCAGGATCGAGATCCCGGCCCCCAGCGCGCTCGAATCGGGTCTCCTCACAGTCGGAGGATCACCTCCCGCAGACCTGCCTCTGGGTGTCCTCTTCCTGCTGGTGGTGGTCGTAGTCGACGCCATGGGTGTCGATCTGATCCGGCGCCTCGTCCGTGATCAGCATCTGGCCGAACTGGATATCGGCGTCAATCTTGAGGGTGGGAGCATCGGTGAGGGGTGATCCCTGATCGATGTCCGGGTCGACCCCGTGGGCGACCTGCCCGCCGGAGATCAGCTCGCCCGCCTTGCCGTGCACGTCGCCGTCGATGCAGACGTTGGGCGGGACCGAGACGATCATCTGCCCGATTCCGAGATGGGCCGAGACGGGGATCGCCTGCCCCTTCGTCCAGGGCAGCTCACGCAGGTCAACGATCAACTGCCCGGTGCCGAGCTCGTAGCCGGAAGCCGGCAGGTCGGTCACGGCGGTCGGGGTATAGGTCCGCTTGCCGATGGATCCGTCGATGTGGATGTCAGCCGCGGCGACCGCTCCGGCTGGAATACCCAGCGCCAGGGCGGCGACCACGAGCAGCGGCACCACCCGCCGTCGGATGTCTCCGGCGAACGCCGCGGCGACGAGGCCGAGCCCGAACACGATCACCGCTATGGCGATCACGGTGCCGTGGCCCGTCGCGGTGACCCAGGCGCTCGCCACCGCGAGCCCGGCCGCGAGGCAGAGCGCCACCGCGACCAGCAGGCAGACGAGCACCACCTTGCCGAACCGTGACCAGAAGCTCTCGGCCACGGGCCGGCCGGTTCCGTCGTCCTCGGGGAGGGCGACCGCCAGCACCAGATAGGCGAGCAGCCCGGCCCCTCCGAAGAAGCAGGTGACGACGAAGAAGACGCGCACCAGCGTCGGGTTGAAGCCGACGTGCTCGGCGAGGCCGCCTGCGACGCCCCAGATCATTCGGTCGTCTCGCGACCGGAGGAGAGGGCGCCGGGGGCCGACCTCTTTGTCTTTTCTCTCTTCTGTCTTGTCGTTTTCTGGTTGTTCGTTCATGGCACCGACGATGACGGCCCGGGTCCCGATCGTCTATCGGGAATCACCCCTAATCGACCCCCATCTTCCCCTCGCAGGAGCGGCGTGGTCAGCCACTACGCTCGGGGTATGGCCGAGCGCAGGATCGTGGGCAGCCACTTCAACAAGGACGGCAAGCCGAAGCGCGGCTACGTCAAGCGAGGAGGTCGCGAAGGCCGAGGCCGCCCGCTTCGGAATGACCTACTACCGCTGCGACGTCTGCGACCGCTTCCACCTGGCCAGCAAGCCATAAAGTCCCCGGCGATGCCGAATCCTCTGGTCGACCGGAGCTGGCCGGTCCTCCGCCATCTGGTTGGCAGTCACACCGCGCTCTACCGCGCAACGCGTGGTCTGGTCGGGCACCACGTTCCCGGCGCGCCGCCGATGCTCCTGCTCGACCACGTCGGGGCCAAGTCGGGGAAGGTGCGCACCACGCCCCTCGCGTATCTGCGGGACAGGGAGAACGTCGTGCTCGTCGCCTCCAAGGGCGGGCATCCACGGAATCCAGCCTGGTTCCACAACCTGATGGCAAACCCGGACACGACGATCCAGGTCGGCTCGGAGCGCCAAGCCGTGCACGCCCGCCTCGCCAAGGGCAAGGAGCGGGATCGGCTCTGGGAAGAGGTCGTGGAGCTCTACGGCGGCTACCGGGATTACCAGGAGCGAACCGACCGCGTTATCCCGCTGGTAGTGCTCGAGCCGCGGGGCGGGACCGGCTCAGCCTCAGCCCAGGGGGCGGTGAGGTCGAAACGTCGGTCGTCATGAGTTCACGTTCGTCGTGCCGGCATGACTTCCGCTCGCCACATTGCCGAGACCTCAGTGCTTCGAGGCACGCTGCCTGAGGCGCCGCTGGACCACGAGCGTCACGGAGGCGCCCAGCGTCATCATGGCGACGTTTACGCCGAGCAGGCCCAAAGCCCCTCCGGCGGTCCCGGTCTCGCCGAGCCCGGCGGCGACCCCGAGATAGGCGGCAGCCGGGATTGTCGTCACCGAGACCGCCACGCCGATCGCCGAGCTGGCGCGAGTCTCCAGCGCCAGCATGCCCGCCACGCCGGCCACGAAGGCGACGGAGATCGTCTCGTGGCTGATGCTTGTCAAGCCCCCCAAGACATCGGATGCGGAGCCCAGGGTGAACCCAGATGGGATTAGGTCGAGCTGATCCTGAGCGAGCGCGACCAGGGCAGCGGCTGCGCTCGCCATACCGAGGCCGAGCGCCAGTGTGAGCAGCGCCTCGCCCCCCAGACGCCCGGTTCGCCCGACCAGGCCAACGGCGATGGCCGTGATCGGCAGCAGGTCGGGGCTGACCGCCATCGCGCCGACGATCAGAATGCTGTTCCGGTCGAGCACGCCGTAGCCGGAGATCACGCCGGCAGCGAACATGAGCGTCAGGTACCGGGCGATCGGGCGCGCGTTGATCCAGGCCTGGCCGAGCACGTCGGCCCAGACCAGGCTCGTCTCGGATCGGTGAGTAGCCGTCCACTCGACCGTTTCCGCCCTGATGATGGCGATGTCCCTCTCGGGAACGCGGAGGTGCATGAGCTCGTCGAGCAGCGGATCGACTGCGCTGGGGCGGGCCGAAGCGGCGACGACCGAGTGGCCCGGCCGAATGGCATCGATTCGCCTCACTCCACGGACGCCGTCCAGCCTGTCGATGGCCGTCGCAACCCGAGCCATCTCGGCGCTTGTTCCAATGACCTCGACGTGCATCATCAGGTCGGCAGCATCTCATGGGGTGAGCGCCACCACCGAGCGCCGAGCCCGCGAACACATTTCGTTCACATCTCGGTCACCGAACGCGCATGCTGCCTGATAGAAAGGGCCTGGGGCGATTGACGCGCCGGCTGACCCAGCCACGCCATTGGATGGCGACAGCGACCACACACCAAGCGAAGGCGACCGCTAGCAGAGCTCGCGGCCGACAGCGGCCGGCCGACGTCTTCGTCGTCTTCGGGATCACGGGCGACCT
>CAWDDE010000008.1:0-314247 GCA_963801055.1 uncultured Solirubrobacterales bacterium | reverse complement strand
GGGGATGCTCTTCTTCTTCGCCGGCTACGAGATCGATTTCGCCCGGATCGAGGGCCGTCCACTCAAGTTGGGCGTCGTCGGTTGGGGGCTCTCACTGGTGCTCGCCTACGGGATCGGCGGAGTGCTCGCGGCGGCGGGAGTGATCCTCTCGTACCTCTACACGGGCTCGGCGATGGCGACAACTGCGATCGGGACGCTGATCCCGATCCTCAGCGATGCCGGTGAGATGCGCACCCGCTTCGGCACCTTCCTGCTCGGCGCGGGCGGGATGGGGAGTTCGGCCCGATTCTGCTGGCGACGCTGATCCTCTCCACCGGCCGCTCCACGAGGCCGTGATCCTGATCCTCTTCATCGCCCTGGCCGTGATCACCGGACTGTTCGCCGTACGCTCCGCGTGGAGGGGATGGGCGCTGGTCGAGCGGACGTTCGAGACCTCCAGCCAGCTGGCCGTCCGGCTCGCGGTGGTGCTCGTCTTCACGCTCGTCGCCCTGGCGGCTCAGCTCGGCCTTGACCTGCTCCTTGGCGGGTTCGTGGCCGGCATGATCACCCGGATCGCGCTGCGCGGCCGCGAGGTGGCCGTCTTCGACTCCAAGCTGTACGCGGTCGGGTACGGCCTGCTGATCCCGTTCTTCTTCATCACCAGCGGGATGGCCTTCGATCTCGATGCCCTGACCTGAGTGCCACCGCCCTGCTCAAGGTGCCGTTGTTCCTCGCCCTCTTCCTGGTGGTGCGCGGCCTCCCGGCCCTGCTGCTCTACCGAAGCGAGCTCGGATTGCGCGACAGGGTGGCGCTCGCCGTCTACTCGGCCACGGAGCTGCCCTGGTCTTGGCGATCACCACGCTGGCGGTCGATGCCGGGCACATGACCTCGTCGACGGCCGCCGGCCTGGTCGGCGCAGCGATCGTCTCGACCCTGATCTTCCCGTTGGTGGCGGCGCGGATCAGGCGAGGCGGTGAGCCGATGGCCGGGCCGATCGAGGCGCCGGCCACGGCCTAGTCGACGACCTGGAGCTCCCGGCGGTTTCGCGAGCGGCGGTTCCTCGCACGGTATCGTTCCCGCATCGCCGAGCCGGCCGGTAAGCCTTCCGCCGACCACTTCGATTCCGTCAGCGAATCGGAGCAGCGCGTTGGACACCGGCTGGCGCTCGAGTTCGGCTCCCGGGATGAATGGGACGACCCGAAGCGCGAATGGCGCCGGCTCTTCTCGGAGCTGCTCGGGACCTTCTTCTTGGTGCTCGTCGCAGCCGGGGGCGGGATCCTGGTCGGCAAGGGCCAGATCGGCCTGTCCGCCGCCGTCGTCGCCCCCGGGCTCATGGTCATGGCGATCATCCTCTTCATGGGGGCGATCTCCGGAGCGCATCTGAACCCGGGCGTGTCACTTGCATTCGCAATGCGAGGGGACTTCCCCTGGAGGCGCGTACCCGGCTACATCATCGTCCAGCTCGTCGGGGCCACCCTGGCCTGCCTGTTCCTCCTGGCGGTGTTCGGACATCGAGCATCTCGGCGCCACATTGCCCGGCGCTGGGTATGCGAACTGGCAGGCGCTCTTGATGGAGATCGCGCTCACGACCGGCCTGGTGAGCGTCATCCTCGGCACCGCCTCGGCGGCCCAGAACGTCGGTGCGATCGCCGCCCTGGGCGTCGGCGGCTATTTCGCGCTCGCCGGCCTCTGGTCGGCGCCGGTCAGCGGCACCTCGATGAACCCCGCCCGCTCGTTCGGGCCCGCTCTGGTCAGCGGCGATTTTCGAGCTACTGGGTCTACGTCGTGGGGCCGCTCGCCGGAGCAATGATTGCGGTCGGGTTCGCCTACATCTTGCGCGGGCGCGGGGGCGACGCGATCGCCCGCGCGGCCGGCTCCGGGGTGCTGGGCGAGGGCAGGCTCGCCGACAAGCAGAAGCTCTCACGGGAAATTGATAGCGGTGAGGTCGCTCCGCCCGGCATCGAAAACAGCGATGAGTCGTAACCATCTCCAGGCATTGGTCATGTTCGCGATTGCGGCTCACTACTTCCGAAGCGTCCACTGGAAGCCCCCGATGTGGAGCTGTCGCGCACCCGCGCCCCTTTAGGAGCTTCCTTGGTGCCGTGCCTCCGAACGTTTGGGTGACTCGTACCCACCGCCAACAAACCTGGAAGGGAGAATCCAGATGCTTTTCGTTCTCGGCGGCATCCTCTACTTCATCCTGCTCGTGACACTGGGCATCATGTCCATCCGGAAGGGGCACTGGGTGATGTTCATCATCGGGATCATCTTCCCGCTCTTTTGGATAATCGGGGCTCTGATGCCGCCGCGCGAAGAGGCGGTGGTGTAGCCGGGGTTCGCGTCGCACTCGGCGCAAGGAGGCGAGGACGAGGCCAGGTCGCTTCGGGCCCTCAATCGTCGTGAACCACGACGACCGGGCACGAGGCGTGCTTGCTACTGCGCTCGAGGTGCTGTGATGAGAACGGGGCGGTGCTCACAGAATCGCGATCGGATTCAATGGCGAACCGGTTCCGCCGACGAGGCGGAGGGGCGCCGCGGCGAACATGAACTCCCACCGTCCGTCGCGGTCGCAGGCGGCGCTCAGGTCCTCGAGCCGGAGGTAGTCGAGCAGGTGGATGCCCATGGCGTTGAGGGCGAGGGCGTGGATCGGGAAGTCGATCGACTCGGTCGTGCTCGGTGCGGTGTCGTTGTTTCCGTCGCAGCCGAGGGCGGCGACCCTGCGTTCGGCGAGGAAACGCGCGACCGTCGGGTGGAGGCCGGCCCTCGCCGTATCCGAGTCCCAGGCGCCGCGTTCGAGCTGGCGCCTGGTATGCCCGGTCCGGACCAAGAGGATGTCGCCCTCCCCAACGGTCACGCCCTGGCTTCGTTCCGCGTCCTCGAGGTCCTCGGTGAACACGTTTTGGCCGGGCTCGAGCCAGGGAACCTCCCGGAGGCGGGGCACGTCGAGCAGCACCCCGCGCCCGATCAGGCCGTCCCTGAGCACATCGATGCATCCTCGGTCGCCCCCCGAGAGGTCACCGACGAGCTCGGCCTCCCGTTGTAGAGGCGACCATCGAGCGAAACGTGACAGAACGCGTCGATGTGACTGTGGGAGGGGTTGTGGTAGTCGGACCCGACGTAGTCCTTGGCGAACTGCAGGGGACCGGATTCGGACGCATCGTCGGCGAGCAGCGTCATGTGATGGTCAACCGGAGCCGGGTTGTCGATCCCAACCTTCGTGTTGAGCGGCAGGCTGAGCGAGAGCGTCTCACCGCTTCGGACGAGCCCCGCCGCCGCTCGCACGCTTCCGGGGGTCAGATAGTTGAGCGCTCCACGCTGGTCGTCGGCTCCCCAGCGCCCCCAGCTCGAGACCGACTCGAACAGCTCACGGAACTCGGCGAGGGTGAGGTTCTCCTCCGGGCGTTCCATGCCGGTGGCCATTATCCCCTGGCTCAGGTGACGGCTATCGAGAAACTCGCCTCGTAGCGCTCGCCCGGCTCCAGCACCGGCAGATCGGGACCCCCCTCGACCAGAGCGTTGGTGGGCGCCGTCATCGGCTCATAGGCGACGACGTCGTCATCGGGCGGGGCGTAGACCTGGGCGAACCGGTAGCCGTCTCCGAAAGCGACCTCGATCCGCCTGCCGTCGCCGGCCAGCACGAACGGCTCATCGCCTCTGGGCGCGACGTAGGCATCGTCGAAGGTTCTTGACCCGAGCCGCCCGCCCTCGACCCTGACGGCCGATCGCTCCCCGGTGGGCAACATGCGCTCGTCCAGTTCGAGGCGCTCGGTCACGGGCATTTCCACCTCCCAGGCCGATCGCTCCACGTGCGGCAGGCGCAGATATGGGTGATAGCCGAAGGCCACCGGCACGGACCGATCCCCGGTCGCCGCCACGGCAGTGCTGATCGTCAGGGTGCGGTTGCGGAGAGTGGCCTGGAAGAGGACCTCGTGGGGGAATGGAAAGGCCGCCATCAGCTCGGGGTGTCCGGAGAAGTCGTAGCTGGCCGCGATCAGGCCTCCACCGTCGATCTCCTCGTGGCGGTCCACCCGCCACCCCACTGCCGCATTGAGCATGCCGTGCATGGGCAGGCCGTTCGCGTCGTGCGTCACCGTCATCGCATCGTCCAGGTCGACCTCCTCCCCGGCGACCGTGAAGCGAGTCCGCGCCAGCCGGTTCGCCCATGGATAGAGAAGTGGGATCCCCATGGTGGAGCGCTCGGCGATGTAGACGCGCAGTCCCCCTCGCTGGCCGAGCAACTCCTCGCCCCGGTGGCGGAGCGAGCACCCGACCATGTCGGCGCTGGGGACGAAGGTTGCCTCGAGCCCGTCGGCGTCGCCCGAGCCCAGGGTCAGCGCCGGAATCCCGTTTACATCTCGTTGACCGATCACGCTCGTCTGTGATTAGGATGGCATCTGCAGGTGGCAAGGAACGCATGGAAAAGGCTGCGACGTCTTCGTCATCTTCGGGATCACCGGGGACCTCGCCAAGGTGATGACCTTCAACTCGCTCTACCGGCTCGAGGCCCGGGGCCTGCTCGACTGCCCGATCGTCGGGGTGGCCTTCGACGACTGGTCGGACAAGGACCTCCGTGACCACGCCCGCAAGGCGATCGAGACCTCCTCCGGGAAGAAGCCCGACCCGAAGGTCTTCAACCGCCTCGCCAAGCGGTTCTCCTACGTCCAGGGCGACTTCGCCGAGGCCGACACCTACGAGCGCCTCGCCGCCCACATCAAGGGAGCCAGGAACCCGGTCTTCTACCTGGAGATCCCGCCGTCGCTCTTCGGCATGACGATCAAGGGGCTCTTCGAAGCCGGTCTCACCAAGAACGCCAGGGTGGTGGTCGAGAAGCCCTTCGGCCACGACCTCGCCTCCGCGCGCGAGCTTGCGGCGGAGATCCACCAGTACATCCGTGAGGACCAGCTCTACCGGATCGACCACTTCCTCGGCGTGATGGGCCTGGCCGAGATCCTCTATCTGCGATTCGCGAATGCGATGTTCGAGCCCGTCTGGAACCGCAACAGCGTCGCCTGCGTCCAGATCACGATGGCGGAGGACTTCGGAGTCGCCGACCGTGGCAGCTTCTACGACCCCGTTGGCGCCCTCAGGGACGTCGTGGTCAACCACCTGATGCAGGTGGTTGCGGCGGCTGCGATGGAGCCGCCCGCCAGCCGCGACGCCCGGGCGCTGAAGGACGCGATGTTCGGCGTCTTCTCGGCGATGCCGAAGGCCGACCCGAAGCAGTACGTGCGAGGGCAGTACGAGGGCTACCGGAAGATCAAGGGGGTCGCGAAGGACTCGACGACGGAGACCTTTGCGGCGATGCGCTTCGAGATCGACAACTGGCGCTGGACCGGAGTCCCGTTCTTCATCCGGACGGGGAAGGAGCTCCCGGTGGAGCAGTGGGAGCTCAGGCTGATCTTCAAGGAGCCGCCGCGCCTCGGCTACAGCGCGAACAGCCGGCGGCGGCCCGAGCCCGACCAGCTCGTCGTCAGGCTCCACCCGACCACCGGGATTCGTCTGCTGGTCGACGCACAGCGCAGTGACGAAACCAGACCCGAGCAGATCAACCTCGACATGGAGTTCGCCCAGGAGGGCGGCGAGGGCCCGACCCCATACGAGGTCCTCCTGCACGCCGCGATGGTCGGCGACAGCACGCGCTTCAAACGGCAGGACAGCATCGAGGAGACCTGGCGGGTCTGCGGCCCGCTGCTCGAGAAGCCCCCGAGGGTCCACCCGTACAAGCCGGGTACCTGGGGACCCAAGGCCGCCGACAAGCTCGTCGACGGACTACGGCGGCTGGCACGAGCCGTGGACCGGGTCATGAGTCCCGCGAAGCAGAAGAGCGCCGGAAAGACCCGCTCCAGCGGCAAGGCGGCGGCGAGCGGAGACGGCAAGGCGCCCGCGGCCGCCAAGGAGAAGGCGAATGCCCCAGAGCGCCGCGATGCCGTCGCCGTTCCCGCCGATTGCGGACTACGCCTTCCTCTCCAACTGCCACACGGGCGCCCTGGTGGCCCCAGACGGTGGGATCGCCTGGCTCTGCGTTCCGCGATTCGACTCGCCCAGCATCTTCGGGACGCTGCTCGACCGGGAGGCCGGCTCGTTCCGCTTCGCCCCCTTCGGGATCAACGTGCCGAGCAGCCGGATCTACGAGCCCGGCACCAACATCCTCAACACCACCTGGCACACGCCGACCGGCTGGGCGATGGTGCGAGACGCGCTGACGATCGGCCCGACCCAACATCGAGGACGAGGTCACCCCACACACGCGCGCGCCCGCCGACGAGGACGCCCATCACATGCTCGTGCGAACGGTGCTCTGCATGGAGGGCTCGGTCGACATGGAGCTGCTCTGCGAGCCGGACTTCGATTACGGACGGGTACCGGCCGACTGGTCGCTGCAGGGACCACACACCGCCGACGCGAGCGGAGCGGGACTGACGGTCAGGCTGCGCAGCAGCATCCCGCTGGGGGCGGAAGCCGAAGCGGCGCGGGCGCGGCACACGCTCCAGAAGGGAGAGCAGGCGTTCTGCTCGCTCTCCTGGGCAGAGGAGCTCGCCTCGCCGGAGGACATCGACGAGGCCAACGCACGCATGAGCGAGACCGCCAACTACTGGCGCACCTGGATCTCCAAGGCCCGCATGCCGGATCACCGCTTCAGGGGGGCGATCCAGCGCTCCGCCCTCGCCATCAAGGGGCTCACCTACATGCCGACGGGCGCCACCGTCGCCGCCCTGACGACCTCGCTGCCGGAGACGCCGGGTGGGGAGCGCAACTGGGACTACCGGTTCACCTGGATCAGGGACTCGACCTTCACGCTCCAGGCGCTGCACTACCTGGACCTGGACTGGGAGGCCAACGAGTTCATGCAGTTCATCGGCGACCTCGAGCCGAACGAGGACGGGGGGCTGCAGATCATGTACGGGATCGACGGTCGTCGGGATCTGACCGAGTCGACCAGGGACGACCTCTCCGGTTACGCGGGGGCGTCTCCCGTGCGGGTGGGCAACGGGGCCTTCGACCAGCGACAGAACGACGTCTTCGGTGCCGCTCTCGACTCGATCCTGCTCCACACCAACCGCAGCCAGCGCCTGCCGCGAAGACTGTGGCCCGTCGTCCAGGCGCAGGCCGACTGCGCGACGAAGGTCTGGAAGAAGCCGGACCAGGGGATCTGGGAGGCGCGCGGCAAGCCCCAGCACTACGTCTCCTCCAAGCTGATGTGCTGGGTCGCCATGGACCGGGCCTCGCAGCTCGCGCACATCCGCGGCGACTCCGATCTGCAGGCCGAGTGGAGCGCCACCGCGGAGGAGATCCGCAAGGACATCCTCGAGAACGGCGTCCGCGACGGCGTCCTCCGCCAGCACTACGACACCGACGCCCTCGACGCCTCCACCCTGCTGGCGGCCATCTTCGGCTTCCTGCCGGGCGACGACGAGGTGATGCGCAAGAGCGTGCTGGCGATCGCGGACGACCTCACCGAGGACGGCTTCGTGCTCCGGTACGTCACCGGCCAGACCGACGACGGGCTCTCGGGCAAGGAGGGCAGCTTCCTGATCTGCTCCTTCTGGCTCGTCTCGGGTCTGGCGATCATCCACGAGCACCAGCGCGCGCGCGACCTGATGGACCGGCTGCTCCGCATCGCCTCGCCGCTCGGCCTCTACGCCGAGGAGTTCGACCCCAGCACCGGCCGCTTCCTGGGGAACTTCCCCCAGGCCTTCTCGCACCTCGCCCTGATCGAGGCCGCGGGACGAATCATCATGAGCGAGCGTCTCAAGGAGTTCGGAGTCAACGTATGAGCGACTACGACGTGATCGTGATCGGCAGCGGGGCTGGGGGAGGGACGCTCGTCCACAGGCTCGCCGGCTCCGGCAAGAAGATCCTTCTGCTGGAGCGAGGGGACTTCCTGACTCGCGAGCCGCAGAACTGGCGGGCCGAGGACGTCTTTGTCGACGGCCGCTACCAGTCGGAGGACACCTGGTACGACGCCAAGGACAAGGAGTTCGCCCCGCAGGTGCACTACTTCGTCGGCGGCGCGACCAAGATGTTCGGCGCGGCGCTCTACCGCCTGCGCGCCGAGGACTTCGGCGAGGTCCAGTACGAGGATGGCGTCTCGCCGGCCTGGCCCATCTCCTACGACGAGATGGAGCCCTACTACACGCAGGCGGAGGAGCTCTACCAGGTGCACGGTGCTCGAGGCGAGGACCCCACGGAGCCCCCGGCAAGCGCTCCCTATCCCTTCCCGGCCGTCTCCCACGAGCCGCGCATCCAGCAGCTCTCGGACGATCTCGCCGCCGCCGGCTACCGGCCCTTCCACGCTCCCTGCGGGGTGATGTTGGACGAGGCGAACATGCCCTACAGCACCTGCGTCCGCTGCGACGACTGCGATGGCTTTCCCTGCCTCGTGCACGCGAAGTCTGACGCCGAGGTGATCGCGGTGCGGCCCGCGCTCGAGCACGCGAACGTCACGCTGCTGACGAACTCAGAGGCGGTCGCCCTCAACACCGACGCCGGTGGTGAGGCGGTGACGGAGGTCGTGGTCGAGCGCGACGGCGAGCGGGAGACCTACTCAGCCGACATCGTCGCGGTCTCCTGCGGTGCGGCCAACTCCGCCAAGCTGCTGCTCGCCTCCGCCACCGACAAGCATCCGAACGGCCTGGCGAACGGTTCCGACCAGGTGGGCCGCAACTACATGTTCCACAACAGCCAGGCCGTCCTGGCCCTGTCGAAGGAGCCGAACCCGACCGTCTTCCAGAAGACGCTCGGGCTCAATGACTTCTACTTCGCCGGTGAGGAGTTCGATCACCCGCTCGGCAACATCCAGATGGTCGGCAAGTCCCAGGCGCCGATGTACCGGGGCGAGAAGCCGATCGAGACGAAGCTGGCCCCCGAGCTGGAGCCTCGAGAAGATCGCCGCCCACGCCGTCGACTTCTGGCTCTCTACCGAGGACCTGCCGAAGCCGGAGAACCGGGTGACGCTCACGGACGACGGGGCAATCAGGCTGAGCTACACCTACTCCAACGAGAAGCCGAAGAAGGAGCTCTACGACAAGCTCAAGTCCATCCTCGGCCACATCGGCATGCACGAGGGCCACCTTCTCCCACATCACGCCTACCTGAAGAACGAGATCCCGGTGGCGGGGGTCGCGCATCAGACCGGGACCTGCCGCTTCGGCACCGATCCCGCCGACTCGGTGCTCGACACGAACTGCAAGGCCCATGAGCTCGACAACCTCTACGTCGTGGACACCAGCTTCTTCCCGAGCATCGGCGCCGTCAACCCGGGGCTCACGGCGATGGCCAACGGTCTGCGGGTGGGGGATCACCTGCTCGAGCGTCTGGGCGCCTAGGGGGCTTCACGGACTGACGATGGCCTCCGAGTCCCATCGAGTCGTGATCGTGGGCGGAGGTTTCGGAGGGTTGTTCGCCGCGCGCAGGCTGCGTCGCGGCCCGGTCCGAGTGACGCTGGTGGACCGCCACAACCACCACCTCTTCCAGCCGATGCTCTATCAGGTCGCCACCGGGATCCTCTCGGAGGGCGAGATCGCCCCGCCGATCCGAAGCGTGCTGCGCCGCCAGCGGAACGTCGAGGTCGAGCTGGCCGAGGTCAACGGCTTCGACCTCGAGGCTCGCAAGGTGACGGCCACGCGCCCCGACGGGAGCCCCATCGAGATCCCGTACGACAGCCTGATCGTCGCGGCCGGCGCCGGCCAGTCCTACTTCGGTCACGACGAGTTCTCGCGCTGGGCACCGGGCATGAAGACGATCAACGACGCCCTCGAGCTTCGCGGCCGGATCCTGGGCGCCTTCGAGATGGCCGAGCTCGAGGACGATCCCGTGAGAAGCAGCGGGAGTGGCTCACCTTCGTGGTGGTCGGCGGCGGACCGACCGGCGTGGAGATCGCCGGCCAGATCGCCGAGCTGTCGAGGCGGGTGCTCAAGAACGACTTCCGGGAGATCGACCCGCGCAGCGCCAGGATCCTGCTCTTCGACGGCGGCAAGGAGGTGCTGGCCACCTTCGGCGACCGGCTTTCCGGCAAGGCGGCGAAGGGCCTCGAGCGCCTCGGAATCGAGCTGCACATGTCGAGCATCGTCACCGACGTCGATCGGACCGGCGTGGTCGTCAAGCAGGGGGACGAGGAGCGCCGGATCCCCGCGCGCACCAAGGTCTGGGCGGCCGGCGTCCAGGCCTCCCCGCTCGCCCGGATGCTGGGCGAGGCGACCGGCGCCGAGGTGGACCGCGCCGGGCGCGTCAGCGTGCTCCCCGATTGCACGCTGCCCGGGCACCCCGAGGTGTTCGCGATCGGCGACATGATGTCCCTGGACAAGCTCCCCGGCGTGGCCGAGGTGGCGATGCAGCAGGGACTCCACGCCTCGAACACGATCAAGCGCCGTCTGCGCGGGGAGGAGTCGAAGCCGTTCCGCTACCGGGACCTCGGCAGCATGGCGACCATCTCCCGGTTCCGCGCCGTGGTCAGCTTCAAGGGCATCCGCCTCTCCGGGTTCATCGGCTGGATGGCGTGGCTGTTCGTCCACCTGGCGTTCCTGACCGGCTTCAAGAACCGTCTGGCCATCATCCCGCGCTGGGCGTTCACCTTCATCGGCAACGGCCGGCCGCAGCGCACGATCACGATGCAGCAGGTCGTCGCTCGCGTGGCGATCGAGGAGGCCGGCGGCCGACCCTTCATCCTCTCGCTGACCTCCGACGAGGAAGAGCAACCAGCCCGAGACGCCCAAGGCCGAAACGACTGGATGATCGGCGAGCCGCGATGTCGATGGCTTCGAGGCGCTGACCCTCGCGAGCCCGGCGCGGACGGAATCGAGCGCGGCCTTCGTCCCGGGCGCCGGGATGGTTGGCTGCTCGCTCAGCCACCGCGGGGAGGAGCTGCTCGGGCAGCGCGGCGGCCTGGCGACGTACATCGCGGATCGCTCGACGATGGGGATACCGCTGCTCCACCCCTGGGCGAACCGGGTCGGGAGAAGACACTTCTGGGTGGCCGGACAGGAGGTCGACCTTTGGACACACCCCGAGCTGTACACCCTGGGTCCCAAGGGCCTGCCGATCCACGGCCTCCTCGCGGCCGCTGCAGGGTGGAGTGTCGACCGGCATGAGGACACTGCGGAGGGTCCGCGTCTCGTCGGTAACTTCGACTTCGCCGCCCGCGAGGACCTGATGACCGTGTTCCCATTTCCTCATCAGCTGCGAATCGAGGCGGGCATCGCCGATCGGACGCTCACCATCGCGACGACGGTCCGTGCCTCGGGCGAGGTGCCGATACCGATCGCCTTCGGGTACCACCCGTATTTCCGCCTGCCGGGCGTGGAGCGGAGTGCCTGGGCGGTCGAGATACCGGTGAGCGAGCGGGTCGTGCTCGACTCCGAGGAGCTCCCCACCGGCGAGCTGGAGGAGGCCGATGTGCCTGCCGGTCCGCTCGGGTCGAGGACCTTCGACGACGAGTTCGCCGCTCCGGACGGGCCATTCGCTCTCGAGGGAGGAGGGCGCCGGATCGAGGTCTCATTTGATCGGGGCTACCCCTTTGCACAGGTCTACGCGCCGGACGACGACGACGTGATCGCCTTCGAGCCGATGACCGCACCAACCAACGCCCTGCTGAGCGGGCAGGACCTGAAGCTGCTGCAGCCCGGTGAGAGCTACGAGGCCTCGTTCTCGATCAAGGTGACGGACGCGTGACTGAGCCGCCCGACATCCAGGTCTCGGCGGACGAGTTCCGCGAGCTATTCGAGCGGGTCTCCAACTGGGGACGCTGGGGCCCCGACGACGAGCGCGGCGCGCTCAACTACCTGACGCCCGAGAAGGTCGCAGAGGCCACCGGCCTCGTGCGCAGCGGGCGGACGGTCAGCCTGAGCCGACCGCTCAATACCGAGCGCGAGCCCGACAATCCCGAACCCGCCGATCACCACATGACGATGCTCGGCGCCAAGGACCACCCCGACGGTCTCGCCTTCGTCAAGGACTACATCGGTGTCGACTACCACAACGACTCACACAGCCATCTCGACGCCCTCTGTCACGTTTCCTATGACGGATCTCTTTACAACGGGCGGCCGGCCGATTCGGTCTCTGCCACCGGCGCGGCGGTCGAGACAGTCGAGCTCCTGAAGGACGGGCTGATCGGGCGCGGCGTCCTGCTCGACATCCCGCGAACCCGCGGCGTGAGTTGGCTCGAGCCCGGCGATAGCGTCTTGCCTGGCGACCTCGATGAAGCGGAGCGCCGGGAGCGGGTCAGCGTGGGAGAGGGCGACATCCTTCTGGTGCGGACCGGCCACGCCACCCGCCTGGATGAGCTCGGCCCCTGGGACACGGGCAGCGCCAAGGCTGGGCTGCACCCGAAGTGTGCGGACTTCCTGTCCGAGCGACGGGTCGCTGCGCTCGGCAGCGACAGCAACAGCGATACGGCGCCACCCGTCACGGAGGGGGTCGGATTTCCCATCCACGTGCTGGCGCTCACAGCGATGGGTGTCCACCTTCTCGACTACCTGCTCTTCGACGAATTGGCCGGGGCCTGCGAGGAGGCAGGCCGCTGGGAGTTCCTGTTCGTCGCGGCTCCCCTCCGCATCGCGGGAGGAACCGGATCGCCGCTCAACCCAATCGCAATCCTCTGATGGCCCGTTCGCCGGAATAGGCTCTCCCCGATCTGATGCCCAGTCTGGTCCCCCTGCTCGCGGATTCCTCCTCGAACCTGCTGGCGGCCCGCAGCCAGATGGGGTTCACCCTCGGCTTCCACATCGTGCTCGCCTGCTTCGGCGTGGCCTTCCCGGCCGTGATGCTGATCGCCGAGTGGCACGGCCATCGGAAGAAGGACCCGGAGGCGCTTCGCCTGGCGCGCAACTGGTCGAAGGCTGTCGCGGTCCTCTTCGCCGTCGGCGCGGTGACCGGCACCGTCCTCTCCTTCGAGTTCGGCTTGCTGTGGCCGCGGTTCACGGGCCGCTTCGGTGACGCCTTCGGGATCGGCTTCGCGATCGAGGGGATCTTCTTCTTCCTCGAGGCGATCTTCATCGCCATCTACATCTACGGCTGGGACCGGCTCTCGCCCCGAGCGCACATGCTCGCCGCGGTGCCGATCGTGATCTCCGGGATCGGTGGCGCCTTCTCCGTGATCGCCGTGAACGCCTGGATGAACCAGCCCCAGGGCTTCGAGCTCGACTCCGCCGGCAACGTCACCGACGTGAAGCCCTTCGAGGTGCTCTTCAACCCGGCGACCGGCTACGAGTTCTTCCACATGTTGCTGGCGGCCTACATCGTCACCGGCTTTCTGATCGCCTCCGTGTACGCGGTGGGGATGCTCCGTGGCCGCCGTGACCGCTATCACCGGCTCGGCTTCGTGATCCCGTTCACCTTGGCGGCGATCGCCACGCCGATCCAGCTCTTCGTCGGGGACACGGCGGCTCGCGCGGTCGCCGACGACCAGCCGGCCAAGTTCGCGGCAATGGAGTGCATCTACGAGGGAGGGCCGGGACCAGACCGAGTACCTGGGCGGCCGCTGCGTCGACGGCCAGGTCAAGGGTGGGATCGGGATCCCGGGGCTCGACTCGTTCCTGGTCGGGTTCAGCACCAACACCTACGTCACCGGCCTCAACCAGATCCCCGACAACGAGGAGCCGCCGGCCAAGACGATGCTCCACCTCTCCTTCGACGCGATGGTCGGGATCGGCACCGGCCTCTTCCTGCTCGCGGTCTGGTTCGCGATCTCCTGGTGGCGGCGCCGCGACCTGCCGGCCACACGATGGTTCCTGCGGATCAGCGCCATCGCCGGGGTGGCGGCGGTGGTCGCGCTCTGGTGCGGCTGGATCGTCACCGAGGTCGGCCGCCAGCCATGGATCGTGAACGGCTACATGCGCACGGCCGACGCGGTGACGCCGGCCCAGGGAATCTGGTGGGTGTTCGGCGTGACGATGGCCCTCTATGCCGCGCTTGGGGTCATCGCGATCACCGTGCTGCGGGCCCTCTCCCGCCGCTGGCGTGAGGGTGCGCCTGAGGCCGGGATCCCCTACGGACCTCCGCCGGGCGAGCGATCGGGGGCATCCGCGTGAGCAGCGCGGACGTCTGCGCGGCGATCCTCTGGGTCGGGGTGACGCTCTACGCGATCTTCGGTGGAGCGGACTTCGGCGCGGGGGTCTGGGATCTGCTGGCCGGATCGGGCGAGCGGGCGAAGCGGGTCCGGGCCCAGATCGACCGTTCGATCGGCGCGGTCTGGGAGGCCAACCACGTCTGGCTGATCTTCGTCCTCGTGGTGCTCTGGACGGCGTTCTCCGCAGGCCTTCGCGGCGATCTTCAGCACGCTCTACATCCCGCTGGCCCTCGCCGCGCTCGGCATCGTCCTGCGGGGCTCGGGCTTCGCATTCCGCCACGCCCTGCCGGGGCCGGCGGAGCGCCCCGCCACCCGGGTCTTCGGATTGGCGTCGGTGCTGACACCGTTCTTCATGGGGACGGTGGTCGGGGCGATCGCCTCCGGCGAGGTCCCCGCCGACGGCAACGGCGATCCGACGGCCAGCTGGATCGGCTTCCTGCCGCTCTCCATGGGCGTCCTCTTCGTGCTGCTCACCTCATACACGGCAGCGATCTTCCTCGTGCACGACTCGGGCACGGCGGGCGACCGTGATCTCCGCGAGTACTTCGAGCGCCGTGCTCTGGCGATCGGCGTGCTCGCCGGTGCGGCCGCGGTGGTCGGCGTCATCGCGCTCCACGCTGACGCCCGCTACGTCTACGACGGCCTCACCTCCTGGCCCGGGATCGCGCTGGTGATCCTTTCCGGGCTCTGTGGTCTCGTCGCCCTCGGGCTGCTCGTAACCGGGCGGAACTACGGCTTGCGGGTGGCGGCGGTGGGCGCCGGAACCGCCGTCGTCTGGGGCTACTTCGCGGCGGCCTTCCCTTACCTGCTGCCTACCTCCCTGACGATCTCGGACGCGGCGGGGGCGTCCGCGACGCTGACGGCGGTGATCATCGTCTTCGCGGTCGCCGCGGTCACCGTGCTCCCATCGCTGGCCCTGCTCTACGCGCTCTCGCAGCGCCAGGCGCTCGAATAGACCCGCTGGCCTCGGCTGGTTTACTAGGTACGGCCATGAGGTGTCCGTCCTGTGGCAACGAGAATCGTGAAGGCGCGCGATTCTGCGACTCCTGCGGAACCGAGCTCGGTGTCGAGCGGGCCCCCGGAGCGGCGCGCCCGGTCGAGCCCCTTCCGGGCGACGTGCCGACCGAGATCGCCGGCCGCTACCGGGTGCGGCGCTTCCTCGGCCAGGGCGGGCGCAAGCGCGTCTACCTCACCGACGACACCGCTACCGGAGACGAGGTGGCGGTTGCGCTCTACGACACGGCCGGCGCGAGCGCCGCGATCCAGGCCCGGGCGCGTCGCGAGGCGGAGGCGATGCGCAAGCTCGGCGACCACCCGCACGTCGTCAACGTCCTCGACACCGGCGAGGACGACGACAACCCCTTCATCGTCAGCCGCTACATGCCCGGCGGCGACGTCGAGGGCCTGCTCGCCGCGGCGGGTGGCCACCTCGAGGTGCCCCGGGCGGTCGAGATCGCCGCGGACGTCACCCGCGCCCTCGAGCATGCCCACGCCCGCGGGATCGTCCATCGCGACCTGAAGCCGGCGAACGTCTGGATCGACGACGACGGGCACGCGAGGCTCGGCGACTTCGGCCTGGCCACGACCGAGGCCCGCTCCAGGGTGAGCGGCGGCACGCTGGTCGGCACGGTGGCGTACCTACCTCCCGAGCAGGCGCTCGGAGAGGCCGCTGGTCCACACCAGCGACATCTATTCGCTCGGCGCGCTGCTCTACGAGATGCTCACCGGCCAGCCGCCCTTCCCGGGCGACGACGCCGTCTCGATCATCAGCCAGCACCTCCACGCCGACCCCGTGCCGCCCTCGCGGCACAACCCCGAGGTGCCCGAGGCACTCGACCGGGCCGTGCTCAGCGCTGCTAGCCAAGCGGCCGGAGGACCGGCCGGCCAGTGCCATGGAGGCGCGCGAGCAGATCCTCGCGGCCCTCGAGGTGAAGCCGGCCGAGGTGGCGGAGGAGCGCAGAGAATCCGCTCGAGAGCCTGGCGGGTGGCGTCTTCGTCGGCCGGGAGCGCGAGCTCGAGCGGCTGCGTGAGGCTGTCGACGGGGCGCTCGCGGGCCGTGGCTCGCTCCAGCTCCTGGTGGGGGAGCCGGGAATCGGTAAGACGCGTGCCGCCGAGGAGCTCGCCACCTACGCGCGGGTGAGCGGCGCGCGGGTCTACTGGGGGCGCTGCCGAGAGGACGAGGGCGCCCCGGCTTACTGGCCGTGGGTCCAGGCGATCCGGTCGTACGCCCGCGACGCCGATCCCGTCGCCCTCGCCTGGCAGGTCGGCGGGGGCGCCGCCGAGGTCGCCCAGCTGATCCCGGAGGTGGCCGAGAAACTCGACGTCGAGCCGGCCACGGGATCCGACAGCGAGGAAGCCCGCTTCAGGCTGTTCGACTCGGTCACGAGCCTGCTGCTGGCCGCCGCCCGTGACCGGCCGATCGTGATCGTCTTCGACGACCTCCACTGGGCGGATGAGCCCTCCCTGCTGCTGCTCCGCTTCGCCACCAGGGAGCTCGCCGCGAGCGGCCTCCTGATCCTCGGCACCTATCGCGACGTCGAGCTCGGCCGGCACCATCCGCTCGCCCGGGTCCTCGGGGAGATCTCGGGAATCGAGGGGAGCTCCCGCATCCCGCTGCGTGGTCTCTCGCTCGGCGCGGTCGAGCGCTACATCGAGATGACCTCGGGAGCCGCCTCCCCGCCGGGCCTAGCCCAGACCGTTCAGGAGCAGACCGACGGGAACCCCTTCTTCGTGGGCGAGGTGGTGCGCCTGCTGGCCAGCGAGGGCAGGCTCACCGCCGGCGTGAGCGCCGCCGAGCTTCAGATCCCTCAGGGTGTGCGCGAGGTGGTCGGCCGCCGCCTCGACCGGCTCAGCGAGGAGACCAACGAGGCGCTCCGGGTCGCCGCCGTGATCGGGCGCGACTTCGAGGACGAGCTGGTCTGGCGCGTCGCGAAGCAGTCCCCCGAGGAGCTGATGACGGCCGCGCAGGAGGCGATCGCGGAGCGTCTCGTCACCGATCTCGGCAACGGGCGCTACTCCTTCGCGCATGCGCTGGTTCGGGACACGCTCTATGAAGAGCTCAGCCCACCGAAGCGGTCCGCGCTCCACGAGCGGGTTGGGTTGGCGATCGAGGGGATCTGCGGCGGCGAGGTCGACGACCGCCTCGGCGAGCTCGCCCACCACTTCCTCGAGGCCGCGCCCCGCGGCGATCTCGCCAAGGCGATCGACTACGCGCAGCGCGCCGGGGAGCAGGACATGGAGCAGCTCGCCTACGAGGACGCGGTCGACGTCTATGGGCGGGCGCTCGAGGTGCTCGACCTCATGGATGAGCCCGACGACTCCCTGCGTTGCCGCCTGCTGCTCTTGTTGGGCGGGGCCGAGGCCAAGTCCGCCCGCGTGGCCGATGCGCGGGCCGCTTTCGAGCGGGCCGCCGACTCCGCCCGCCGGCTTGATGACTCCGACAGCCTGGTCGGGGCCGCGATCGGCACCGCGATGATGAGCGACGCGGGCAGGCTCGACGAGCACCTCCTCGCCCTCCTCGACGAGGCCCTCGACAGGATCGGACCGGAGCGGACTGCTCGCAGGGCGGCCCTGCTGAGCGCGAAGTCGGCGGAGATGTACTGGGTCGACAACGACCTCACCGAGTCGGAGCGGCTGGTCGACGAGGCGATCGAGATCGCCAGGGAAATCGATGCGCCGACCACGCTGGCCGCCGCGCTGCAGCGCAAGATCTTCATTCCGGGCGGGCCCGGCGCTTCGCACGAACGGCTGGCGATTGCCGACGAGATCATCGAGCTCGGTGATCGTTGCGGGGACCGCGAGGCGGTGCTCCGAGGTCACGCTTACCGGCTCTGGGCGTCCCTCGAGCTCGGCGATATGCCCGCGGTCGACCGCGAGCTGGCGCTCTATGCGCCCCTCGCGGACGAGCTCAGGATGCCCGAGCACATCTGGCACACCTACGCGCTGCGCGGCATGCGGGTGCTGCTCGAGGGCGACATGGAGGAGGCCGAGCGCCTGGCCCAGGAGGCAAGGCGAGCGGGGGACCGGGCCGAGCAGGCGCTCGCGGAGCAGTACTACGGCATCCAGATGACCCAGATTCGCAGCATGCAGGGGCGGGCCGACGAGCTACTGCCGGCCGTTCGCGACCTCGCCGAGCGCTTCCCCGGGATCCCCGCCTGGCGCACGGCGCAGATCACCCTCGCCGCCCGCTCGGGCGATAACGAGCTGGCGAAGGGGGAGCTCGAGCGGTTTGCCGGTGACGATTTCAGTGCGCTGCCCAGGGACGTGAACTGGTTCACGGCGATGAGCCTGATGGGCGAGGCGATCGCGTTGATCGGCGATCAGAAGAGAGCAGCGCGCGCCTACGAGGAGCTCCTTCCCTACGAGGGCCTGGTGATCGTGGTGGCGAGGGCCGCGGCGTGCAACGGCCCGGTCGACCGGGTCCTCGGCCTGCTCGCCCAGACCGTCGGTCGCATGGATGACGCGGAGCGGCACCTGGGCAATGCCGTCGAGATCGCCACGCGGATGGACGATCACCCCGGCATGGCGCTCTGCGGTCTGGCGCTGGCAGAGATGCTGTTGAAGCGCGACACGGACAACGACCGCGAGCTCGCGCTCGGGCTTCTCTCCACGGTGCTCGGCACCGCGCGCGAGATGGGGGCTCGCTGGATCGTCGACCGGGCTCTGCGCGATCGGTTGGAGGCGCAGGGCCTCACCGGCGTGGATGTGACGACCTCGATCGACGAGATGGTCTCGGAGTTGGAGCAGGAGCGGCCCGACATGCGGGCACACGCCGCACCTGACGGAACGGTGGCGATCCTGTTCAGCGACATCGAGGACTCGACCGTGCTCACCGAGCGCCTCGGCGACGAACGCTGGCTCCAGCTGCTGCGCGAGCACAACGCGATCTTCCGCGAGCAGATCGCCCGTCACGATGGCTACGAGGTGAAAAGCCAGGGCGATGGTTTCATGCTCGCCTTCCCCGATCCCTGCGAGGCGCTCGAGTGCGGGATCGCCGTCCAGCGGGCCTTCGCCGAGCGGGAGCGCGACGGATCCGGGGAGTTAATGCGAGGGCGCTCCGCAGGCGAAGCCGAGGAGCGACCCGTTTTACGTATCCGCATGGGGCTCCACATAGGCGAGGTGATCTCCGAGGAGGGCGACTACTTCGGCAAGAACGTCGTCCTCGCCGCCCGGATCGCCGCGCAGGCGATCGGTGGCGAGATCCTGGTCTCCGAGGAGCTGCGCGAGGCCGCCTCGGGCGGGAGCGGCGACGGGCTCCGGTTCGACGATGGCCGGGAGCTCGAGCTCAAGGGCCTGGCGGGCAGCCACCGCGTCTACCGGGCCGAATGGGCGGAGTCCGACGCGGCCTCCTCAGCATCCGTTGCCTGAGATCCGCTAAGGCGTTCTCTCTAGCCCTCTAGGCTTCCGCGATGTTTTCGGCTCTCCTGGCGGGCGCACTGATCGTCGCCGCCTCGCTGCTGCTGGGCGCGGCGATCATGGCTCTTGCCGGCCTGCCGCGGCATTCCGCTGCCGGCCCAGCCACCGGGATCTCGGCGCTCCTGGTGATCTGCGGCATCGCGATCAAGCTGCCGGGCCACGCCGTGACGGCCGCGATAGCCGTCGGGCTGGCGCTGATCGGCTGCTTCTTCGTCTTCGGCAGCACTCGGGTCCCCGCGGGGACGGTGCGGGCCGGGGCGATCGTCGCCCTGGTCGGGGCGGCTGCTGATCGCCGCGATCCCCTTCGCGACCAGCGGCCGAGTCGGCATCCTCGGCCAGGGCCTCGTCAACGACGACATGGCCTCCCATCTGCTGTTCACCGAATGGATCACCTCCCACGCGGGGCCGACTCCCGACCTGATCAAGGACGGCTATCCGCTCGGCCCGCACGCGATCGTCGCGGCGACGGCGAAGGTGAGCGGCGCCAGCCTGATCGAGGGCTTCGCCGGGCTCACCGGCGCGATCGCCGTCCTCCTGGCCCTGACCGCGTACGGCGCTATGCCCGGCGTCCGCGACTGGCTGCGGGCGCCGGCAGCGGTGCTCGCGGCCAGCCCCTATCTGGCGGCGGCCTACCTGGCGCAGGGCGCGTTCAAGGAGCCGCTGCTGGGCCTCGCGCTGCTCGGCTTCGCCCTCTCGCTGCCGCCGCTCAGATCGATCTGGTCAGGAGGCAGGGGGTCGGCCAGGGCGGCGATCCCGCCCGGCGTGATCGCCGCGGGGACGATCTACAACTACAGCTTCCCGGGACTCGCCTGGCTGCTCGGAGCGGTGGTGATCTGGATGCTCGTCATCGCTCTCCGGGAGCGGGACCGCCGTCGCGTCGCCGATCGCCGGCCTGCGCCTTGGCGAGCGGATCCGCGGGGCCAGGTCGGCGCTGCTCCTGGGCGATCGGCATCCCGGTGATCGCCGCGCTGCCGGAGGTCTTCCGGCTGGCGAGTTTCTCCAGCTTCAAGGCCTTCAACCCCTCGGGCACCGGTGCCACGGTCGGCTTCGGCAACCTGCGGCAGCCGCTCAACCCGCTGGAGGCCTTCGGGATCTGGCCCTCCGGCGAGTTCCGGATCACGCCCGCGAACTCGACCACGCCGGAGATCGCGTTCTACCTCGGGCGGCCTGCTCGCCCTGGCGGCGTTCGCCTGGGGATTCGGCCGGGCCCTGTCGCGACGCGAATCGGCGCTGCCCTCCGCGCTGCTCGCGGCGACGCTGGTCTACCTCGGATCACTCGCGTTCGGCACCCCCTACACGCAGGCGAAGGCCCTCGCGATCGCGGCCCCGCTGGTGATGCTGATCCCCCTGCGCGGCCTGCTCTCGGCGGGAGCCCTCGCCGGGGAGGAGGCCGATGTCCCGGAGGGAGGCGGCGCGGCCTGG
Source organism: uncultured Solirubrobacterales bacterium (assembly GCA_963801055.1). Classification (GTDB taxonomy): domain Bacteria; phylum Actinomycetota; class Thermoleophilia; order Solirubrobacterales; family 70-9; genus DASUPK01. Next base: position 293,366 of record CAWDDE010000008.1, on the reverse strand, counting down.
TGGCCGCCCCGGCCGCTGCGCCCCCTCGTCGCCTTCGGGGTTCCACTGCTCACGCTCGCTTTCGCGGCGGCGGCTGCCTTCTCGAGCCTGCTGCCGCTGCGCCAGGCTGCGGTCGGGCCCGATTACCACCTCCAGGAGATGCTGCGCATGCGGCCGATCGTCGACGGCCAGGACGTGCTCTTCCTCGGCCGCGACAACTTCGTCTCCTGGGAGCTGATCGGCTCGGAGGTCTTCGCGCCGATCACCAATCACTACGACGTCGAGGAGGTTCCGGCGCTCTACCGCGCGACGACGCTGAACGCCAAGTTCGACTGGGACAACGTCCCGCCCGCCGTGATGAATCGCTTCGACTGGGTGGTCACCACCAGCGCCGCCCAACAGAGCCAGGCGCCGATCGGATTCGTCCCGCGGCTTCGCACCCAGGACTTCATCCTCTGGCACAGAGACCACCCGGTCGGCGCAGCGCCGCACCCTCTTCGAGCCGCTCAACCCAGGCGCGCCACTCGACTGCACCGACCCCAGTGAGGCGCGGCTGCGGAAGGTGGACGGCACGGCGACCGCATTCACGGTTCAGCCGGCGATCGGCAGAGTCTGGAACCCGAGCCCCGAGCTCACCCAGTCGAAGCCCGCACAGCAGCGGCTCTACCTGACGCCCGGGCGCTGGGACATCTCGATCCAGTACGCGAGCACGCAGGCGCTGCACGTCACCGCGAGCGGAGGCGCCCTTGCGGCCCCCTTCGACGCCACGTTGCGGACCAACCTGCTGTTCCGCGGGCCGTCGCCGTACTACCCGGTCGGCTCCCTCGAGGTGAGAAGGCCGGGGGAGGTCCTCTTCGAGGTCAGCGTCGATGACCCGCCGTCGATCGGGCAGGCTGCTCGGCACCGAGAGCAAGGCGTATCTCACGGGCCTGGCCGCGACCCGCTCCGATCCCGCCCGGCAGGCCGTTCCGCTCCGCGGCGCCTGCGGGCGATACGTCGACTGGTACGAGGTCGCCCCGGGCACGCCGGCGAGCGCGCTCCACGGAGTGCCGGCCCCGCACCCGCAGCCGGTGGAGCCCGACTGAGAGGCCCCGGGAGCCGGGCCCGACTACGATCGCGGCATGCCCCGCCTCTGGATGGTCTCCCTCGTGATTCTGGTGGCCTGCCTGATCGCGTCGATGGTGATCGCGATCGTCAAGCTGAGCTGAGGGCACGGGTGCGCCGCTCGCGCCGCGCGGGATAGTATCCGCGCGCAAATCCGGCTCGGCGAGGAGGAGCAATGTTCGACCGCATAGTGGTAGGAACCGATGGCTCGGAGACCGCCACCGAGGCGGTGCGGACCGCCGTCGAACTGGCGAAGCTCGCGGATGCGAAGCTCGAGATCGTCAGCGCCTACGAGCCGGTGCCGCAGTCCCGCCTCCGTGAAGAGGGGGAGGGCATCAGCGGCGATCTCTCGCACGCGATCAACCCCCGCGAGGACGTGCAGTTCGTGCTCGACAAGGCCGCGGCCGAGGCGAAGAAGGCCAAGGTCGACGTGGTCACCCACCCCCGCGAGGGCGAGCCGGCGGACGCGATCCTGGATGTCGCCGAGGAGATCGACGCCGACCTCGTCCTGGTCGGCAACAAGGGCATGACCGGAGCGCGGCGCTTCTTGCTCGGCAGCGTGCCGAACAAGATCTCGCACCACGCCCCCTGTGACGTCTGGATCGTCAAGACGACGTAGCTAGCAGCCTGGCGCTCTCGCCCGAACCGCCGCCGCGGCGTCGATCAGTCCGGCGCCGAAGAGCCGCTGGTCGTACGGCTGTCCGAGCTCCGCATCGCTGCGGCGGGCGGTGGCCTCGAGCTGGCACTCGACCGCGGTCGGCGAGCGGCCGACGACCCTGCTCGCGATCACCAGCGCGGCAACCCCCGAGGCGTGGGCGGCGGCCATCGAGGTCCCCTCGTATCCGCCCGGATAGCCGAAGGTCTTGAATCCGCCACCGACGAAGGTGAGCTGGAAGATCGTGACGCCGCGGCTGAACAGCGCGTCGTCGGTCCCACAGCTCGCCAGCAGCGGAAAGCCACCGCCCGGCGCGACCACGTCGAGGCCGGCTCCGGTCCGGGACTCGCTCGCGAGGCACGCATCCTTGGTCGTCCGGCCCACGCCCAGCGCATGGGGGGCGCCCGCCGGATAAGCGACCGGCTCGCCGTTCTCGTTGCCTGCGGCGGCGACCACCAGGGCGCCCTTCTTGAAGGCGTACTTGATCGCGGAGCAGATCCCCTTGATCTTGCCGCAGCTGTTGACCCCGAGCGAGAACTCGAAGCTCATGTTGATCACCTGGGCCTTGTGGGAGGCCGCGAAGCGAATGCCCTTCGCGATGTTGCGCGCGGTCCCGAAGCCCTCCGAGTCGAGCACGCGAACCGGCATGATTTTCGCTCGCGACGCGAGGCCGAGCAGGGCGACGCCGTTGCCGGCTCGCTCCCCGATCGTGCCGGCCAGGTGCGTGCCGTGACCGTCCTCGTCGAGGGGCTGCTTGTCCTTGTCGACGAAGTCATAGCCGGGGAGGAACTGGCTGCGGGAGAAGTCCGGGCTGCGGCGGAACCGGGGCTTCTTGGTGGCGTACGCGACCCCGGTGTCCAGAACCGCCACCCGCGCGCCCTTGCCCGCGGGAGCGCCGCGCTGCTTGAGGATGTCCCAGGCCTCGGGGGCGTTGAGACCGCCTCGCTCCTGGAACTGAAGGGGGGTGGCGGACTGCCCGCACAGCGAGCCGCAGGGGAGGAAGTTCCACTGCGTCCTCTGCCAGCCCCCGGGAACGCCCACCGGTCCCGGGTCGTTCGGGATACCCGAGGCGTGTGCGATGTAGTTGGGCACGGCGTAGGCAACCGCCGGGTTGGCGTCGAGTGCCTGCTCGGCCGCGGAGACGTCCACGGCGCTGGGAAGCTTGATCAGGTGCTCAGCGCCCCCGTCGAAGCGGACCAGCAGCTCGCCGGGAACAAACGCTCCGTGGCTGCCGGTCTCGGCGGCCTCGGCCACTCCGGCCAGTGCGATGGTCGCGGCGAGGACGAGGGTGGTTGTGGCGATCAGCTTTCGCATGGTCCCCGGTGGAGCTGCCCCTGAGAGGTGCCGGCACTGTCTGCCAGCCTGCTTTCAAACACCGCCTGACGGGAAAAGTTCCTGGTGGCGCGGGACAACCGCCGCCTGCATACTGGCGAAGCCATGGACATGCCGGAGTTCAGCGAGGCCGATGAGCGGCACATGCGGATGGCGCTGCAGCTGGCCGAGGACGCGGCCAGGAAGGGGGACGTGCCGATCGGGGCAGTGGTGGCGCGGGGTGGGGAGGTCCTGGGGTCCGCCGGCAACGAGCGCGAGCTTCGCGGGGACCCGACCGCCCACGCGGAGGTGCTCGCCCTGCGGCAGGCATCCGGGCGGCTGGGGGGCTGGCGGCTGCTGGAGACGACGATCTACGTCACGCTCGAGCCCTGCCCGATGTGCGCCGGGGCGATCACGCTGGCGCGGGTCCCGCGGCTGGTTTACGGCGCGGCGGACCCCAAGGGAGGCGCGGTCGGCAGCGTTATCGACCTCTTCGAGGCGCCGGTCGTCAACCACCGCCCCTCGGTCGAAAGCGGTCTCCTCGGCGAGGAGTCCGCCGACATGCTCGAGGACTTCTTCTCCTCGCGGCGCTAGCTAGCTCGACATGGACCGCGCCGCCTCGGTGAGCTCGGCCGAGTGACTCACGGGGTAGCGCGGTTTCTCCCCCGGCTGCGCAGCGCGAGCGGCAGCGCGCGCATGCTCCGCTTGGTCCGATCACGCATGTCCTCGAGCGTCTCAGCGAGCACGATCTCACCCCGCCTCATCGCGGGGACCAGCAACGGCTCGCCGTCGAGCTGCTCGTCGGCGGTCCCGACCACATCCTCGACCATCGTCCCGTTCTTGAACATCCTGAACACCTGCTTCGCGCCCGGCAGTGTCTCCTTGGCCTCCGAGCGCTTCGCCACTCCGCGCCAGGCCTCGCCGCTCAGATCGGCGACGATCTTGTAGACGCCGTTCACCACCGGGGAGTCGCGGCTCGTCCCGAGCTCGGTGCCAACGCCCCAGAGGTCGATGGGTGCGCCTGCTCCGCACATCTCGGCGATCTTGTGCTCCTCGAGGTCCCCCGAGGCGACGATCCGCGCGTCGTGCAGCCCTGCCTCGTCGAGCAGGCGCCTGGCTTCGCGGGCGAGGGCGGCCAGGTCGCCTGAGTCGAGTCGGATCCCGGCAAGCGGTATCTGGGTGCGGCGCGAGGCCTCGATCGCCCGCCGGACCCCCTCGATCGTGTCGTAGGTGTCGACGAGGAGGAGGGCGTTCTCGGGGTTTTCCCGCATGAACGCCTCGAATGCCTTCTCCTCGCTCTCGAAACTGAGGACGTAGGAATGCGCCATGGTCCCGACCGGGCGTAGCCCGTAGCGCATCGCCGCTGCCACGTTGGAAGTGCCGCCGAGCCCGGCGACCGCCGAAGCCCGCGCCGCCTTCATCGCGGCATCGACCCCGTGGTCCCGCCGCGGCGAGAAGTCGACCACGGAGTCCCCATTGCCGTCCGCGGCGAGCACCACCCGCGCCGCCTTGGTGGCGATCATCGTCTGGAAGTTGATCTGGTTGAGGAGCAGCGTCTCGATCAGCTGGGCCTCGATCAGCGGCGCGGTCACGCGCACGAGTGGCTCGTTGGCGAAGGCGATCGTCCCCTCGGGCATCGCCTCGATGTCGCCGCTGAAGCGGTATCCCTCCAGGTAGGAGAGGAAGTCGGCGCCGAAGCCGAGCGTGCCGAGATACTCGAGCTCGGACGGACCGAAGCGCATCTCGGAGACCAGCCGCAGCGTTGGGCCCAGGCCGCAGACCAGCATCCAATCCCGATGCGGAGGGAGCTTGCGGATGAAGAGCTCGAAGACCGCAGGCTCGTTGCGGCCGAGGCGGTGATAGCTCGCCGCCATGGTGATCTCGTACAGGTCGGTGAGGAGCGAGGTCTCCGGCGGGGTGAGCAGGCCGGGGTCGTTGGGGTCCGCCACGCGGCAAGCCTATGGGCGCGGGGCCCGTAACTCAGGTTGTGAGCCAGCGGACGGGGTTCTCGATCATCATCGTCCGCTCCTGCTCCTCGGTCATGCCCCACTCGCGCAGCTCGGGTAGCACCTTCTCGGGGACCAGACGGATCGTCCAGTCCTTGGCTGCGCCCGCCGCGAGCAGCTGCTCGATCACGTTGGGGGGGAACCAGTCGGTTGTCGCCACCGAGTCCGCCGAGAGGAAGATCCGATCGGCGTAGCCACGCTCGAGCAGGGCTTTGGCCGTCTGCTGGCGCTTCTCGTAGGGAAGGAAGATCTCCAAGCCATAGCGGTCGAGGCCGATCCAGACGCCCTTCTCCAGCAGCCCCTCGATGTAGTCCAGATCGTCGGTGTCTCCGGTGTGGGCGATCTGGACCTTCGACGGATCGACTCCCTCCTCGAGGAAGATCTCGATCTGCCGCGGCCCGGTGTTGCTGGCCGGCCGGGAGTGAGCCATGATCGGCGCCCCGGTGCGAACGCTGGCGCGGGCAGCCGCCCGGTGGACCTTCTCGATGTTCTCGTTCACCCCGGGCTCGTCCGCCGCGCACTTGATGAAGGCGGCCTTGATCTCGGTCCCCTGGATCCCCTCCTCGATGTCCTGCACGAAGAGGTCGGCGATCTGGTCCGGGTCGCGGTTGACGAAGAACTGCGGCAGGTAGTCGTAGGTGTAGATGCCCGTGCAGGGGATGACCTGCAGGCCGGTCTCCTCGGAGACGCGGCGCATGAACTCGACGTCGCGACCGAGGAACATCGCGGTCGGCTCGCCGATCGTCTTGACGCCGAGATCGATCGCGGCCTTCGCCTCGCGCACGGCGATCTCGAAGTCCTCTCCGGGGCCCACCTCATGCGGGGGGTCCTCCTTTGCCGTCCCGGCGCTCGGCCACTGCTCATGGACCGCCTCGTCGCTGTTGCGCAGGTGCTCGTGGATCAACGTCGTCCCCAGCTGATCGGCCTCGATCATGCCGGTCACCGTCGACACCTGCGCCATGGCGCGGGAACCCTAGACGACCGCCGACATTGGGATACTGCCGGCCGCGTCGCAAAGGGCGGCGCGGTGAGTGGAGGGAGTAGTAAATGAACGGGAGAGACAGCCGTGAGTGGCTCGTGCCCTTGGTCACGGGTCTCGGCTTCGCCGTGTTGCTGATCATCAGCTTCATCGTCAGCGGTGATCCGAAAAGCGCGGACGATGGGCCCGCACAGGTCGCCCAGTGGTACCGCGACAACAAGGACGCCGCTGAGATCGGCTCATTCATCGGCGTCGTGGCCGGGGGCTTCCTGATCTTCTTCGGGGCCTACCTGCGCAAGGTCTTCGAGCCGGGAGCCGGGTTGATGCTCTCGATCCTGCCGCTCATAGCGGTGGCGATCGTGGCGGTGGGCGGAGCGATCGACGGCATGCTGATGTTCGCGGCCGCGGAGGCGGCCGATGACATCCCGGCACCCGAGATTCAGACGATCCAGGCGATCTGGGACAACGATTTCCTGCCGTTCCTGCTCGGCGTGCTGGTGTTCAACTGGTCGGTCGGGCTCGCGGTGCTGCGGAGCGGTGCCCTGCCGAAGTGGCTCGGCTGGTGGGGGATCGTCTTCGGCGTGCTCACGCTCGCCGGGCCGATCGGCTTCATTGGCGCGCCCGGCGCCGCGCTCTGGATCCTCATCGCCAGCGTCATGCTGTCGATGCGGGCGCGTGGGCCGACGAAGGCACAGCCCGCCGCCGCGTAGCTTCCGACATCCGAGGCTCAGGGGCCGCGCGCGGGAGGCTGCGCGCGGCCTCCACCTGCCCCATTTCCGCCCGCGGTGCGGAGCGGAGAGGGTGGGATTCGAACCCACGAGGCGGTTAACCCGCCCACTCGCTTTCCAAGCGAGCTCCTTAAGCCACTCGGACACCTCTCCGGGTGTTCAGAGGCCTGAGTCTAGAAGCCCGGGCCGGGCCAATAAGATCGGCGCATGGCATGGAGCGTCTACCTGGCCGGCGAGATCCACTCCGACTGGCGCGACCAGATCGCGGATGGAGCCGAGAAGGCCGGCCTGGACGTCACCTTCAGCTCGCCGGTGACCGATCACGGCGCCTCCGACGACGCCGGCGTGGCGATCCTGGGGCAGGAGTCGGAGGGCTTCTGGAGGGACCACAAGGGCGCCGGGGTGAACGCGATCCGCACCCAGACGCTGATTCGCCAGGCCGACGTGGTGGTCGTCCGCTTCGGCGACCGCTACAAGCAGTGGAACGCGGCCTTCGACGCCGGCTTCGCCGCGGCTCTGGGCAAGCCGATCATCACGCTCCACGACCCGGACACCACGCATGCGCTCAAGGAGATCGACCGCGCCGCGATGGCCACGGCCGAGACTCCGGGGCAGGTCGTGGACTTGCTGCGCTATGTGCTCGAGGGCAAGCTTCCCGCAGGCGCCTAGAAAGGAGAGCTGTCATCAAGGGTTACCGTTTCCATCCAGCGCTCGCGAGCGCTTAGTCCTAAAAGGGCTGGAGGCCGATTCCCGGCGAGCCGACTATCACGACAGCATGGAAGCCAATACAAACGCAGCGCACGCCGATGAATTCCGACTTGTGCTCTCGCCCAACCGTGGCGCGGGCTTCAGGGCGCGCGAGGCCGTCCGGCAGCGCTTCAGGTTTCTCGCGGAGGCGACCCGCCGGAACCTCATCGCCGTCGTCACCGAACTGGTGAACAACTCGGTCGAACACGGTCCGGGAAAGCCGATCACGCTGACACTCGTGCTGGGTCGCAAGTCCATCCGCGGAGAGGTCGCGGACCAGGGCAACCCGGCCGCCGCAATCCCTCAGATCAGGACAGGGAACGAGAGCGTCAGGGGAGGCCTTGCGCTGGTGGACAAGCTCACCTCGAAATGGGCGGTCCACGAGGGGAGCACCCACGTCTGGTTCGAGATGCCCCTGGACCAGTAGAGACGACCGATCTCGCAGCCACTTCTCGTCCAAAGCGATACCGAGCCGCTACTCCCGCAGCCCGGCGGGTTCGAGGGCGCCGCTAGCTCAAATCGACTTCTCGACCTCGCACTTGGAGGCGGTGTCCTTGCCCTTGCCGCCCTTGCAGAGGTCCGCGCCCGCACCGCCCTTGAGCTTGTCCTTGCCCTTCTGACCGAGCAGCGTGTCCTGGTCGGCGCCGCCCTTGAGCGTGTCCTTGCCGGGTCCGCCGCAGACCACGTCGTTGTCGGCGAGGCCGGAGGCCTTGTCGTTGCCGCCGAGCGCTGCGATCACGTCTGCTGCAGGGGTGCCGCTGAGCTTGTCGCCGCCGTCCGTGCCGACGATGGTCGCGGGCTTGCCCTTGCAAGTAGGCGGCGGCCCCGGAGGGGCTGGAGGTGGTGGAGGGCAGGCGGGACCGGAGGGGTTCGTGTCCTGGGTCTCGTCACCGAGGCCGTCGTTGTCGCAGTCGGGCTCGACCAAGGCGGAGACGTTCAAGCGAAAGTTGGCGCCCATGACGCCCGTAGCGAAGTCGTCCGACTGCCCGTCGGCCAGATTCCCGACCTTCAACAGGAAGGTCTCCCCCGGAGCCGAGAAGAAGCAGGCCTGGCCACCAGGCGAAGGAACGTGGAGTCCGAGCACATCCCCGGACTGCACCGCGACGCTTGCCGGGAATGTGTTCAAGACACCGCTGTCCAACGGGCGGGGACCGTCGTGGCCGACGACCTGGTAGGTGGCCGGATCAGCGACCTTGCGGAAGACCTTCATTGTCAGCATCTGGCCCGCGGTCGCTTCGGGGTTTGTGCTCCAGGAGGTGATCACGCCCGTACCCGTGGGCACGATGTAGTCAGTACCGGAGGTCACGGTTGGCTGCAGCCGATCCGAATTGCCTCCGCAGTCCAACCCCTCCGGGGTGGTCGGTGCGACCTGCCCGATCGTTACCGCCGCCCCGGCCGGCGAAGCGCTCGCCGTCAGCGCCACGACGGTGAAAAGCGATGCAAGCGAAAACCGCCTCACGAAGCCTTCTCCCCGGCTCATCGAAGCGACCCTAGCCCGACCCGGGGCGGCCTGTCAAACCTCCGACATCGCCCACGCAGTATCTCTCGACGGGTGCCGCTTTCCATGCAAAGCGCCGCTATTCGTCCAAAGCGGCTATTTCGCCGCGAACTATTCCGGGTGTTGGGGCTTCAAGGATGCGAGTCCCGCGCACGCGATGCCCTAGTCCACGGGCGCGGATCTGCTGAGGGCTGTGAGCGGGCACGATCCGGATCGGCTTTAGGTGGCGCCTCCACGGGCGATGGGGCGGATACGGTCAGCGAGCGCTTCCCGTAGAGCTTCTTGTAGACCTCGCTCTCCGCCAGTTCGGGATCGGAGTTTCGCGCCTGCCTCGCCTTGATCGCCGGCGCGAAACGCAGCAGCAGCACGGCCGCCACGGCGATGACGCCAACCCCGAACAAGATGAGCGCGATCAGCGCGAGCACTGGGCCGATCCTAGGTGTTCGGCGATGCAACCCTCTGTTGCCTCCCTGGCAGAGAGCTGCTTTTCGTCCAAAGGGGCTATTCGGCAGACGCCCCCGCTAGCCAGTCAGACTGCCGCTTTCACGCGAAAGCGGGAGGCGGGTCGCGGCGATCCGGTCTAGAAGATGGGCTCCGCCTGCTCGATCACGCCGAGCGCCTCTTCCATCGAGTAGGTGGCATGGATGCTCACCTTGTTCCACTGCATCAGGTGGCTCTGGAATGCGAAGTCCCGGACCGAATTGATGTCGTCCGCCTCGACGACCGCGACGATGATGTGATCCGGTCCAAAGATGCGCATCGTGACGATATTGAGGCCCAGCTGCTCGGCGAGCGTTGGGATCTGGCCAGCGCCCTCCTGCAGTATCTGCCGGGTCTTCGCGTTCGACGTCGGGCAGAGCTCGGGCGGATGCTCCGCAATGACGGCAAATGTTGAGTTGTGGTCAGGTGTGGCGCTGAACATGGTTTGACCTCCTGGTGCGGTCGGGTCGATTACTGGGAAATCTCGTCGGTCGTTGTCGTGGAGCCTTCGCTCCGAACCGCCTCAGCCTCGACGAGCAGCTGCGCGAGGCGATCCAGGCTCTCGGTCCAGCCTTCTTCGTGCAGGGCGAAGCGCTGTTCCGTCGCGAACTCGCCCTGGGTAAGGAGAAGCTCGGTCCCCTCGCTTTGCTTCTGGAGAGACAGCCTCACAGCCGTCTCTCGATCGTCCGCGTCGGGGGGGTGCCATCGAAACGTGTACGCGAGACGCGCGGGGGGATCGACCTCGCGGAACTCCCCCGAGAGTTGGAAGAGGTCGCCATCCGGGGGCTGCATCGCGATCCGGTAGCCGCCACCGACCCGCGGATCGAACTCGACGCGGGGAACGGTGAACCCTCGCGGCCCCCACCACTTGGCGAGCTGCGCTTGATCGGTCAGCGCCCGGTAGACCATCTCCCGAGGGGAGGGCAGAACGCGCTTCAGGCGCAGCGTCAGTCCCTCGCTTGCCGCCGCGACGATGTCCTCGCCCAGAACCTTCCCGATCAACTCGGGATGAGCCTCGGCGAGGTGGCGTTCCACATTTGCCACCAGGTCGCCGTCGTCCGCGCCGCGGATGACGATCCCATCCCTCTCGCACTCGAACTCCTTGGCCATCGTTGCGCGCGTTCTCATTCGAAGGCGATGATCGCGGGCGGGCCTTTCTTCGACCTTTCGTCGACCTTTCTAAGCTTGCTTGGCGATGGCGCAGCCCGTGGCGACGCGAATCCAGCTCTGCGGCCGCCTCGTGGTGGAGCTGGAAGGCAGGCGCGTCGAGGACCAGCTACCGGGTGGGAAGGGGAGGCTGCTGTTCGCGTACCTGGTGCTCAACCAGGATCGGCGGATCAGCCGGGACGAGCTGCTGGCGGCCGTGTACGGGGACGAGGCCTCGCCCCAGCAGCATCCGAGCCTGAGCGTGCTGCTCTCCAAGCTGCGCGGCGTCATCGGTCACGCGCGCCTCGCCGGGAGATCGGAGATCGAGCTCGTGCTGCCACGCGATGCCTTCGTCGACGTCGCGGCTGCCCGGGAGGCGCTACACCGGGCCGAGTCGCACGTCGCGGCAGGCGAGTGGGCGTCCGCCTGGGGGCCCGCCGGCGTCGCCTACCACGTCGCCCGCAGGCCGCTGCTCCAGGGCGAGGACCGCCCCTGGCTCGAGGAGTGGCGTCGTCGGCTCGAGGACGTCGAGGTGCGGGGGCTCGAGTGCTTCGCGGAGGCGAGGCTCGGCCTCGGTGGGCCCACGCTCCCCCAGGCCGAGGAGTGCGCGCACCGGCTGATCGAGCTCGCCCCATACCGCGAGACGGGCCACCGGATCCTGATGGAGGCGCTAGAGCAGCGCGGAAACGTCGCCGAGGCGTTGCGCGCCTACGATCGCCTGCGGGTGTTGCTGCGCGACGAGCTCGGGGTCGCGCCCAGCCCGGCCGTCCAGAGCGTCCACCGCCGCCTGCTCGGCGGGGCGACTACGACTTCGGCCTAGAAACCTCCTCCGCCTGCGCGAGTAGGTCCTCGCGAGAGACCTTGCCGGTGAGATCGGGATGATCCTCGCGAAGGTGCTCCTGCGCGTTCCTCCACAGCTCGTCGTCGTCCTCGCCCTTGACGACGTAGCCACAGACGCACGGGATCTGCTTCACGGAGTCATCGTAGGGAGGAAGGGCAGAGATGAGAGGCCGAACGAAGCGGGACCGGAACCGCTGACGCCTCCCTTGCGCGAGAAGCGAGCGCCGGTTCGAAAACCGCTGCTTTCCATGCAAAGCAGCGCTTCCGCAGAAGCCTCGCGACTCCGTTCGCGTGAAAGCAGCACTCGACGTCGTCGAGCCGCTCCACCCTCGCCTCGATCATCACGACATCGGGTGGCCCTGTCTGCTCCGCGGTCACGCGACGAGCTACGCCCACCGAGCTCACCCCGGCGACGATCCCGAGCACCGCGCCCCGCAACTCCGGTCACCTTGACATACCCGCTGACTTCTCTCCCGCCGCGCCGCGCGAAAGCTCCTTCGGCTTCACGAAGGACACGAGCTCGGCGCCCCCGGGCGCCAACTCGCGCCAGGGTCCGTTGAGCTCCAGCGTCGCCAGCGCCGCGGTCGGAAACTTGCTCCTTAATCGCGGGATCTCAGAGCCGGCGCCGGCGAGGCTCAGGGCGAGGTCCTGGATCCCGGGGTTGTGGCCGATCAGCATCACGGACTCGACCTCGTCCGGCACCACGTGCAGCACCTCGAGGAGGTCGCGTGCCGGGGCCGCGTAGAGCTCGGGCTCGATCTGGACGTCGGCGTCCTTCCCCAGCCCCGGCGCGAGCCGTTTCAGCGTCTGGCGGGTGCGCCTCGATGGCGAGCACAGCACCAGCTCGGGCGCGATCCCCTTCCGCCCCAGGTGCTCCGCCATGACCTTGGCGGCGCGGCGACCGCGAGGCGCCAGTGGCCGGTCGTGGTCGGCGAGCATCGGATCGTCCCAGCTCGACTTAGCGTGGCGCAGGAGATAGAGCCGTTTCATCCCACCTGGAGAATGCCGGGAACGGGCAGCCAAAGGCAAAGCGGAAGCGGAAACGGAAGGGCGCTGCCGCATATCGCGCAAGAGGGGGCTACCAGGTTCCAACGGTGCTGCTTTGCATGGAAAGCAGCGGTTTGAGTCGGCCTACTGCTTTTCGCGCAATGCAGAAGGTGACGAGGCGACCAGGTGCTAGCCATTCCAGGCGAACGGCGCGGACGAGCCAGCCTTGCCCTCGAACTCGATGCCAAAGCCGCTGACCCGCGAGCTCGTCGCACGCGCCACCGTCACCGATGGGGCCGCCAGGTGCTGGATGTTCTCGAACCTGGTCGGCTCCGAGGATCCAGGCGGCGTCAGGTCCTCGACCTCGGTGTCGATCGCGTCGCCGACCGTTACCCGATGGTTCAGCCCGTCGTCGACGAATGAGATCGGCGCCCGCTCGACCCCGGCGACCTCGCCGACCAGTGGAGCGAGCGCGGCCACCGGGCCGCCGAGCTGGCCGCCGAAGACGGCGCCGAGCTTCTCGGCCTGCTCCGCGCTCGCGCGCTCGTCAACGTAGAGGCCGAGCTTCCAGTTCCCGTCCGTCGCCTGCGCCTGCGGGATGTGGACGAGGAGAACGACCGAGCGATCCTCGACGGCGGTTCCATCGATCTCGCCGGAGTCGACGTGGAAGGCGAACATGACGTCGCAGAAGTCCTTGTCGGCCGGCCACTGAAAGGACGATGCCGTGCAGGGGCAGGCTCCCTCGCAGGTGCAGTTCTCGAAATAGGTTCCGCTCAACGCCCAGCTCATCGTTCCTCCTCGCTTTGGCCCGGGCCATCCTCCACCCTCGCGCCGATGCCTGTCAACCCCGCTCGGCCCGACGAGTACTCGAACGTCGACCAGAGGACGGCACCCTTTGAAAATGGCTGCTTTGGACGAAAAGCGGCGGTTGTGCTTTGCATGGAAAGGAGCACTTCCGATCAAGTGCTCGCTTCTCGCGCGAAGCGGGAGCCCTTCGCTCGGCCCTCTCAACAACAGTCCATCCGGGTCCAGATCGCGGGTTGGAATCCGCTAGCGGTGCCTCCTCCAGCATTGGATCAACGGTGGGTGTTCTGCCCCATTGCACGGATTGCCGCTGTAGCGCAATATTGGAGTGCCCCCGAGCGATCTCGAAAGGAGCCCCTCATGCCTCCGGGAGATGCCGTGCAACAAAGACGAGCGGCGCCACGTGCAAAGCGCGTACTACTGCTTACCAGCGAGGACTTGGCCGATGCCAACGAGGTTCCGAAGCCAATTCGTCCGCTGATCGAAGAGGCAGAGGAGATCTACGTCCTCGCTCCGACGCTGACGACCTGGCTGCAATGGGTGGCAACAGACGTCGATCGTGCGCGAGTGTCCGCTGACGAGCGGCTTCGAAGAGTCTTTGACCACATGCACGCGGACGGCCTGGCGCCCCGAGGGACGGTGGCAGACGAGAACCAGGTCGTCGCGATCGCCGACGCCCTACTTGACTTTGATGCTGACCTGATCGTCCTCAGGCTCCACGCCCCCGGCAGCGAGCACAAGAGCTGGCACGAGCACCGAGTTGCTGAGCGGGTCCGCGCGCACTTCGACGTGCCGACGATCGCTTTCTACTTCGACAACGAAGGACAGGTCGTAGGGCGCGAGGACGCCTGAGGATAGGTGGGGCGAGACCAAGGCCGTCGCAGCGGAAGCCCGATGAACATCCGCTTGAAACGCGTCTATGAGCCCGCGGCGGCGTCGGACGGCTATCGGGTCCTAATCGACCGCCTCTGGCCGCGCGGCGTTTCGCGCAACCAGGCCAGGCTCGACGACTGGAAGCGCGAGGTTTCACCGAGCGCCGAGCTGAGGCAGTGGTTTGGGCACGAGCCGAGCCGCTTTGAGGAGTTCCGCCGCCGCTATATCGAGGAGCTTCGCCAGCAGCGTCCGCGGCTCACCGAGCTGCGGCGCCGGGCACGGGACGGCACGCTTACCCTCGTCTATGCCGCGCGCGACAGCGACCATAACGACGCGGTCGTTCTCGCGGCCGTCTTGCGGCGCGGACTGCCTAGGCCTGGCAAGCGGCGTCGAACTCTCAGCCGCTCGTGAATCTGAGCGCCGCCCAGCGCCGCGAAGAGTGCTGCTTTGCATCGAAAGCGGCGGTTTCGAGTTGACGCTCGCTTCTCGCGCGACGCGGCAGCGCAGCCGTAGTCGAGTAACCCGCGGCTTCGAGGCTCTGGGCTCACCTCCGGACGAGTCAGCTCTGCACGCCGGTCTCTCGACATCTCAGCCACGTCGGCCTCGTCGACCGTCGTGGTTGAACTCGCGACGATCTATGCCTCGGCCTTGAACGGCTCGAATGTGTGAGTGAAGGCGGCGTCACCGCTGTCAGCGGATACATCGAGCATCTCGTAGGTCAAGGTGAGGTTGCCGACGACCGGGTGGTGGAAGTCCTTCGCGCCGGTCCGGTGGATGCGGACGTTGTGCGCCGCCCACCGGGTGCGGAACTCCTCGCTGCGGGTCGAGAGCTCCCCGACCAGGTCCGACAGGTCGCGGTCGTAGGGGTTGCGGCCGGCCTCGGTGCGCAGATGGCGACGGTGTCGTTGGCGGCGCGCTCCCAGTTGCGATAGAAGTCCGGCGCGCGCGGGCTGAGGAAGACGAAGCGCGCGTGATTCACCGGCCGAATTGGGTCGACGTACATCTCCGAATACAGGTCCCGCGCCACCTTGTTCTTCGCGAGTGTAAGCGGCCCGTGACCACGACCGCCGTCGCCCCAGTCATCGAGTCTAGCATGGGCTGCACGCTCGGCCGGATCCGTTCCTTTCTCGGACGTCGGCGCGCCGGGGTTGTCGGCTGAGCCGCGCGCGCGAGGTCGAATAGGTGCGATCGCTCCGCCTCGTCGAGCTGCAGCGCGCGCGCAAGCTCTTCCAGAACGCTTTCGGAAACCCCGCTGAGGTTCCCCCGTTCGAGCCGCGTGTAGTAGGGGACGCTGACTCCGGCGAGGACCGCGACCTCCTCCCGGCGCAGTCCCGGAACGCGCCGGGGACCGTACGACGTCAGACCAACCTCATCGGGGGTGAGCTTGCCTCGCCTGGAGGTCAGGAACTCTCGGATCTCGCTCTTGGCGTCCACGGGATCAGCGTAACCCGGCTCTGCTTGCTCTGGGAGACCCTGTCAGTACCCCCATCAACAGGGACTCTCACTCAGCGAAATGCGTGCTTTCTTGGAGGCGTCCCCAGAGCTGCATCTACAGGAACGGAGTCAGATCACCATGAAGCACATTTCGATCGGCGAACTCGACGTCTCCCGCATCGGACTCGGCACGATGGCGATGTCCGGCTACTACCTCGACCCGGAGCAGCAGCGACGACGAGTCGATCCGCACCATCCACCGGGCGCTCGACCTGGGCGTCACCCACCTCGACACCGCCGAGATCTACGGGCCCTACGCCAACGAGGAGCTCGTCGGCCGGGCGATCAAGGGCCGCCACGACGAGGTCGTTCTGGCGACGAAGTTCGGGTTCGTCTCGCACACGGGCGACGGCCCCGGGGTCCTCGACAGCAGCCCGGCGAACATCCGCACCGCCGTCGAGGGCTCCCTCGAGCGGCTCGGCACGGACCACATCGATCTCTACTACCAGCACCGGGTCGACCCGAACACGCCGATCGAGGAGACCGTCGGCACCCTGGCCGAGCTGGTCGCCGAGGGCAAGGTCCGGCACATAGGACTGTCCGAGGCCGGCCCCGAGACGATCCGCCGCGCCCACGCCGTCCACCCGATCACGGCCCTGCAAACCGAGTACTCGCTATGGACCCGTGACCCAGAGGCCGAGCTGCTGCCGCTCCTTCGTGAGCTGGGCATCGGCTTCGTCCCCTACTCACCGCTCGGCCACGGCTTCCTCACCGGCCAGATCCGCTCCCCCGAGCAACTCGCCGACGATGACTGGCGCAAGACCAACCCGCGCTTCACCGGTGAGAACTTCCAGCGCAACCTGCGGATCGTCGACGAGGTCCAGGCCGTTGCCTCCGAGGCGGACGCCACACCAGCACAGGTGGCCCTGGCCTGGCTGCTCGCCCAGGGCGACGACATCGCCCCGATCCCCGGCACCAAGCGCGTCTCCCGCGTCGAGGAGAACACAGCCGCCGACCAGCTCGAGCTGAGCGCCGAGCAGATCGAACGGCTGAACCACCTCACCCCGGCCGCCGGCGAGCGCCACGAAGAAGCGCAGATGGCCGTCATCGACCGCTAGCACGCGAAGCCTCGCCCCCGATGCCTCGACGCGCACCACGGTCACGCCTGCTCCGGCGTGAAAAACGGAAACCGGAAAACGACGGACTCGTGGTCGGATTCCGGCTCACCGCACGCGGCAGGAGCAGCGGCGCTGACACCCAGCTTCAGTTCTGGCAGGTGTTTCGGTTCCGCGAGGGATTGACCGCCAAGCGCCAGATATTCCGAGACAGAGCGGAAGCCCTCGAAGCCGCCGGGCTGTCGGAGTAGCCGAATCCGGTTTTTAGAGCGCCCACTCCGGCTCACCGTCCCACTGCGCCTGCCAAAAATGGCGTGCTCAACCAAACGAGATACTGCGTGGGCGATGTCGGAGGAGAACGTGCAGGTAATGCGCGCAGCATTCGAAGCGATAGGGCGTCACGACGGGGAGGCGTTCCGCAGGCTGTACCACCCGGACATCGAATGGGAGGACGTCTCGGGCCTGTGGGGAGACTGGGGAACGCGACGTGGTCTCGGCGACGTCCAAGACGCGTTTCGGGACTGGTTCGAAGCGTTCGAGGAGGAGGTCGACTTCGAGCTTGAGAACATCGCCGACGCTGGCGGCGATCAAGTAATCAGCTCCGTCGGGATTCGTGCACGAGGCAGGATCAGTGGCCTCGTCGTAAACCAGGTGATCCACTTCGTATCCACGGTGTACGGCGGCAGGGTCGTGCGCATACGGGCCTACCGGGAGTGGACAGAAGCCCTCGAAGCCGCCGGGCTGTCGGAGTAGGCGATGTCGGAGGAGAACTTGGAGACACTCCAGCGTGCCCAAGCGGCCTGGAACGCCGACGATCTGGATGCCTGGCTGGCCGAGCTTGATCCAGAGGCCGAGTGGCATACCGCCCTTGAGCAGGCCTTGGAGGGCAGCGGAGCCATCTACCAGGGCCACCACGGTCTGCGAAAGGGCTGGACGCATATCGCGGCGAGTCATGGCGAGGTTTCATGAATCAGATTCAGGAGATTCGCGATCTCGGCGAGTCGGTTCTGGTCCTCGGTCATCTCGACGTGACCTGCCGGACGGCTGGCATCGAGTTCAGTCAGTAATTCGGGCAGCTCGTCACCTTCCGAGGCGGGAAGATCCTCCTCATCGCATTACTTCCTGACCCACGCGGAGGCTCTCGAAGCCGCCGGGCTGTCGGGAGTAGGCGATGTCGGAGGAGAACGTCGAGCTGGTGCGGCGGTTCTGCGAACGGACGACCAGACCAGCCTGCATTCCCTGATGGCGAGCCTGCACCCGGATATCGAATGGTCCCGGCGCTATCCACCCGCAGTACTCCGTACACCGCGGACACGACGATGTTCGCGCGTGGTTGACGTCTTGGGCCGAGTCGTTTCCTGACCTGCGCTGGGAACTTGATCGCATCCTCGATGCGGGGAGCGATCTCGTAGTTGCGTTCGTACGGCTGGCGGGCCGCGCTCACGCGACTGGTATCGACTTGGAAACCCCGTCCTACGCGGTGGTATTCACGCTTCGGGGCGAGAAGATTGCGCGGATCCACGAGTACCTCGACAGCCAAGAGGCCCTCGAAGCCGCCGGGCTGCGGGAGTAGGCGATGTCGGAGGAGAACGTCGATGCGCTCCGGCCGGTCTACGAGGAATGGGGACGAGGGAACTTCCGTCCCAGCTCCGACGCGTACGGGCCGGACCTTGGAGTGGGGCTGGTCGGAGGAGTTCCCGGACATTCACGGAGTCTTCCGCGATCCCGAGCCGAGAAGCAGCCGGATGCTTGAGTGGCTGAGCCAGTGGGAGGACTGGCGCGTCGAGGCCGAGGAGTACATCCCGGCGGACGAATTCGTCGTAGTTCTGTGTCGGTATCTGGGCGAGGCAAGGAGAGCGGGGCCGCCGTGGATACGACCGGGGCCCACCTGTGGACGATGCGTGCAGGCAAGCCGGTACGGCTGGAGGTCTTCTCCAGTCGCACGAAGGCCCTCGAAGCCGCCGGGCTTTCGGAGTAGGCGATGTCGCACGAGAACGTGGAGATCGTGCGCCGTCTGTGGGCAGACATGGAAACCGAGAATTTGGAGGCCTCGATCCATCTGCTCGACGAGGAGGTGGAGATCTGGAATCCGCCCGAGTTCCCGGTCACGGGCCCATATCGCGGGCACGATGGGGTGCGCCAATGGGCAGCCGAGCAATGGGAGCTCTTCAGCGGTCTTCACCATGAGATAGAGGAGATCATCGAAGCCCCTGACGGCGAGACCCTCGTCAGCGTGCAGCGAACGCAGGGACGCATGAGGCACACCGACATGAAGACCAACGTTCAGTGGGCGACCACATGGACGATCCGAGACGGCAAGGTCCTTCGCGCTTACGGATACCTGACCAGGGCCGAAGCCCTCGAAGCCGCCGGGCTGTCGGAGTAGGCGATGTCGGAGGAGAACGTGGAGATCGTGCGGCGGATGTACGACGCCTTCCACAGCGGAGACGCTGACGGGGCGTTGGCCCACTTCGATCCAGACGTGGTCGTCGATGCTTCCAGGGCCCGACCGGACGGCGGCAAAGGCCAGGGACGCGAACAGCTGAACGCGATCGTCACCGCTTGGATGGGAACCTGGGATGAATGGCGTGAGGAGATCGCAGAGATGCGTGACCTGGGTAGCCGGGTCCTCGTCCTCAGCGTGCAGCACGGGCGGGGCAAGGGAAGCGGGGTCGCAGTCGAAGCTCCCTACGCGCTTCTCTACGACGTTCACGGGGGGAAGATCACACGCCTGACGATGTTTCCGACCCAGGAGCAGGCCCTCGAAGCCGCCGGCTGTCGGAGTAGCGCTTTGGACGAAAAGCGGCTATTCCACGATCAGGACAGATTTGGAGCAAATTAGGCCGACCCTGAAAGGTTTCTTTCTACCTCGCCCTTGTTGGCAGGTTGAGCGTCTCCCTTTCGGGGACACCCTCGCCGAGTTCCTTGTGACGCTCGATCTCCGCATTGAGCTCGGCGCCGAACAGGAGGGCCACGTTGGTGAGCCACAGCCACCCCACCAGCACGATCGCGCCCGCGAAAGCCCCGTAGAGGGCGCCCACGTTGGCCACCTGCGAGATGTAGGCCGAGAAGCCGACCGAGGCGGCCAGCCAGATGAGCACTCCCACAAACGCCCCGGGCGTGACCCAGCGAAACGCCCGCTGCTTCACGTCGGGCGTGACGTAGTAAATCAGCGCGAATATCAGCATGGTGACGGCCAGGGCCCCCGGCCAGCGAGCGACGCTCCAGATCGACGCGGCGGTGGGACCAAGGCCGATGAAGCCGAAGAGGTCCTCGGCGAATGGGCCGCCGATGAAGAGCATGATCAGACTCGCCAGCACCAGGCCCATGAGCACGAAGGTGAAGATGATGTCGGTTGACTTGCGCCGCAGGAAGCTGCGGCCGCCACCCTCGAGCTCGAAGACCACGTTGAGGGCGCGGCGAGCAGCCTCGAGCACGCCGGTGGTGCCATAGAGAGTGAGCGCGATGCTGACCACGAAGGCCGTCACCGCCGATCCTTTGTGCTGGAGGGCTTGTCGCAGGGAGCTGTCCAGCGGCACGAGCGCCGAGTGGGGCACGACGTCGCGCAGGTAGTTGATGATCGCGTTGTAGGTGCTCGGGTACTCACCCAGGAGTCCCAGCAAGGAGAGGCCGAGCAGGGTGGCGGGAAAGAGGGACATCAACGAGTAGTAGGTAAGCGCCGCTGCGTGCTGGGTCATCTGGTCGTCGTAAAACGACACCAGCGCCCGCTTAATCACTGCCACTGCTGACCGCATCCGGTACTTTCTACCCGGCGACCAGGGTTCGGACTGCTCTACACCTGCCCCGATCTACCTGCCCGCCCGACCCGCGCTGGACTCGGGCTAGTGAAGCTTCCGCAAGGCGGGCCGGAATTGCCGGAGGCGGGCAAACAGGCTGCCCCTCTAGCGCGCGGCGATTCCCAGGAACGAGTAATAGCGCTCCTCGTCCAAAGCAGCGGTTTCGCTTTGCATGGAAAGCGACAGCCTCTAAGACCCGTCGCCGTCGGGGCCTCAACACCGTGAGGGCCGAGGGCTTGGCCGCGCGCCCTAGGGGCGGCGTTGCGTCCGCTGAGCCATCCCGTCGTCGGTCGCTTTCTGCTGTCGGTCGTCAGGATCCTCCGCGCGCTTCGACTCGGTCCACTCGTCGGGAATGGTATCATCGCGCTGGGGCTCATACGGTTCGCTCGGCGGCTCGCCGTTGCCCGGTAGGCGCGTCGGGATGTGTCTCTTCTCCTTCACGCTCTTCAGACTCCATGTTGTCTCCTTACTCCGGCGCGTTCATTACTGGCCTTGCTCGGCTCGGCGCGGCTCCGAGAGGACCACGCCATAGAGCAGGTGGTCGGCGGCAAGCGTCAGGCGGTCGACTGGGCGCAGGCGCTTTGACTGGCTAAGGCCGAGGGCCGGCGCTAGCCCCAACTCAAAGCCCAACCAGACGACAAGCCCGTAGATCGGCCCAGCCCAGCGGCGACGGCGAACAGTGCGCGGCAGGACTCCGAACGCGGCGCCGCCACCGGCACCGAAAGCCCAGTGAGCGGTCTCAACCAGCCCCCTTCGCTGCCTGCGCGGCGCCCGTCGTAGGAGAGCGCGCAATCCGCGGGCGCGCTGGCGACTGACGGCCTCCGGCGGAGTCTGTTCCAACAGCCCGAGCTCGGTCGTCATCACGCGCATTCCAGTCATGGCCATCGCGCCGACCGCCCCACGAGCGGCTCCATGAAGGACGTCGCCAACGCGGAAGCCCTGGTCCAACCCTGGCGCTTCAGCTGAGTCCTGGGCTGGCTGCACTCCCACCGGACCAGCCTACTCCCGCGTCATTTGAGTGGGCCGAATCGGCGGCCACCGCTTTGGACGAAAAGCGGCTATTCCGCTTTGCATGGAAAGCAGCGGTTTGTCAAGCGATACTGCGTGGGCGATGTCCGAGGAGAACGTGGAGATCGTCCGAGGCGTCTATCGCGCCTGGCAGAGGGGTGACTTTGAAGCCGCGTTAGAGCCCTTCCGCGAGGACGTCGAGTGGTTCGGTCCGCCGGATATCTCCCGCGCGGGCGGCGGGGGGGTGGCGCGCGGCCACGAGGGCGTCCGCCGTTCGGTCGGTCGCTGGATGGGCGCATGGGTTGACCATCGCTTCGAGCTTCGCGAGCTGATCGACTTCGGCGATGAGGTGGTGGCCGCAGGTTGGCAACAGGGACGCGGTCGGGGTAGCGGAGTCGAGGTCTCAGAGGAAATCTTCAGTGTCTGGACGCTCCGAGCGGGAAAGATCGTCCGGCAGCGGATGTTTCGCGACATAGCCCAGGCCCTCCAAGCCGCCCGACTGTCCGAATAGGGATTCACACCCCGAGAGGACGAGAAGCGGCGCTTTGCATGGAAAGCAGCACCGTCCGGCGCGAGATAGTGCGTGGGCGATGTCGCAGGGTGCGACGGGCGATCATCCGTCGCGCCACGCAGCCGTTGCAGGTCTGTAACGGGACTGAAACACCCGGAGCGCAGCCTCCGCGCTGACAACTGGCACCGGACTTCGCTTCATCGGAGGACCTGGCCCGGAGCCACGATCACCAGGAGGCCCAAGATGAGGATTTTTTTTTTTTTTTTTTGGACGAATGCTTCAGCCCAGCCCGGCGATGGCGGTCGCATTCGCGGCGCTCTTCGTCGCGCTCGGGGGAACCGCACTATCTCAGGCACACCGCCACCAGGCACAGCACCGTTTACCTGCAAGGGCTTGTGGCGACCCTCGTCGTACGGAAGGCAGCGACGTGCTCAGCGCACGCCCGCCAACGACGTGATCGCCGTCGCTCGGGGGCAATGACAAGGTGTCCGGCCTCGGCGGCAACGACCTGATCTGCGGCGGCCCCGGCAACGACACCCTCAAGGGCGGCAAGGGCGACGACAGGCTCTACGGCCAGAAAAAAACGACGCGCTCAAGGGCGGTGGTGGCAAGACCTCTGCAAGGGCGGGAAGGGCACGGACACTCTCTCTCGGTCGGCTGCCAAGGGACGGCCTGAGCTAGCAGCGCCCTCGCAGTCGCCGGGCTGCGGGAGTAGGCCAGAGGCATCAACGGCGCGACGCCGGTCACTGACTGGCGTCGCGCCGTCACTGGGACAGTGAGCCAGCGGCCAGTCTAAAAACGCAAACGAGGTAGGGAGAAGGAGATACCCATGAAGCGAAGGATTCGCATCGCGCGGCGTCCTCGCTCCTGGCACTCGGGGCGCTCGGGCTGATCGCCTGCGGAGGTGGCGACGATAAGACGGTGACAAGCGAGTCTCCGCGACGCGACCGAGGCGTCAAGTCGAAAACAAGTCTGCGCAGTACGCCGCTAGACACGTGGTCGTTGAGGGCGACATTTCATGTCCCGAGGCGCGTCGCGTGTTTCGCGGCCTTGAGTCCCAAAACTCCCCGCCTGGCTGGGTTGCACGGGAGGGGACGCACACCAGTGTGCACGAAGGCCGGACCTTGTGATCACCCAGCATCTAGAGCAGGCTGACGGTCTGCGACGTCTTCAGTCCCTGAGCTAGACCTCGAGGCCGCCCGTGCGGGTCGAAATAGCCGCTTTGGACGAAAAGCGCCGCTTTGCATGGAAAGAGCGCTACTTCGGAGCTCTGGGCCAACTGACCTCTGGGCAGCGGCTCCAAGTGGCTGATGCCGGCGGATTCTGAGAGACTCGCGTCCTAGGAGCGGTCGCCAACGCAGCCCCATAAGGTCAAGGAGAGATCACATGGCTGACCACACGCTGAGCATCCTGTCCGTGAGCGTCAACAACCTGCCCGTACGCGTGCTGATGAGGGCGAGCGGGCACGACTTCGAAGAGGTCGAGATGTGGGGGAACAAAGGCACGCCCGAGTTCCTCGCCAAGTCCCCGGCCGACCTCACCCCGACGCTCGAGGTTGAGGGGCTGCCCAAGGGGTCGCTCTGGGAGAGCTGCGCGATCATGCAGTACCTCTGTAACCGCGATGGGCTCGATCAGTTCTATCCGACGGACCCGGCCGATCGTGCGATGCAGGACAGCGCGATGTTCTACGTGGTCGGCACGCTCTACCCCCTGATCATTCGCGCGACGTATCCGACTCTCGGCTTTCCGCAGTACCCGGGTGAGACCGCGACGTCGGAGGCCGACGACGAGGTGAAGGCGAAGTCGGCGCAGGACGCGGCCGACGCGATCGCGCGGCCGCTCGAGGCGATTCACACTCACTTTCTGGACGGCCGCAAGTTCATCGGCGGCGATTCGCCCTCGATCGCCGACATCCGCCTGGCTGCGTCTCTCGAGTTCCTGCGTACGATCGACTACGACTTCCCGTCCTGGACCGAGGAGTACATGAGCGCGGTCGAGTCAGCCCTCGGCGACGCCTACTCGGAGCCGGCGGCTGACGTCCGCGAGATGATCGCCTCGGCGAAGGCGCCTGCCTGAGGGCTAGGTGTCAGGCGCAGGGTCGTAGGGCAGCGGGTCGAAGCGCAGCAGGCGCTCGATGATCTCGGAGAGCGCGGGCTCACGCGCGCGGACGCGGTGCTTTGAACGAAAAGCGGTAGCCCGGACAGGACCGCTGCTTTGCATGGAAAGCAGCGCTTTCGATCTAGCGTTCGGCTTTCGCGCATAGAGGCACCTGGGCGGCGCCTGGCGTGCCTAAGGCGGGGCGACCGCCGGCCTCGGCAGGCAGTCGCCCCTGGCTAGGAGTGGTTCGGCGCCGGGTCGGAACCGGGCGCCATGCTTCTAGCGGACGAAAGCGGCCAGCTGTGAGCCCTTCTGGGGCGTGAAGTTGGTCGACTTCGTCTGCAGCGGACCGGTGCCGCTCTTCCCGAGCGTGGTCAGGGTCGCGCCATCGGTGCCCTCCGTCGGGCAGATCACCTGCTCGACGCCCTTGATCCGGATCGTCACCGCCTGGGTTGCGGGCGACTGCGGGGTGTTCCCGAAGAACCGGACCAGGAAGTCGTAGCCCAACCCGGCGGGGGCGGCCAGGATCTGGCAATTGCCCGTCAGGTTCGGGTTACGGGGTGGCGTGCCTCCGAGCGGGGTGGGCACACCCCGGTCAGACGCGAACACGCGCGGCAGCTGTCCGAACTTGGTGTTGAACAGCTGCGGCAGAGTCAGGTCGGCGGTGAGCACCAGGTTGCCGACCACGAGCGTGTCGACCTCGGGCACGGGCTTCGCCTTCTTCTTGCCCTTGGGCGCGCTCGTCTTCCCCTTCACCTTCTTCTTCACCTTGGCGGGGTTGCCGCCGATGAAGGCGTCGGACCCGTCGCCCGGGGCCCAGATGAAGGAGTCGCTGCCGACTCCGCCGTAGGCGATGTCGTTGTTGTCGGGGAGCTGCCCGGGCGGCAGCGCCGGCTGTCCGCCCTCGGTGCCGCCGACCATGACGTCATCGCCGGCGTTGGCGAGCAGCACGTCAGAGCCGAGACGACCGATGATCGTGTCGGAGGCTTTGCCCCCGAAGATCTGATCGCTCTTGCGCAGCGACTGGTTCGCGGTCACCCCGGGGGGCTGGATCGTCGTGTTTGAGGTGTCGTCGTTGTCGGCGCCGATCAGCACCTTGGGCTTCTTTGCGTTCTCGTTGCCCTGGAGCGCTGCGACGGCGGTGCCGACCAGGCCGACGGCGGCGAGGGCGGCGATCGCCGCCAGCGCCGTTCCGCGCCTGGTTCGCTTGCTGAATCCCATGCTCGTACCTCCTTGTGACGAGTTCTCATCCAGCGAGGACGCGGCACCGAGAGATTTATTCTCGGGCCCGGTGGAATAGTTCGGGCGCACACCGTATCTCGCCCCGGAGTGCTGGAAAGCAGCGGTTCGCGAGTAGCCGCGAGATACAGCGTGGGCGATGTCACTGTTGCCTGCCCCTCGCCGGTCGTAGGCTCGGATCACCCGAACAAAGGACTAGCCATGCAACTAGTCGGGCGAGACACTGCAGAGGTCATGTCGGAGGAGAACGTCGAGGTCGTGCGGCAAGGAATCGACGCCGTCAACCGCTCTGATCGAGCGAGGGCTGAGCAACTGCTTCACCCTGATGTGGAGTGGAGCACCGTGCTGCGTCCCGTCCTGGGCGTCGAAACCGTGTCCGGCCGCGACGCGGTCCTTCGATTCGGCTTCGAGGACATCCCTGACGCGCTTGAGGACTTTCACGCCGAGGTGGAGGAACTGAAGGATCTCGGCGAAGGGCGAGTTCTCCTCGTCGCGAGATATCTCGGCCGGGGAAAGAGCAGCGGCATTGAGCTCGAAGAGCGCATCTCGAGCATCCACACGGTCCGCGACCGGATGATTGTTTCCGTGCGCGACTACCCGGGCAGACAGGAGGCCCTCGAAGCTGCTGGGCTGTCGGAGTAGCGACCGCTGCTTTGGACGAAAAGCGCCGCTCGGCATTGAAAGCGAGACTCAGCAGCAGCCGGGGATAGTGCGACTGGACAAACCCACACCCACCCCGCCGGGCTAAGGACGCGACCTAGGAGGTAGAGAGAGTCCTGCTGTCTTGTCGTGGCTCTCGACGCCGAGCGCCTCGAGCCACGTGATCGCCGCGTCGACGTCGCGGTAGCTCAGGTACGCGAACAGCTTGCTCATCCGCTCTCACCTCCGGATGGGGATGGAATCGCGCTCCTCGAAGTTTCAGCCGCAGGGCGTTCGCGTAGATCCGGGCCAGGGTCGCGATCGTCATCGGCGGATAGCTGAGCAGGAGCCGCAGCATGCGGCCGCGGGTGATCTCGTGGCGGCGCAGCGCCATGCTCGCCACGAAGACCGGGCGGCCCCGTTCCAGGTTCCGGATCACAACGCCGAATCTCTCATCCGGCCGGGTGACGGAGATCTCGTAGGTCTGCTCCATGGGCTGGAAGGGGGAGACGTGCATCCGCTTCCGGAAGGTCCCCATCACGTGCCGCTCGGAGGCGGCTCTCTGCGCGTCCAGCACGTACTCCGTCCGCTCCCGCCACGGCGTGTTGGTGACCTCGGCGATCACGCTGTCGAGGCCGCTCTCCTCACCGTGGAGGAAGAGAAACGAGACCGGGTTGAACCCTGCGCCGAGGTAGCGTGGGTTGGCCAGCAGTCTGACGGGGCCTTCCGGCCGCCTCCCCAGACGGGCCTGCACGAGGTCGCGGGCCCGCTCCGCCAGAGGCCCCTCGCCGCCCGAAAGGTGGTCGGCCTCGCGGAAGCGGGCCGGCGCTGGGCGGCGCGCCGACCAGAGCGGGATGGGGTCGAGGACGCTCGGGAGCTCGTCGAGGTCGAACCGGCCCAGGGCTGCAGATGGTCGCGCTCGTTGATACGCGTCAGGCCGAGCTCCTGGCAGCGATTGGGAATGAACCCGGCGAGCCAGTCGACTACTCGCCAACCAGCCCCGCGCGGACCGAATTGGACACTAAGCGGCCAGTCGCCGGATCGCGGTCCGCAAGCCCAGGGGGCGATAGGTTGTGAACCCGTGCCGAATCGGCGTGAGACGAAGCGGAGGCTTGCCAGCGGGACGGCGAAGTACGCGTTCAATCCCGTTGTCCGCGGGCTGTTTCGTCTCGGCCTTCCGGCCCCGGGCACTGCGATCCTGGAGACGATCGGCCGCAAGTCCGGGCGGCCGCGACGCAACCCGGTTACCAACGGCCTCGACGACGGCGTCTTCTGGATCGTCGCCGAGCACGGTCGCCGCGCGAGCTACGTCAGGAACATCGAGGTGAATCCCCATGTCCGGGTTCGCATCGGCCGACGATGGCGCAAGGGCACCGCCCGGCTTGTCCCCGACGATGATCCACGAGCGCGGCTGCGCTACGTCGCCTCGAGGCACCCGATCGCGAGACTGAATACGGCGACGGTACGCGTCATGCAGACGGACCTATTGACGATCCGGATTGAGCTGAATGGTGAGGAGCGGTAGCCCCGGAATCGCGCCTGCACCTCGCCCGTAGCCGAGCAGCGCCTCACGCAGTCGCCCCACTACTCCTCGTCGTCCGAAGCCACCATGAGCCAGCACGCATCCGCGCTCGTTTGGGCTCAGGCGCAAGTCGCGGCCGTGCGCGACGACCCTGATGCCCGCCTTGCGTTGATGGCGCGGGTGTTTCATGGGCCGACGGGTCGCGCGCCGCGACACCTGCCGTTCCGACGGGCGGCCTTGTCGTTCATGCGCTGGCAGGCGGGCCGCGGCCTGCTCGATCCGCTCGACGCGTCGCCGCCCGGCAGCGCGTGGTGGCGGTCAGTCAACGAGCGACTGCTGCGGGATGGCTGCGAAACGATCGCGCTCCTCGGTGGCAGAGCCGGAGAGCCCTCCTCGCAAGCCGTGCGCCTCTGGCTGGAGTTCGGCGCGACACCGACGGGGCACTGTTGGTACCGATCACACAACGCAAGCATCGTGGGCGGCTACCTAGAGCATCGAGGACTCGCCAATGCGGAGAGCGCACCCGAGCGCTTCTTCATCAACGTCGCGCTGGTGCGCGTGCTGTACGCGCACGCACTCGCCGCGGCGCCGCACCTCGCGCTGGGGCGGTTGGCTCCACTCGGCCGCCTGCTCGGCGATCCTCGGCTCGGGATGGCCGGAGTGTTTCTCTCACTCAGACGCGTGCTTCCGACCCGCTATCCGCTTGACCGTGACGTCGATCGCTATATCGGCGAAGAGCAGCGTCTCGGCCGGATGCTCGACTACGCGGTGATCGCGCCGCGCCTGCAACACCTCTACGAGTGGTCCGCCCAGGAGCTCGCCGAACCGCGCCTGCTTGAGCTGGTTCGCGACGGCAACCCGATCTACGCCTGGCCGTTCGAGGAGCGACACGTATGGCGCTCTCGGCACATGCCGTTTGCCGCCCGTCTACTTGCACGTGTCACTCGCCCATCGACGCAGACCCGCACGTTCCCTGCCTGAGCTGCGCCGACGGTCGTAGAACGTCGTGCGGCTCAAGGATCGTGCGTTCTGGGACTTCAGTCGATAGCGATGTATCCCTTTCCAGGAGCCGCGAGTGCGCGGATATCCGCGGGCCTGGCTGCTCCTCTCGCGTGAATGCGGCTGTCCCGCCGCTCTGGACGATGACTTCCCGGAATAGCTGCTTTGGACGAAAAGCAGTGCTCAGCTTGGGAACGTCACGCCGCGGTCTACGAAACCGAAGGTCACAGGTTCGAATCCTGTCGGGCGCTCTAGGAATCCCCGCTAGGGGTTGGTTTCCTCCCAGTCCCGTGCTGTGTGTGGTTCCGGCTCGGCCCTTGTCCGCCCCTTGCTAGCCGGTTCCCCTTATCGATTCGCTTAGAGGTTCGATCGGGACCGTCGCTTTGCATGGAAAGCACGCTTTCGACTCAGCTCTCGCTTCTCGCGCGAAGCAGGAGCGGCCCGCACTGGTCGCCACCGGCCAGAGGACAACTGATCCCGCAACTCGGCGGGGGCGAGCGGCTCGGAGTTGAGCCCGCTCGGTCGCCCCGCCGAGTGCGGGCATGCGCAGACGCTCGAACACGGTCACCTAGCGGAGCTTCCGGAACCCCACGCGGACCTCCTCTGAAAAGAGTTCCGGCTGCTCCCAGGCCGCAAAGTGCCCGCCCTTGTCGAGCTTGTTGTAATGGATGAGCTTGGGATAGGCCTCCTCCGCCCAACTCCGCGGCGCCCTATAGATCTCGTCGGGGAAGACGCTCACGGACACCGGGATGTCCACGATCGCCCGGTCGTCGGCGGTCGGCCAGGCCTTCGGGTCGAAGAAGCCGACCCTGTTTTCCCAATAGAGGCGTGCCGAAGAGACCCCCGTGTTCGTCAACCAGTAGTGGGTGATGTTGTCGAGCACGTCGTCTCGGGTCAGGCCTTCCTGGGCCCCGTCGACAAAGACGCGAGAGATCAGCGCCAAACTGGTCGCGTCGTGGTCGAGCATCCAGGCGGCCAGGCCGATGGGTGAATCCGCAATTCCGTACAGCGCCTGCGGGTGGGTCGCGCTCTCGATTGCATAGCCCGCGTCCGTCGCGAAAAACAACGTCAGCTCCTCGTAGATGCGGGTTTCCTCCTCATCGAGACCGGAGGGGTCGCCGGACTGGACCGCCGCTGAGACGTCGGGTCGAACAGCACCAGGGAAGTTGGTGTGGATGCCAGCCAACCCCGGAGGCGCCTGCGCACCCATCGCATCAACGAGTTGCCCGCCCCAATCGCCGCCCGAGGCGACGTAGCGGTCGTATCCCAGGCGCTTCATCAGCTCCGCCCAGGCACGTGCGATGCGCGGGACGTCCCATCCGGTCTCGGCCGGCTTGCCTGAGAACCCGTAGCCCGGCATCGACGGGATCACCAGATGAAACGCGTCGACTGCGCTCGCGCCATGTTCCGTCGGGTTGGTCAGTGGATCGATGATCTTCAGCTGCTCGATGATCGATCCGGGCCATCCGTGGCAGACGATGAGCGGCAACGCATCGTCATGGTCCGAACGAACGTGAATGAAATGAATATCCAGCCCATCGATCTCGGTGATGAAGTGCGGTAGGGCCTTCAGCTTCTCCTCGCACTCGCGCCAGTCGTACTCTTCCGCCCAATAGCGCGCGACCGCCTGCATCGTCGCCAGCCGCGGGCCCTGCGACTGATCTTCGACGGTCTCCTTTTCGGGCCAGCGCGTGGCCGCGATGCGCGCACGCAGGTCCTCGAGGTCCGCCTCGGGGGTGTCGATTATGAACGGACGGACCGCTGTGGCGTCCGCTGTCTTTTCGGTGGTGACAGACATGTGGCTCCTGACGTTGGTGGTTCAGGCGTGGACCGGTTGAGGTCGGTACGCCTATGAACCGGCCGAGTGTCGGAGCCGGAAAATCTCGCTCGCCGAGGTTTTAGGCGAAGCGCTTACTCACCATACACCCGCACCCGAGATGCCGGCGGCCGCCCTGTCTGGGGGCGCTGCCCCTGAGCTAGCTAGACTCGGGACTGACTGGACCGTCGATGAGCTATCGCGAGACCGAGCATCTCCGAGTGCTGATCGCCAACGAGCGCAAGAATCAGCTGGCGCTCGTAGCACCGATGGTCGCGAACCTAGGGCATGAGGTCATCGCTCGCGAGATCGCCGTCAAGGACGTCGGAGCCGTAACCGCCAGGGAGCGACCCGATGTCGCGCTAGTCGGTCTCGGCAAGAGCTCGGATCATGCCCTCGCCCTGATCGACACGATCGTGAAGGAGGCCGCGTGCCCGGTGATCCTCCTGATCCACGCGCCCGATCCCATCTTCGTCACGGAGGCCTCGAAGCGCGGAATCTTCGCCTATATCAGCGACTCCGACGTCGACGAGTGGCAGAACGCGATTGACATCGTTCTCCGCAGGTTCGCCGAGTACCACGACCTCGAAGGCGCGTTCGGCCGCCGAGCGGTCACCGAGCGAGCGAAGGGCATCCTGATGGAGCGTCATTCGGTCGACGAGGCTGACGCCTTCGAGATGCTGCGCGATCAATCGCGCCGGGCAAACACCAAGCTCGCCGACGTCGCGGCCGCCGTCGTCGACGGCCACCGGCTGTTGCCGCAGCAACCGGACATCTCCCAGACCGCGCGCTAGTCCTACGGGCGGTTACTCGTCTCTTGGCCTGGGCGGGATCGCTCGTCGGCCCAAAGTCTCCTCGTCCGGATGATTGGACCGCTCCTGGTTTGCGCGAGATCCCACGCGCGCTACCGCTCCCGCGTGAATGCGGGAGTCTCGCCCGCTGGAACGAGGACTCCCCGGATAGCCGCTTTGGACGAGAAGCGGCTATCGCTTTGCGTTGGAAAGGAGCGCTCTTCCACCTGGCGCTCGCTTCTCGCGCAATGCGACACTCTGCTTCGGGAGAATGATTAGGGCGCGATGAGCCTTGCCTATCGGATTCTCTACGCGGTCGGCTTCACCCCCTGGGAGCAGATGGCCCACCCTCAGATCGCGGGCCAGATCGCCGATCTGTTTGCGCGCGAGGAGGAAGGACGAGATCCGCCCCATGGCAGGGCGCTCGATCTCGGCTGTGGGAGCGGGATCTGGGCGGTCGCGCTCGCTCAGCGTGGCTGGCAGGTAACGGGCGTGGACTTCGTCCCGAAGGCCCTGCGCAGGGCCCGCGAGCGGGCGGAACAGGCAGAAGTCGAGGTCGAGTTCCTCGCGGGGGACGTGACGAAGCTTGAGTCCGCCGGCGTCGGCTCAGGGTTCGAGCTTCTTCTCGACTTCGGCTGCTTTCACGACGAGCTATCGGACGAGCAGCGAAAGGAGGAGGGTCGCGAAGCGACTACGGCCGCTGCCCCAAGCGCCACGCTGCTGATGATGAGCTGGAAACCGGGACGCCGAGGACCGCTTCCGCGCGGCGCGAGCCGTGACGACATCCAAGCTGCATTCCCCGAATGGAGCCTGAGCGACGATGCAGCGGTGGACCTCCCGTCAGGCGCGCCCGGGTATGTGAAAAGGGGCGAGCCGCGGTTCTTCCGATTGCGCCGCGAATGACCCGCTCGGCTTAATGCTCCCGCGTGGAATACGGGAGTCTCGGCCGATGGTGACGAGGATCCCGAATAGCCGCTTTGGACGAGAAGCGGCGCCGTTGCATAGAAAGAGGCGGTTTGAGCAGGTGCCCCCGCTTCTCGTGCCAAGCGAAAGCAGGTCTGCGCCTCTACGTCAGGCGCGCGCCACTGGGAGGCGTTCGATCTCGTAGTGGAGCGTCAGGAATCGCTGACCGGCGAGGTAGAAGCTGTGGTCGGTCCTCAGCTCGCCGTCGGCGAGGTAAACGAAGATTTGTTCCTGGAAATAGAGCAGCTTGAGGACTGTCAGGGCGTCTCGCTCGCTGTCGACGGAGCTCAGGTAGTGGCCCGGGAATGCGAGCTCGGTTCGCGACGTCAGTAGAAAGTCGTGCTGCCCCGCGTTGCGGGGGAGGAGCGTGGCGGTGAAGTTGGCGCTGGGTATCGGGAAGCCGACGCTCACATAGCCGCGGTCCTCGTGCCTGAAGCTCGTGTAGATCCCGACGTAGATCGGCTTGCCCGAGTCCGCAAACGTCCGGATCCAGCCCCGGATGTCGATCTCCTCGTCGCCGTTCAGGGCGATCGTGTCGATCGTGCTCACCATTCCCCGCTGGGCCTCTTCGATGTTGGAGGGGATCGCGGCCTGGCCGAGCGGCTGCGCAACCAGTCGCTTGAAGATCTCGTATCCGGGCTTCATCCAGCGCCGCCACTCGGGGGTGATCGAGAGCCGGAAGCGGCTGGTGTGCTCGTAGAACTCACGGATCAGCGGATGCACCCGCCCGGCTTCGAAGGTCGGCCCATTCAAGCTGTCGAGTGAGGCGAGGATCCCGACGTCGGGCGGGTTGCGGCGAAAGGTGCCGCCCCGGACCTTGGCCAGCTGCTCGACGTAGTCGGCACCGACGTACATCGAGCGCGCCTCGAACGGTACGACGTAGCGCAGCTCCGCCGCCGGCACCTCCTCCGCCATCACTCGGACCAGAGGCCGCCCCCGGAAGGCAATCGCCGCGATCGCGCGATAGGCGATCGTGACAACCGCTGCGATCAGCGCCGGGTCGAGACCGCCGTCGAGAGCCTGGAACAGAGCGCCGAGGACGGTGCCCACGAGGAGCCCGAGGGCCGCCTTTGCCGGGCGCAGGCCGAGCAGACCGACGAGCGCACCGCTGATGATCCCGGTGAGCAAGGGCTCGTCCGAGCCATAGATCAGCCCCAGCACCCAGCCGAACAGCGCCATCAGCAGGGCGCTGCTGAGGATGCGGAGCCAGAGTGGCTTCAGCTCGGCGGGGCCCCTCCCGATGCTGGTAATCACTTCGGCGGGCGCGTACAGCGCGGCACCGATCAGGGCGCCGGCGCCGGCCCCGACCCCGTCGATCGCATCGCCGAGCACCGCTCCGGACGTAGCGCCGAGGGTCACTCCCCAGACCAGCGCGTCGAGAATCCGGCCGGAGCGGCTTCGTCTGTGTCCGTCCGGATCCGCCATGATCGGAAGTATCGCCGCGTCGCGAGAACTCGCTCCCGATAGCCGCTTTGGACGAAAAGCGGCTATGAGTGATAGGACTGGCTTAGCCCCCTGGCGCCGCCAGAGCAGGCCGCGCTGGGCTGGCCGGAATGCGAGGGAACCCCGGCGCGGCGTTTCTTCGCATTGACTCCGCAAGCGGGCCGAATTAGGGTCGTCGAAGAGGGTCAATGCGCCTCGGCCGCCGCCCGTTGAAACGCCTCACACTCGGCGCCTCGCTCGCCGCCATGACGCTCGCGGCGGGCGCCTCGCAGGCGGGCGCGGCGGTGACGCTGGGTCAGCTCGCCCCTTCGCCTGTGTCAAACAATTGCGGGGCCGACATCGACCAGCTCCAGCCAACGGTGACCTCCGGCAACGCTTACGTGG
Source organism: uncultured Solirubrobacterales bacterium (assembly GCA_963801055.1). Lineage (GTDB taxonomy): Bacteria > Actinomycetota > Thermoleophilia > Solirubrobacterales > 70-9 > DASUPK01. The sequence continues at coordinate 259,471 of CAWDDE010000008.1, read as the reverse complement.
TACCCGCCACGGGGGGCATCACCTCATGGACCGTCACCTCCTGGAGCATTAACGCCTCGTCGAACGCGCAGATGGTCATCTTCAAGGTGTTCCGTAACGTCTCCGGCTTGGACTACATGGTCGTCGGCCACGACGGCCCCCGGTCGCTGACCCCCAGCACGGTGAACACGTTCTCCAGCCTCAATATCCCGGTGAAGCCCGGCGATGTGCTCGGAAACAACGCCGTAGCTGGACCCAATTGGGGGTGCATGTTCCCCCAGCCCGGGGAGACCTGGCTCTATTACGGCGGGAATCTGGGCGACGGTCAGCAGGCAACCTTCTCTACCAACACGGGCTTTCGACTCAATGTCACCGCAGTCGTCGAACCCGACTGCGACAACGACGGCCTCGGCGACGAGACCCAGGACACGAACCTCTCCAGCTGCCCTCCGAGCACAACCCCAACAGGTCCAGCCCCAACCCTGCCTGGCGGAGCGCCGGCCACCTGCAGGGGCGTCCCGGCGACCATCGTCGGCACGGAGGGCAGCGACGTGCGCACCGGCTCGCACGGGCAGGATGTGATCGTCGGCTTGGGGGGGAACGACACCCTCTCCGGCCTGGCCGGCAACGACCTAATCTGCGGGGGAAAAGGCAAGGACAAGCTAGATGGCGGTGCCGGCAACGACCAGCTCAGCGGCCAGAAGGGCAATGACAAGCTCTATGGCCGGAAAGGCAATGACAAGCTCAGCGGCAAGGCAGGTACGGACTTACTCAAGGGCGGTCCCGGCAAGGACAAGCTGAAGGGCGGCGCCGGCAAGGACGTCCAGATTCAATAAGGGCGTCGACGTCGGGTTTCCATCCAGCTAGTCCGGGGGGATGTTTTGGTTGAGCCGGAAGAGGTTGTCCGGGTCGTAGCGACGCTTGACCTCCACGAGTCGCGACCAGACAGCTGGAGGGTATGCGTCCTGGACCCGCTCGGAACCTTCGTCACTGAGGAAGTTGACGTAGGTGCCGCCAGTTGCGTGCGGTGCGATCTCCTCGAACAGACCCCGCGTCCAGGCCAGCCCGGCCTCGTCATCCGCGGGGTCGGTCCAGTGACCGTGGACATTGACCACGAACTCGGCGTCGCGATGCGCGTAGGCCGTCCGGTCGTTCTCGACCCGAGAGATTGCTCCGCCGAGGTGTGCGATCAAGACTTCCGCGTGCGGCGAAGGCAGGCGCTCAACAGCGGCGAGTACGGCATCAATCACTGGATCTGACAGCTCCGCCAGATTGTGTGACTTCCAGTAGTAGCGGTCGCCCGGCGCGTTGAGAGCGTTGAAGCCCTGCTGCCAGGCGGGATAGGGCATCACGCCGATGTGCTTCCCGTAGGGCTTGCCGAAACCCTCGTACCGCTCGGCGACGAGCGACTCACCCTCCTCCGGGTCCCCCGCGTAGACCAACGCGAGAACGACGACCGGACGGCCATGAACTTCCTCCGGCAAGAACGGCAAGGGGGGCGCGAGGCGCACGACCACCCAAGCCGAGAGCTCGTCCGGTGCCTTGGAGGCCATCTCCCGGTGGTGCTGGAGGAACTCCCGTCCCGATTCGATCGGGTGGACGATCAGGCCACAGAGGAACTCCGGGCCTAGATCATCGCCCTGAAACTCAAACGAGGTGACGACGCCGAAGTTGCCGCCGCCACCCCGGATCCCCCAGAACAGATCCGGATGCGACTGCTCGGACACGGTTATCGACTCACCGTCCGCCGTCACCAGTTCGGCCGAGAGGAGGCTGTCGATTGTGAGGCCGAGCTTCCGTGAAAGCCAGCCGAAACCACCCCCGAGGGTCAGACCGGCAACGCCAGTCGTTGAGATGATCCCGCCGGGGACCACAAGCCCGTGCTCGGCCGCGGCCGCATCGAGGTCCGAGAGCAGTGCCCCGGCCTCGACCTGGACCGTCCGTCCCGCCGCGTCGACCTCCACGGCGCGCATGTCGCAGAAATCGATCACCAGCCCGTCGTCCACGGTTGCGTTCCCGGCGACGTTGTGGCCGCCACCGCGCACGGCGAGAGGCAGGTCGTGCCCTCGAGCAAAGCCGATCGCCTCGACAACGTCCTCCGCGTTGCGCGGTCGCACGATCGCCGCCGGTTCGCGGTCGATCATCGCGTTCCAGATCTCGCGAGCCTCCCGGTAGTCGGCGTCGCCGGGGGCAATCACGTCGCCCTCAACGGGCTCACGCAGGGCCTCGAGCGAGGCTGTCTCCATACGAACCACTCCTCTCCCCTTGCTTTCTCGGTTTCCGCGACTTGCACCCTAAGGCTTCGTAGGCCCGACGCACGATCTCCAGTCTCCTGGGACATCGCCCAGAGCAGAATCTCGCGGCTACTCGCGAAACCGCCGCTTTCCATGCAAAGCAGTAGTGCCCGGCCTCCCAGGCCCACTCACTTCCGGGAGAGTCTTGCCCTGCCCAGGATTGAGGTTCCAGCGTGACGGGGAGGCACAAGGAAACGCCGAAGGAGGTCTCAATCATGCACGTCGCCGAGTTCACCCTGGACGCCAAGCCCGGTCACTTCGAAGAGGTCGCGGAGACTTACTCCGAGTTCTGCAGCGAGTTCCTCAGCGACCACCCCGCGCTCAAGACGTTGCTGGTCCTCGGTGACGAGGCGAGCGGCGTGGTGCGCGGCGTGGCGGTGTACACGGATCGTGAGGCCGCGGAGGCCGTCAACAGCGACCCGCAGTTCGCCTCTTTCAACGACAGGATCGGGCCGCTGCTGGCAATTCCAGCCGAGCGGGTCGAGCTAAAGCTCCTGCACCACTACTCGGGCTAAGCGCCCAGGGCACCGAACTCCTCGACGGCATAGGGCGGCTAAGGCCTTCTGACGCCCTGGCGCCGGCTGATCCACGATCCACAACCCACCACTCGCCAGCGCCTCGCTCAAGGGCTAGACGGCCCGCTCTTGGCGTCCCTGGCCTACTCCTTGCTGCCCACCCGGTGAGCTACCTAGGAAGGCCCCGGTCGTACTCCATCTCCTGCTCCTCTTCCTCGAGCTCCTCTTCCTCCGCGAGCTCCACTGGCGTCCGCGCCACCCGAGCTGGCGTCAGGCCTTCGCGAGCGGAGCGGGCTGACGATGGAGGCGGAGCTGCTCGAGGAGTTGCGGCCGAAGGCGTTCGGGAGCGCATCCTCCCGAGGGGGTCGGACCGGGGCTAACCGGGGATTGCCCCTTTCCATGCAAAGCGCCGCTTCTCGTCCAAAGCGGCTATTTCGCCGCGAACTATTCCGGGTGTTGGGGCTTCAAGGATGCGAGTCCCGCGCACGCGATCGCCCGTGAGTCCACGGGCGCGGATCTGCTGAGGGCTGTGAGCGGGCACGATCCGGATCGGCTTTAGGTGGCGCCTCCACGGGCGATGGGGCGGATACGGTCAGCGAGCGCTTCCCGTAGAGCTTCTTGTAGACCTCGCTCTCCGCCAGTTCGGGATCGGAGTTTCGCGCCTGCCTCGCCTTGATCGCCGGCGCGAAACGCAGCAGCAGCACGGCCGCCACGGCGATGACGCCAACCCCGAACAAGATGAGCGCGATCAGCGCGAGCACTGGGCCGATCCTAGGTGTTCGGCGATGGAACCCTCTACCGGGGCAATGTCAAAGGACGAAATCCTGCAAGCACGACCTCCCCGCTCTCCCGCCGCCTCGCCAACAGTCTCGCGCGCGTAACCGTTGCTTCCCTGGCAGAGAGCTGCTTTTCGTCCAAAGGGGCGGTTTCGCCTACTGGCCAATCCCGGATAGTACGACAGTCGTAGTACTTATGAAACGACCCTTCCCGACGAAAAGGAGAAAGCCGATGACTGTCAGCCGAAAAGCCTGGATCGCACTAGGAGTTCTCGCGGTGGTCGCGGCGATCGCCGTGATAGCTCTCGTCGCCTCCGGCGGCGGTGGTAGCACGGGCGGCGCCTACTAACCCGTGCGGCCCGGCCAGACTTGCCCCACCCGAACCCGGGCTAGTCGCGTCGCCGCGCGTGCGGAAAGCTCAGGCGCGACCCTCGGGTTCGGGCTTCTTAGCTGCGGGCCAGACCGCCGCTTTCGTCCAAAGCGGCTGTTTCTGACTACTCCGTGAGCCCGACTGCGGTCAGTCCGCGCCGGGGGTCGAATCACAGACTCGATGGAGTCGGCAGGATGCGAGCGGCGAGTCGCTCATAGAGCCGCGACGCCCAGTCGGCGAGATCGCCAAGCGGCCGCCGAACCGGAGGCCACCAGAAGAACAGAGCGGCGAGGGTGCCGAGCGCCGCCCCTGCGAGCACGTCGCTGGGATAGTGGGTCCCGACCACTACCCGGCCGACGGAGAGGATCACGGCCATCGTCAACGCGAGAATCCCCGCCCTTCGGTGGCGCAGGAGGATTGACACCGCGATCGCGAAAGCGGCCGTGGCGTGATCGCTCGGGAACGAGGGATCGCCGGACGCGGGGATAAAGAGGTGGGCATCGGCCGGGTGGGCGACATAAGGCCGCGGACGAGCCCAGATATGGCTGATCAAATCCGCGGCGCCCAGCGCGAGTAGCGCCGCGAATCCCGCCGCGATAACCCCGTGCCGTGCGTTCAGCGAGCGCCACTTCCCGCGTGCAAGGAAGAGCGCACCAAGCAGTGCCACGAAGAAGTACTGCGCGTAGACCGCGAATAGGCGGAGCACGTCCTCAAAGTCATCGTGACGATTGGCGAAGCCATTCAGCGCCTTGTAGAGGGTGAGATCCACGGCGGGCCAGGCTAGAGCAAGCGAGGCCTGCGGTTGGTATTCGAGCCGGGGCCCGGCCCCCCTGTCGCTTTCCATGCAAAGCGCCGCTTTTCGTCCAAAGCGGCTACTCCGACGGCCCGCGCCGCCGAGGCGCTCTCGGATCTAGGGCCGCACGCTGCCTTTGTGGGGGGGCGGGCGCAGCTTGGCGATCTTGGGCTTCTGGAAGAGCAGTCGCATCCCATCCTCGGCGGCGAAGAAGAAGAAGGCGCCGATGCCCTGCCTGAGTCCTGCTTGGACGCAGGAGGCCGCGGTGGCGGGCGAGGTGCGCAGGATCGACTGGGTTGCGGTGGGATCCGGCGAGTCGCTGAAGGAGAGCTCCATCGCGAGGTTGCCGATCGAAGGCTCCACTGCCGGATCCAGTGGGATCGTCTCCCCCGTCTCTTTGATGAATTCGAACTGGTACTGGAAGAGGAGCTTCTTGGCCCGCGCGCGGAAGCCGGCGGCGCCCCGTCTCGCGCACGCGTCCTGGGTCTGCACGGCGAGCGGGCCAAGCTTCGGGGCGCCGAGGCGGGCGTTCTTCTCGTTCAGGTCCTGTGCGATCTCGCTGAAGTTCCAGCGCCCGTGATCCTGGGGGACGAGCCCGGTTTGCTTGCCGGCGCCGGCCGGGTTCGCCGCGACGGTCGAGGCGACACTTAGGTTCCAGCCCTCAATGAGCGGCAGGGCCAGCTCGAACTTGTCGGCCCAGCGAGGTCGCTCCGGGTCCGTGCGGCGCCCAGCTTCCCAGTCGCCCCGCTCGTAGTCGGTGAGTAGCGCGAACACGGACGGGTGGTCGATCAGCGAGAAGGCGTAACCGGGCTTGGTCGGGTCGAAGCTCATCCCATTCAGGGCGATGATCCGGTTACAGGGGAACGCCCGATGCAGGTGGGTGGCCAGCCGGGCGGCGACGGTTGGAGTGACATCCGGGAAGCTGTCGGTGCCCTCGAAGCGGGTGTTGATGACGAAGATGTCCCGGGGCCGGACCCGACTGGCCAGGCCGCCGCCCGGCTTCGTCCACGTCTTGACGTTGCCCCGGGTGTTGATTCGGATCAACATCGTGAATCGGGTCCGTGCCGGGCCGGTTGGGCTGAGGCCCTCCGGCGGCGCGGGGCAAGCCTGAACCGCTCTGGCCGCGCCCGCCTCGCTCGGCGAGCCGGATCGCAGAGCGAGGAGCAGCATGCAGAGCGCTATGGCGGCCCCAGCGAGTGCGGCCGCTCGGCGGGCGCGTCTAGGCGAGTGCCCGAGCGGGTGTGAAGCGATGCCTGCCATGTGGACGAGTGCCGCCGCAAGCTATCGGCGCCTCCCTGTGAACACGCGAAATGGGTTGCAGTCGTGGTCGGGGTTGGCGCTCAGCCGAGGCGTGAGTTGATCAGGACCCCGAGCGCCAGCTCGAAGACCGCTCCTTTCCATGCAAAGCGACACTCTTCGCGGCATTGGGCCGCGATGTCGTAACCGCGTGAAGGCGGGCGCCCATCGGACGTCGATCGACAGCTAGAGCGACCCGAAGTCGATGTTCTGAGCGTCGCGGCTGAGCGCCCGGGCCTCGCTGATCGGCACGACCTCCCGCCCGAACGGCAGCAGCGACACCATCACCAGCTTCAGGTTGGCGAGCGCGAGCGGGATGCCGATGATCGTGATCGCCAGGGTGACCGTCGTGATCAGGTGGGCGATCGCCAGCCAGATGCCGGCGAGGGGGACCCAGATGATGTTGCCGATCAGCGAGGGGGCTCCTGCGTCGGGACGCTTGACGAGGGTGCGTCCGAAGGGCCAGATGGTGAAGCTCGCGATCTTGAAGGCCTGGATCCCGAACGGGATCGTGATGATCAGGACGCACATGATGATCCCGGCGAGGCACCAGAGGATCGTCGCCCAGAGGCCGGCGAAGACGAGCCAGATGATGTTGAGGAGGATCCGGAGCATGGTTGGTCTCGAACCCGCGGGACCCTACTCCGCGTCGTCGTCATGCTGGGGCAAGGCGGTCCCACGCGAGAGGAGGCGGACCTGGACGTGAAGGAGGCGGTCGAGGCCGCACGCGAGTCGATGACGGTGCGGCGCGTCTACAGCGAGCCCTACGAGCCGCAACGGGGTGACCGTGATCCCGGCCGCGTCGGTCCAGGGCGGCGCTGGCGGTGGCAGCGGCGAGGCGCACCGATGGCAAGACCGGGGGTGGTGGCGGCTTCGGCCTCCGCGCCCGGCCCGTCGGGCCTACGTGATCCGCGGCGACGAGGTCTACTGGGAGTCCGCGCTGATCTCAACCGGGTTGATCCTCGGCGGCCAGATCGTCGCCCTGCTGGTCCTCCGCTCGATCAGGCGCGCCCGCCGATAGACCGCCTTCGACGGGCAAACCGATCGGGACCGCTGCCCGTAGGGCCCTAGGGGAAGGGCGGTGCGCGCCACCGAGGCGCGCATTGGCGTCCTAGCCGGACTGGATCGGCCGACCCTCGGATGGCTGCACCAAGACCCAACCCCGGCCCGAGAGGCCGAGCTGGAAGCTCTCGCCCGAGCCCATCCCGATCAGGCTCTTCGCTTGGACCTCGGTCTTCAGCGTCGTCGAGACGCCGCCAGACCATGCGATCGCCGCCTGCGGATCCGCGAACGTGGGCGAGCTACCCACGTCGAGCTTTACGGGTTCGCCGTCCGAGATAAGCGCAACCAGCCCGGTTCCGCGCAGGTGAATGTTGAAGAGGCCGCCGGCAAGCATCCCGGCCGTGCCTCCCTTCACCCGCGTCACATCCCACTCGATCTCGGTCTCGAATGCGAGGATGTTCTCTCCGCTCACCGTGATTGACTCGTTACTGAGGCGCAGCACGTGGACGAGCATCGCCTGGTAGGCGAGGAACAACTCGCCGGTGCCCTCCGCCTGCATCAGCCGTAGCGACTCGCCCGTCGCTGCCTTTTTCAGGAAGCGCCCGAGCCCACCCCCCTTGTGCTCGAACCGGACATCGCCCTGGTACGCGACCATGGCCCCGTTCTTCGCCATCACCGAGGCCTCGGCCAACTCGACTTTCAATAGCCGCGGACCCTGAAGCGTGAACGCCTCTCCTGTCTCGATCTCCTGGTATTTGGCGAGCGAGTTGTCGATATCCGTCATTGGTGACTTGATCCAGGAGTACGGGTCCGCGACGACCATACATTGCGGCGAGCGGCCACCTGGGTGACGATCCCGAACTCCTGGAAACAGTGCCGCTTCTCGTCTTTTCCTTCTTTCTTTTTTTTTTTTTTTTTTTTCTCTTTTTTTTTTTTTTTTTTTTTTTTTTTTTCTTTTCTCTTTTCTTTTTTTTCTTCTCTTTTTTTTTTCTTTCTTTTTTTTTTTTTTCTCTCCTTTTTTCTTGTCCTTTATTTCTTTCTTTCCTCCTTTCTTTTTTCCTCTCCTCTTTTTTCTATCTTCCTCTTTTCTTTTTTTCTTGTCCCTTCTCTCCTCCTTCTTCCTTCTTTCTTTTTCTTTCTTCTCTTCCCCTTCTCCTCTCTTCTTTCCTTTCCTTCTCTTTTTTCTCTCTTTTCTCTCTTCTTTTTCCTTTTCTCTTTTCTCTTTCTTTTTCTCCTCCATCTTCTCCCTTCTCATTCGCCTTTTCCTCGCTTCCACCGCTTCCCGCTCCGGTCGCACTCCCCCGACTGCACCACCCGCGTTCAAAGTCCTTCGTCGCCTTTCTTCTTCTTCTCGCTCTCTATCGTCTATCTCTCCTATCTCTACCTCGATCTTGAGGCGAAACCCATTCCCCCTTTCACCGTCTGATCTGCTTCACTTGATGCCTCGCCGCTCTCCCCCTACTTTGTGTCTACCTCTGCTACCTCTCCCCTGCTCTTCTGCTCTCACCTATGTTCCCCCTTTCTCTTCAATCTATCGAGCGCCCCCTGCCTACCACCCCTGAGGTCTGTACCTGCGTGCGCCCTGCTTCGCCCTTTCCTTCTTCCTCGTCCAAAGCAGCTATTTCCGAGCCAGCTCAGGACCCCTCTTCACCCGCCTGACCTTGCCTCGACGGCACCGTTATCTCTGTGTGGATTCGTCCGGCTGTGGCCATGAACTCCGGTTAGGGCCGCGGGCGCGGCGCGCGAGCGCCGCGCCACGGCTCCATTGTCAGGCCGGGTGGGGGTGGTTGACCGGCGTGCCGACGCCGCTTGCGAGCGGGTCGCCGGGGTACTCGTAGAACTTGCCGGGCTGAGAGCTCTCGGTCCCGTAACCGAAGCCGAGCTCCTCGAGGGAGTGGCGGACCTCGGCGAGGGTGGGCCAGTCGAAGTTCTCGAATCCCTCATCGTTGGGCGCCCCGATTTCCTTGTTGCCCAGTTCTCCCTGGGCAAAGCGCACCAGCGCGCGGTGCACGGCCTCGGTGCCCATCGCCTCGGCGCAGAGGCGCGCGCCGAAGTCGTCGCCCTCGCGGGCATAAGCACTGACACCCATGAGATAGAGGCTGATCTCGATCGTCTCGACGACCTCGAGGGTCTCGAACAGGCCGATACCTCCATCCCCGAACGCGGCGTCCGGGAACCAATAGCTGGTCGTCAACGGCTCGCCGCCAGCCTTCTTGAGTGCCTCGACGTGGTGGTACTCGGTGGTGACGCCGTTGCGCAGCACCGGCTCGAACGCCTCGGACGGGGTGCCGCTGGCGTTCTGGATCGCGGACGTCAGGAGCGTCACGCCGAGTTGCTCTTCGGTGACCAGGAAGTCCAGGACATCCTGCTTGCTGCCCATGTCGGCAGCGGTCTCAATGGTGGGCTTGGTTTGGGTTCCTACTTCACTCATATGGGTTGCTCCTTGTAGTTCTGGAGAGCTCCCGAGACGCGCCACGGTGTGAGTGCTTGACGAAGCTAACTTCCTTGTGCGTCAAGCTAGCTACCGATTGCGACCGCATTGCGCCAGTCCATCGGTCCGCAGTAGTGCTCATGGAACTGCTCCTTGTCGAGTCCGCGACCGCCAGCGCGTTACTAACGGGGCGTCCTCTTGGGTTTCAACCAGACCGGAGACCGAGCGGGATGGCGGGTCTACTTCGGCTCGTCAGCAGGTCCAGCAACCGTTCCAACAACCACCGTACTCCTGACGGCCGAGCCTTGCAGCTGGCGCCGCGCAGTCGCGGACGAGCCAGCGCTACGCGGACGCGCACGCAGACTCGGGCCCGAGAAGCGTCACCTCAAACCGCTGCTTTCGATGGAAAGCAGCATGTTGGCGGCAACCGACGTGGTCGCGTGAAGGCAGGAGCGCCAGCTCCCTAGTTGGGATGCCGGCTGGTCTCGCGGATACGCGTGCGGTGGTAGCGAGAGACATATCGGGCCGCCTATTCGATCTAAAGGAGACGCACCGTCTGTAGGTTGCCCTCCGTGGACCTCTTGGAACTCGCTGACAGGCTATGGAGCGGCGACCTCGACGTCGCCGGGCCTCCCTCGCCCGAGCATCCGGGCAACGAGAAGGCCGTCAATCCGTTTGTCTCTCGCGGCGAGCTGGTCGAGATCGGCCAGGGCACCGCCTTCGTCAACTCGTTCGCCAACGTCAGCGCCTTCGAAACCACTGAGGGACTGGTCTGCGTCGACAGCGGCGCGCCCTTCTCGGCGGCAGACATCCACCGGATGATCCGGGCATGGTCACCGGCGCGGCTCGACACCACGATCTTCTCCCACGGCCACATCGACCACGTCCTCGGGATGGGTCCGTTCGAACAGGACGCGAGGGACCAAGGCTGGGCACCGCCGAGGGTGGTGGCCCATGAGAACGTCCCGGCTCGCTTCGACCGCTACAAGCTCACGGCGGGATACAACAGCGCAATCAACTCGCGCCAGTTCGGCGTCCCCGTTCCCTGGCCGACCGAGTACAGGTACCCGGACGAGACCTACCGCGACGAGGTCGAACTCGAGGTGGGGGGCGAGCGCTTCGAGCTCCATCATGCGAAGGGCGAGACGGACGACCACACCTGGACGTGGGTCCCCGGCCGGCGGGCACTCTGCTCGGGCGATCTGATCATCTGGTCTGTGCCCAACGCGGGCAACCCGCAGAAGGTCCAACGTTATCCGCGGGAATGGGCGGCAGCGCTGCGTGAGATGTCCGCCCTCGGTGCCGAGGCCCTGCTGCCCGGGCACGGCCTCCCGGTGGTAGGCGCGGATCGAGTGCGAGCAATCCTTGACGACACTGCCGCGCTGCTCGAGCATCTGCACGACGAGACCGTGCGGCTGATGAACGAGGACGCCCCTCTCAACCAGATCCTGCATGAGGTTAGGGCACCTGCGGAACTGCTCGAGAAGCCCTATCTGCGGCCAATCTACGACGATCCGGAGTTCATCGTACGCAGCGTCTGGCGCGCCTACGGCGGCTGGTATGACCTTGACCCCGCCGACCTGAAGCCCGCCCGCACGAGCGAGCTGGCCCAAGAGATCGCCGCGCTGGCGGGCGGGGCATCCGAATTGGCCCACCGGGCCAGGGAGCTGGCATCGGAAGGCGAGCTTCGTCTCGCCGGGCATCTCGCCGAGTTCGCCGCGGCCGCCGCTCCCGGCGACCCCGAGGTGCGCGCCGTGCGAGCCGAGGTGAACGAGACGCGCTCCGCCGCTGAGCCCTCGTTGATGGCGAAATCCATCTTCACCGCCGCGGCCCGCGACTCCCGCTAAAAACCCCAGTGCCGCAACCCGAAGGTCGCGGGTTCGAATCCCGCCCCGGCTAATAGAGTTCGCGCCGTGCGGCTGATCCACACCTGCTACCGAATCACCGATCCCCAGCGATCGGTCGCCTTCTACGAGGCCCTGGGGCTCGAGAAGCGCCGCGAGGTGCCGATCCGCGACGAGGCAACCAACATCTTCATGGGCGTGCCGGGTGAGGAGCTGCCCGAGCTCGAGCTGACCCATAACTACGGCGTCGACGGCTACGAGCTGGGTACCGCCTACGGTCACGTGGCGCTCACGGTCGACGACCTGGACGTCACTCTCGAGCATCTCAAGGAGATGGGGATCGAGCCGGAGAAGCCGCCCTATCGAATCCGCGAGGGCGGCTCCCGCCTCTGCTTCGTCAGGGACCCCGACGGCTACAGGATCGAGCTGCTCGAGCTCGCAGGCTGAGGACCGGCGCTTCGACGGTCCCCGGATTTAGTCGATGCGCCGCTGTCTCGCCTCAAACGGCTTCGTGGCGAAGGCGGCCCTCGCCGTCGCGTCTAGGTGCCGTTTTCGGCGAGCCAGGCCTTCGCGGCCTCCAGCTCGGCGACCGGGAACGCCTTCGCCTTGCCGGGTAGCAGGAACGACAGCGCCCCCATCGCGGGACGCATCCAGCTCTCGTCGCTGACCACGGCGACGCGGTCGAACGAGGTCGCAAAGCGGGCGCGGAAGCCGGTGTCGGCGGTCATCGCGTCGCCCTCGACCTCGCGGGCCTCGGGGCCGAGCAGGTAGAGCAGGCGGATCTTCTGGCCCTCGGCCATCTCGCTCCGCAGCACCGGCTCGACCTGCTTCTCCCAGTCGTCGTCCTCGACCTCGCCGATCGCCTCGAAACCGATCGTTCCGGGCGGCATGTCATCGATCCGTCGCAGAGACATCCTTGCCTACTCCTCTCCCTTTCGACTCGTGGCGGGCCGAGCCTATTACAGGGAGGTGCTTGGCCGCCGCCAAGCAGTGCTGCTTTCGATTCAAAGTGTCGCCTCTGTCCCAAGCGACACTAAGGGGTCGTCCCAGGGGCCTAGAGCCCACTGGTGACGGCGATGTGCATGGCGTCGTCGGAGAGCGGCACCAGATCGAACGCCGCCCTGACCCTCTTACCGCCGAAGCGCGTGCGACCAACCCTCCGGTCCCCGTGCAGGGCCTTCTTCACCAGAGCAGTGCCGCCCAGGTTGGTCCCCACCACGGCCGCCGCGCCACCGGCGTGGGCGAGCACGGTGCCGTGGTCATCGATCACCAGAAGGTCGCGGATCGGCCGCCTCAACTGGGCCTCGACCCGCTGATCGAGCCAGGCCAGCGATAGGGGTGAAAGGGTGATGCCGGTGATCCGCCCGCCGACCCGCACCGGGAAGCCGAGCCCGACCGAGCCCTGACCGGTCACCCGCCCGATCTGGTAGTCCCCGACCCCGAGGTCCCCGGTGCCGAGCGCGCGCAGGAAGTAGGCGCGGTCGGCGATGCTGACGGGGAGGCCATTCGGTACCGAGAGGCAGTAGACATCGCCGGCGAGGTCCGCCGCCCCCAGCGCCGTGTAGCGCGGCGAGCCGGCGCGCATCTCCATGTCCCTGTTGCAAGCGCCCTTGTCGCCCGCCTGCACGGAGGGAAGGCGCGAGAGCTGCTCGAGCTGCGTCCGCGCCTGGGCCAGGATCCCGTTCAGGTCCCGGCGCAGATGGCGGGCAACCCGCTCGATCGCGCTCACCTTGCCGCCGGGGGCCTGCGAGCCCGCCGCGCTCACCGCTGACGGAGCGAGCAGAACGACGAGAGAAGCGGCGAGCGCCCCGCCGAACTTGAGCGAGGTCAGCATCCGGGTCTCCTCGGGCTAGTTCCGTCGCCGCGTGCGGCGGTCTCTTTACGGCTCCGTCCGGTTCTCGTGTGGCGGCCCGAGGTATGGGAATTCGGGGAGCAGGTCGTTGTGTGGCCCCACCCCGTCCTCCGTCACCTTCCCGTTCGTGAAGATGGCCGTCATGGAATCGCCCACATCGTCGGTGAGCGCGCGGCCATTGTCCGGGTAGGCAACCGGGCGCTCGGGGTCGTATCGGATGATGTCCGGCAGCAAGGTCCCCGCCACCCGCTTGGCCTCCTCCGGAGAGTAGCCACCTGTGTGCTCCAGCGAGTGGGCCATCACGTCGACGAAGCGATCGTCATCTGCCGGCTCGCTGCCGACGTATGCGTCCTTCTCCTCGTTCGGGACGAGGAAGGGGACCACCTGGGTTCGAGCCCCCCGCTCCACCTGGGTCCAGTTCCCGTCATCTGCCGGGACCAGCGTTCGGTGCCAGAGCCCCACCTCGCCATCTCCGAACTCGCCATTGGGAAGCTCGAGCACCATGCTGCATATGTCGGCGTCGGCGAAGAAGTCGTCTCCCGTGAACTGGAAATCGTTAAGGCCACCGCCCGCGTCGTAGAAGAAGGGGTCACTGCGCCAGCCCGCGAAGAAGCGGTACTCGCCCGCCTCCGTCACCCCAGCTTCTGGGCCGTTCGACACTGGAGCACCCTCGATGATCGCTTCCCCGCCGTCGCCCTCGCCCTCGCCGTCGACGCCCTCGACGCGGCGGACCGTCGCAATCTGCGCCCCGTTCTCTGACGGCGAGAATCGGAACCGATAGGTGATGTCCGCGACCAGATCCCCGTCGGTGTCGATCCTGAGCTCGTAGATCGCCTCAGGCGCGAATGGCTCTGGAGTGGTGGTCCCCTCCGGGAGAGCCTTGGACGGATGCACGTCCATGATGAGGATCGACTTGTTCGTGTCCTGCGGCTTGGGGAAGGCGTACAGGTCGCAGTAGTCGAGTCGGGCATCGCCTAGCGGGAAGCCAAAATCAGCGCCCGAGTAGTGGTGTGACATAGGTCCTCCTTGCCCCCTAACCGTGCTTGTCGAACAGCGCGCTCAGGATATACCCGGTATACCCGGCGGCAAGCACCGCTTCTGGGAGCCCCCGAGGGTTGCCCTCCAATGTGGCTACTTCCCGGGCTCGTACCAGTAGGCGAGTGCTTCGGCTTCCCCGCGAAAGCGGAACTGAGAGACTGGGCCGCTAAGGGAGGTCAACAAACGGGGGATATGTCCGAGCCGCTCCTATACGTCGATACATCGGAGGTACGCGAGGGGGCCCTCGAGGCACTGAAGGCCGCCATCAAGGAGTTGGTCGAATTCATCGAGGCCAACGAGCCCCGGCTGATCGCTTACAGCGTCTACCTGAGTAACGACGGCGGTCAGATGACGGTCGCCCATCTTCACGTCGATTCCGCGTCCCTCGACTATCACATGAAGGTGGCTGGCCCCGCCTTCCGACGCTTCGCGGATCTCATCACGCTGTCGTCCATCCGCGTCTACGGCGAGCCAAGCGACAAGGCGATCAGGCAGTTAGAGGACAAGGCACGCCTGTTGGGATCCGGAGACGTCATCGTCCATCGCCCGCACGCCGGATTCGCCCGATTCGAGCCGGGTGAGTAGGCGCCTGAGGGCGAGGTGTTCTCCCCGGACGCCAGATCGGTGCGGTGGGGGGGTGATGGCGCGGGCCGCTGCCTGGTGTGCGAGGGTTGGCCTCGTGGGGCGGTTCTTGCTCGTATCGCTTGCGGCTGTCGCGGCGGTGATCGCCGACCAGCGATACGTCGGCAATAGGCGCGGGCTCTGGATAGCCGCCGGGCTGAGCCTGCTCACGGTTACCTCATTTCTCGCCACCCTCAGCTCCCGCAGCGAGGCTGCCTACCCCGGCGAGCCGGGCAAGATCTCCTTCGACAGCACCCGCGACGGCAACACCGAGATCTACGTGATGGAGGCGGATGGCTCGGGCCAGACCCGCCTCACCAACGAGCTGGCGATCGACCGCGACGCCGCGTTCTCCCCAGACGGGCACAGGATCGCCTTCGTAAGCGAGCGTGACGGCAACAGCGAGGTCTACGTCATGAACGCCGACGGCTCGGACCAGACTCGGCTCACCAACAACACGGCGGCCGACTTCCAGCCCGCCTTCTCCCCCGACGGCAAACAGATCGCCTTCATGAGCGACCGCGGCTTGCAGGCCGACATGGAGATCTTCGTCATGAACGCCGACGGAAGCGGGGAGACTCGCCTCACCAACAACACCGCGTTCGAGGGTCAGCCCACCTTCTCCCCGGACGGCCACCGGATCGCCTTCGCGAGCGATCGTGACGGCAACTTCGAGATCTACACCATGAACACCGATGGCTCGAACCCGACCCGGCTCACCAACAGCGCGGCATCCGAGTCGCGGCCCAGCTTCTCCCCCGACGGCGGCCGGATCGCCTTCCGAACCGACCGCGACGGCAACGGGGAGATCTACGTGATGAACGCCGACGGCACCGCGGAGAGCCGGCTCAGCAACGATCCGGCGCTCGACGGCGAGCCCGCCTTCTCCCCCGATGGGCAGCGGATCGCCTTCCGAAGTCACCGGGACGGCCCGGCGGAGATCTTCGTGATGAACGCCGATGGCACTGGGCAGACCAACCTGACCAACGGCCCCTTCGCCGACAGGCGCCCCGACTGGCAGCCGATCGTGTCAACCCTCACCGTCAACCTCGGCGACTCTGGGACCGGGTCCGTCACCGGTCCCGGAATAAGCTGCCCTGGCGACTGTACGGAGATCTACCAACGCGGAACCTCGCTGACGCTGAACGCGGCGGGAACCGGCGGGTCGACTTTCGTCGGTTGGAGCGGGGCCTGCGTGGGGACCGGCGCCTGCGTACTGACAATGGACGCCGACAAGGTCGCGACGGCCACCTTCAACCCGCCTACCTGCAAGGGGAAGCCGGCGACCATCGTCGGCACGAACGGCAGCGACGTCCGCAAGGGCACGCCCGGTAAGGATGTGATCGTGGGCTTGGGCGCGAACGACAAGCTCTCCGGCCTCGCCGGCAACGATCTGATTTGCGGTGGTGCGGGCAAGGACACCCTGAACGGCGGCAAGGGCAAGGACAAGCTCTACGGCGAGGCGGGCAAGGACACCCTCAAGGGCGGTCCCGGCAAGGACATCCTCAAGGGCGGGGCTGGCAAAGATAGGCAGGTCCAGTAGCCACGCTGCGCGAACAGCCCGCCCCCGAGAGCGAAGCAGCAAGCCGACTCGATGCGCTTCTAGCGAGTGCCGAGAGCAGGCCCGTAGCGCGGATGCGAGCGAGGAGACTGATACGCAGACTGGTATGCACCCGGCGCCGCTAGCCTCTTTCGTGCCCCGGAGGGGTGCCGGAGTGGTTGAACGGGGCGGTCTCGAAAACCGTTAGGGGCCGTTAGGTCCCTCGTGGGTTCGAATCCCACCCCCTCCGCTGGCTGCTCACCCCGCGTGGGCCGACCTTGTCCCGGTTTTTCTTGCGGCGCGCTACCCCGGCGGTATTTCGAACACAGGCACATCGCTGGCGCGCCCTGCTGCGGACGCGTCAGGGGGCGACGGGAACAGGGTCACTCGACCCCGTCATGGGGTTGGCGGCCCAGCGTCTGATCCGCTGCTCGAGTCCCGCGCTGCGATCGGCGAGCTGGCGCTTGGGAACAGGACCGAAGCCGGGGACGGAGACCTCGATCTCAATCTGCGTGGCGTCGTCGCCATGGTCGGTAATGCCGATTCGCGCCTTCACTGGCGACACGGAGCAGCAGAGCCTCACCGGGTCCTCCCAGGCGACGGTCTGGTCGCCTTCGAGTTCGCTTTCCCAGGCCAGTTCAGCCAGGGTCGCCCGCACGGCTCTGCGCACAGCGCTGCCCGAGACGTCCAGCACGAAGCTTCTGTCTTGCCTTGGCACGGGGGACGAAAGGTACCCCGCGACGCACGTTCGTTAGCGCGAAGCATCCAGCTCGAGGCCCGCCCCCCGGAGGTAAAGCGGGCCGATGTGCTCACACCACGCGACCATGGATGCTGCCTTCTTCCCCAACGGAAAATGGGCGGCCAGACGCTCGGTGGCGTCCTCGATCGCCTCGGGGCGGACTTCCATTCCGTAGCGCCCACCATCGCTCGCACTGAGCTCAACTTCGACGATGCCCGTGGAGGCTCCATCGGCGATCAGGAGCTCCCAGCACGCCCCGTCGAAGTCATCGGGTCCACACTCGCCGCGATACTCCGCGACGACGCCGTAGGGGGCATCACTTCGGAGAAGTCTGTCCAAGAGACGCGGTATCGCCACTCGCGAAACGCTACGGCGAGCGGTGGTCGGAAACACGCCGGCCTTAGCGGCAGGAATAGGTGGACGTCACCACCCCGGGTCGGCCTCGATGATCTGCTTCAGCAGCCGCTCCGGGTCACTGTTGACGAGCGGTGCACCCGAGATACCGTAGGCGCATGGAATCTCTGCGCCGGTCACTGCCCGCGATCGCGGTCGTCTTCAGGAATCCGGAGATGCGGCTGCTGCAGCTCGCCTGGGCGGCGGAGTCGCTGGCGATCTGGTCGTTCGCGATCGCGCTGGGGGTGTACGCATTCGATGCCGCCGGCACGACGGCGGTCGGCATTGCGGCCCTCGTTCGTCTCTTGCCCGGGGCCCTGGCCTCGCCGTTCGCCGGTCTGATCGGGGACCGGTCGTCGCGGCGGGCGGTTCTTGTCGTCAGCGCCCTCGGCAACGCCGCGCTGCTCGGCGCGGCCACGGCCGCCGCCGCCATCGATGCTCCCGTGGGCGTGGTGTTTGCCCTCGCGGGACTGTCCACGGTCGCGATCAGCCCCTACGTCCCGGCAGAGGGTGCGCTGATGCCGCTGGTGGCGCGAACGCCCCAGGAGCTGTCGGCCGCAAACGTCGCCCACAGCGCCATGGACAACATCGGGTTCCTTGCCGCCGGACTGATCAGCGGAGCTTTGCTCGCGGCGGCTACGCCCGCAGGTGGTGTTCGGGATGGCGGCCGTCGCGGGGCTGATCTCCGGTCTCCTTCTCGCCCTGCTGAGCCGTGACGCACGCCCCGCCTACGTCAGCGAGACATCCGGCAAGGTCCTCGCGGAGACGGTGAGCGGGGCGGAGTCGCTGCTGGCCGACTCCAGGCTGCGGCTCGTTGGGATCGCGATGACGCTGATGCTCTTCGTCGAAGGCGCCGTCGACGTCCTCGCCGTAATCGTCGCCCTCGACCTGCTCGGACTCGGTCAGGGCGCCGTCGGCTACCTGAATGCGGCCTGGGGAGTCGGTGCCCTGCTCGGAGGGGCCGCCATGGCTCTGCTCCTCCACCGGGGGCAGATGGCCGCCGGCCTCTTGCTTGGCTGTCTGGTCTTCGGCGCGTCGCTTGTGCTGCCCGGGCTCTGGGTGGTCGCCGTTGCCGGCTACGTCGCCTGGCTTGGGATGGGCGCCGGGTACACCTTCGTGGAGGTCGCCGCACGGACCCTCCTCCAGCGGCTCGGTTCGGACGAGACCCTGGCGCGGGCTCTGGCATTCCTCGAGACATCCCGGTTCGGGGCCATGGCGCTTGGCTCCATCGCGGTCCCGGCGCTGATTGCGTTCCTCGGCGTGAGGGGAACGGTGATCGCCGTTGGACTGATCCTCCCGGCATTTGCGGTGCTGCGCTGGTCCGCGCTGCGTGCAGTGGAGATCGGCGCGCCGGTCGAGGAAGACCGCTTTCGCCTGCTTCGAGAGCACCCGATCTTCGCGCCCTTGCCGATCGACACGCTCGAACGGCTCAGTCATGACCTGGTCCCCGTCACCCCGGCTCCCGGGGATGAGGTTGTCACCCAGGGGGAGCCAGGCAAGCGCTTCTACATGATCGCCGCGGGCGAGGTCGAGGTGCAGATCGACGGCGCCTTTCGCCGCAACCAGGCCGAGGGCGAGTGCTTCGGGGAGATCGCCTTGCTCAACGACGTCCCGCGCACCGCGACGGTCACCGCGCTCGGTGGTTGCCGATTGCTGGCGCTCGAGCGACACCACTTCATCAGCGCGGTGACGGGCCACCGGCGCAGCGGCGAGGCCGCCGCCACGGTCGCGGAGGACCGGCTCACCGTCCAGGCCTGACCGCTCAGCGGGTCATGTAGCCGTCGACGACCTCGAGCAGGTCGCGGACCCGATTGGCTTCTCACTGCTGGCCGCCTGAGGGTCCCCCCAGCCGCGAGAATCCCAGCGGTGCGCGTAGCGGTCGTCGGACACGTCGAGTGGGTGGAGTTCGTGCGTGGGGATCACGTACCGGTCGCCGGTGAGATCGTGCACGCGAGCGACAGCTTCGAGGAGCCGGCCGGCGGAGGCGCGGTTGCGGCGGTCCAGCTCGCGCGTCTGGCCGGAGGAGCCATCTTCCTCACGGCGCTCGGAGACGACGAGCTCGCGCGCCGTTCCCGGGCGCGACTCGCGGAGCTCGGGGTGACGGTGCACGACGCGACGCGACATGGCCACACCCGGCGGGCCCATACCTTTCTCGACGCCCAAGGGGAGCGGACCATCACCACGATTGGAGAGCGGCTCGAGCCGCGGGGGCGCGACGCGATCGGCTGGGAGGAGCTGGCCGGGGCCGACGGCGTCTACCTCACCGCTGCCGACGGCGACGCGCTCCGGGCCGCACGGGCGGCCCGTGTGCTGGTCGCCTCGCCGCGCGTCGGCCGAGTGCTGGCGCAGGAGGGCGTGAGGCTCGACGGCCTCGTCTACAGCGACCGGGACGGGCTCGAGACCAGCTTTGCAAGGTCCCTCGACCCACCCCCCTCGCTCCTGGTCGCAACCAGGGGCGCCGAGGGCGGCCGCTACGAGATGGCGAACGGCGACTCCGGCACGTGGAAGCCCGCTCCGCTGCAGGGCCCGATCGCCGACAGCTACGGCTCCGGGGACTCGTTCGCCGCCGCCCTCACCTACGGCTTGGCCGAGGGTCGCGATCCCGTCTCTGCGCTCGATCTTGCCGCCCTGGCTGGCGCGGTCTGCCTCACCGGCCACGGTCCGTACGAGCGCCAGCTCGAGTCGGGCGCTCTCTGACCACCTCGCGCGGCCGCTTGTCATCGCGTAGCCCCAGGTAGCGCGGGTGCCGCAGGCGGCCGTCGCGAGTCCATTCGCTGAACGCGAACTGCCCGACCAGCCGCGGCTCGATCCAGTGCGTTCCCTTCGGGACCGGATGCACGTCGGCGAACGGCGGATCCGGCCGCTCCAGCTTCCGCATCCGGGCGCCGAGGTCGGCCAGCGTCCGCTGGTCGAACCCGGTCCCGACCTTGCCCGCGTAGCGCAGCTCGCCGTCCTCGTAGTAGCCCACCAGCAGGGCGCCGAAGTCGGTGCGCTTGCCGTGCGGCGTAGTGAACCCACCGATGACCAGCTCCTGCTCGTGTGAGCACTTCAGCTTGAGCCACTCCGACGACCGCGTCCTGACGTAGCGGCTGGCGGCCCGCTTGGCGATCAGGCCCTCGAGGCCACGCCGGCAGGCGTCCGCGAAGAGCACCTCGCCGTCGCGGTTGCGGTGGGAGAGGAACCTGACCGGCCCGTGGAAGTCGAGCGCCGCTCTGAGCAGCCGCTTTCGCGCCCGCAGCGGCAGCCGGGTGGTGTCGTACCCATCGAGGTGGAGGATGTCGAAGACGTAGTGGTAGATGGCGATCCCGGTGCGCCTTGCGCGCTCGGGATCGGAGATCTGCATGCGGCGCTGGAGGCGGGAGAAGCTGGTGACGTGCCCGCTGAAGGCGACGATCTCGCCATCGGCGACGAACTCCTGGCAGCCCTCGCCCTCGAGCGCCTCGACGAGCTCCGGATAGGAGCGATTGAGCAGCTTGTCCGTGCGGGAGAGCAGGCGCACTTCGCGGGGCTTGCGGAACGCGAGGCACCGGACCCCGTCGAGCTTTCGCTCGAAGATCCACTCCGGATCGGAGAACGGGCGGTCGTGGAGCACCGCCTTCATCGGCTCGATCCAGCCGGGTTGGCGGCTGCGCCGGAGCTTGCCTCGCTCCTCGGCGGTCAGCAGGTCCAATGGCTTGAGCTTGACCTCAGACACGGTTCCGCCTTACGGGGTCAGGCCTCGGGCCTGGGCGGCGGGAACTGCGAGCGGACGAAGCGATCCCACATCCGGTCGGTCATCAGCCGGCGCATGCCCATCACGATCTTGGCGGAAGGCGTCACCTTGTAGCGCGTACTCGGTCTGTCCGCCGTCAGCACCTTCGAGATCTTCCCCGCCACCGCCTCGGGCCCGGCGGCGAAGCGCGCCATCGGGCCGCTGTAGGCGTTGGCGGTGACCTTGGCGACGTCCGCGTTGAACTTCGAATAGGGCCCGGGCTCCTCGACCTCGGCCATGCTGCCCGCGGCGGTCTCGCCGAACTCGGTGACGATCAGGCCCGGCTCGAGGACGACGACGTCCACCCCGAACTCCCGGACCTCGAAGCGCAGGGCGTCTGAGAGGGCTTCGACCGCGTGCTTCGCGGCGTGGTAGACGCCCCCGCCCGGGAAGGTGAGCTTGCCGCCCATCGAGCTCAGGTTGACGATCCGGCCCGAGCCGGCGCCGCGCATCCCGGGAAGCACCAGCTGGCACATTCTCATCAGGCCGAAGACGTTGGTCTCGAACTGGCGGCGAACGCTCGCCATCGGAATCGTCTCGATTGCGCCGCTCTGGCTGTAGCCCGCGTTGTTGACGAGGCCGCCAATCGGGCCGTCCTTCTCGACCTCCCCGACGGCCGACTCCATCGAGAGCTCGTCGGTGACGTCGAGGGCATGTGTCTTGCAGCCCCGCTCGCGCAGATCCTCGATCGAGTCGAGGCGGCGCGCCGTCGCGTGCACGTTCCAGCCGTCGTCCGCGAGCCGCTCCGCGGTCGCCCGGCCGATCCCCGTCGAGCAGCCCGTGATCAGCACCGGCCGTGACTTCTCGATCCCCATGCCGCGATCTTATGCGGAACGCGTCTATACGCTCCTCGCATGCGCGCAGTGACCTTCCAGGCGCCGGGTGAGGTGCAGGTAGACGAGGTCCAGGAGCCCGAGCTTCTGGCGGCGGACGACGCGATCGTCCGCGTCCAGGCCACCGGGATCTGCGGCTCGGACCTCCACATCTACCACGGGCGCGTCCAGATCGAGCCCGGCTTCGTCATCGGGCACGAGTACGTCGGCGAGGTGGTTGCGGTCGGGGACGAGGTGACGCGCGTCGAGGTTGGCGACCGCGTGCTGGGCACCTACGGGACCGCCTGCGGCGAGTGCTTCTTCTGCCGGCGTGAGGAGTTCCACAAGTGCGACGAGGCGCGCGTCTTCGGCCACGGCCAGGCGCTCGGCTCCCTGCAGGGCGCGCAGGCCGAGCTGCTCCTGGTCCCGCACGCGAACCTGACGCTTCGGAAGGTGCCGGAGGGCCTCTCCGACGAGGTGGCCCTGTTCGCAGGCGACGTGATGGGGACGGGCTTCCACGCGATCGACTCCCGGCCGCTGGCCGAGGGAGAGACGGCGGCGATCCTCGGCATGGGGCCGGTGGGCCTGTGCGCGGTGCAGGCCGCGATGGCGGCCGGCGCCTCCGAGGTCGTTGCGATCGACACCGTCGAGGATCGGCTGCGGATGGCGGAGTCGTTCGGCGCCACCCCGGTCCACCTCACGGAGCAGGACCCGCGCGCCGAGGTCAAGAAGCTGACCGAGGGGCGTGGGGTGGACCTCGCGGTCGATGCGGTCGGCCATCCCGAAGCGCTCGATTTGGCGCTGCGGCTGGCCCGCAAAGCCGGGACCGTTTCGGTCACCGGCGTCTACGCGGAGCGCGCCGAAGTCCACATGGGAGTGCTCTGGATCAAGGCGCTCACCCTGACCAGCGGCCACGCGAACGTGATCAAGCACCTCGATCCGGTGCTCGAGCTGCTCTCGGCGGGCAAGCTCGACCCGGCGCCGCTGGTCACCCACCATATGAAGCTCGACGAGGCCCCGGATGCCTACCGCGCCTACGACAACCGGGAGGCGCTCAAGATCGTGCTCAGCCCTTAACGCCGCCGAAGATGTTCAGGCATGTACCCACGCCTCTGGGCATCGGCCTTATCGCGGCCGGTCTGAGCCTGATCACCAGTCCACGAGTCGCGGTCCTGCTCTTCGCGGGGATGGGAGTCGCTCTCGGCTTGGTCATCGCGGTCGCAGTCGCGCGAGGGAAGCGCTCCGGTCGCGCAACCGGCAGGACAGCGTCGGAGGAGCTGTCCGATTGGCGGGAGTTCGCGGAGAGGCGCCGGAGATCGGCACCGTTGGAGTCCGCGGTCTACGTCCTCAGCGCGGTGGGGTTGATCTGGCTCGAGGGGCTCACCCTCGGAACGATCCTGATCGCCGCCGGCTTCGGTTGCCTACTCATCTCCCGCTGGCTCGTCGAACCGCGGACATGGGCGGAGATCATGCGGAGGTTGGCCGCTCCAAGGACCTAGCGAGCCCGCGCGTCAGCGGCGCGAGCCACCACCCCGGCAGCATCCCGGCCGGGAAGTCGCTCCCGAGCTCGGGCAGGATCCGCATCGCGAGGTCGGCGGCGGGGCGCCCCTCCAATCCTGGCCGCAAATCCTGAATGCTGAGCAGCGATCGGACCGAGGTCGCGATCTGGAAGTCGGCGGCGTTCGGCTGATCGCCGCCGATCACCCCGGTGGCGATCAGCCTGTCGATATGGATGAGCGCCTCGGGCACTTGTGCGATCGACTCCCGGATGTGGCGCTCCGCGTCGACCTTCTTCGCCATCACCCATGCGACCGGCGCGTTGGCGCGCGCCGCCAGACTCGGCAGGGGAATTCCGACGTCGCGGGCGATGATCAGCCGGACCTCGGGTCGGTGCACCGCCAGCCAGCGGACGATCCTGCGGGGAAGGTTCTGGAAGTCCTCCTCGCCCCAGCGCTCCGCCTCCTCGACCTCGATCCGCTGCTCGGGATCGGCCGGAAAGAGCGGAGGCTCCGGCTGTGCGTCCTCGAGCGCCCGCGAGATCGCCCGCGAGTTCTGCAGCTTCCGCCCGTCGATCTTCATCGCCGGGACCGTGCCTCCCCGGAAGCCACGGGTGCGCAGCAGGGCCGGGTGCAGACCTGGCAGCAGCGATACCGACTTGTAGGCGATTCCCTTCCTCTCCAGCATCAGGCGGACGGAATGAGATGGCGGCGACGGCGGAATCCCGTAGAGCGTGATCTCCATCGCCGCAGCCTATTCTGCGAGGGCGTGAGCGAGAGCCTCAACGGCAGGCTGCTGATCGCCTCGCCCAGCATGCCGGACTACTTCCACCGGACGGTGATCCTGGTGGTCGAGCACTCCGATCAGGGCGCCTTCGGGCTCGTCCTCAACAGGCCGTCGGAGACAACCGTCGGCGATGCATCTCCGGAGCTCGCTGAGCTGATCGGGGACGACCACCTGATCCACGTCGGAGGTCCCGTCCAGCCCAACGCTGTGACCGCAGTCGGAGAGCACCCCGATCCTGGCGATGCCACCAAGCTGATCGTCGGGGCCGTCGGGATGGTCGACCTCGACGACCCGCCTGAGCTCCTGCGGCTGCGCGTGTTCGCCGGCTACGCCGGCTGGGGGGCGGGCCAGCTCGATGATGAGCTCGAGCAAGAGGCCTGGATCCTCGACGACGCCCGTCCCGACGATCCGTTCGGCGACGGCGACCTTTGGTCGGAAGTACTGCGACGCAAGGGCGGGGAGTTCGCGCTGCTCGCGCGGATGCCGTCCGATCCCTCGGTCAACTGACGGGACTGTCTGCTACTCGGAGCCGCCCCGGATCTCCGTGATCGGCCTCGCCGGGGAGATTCGCAGCGCTCTGCGAACGCGTTCGGGCAGGTACCAGTTCCAGTCGCCGAGGATCTTCATCAGCGCCGGCACGAGCATCGCGCGGACGATCGTCGCATCAAGCAGGATCGCGGCCGACAACCCGACCCCGAACTCCTGCAGGCCGACGAACGATCCGGCCGTGAACCCGGCGAAGGCCGCAATCATGATGATCGCGGCCGCGGTGATGATCCGCCCTGTGTGCTCGAGGCCGCTGGAGACCGCGAGTTCGTTGTCGTGGTGAAGGTCCCACTCCTCGCGCATGCGGGAGAGCAGGAACACCTCGTAGTCCATCGAGAGTCCGAACAGCATCGCGAACAGGAAGATCGGGATCCATGCCTCGATCTGCGGTGAGCCCTGCAGGCCGAGCACCGAGTGGAAGCCGTGCTGGAAGGTGAGCACCAGGACTCCATAGGTGGCGCTCACCGAGAGCATGTTGAGCAGCACAGCCTTCAGCGGCAGGAAGATCGACCGGAACGCCCGCAGCAGCAGCAGGTACGAGAGGACGAGGACGGCCGCCACCAGCCAGGGGAAGGCGCCGTAGGCGGTGTCGATGAAATCGACTCCGAAAGCCGGCGCGCCGGTGAGCAGCACCGTCGAGCTGGCCGGGAAGTTGGCCTGCGGGATGTAATCGTCTCGAATCCGGTGAACGAGGTCGACCGCGGCGTCGGTGCCGGAGTCGCTCTTGCCGGCGGCGCGGATCTGGATCAGCTGCCCGTCAGCGTCGACCAGTCTCGCCTGCCTTGCGCCCGCGATCTGTGCAGCAGGGTTGACGGATTCGCCTCCGGCGCACAAGGCCGGGGAGATCGGCGCCTGGATCGTGCTCGGCTGTATCTCGGGATCGGATCTGAGAGAAGCGACCAGCCTGCACTCCGCTGCCACCGTGTCCGGAGCCAAGGCCCCTCCAGGCGTGCCGGTGTCGACCACGATCTGGTTCGGTGCGAGCGCACCGGGCCCGAGCGAGTCCTCCAACAGCTTCAGGCCCTTGGTGGACTCGGTGGTCAGTGGGACGCCCCGGTTGTCGCCGCCAGTGAGATGAAGCTGGAGAGCCGGCAGCGCCAGCGCGAGCATCGCGGCGGTCGCGCCGACGAGATAGACCACCGGGTGGCGCATGATCGAGTTCGAGAGCCGTGTCCAGAAGCCCGTGTGGCCCTCGGCCCGCTTCTGCAGCAGGCTCTTGGGAATCACCCTGAACCGGTTCACCTTGCGGCCGAGCAGGCTGAGCAGGGCGGGCAGGAAGGTGGCGGACGCGGCGATCGAGACGAGCGGGACGAGCAGCCCGCCTACGCCCATCGAGCGCATGAACGGCAGAGGCATCAGGACGAGCAGCGCCAGGCCGATCGCGACGGTGCCGCCCGAGAAGAGCGTGGCCCTGCCCGCGGTCCGCATCGTCATCACCAAGGCCTCCTCGGCCGAATCGTGCTTCTCGAGCTCCTCCCGGAAGCGGAAGACGACCAACATCGAGTAGTCGATCGCGATCGCGAACCCGATCAGCGAGACGATGTTGGTCACGTAGACCGCCATGTCCATGTAGTGGGCGACGATCCAGACGATTCCGAGGGTGGTCGGGATGCTGATTGCGGCAAATGCGAGCGGGACGCCGATCGCGACCAGGGTGCCGAACATGAAGGCGAGCACCAGCAGCGCTATCGGAATCGCGATCGTCTCGCCCTTTGCCAGATCCTCGTTGTAGATCTTCTCTGTGTCGTGGTTGATCGCCGGGAAACCCGATACGTAGGTGGTGGTGCCGGGGATGTCGGGGATCGCCGCCCGCACGGCGGGTGTCTTGTTCGAGGAGTCCGCGTTCTCGAGCGAGGTGTTGATCTGGACGTAGGCAACGTGCGGATCGGCCACCAGCGGCGTCGCCGCTTGGCCGTCGGGGAGGGCCGAGGCACCCTGCTGCGCCGCCGCCTCGAGCTGGGCCAGGAATTGCGGGGTGTCGGCGATCGGCCTCTCGGTCTGCCCGATCAGGGTGAAGGCTCCATCGCCGCGCTCGTGCAGCCGGTCCTTGACGAGGTTGAGCCCGTCTTCAGCGTCGGAGTTCGGCACGCTGAAGCGGTTGCTGAGCAGATCGCCGAGGTGGGAGACCCCATACACCCCGAATGCGAAAAGGAGCACCCACAGGACGATGATCTTCTTCCGGTGGCGGATCACCCGGCGCGTCCAGGCCTCCACATCGCCTCCTAGCTAACCGTTCGAAGCGCGCTGACTCAGCCGAGGCCCGGATCATAGGAAACTGCCGAAGTGGCTCAGTCCAGCAGGCCGGACGCGCTCTGGTGTGCGGCCGTTTCGCCCGAGCAGTCAGGGCGCCGCTAGGGTCCGTGTAATGGATGCGCTGCAGGAGGTCGCGGTTGCCTCCCTCTCGCCGGAGCGCTTCCGCGCGCTGCTCGCTGACCGGTATGAAGAGGTGGACGAGGCGATCGCCACCGCGCGGGACGTGCTGAAGGGGAGGGTGGTCTGGCACGTGAATTCGACGGCGCGCGGAGGAGGAGTCGCGGAGCTTCTGCATTCGCTGCTGGCGTACGCGCGAGGGGCCGGCGTGGACGTGCGCTGGATGACGATCTCCGGGAATCCGGACTTCTTCCGGGTCACGAAGCGGATCCACAACCGCCTGCATGAATCCGAGGGCGATGGTGGGCCGCTTGGGCCGGCCGAGCGAGAGGTCTACGACGCCGCGTTGCGCGAGGCCGCCGACGAGCTCGCCGAGCTCGTTCGGCCCGGCGACGTCGTTTACATCCACGACCCGCAGCCGGCCGGATTGGTCCCACACCTCGTCGCCGCGGACGTAAAGGTGATCTGGCGATGCCACATCGGCGTCGACCGGCCCGGTGAGCTCGCGCGCACGGCCTGGGACTTTCTGCGGCCGTACGTCCGCGACGCGGACGCCTACGTCTTCTCCCGCGAGCGATTCGTCTGGGAGGGCCTCGACGAGAGCCGGATCTGGATCATTCCGCCCTCGATCGACGCCTTCTCTCCCAAGAACCAGGACCTCGAGGCCGAGGCGGTCAGGTCAATACTGGCCGTGATCGGGGTCGGGGAACCCGACCATCACAGCCGTGCACTCTTTCACCGCTTCGACGGGACTCGAGCCCGAGTCGGGCGCCGGGCGGACCTGATCCAGGAGGGACCGGTCCCGGACGACGCCCCGCTGATCAGCCAGGTCTCGCGCTGGGATCGGCTCAAGGACCCGGTCGGGGTGCTGCGCTCGTTCGCCGATTACGTCGAGTCCGCCGGGGCTCATCTGCTGCTCGCGGGCCCCTCGGTCGCCGGCGTCTCCGACGATCCCGAGGGCGCCGAGGTGCTCGCGGAGGTCAGCGGCCGCCGTGAGGCTCTGGCGCCGGAGAAGCGCGGCCGGATCCATCTCGCCTCCCTCCCCATGGACGACGTCGAGGAGAACGCCGCGATGGTGAACGCGATCCAGCGGCGCTCTGACGTGATCCTCCAGAAGAGCCTGGCGGAGGGGTTCGGGCTCACCGTCGCGGAGGCGATGTGGAAGGCCAAGCCGGTGGTCGCGAGCAGAGTCGGCGGGATCCAGGATCAGATCGTGGACGGGGTCTCGGGTGTCCTGATAGACGACCCCACTGATCTGGAGGCCGTAGCCCGCGCCGTGGACGGCTTCGTCGAGCACCCGGCACAGGCCGCGGAGGTCGGGAATGCAGCTCGGCAGCGCGTAATCGAGCAGTTCCTCGGTACGCGGAGCCTGACCCAGTACATGGATCTGCTCGAGGGCCTGCTCGCTCCGGAGACGGCCGAACCTGCGAGCCCGGCCTAACCCTCCGCGCGCCCTTCGCTCCAGCCGCGAAAGGCGGCGAGCAGCTCCTCTCGTGCCTCCGGCCGAATGTCATGCTCGGTGAGGCGGCCGCTCGCCTGGATCACCTGGCGCATCTGCTCGATGTAGGTGGTGCAGTGATCGCAGCCGCTGATGTGGGCCCGGAAGCGTCGCCGGTCGCGGCGCGAGAGGCTGCCGTCGAAGTATGCGGTGACGAGCTCGACGAGCTCCTGGCAAGCCATCTCCCTGGTGAGCAGGCTCATGCTCTCCCTCCCGCAATGTCGGGGTCGAGGTACTCCTCGAGCGCGGCTCGCACCTTGGACCGCGCCCTGTGCAGGAGGACGCGCTCGTTGCCGTCCGTGATCTCGAGGGCATCCGCCACCTCCATCGGTGTCCATCCCTCCACGTCCCGCAGCAGGATCACCTCGCGCTGCGCCTCCGGGAGCCTGTCGATCGCCATCTCGATCACGTCGAGCGTCTCCCGCTCGAGGAGCTCGTCCTCGGGCCAGGCGCGCGGCGGAGCGGCCCACGCTCCTGGATGCCGCGAGTCCGGGCCGAGAAAGCGGTCGGGATCGACGGAGGGCTCGTCCGACTCATCGCTCGCGCCCGGCGAGCGCCGAGAAGGGAAGCACGCGGCCGTCCCGCTCGCCCCGGGTCTTGGCGCGGTTGGTGAGTATCCGGAAGAGCCAGGTCTTCAGGCTCGAGCGGCCCTCGAAGCGGTCGATCCCGTTGAGGACCGCGAGCCAGGTCTCCTGCACGACCTCCTCTGCGGTTGCCCTGTCGCGGACGTACATCTGCGCCACGCGCAGCATCGTCGCCCCGTAGCGGTCGATCAACTCGACGAAGGCGGACTCGTCCCCGCCGCGAAGCCGCCCGACCAGGTCGGTGTCGTCGCTTGCGGCGCCCGCCCGGCGCTTGCC
The DNA here is from genome assembly GCA_963801055.1 of uncultured Solirubrobacterales bacterium. Lineage (GTDB taxonomy): Bacteria > Actinomycetota > Thermoleophilia > Solirubrobacterales > 70-9 > DASUPK01. The sequence goes on along the minus strand of CAWDDE010000008.1, from coordinate 229,868 downwards.
TCTCAGCCTCGGCATCAGGGTGGCATCTTCGCGCCTGGGCGCCAGCGGCAGGCAGAAGGCGAGCGAGGTCATGAGGTTCAGTCCACTCGCCACCGTCGCGGTTACAGCGGGGCATGGGCGCGGCTGGGATCGAACCAGCGACCTCTCCCGTGTGAGGGGAGCGCTCTCCCGCTGAGCTACGCGCCCGGGGGACGCTGATGATAGGTGCGAGGGGGCTCCGCAGATGCGAGGGCGCGCGACAGTGCGACCCGTGATAGGTCGGAGGAGCCACCCGTTTTTCGCTGGCTCAGGCGGTTACCTGGGTGGAGGGCGTCGTCTCCTGCATCTCGGGATCGCCCTCGACCTTGAGGTCGGGGAGTGCCCGGTCGAGCCAGCGCGGCATGTACCAGTTCCGTTCCCCGGTCAACTCCAGCAGCCCGGGCATGATCAGCAGCACGACCAGCGCGTCGATCGCGACCGAGACGGAGAGGCCGATGCCGAACTGCTTGACGACCGGATCGCCGTTGATCACGAAGCTGAAGAAGACGGCGAACATGATCGTCGCCGCCGCGGCGATCACCCGGCCGGCGTTCACCAGCCCCGCCCTGACCGCCTCGCTGTTCTCGGCGCCGCCCTGGTGCCGCTCGGTGATTCGCGAGACCAGGAAGACCTGGTAGTCCATCGAGAGGCCGAAGAGGATCGCGAACATCATCAGCGGCACGTAGCTGACCACCGGCATCTCGCTGTCCACGCCGATCAGCGACAGCGCGAACCCCTTCTCGAACACAGCGGTCAGGATCCCGTAGGCGGCGCCGACCGCCAGCAGGTTGACCAGCGCCGAGATCAGCGGCACGAGCACCGTGCGGAAGGCCAGCGTGAGCAGCAGGAAGCTGAGCAGCACGACGATCCCGATCACCAGGAAGAGCTTGTCGCTGATCTTGGTCGCCAGGTCGATGTAGCTGGCGGTCGTCCCCCCGACGTAGGCCGTCAGCCCGGTCCCCTTGGTCGCATCCGGGATCGTCTTGTCACGCAGGTGGTTGACCAGGTCCTGGGTCGCGTAGGCGGAGGGGGAGGTCTTGGGAGTGGCCGAGAAGACGGCCGCGTTCCCGCTCTTGTCCGTCGCGGCGGGCGAGACGGACTGGACGTTGTTCTCCTTGGAGATGTCCTGCTGCAGCGTGACCAGGCGGGGATCGCCCGCGGGGGTCGTGGCGATCTGCGGCGGCACGCCCTGCGCCTCCTCGCTCTGCGCCTCCTGGGGCGGGGGTGGCGCAAGCGGTTGGCCGTCGACCTTGACGGCGATCAGCAGCGGTCCGTTGGTGCCCGCGCCGAACCCCGCGGTGAGCGCGTCGTAGGCCTGGCGCTCGGTGGTGTCCGTGGGCAGCTGGCCGAAGTCCTCCGCGCCCAGGCGCATGTCGAGGGCGGGGATCGCGATCAGCCCGAGCGCGACGATCCCGGCCACCGAGGCGACGACGGGGTGGCTCCGGATCGCCCCGGCCCACCTTGCCCAACCGCCGGGGTGGTCCGCGTCGAGCTTGCGCTGGCCGAGGCGGAACGGCAGCTTCAGGATGCGCCGGCCGAGCAGGGCGAGGATCGCCGGCAGCCACGTGATCGCGGCGATCACGGCCACGGCGACGACGATCGCGGTCGTGTAGCCGAGCGAGCGGACCAGTGGGATGCCGCTGAAGTAGAGGCAGAGCAGGGCGATGATCACCGTGCTCCCGGCGAAGACGACGGCCGACCCGGAGGTGCCCATGGAGCGGGCTATCGATTCGTCCGGTTCCACCCCCTCCTCGAGGAACCGTAAGTGCCGGCTGATGATGAACAGGGAGTAGTCCGTCCCCACCGCGAGCCCGAGCATGATCCCCAGCGTCGGCGCGATCGACGGGACGTCGATCGCGTGTCCCGCCAAGCCGAGTATCGCCAGGCTCGCAGGCCAGTGCGACGACCGCGGTCGTGATCGGAAGCGGTGCGGCGACGAAGGTGCGGAAGGCGAAGACCAGGATGATCAGGGCGCCGAGCACTCCGATGATCTCGCTGAGCCCCGTGCTGGGGCTGGAGAGCTGCTGGCCGAGGTATCCGCCGGCCGAGACCTCGATCCCCGCCTTGCGGGCGGGCTCGGCCGCGTCGAGGACGCTGTTGGCCTCGTCGTCGTCGAGGTCTCCCGATGACACCTTCAGTGCCAGGTTGATGTACGCGGTCTTCCCGTCCTTCGTGATCTGGTCCGCGCCCTGCTGGGAGAACGGGCTCACCACCGACTGCACGTACTGGTTCTGCGACAGCGACTTGGCCGTGTCGTCGACCGCCTGCTTGTTCTGTCCCTCCGCGAGGGAGCTGTCCGACTGCAGGACGATCGGGACGCTGCCGTTGGCCTGCTCCGGCAGGTACTTGTCCAGCAGGTCGGTGGCCGACTGCGAACCGGTCCCCGGGAGCGTCACGTCGTCGTTCTCCGGGCGGCCGACGGAGTTGGCGAGCACGACGAGGCCGATGGCGATCACCACCCAGGCCGCAACGATCCACGGCGCGCGCCTGGCTGCGAAGCGTCCCAGTCGCTGCAGCAGCGCGCTCACCCGCGGCATCCTCTCATGTCGAGAGGGCGGATCCGTGCCCACTTCTGAACGGAAAGGCATTTCGAGCCGCGGACCGTGAGAAGCTGGCCGGGCGATGAGCCCCCGCCGCCCGGAGAATCCGCCGCTCGATCGGGAGCACGCGGCGGGCGATCCGATGGAGCAATTCGGCGCGTGGTTCGCCGAGGCCGAGCAGGTGGTGCCCCTGCCGGAGGCGATGACCCTGGCGACGGTCGACGCCGATGGCTCCCCGGACGCGCGCATGGTTCTACTCAAGGGTTTCGGACGGGACGGCTTCCGCTTCTTCACCAACTACGAGAGCGCCAAGGGCACCGAGCTGGCAGCGAACCCTCGCGTCGCGCTCGTGGTCTACTGGCGGGAGCTCGACCGCCAGGTCCGGGTCAGGGGCACTGCCGAGCGGCTGCCCGCGGCGGATTCGGACGAGTACTTCGCGAGCCGTCCCCGCGACAGCCAGATCGCCGCCGCGACCTCGCCACAGAGCCGGCCGATCGAGCGCGACGAGCTCGATCGACGCTACGACGAGCTCGCACGCGAGTTGGGCGATGCCGATCCCACCCGCCCGGAGCAGTGGGGCGGCTACCTGGTCCGGCCGGATTCGATCGAGTTCTGGCAGGGCCGCGACAGCCGTATGCACGACCGCTTCCTCTACACGGGCAAGCCTGACGGCTCCTGGACGATCGAGCGCCTAGCGCCCTAGTTGGGTGAGCCGCCGCTCCAGGAACCTGCGCTCGACCGGGTTCTTGGTCAGCTCCAGCGCCCGGGTATAGGCCTCGCTGGCCTCATCCGCACGACCCGCACGGCGGAGAAGTTCGGCCCGGGCGGACCAGAACGGCTGATAGTCGGAAAGCCGGTCGGCCAGCTCGGGATCGTCCATCAGCTCGAGCCCGCGCTCCGGGCCCTCCGCCATGGCCACCGCCGCAGCGCGGTTGAGCTCGATCACCGGCGAGGGCTGGGCCCGAGCGAGCAGCCCATAGAGCGACGCGATCCTCGGCCAGTCGGTCTCCGCCGGCCCCGACGCGCGGGCGTGCTCCCCGGCGATCGCCGCCTGCAGGACGTAGGGCCCCGGAGGTGCGAGCCGGGTGGCGCGCTCCAGCAGTCCAAGCCCGGTCTCGATCTCACGCCGGTCCCACAGCGATCGGTCCTGGTCATCGAGCAGGACGAGCTCTCCGGCCGCATCGACCCGCGCCCCCCGCCGGGAGTCCTGCAGCAGCATCAGCGCCAGCAGCCCGAGGGCCTCGGACTCGTCCGGCATCAGCTTCGACAGCGTCCCGGCGAGCCGGATCGCCTCGCCCGTGAGCTCGCGCCGGACGAGCGCCTCGTCCGAGGTCGCTGAGTAGCCCTCGTTGAAGATCAGGTAGAGAGAGGCCAGGACGGAGTCGAGCCGGTCCGGCAGGTCGTGGTCCGCCGGGACCGCGTAGGGGATGTTCGCGGTCTTGATCTTTCGTTTCGCTCGGACCAGCCGCTGCGCCATCGCGGGCTCGGAGACCAGGAAGGCGCGGGCGATCTCCCCGGTGGAGAGGCCGCCCAGCGTGCGCAGCGTCAGAGCCACCTGCGCCTCGGTCGCCAGGGCCGGGTGACAGCAGGTGAAGATCAGTCGCAGACGGTCGTCGGGGATCACCGGCTCCTCCTCGTGCTCAGGCTCGGCCTGGGCCGGGGGCTCGAGCGCCTGCAGCTCCTCGAGCTTCTCGGTGCCGCGCCGCTCGCGTCGGAGCCGGTCGATCGCTTTGTTGCGGGCGGTGGTCGTGATCCAGGCCCCCGGGTTGTCCGGGATCCCTCGCTCGGGCCAGACCTGCATGGCGACGATGAACGCCTCCTGCACCGCGTCCTCGGCCAGATCGAAGTCGCCGAGGACGCGGATCAGGGAGGCGGTCGCCCGTCCCGACTCGTGGCGGAACAGACGATCGACCAGCTCCGGCTCGCTAGGCAGTCGCTTCCTCGACCAGGTTGCCGGCCTCGTCGAAGACCATCACCGGCCTGATCTCGACCGAGCCGAGCTGCGCGCCCGGGATCTTGGCGGCCCACTCGATCGCCTCGTCCAGGTCCTTCACGTCGAGCACGTAGAACCCGCCGAGCTGCTCCTTGGTCTCGGCGAAGGGTCCGTCGGTCACCTGGCGATCGCCCTCGCGTACGCGCAAGGTGGTCGCTGTGGGCGTCGGATAGAGGCCCTCACCGGCTACCAGCACTCCCTTGCCCTGCATCTCCTGGGTGACGGCGCCGTAAGCCTGACTGACCTCCTGCATCTGCTCCGGAGTCGCGTTCTCCCTCTGGGCCTCGTCCCCGTAGATCGTCAATGCGTACTTCATGCTCGGCTCCTTCTGTCGTGCAGCGCGTCTCGCTGCATTCACCCTAACGACGAACCGCAGCTGGCCAAATCGACGAGGCAACATCCTGGCGCTCACCTTCCCTTCCGCCGCTTGCGTCGGAGGAGTAGCGCGTAGGCTGCTCGACGAGCATGGCTGAGGCCCAGGGCAAGACGGTCATCTTCTTCCCGGAAGGGGCCTTCGGGCCGACCAACAACTGCGTCGGCATCGGCGAGGTCCTGCGTCGCCGGGGTCACCGTGTGGTCTTCGTGATCGAGGAGTCGTTCGCGGGGACGCTCGAGGAAAAGGGCTTCGAGGAGCGGCTGATGCGGCTGGCGCCGCCGCCGGAGGTCGAGGAGGAGCCGGGGCAGTTCTGGAAGGACTTCATCCGCGAGACGGCGCCCGTCTTCAGGAAGTCGACCTTCGACCAGCTCGGCGAGTTCATCGCCCCGACCTGGCAGGCGCTGCTCGACGGCGCGCGCTACGTCGACGAGCGGCTGGTCGAGATCTTCGATGAGGTGCAGCCCGACGCGATCGTCGAGGACAACGTCTGCGCCTTCCCGGCGATACCCGCGAGCGGCAGGCCGTGGGTGCGGATCCTCTCCTGCAATCCGCTCGAGCTCAAGGACCCGGAGCTGCCGCCTCCGTATTCGGGGCTGCCGATCGACGACCGGTCCGAGTGGGAGGAGTATCGGGAGGAGTACCGCCGCGTGACCGCGGAGATGCAGTCCGACTTCAGCGAGTTCTGCACCGAGCGCGGCGCGCCGCCTCTCCCTGACGGGGAGATGATCCACGAGTCCTCCTGGCTCAACCTCTACCTCTACCCGGACGAGGTCGACTATCCGCGCTCCCGGCCGCTCGGATCGAGCTGGCACAACCTCGAGTCGAGCGTCCGCACGACCGATGCCGAGTGGAAGCTCCCGCCAGAGCTGGCCGATGGAGACGGATCCCTGATCTACGTCAGCCTCGGCTCGCTCGGGTCGGGCGACGTGCCGCTGATGGAGAACCTGGTCGAGGCTCTGGCAAACACGCCGCATCGCTACGTCGTCTCGAAGGGTCCCCAGCACGCCGAGTACGAGCTCGCCGACAACATGGTGGGCGAGGAGTTCCTGCCCCAGGTCTCCGTGCTGCCGCAGGTCGACCTGGTGATCACCCACGGCGGCAACAACACGACGACCGAGTCCCTGCACTTCGGCAAGCCGATGGTGATGCTGCCGATCTTCTGGGACCAGCACGACAACGCACAGCGGATCGACGAGACCGGCTTCGGCGTTCGCCTGCCGACCTACTCGTTCGGCAAGGGCGACCTGCCCGGCGCGATCGACCGGCTGCTCTCCGATCGCCGAGCTCCAGGGGCGCCTCGCGGCGGTATCGGAGCGACTGCAGGCGAGTCCCGGGAACGAGCGGGCCGCCGAGCTGATCGAGCAGGTCGCCTCGGCGGCCGAGCCCGCCGCCAGCCGCTAGCATCAGCCGCGGACCGTGCTAGGCGGGGAGGTAGCGGTGCCCTGTCACCCGCAATCCGCTCTAGCGGGGCTTAATCCCCGAACGAGGGGCCGGCCCTCGGGGCCGGGCCGCCGCAGGCGGCGCTGACGGCCAGGTCCTGCGCAATGTGGGCCCGCGAACCAGGTCAGGTCCGGAAGGAAGCAGCCTTAAGCGGTAGCCGGCATGTGATGCAGACCAGCCTGGCCCGAGCCAAAGGCGGCGGACACGCCCGGGAGCTTCGTCTCGAGGACGGGTGCACGGTCCATCTTCATTTCGGCGGGAGCGAGGCGGCGTAGTCGGCGCCGGCCTCGACCCATTCCGCGAGCCCTTCCTCTCCCGAGGTCCGATCGGCAGAGACCAGGATCCAGCCCTTCATCGGCCGGCCGGTCATGTCAAATACCCGGACGCCCTCCTCGGTGAGCGCCTTCTCGGAGTCTCCGGGATCGAGTCGCACCATCAGCTCACCGCCGGTCACGCCAACTGCCATGTTCCCGCCGACCATGAACGCGATTCCGCCGAACATCTTCCGCTCGCTGACGTCCGCGCGAGCCGAGATCAGCTCTCGGACCCGGCCGGCCAGTGCCTCGTCGAAGGCCATGGGGCCAGCCTAGTCCCTGGATAGACTCGATTCGTGCTCGAATCAGCCTCTCTCTATCGCCGCCACCGCCCGCAGAGCTTCGCGGAGGTGGTCGGCCAGGAGCACATCGTCCGGACTCTCTCCAACGCGGTCGAGAAGGACCGCGTCCACCACGCCTACCTGTTCGTGGGCTCGCGGGGCACGGGGAAGACGTCGATGGCGAAGATCCTCGCCCGCTCGCTCAACTGCGTGCACGGGCCGACCCTGACGCCGTGCGGCGAGTGCGAGCCCTGCCGGACGATCGCCGCGGGCACTTCCCTCGACGTGATCGAGATGGACGCGGCCTCGAACCGATCGGTCGACGACATCCGCGAGCTCCGCGAGCGGGTCGGCTTCGCGCCGGCGGCCGGCCGCTGGAAGGTCTACATCCTGGACGAGGCCCACATGCTCACCAAGGAGGCTTGGAACGCCTTCCTCAAGACCCTCGAGGAGCCTCCGCCCAACACGGTCTTCGTCCTCGCGACGACCGAGCCGCAGAAGGTGATGCCGACGATCGTCGACCGCTGCCAGCGCTTCGACTTCCAGCGCCCCTCGCTGGAGCAGATCGCCGAGGTCGTTCGGCGGGTCTCGGCTGCGGAGAAGATCCGGATCGACGACGGGGCGGTCGCACTGATCTCGCGCTCGGCCGCCGGTAGCTTCCGCGATGCGCTCGGGACCCTCGACCAGCTGGTCGCTTTCGGCGGCGACGCAGTCACGACCCGCGAGGTAATCGAGCTGCTGGGGGCGGCCGACGCGGATCTCCTCTTCGAAACGACCGATGCCCTCGCCGTCGGCGACGCGCGTGCCGCCCTCGAGGCGGTCGAGCGGCTCGCCCGCTCCGGACGCGACCCCGGCCAGTTCGCCCGTGATCTGATCGGCCACCTCCGTCAACTGCTCGTCGCCCGGGCCACCGGCGAGGTGCCGGAGTCCTTCACGGTCACCGTCGCCCACCCCGAGCGGCTCGCCGAGCAGGCGAAGTCGATGGAGGACGCAAAGCTCGTCGGGGCGATCGATGCGCTCAGTGCCGCGGTCGCCGGCAATGCGCGAGGGGGACGACCCGCGTCTGACTCTCGAGGTAGCGCTGCTGAAGGTCGCCACGCCGTCGCTGGACGCGTCGCGCGAGGCACTTCTGCGCCGCATCGAGTCGCTCGAGTCTCGGCTGCCCGGCGGGGTGGCCGGGGAGGCGGACTCAGCAGGCTCCGGCAGTTCGATGGCCGGCTCATCGACGGGCCGAGCCCAAGCGTCGTCCACAGCGCCGGCCCCGCCTGCTGAGGACGGCTCCCCGGACGCGCCGCCCGTGGACGACCCGCCCGAGGGGGAATCGGAGCCGGAGGCAGCAGCGTCGCCACCGCGACAGTCGAGATCGAGCGCGTCGTCGAGCTCTGGCCCGCTGTGGTCGATCACCTGCGGGACTCCGGCTCCGAGATGCTCTCCACGCTGTTCGACGACGCTAGGCCGCTTGGGATCGACGAAGAGCGGTCGATGCTCCGCATCGGTTTTCCTGCCTCGGCGAAGTTCAACAAGCGGAAGGCCGAGTCGCCCGGCGAACATCGAGCGGATGACCGAGGCGATCGCCGCGATCACCGGGCACGGCCTGCGGCCAGCCTACGAGCTGATCGAGGAGGAGAATGAGGCCGCCCCTCCCGAGGGATCGGCCAAGATGACCGAGGAGGATCTGATCGACCTGATCAAGGACAACTTCGACGCGAGCGAGGTCGTTCCCGACGACGCTCGCGAGAGCGGTGGCGGCTGATGCCGCAGGGCCCCAACCTCAACCAGCTCCTCAAGCAGGCCCAGCAGATGCAGGCGGAGATGGCAAAGGCGCAGGAGCAGCTCAAGGAGGAGACCGTCGAGGCGAGCGCCGGCGGGGGCATGGTCAAGGTGACGATGTCCGGCGACCTGCAGCTCCGCGAGATCAAGATCGCTCCCGAGGCGATCGACCCCGAGGACCCAGAGCTCCTCCAGGACATGGTCACCGCCGCGGTCAGTGAGGCGCTCCGCTCCGCCCAGGAGCTGGCGGCGAACCGGATGGGCGGCATCGCCGGGCTCGGGGGCGGCCTGCCCGGCATGGGCGGTTTGCCGGGCGTCTAGCCCCCTACGCTGGTCATATGTACGCGGGACCGATCAGCCGCCTGATCGCCGAGCTCTCGAAGCTGCCCGGCATCGGTCAGCGCACCGCGCAGCGGCTCGCCTTCCACATCCTGCGCGCGGATGACGACGACGCGCTCGCCCTCGCCGACTCGATCCGCGAGGTGAAGGAGAAGGTCGGTCTCTGCGAGACCTGCTTCAACCTCGCCGAGGGGCCTCGCTGCCGGATCTGCGAAGACGCTCGGCGCGACCAATCGCTGATCTGCGTGGTGGAGGAGCCCGCGGACGTGATCCCTATCGAGCGGACCGGCGAGTACCGCGGCGTCTACCACGTGCTCGGAGGCGCGCTCTCGCCGATCGACGGGATCGACCCCGAGGACCTGCGGATCGCCGAGCTGCTCGACCGCGTGAACGGTGAGGTCAAGGAGGTCGTGCTCGCGACCAACCCCACCACCACGGGCGAGGCGACTGCGCTCCACATCGCGGACGCGTTACGCGAGCAGCCCCGGACGCGAAGCGGAGGAGATGCGGAATCAGGGAGTCACCGTCACCAGGCTCGCCAGCGGGCTGCCGGTCGGCGCCGACCTCGAGCACGCGGACGAGGTCACGCTCGGCAAGGCCCTCGCCGGCCGCCAGAGCCTCGGCTGACTACCTACATACGGCGCGTCGGGTCGTCGTAGCCGCCGCGGCGCTGCGGGTGCTCGTCCCGGTCACGTGATCTGTCCCCCTGCCGGACCAACTCGTAGAGCAGGGAGAGCGCTAGGCCGGCCCCGCCGGCGATCATCAGGATCAGCCCGACGGTCTGGATGTCGATCACGTCGGAGTTGACGTTGATCGCATAGCGCAGAATTGCGCCGACGGCGATCAGGAATATGGCCGTCGCGATGGTCACCGGCCGCCAGGATACCCATGGGCCTCGGCGCTAAGTGCCGGCTTTCACCCGGCGACCGCCTCCGGGCCCGCGTCGCTGAGCCCGAACCGATCGTGCAGGCGGCGCAGGGGCTTCGGCGCCCACCAGTTCCAGTGTCCGAGCAGCTCCATCAGCGAGGGAACCAGCAGCGCCCGGATCAGGCTCGCGTCGATCAGCACGGCCAGGGCTGTGCCGATGCCGTTCTCCTTGATGAAGATGATCTGCGAGGTCGCAAAGGCGCCGATCGCGATCGCGAAGAGCAACGCTGCGGCGGTGACGATACGCCCGGTTCGCTCGAGGCCGATCGCTACGGACTCGGAGTCGCTGGCGCCGTTGTCCCGGGCCTCCTTGATCCGGGAGAGCAGGAAGACGCCGTAATCGGTGGAGAGGCCGAAGACGACTGCGAACAGCAGGATCGGCATCGTCTGTTCCAAGGCGCCCTGACCCCGGTAGTCGAGCAGGCCCTCGAGCCGGCCGTCCTGGAAGATGAAGACCAGGATCCCGAAGACCGCGCTCAGGTTGAGGGCGTTCATCACCAGCTGCTTGACCGGGAGCACGACCGATCCCGTCATCAGGAAGAGGACGATCAGGGTGGCCACGATCACGATCGCCAGGGCGATCGGCGCATGCGTCTCGAGGCTGTGCTGCAGGTCGACGAAGTGCGCCGCGGCCCCGCCGACGAGCAGTGTGGAACCGGCCGGCGACGGGCAGGTCGCGGATCTGCTTGACCGCGTCGCGGCTCCGGTCGGAGATGTAGCTGTTGTCGGAATAGGCCACGATCACGGCGTCGCCGTTGGCGAGCGGCTGCGGCGGCTGCACCTTTGCGATGCCCTTCACCTTCGAGACCTCGCGGCTGATCGGCGCGAGAGACGAGGGGGTGGCACGCTCGACCAGCAGCAGGTTGGGCGTGTCGTGAAACGGCGGGAACTCGGCGCGCATCACGTTGTCGACCTGCTTGGCGCTGGCGCTCTCGGGCAGCACCTGCGCATCCACCGAGGTGAACTTGAGCGAGTAGAAGGGGATCCCGAGCACGATCAGGATCGCGGCGGTCACCGTCGCAATTCCGATCGGCCGGCGCATCACGAAGCGGGAGAGCCGGTACCAGAAGCCCGACTCGGTGGACGTCGCGTCTCGCTCCGCGCGCCGCTGCAGGAAGGCGGGGGCCAGCGCATTGACCCTGTTGCCCAGTAGGGCGAGCACGGCCGGCAACACCGTCAGCGCGATCGATGCGGCGAGCAGGGCGACCAAGAGGCCGCCGAGCCCCATCGAGTAGAGGAAGCGCTGCGGGAAGACGATCAGCGAGGCCAGCGCCACTGCGACCGTGATCGACGAGAAGAGCACTGTGCGGCCCGCGGTGTTGAGCGTGCGCCTCATTGCCTGTGCCCCGGGACCGAACTTCGCGATCTCCTCGCGATAGCGGGAGACGACGAAGAGGCTGTAGTCGATCGCCAGTCCGAGCCCCAGACCGGTGGTCAGGTTGAGGGCGAAGATCGACACCGACACGAACTCGTTCGCGATCCGGAGCAGCAGGAAGGTGCCGATGATCGCCAGGCCGCCGATCATCAGCGGCAGCAGCGCGGCGACCGCGCTCCGGAAGAAGAGCAGTGAGAGCAGGAAGAGGATTGGGAAGGCGAGCAGCTCGGCCTTGCGCAGGTCCTTCTCGACCTGCTTGTTGACCTGCTCCTGAGCGAGCGCGATACCGCCCACTGAGACGCCGGGCTGTCCCTCGAGGTCGTCGGCGATCTTCTTCGCGGCGTCCTGCTCGTCCTTGTCGTCGGTCGGCCTGAGGCTCACGGCGAGGTAGGTCGCGTTGCCGCCGTGGGAGACGAAGTCGGGGCTCCGCGTCTCGAGGTAGCCGGTCACCCGGGCAACGTCCGGATCGGCCCGCAGCAGACTCTCGACCTGCTGGACCTTCTGTCGTCCGGCCGGCGAGGTCGGCGAGGTGTTCTGGAAGAGCACGATCACGCTCGGGTCGCGGTAGCCGTCCGCCTCGAGGCGGTCGCCAGCCTTGACGCTCTCGGTCGCCGGGTCGTCGGCGCCGTATGGTGCGAGCTTGCTGGCGACCCCGCCGCCGAGCGCACCGGCGACGACGAAGAACACCGCGGCGAAGATCACCGTGCGCCGGCCGTGGCGCTGAGCGAGCGATGCGAGTGCGTTGAACATCTCTACCCCCTTGCGGCGCGCGGCGGCGTGGCCGCGCTTGATTCATTTTCCAGATCCTCGGCGGCGCGTTCAAACCACTCCGCAGCCCATTCGTTCAGCTCGATTCCGTAGCGGAGCACTGTTAATGACCCTGGATCGGGGCTGTAATCATCGCTCTCCTGCCCCTTCCCCTCGATCTCCTCCTCGAGGCGACTCAGGACAGCGGCGGTTGCCGCCGCCTGGGCAGCGCGCTCCCGGGCGATCTCCGGCGCGCGCCGCGCGTCGATCGAGCCCGCGAAGAAGAGCTCCAGGAGGCCCTCGTCGCGAAGCTCGAAGACCTGTGGCTCCCGCCCGATCCACTCCTCGGCGGCCCGTCTCCCCTTCGCGGTCAGCTTGAAGACGGTGCGCTGACGGGCGCCCTGTGAGGCATCGCTGCCCCTGATCAGGCCGGCGTCCTCGAGCCGGTTGAGCTCCGGATAAATCTGGCCGTAGCTCGCCGCCCAGAAGAAGCGCGCGGAGTTGTCGACGAGCTGCTTGATCTCGTAGCCGGAGCGCGGCCTCGCGGCGAGCATTCCCAAGATCACCTTTGCCGTTGCGCTCAGCTCCATGCCGCGATCAGATATATCAAACCGATACATCCCGATGTGTGACCTGCGTCACAGCCGTATGGATGCGGTGCTACGGCCCCGAACCTTGGGCCGGCGACAAGGCTCGCTTATCCTCGGGCGTCCGGTGGGCAACGAGCGGACAGACGGCATCGTGGTGATGAAGTTCGGCGGCACCTCGGTGTCCGGTACCGAGGAGCTGAAGCGAGCCGCGAGGCGGATCGTCGCCGCGCGCGAGCAGGGACACCAGGTGGTTGCCGTCCTCTCGGCCCGCGGCAAGACCACGGACCGCCTGGTCGAGGCGGCGCGTGAGATCTCACCGCGCCCAGACGCGCGCGAGATGGACATGCTGCTCTCGATCGGGGAGCGGGAGTCGTGTGCGCTCTGCGCGATGGCGATCAACGACCTGGGCCATCGGGCGATCTCCCTGACCGGATCGCAGGCCGGGATCGTCACCGACTCCTCCCACACCAAGGCCCGGATCATCGACGTGCGCGCCGACCGCATCCGCTCGGCCCTCGAGGAGGACTCGATCGTGCTGGTCGCCGGCTTCCAGGGCGTCTCCACCGACAGCCGCGACGTCACCACGCTCGGCCGCGGCGGCTCCGACACGACCGCGGTCGCACTGGCCGCCGCCCTGGACGGAGAGGTCTGCGAGATCTACACCGACGTCGCCGGCGTCTTCAGCGCCGACCCGAGGATCGTCCCCGAAGCCCGCAAGCTGCCGATCGTCTCCTACGAGGAGATGCTCGAGATGGCGGCCTCGGGCGCCAAGGTGCTTGCAGCTCCGGTCGGTCGAGTACGCGCGGAACCACGCCGTGCGCATCCACTGCCGAAGCTCTGCCGATGAGGGCACCGGTACCCTCGTCGTCTCGGAGCAGGAGACCATGGAACGACCGCTCGTAACCGCAGTCACCCACTCGACCGACGAGGCCCGTGTCACGCTCACCGGCGTTCCGGACAAGCCGGGCGTCGCCGGGGGCATCTTCGGCGCGCTCGCCGACGCCAACATCAACGTCGACATGATCATCCAGAACGAGCCCGTCTCCCACGGCGGCGGGGCCGACCTCTCCTTCACGGTCGAGGCGGAGGATCTGGCGGGCGCCGTCGAGGCGATCCGGGGTCAGGACTCGAGCATCGGGATCGAGACCGACGAGGCGATGGGCAAGGTCTCGATCGTCGGGGCTGGAATGCGGAGCCATCCGGGCGTTGCCGCGAAGGTCTTCCGCGTCCTCGGCGAGAACGGGATCAACATCGAGATGATCTCCACCTCCCCGATCAAGATCTCCTGCGTGATCCGCGGCGACCAGGTCCCAGTGGCGGTCCAGGCGCTGCACACCGCCTTCGAGCTCGGCGACGACGCGATCCGCGAGGAAGATCCGACGGGCGAGGAGCACCACCCCACGGTGAGCTCATGAACGGCGACGGCGGATATCGCGTCGGGGTGGTCGGCGCCACCGGCGCCGTCGGCTCGACCATCCTTGCGGTCCTCGCGCAGCGGAAGTTCCCGGTGTCAGAGGTCGTCCCCTTCGCCTCGGAGCGCTCGGCGGGCAAGAAGGTCCCCTTCGCGGGATCCGAGATCGAGTGCCGTCCGCTCAGCCCCGAGTCGATCCAGGGCCTCGACCTGGTGCTCAGCTCCGCGGGCGGCAAGGTGAGCGCCGAGTGGGCGCCGAAGCTGATCGAGGCCGGGGCTGTCGTGGTCGACAACACCAGCTACTGGCGGATGCACGACGACGTGCCCCTTGTGGTGGCCGGCGTCAACGACGATGCCGTTCAGGAACACAACGGCCTCGTGGCCAATCCCAACTGCACCACGATGCAGCTGATGGTCGCCCTGAAGCCGATCCTCGACGCCGCCGGCCTGGAGCGACTGATCGTCTCCACCTACCAGTCGGTCTCGGGAACCGGTAGGGAAGCGATCCGCGAGCTGCGCGAGCAATCCGACTCTGTTCTGAAGGGCAAGGAGATCGAGGCGCACGTCTATCCGCACCAGGTGGCCTTCAACGTGCTGCCTCAGGTTGAGAGCTTCAAGGACGGCGACGACTACACGACGGAGGAGCGCAAGGTGATGGCTGAGACTCGCAAGATCCTCGGCCTCTCCGAGGAGGTCGGGATCTCGGCCACCTGCGCCCGCGTCCCGGTCATCACCGGGCACTCGGAGTCGGTGAACGTGCAGACCAAGCGGGATCTCTCGCCGGAGGAGTGCCGCGAGCTGCTCTCCGACGCGCCGGGCCTGGTCGTGCTGGACGATCCCGGCGACGGGATCTACCCGCTGCCGATCGCGGCTGCCGGCCGCGACGAGGTGCTCGTCGGCCGCGTTCGGCGCGACCCGTCGCACGAGCGCTGCCTCAACCTCTGGGTCGTCGGCGACAACCTTCGCAAGGGCGCAGCCACCAACGCCGTGCAGGTCGCCGAGCTGCTCCACCAGCGGGACCTCGTGCGCGTGCCCGCCGGCGCAAGCCTGAGCTGAGTCGCCGCTAACTAGGGACTCTGTATAAGCCCGGCATGGACGTTGGGTTCGGGGAGGCGCTTCTCTACAGCGGGGCGTTGCTCGCGGTGGCGGCCGCGTTGTCGGGCCTGATGCGTGGCACGGTGCTGTCGATCTCCGTGCTCTCGGTCGCGGCCGGGCTGATCCTGGCCGAGGCGGGTGCGATCCATGTCGACGGATCCGACACGACAGTCGTCCACCTCTTCCTGCTGGCGCTGATCGTCACCCTGTTCTCGGACGGGCTCTTCGTCGAGCGGGAGCTGCTCGTCGTGCACTGGGGCCCGGTGGTACGCGCGCTGCTGATTGCCATGCCGCTCACACTGGTCCTGCTGGCGCTGGCGGCGAAGCTGCTCTTCTCCGAGCTCGGCTGGGCGGAGGCGTTCCTGCTCGGGTCGGTTCTCTCGCGCTACGGACCCTGTGGTCACCTGCGTCGGTCGTCACTTCGCAGCGGGTGCCCACCTCGGTGCGGCACGCGCTCAACCTGGAGTCGGGTCTCAACGACGGCCTTGCGCTCCCGTTCGTCCTCGTCTTCATCATCTTCGCCTCGCCCGGCGGCGATGCCGGCAGCGAGGCCGCGAAGCTGATCGGGGAGGCGGCCTTCGGCGCCGTGCTCGGGGTGCTCCTCGGGCTGGGTGCCGGACGCCTCACTCACCACCTCCCCGGCGGCGGCATCGTGCGGCGCTACGAGGGCATCTACGCGCTCGGCGTCGGCCTGCTCGCGTACGGCATCGCAGACGTCACCTTCGGGAACGGATTGATCGCCGCCTTCGTCTGCGGGATCTCGCTGGCGGCGGCGGATCACGACATCGCCGACGACTTCGTCGTCTTCAGCGAGAACGTCAGCTCGATCCTCCAGGTGCTGACCTTCTTCGCCTTCGGCGGGCTGATCGTCGCCACCGGGTTACCACGAGCACCGTCCCGCCTGCTGGTCGCCTTCATCGCCTTCGCGCTGCTGATCGCGCGCCCGTTGGCGATCGCCCTCTCATTCGTGCGGGTGTCACTGCCGGCTCCGCACCAGGGCATTCATCGCCTGGTTCGGCCCGAAGGGCGTGTCGGGGATCCTGTTCGCGGTGCTGGTACTCAACTCCGATGTCGAACGACGCCACTCTGATCTTCGAGACGGCGGCGTTCGTCATCCTCGCCTCGATCGCCGTCCACGGGCTCACCGACACGTCGGGACGCGCTGGATCGAGCGCCGGGCGGCGGCGGCCGCTACGCGCTGAGGATCTTCTTCTTCTCCTCGCGGAACTCCGTCGCCGTCAGCACGCCCTTCTCCTTCAGCTCGCCGAGCCGCTCCAGCCGATCGAGCTTGGCGTCGTCCGGGTGGCGGTCGTCGTCGGTCAGCCCCCTGATCGCCAGGCCGACCCGTCGGGCCGCCTCGGTGCTCGCGTGCCCGACGCGCTCGCGCATCGACCAGACCCAGTCGCCCGGCTGCGCGCCCGGGAACTCGCGCAGGGTCTTTCGACGCAGAGCCTCGAGCCCGACGCCCGCCAGCGCGATCAGCAGCAGCGGTGAGGACCAGCTGCCGCGTCCCGGCGGGCGGCCAGACGATCAGGGCGATCAGAGCCGCCGCCGCGAAGACGGACCAGACGACCCCAGCCGCTCGCGCAGCGTCGGTGCAATCGCGCGGCGGACCCCGATCGCGGATCGTGCCGGCGAGGCCAGGAACGCCGCGATGACGAAGAGGACGCCGTAGATGATCACGGTCGTCGCGATGCTCTGCAGCAGCGAGGTGCCGATGTCCCAGGCGTGCTCGGCTGGGACGTCGGCGGCCTCCGTCTTGGCGAGCGAGTCGACGAAGAGCCCCTTCAGCGCGCCCCGCACCGACGATCGCGGCCAGTCCGGCGGCGATCAGGCCGAGGCCGTAGCCGAGCACGACCATCCAGCGGCGCCCCTTCGCCAGGTAGGCCGCGAGCCCGAAGAGCGCCAGGCTGCCGAAGGTGAACAGCCAGGCGAGCCCCTCGATGATCTTCACGACCGTCCGTGCGGTGTCGAGATCCTTCGAGTCGGCGACCTCGAGCTGCCCGACGTCCGGCGGCAGCTCGGTCGTTGAGCTGCTTCTTCAGCCCGATCCGGTCGGCGAGCTGAAGGACCAGGGGCCGCAGGTCGAGCACGACCTTGCCGTTCTGGCTCGAGACGACTTCGTTGTCTCCCTTCAGGATCGAGACCAGCTGGCGGTGGGCGATCCGGTTCGCGTCGCTTCCAGGCCTGCTGTACCCGCGGCGACTGGATCGCCTGCTGAGCCGCCTGCGTGGCGAACTGCCGAATGCCCGCCGACGACCGGGGCCGAGAACGGCTGAAGGTCTTCGGGCAGCCGCTGCTTGACCACCGCCGTGACGTCGACGTTCGCGTAGAGCTCGTCGACGGCGTAGGTCGCGACCGCGTCCGAGATCGCCTTGTCCTCCAGCAGCTTGCCGCTCGTGCTCGACCCACTCGTTCGTGTCAAGGGCCTGACGGTCCACCCAGCTGGTGAAGATCGCCAGGAAGGCGAAGATCGAAGCGAGAACTAGGAGGATCCGTACCTTGATCCGGTGCTGGGTCTCCGGCGGATCGGTCGAGGCCATGGCCTGCCGACGCTAGCGCCGGTGAGTCGCTCTCAGCGCAAGGACTCAGCCACCGGCCTGGGCGCTGTCGATCGCCTGCTGGGCCTCGGCGATGCCGACGCCAGTGAGCTCCCGGTAGCGCTTCACCGCCTGGGCCTTGTTCCCCTTCGCCAGGAGGTCCTGGATCTCGGGGTCCTCGTTCGGGTCGAGCTCCGCTCCGGCTGCTCGGCCGGCGCGCGAGCGGCGCGAGATCGAGGTGCTCGAAGAGCTGCTCCAGCCGCGCCTCGACCAGCGTCAGGCGCTGCCTGAGCTCCTCGATCGCCTCCTCGAGCGCATGCGCGGCCGCTCCGCTCGACGGTCGGCTCACGGCCCCGCAGCGATCCACGCGCGCGGTACGGGCTCGCAGCCGCTGCTCGACCCACTCGGTCGAAGCGATGTGCTTGGTCATGCCGAGCTGCTTGGGCTCGAAGCCGAGCGCGAGGCCGACGAGCTGGGGGAGATGCAGCACCGCCAGCCCGAGGTCGCGGTTGACGACCTTGGCGGCCTCGGGCTGCTGCATGTCGAGGTTGAGGTGGCAGAGCGGGCAGGGGGTGACCAGGCAGTCGGCGCCCGCGTCGAGCGCGTCGCCGACGTGCGTGCCGGCCTGGCGCAGCGAGACCTCGCGCGCCATCGTGATGATCGGGAAGCCGCAGCACTTGCGCGCGCCGTCGTACTGGACGACCTCGCCGCCGAGCGCCTCGATCAGCCGGTCGAGGTAGAGGTCCCGCTCGGGATGCTCCTCGTAGCCGAGGCGGTGCTTGGGCCGGAGGATGTAGCAGCCGTAGAAGGGGCCGACCCGCGAGCCCGCCGAGCGGCCGGGTCACCTGCTCGGAGAGCCGATCGAGCCCGTAGTCCTCGACCAGCACCCAGAGGAAGTTCTTGTTGGAGAAGCCCTCGGGATCGTAGGAGAGACCCTCCTCGGCGAGCGTCTCGTTGATGTGGGAGCGGTACTCGGAGTCGCGCAGGCGCTGCTGGCACTCCGACTGGGCGCCCTGGCAGGTCGAGCAGATGTTCATCATCGGCAGGCCGGTCTGCTGGGCGAGGGCGAAGGTGCGGGCGTTCAGGGTGTCGGCCAGCTCCTGGTTGTGCTCGGCGATCACGCCCGGCGCCGCAGCAGTTGGCGCGGTCGAGCTCGACCAGCTCGATGCCGAGGCGGTCGGCCACCAGCGCCATCGAGCCGTGCAGCTCGGGCGTGAAGCCGCGGCTGACACGCAGCCCGGCCAGTAGGCGAGCTTCATATCGCTCATTCCGGTCGCCTCTCGTCGGGCTCCGGCTGCGATCTCGGCCTCCGGCACCGCCTCCGCCTCGGGCACGGACTCGTCCTGCCTCGGCCTCCTCGCCGCGGATGTAGAGGTTGAGCTCCACCTGGTGGTCCTCGGCGTGGGCGTAGATCCGCTGACGTGGTCTCTGCGCGTCGCCCGGGAGCTTGTGGTGGACGCCGGGGATCAGCTTCGGCAGCGAGCGCATCTTGCCCGTCTTGATGCCGCGGATCGCGGTGGGAAGCGACTCGACCAGGCCCTTGACCGCCCCGTGCTCCGGGATCAGCTTGCCCTTGATGCCCGGGCGCGTAGGACTCCTGCAGGAGCTCCGCCTCGTCGAGCGTGCCCTTCTTCTCGATGATCCTGGTGAAGGCCTCCTCGTGGTTGTGGCCGTGGTTCTGGTCGACGATGCCCTCGTTGCCCGCCGCGCGGCGCAGCCGCATGATCTGGTCCATCGGGGCGACCCCCTTCGGGCAGGCGTCGATGCACGAGAAGCAGTGCGTGCAGTCGTAGATCCCGTGCGGGTCCTGGGCGAGGTCGTAGAGGCGCTCCTTGGTCTCCGCGTCGCGCGGGTCGCCGACGAAGCGGTAGGCCTTGGCGAGCGCCGCGGGCCCGATGAAGTCCGGGTCGGCCTCCATCGAGAGGCAGGCGGAGACGCAGGCGCCGCACTGGATGCAGGCCATCGACTGGGTGACGTCGATCATCGACTCGGGCGGGACGATGTACTCGCGCTCCGGCGGATCGCCCTCCGGGAGCAGCCACGGAGTGACCCGGCGGATCTTCGTCCAGTGGGTCGACTCCATGTCGGTGACCAGGTCCTTGATCACCGGCATGTTCCCCATCGGCTCGACCACGATCGCCGGCTTGCCGATGCTGCTCGTTTCGGTCTTGTCCCCGCCGGCCTGGGCGCCGACGGCGTGGCTCTCGGCGTACGACTGTGCCTCCTCGAGCATCGTCTTGCAGGCGAGCGTCGACTGGCCGTTGATCTTCACCCCGCACGAGCCGCAGATCGCCGCGCGGCACGAGCAGCGGACGGCGAGGGAGCCGTCCTCGCGGTCCTTCGCCTGCAGGAGGCCGTCGAGGACCGACAGCGTCGGGTCGAGGTCGACGTCGAAGCTCTCCCAGTAGGGGCCCTCGCGCTCCTCGGGCTTGAAGCGCCTCACCTTGAGCGTGAACTCAGCCATCCACTCTCTCACCCATCAGTAGGTCCGCTCCTGCGGCTCCCACTGCGTGATCGTCACCTCCGAGTAGCTGATCTTCGGGGCCGTCGTCCGTGCGGGTCAGGTCGATGTGCTTGAGCCACTCCTCGTCATTCCGCTCGGGGAAGTCGGTGCGGAACTGCGCGCCGCGGCTCTCGGTCCGGTGGATGGCGGCGATGCAGGTGCACTCCGCGCAGTCGAGCATGTAGCCGAGCTCGAGCGCGCCGAGCACGTCCTGGTTGAAGACGGAGCCCTTGTCGTCGATGTAGCAGCTCTCGTACTCGTCCTTCAGGCGCCTGACGGTCTCGAGCGCCTCGTTGAGGCCGTCGGCGTCCCGGAAGACGGCGACCTTCGAGTCCATCGTCTCCCCGAGCTCCTTGCGGATCTCGGACACGCGCCGCGATCCCTTCGGGCGACCCACGATCTCGGCGACCTGCGCCTCCTGATCGTGCAGTAGGGCGTGCGAGACGTGGGTCTGGTCGCGCCCCTTCGCGCGGTCGGCCGCGTCGACGCCGGAGCGGCGGCCGAAGATCAGGGTGTCGAGCAGGGAGTTGGCGCCGAGGCGGTTGCCGCCGTGGACCGAGACGCAGGCGACCTCGCCGGCTGCGTAAAGGCCGGGGATGTTCGTGCGGCCCTCGTTGTCCGTCTTCACCCCGCCCATGATGTAGTGGTTGCCCGGCTTGATGTGGATCGGCTCCTTGGTGATGTCGACGCCGGCGAAGTCGCGACCGACCAGGACGATCTCGCGGAGCGCCTCGTGGATCCGCTTGCGGGGCACGACCGTGATGTCGAGGGCGACCGTGCCGTCGGGGAAGCCGCGGCCCTCGTTGATCTCGGTCTGCTCGGCACGCGAGACGACGTCGCGGGAGGCGAGCTCCATCTTGTTAGGCGCGTACTTCTCCATGAAGCGCTCGCCGTTGGCGTTCAGCAGGTGCGCGCCCTCGCCGCGCGCCCCTTCGGTGATCAGGAAGCCCTTTCCGGCCAGCGTTGTGGGGTGGTACTGGACCATCTCCATGTCCATCAGCTTCGCCCCGACCCGGTAGGCCTGGGCGATGCCGTCGCCGGTGCAGATCAGCGCGTTGGTGGTCGGATGCCAGATCTGGCCGTTGCCGCCGGTCGCGAGGATCACCGCCTTGGCGCCGAAGTGATCCATCGAGCCGTCCTTGACGTTGCGGCAGATCGCCCCGACGCAGTTGCCGTCGTCGTCGAGGGCGAGGCCGGTGGTGAACTACTCCTCGTAGCGCGTGACCTCCTCCGAGTACTTCATGAGCTGCTCGTAGAGGGTGTGCATGATCGCCTGGCCGGTGATGTCGGCGACGTAGTAGGTGCGCGCCGCCGAGGCACCGCCGAAGGCGCGGGTGCCGAGCTTGCCCTCCTCGTTGCGGTGGAAGGTGACGCCGAGGTGCTCGAGGTGCAGCAGCTCCTCCGGCGCGGCCTTGCACATGATCTCGACCGCGTCCTGGTCGGCGAGGTAGTCCGAGCCCTTGACGGTGTCGAAGGCGTGCGACTCCCAGCTGTCGTCCTCCTGCAGAGCCGCGTTGATGCCGCCCTGGGCGGCGTTGGAGTGCGAGCGGACGGGGTGGACCTTGCTGATGATGCCGACCGAGACCCCCTGCTCGGCCGCGGCGAGCGCGGCCCGCTGTCCCGCGAGGCCCGCCCCGATCACCAAGACGTCATAGTCCGGCACGACACCGATCCTATAAAGCGCGTCCTGGCGGCCGTTCCTAGGCGGCAGGCGTGCCGGGGGTCTGCGGTCGCAGGGCCTGTCCGATGGCGTCGATCGTGAGGACACCGCGAATGTGTCCGTCGGCATCGGTGGCGATCACGGCGCCGAGGCGGCGTAGTGCCTCATTGCCGAGCACCGACTCGAGCGGCTCGTCCTCGCGCACCGTGATGGTGCCGCTGTCGCGGGCGAGGACGTCGCGAACCATCGCGGAGGTCCGCTCGACCGCCGGCACGTTGTCGGCAGCTCCGCGATCCACCAGTCCGATGAACCGCTGCGCGGCGTCCACCACCGGGAACCACGGCGAGCGATAGCGCAGGAAGTACTCGTCGAGGGCCTGCTCGATGGAGGCGCCCTCCGGGATCGCGACCGGGTCCCGGTCCATCACGTCTGCGACGGAGATTCCCTCGATCCGGCTGGTGATCTCCGTCTGCGCGATCGCCGACTTGGCCGCGCCGCGCAGGATGAAGCCGACGAAGGCGAGCCAGATGCCGCCGAGGAAGTCCCCCAGGTAGACCACGAAGAAGCCGAGGCCGGCGAGGATCAGGAAGAGGCCGAACCACTCGCCGAGCGTCGCCGCGAAGCGCGTTCCTGTAGTGCGGCTCCCGGTGCGCCACCAGGCGATCGCCCGGGCGATCCTGCCCCCGTCGAGCGGGAAAGCGGGGACCAGATTGAAGAGCAGAACGAGAAGATTGATGCTGCCGAGCCAGACGACCATGGCCGCGACGCCGGAGGTCTGCGTGTCCTGCTGGGTCAGGGCGGCGTGGCGGACCTCGTCGCCCCCGGCGAGCAGCAGCCCCAGCACGGCGCAGACGACGACGATCGCGGCGGTGACCAGGGGCCCCGCGATGGCGACCTTGAACTCGGTCCCCGGGGTATCGGAGTCCTTCTCCAGGCGGGCGACGCCGCCGAACATCCAGAGCGTGATCGCGGAGACGCCGATTCCATTGCGAATCGCCACGAACGCGTGGCCCAGCTCGTGCAAGAGGATCGAGGCGAAGAAGAGCGCGGCGCTGGCCACGGCAAGCAGATAGGGGGTCGAGTCTCCGTCCGCCGCGTTGAGCACGTCGCGGTAGAAGCCCGAGAGCCAGAAGATGATCAGGAAGAGGACGATGAACCAGGAGAAGTCCACAGCGATCCTGATTCCGCGGACGCGAAACAGCGTGACGCCGCCGCCGGCCATCCATTGAGCGTAGCTTTCCGGGATCGCCGCGGAGGCCCTAGCAGGAATCTCGAGCCCGCCCGACGCGGCCTGGATGCAGGAGCGCCTCGACGAGCTTTGCTCGATCGAGCGGCCCTCGGCGTCCCCGGGGAGCGCCGCGCCGCGGAATGGCTCGCGGGTCAGCTGCGAGACGCGGGTGCGCGCAATGTGCGGATCGAAGAGGAGTCCGAGGCGAACGGGGCCTTCTGGTGGCCGATCGGCCTGCTTGCCGGCGCCGGCGCGCTCGCCGGCCTTGCCGCCCGCCGGGGCGGCCCGCTGAGCAGGGCCATCGCCGCCGCCACGGGTGCGACGGCGGCGGCGCTGATCGCCGACGAGCTGCCCCCGGGGCGACGGCGGTTCCGGCGGCTGCTCCCCTCGCGCAGCTGTCCATCACGTGCTCGGCGAGCTCGGTCCGCCTGACGCCGAGCGCACGATCGTCGTCATGGCGCACCACGACTCAGCGCATACGGCCTTCTTCTTCAACCCGGCGATCACGCGAGCCGTCGGGGAGATGGCACCCTGGGTGTTCGAGCAGAACGACACCAGCCCGCCGCTGATGTGGCCGACGGTGGCCGGGCCGGCGCTGATCGCCGCCGGTGCAGTGCTGGGCAGCCGTCGCCTGACTGGGCTGGGGACCCTCGTCTCGGCGGGCACGGCGGCGTTCATGGCGCACATCGGATCCGGCGACGTCGTGCCCGGCGCCAACGACAACGGCACTGGCTGCGTCGCCCAGCTCGCGATCGCGCTGGCTCTCTCGGAGCGTCCGCCGGAGAACACGCGGGTCCTCTTGCTCTCCACCTCCGAGGAGGCGCTCTGCGAGGGGATGGGCCTTTTCATGGAACGTCACGCCGCGGAGCTGCCGGTGCACAGCACCTTCTTTCTCTGCCTGGACACGATCGGCTCCCCGCACCTCCTCGTCCTGCGCGGCGAGGGGATGTTGAAACTGCACGAGTACCCAGCCAAGTCGCTCGAGCTTTTCGACTCCACTGCAGAGGGGCTCGGCATCGAGCTCTTCCCGAACCTGCGGCTCCGCAACGCGACCGACGGCATCTTCCCGCTGGCCGCCGGCTACCAGTGCGTCTCGGTCGCCTCCTGCAACCAGTGGAAGAACCCCTCCAACTACCACTGGAGGACCGACACACCCGAGAACGTCGACTACGGGACGGTCGCCGACGCGATTCGCCTCAGCGAAGCCGTGATCCGGCGTCTCGACGACGGCTGGCTCTGGTACTCGGCTCGCTACGGCCGCGAAGCGCGCTTCGTACTTCGCCCGCCGCTTGGCCGCCTCTTCCTCACGGTTCTTGGGCGGCGCGTTGGTGACCAGCGCGTCGAGCAGCTTCTGCGTCGAGGCAGCGACCTCGGCCACGGCACGATCGAACGCCTCGGCGTTCGCCGCAGACGGCTTGTTCGAGCCGCTGATCTTGCGGACGAACTGGAGCGCCGCGTCCTGGATCTCTTCCTCGGTCGCGGGGGGATCGAAGTTGTGGAGTTGCCTGATGTTTCTGCACATGCGCTCAGCCTAGAGGAGACGGGCCGCGCATCTGACCTCCGTGGCTAGACGACGGCTCGATGCCGGTCGATGATCCGCTGGAAGTCGGTGCCGGCGGGGAGCGTGCCGAAAGCCTGACCCCAATCGCCGGCCAGGCGCGACGCGCAGAACGCGTCCGTTACCGCTTCGTCGCCGAAGCGGAGGAGCAGCGAGCCCTGCAGGGCCAGCGCCATCCGCTCCACCAGGCGTCGGGCCCTCGACTCGAATCCCTCCATATCTCCGAGGTCCTTCCGCAGTTGGGCCACGTAGCTATCGAGCCGCGAATCGCCCGCGCCCTCGTCCACCTCGGCGAAGAAGGCGTCCACCGAGTCGGGGCTCTTGACCATCGCCCGCAGGACGTCGAGGCACTGGACGTTGCCCGAGCCCTCCCAGATCGAGGCGAGCGGTGCCTCCCGGTAAAGACGCGGCATCCCCGACTCCTCGACGTAGCCGTTGCCGCCGAGGCACTCGAGGCACTCGACCGCGTGGCTCGGCCCCCGCTTGCAGATCCAGTACTTGAGGACGGCGTTGGCGATCCGCTTGAAGGCCTGGGCCTCGTCGTCACCGGCGATCGCCTCGTCGTACGCCCGTGCCAGGCGGAGAGACGAGATCGTCGCGGCCTCGGACTCGACGGCCAGATCGGCGAGCACGTTCCGCATCAGCGGGTGGTCCACCAGAAGCTTGCCGAAAGTCGAGCGATGCGAGGCATGGTTGATCGCCTGGGCGACGCCGGCGCGCATGCCCGTGGCGCTCCCGCTCGCGCAGTCGAGGCGGGTGTGATTGACCATCTCGATGATCGTTCGCACTCCGGCGCCCTCCTCGCCGACCAGGCGCGTCCAGGCGCCGTCGAACTCGATCTCCGAGGACGCGTTGGAGCGATTGCCGAGCTTGTCCTTGAGCCGCTGGAGCCGGAAGCGGTTGAGCTCTCCATCCGGGAGCCGGCGCGGCATCAGGAAGCAGGAGATGCCTCCCTCGGTCTGGCCGAGGATGAGGAACGCGTCGCACTGGGGGGCGGAGAAGAACCACTTGTGGCCGGTGATCTCGTACTCGGCCCCGGGGCCGCCGCCGTTGATCGGTCGGCCGACCGTGGTATTGGCCCGCACGTCGGAGCCGCCCTGCTTCTCGGTCATCCCCATGCCGAAGAGCGAGCCCTCCTTCTCACCGGCCGCGATCTGGCGGGGGTCGTAGACGCTGGAGAGGATTCGCGGCTCCCATTCCTCGGTCAGCTCGGGCTGCTTGCGCAGCGCCGGCACCACGGAGTAGGTCATCGAGATCGGACAGCCGACGCCGGCCTCCGCCTGGGAGAAGCACATGAACGCGGCGGCGCGGGCGACGTGCGCGCCCGGCTGGGGCTCTACCCAAGGCAGCGAGTGGAGCTGGTGCCCGATGCCGAGCCGCATCAGCTCGTGCCAGGCGGGGTGGAAATCCGGCTCGTCGATCCGGTTGCCGTAGCGGTCGTGGGTCCGGAGCCTCGGCGGGTTCTCGTTGGCGAGGCGGCCGAGCTCGAGCACGTCGGCCCGCCCGGCGATCTCGCCGACCGCGGAGATCCGGTCGACTGCCCACTCGGCGCCCTCCCGCCGGACGGCCTCGCCCATCACGCGGTCGGTCTCGAAGACGTTGTAGTCGACGAGGGGTGGAGGCTGGTTGGTGACCTCATTGGTACGAAGTCCGGTGGGCTTCTCAACCGTCGACATATGCGGGCTCCTCTCCGATCGCGCGCGTGCAGAAGTTGATCAGCGAGGCGATCAGGGCCTCGGGATCACCCCCATTGGTAGTGGGGGACAGGGGACCGAGCATCGCCTCGCCGATCGCCCCGATCAGGGCGGCAGCGGTCGCGTCCACGTCCTGCTTGGGTAGGTCGCCTGCTTCGATGCCCTGGGCGATCACCTCCGCCATCAGGTCACGGTAGCTGTGGCGGAAGTGGAGGCGCTCGGCCTCGACCGCCGGGTCCACGGGCTCGGCGAGCAGGGCCCAGGCCAGCCGTTTGCCCCGCAGGGCACGGCGGGCGAAGGTGTCGATCCCGGCGGCGATGCGGTCGGCGGCCGGCCCGTGGTTGCCCTCGACCGCGGCGCGCATCGCATCCACCTCGTGCTGCGAAGCCTCGCGGAAGACGCAGGCGAAGAGATCGGACTTCGAGGGGAAGTGGCGATAGACCGTGCCGACGGCGACCCCCGCCCTGTCCGCGACCGCTGCGATTTGGGCGGCGACGTAACCCCCCTCGGCGATCAGCCCCCGGGCCGCCGTCGTGATCCGCTCGCGGATCTCGGCGCGGCGAGCCTCGGTGCGCTCGGTGGACCGGTAGGCCATCCGCCAAGAAGTGAACCAAGATTCACTTCTTGTGTCAAGCTTGGACGGCGAGTAGGATCGCCGCCCGATGGCCGAAACGGACGAGACGCTCCGGCGCGTGCCGCTGTTCTCTCGGGTCAAGCCCAAGGAGCTGAAGAGGCTCGACAGGAGGATGACCGAGCGAGTCTTCACCGAGGGCGACACCATCACCACCCAGGGCGAGAGCGGGATCGGCTTCTTCGTGATCGAGCACGGTAACGCCACGGTCAGCATAGGCGGCAAGATCATCCGCACGCTCGGGCCGGGGGAGCACTTCGGCGAGGTCGCCCTGATCGACAGCGGGCCCCGCTCGGCGACCGTCGTCGCCACCACCGACCTGCGCTGCCGTGCGATGTCGGCGTGGGAATTCAAGCCATTCGTCGAGGAGCACCCCGAGGTTGCCTGGGCCCTGCTCGAGACGCTGGTCGGCCGGCTTCGCGAGGCCGAGAACTAGCGACTGGTCCGGCTTGGGCTGTCAGACGGGCTGGGTCGCCCCGAGCCCCAGGAACGTCTGCCTCGCCTCCTCGCGGTCCTTGCCCTCGAGGAGCCAGCCGCTGCGCGCCGCCTGATAGGGGCAGTCGAGTAGGTGACCATCTCCCACTCCCTCCGGTCGTCAGCTGACCCTGCGGAGATAGCATCGCCCGCCCGATGGCAAAGATCAAGGTCTCAAACCCGATCGTTGAGCTCGACGGCGACGAGATGACCCGGATCCTCTGGGCCTTCATCAAGGACAAGCTGATCCTGCCCTACCTGGACGTCGAACTGAAGTACTTCGACCTCTCGATCCAGAAGCGGGATGAGACCGGCGATCAGATCACCATCGACGCCGCCAACGCGATCAAGAAATACGGCGTCGGAGTGAAGTGCGCGACGATCACCCCGGACGAGGCGCGGGTCCAGGAGTTCAGCCTCAAGGAGATGTACCGCTCGCCGAACGGCACGATCCGGAACATCCTCGGCGGCGTCATCTTCCGGGAGCCGATCGTGATCTCGAACGTCCCGCGGCTGGTTCCCGGCTGGACGAAGCCGATCGTGATCGGCCGCCATGCCTTCGGCGATCAGTACCGGGCCACCGACCTCGTCGTCCCGGGGGAGGGCGAACTGACGCTGACCTTCACGCCCAAGGACGGGGGAGAGCCCGTCGAGCTCGATGTCTACGACTTCCCCGGCGGTGGCGTGGCGCTCGCGATGTACAACCTCGACGACTCGATCCGCGACTTCGCCAGGGCCTCGTTCCGCTATGGCCTCGACCGCGGCTACCCGGTCTACATGTCGACCAAGAACACGATCCTGAAGCGCTACGACGGCCGCTTCAAGGACCTCTTCCAGGAGGTCTACGACTCCGAGTTCAAGCAGCAGTTCGAGGCAGAGGGCCTCACCTACGAGCACCGCCTGATCGACGACATGGTGGCCGCGGCGCTCAAGTGGGAGGGCGGCTACGTCTGGGCCTGCAAGAACTACGACGGCGACGTCCAGTCCGACACGGTCGCCCAGGGCTTCGGTTCGCTCGGGCTGATGACCAGCGTCCTGATGACCGCCGACGGCAAGACGGTCGAGGCCGAGGCCGCGCACGGAACGGTCACCCGGCACTACCGCCAGCACCAGGAGGGGAAGGCGACCTCGACCAACCCGATCGCCTCGATCTTCGCCTGGACGCGGGGCCTCGCGGCCCGCGGGCGGATGGACGAGACGCCGGAGGTCAGCGGCTTTGCGGAGACACTCGAGCGCGTCTGCATCGAGACGGTCGAGAGCGGCAAGATGACCAAGGACCTCGCCCTCTTGATCGGCCCCGACCAGGACTTCCAGACCACCGAGGAGTTCCTCGCCTCGATCGACGAGAACCTGCAGGCCGCGATGGCCTGACCAGCGCGCATTCCCGGTCACAATGCGCCGGGCTGCCGGTCCTCGGCGCCTTACTGGTCTATCTGAGGGGTAACTCGCCACGCACAGGGCGCGTTCCGGGCTGCTAAACGCCGGGGAACGCGCCGCGCGACTCGGCCAGCAGAAGTCGGCGCACTCGATCCGCGACCACCGCCGGCCGCCGCGTCACGTCCCACCAGGTGAAGCGCAGCACGCGGTAGCCTGCCACGGCGAGGCGGCTGTCGCGGTCGCGGTCCGCTTGGAAGGCTCGCCGGGTCCCATGAGTTGCCCGCCCGTCGACCTCCACGATCAGCCGCGCTTCGGGCCAGAGGAAGTCCACGACGTAGTCGAGCAGCGGGACGTTCACCCCTGGCCCGGGAAGGCGGTGCCTGCGGCAGAGTGCCAGGAACCGCTCCTCAAGCTCGCTCCGGGTGAGCGTGGTGCCGACCCGGTGCGTTTCGAGCACGCGCCGAAGAGCACCCGCGCCCGCGCGGCCGAAGTGGGCCACGATGATCGCCTCGAGGTCCGCCTGGCGGCACAGGCGGAGCCGCTCGGCCTCGTCGATCGCCCGCTCCAATTCTCGGCGAGGGAGCTCGAGGGCGAGGTCCAGCAGAGTGCGTGCCGGCGTTGTGACCGGGACGCCCTCATGCCTGGTGGTCTCCTCGAGCCTCAATGACGGGACGCGATGCACGATCAGGCCGGGGCGGACCAGAACTCCGCGCTGAGAGGGAATGGTCACGTCGAGGCGGCTCGTGGCCCCCTCGGTTGACCGCGACAGTTTCCAGAGCTCCCCAGCCGCTCCATGGCTGAGAACGGCACCCTCGCCGCAGGCCAGAACGGCGGCCATCCAGAGCCCGTGGCGACTGATCCGGCGGTGCCCGACTGCGTACACCCCGCGATGAAGGCGATGCAGCCAGCCGTTCCGCGCTCGCGTCGCGACCTGGGTCTGGGAAAGTCCCAGTGAATAGAGTTGCGCCGTCGCGATCACGCCGTGCTGGCGCTCCGCGAGCTCGGTGATCGACTCAATGCGGGCGCGCGCGGCGCTTTTCCGGTCCATATCACGGGTAAATCGCCAAGCACCCGGATTCGCCCCAGATCACAAGGAGAGACAAGCGTGAGTAGCCCGGTCAAGGTCACCGTCACCGGAGCCGCCGGCCAGATCGGCTACGCGCTGCTGTTCCGGATCGCGGCCGGCGAGATGCTCGGCAAGGACACCCCGGTCCACCTCTCCCTGCTCGAGATCCCCGCGGCGGTCAAGGCCGCCGAGGGGACGGCGATGGAGCTCGACGACTGCGCCTTTCCGCTGCTGGCCGGGATCGACATCAACGACGACCCCAACAAGGCCTTCGACGGCTGCAACATCGCCCTGCTAGTCGGGGCGCGGCCCCGAACCAAGGGAATGGAGCGGTCCGACCTGCTCGAGGCGAACGGCGGCATCTTCAAGCCGCAGGGCATTGCGATCGACAAGACGGCCGCCGCCGACGTCCGGGTGCTCGTCGTCGGCAACCCGGCGAACACCAACGCGCTGATCGCCATGTCACACGCGCAGGACGTCCCGTCGGAGCGCTTCTCGGCCATGATGCGGCTCGACCACAACCGGGCGATCGCACAGCTGTCTGCGCGGACCGGGGTCCCCGTTGACCTGGTCAGCAAGATGACCGTCTGGGGAAACCACTCGCCGACCCAGTACCCGGATCTGACCAACGCGGAGGTCGAGGGCCATAACGCCTGGGACGTCGTCGGGGACGAGACCTGGATCGCCGAGGAGTTCATCCCAACGGTCGCAAAGCGCGGCGCAGCGATCATCGAGGCCAGGGGCGCCTCCTCGGCCGCGTCGGCCGCCAACGCCGCGATCGATCACGTTCAGGACTGGATGCTGGGGACCCGGGAGGACGACTGGGTCTCGATGGCGGTGGCTTCGGACGGCTCCTATGACGTCGACGAGGGGGTGGTCTCCGGCTTCCCGGTGACCTGCTCCGGTGGAGACTGGAAGATCGTCGAGGGGCTGGAGATCGACCCGTTCTCGCGCGAGCGGATCGATGCCAGCGTCGCCGAGCTCAAGGACGAGCGGGACGCCGTCCGCGACCTCGGGCTGATCTAAGAGCCGGGGTGGTACCCCTTTCCCTTACGCCGAATACGGCCTTCCTTCTGAAGGTCCGGCAGCACCCGATACAGGTAGTTGGGGGCATTGAGCTTCATCTTCTTGCCGAGCTCGGAGACGCTGATCCCGGGGTTCTGCTTGATGATCCTCACGGCCTGGTCCGCGCGGGTGCCGCCGCGGCGCCGGCGCGTGTCGGACGATCGCGGCCTTCCCGGCCCGCGCCTGGCACTCTTGCCGAGGCCCGCGAGTGCGGCCACGACCTGCTTTCGCTCGTCGTCGAGCTCGCGCAGCCGGCGCTCGAGCAGCGTTCTGGCCTGGTCGACTGTGTTCGAAACCCTTGGCATTCCTCAAATCCTCTCGACGGAGACAGTTACGTGACCGTAACGGTTAGCTTGAACTGACATGAATGCGAACGCTCAGGTCGTCGTGATAGCCCGCGTGCTTCTGCCGGCCGGACTGGAGCCACTCCGCGAGCGATTCGAGGTCAGGGAGGGGGGCATCGAGGCGACGCGCGATGAGATCCTGGCGATCGCCCCGGGAGCCTCGGCGCTCGTCGCCGACCCGAGCGTCGCGACCGACGCGGAGCTGCTCGACGCCTGCGGCGACGGCCTCCGGGTGGTAGCCAACTTCGCCGTCGGCTATGACAACGTCGACCTCGAGGCGTGCAGGCAGCGAGGGGTGGTCGTGACCAACACCCCCGACGTGCTCACCGAGGCGACCGCTGAGCTGGCTATGGCCCTCACCCTCGCCGCGGCCCGCCGGATGAGCGATGCCGAGCGCGACCTCCGTGCCGGGAAGTGGCGGGGCTGGGACCCGAGCGCGTACCGCGGTATCGAGATCTGGGGCTCAACCGTCGGGGTGATCGGCATGGGCAGGATCGGCCACCACTACGCGAGGCTCGCTCATGGGCTTGGCGCGCAGATCATCTACGCCGGCCCATCGGCCAAGCTGGAGGCTGAGAGCGAGCTCGGCGCCAGTCGGCTGGAGATGCCGGCGCTGCTCGAGACGGCCGATGTGGTCAGCCTCCACGCGCCCTCCACCCCGGACACGCGCGGCATGATCGGGGCGCGAGAGCTGGAGCTGATCGGATCAGAGGGAGTGCTGGTCAACACCTCGCGGGGACCGCTGGTCGACTCCGAGGCAGTCGCCGCGGCGTTGGAGAGCGGCGCCCTGGGTGCCGCCGGCCTAGACGTCTACGAGAACGAGCCACATGTCTCGCCGCGGCTGCTCGAGGCACCACGCTGCGTGCTGCTTGCCGCACATCGGCTCGGCGACCGTTCCGGCACGCGACGGCATGGCGCGCGTCGTCGCCGACAACGTGATCGCGGTGCTCGAGGGGCGGGATCCGCCCAGTCGGGTGGCCTAGCTCGAGCGGCTCGAGTCGGCTTTCTGCGGCGCGGCAGCGTCTGAAAGACCACGTCCCACAGCGGCGAGGACACCCCGAAGCCATAGCGGTGGTCCTGGAAGTGGTGGCGCATGTGCTGCGTCGCGGATCCGCTTGCCGAGGTTCGTCTTCGGCGCGTGGTGATGGACGTGGTAGTGCATGTAGTCGTAGCCGAGGTAGCCGAAGATGAACCCGGCGAAGGCCGGGAAGGCATGCGGCGTCCCGAAGACGAGGACGTAGAGCCCGAGGAAGAGAGCGGCGAGCGGAACGCTGACGGCAGGGGGCATGACCAGCCGCATCGCGTCGTTCGGATGGTCGTGGTGGACGCCGTGGATGATGAAGTGGAGGCGGTCGCCGCCCCGGAACTTCGGCTCCCAGTGGAAGAAGAGCCGATGGAGCCAGTACTCGGTCAGCGTCCAGATGCCGATGCCGACGGCGAAGAGCAGGAGGGTGGTGCCGGCGGCAAGACCCCGGTCGATGCCCGAGCCAAACTCCGGCGACCACGACCGGGACGAAGACGATCGCCGGCACCGAGGGGTGGACGCGTGAGAAGAAGTCGAGGAAGCGGCTCTCGAACATCGGCGGAGAGGCCGAGAGCTGAGTTGTCCGTTCGTGCGCCATCGGCGCTGATCTTAGCGAGAGGCCTTTGCAGCCCGGCGTTTTTCTGGTGCTTGCGAAAGTCGTGACCAGGCGGTGAAAAAAGAAGGACGCCATTTGCGGAAACGCGCCCGACGGGCGGTGTTGCAGGTGCCATGATGGCTGCGGGTCGCGGGGCTGAACCGCCCGGGGGCCGAAATTGGATCGGGGTCCGCACACCCCGGGAGAACGAGACGAGGAGAGGGGTCGGGGCGACTTGGCCGAGGGTCGAGCACGCAGTGCTGCGGTGACTTGCGAGGACTGTTTCTTCCGGCGCCGCGGTCTCTGCGCCCTCGGCCTCGATTCCCCTTGCCCCACCTTTCGGCCAGACACGCCCGACGGCCTGGTCCCACCCCGCCAGCCGGCGCTCCTGATGCGTGACCGCGGCAACCGTGACACCGCGCACGCAGTCGTGCAGGCCGGCGTAGACGACGATCAAAGCCGTTTAGAGTCCGCGCGGGGCTATGGGACCCTTGCCTTGAGAATCACGGTGCTCGGCAAGTCTCCCTCCTGGCAAGACGCCGGGGGAGCCTGCAGCGGCTACCTGATCGAGACCGAGGAGACCAAGGCCCTGCTCGACTGCGGTAACGGGGTCTTCGGCAAGCTGCGGGAGCGAATCGACTACACGGAGCTGGACGGGGTGATCATCTCCCACCTCCACGCCGATCACTTCCTCGACCTCGTCCCGTACTCCTACGCGCTGACCTACGCGCCCAGGCAGCAGCCAGTCCCGGTCCACACCTGGGAGGGGACCGACGAGCCCGCCCGCCCCCGGCTGATCGCGCCGCCTGGCGCCAGGGAGACCTTCCGCCGGGTGGTCGGAGCTTGGGGCAACGACGACCTGATCGAGAGCGCCTTCCGGATCGAGGAGTACTCGCGCGGGGACCAGGTCGAGATCGGGGACATCCGAGCGAGCTTCCACCCGGTGCCGCACTTCGTCGAGACCTTCGCCGTCCGGATCAGCGCGGACGGAAGCGGCGAGGTGGTCTACAGCGCCGACACCCGTCCCGGAGACGAGATCGTCGACGCCGCCCGCGGCGCCGACCTGCTGATCATCGAAGCGACCCTTCCCCGCCCGGAGCGCACCGGAATCCGCGGCCACCTCACGCCCGAGGAGGCCGGCGAGCATGCCCGCGAGGCGGGCGCCAAGCGAGTCGTGATCACCCACATCTCCGACGAGCTCGGCGACGAATGGGCCCGCGAGGAAGCCGAGCGCGGCTTCGGCGGACCGGTCGAGATCGCCCACGAGGGCGCCACCTACGAGGTCTAGCGTCGTCTTGTGGCCGTAGCGATGCCGGCGGCGGTTGTTTGTGGCCGCCGTATCTGAGGGCGAAGCCGGCCCATTACTCTTTCTGACATGACCCGCCAGCGCGATCCATTCGCAGACTTTGGCCGGATGCGGCGGGAGATGGACGAGCTGCTCGGCGATTTCTGGGATCAGGCCGGGCACCGCCAGCGCCGCCAGGTGGCCGCGTTCGTCCCGCGCGTGGACGTCTACTACTGCGGCGAGAACGCACCGGAGAAGGCGATCGTCAAGGTGGAGCTGCCCGGGATCGAGCTCGACGCGGTCAACCTCGAGGTGCGGGGCCGGACCCTGGTGATCAGCGGCGAGCGGCCCGTCCGCGAGACCGAGGGACGCACGTACCAGCAGGTCGAGCTTCCCTCCGGACCCTTCCGCCGCATCGTCGAGCTCTCCGTGGATGTCGAGCCCCGAGGATGCGCTGGCCACCTATGAGGACGGGATCCTCAGGGTCGAGCTGCCGACTCGCGTGCCGGAGCCGCCCGCCAGGTCCCGATCGAGCGCGCCGAGTAGGAACGGGCGCACGAGGAAGGCGTACTGACAATGGCCGATGTCGAGACTCCCCAGCTCGAGGTGGTGGAGATCCCCGACGTCGAGGAGGCGGCTCGGAGCACGGAGCCGCTGCCCGATGCCCTCCCGATCCTCCCGCTGAGGGAGACCGTCACCTATCCGGACACGCTCACTCCGCTCGCGGTGGGGCAGGAGCGCTCGATCAAGCTCGTCAACGACGTCCTCTCCGGCAACCGGCTGCTGGCGATGGTCGCGTCAAGGGATCCGGAGAACGACAGCGCCCGGCCCGGATGACCTCTACGGCGTCGGCGTGGCGGGAACCGTGGCACGGATGATGAAGATCCCCGACGGCACCCTGCGGATCCTGGTCCAGGGCTCCGAGCGCATCCGCATCCTCGAGTACGTCAGCGAGGAGCCGTACCTCGTTGCGCGGATCGAGTCGATGCCGGACGTGCTCGAAGAGTCCACCGAGCTCGAGGCCCTCACGCGCAACGTGCAGAGCACCTTCACCCAGATCATCGAGGCGATCCCCTACCTGCCCGAGGAGCTCCAGCTCGCCGTCGCGAACCTCGACGACCCCTCCGCCCTCTCCCACCTGATCGCCGGCGCGCTTCGCATCTCCACCGAGGAGAAGCAGGAGCTGCTCGAGACCGTCGACGTGACCAGGCGGCTTCGGCGCCTCTCGGAGATCCTCGCCCGCGAGCTCGAGGTGGTCCAGCTCGGCTCGAAGATCCAGTCCCAGGTCGAGTCCGAGATCGACAAGGGCCAGCGCGAGTACTTCCTGCGCCAGCAGCTCAAGGCGATCCAGGAGGAGCTCGGCGAGGGCGACGAGCAGCAGGCCGAGATCAACGAGCTCCGCCAGCGGATCGAGGAGGCCGGCCTGCCGGAGGATGCGCAGAAGGCCGCCGAGCGGGAGCTCTCCCGACTCGAGAAGCTGCCGCCGGTCGCCGCCGAGTACGGGGTGATCCGCACCTATCTCGAGTGGCTCGTCGATCTCCCCTGGTCGAAGGAGACCGAGGACGACCTCGAAATCGCCCACGCTCGCGAGGTCCTCGACGAGGACCACTACGACCTCGAAGAGGTCAAGGACCGGATCCTCGAGTACCTGGCCGTCCGCAAGCTGAACCCGGAGTCGCCCGGGCCGATCCTCTGCTTCGTCGGTCCGCCCGGCGTCGGCAAGACCAGCCTCGGTCGCTCGATCGCCCGTGCGCTCGGGCCGGAAGTTCGAGCGGATCTCGGTGGGCGGCGTCCGCGACGAGGCGGAGATCCGCGGCCACCGTCGCACCTACATCGGCGCGCTGCCCGGCACGATCATCCGCGCGCTGCGCGACGCCGGCACCAGGAACCCCGTCTTCATGATCGACGAGATCGACAAGATGGGCGCGGACTTCCGCGGGGACCCCTCCAGCGCGATGCTCGAGGTGCTCGACCCGGCGCAGAACTCCACCTTCCGCGACCACTACCTCGACCTCCCTTTCGATCTCTCCGAGGTCCTCTTCATCGCGACGGCGAACATCCTCGACACCGTCCCGCCTCCGCTGCAGGACCGGATGGAGGTCATCCACCTCGCCGGCTACACGGTCGAGGAGAAGCTTCACATCGCCAAGCGATATCTGGTCCCTCGCCAGCTCGAGGCGAACGGACTGAAGCCCTCGCAGATCGAGTTCGCCGATCCGGCGCTGAGGGCGATCATCGAGGAGTACACGCGCGAGGCCGGTGTCCGAAACCTGGAGCGCCAGATCGGCACGATCTGCCGCAAGGTCGCCCGCCAGGTCGCTGAGGGGAAGGTCGAAGGGCAAGGTGCGCATCTCGGCCAAGCGGGCCCGGGAGCTGCTCGGCAAGCGACGTTTCTTCTCCGAGCAGCGCCGCCGGACGAAGGACCCGGGTGTCGCGACCGGGCTCGCCTGGACGCCGGTCGGCGGCGAGGTCCTCTTCGTCGAGGCGACCGCGGTCCCCGGCTCGGGCAACCTGACGATCACCGGCCAGCTCGGCGACGTGATGAAGGAGTCGGCGCAGGCGGCGCTCTCGTGGGTGCGCGGCCACATTCGAAGGAGCTGGCTCCGGATCTGCCGGACGACTGGTTCGCCAAGCACGACATCCACGTCCACGTCCCCGCTGGCGCGGTGCCGAAGGACGGCCCGTCCGCGGGAGTAGCGATGACCACCGCGCTCGTCTCCCTGATCAGCAATCGCCCGGTGCGCAACGACGTCGCGATGACCGGCGAGATCACGCTGACCGGCCAGGTTCTGCCGATCGGCGGGCTGAAGGAGAAGTCACTGGCCGCCCAGCGGGCCGGGATCAAGCAGGTGATCGTCCCGGACCGCAACGAGGGCGACGTGGAGGAGATCTCCGAGCAGGAGCGGCGAGGGCTCGAGTTCGTCTACGCCGACGACATCGGAGACGTGCTCGATGTCGCTCTGGAGAGGGATGGGAGGGCGTCCAGCCGCAGGCGGGACCGAAAGCCTGCTGGCCGCGCGAGCGAGCGTCCTTGAGCATGCTGCGAAACGGGCGCGGCGACGCGAAGTCAGATCCAGGGTAATCTCCCCTTTGCACCCTGGAAACGATCTGAGGAGACCCATGGGGGCACAAAGCAGAAGCGCGAAAGCCGGAGAAGCCGCCAGGTCCGTCGCGTCCAACCCCTACGTGCGGCGGCTCATCGAGGATGCGGAGCTTCGCGAGAACATCCGCGTCGCGTTCGAAGCGGCGAAGGGTGCCTACGCGCGGATGTCCAACGGCAAGGGCCCAGCGAAGGCCCTGATGGACGACAAGAAGGTTCAGCGCGATCTGCGCGTCGGCGGCCGAGTCGCTGAGGGATGCTTCACAGCAGCTGCGCGGCCGCAGCACTCGGCCGCCGGTTTGGGCTCGGAAAGGCCCTGCTCGTGGCGCATCCTCGGCGCGGCCTTGGTGCTGATCCTGAGCGAGGATGCGCGCAAATGGTGCTGGACAAGCTGTTCGGAGCCGAGGAGGAGTTCGAGTACACCTCGACCACCACCCCGGCGCCGGACACCGAGACCGTCCCAAGCGCCTGACGGCGCATCACCGGCTTGATCGAGGGCGCCTCCGGGCGCCCTCTTTCATTTGGTCAGCGGCTCGGCTGCAGCAGGCCGGAGACCGCGACGGCCATGCGCTTGCCCTTCGGGGTCAGCCGGTACTCGGCGTGCGGCGGACGGCCCGAGACGAGCTCCCGCTCGACGATCCCGGCGGCCTCGAGATGCTCGAGCCGGTCCGAGAGCGTCGTCGGCGAGATCCCCGGCAGCGACTGACGGAACTCGTTGAAACGGGCGGCGCCGCTGGAGCAGGCATAGATCGTGCCCAGCGTCCAGCGGCGCTCCAGGAGCTCCGCGACGGCGCGGAGCTCGGAGGGGACCGGCGCGCAGCTACGACACCGCGGCGACATCCGCTCCGTGCTCGGCCGGCTCCAGGGCGAGGTCGAGAACCTCGCCGATGCTCATCACCGGGTGGAAGGTCATCTGCTCGCGGACCTCCTCGGGGACGTCGTCGAGGTCACCGCGGTTTCGCTCCGGCAGGATCACCTCGGTAAGCCCGGCGGCGTGCGCCGCGAGGACCTTCTGCTTCAGGCCTCCGATCGGGAGCACTCGGCCCTGCAGGGTGACCTCGCCGGTCATTCCGACGGTGTGCTTGACCGGACGCCCGCTGAGGAGCGAGGCGAGCGCGGTGGTCATCGCGGTTCCGGCGCTCGGCCCGTCCTTGGGGATGGCTCCGGCCGGGACGTGCACGTGGAACTCGCGCCCGAAGCGCGTCCGCTGTCGATGCCGAGCTCGTCAGCGTGGGAGCTGACGTAGGAGAGCGCGATCCGCGCCGACTCCTTCATCACGTCGCCCAGCTGACCGGTCAGCACCAGGCCCTTGTCACCGTCCATCGCGGTCGCCTCGATGAAGAGCACGTCGCCGCCGGTTCCGGTGACCGCCAGTCCGGTGGCCACGCCCGGGATCGCCGTGCGCTCCACCGACTCCTGGAAGAACCGCTGGCGGCCGAGGGCATCGACCACCGCATCGGAATCGATGGCGATCGGCGCCTCGCGCCTCGCCTGAGGCGATCCGAGTCGCCTCGCGACGCAGCAGCTTGCCCAGCTCGCGCTCGAGCTGGCGCACGCCGGCCTCGCGGGTGTACTCGGTGATCACCTTGCGCAGGATCGCGTCGGAGGCCTCGACCTCGTCGGCGCGAAGCCCGTTCCTCTCCACCTGCCGTGGCCACAGATAGCCGCGGGCGATCGCCAGCTTCTCCTCGGTCGTGTAGCCGTCGAACCGGATGACCTCCATCCGGTCGAGCAGCGGCGCCGGGATCGTGTCGACCATGTTCGCGGTAGCCAGGAAGACGACCTCCGAGAGATCGACCTCGACGTCGAGGTAGTGATCGCGGAAGGAGTGGTTCTGCGCCGGGTCGAGAACCTCGAGCAGGGCCGCGGAGGGATCGCCGCGCCAGTCCGCCCCGACCTTGTCGACCTCGTCGAGCAGGATCACGGGGTTCATCGTCTTCGGCGTCACGCAGGGCGCGGACGATCCGTCCCGGGAGTGCGCCGATGTAGGTGCGCCGGTGTCCTCGGATCTCGGCCTCGTCGTGGATCCCGCCCAGCGACAGGCGCACGAACTCGCGCCCCAGGGAGCGGGCCACGGACTCGCCGATCGAGGTCTTGCCGGTGCCGGGAGGGCCGACCAGGGTCAGGATCGCGCCGTTGGCGCGGCTCTCGCCCTCGACGCCTCGCTCCTGGCGCAGCTTGCGCACCGCGATGAACTCGGTGATGCGCCGCTTCACGTCCTCGAGTCCGGCGTGGTCCTCGTCGAGCACCTCGCGGGTGTGCTGCTGGGTCGAGCGTCTCCTCGGAGCGCTTCGACCACGGCACGGCCAGCAGCCAGTCGAGGTAGCTGCGGATCATCGATGACTCGGGCGACTGCTCGCCCTGGCGCTCGAGCCGCCGCAGCTCGCGCTCGGCCTGCTCGGCGACCGCCTCGGGCATCTCGGCCTCGGCGATCTTCTTCTCGTACTCGGCGATCAGGTCGCCCTCGTCCTCGCCCAGCTCCTTGCGGATCGACTCCATCTGCTTGCGCAGGAAGTACTCGCGCTGCTGCTGCCTGCGCGCCGGACTCGACGTCGTCGCGGATCTTGCGGCGGACCTGAAGCTCGGCCAGCCGCTCGCGCTGCATCTGGATCGCCAGCTCGAGGCGGGCCTTGACGTCGACGGTCTCGATCAGCTTCAGCTTCTGCTCGCGCGTGAGATCGGGGCTGTAGCCCGGCCGTGTCGGCCAGGGCGCCCGGATCCTCGATGGAGCGCAGGAACGCGCCGACGCGCTCATCCGCGTTGCGCAGCTCGAGGATCTCCTCGACGACGGCGCGGTACTCCTGCATGAGCTCGCTCGTGCGCTCGTCCTGGGGGTGGCCGTCGTGGATCTCCTGCACGTCGACGCGCAGCTGCTCGCCGACGGGCTGCGCGGCCCCGGCCAGCCCGCGATGGAGGCCGACCACGGTGGCCACGTGCGCCGCCGCCCGGCAGCTGGCCGCGCTCGATCACCTCGGCGACGACGCCGATGCGGCCGAACTCGCCGTTCTGGCGCGGCAGGAGGAAGACGCGATCCTCATCCCCGGTGTCCACCGGCAGGGTCGCCGTGACCGAGGGGAAGACAATCGCTTCGTCAAGTGGAATCAGAAGTAGGCTCATCGTCAGGTCCAATTTCTGTAGTTGGTACAGCCATAGGATAGCCAACTCCGATCACTAGCCTGCGAGCACCGATGGCGAGCGTCACATCCTCGTGCCGGCCCAGCGCTACGTCTTCGCCGTGTCCAACGGCGAGGCGGAGGCGGCGACGATCGACAGCTCGGCGGAGGGGTTCGAGCGCTACAAGTCGCTGCAGCAGGGCGGGCGGACCGACCGGGATGGTCGCCTTCCCGAACACGCTGCTGATCCGAGGCGAGCGGGACTACCTCGTCGATCCGGGGCTGATCATGCAGGGCGGGCCCGTGATCGGCGCGATCGAGGAGCTCGGCGTCGACCCGACCGACGTCAAGGACGTGATCCTCACCCACCTTCACTTCGACCACGCCGAGGGGCTCGCGGGCTGGCCGATGCGGCGGACCTACGTCCACCGGCTCGAGACCGAGGCGCCGTACGCCCAGTTCGTCTCCGGCGTACTCGAGATGGCGAACCTCGAGGTCCTCGAAGGGGAGGAGGGCGAGATCGAGCCCGGGCTGCGCTGGATCCGCACCCCCGGGCACAGCGATGGCCTGATCTCCCTGCTCGTCGATACCGACGACGGCCTCGTCGTGATCGCCTCCGACTGCGTCGGGCCGCTGCCCGAGTACTTCGAGCGGATGGAGCTGCCCGGAGGACTTCGGCCCGGAGCGCGATGAGCTGCTGCGCCAGTGGAAGCGGATTCGCGACCTCGATCCCGCGGTCGTGATCCCGGGGCACAACCCGCCCGTGAAGCTGCGCTAGAGCATCGCGATCGGCCAGGCTGTCCAGCCAGCCAACGTCTTAGAGTTGCGTGGCCCGTGGAGGCCACCAAGACACGCGAGCTGAGCGGGGAGAAGGCCCAGCGGATCGTCGAGGCGATGCGCTCGAGCGTCGCGCGCCGCGGAATCGCCGGCTCCACCTTCGAGCACGTCGCCCGCGAGGCGGGCGTCAGCCGGGGGTTGCTCCACTACTACTTCGGCACCAAGGAGGCGCTGCTGGTCGAGGTCGTCCGCCGCGACACCGAGCACCGCATCGCCCGGCTCGACGAGCCGCTCGGCACGGCCAGTCGGTCGACGAGCTGCTCGAGATCCTGGTCGCCGACCTCGAGGACTCGATCCAGAACGAGCCCGGCTTCTGGGTTCTGCTCTTCGACCTGTTCACGGCCGGGTCGCCGCAACCCCGAGATCCTGCGCGAGGTGGGCGAGCTCTTCAACCGGACCCGCGACCACGTCGCGGACATCCTCCGCGCCAAGCAGGCCGAGGGCGTGATCTCGCCCCGGCTCGACTCAACGCAGTGGTGGCGCTCCTCTTCGCGATGGCAGACGGGATCGCGCTGCAGGTCCTCTCCGATCCCGGACCGCGATCACACCGATGTGATCGACGCGGGAACGCAGGCCGCACGGCACCTTCTCGCCAGCTAGCGCACCAGGCCGAGCAGAATGCGCGCATGATCTGGCAGGAGCCCGCCAAGGGCGGATACCCCGACCGGCGTTCCTGGCGCTGCCCGGGACGAGCGCGTCGACGCCGCGCGTCGCGGCCTGATCCCCTAGCTCGCCGATGGGCTATCTGACCGAGCTCGAGCTGACCGAGGCCTCGCGTGGCCACTCGACCTTCTCGATGCCCGCCTCACCCTGGTTCTCCAACTCCTCGGGCCTGATCTCCGGAGGCGTGCTGGCGCGTGATCGGCGACGCAGCGCTCGGCTCGGTCGTCCATTCGGACGTCGGTCCCGGTCAGGCGATGACGACGGCGGAGCTCTCGATGACCGTTCCTGCGGCCGGTCCTGCCCTAGGCGGGCGCCACGATCACCGGGTCGGGCCAGCTGATCCATCGAGGACGCTCGCTGGGTATCTCGGAGGCCTTCCTCTTCGACGACGAGGACCAGCTGATCGCCCACGGGACCACGCGCTGCACGATCTTTCCCCCGGTCGATCCGATCCCGGACCCGCCGGCAGACCCGCCGGTCGTCACCGAGGAACCGCCCGGCAGCCGGCCCAGACGACCCCCTGCGCCGCCAGGTCGAGGGCGAGGTGCTCCCCCAGGAGGAGTTCGAGCGGCGCAGCGGCCTCGAGGTCCTTCGTGCGCTGATCGCGGGCGAGCTGCCGCGCCCGCCGCTCCATCACCTCACGGGCCTGCGCTCGACTGACGCGCACGGAGGGCAAGACCGAGGGCGTTCTGCCCTGCAGCAAGTGGCTCTCCACCTCCGCGGGGACGGTCCAGGGCGGGTTCACGGCGATGCTCGCCGAGTTCGCGATGACCTCGGCGGCGTTCAGCACCGCACCGGCCGACACCGCCGTGGCGACCCTCGACTTCAAGGTCAACTACCTGCGGCCGGTGTTCCCCGACGGGAGCGAGATGACCGCCCGCGCCCGCATCCTGCACCGAGGCCGCACCCTGGTCGATCGCCGCCGCCGAGCTCACCAACGCCGAGGGCAAGC
Source organism: uncultured Solirubrobacterales bacterium (assembly GCA_963801055.1). Taxonomy (GTDB): domain Bacteria; phylum Actinomycetota; class Thermoleophilia; order Solirubrobacterales; family 70-9; genus DASUPK01. The sequence goes on along the minus strand of CAWDDE010000008.1, from coordinate 186,943 downwards.
AGGTTGCCCTCGCCACCGGCTCGTCGATGTACCTGCCCGGCAGGCCGGCGAACCTGGTCGGGGTCGAGCTCGGCTCGGGCTCCCCGATCCGGAGGACGATCCGGGGGCCTGATCTGGATCGCCACCATCGCCCGCGCTACAGTCGCGCCGTGGGCTTCCTGAGGAGAAAGGACGAGCGGGCGATCCCGGAGCCCGGGACGCCCGAGTTCGAGGAGGCCGTGCAGGGGTCGGCGATCCACGACTCGCAGAGCGTCTCGATGGGTGAGCCCGGCTGGACCGAGCCCGGTCCTCGTCCGAGACGATCGACCTTCGCGGCACCGGCAAGCGGGATGAGATCGAGGAAGTGCTGCGAGAGCACGGGATCGACCCTGACAAGAAGGGCCAGACGATCGACGCCTCGAAGGTTCCGGGGCTGCGGAAGGCGCTGCTCACGGTTCTGTTGCGGCAGGTTCCGAACGCGGGTGGGATCGGCGGCGGGATCTCAACCCGCAAGCAGCCCCCGCCGGAGCCCTCAGACGAGTAGCGCTACTCGACCGGCGCGGGCCGCGGCGGGAAGATCTTCTGCATCCGCGCCAGCTGGCGCAGCGATCCGCGCGGCTTGAGCTTCCGCCGCAGCATCGCGCGCCGGGCGTCCTGGCCGCGGATCGAGATGTCGACCCAGTCGGCCCAGGTCGTTCGCAGCGTGACGTCCGGGTCGTCCGCCAGCCCCGGCCCCGAGCTGGTCGAGCCGTTGTCGATTCGCACGTGCCAGGGCTCGGCGTCCTCGAAGCGCCACTGGATCGTCACCGGGCGGTCGACCGCGTCGGTGCGAGCCGAGCGCGCGACGACGTCGAACAGGATGCTCCTCGACCTCGGGATTCGACCTGCGGCTTGCCGTTGGGCTCGCCCAGCACGCCCGCGCGCAGCAGCTTGATCTGGCGCTGGGCGCGCTGCTCGTGCGGCATCTCGGGGTCGAAGGGGTAGACGCCGGGCGGATGCTCGGAGAGTGGGTAGCCCGTCGCCTTCCATTTCATTCTCGACCGAGCGCATGCCGAACGCGTAGATCTCCTCCAGGGTGAAGCCGTACTCGGTTGTGTAGCGCTCGTCCCAGTCGGGCGGCACGAAGACGCCGGTCACGTAGGGAAGGACCTCGCGGAGGAGCTCGGCGACGGCGTCCTTGCACTCCTCCGAGCTCGGCGAAGAGCTCGGAGAGCACCTTGACGCCGAAGCCGATGTGGCGCTGCTCGTCGCGCGAGACCTCGCTCCATCCCCGCGCTGAAACCCGGCATCGTCCCCGCCTTGGCGAAGAAGTCCTCGATGAAGTGCTGCGCCGGGCTGCGCCATCGTCGCCTCGATGACCATGTGGTAGAGCGTGATCGCCTGAGCGAACTTGGGGAGCGAGCGATCGTGGTGGAGCTCATCGACCATCCGCTCGAGCCGGGCGAAGACGTTGCGGTATCCCCAGCCGAGCTGCGAGGTGGTGAACTCGAGGCCGTCGGCGATGCTCGCCCTCCACGCCGATCACCTCCTTGAAGAAGCGGTGGAAGAAGACGGCGTGCCGGGCCTCGTCGACCTGCTGGGTCGCCAGGAAGTACTTCTGCTCCTCCTTGGGGGCGGCCTCGATGTAGGGGGAGAGGCCGTCCGCGACCGCGTCCTCGCCGTAGAAGAACATCGAGTAGATCCAGAGCGCGGAGCGGCGCTGGATCTCGTTGAGCGAGTCCCAGCCATCGCGGTCCTGCGAGAAGTCGAGCTCGGTCGCCTTCCAGTTCCCCTCCTCCCAGCGGCGATAGAGGTCGTCGTAGGTGATCCGCTCGGCGATGCTCTGCTGCGCGACCGACATCGTTCCTCCTGGTCTCTCGTTTCCGCGGGGCCTTCCCGTATAGTAACTGACTGACTAGTCAGTTAGTACGGTGACACCGGTCACAGAGACAAGGAAGCGAGCCCCATCGCCACTGCGGACGCGGATGAACGCCGCCGACCGCCGGGCGGCGATCCTCGACGCAGCCCGTTCGGCCTTCGCGGACCGCGGCTACCACGAGACCTCCCTCGATTCGGTCGCCGATCGGGCCGGCGTCTCGAAGGCCCTCCTCTACGAGCACTTCTCCTCCAAGCGAGAGCTCTACGTGGCGATGCTCGAGATGCACGTCCACGAGCTCGTCGAGCGGATCAGCGGGGCGGTGGCCGGCGCCGAGCCCGGGGAGGCGCGGATGCGGGCCGGCGTTGAGGCCTTCTTCGGCTTCGTCGAGGAGCGTCGCGGTGCCTGGCGGATCATGTTCCGGAACGCCGGCGATCCCGATGTCGCGGTCCGGCTCGATCGCCTGCGCGACGAGGTCGCGGCCGCGATCGTCCAGCTGATGAGCGAGGAGGCGGCAGCGAAAGGGACTCGACTTCCCGAAGCTCCCCCAGTTCGTCGAGATGATCGCCCAGCAGATGGTCGGCGCGATGCAGTCGCTTGCCGACTGGTGGGACCTCCACCGCAAGGTGCCGAAGGAGGAGGTCGTGCAGGCGGCGATGGACTTCGCCTGGGTTGGGCAGGAGCGGATCAGCCAGGGGCAGCGCTGGTCGGGCTAGCCCCGCCGTCTGCCGAGTAGGCTGACCGCACACGAGGCAGATGGCGGTTGACCTCGCCATAGACATCGACAACACCCCTGGGGCGCTGGCGCGGGTGGCGGCCGCGATCAGCGATGCCGGCGTGAACATCGCAGCCGCGACGTGCGTCGGGCCAGGCGAGCGGGCCGAGCTTCACATCCTGGTCCCCCATGCCGAGGCCGCGAAGCACGCGCTGGCGATTTCCCATGTCGCGGTGACCCGGGAGCGCGAGGTAGTCGTGGTCGATGTCGAGGACCGCCCCGGCGTGCTGGCCGACCTGACTCGCAGGATCGCCCGGGCCGGAGTCAACCTCGACCTCGTCTACGTCGCCACGCAAAATCGAGTGGTCTTCGGGGCCCCCGACCTCGCTGGTCTGCGGGCCGCGCTCGACGCGCCGTCAGGCCGCGGCGCCGAGCTTCGGTGAGCTCCAGGGCTCGGCGAGGCGGCGGGTGAGCTCGTCGCCCAGCTCGGCGATCGGGAGGCGAATCTGCTCGAGCGAGTCGCGGTCCCGCAGCGTGACCGTGTCGTCGTCCATGGTCTGGTGGTCGACGGTCACCCCCCAGGGCGTTCCGATCTCGTCCTGGCGGCGGTAGCGCTTGCCGATCGAGCCGCCGGTGTCGTACTCGGCGGGCATCAGCTCGCGCAGCTCCTCGTAGATCTCGCGCGCCTTCTCGGGCTGGCCGTCCTTGTTGACCAACGGCAGGACCGCGACCTTGACCGGCGCCAGCCTGGGATGCAGGCGGAGCACGGTGCGCTGGCGGCCCTCGACCTCCTCGGTGTCGTAGGCGTCGACCATGAACGAGAGCATCGCCCGGTCGACTCCCGCCGCCGGCTCGACCACGTACGGGACGTAGCGGTCGCTCGTGGCTGAGTCGACGTACTCGAGCTTCTCGCCGGAGAACTTGGCGTGTTGGGTGAGGTCGAAATCGCCGCGGTTGGCGATCCCCTCGAGCTCCGACCACCCCATCGGGAAGAGGTACTCGACGTCGGAGGTCGCGGTCGAGTAATGGGAGAGCTCGTCGGGGCCGTGGGCACGGAGGCGAAGCCTCTCCGGTCGGATGCCTAGATCGGTGTACCAGTGCATCCGCTCCTCCATCCAGTACTCGTGCCACTCGCCGACGTCCGGCGGCGGGACGAAGAACTCCATCTCCATCTGCTCGAACTCGCGGGTGCGGAAGATGAAGTTGCCGGGGGTGATCTCGTTGCGGAACGACTTGCCGATCTGGGCGATCCCAAAGGGCGGTTTCTTCCGCGAGAACTGCAGGACGTTCTTGAAGTTGATGAAGATCCCCTGCGCGGTCTCGGGCCGCAGGTAGACCTTGTGCGCCTCGTCCTGGACGGGGCCGGCGTAGGTCTCGAACATCAGGTTGAACTGGCGCGGCTCCGAGAGCTCGCCGCCGCAGACCGGGCAGCGGATCTCGCCCTCGGCGTTCTCATCGCCGAGCTGCTCTGAGCGCAGGTCGTCCTCGCGCCAGCGCCGCTTGCACTCCCCGAGGCACTGGACGAGCGGGTCGGTGAAGCCGGCGAGGTGGCCCGACGCCTCCCAGACCTTGGGGTGCTGAATGATCGCCGAGTCGAGTGCGACGATGTCGTCGCGTTCCTGCAGCATCGCCCGCCACCACTCGTTCTTGACGTTGTTCTTGAGCAGGACGCCGTAGTGCCCGTAGTCGTAGGTGTTGGCAAATCCGCCGTAGATCTCGGACGCTGGGAAGATGAATCCGCGCCGCTTGCAGAGCGCGACGATCTCCTCGAGGGTGACCTCAGCCATCAGGAGGGAGCCTAGACGGCGGCTCGCATGCGCGGCCCCGAGCGCCGCGCACTACCCTCTCGTCTCCCGATGCCGATCTACGAGTACCGCTGCCTGAACGGACACACCTTCGAGGTGATCCAGAGCATGTCCGACGATCCGGTCGAGACCTGCGAGGTATGCGGCGCCCCGGTCGAGCGGGTCTTCCATCCGGTCGCGGTGCACTTCAAGGGTTCTGGCTTCTACTCGACCGATTACGCAGACAAGGCGAAGGCGGGGGCGGGGAAGGACTCCGACTCGAGCTCGAGTGACTCCGGCGGCTCCGGCTCGGAGTCGTCCGGCTCGGAATCGAAGAAGTCGAGCTCGAACGGCGGCGACGCGGCGAAGACGAGCAAGAGCTCCGACTAGTTGATGCGAGGGTGCTCCGTCGCGAAGCGACGAGCAACCCGTTTAGTTCAGGGCGAGCACTCAGCGTCGTGCGGCGGGTCGTCGCCAGTCAGCTCATTGACCGCGTCCACGCACTCGCTCTCCGGGATCTGCAGACTCCCGCCAGGGCCGGAGGAGATGGCGGCCTTGTTGCCGCCGAGGACGTTGGTCTCGCCACTGCCGCCCAGGATCGCCGCGATCGCGACCTGGGGGAGGGTGAAGCCGCCCATGTCGCTGATGAAGGCCTTCGGGGCATCCCAGCCGATGAAGGGGCCCTTGATGAAGTTGTACGGGAAGCGGGTGATGCTGGTCAGGCGTCCCTTGATCCCGTCCAGTACCTGCTGCTGGCGGGCGGCCCGGTCGCGATCGTCCTCGGACGGGTCGCAGTTGTTGTGGCGCAGCCGTGCGTAGGCGAGCGCCTTGTCGCCCTGCAGCGTGACCTCTCCCGGGGGCAGCTTGAGGGAGACGCCGCCCTGATCCTTGCCGCCGTCGACGTCGCCGCAGACGACGGCCCCCTTCTTGTCCGGGTTCCCCGGCACGTCGATGTTCACCCCGCCGAGCGTGTTGATGAAGTCGGCGAAGCCGTCGAAGTTGACGATCACGATGTGGTTGATGTCGATGCCGAGGAAATTCTCGACCGTCTTGATCGTCGAGGCGGGGTTGCCGTTGGGGCTGCTCGTGTTGCAGGCGAGCGAGGCGTTGATCTTCTGCTGGCCGCAGTCGGGGATCGCGGCGTAGCTGTCGCGCGGGATCGAGAGCTTGCGGAACGAGGTGAGGGACGCGTGCAGGACCATGATCGTGTCCGCCCGCGGCGGGCCCTGACCCTCGCTCCCGCTGGCGTTGTGCTGGGTCTTGCCCCGGCGATCGCCGCCCAGGATGAGGATGTTCTGTCCGGCCAGCACGGCCGGGCCGCCCTCGAGCGCGTCCTTGGCCGACTGCGGCAGCTTGCCCTTCTGGATCTGTGCCGAGATCGCGAAGGTGACGAAGCTGAGCAGCAGCCAGCCCACCACGACGATCAGGACCCAGCGGAGCCAGGGCCGCTTGCCGCCCACCAGGCGGGAGAGCCTGCCTCGCCAGCCGCCCTCCGCGGTCCCGGTCCGCAGGCTCGCGAGGCTCGGCTTGCGGATCCGATCGCGCAGGCTGGGCCGCGAGCGGTACACCCGGTAAGGCGGCTTCTCCCGCCGCTCGTCGGGCTTCTTGCCCTGAGGCGGGGGCCGTTTCTGACCCGACCGGCCGCCCCGGCCGTAGATCTTGTACTCGGGCTTCTCCCCGCCTCCGGGCTTGCCTGAGCCCCCGGAGTCGCCGGGCTGATTGGGTTTTTCCGGCTTCCCGCGACCCTCGGAGCCCCCGGACCGCCTCGGCGGCCGATCATCTCCCTGCGGAGACATGGGATATCAATACTTACGCATGCCGCCGCCGGACCCCTCCCGCCGTTGAGCACTCGCGAAGCGATCGGCGTTGACCTGGGCGGCACAAAGATGCTCGTCGGGGTCGTCGATTCCGAGCAGCAGATCCACTACAAGGGCACGGAGTCCTCGATTGGGCTGAGCGAGGACAGGCTCGTCGAGGACCTCGCCGCCGAGCTGCAGGAGGCCAAGGCGGCGCGGCCCAACGTGCGCGCCGCCGGGCTCGGCATCCCCGCGACGATCGACCGGCAGCGCGGTGTGGCCATCCATGCCGTCAACCTCGACATCACCGACGTTCCGATACGTGACGAGATGCGGAAGCGGCTCGGCTTACCGGTGTTCATCGACAACGACGCCAACCTCGCGGCCCTGGCCGAGTTCCTCTACGGCGCGGGCCGCGGCGCTCGAAACGTGGTGATGCTCACGGTCGGCACCGGCATCGGCGGGGGGCTGATCCTCAACGGCGAGGTGTTCCGCGGGTCGACCGGGGCGGCAGCGGAGCTAGGACACATCGTGATCGAGGAGGATGGCCCGCCCTGTCAGGGCAACTGCCCCAACCATGGCTGCGTGGAGTCGCTTGCCTCCGGCACCGCGATCGCCAAGGCGGGAAAGGCGGCCGCCGAGCGCGACCCCGACTCGGCGCTGGGCAAGGCGCTCGCCGATGGCCCGATCGTAGGGCGCACGGTGACCGAGCTCGCGCTGGCCGGGGATGGTCCCGCCCGCGAGGTGGTGGCGGAGGCCGGCAGACACCTCGGCGTCGCCCTCTGCAGCCTGGCCAACATCTTCGACCCGGACGTGTTCGTGATCGGCGGCGGGGTCTTGGCGGTCGGCAATCTTCTTCTCGATCCGGCCCGGGAGGAGCTTCGCGCCCGGGCGCTGCCGCCGCAGAACCAGACGCCCGTGAGGCTGGCCGAGCTCGGACCCGAGGCGGGCATGATCGGAGCTGCGGCCATGGCCCTGATCGAGCTCGGCAAGGAGAGTTGAGTTAGATGGGCACCGCCGCGACTGTGCACGCCGGGATGACGGCCATCTGATGCCCGGCAAGCTCGTGGTCTGCCCGACCCCGATCGGGAATCTCGAGGACATCACGTTGCGCACCCGCCGCGCTCTGTACGAGGCCGACGTGATCGCCTGCGAGGACACCCGGCGCACCGGGTTGTTGCTCGAGCGGCTCGAGATCCAGGCTCTGCGGCTGATCTCCTACCACGAGGGCAACGAGGCCGAGCGCGCGCGGGAGCTGACTCAGCGGATCGAGCGCGGGGACAACGTCGCGCTCGTCTCCGACGCGGGCACGCCGGCCATCTCGGACCCTGGCTACCGGCTGATCCGGGCCTGCATCGACCGCGACCTCGATCTCGAGGTCCTGCCCGGTCCCTCCTCGATTCTCACCGCCCTGGTCGCCTCCGGTCTCCCGACTCACCGCTTTCGCTTCCAGGGCTTTCTGCCGCGGCGCACCGGCGAGCTCGAGCGGGTCCTGCAGTCGACCGAGACGCTGATCGCCTTCGAGTCGCCGCGCCGCCTCCCCGAGTCGTTGCGGGCACTCGCACAGCTGGCGCCCGACCGCCCGGCCGCGGTTTGCCGAGAGCTCACCAAGCTGCACGAGGAGATCGCGCGCGGCACCCTGGGCGAGCTCTCCCGGCGCTTCCGGGACGAGGCCCGCGGCGAGATCGTGGTCGTGATCGGCCCCGCGGCGGAGCGCGGCACGGCGGACATCGGCTTTGCCACGGACGCGCTGCGAGGCCTGATCCGCGCCGGGGCTCGGCCCCGTGCCGCGGCAAGCGTCGTCTCCGCCCTCACCGGCGTGCCGGCCAACGACCTCTATCGCGGGATCACCGGGCGAGATCCGCGCAGGTAGCGGCCCCTCGTGGCCGCGATCTGATGGCGAAGCCGTCACGCGGCAACGTGTGCTTTTTTCTTGCCGCGCAACACGAAGCCGTTCTCCGATCGGCCCTTCGCCGGCTTGAGGGCGTAGATCACCCGGTAGCCCGTCATGTAGAGCTTCTGGCCGTCGGAGATCACCGGGTTGTAGGCGCCATCGAGGGAGGCGAAGACCTCCTTGCCGTCTGACGCGCGGAAGCCGAAGGTCTGCGTCGTCTTCAGATCGCCGACGTAGAAGATGTCGCCCACCACGCTGCCCGCTCCTGAGACCGGGCCGTTCGCAAACTCGGACCAGCGCTGGCTGCCGGTGCGGGCGTTGAGCGCGTAGACGGTTCCGTCATAAGAGCCGAAGTAGACGGTGGGCGGCGTGTCGTGAGTCTTCGCGGCCGCCGCGGCGCTGTAGACGTAGCCACCGGTGGAGCTCGACCAGGAGAGGCTGCCGGTGTCCTCGTCGAAGGCGTGGAAGCCGCCCCCGAGATCGCCGGCGTAGACGTGGCCAAAGGCCACCGTCGCGGTCCCGTAGATCGCGGTTGCCGACGCTCGTCTGCCACTTCACCTGCCCGTTCGAGGCTCGGATCGCCGTCATCTCGCCGCCGTAGTCGCCGACGTAGACAACCCCGTTGCTGAACGCGGGCGACGCCTTGACTGCGCCGCCGACGGGGGTGCTCCAGAGCTGCTTGCCGCTGCGCTTGTCGAAGGCGTAGACGGAAGCGCACTCGCACCCCGCGATCACCTCGTCTCCGACGACGAGCGGGGAGGACTCCGTCCGTCCCGGAAGGGAGTTGTGCCAGGCGACCTTTCCGTTCCTCGCCTTGAGTGCCTGGACCTGCCCGGGCTCCAGGTTGGAGACGTAGAGCCGGCCGTCGCTGTAGGTCGGCGCTGAGGCGTTCAGGGTGGCGACGTCGCGGCGCCAGCGCTGCTTGCCGTTGCGCGTATTGAGCGCGAAGGCCTCGCCGTTGTTGTCGATCCCATACAGGGTGTCGCCGACGACGATCGGCGAGTACTCCATCAGGTGCCGGGCGTCATAGGTCCAGGCCACCTTGTAGGGCGGCCTGACCCTGCGCGTCGGCATGTACCGGGCTCGCGCCGCATCCAGCCCGTAGGTGGGCCAGTCGGTCGTCTGCGGCGCGGCCGGGGCCGGTGGCGGAGCCGGGGCCGAGGTGGTCGTCTCCTCAGAGCTGCCGGGATTCCGCAGCACCAGCCAGCCGCCGACGCCGATTGCCGCGACCAGGCCAACTGTCACGGCGATCGTCGCGGCACGATGCGTGGTCCAGAGAGTCGTGAAGAGCTTTGCCATTCCCCGCGGGTTCGAGGCGCAGATCTAAGGGGAAACCCCTAATTCCCGTATCAAGAGCGCACTAACCGGACAGCCCGCCGATCGACCGGTTGCGGCGCTAACTTGGGCGCAGCGATATGGCCAAGCGCGAGCCACGCATGATTTCGCTCGGCTACGGGAAATTCGCCCGGGCGGATCGCATCTATGCCCTCGTCCCACTCGATCCCAAGGAGCGGGGCGAGGGGCGGCGCACCTACGTGCACGTCGACGACATGGCGGAGCCGATCGTGGCCTCGCGCTCGGAGCGAGCGATCCTCGCCGACGTCGAGGCGGCCCTCACCGAGGCCGCGGGCATCCCACGGCGGCGCCGTCGCGGCGCGAAGGGGCAGGAGAAGCTGCTCTAAGTAGGCTCACTCCTCGTGAGCTTCTACGTCACCACCCCGATCTACTACGTCAACGGCGAGCCCCATCTGGGCCACGCCTACTCGACGATCGCCGCCGACATCCTCGCCCGGCACCACCGGCAGCGTGGCGAGGACGTCTTCTTCCTCACCGGAACCGATGAGCACGGCGAGCCGGTGGCGCAGCAGGCCGAGGCCGAGGGCGTTACACCACGCGAGCTGGGCGACCGGCTCGCGCCCCGGTTCAAGGAGATGGCGGCCAAGATCAACGCCTCCAACGACTTCTTCATTCGCACCACTGACGAGGGCCACATGAAGCGGGTCCAGGAGATCGTCCAGCGCGTCTACGACAACGGCCACGTCTACGAGGGAATCTATGAGGGCTGGTACTGCCCGCGCTGCGCGGACTTCAAGACGGAGTCGGAGCTGGGGCCGGATAACACCTGCCCGATCCACAAGATCCCGCTCACCCGCGAGAGTCAGAAGAACTGGTTCTTCAGGCTCTCGGCCTTCCAGGACGACCTGGAGAAGCTCTACCAGGAGCGGCCCGACTTCGTCATCCCTGAGTTCCGCAAGAACGAGGCGCTCGCCTTCATCAAGCATGGCCTGCAGGACGTCTCCCTCTCGCGCCCGACGCTGAAGTGGGGCGTGCCGGTCCCCTGGGACCCCGACCAGGTGATCTACGTCTGGTTCGACGCGTTGCTCAACTACTACACGGCGCTCGGCTATGGGGTCGAGGGGAAGGACGTGACCGAGCAGTTCTGGCCACCGTTCCACATCCTGGCCAAGGACATCCTCAAGTTCCACGCCGTCTACTGGCCGGCGTTCCTGATGGCCGCCGACATCGAGGTACCGCGGCGGATGTTCATCCACGGCTACCTGCTGATGGAGGGACACAAGATGTCCAAGTCGCTCGGCAACGTGCTCGATCCCGATGAGGTGATCGACAAGTTCGGCGCCGACCCGCTGCGCTTCTACTGCTTCCGCGAGGTCTCATTCGGCCAGGACGGCTCGATCTCGCCCGCCGGGTTCGAGGCGAGGTACGAGAAGGAGCTGGCCGACCAGTACGGCAACCTCGCCAACCGGGTGCTCTCGATGATCGGCCGCTACCGGGAGGAGGCGGTTCCTGACGCCGAGGCGGAGGACACGCTCGCCGGCGAATTCGAGGGCGCCCCCGAACGCGTCAGGGGGCTGCTCGACGACGCGGAGCTGACCCAGGCCCTGGAGGAGATCTGGAGCCTCGTCCGCCGGCTCAACCAGTACGTCGAGGAGACGAAGCCGTGGGAGCTGGCCAAGGACGACTCGGCTGCTGCGAGACTGGATTCGGTCCTCTATGGCCTGGCGGAGGGGCTGAGAGTGACGACGCTCATGCTCCACGCCTACATGCCGGAGACGACCGCGCGGCTGCTCGAGGTGCTCGGCGAGTCCGGCCGCGAGCTGGCCGAGTTCGGCTCCCGGGGCGGCGGTCAATCACTGGGCGAGCTCGCCCCGCTCTTCCCGAAGCTCGAACTCGCCTAGCGCGCCCACCGCTCGTCTCCCAGCCGCGATCTGATGGCGAAGCCGTCGCTCATAGACTCGGCCCGTGGTCGACACGCACGCGCACCTCGGCCTCTGCGAGCAGGATGAGGCGCAGCTGCTGGCGGCCGCCCGCGAGGCGGCCGTTCGGCGCATCCTCGACGTCGGTCTGGGCGAGGACTCGAACCCCGATGTGGTGCGCGCGGCTGGGATTCACGATGAAGTCTTTGCGGCCGTCGGGCGCCATCCGAACGGGGCAGGCGGGTTCGACGAGGAGGCGGCGGAGCGGATCGAGGAGCTCTGCTCGCGCCCGGGTGTCGTCGCCGTCGGGGAGACCGGGCTCGACTTCTACCGGGACCGCGCCGATCCCGAGGATCAGCGGCGGGCCTTCTCGGCTCAGATCTCGATCGCGCGGCGCGCAGGCAAGCCGCTCGTCGTCCACCTTCGCGACCGGGATGGATCCGAGGACGCCGTCTCGGAGGCGTTCGCCACCCTCGCCAACGAGGGCGACGGGCGTGGCGGTGATCCTCCACTGCTTCTCCGCGGGCCAGGGCTGGGCGGAGCGGGCGGCCGAGCGCGGCTGGTACTGCTCCTTTGCGGGCAACCTCACCTATCCGAAGGCGGACGCGATCCGCGAGGCGGCCGCGCTCGTGCCCGAGGCCCGCCTGCTGGTGGAGACCGACTCGCCGTTCCTGGCCCCACAGCCCGTGCGGGGCAAGCGGAACCAGCCCGCGAACGTGGTGGCCACGGCGGAGCGGCTCGCCGAGATCCGCGGCGTTCCGTACGGTGATCTCGAGCGAACCGTGGAGGCGAACGCCGCGAGAGTCTTCGGGTGGTGACCGGCTCGCGTCCGCCGGAGCGCTCGCCGCGCCGGCTCGGCCAGAACTTCCTCGCGGACCCCAACCTGCTCGACGCGATCGTGCGCGAGGCCGAGCTCGACCCCGCCGACGTCGTCCTGGAGGTGGGGGGAGGCGGCGGCGCGCTCACGGAGCGACTGGCGCCCGCCGTCGCCTGCCTGCACGTCATCGAGGTCGACGAGCGGATGCGGGATGAGCTCGAGCCGCTCGCGCAAGCCGCCGGCAACGTGAACCTCGTCTGGGGGGATGCGATGCGGGTCGAGCTGCAGGATCTGGCCCCGGCTCCCACCAAGATGGTGGCCAACCTGCCTTACTCGATCGCCACCCCGCTGCTGATCCGGACGATCCTTGAGCTCCCCTCGATCGGGAGCTGGGTGGTGATGGTCCAGCGCGAGATCGCGGACCGCCTCCGGGCCGAGCCCGGGAGCCGCGAGTACGGGTCGGCCAGCGTGCATGGTGCAGCTCGCCTGCGAGGTGACCATGCTTCGTTCCGTTGACCCCGCCGTCTTCGTGCCGCGGCCTCGGGTCGGGTCGGCGCTGCTCCGGCTGCGCCGGAGCGGGCCGGGGGCGCCGGAGTCGGTCGCCAGGCTCGTCCGCGCAATCCTTCGCCCACCGTCGCAAGTCGCTGGCCCGATCTTTGGAGCTCGCCAGTCCGGGGACCCTCGAGCCCGGCCCAGCGAGCCCTCGAGGAGATCGGCCGGCCGGCGGACGCTCGGGCCGAGACCCTCTCGCCCGGTGACTTCGAGCGCCTCGCCGAGGCGCTCGCGAGGCAGGGAGCGGAGCTGTGAGCGAGACGCGGCTGCCCAGGACGGATGCTCGCTCCGGCCAAGCTCAACCTCTGCCTCTACGTGGGCCCGCGAAGGGAAGACGGGCTGCACGAGATTCGCTCGCTCTTCGAGCCCCTCGAGCTCGCCGATGAGCTGCGCATCAGCGAGTCGGAGGAGGACGAGGTGATCTGCGAGGGCATCGAGGCCCCCGATCTGACCGCCACGGCCCTCGCCGCCCTGCGCGAGCACGGCTGGGATGGGCCCCGGCTGCGGATAGAGGTCAGCAAGCGCGTGCCGGTTGCGGCGGGACTCGGAGGAGGCAGCGCGGACGCCGCAGCGGTGTTACGTCTCGCTCGCGGCGAGGTCGAGGGACTCCGGTCGATCGCGGCTCAGATCGGCGCCGACGTCCCCTCGCAGCTTCAGCCCCGGCCCTGCCTGGTGGCCGGCGCCGGAGAGGTGATCGAGCCGGTGGCGCCCCCGCCGAGCACGGCGTGGTGCTGATCCCGCAGCCCGAGGGCCTCGCCACGGCCGCGGTCTACGCGCGAGGCCGATCGCCTCGGCTCGCCGAGGGGGGAAGCCGAGCTCGAGGCGATTCGCCGTCGGCTGCGCGATGCCGTGGACGAGGGTGGCTCGCCCCTCGCCTACCGCGAGCATCTGGTCAACGACCTGCAGCCGGCGGCGATCTCCCTGAAGCCCGAGATCGAGGAGGCGCTGCGTGCGCTCGAGGAGGCCGGTGCGGCACATGCGATGGTCACCGGTTCGGGCCCGACGGCGTTCGGCCTCTATCCGACGGCGGAGGAAGCGGCCGCCGCGGCGGGTGAGCTGCGTGCCCGGTTCCCCGGGGTGCTGGCGACGAGACCCGTGTCCCCGTGAGCGCGCGGATCAACCGGAAATGGGTCGTTCGGGGATTGGTCGTGGCGGCGATCGTCGCGTTCTTCGTCTTCCGGGACCAGCTGCCGAGCATCAACCTCGACAAGCTGGTCGAGGACCTGTCCAGAAGCCTCGGGTCCTGGACCTATCTGCTGGTCGGCGGACTCGCCTTCCTCGAGACGGGCGCGTTCGTCGGGCTGGTCGCGCCGGGAGAGTTCACGGTGTTGCTGGGGGGCGCGGTCGCTTTCCAGGGAGAGATCTCGCTGCCGGTGATCATCGCGGTCACCTGGGTCTCGGCCTTCGCCGGGGATTCGGTGAGCTTCCTGCTCGGCGCGCATCTCGGGCGGGAATTCCTGGTCCGGCACGGGCGAGCGCTTCAGGATCACGCCCGAACGTCTCGCAGACGGTCGAGAGGTATTTCGCTCGCTACGGCGGGAGGACGATCCTGATCGGTCGTTTCATCGGCCTGGTCCGGGCGCTGGCACCGTTCATCGCGGGCAGCAGCCGGTTGCCCTACCGGAACTTCGCTCCGTACAGCATCCTCGGCACCGGGCTGTGGTCGATCGCGCTGATCCTGATCGGCTACTTCTTCGCGCGGAGCCTCAACACGGTCACGGACATCGTCGGGAAGGGTCTCCTCGTCTTCGGGATCGTCGTCGGGGTAGTCGTGGCGCTGGTCGTGGCCTACCGGTTCCTGCGCGAGCCGGAGAACCGGCGCCGGGTTGTGGCCGAGATGGAGAAGAGGCGGGCGCTCCGGCCGATCCTGGTCGTGCTCGGGCGCCGGCTCCGGCCCCAGTTCGCCTTCCTCGGCAGGAGGCTTACGCCCGGTGGGCTGGGGCTCGAGTTCACCACTCTCCTGGCGGTGCTGTCGGTCGGCCTCTTCGTGCTGATCGCCTACTGGTCGGTGGTGGTCGGAGATCCGGGGCCGACGCCGGGCGACCAGACGGCATACGACATGGCCCACGACCTGCAGGCGGACTGGCTCACGGACGTCGCAAAGGTGCTCACGACGCTGGGATCGGGGTGGGTGACCATCCCGATCGCCGTCCTGGCGGCGATCGCGCTCGCGGCCTGGCGGCGGTGGATGGAGTTCTGGGCCCTCGTCATCGGGATGACCTTGACCGTCGCGCTCGTGCCCGAGATCAAGGGGTGGACCGATCGGCCGCGCCCGCCGGACCCGGTCATCTCTGTCGGTGGCTCGGCCTTTCCCAGCGGGCACGCCGCCCAGGCGACCGTCTACACCTGGCTCGCGGTCACCCTCGCGTTGAGGGTGGTCCCGGGGATCACGCGCCGGAGCATGGTGATCGCAGCCGGCATCGTGCTCACCGTGCTGATCGGCCTGACGCGCGTCTACCTCCGGGTCCACTGGCTGAGCGATGTGTCGAGTGCGTGGGCTCTCGGGTTCTCCTGCTTCTCGGCGGTCGCCGTCGTGGTGCTTGTGGTCGCCCACATTCGCGACAATCCGCGGCGCCATGGGCGCGCCCCTGAGCTCGATCCTGATGCCGGTGCTGGCGTTGGGGACTGAGTACTACCTCTTCGGCATCGCCGGGTTTCTCTCCGTGTGCGCGTTCGTCGGCCTGATCCTGGTTCCCGCCCTCGGCTCCTACGGGCGCGCCTGGGAGAAGCTCGTCGCGGGGATGCTCTCGCTATTCGTGCTCGCCGCGCTGGTGCTGATCGGGCTCGTGATCGGGGTCGTGATCTTCCTGAATTGGGACGAGATCTCCACCTGGATTTAGGGGTCTCCAGCTCGTTCCGGGCAAAATGTCGGAATGAACGCAAAGGAGACCAGCTCGAAACGGGTTGCGCCGACATCAAAACGGGTCGCTCCTGGCGGAGCGCCCTCGCATCAACCCCCGCATAACGAGCGCCACGCTGACCCGGGCAGCCTCGAGGAGCTCTCCGGCGGCGATCGAGTCGGGCGCAGGCATGCCCGCCGTGGCCCGCGCCGCCGGACGTGCGCTGGACGCCAGCGTCGCCCTGATCGACCGGGCGAGCAACGTGCTCGCGGTCGCCGCCGCCTCCCCCGACGAGGAGAAGAAGCTGCTCGCCGGGGGCAGAGGCGTTGAGACCGTGGAGCTCCGGGTGGCGGACGCCTCCGTCGGCGAGCTCCGCTGGCGGCCCCGCGGCGAGGACGAGCCCGATGCCGCTCTGCTACGCATGGTCAGCACCCTGGTCGGGCTCGAGTTGGAGCGCTCCCGCTCGCCCGAGTGGGCGACCGAGGAGGCCGCAGGCGACTTCGTCCAGGCGCTGTTCGACCGAAAGATCACCGACCGGGGCGACATCGAGGCGCGCGCCGCGGAGCTGGGCAGTGATCTGACCAGCGGGACAGGGGTGGTCATCGCACGCGCCGTGCCGCACGTGGCGCAGACCGGCGAGTGGCGATCCCGAGTGCTGGCGATCGCACTGCGCGCGGTGAGGGCGGTGAGCGCCGGCGCCCTTGCGGCCGAGGGGAATCAGGAAGGCGAGGGTGCCGAGGTGGTGGCGGTGGTGCCGGCGGACGGCGACGAGCGCCTCGCCCGCGCGTCGGATGCGCTCGCCCGGGAGTTGGAGGAGGGATTGAGCGGGTTCTCGATCAGCGTCGCCCGGAGCCGGCTCGCCGTGGACCCCGCGGACCTCTACCGGGCCGGGCAGGAGGCGCTGCTCGCCGCGAACGTCGGCGAGGCCGAGGGGGCGCGGGTGCTCGCCTTCGAGGACACCGGCGCCTACCGGCTCCTGCTGCCCGCGATGAGCGAGGACCCGGCGGAGCTGGAGCGCTTCTACTCGGAGACGGTGGAGCCGCTGGTCGCGTACGACGAGCAGTACGAGACCGAGTTGGTGGGCACGGTCGAGACATATCTGGAGAACGACGGGAACGTGGCCGCGACCGCGCAGCAGCTGTTCACCCACCGCCACACGATCCGCTACCGGCTCGAACGAGCCCGTGAGCTCTGCGGCCACGACGTGACCTCCACCGAGGGCCGGGAGAAGCTCGGTCTGGGGTTGAAGGCGATGCGGGTTCTCGGGATCGCCCCGCCGATTGGTCCCGCCAGGGAGCCGGGGACCGAGGGCGGCCGAGTACCTCAGCCCGAGTCCGAATAGGGCCTGGCCGGAAGTTCCGGGGGGAGGAGTCGAACCCCCTCTTCCTGGACCAAAACCAGGCGTGCTAGCCGCGTACACCACCCCGGATCGGAGCCAGTCTAGGCCCGCGCGATCGCGGCCAGGGTCATGATCCGGCCCATCCGGTGGCGGGGCGCCCGCCCCCGCAATCCGTACCGGATTACGATTTCGGGGTGAACGCCGCCCCGACGGCCCTGATCATGGCCGCAGGCCAGGGCACCCGCATGCGCTCGGCCGTGCCCAAGGTCATGCACGAGATCTGCGGGCGCCCGATGGTCGCCTGGCCGATACTCGCCGCTCGCGAGGCCGGCGCCGGCCGGATCTGCGCGATCGTCTCACCGGATCGGGACCTCTCGGCCGCCTTGCCCAACGGCACCGAGACGATCGTCCAACCGGAGCCCGATGGCACCGGCGGCGCCCTGCGCGCCGCGGCCGACGTGGTCCGCTCGTCGGACACCGTGCTCATCCTCTCCGGCGACCACCCGCTCGTCTCGGCGGAGATCATCGGCGAGCTGATCGCGACCCACCGCGATACCGACGCTGCCGCAACGGTGATGACGACAGAGATGGACGATCCCGGCTCCTACGGGCGGATCGTTCGCGGCGCGGACGGGGAGATCGAGCGCATCGCCGAGGCCAAGACGCCCGGTGACGCAACACCGGAGGAGCTCGCGATCAAAGAGGTGAACGCCGGGACCTACGCCTTCGCCGGCGCAAGGCTGGCCGAGGCGCTCGAGCGCCTCACCAACGACAACGCGCAGGGCGAGTACTACCTCGGGGATGTCCTGCCGATGCTCCGCGAATCGGGACTCCGCGTCTCCGCCTACCGCGCCCCCGATCTGGGAGTGAATCTCGGGATCAACGACCGCGCCGACCTCGCCCGAGTCGCCCAGGAGGCGCGCAGGCGGATCATGGTCGGCCACATGCGCGCCGGGGTCACGATCGAGGACCCGGGCGCCACCTGGATCGATGCCGACGTCGAGATCGCCGCAGACGCGACGATCCTCCCCGGGACGACGCTGCGCGGTGGTTCCAGCATCGGCGCGGGCAGCACGATCGGCCCGATGACGACGTTGGTCGACTCGCAGGTGGGCGAGCGCACCCTCGTCGTCCACTCCTACCTCTTCGGGTGCGAGGTCGCGAACGAGGCGACGGTCGGCCCCTTCGCCTACCTCCGCCCCGACGCCCGCCTCGGCGAGGGCGCCAAGGCGGGGACATTCGTCGAGATCAAGAACTCCAGGATCGGCGCGGGCGCCAAGGTGCCCCATCTCTCCTACATCGGCGACGCGGAGGTGGGGGAGGAAAGCAACCTCGGAGCGACCACTGTGACCGCGAACTACGACGGCCGAAACAAAAATCGCACCAAGATCGGGAAGAACGTTCATACCGGGGTTGACACCACGTTCGTGGCTCCCGTACAAGTCGGCGACGAGGCATACACTGGGGCCGGTTCGGTGATCACCGAGGACGTTCCGCCCGGAGCGCTGGGCATCTCGCGGGCGGAGCAGAAGAACGTCGAGGGCTACGCGGCGAAGAAGGCGAAGGAATCGAGCGAGGGCGAGGACTCTTGAGCACGATCGAGCAGACCCAGCCGATGACGGAGATCGTCCAGGACTACCGCAAGCGGCTGATGGTCTTCGGCGGGCGCGCCTCGGGTGAGCTCGCCTCGCACATCGCCCGCAACCTCCAGGTCGATCTGGGCGACGTCACCCTGAAGACCTTCTCCAACGGCGAGGTCTACTGCCGCTACGAGGAGTCGATCCGCGGCGCCGACACCTTCATCGTCCAGTCGACCGCCGCCAACGTGACCGAGGGGATGACCCCCAACGACGCGCTGATGGAGATGCTGGCGATGATCGACGCAGCCCAGGGCGCCTCCGCCCACCGGATCATCGCCGTGATGCCCTGGTACGGCTACGCGCGCCAGGACAAGAAGTCGGCCCCCCGCGAGCCGATCTCCGCCCGGATCGTCGCCAAGTGCCTGGAGGGCGTGGGCGTCGACCGGGTCCTCACCATGGACCTCCACGCCGGTCAGGTCCAGGGCTTCTTCCACGTCCCGCTCGACCACATGACCGCGATGCCGATGCTCACCCAGTGGATCGCCGACCAGGGCTTCGAGGAGCAGCCGGTGATCGTCTCGCCCGACGCCGGTCGCGTGAAGACGGCCCGCAACTTCGCTCGCAAGGTGGGAACCACCTGGGCGGTGATGGAGAAGGAGCGCCCCGCCCAGCAGGTCGCCGAGATCGGCTACGTCGTCGGCGAGGTGAAGGGCAAGACGGCCGTCCTGGTCGACGACATGATCGACACCGCCGGGACCCTCACGGCAGCCGCCCGGACGGTGCTGGAGGAGGGCGCCGCGCGGGTGATCGCGGTCGCCACCCACGGAGTCTTTTCCGGCTCCGCCTACGAGCGGCTTGCCCCCGAGAACTCCGGCATCGAGCGGATCGTCGTCACCGACACCGTCCCGCAGCGACCCGGCGCGCCGGACAACATCATCGTGCTCTCCGCCGCGCAGACCCTCGCCGACTCGATCCGGCGGATCTTCACCGACGACTCGGTCTCCGAGATCTTCGCCGGCGAGAACCAGCTCTTCTAGAGATATGCCGCATTCCAGAGCGGTTTGCGGCAGATTTGCTAACCGGGTGCTAACGAGCGAGGGCTAGAGGAACAACTAGGGCGGAATAGACTGGCGCCCGATGGCTGCCGTGATCTCATTGCGCTCCAATGACGATCGAGGGCAGGAGATCCTCGACAAATTCCAGGAGTGGACCGTGAGCGCGGGGATGCGGGCGGAGGTTAGGGACGATGGCACCCGGCGCTTTACTAGCTTCAGCGGCAGGGGTGCTGACGTCGACGCCTTCGACCGATTCCTCGACAGGATCGACGCGGACTGGCGCGACCACGTCACGAAATTGAACTCGTAGCTCTCCGCTGTTTTTTGACACGGCGAGTCCAAACAGCCGCCGGGTAGCGCGTCTCGCAAAAACGCCACCGACGCGGGCGCCAGCTCGAGATACTGCGTGGGCGATGTCGGAGGAGAACGTCGAGATCGTGCGGCGAGCCTTCGCCTACGAGGTCTACGGGGTCGGCGACCGCGCCGAGGCGGAGGCGATCTTTGACCCCAATGTCGTGATGAACCCAACCGAGGAGGGACCGTCGTACGGCCTGGACGCGATTCGGGACAACTTCGAGCGCTGGAAGGGGGCATGGGAGGACCTTCAGGTGACCGCCGAGGAGTTCATCGACGCCGGGGACCGCGTGCTGGTGACGGAACAACACCGGGGGCGCGGTCGGGGAAGCGGGATCGAGGTCGATACCCGCCTGTATTCGCTCTACACGGTGTGCGACGGCAAGGTTGTCCGCATGGATCAGTTCACGGACCGGCCCGAGGCCGTCGAAGCCGCCGGGCTGCGGGAGTAGGGCGTGGCGTCTGGGAACGTCCCAGGCGCCACGTTTTTTGGGGTCGTTCCCGGCTCACTGTGCCACTGCGCCGCGCAAAAACAACGGCTCCGGTTGGCGGGCGAGTTCGGTTAGCATCCGAAATGTCGGGAGGTTCGTCCCACGAACCGGAGGAGGGCCAACGTGTACGCGGCCGTACGACGCTATGAAGGGGTCACCGACCCCGCCGAGGATCGCCGGCGAGTGACGGAGGAATTTGTGCCTCTGCTCAAGGACATGCCGGGCTTCGTGGCCTACTACGAGATCGACGCCGGGAACGGCGTGATGGTTACGATCAGCGTCTTCGAGGACCAGGCCGGGGAGGAGGCCTCCACCGAGAGGGCCGCCGAGTGGGTACGGGAGAACGAAGCGTCGATCTCGCCCAACCCGCCGGAGGTGACCGCCGGGGAAGTCGTCGCCTCCGGCTAGCCCGGAAGCTTCTTTTCCCGCCATCAGCCTTGAGGTAGTGGAGCGGCCGCGTGGCTGCGCCGACCCCGGTTGCAGGCGGCGCAGGCGGGCCGCAGGTTGGCCAGCTGCAGCCCGATTGCTAACCAGGTGCTAACGAACGTATGCCAATAGAACGGCACAAGGCAGCACGGGTGCCGGGCCGGGAGAGCCGAATCCCCTGCTAATCGAGCATCTCACAGCACTCGACGGTACGGGCTGGGGATGAGCGTCATAGAACCAGCTGTTCTAGGTTTACGCGGCGGGTCAGTCGATTTGGACCGGCTCGTCGACGGCGTAGTCACCTTCGGGTGGCAGAGCCTCGCTCACGTGAGCCTTCGCCTCCTGGGCGTTCTCGGCGTCAAGCTGCACTAGGACATGATCCGCTTCGGGTGGCTCTTCAGCGAACTTGCCGACTGTGATCCCGGCAGCTCCCAAGTCCCCGACGAGCCGGTTGACGTCGAGGTCCTGGCCTCGAATCCTGACCGTGAAGCGGTGCACTCGCGGGAGTCTATGACTGCAACCCGTTTGCAACCGAACCGCGTGGCAGTGCCCAGGAGCTACAGCAGCGCCCGGTCGTACTCCATCTCCTGCTCCTCTTCCTCGAGCTCCTCTTCCTCCGCCCGGGGGGAGGGTGCGAGGGACGATTCGCCGGCATGAAAGCCGCCGACTGACTCGCCGCAAAGGAAACGTGCGCAGCACTCAATCGTCGTGAACCAGAAGGACCGGGCACGAGGCGTGCTTCGCAACTGCGTTCGAGGTACTGCCCTCCAACCTTGCCCGGAGCCCGCTCAGCCCCCTGGAGCCAACGACGACGGCAGCTACACCTCGTTTGCGGGCCACCTCCACAATCGCGTCTGCCACGACGCTCTCATCGGCCACTGCGAGCGCCTCGGCCTGAAGTCCGAGGGACTTCGCCAGCGCAGCCCCCTCCTCTGCGACGCGATCGGCGTGAGCCTGAGACGCGTCGTCGACCTCCTGTGCGGCCACAGGATCAACCGGTGCTGGCCCCAGGCCCGTGGGGTCCGTTGACATCGCGCCGACCTGGTAGGCAAGACCCGGTTCCCAGACCGTAGCCACCAACGCTCGGCGGGAGCCGAAGAGCTCGGCGGCTTCCTGGACAGCCCGACGCGCCGTATCTGAACCGTCGTAACCAATGAGGATCGGCGCGGCGGCGTTCATCCGGAACAAGGTAGCCGAGTAGCTCGGTCGTACAGCCCACTCCCGCTGCTGGGAAAACAAGACATGAGCGTCACGGCCCGAGATCAGGCCGTTCTGAGGCCAATGATCGCCGCGTGGATCGGAGTCGGCTCGCCCCTCTATCGGCGCTGGCCGGGTGCCCCGATCAGGACCTCGACGCAGTCGCACGCATGGCGACCGAGCGCGGGTTCGCGGCTGGTGAGACCTTGATGGCCGAGGGCGACTTCGGCCACTCGCTCTTCCTGATCGAGTCCGGCACCGCCGAGGCGCTCCATGCGGGCACGAAGATCGGTGACCTTGGCCCGGGCGACGTCGTCGGCGAGGTTGCAGTTCTGGCGTCGGGTCGTCGGATCGCCACCGTCGTCGCCACCTCTCCGGTGCAGGCACTCGCGTTCTTCAAGCGCGACGTCTGGGGACTCGAAAAAGAGGCGCCCGAGGCGGCGCGTCGCCTCCGCTCGGCGATGGAGAAGCATGTCGCAGAGGACCAGCCTCCGTCGGCGGGCTGAGTCAAGTCCCCGGTGTTCTAGAACGGCCCATTGGACTTGCCGCAATTCCCGGCCGCGGAGTAGGGTCCGGGACCCATAGGGGGCAATCAAAGGAGTGACCAATGGCAGATGCCGCAATGTTCATCGGGTGGGGTCAGGTAGTACGCGGACGCGAGAAGCGCGCCGTCCAGGTATTCAACGAGAGCGTCGAATACTGGGGAGGGCTCCAGGGCGAGGGCAAGATCGAGGACTTCGAGGTCGCCTTGCTCACGCCCCACGGCGGCGACCTCCAAGGCTTCGCCCTGCTGCGCGGCAGCGAGCAGCAGATCAGCGCGCTAGAGACCGACGAGGAGTTCCAGCGCCGCGTCGTGCGGGCCGACCAGATCATCGAATCGCAAGGTGTCGTCACCGCCGTGATCGGCGACGGCATCGCCCGGGCCATGGCCCAGTACCAGGGCGAGATCGACGACCTGGACTAGCCCTGTCGTTCGAGGCAAAATCGCCTCGGGAGCCGCCCAGATTCCGATCAAGCGACGCCTGTGTCTCAGCCGCCGGCTGCGCCGATGCTCGTGATCCGCCAGTCGTCGTCTTGGCGGGCCAGTGAAATCCTCAGGTTGACCGAAGCACCCGATTCACCTGTGGTCGTGAGGCGGGCGGTAGCCCGATCCCCGGTCTCGCTCACCGAGACGACCTTGATCTGTCGCCTCGCGATCCCGGAGCTCTGCTCGTCGAGGAACGGCGCGCAGTTGTCTCCCCCAAGCTGCTGTCGGAGCTGGTCGGAGAAGAGCTCGCAGACCTGCTCGAAGTTGCGCTGATTCTGCGCTTCGACGTAGCTCTGGGCGACGTCGCCAGCCCCCTGCCCGTCGTCCCCACCGCAGCCGGCCAGCACCGGCGCGCAAGCCACCGCGATCACCGCCAACCGAACCCCCGCGGATCTCATCGGCGCAGAGTCAATCATCTAGGGTGGTCCGCCAATGTCCGCCGAGCCCGCAGAGGGCAAGCAGGAGGCGCGGGAGGGCATCCCAACCTACCGGCGCATCGGCCACAAGGGCGCCGATGCGATCGCGACCGGGAACACCGCCGAGAGCTTCGACGCCGCAGTCGGTCACGGCGTCGACATGATCGAGCTCGACGTCCTGCGGGCCAAGGAAGGGAAGCTGGTCGTCGCCCACGACTACCACGACGCGCTGCTGCGCCGCCCCATGGACCTGACGGAGGCCCTCGACCTCTTCCTCGAGCCGCCCCTCGACCAGGTCGAGATCGACTGCGACCTGAAGCTCGCAAGCGGGGAGGCCGAGCTCGCCGGCGCCCTTGCTGGCCGCGGACTCGTGCAGCGGGCGATGGTCTCGACGATGGAGGTCGAGAGCCTGGTCAAGCTCAGGCAGCTCGAGCCCGACCTCCGCCTCGGCTGGACCTACCCGAAGACTCGCCGAGACTGGACCGGTTACGGCTGGGCCGCGCCCGCCGTCGCAGCTGCGCTCTCGGCCATCCGCCGGCGCTTCCCCCGAATCCTCGAGAAGCGCGGCCCGAAGCTCGGAATCGACGCGGTCTGGGCATACCACCAGATCATCACGCCCAGGCTCGTGGCGACGGCCGAGAAGGTCGGCGTCGAGCTGATCGCCTGGACGGTGGACGACGCCGAGCGGATCAGAGAGCTGCTCGCGATGGGGGTGAAGGGGATCTGCTCGAACGATCCGCGCCTCTTCGAGGTCGCCGAACGGCAGTTGGCCCCGGAGGCAGCAGGCAAGTCCCACTAGACCCGGGTCGGCAGCCCGGGCGTCTGGTGTGTGCCGCGGCGCTCGAAGAAGCGCCATTCAACCTCGCCGAGTACCGTCGAGGGCGGGTCCGCGTAGACCCACTCGCGCATGATCCGGTGCCAGTTCGCCGTCGCGCGCAGCTGCGCCAGAACCGCGAGCAGGCCCGTCTCCATCCTCCGCCCCATGAGCTCGTCGGCCGGCAGGTTCTCCTTGCGCACCAGGTCGTAGAAGTCCGAGCGCGGATCGGAGGTCACCTCGATCATCTTCATCACGCGCTTCGAGGTGATCCGGACCGCTCCGTCCTCGAGGTACCAGCCGCCGACCATCTTGACGTGCTCCATCAGCCGCTCGGCGTCGACCCTGCTCGTGTCGGCGACGAAGCCGAGGTCGTGCAGCGCCTCTCGCAGGCCCTCGGGATCGTCGCGGCCCGCCGCGTCGACAGCCCGCTGCTCGAGCTCGATCTGCTGCGGGCTGAGTCGCTTGGTCATGCCGAAGTCGAGAAACGCGACCCGCCCGTCGTCCATGAGGATGTAGTTGCCGGGGTGGGTGTCGGCGTTGAAGTGCTGCAGGTGGTAGATCGAGCCGAAGCAGAAGCGGAAGACGATCTCGCCGAAGATGTCACGCTCGTCCTGCTCGAGCTGCTTGACCTCGTCGAAGCCTCTGCCCTCGACGTAGTCCGAGACCAGCACCCGGCGGCGCGAGTGCCGTGAGTGGACCTTGGGGACGAAGATGAACGGATGCCCGTCGTAGGCGCGCGCGAAGGCGCGCTGGTTCTGCGCCTCGAACTCGTAGTCGAGCTCCTCCAGCACCCGTTCCCGCAGCTCGGAGGCGACCGCCTTGGCATCGAGCCCCGGTGCCAGCACCTTCGCCAGCCGCACCAGGATCCCCGCGTTGGCGAGGTCCGACTCGAGCGCATCCGCGACACCCGGGTACTGGATCTTGACGGCGACCTTGGTGCCGTCCTGCAGGGTCGCGCGATGGACCTGCCCGATCGAGGCGGCGGCGAACGCCTCCTCCTCGATCGAGGCGAAGACCCGCTCGGGCCGGTCGTCGTACTCCTCGGCGAGCACCGTCTGCACCTTCTCCCACGGCATAGCGGGCGCGTGCGTGCGCAGCGCAGAAAGCTGGTCCTGATAGATCTCGCGGTATTCGGGGGGAAGGAAGTCGACGTCGATGAAGGACGCCATCTGGCCGATCTTCATCGCGGCGCCCTTCATCTCGCCCAGGACGGAGGCCATCTTCAGGGCCGTCTCGAGGTGCCTGGTCTCCAGGCGCTCCTGTGCCTTCTCGTCGGAGCGCGCGACGTTGGCGGCCACCGTTCCGGCGTAGCGGGTGGCCTGGGTGCCGATCGCGGTGCCGAGCTTCGCCGAGCGCCCGATCCGCGTCTGCGGGATGCGGCCGCGCTGCTCCTCGGGCTCCGCCGGCTCGGGACGCACCAACGCTCTCCGGGTCGGCCCGGAGCTTGTCGACGCCCTTCCGCCCAGCGGGCTCGCCCTGCCGATCCCTGGGATCTCTATCTCCGTCGCTGCCCATTGCCCTCACACATTTTCTATCCTGGCGCCCGAGCGTAGCCTGCCCATCCGGACGGGTGCGCACTGTACCCAGCGATGGCACAGGACCGAGCCACACTCAAGGTCGCGCAGCGCGACACCTTCGGATCGCGGGCGACTCGCCGCCTGCGCCGCGAGGGCCTGGTGCCAGGCGTCGTCTACGGGCAGGGTGGCCAGGCGCGGCCCTTCCAGGTCCCCGCCCGGCAGCTGCGTGTGCTGCTCTCGCAGGGCCACACCCTGCTCGACCTCGAGCTGGACGGCTCGAAGGCGGTGCCGGTCGTGATCAAGGAGCAGCAGCACCACCCCGTGCGCGGTGACGTCCTCCACCTCGATTGCCTCGAGGTTCGCCTCGACGAGGAGATCCAGGCGGAGGTGGCGATCGAGCTCGATGGGGCGGATCAGGCTCCGGGCGTCCGCGAGGGCGGCGTGCTCGAGCACGTCACCCGCGAGGTCACCGTCGAGGCCCTGCCCACCGAGATCCCGGAGAACATCACCGTCGACGTCTCCGACATGGACATCAACGACACGATCAACCTCGCCTCGGTCTCGGTCCCGAGCGGCGTCAAGCTCATGGCAGACGACCCCGAGGAGATCACGATCGCGACCCTCAGCCCGCCGCGGGTCGAAGAGGAGCCCGAGCCCGAGGTCGAGGAGGAGGCCGAGCTCGTCGGCGAGGGCGAGGAGGCCCCGGAGGGCGAGGAGGCCGCCGAGGGCGAGGGCGAAGGCGAGGCCGCTCCCGAGGGCGAGGGCGAGTCCGGCGGCGACGGCGAGTCCGGCGGGGAGTAGTCCCTGGCGCTCTTCCGCCGCCGGTCGCGGCGCTCTCGCGAAAGCGATGCCCGTCAGCCGCGCGTCGACGCCCTGATCGTCGGACTCGGGAACCCGGGGAGCGAATACGCGGGCACCCGGCACAACCTCGGCTTCGAGGTCGCCGCGGAGCTCTCCCGCCGCTGGGAGCTGCCCAAGGCCCGCAAGCGCTACGGCGGACTGATCACTGACGGCCGCACCGGCCCCGGTGGCCCCCGTGTCGCAATCCTCCTGCCTCAGACCTTCATGAACGAGTCGGGCTCCGCCGCGGGTCCCGCGCGCGGCGAGCTCGGCGTGTCGCTCGACCGCGTGATCGCGCTGCACGACGAGATCGACCTGCCCTTCGGCGAGGTGCGGAGCAAGCTCGGCGGCGGCGTCGCCGGCCACAACGGGCTGCGGAGCCTCAGCGAGGGGCTGGGCGGCAAGGACTTCTGGCGCGTGCGAGGGGGAGTGGGGCGCCCCGACAGCACCGACCCCGAGATCGTCTCGGCCTACGTACTCTCCGATTTCCGCGAACCCGGGGAGGAGGTGAGGCGGCTGATCCAAGCCGCCGCGGACGAGACGGAGCGGTTGCTGGAGGAGATCGTCCGACCCGAGACAGTGGCAAGGGACGAGGCCGACTGATGGCACTGACCAGCTACTCGGCCGACGAGAAGCAGGTCGCACTGATTCGCCTGGAGCGCGAGCGAGGCCCGCAACGCGATCAACACCGAGATGCTGGTGGAGCTGCTCGCCCATCTCTCCCGCGCCAGAGGGGACACGGAAGCGAGAGTGGTGGTGATCTCATCCAACGACCACCTCGGACTCTCGGCGGGCGCGGACGTCCGCGAGGAGCTCGACGAGAAGGGGCGCCTCCACCGCATGGAGCTCTTCGCGCAGCTCTACGACGAGCTGACCGCCTTCCCGAAACCGACCGTGGCCGCCTGTCACGGCTCCGTGGTCGGCGGAGGCGCCGAGATCGCGGTTGCCTGCGACCTTCGTGTCGGCGGCTCGAACCTGCGGATGCGCTTTCCGGGCGCCGAGCTCGGCGTGCCCGTCGGGCCGGCTCGCCTGGTGACGCTCTGCGGGCTCGCCACCGCGAAGTACCTGCTGCTCACCGCGCGCAACGTCGGCGCCGACGAGGCGCTCCGGATGGGGCTCGTCCACCGGATCGCGCCGGCGGCCGCCACCGAGGAGGCCGCGCTCGAGCTCGCGGCCGAGGTTGCCGCCCACCCGCCCGACGCCGTTGCCCGCCTCAAGCAGATGCTCCACCGCTGGGATGGCGTGGTCGAGCGCTCCGCCGATGAGGGTCGCGGCCAGGTCGAGTGGCAGCGCAGCGGCCCGGGCTTGCCCTTTCGGAACAGCTAGGGCGCCCGTGCCTCGCCCCGAAGGACCTCGGCGGAGGAGCAGCCAGAGATAGGCTGCTAGCCATACGGCTGGACTGGCGAGGGATTCGAAGAGAAACCAGCGGAGGAGGATGAAATGGCAGTGGTGATCAGAAGCACCGACTTTCCCGAGGGGGTCGGTCCCGATACTTACGATGCCGTCAACGCCGAGATGGGCGTCGAAGACGACGTGCCGGCGGGCTTGATCTTCCACTGGGCCGGCGAGGTGGACGGCAAATGGACGATCACCGACGTCTGGGAGTCGACGGACGCGTATGAGCGCTTTCGAGACGAGCGGCTGCTGCCGGCGGTTGAGAAGGTGATCGGGATGGATCCTGCCGCCGGACCGCAGCCCACCCGCACCGACTCCCCGGTCCACAACTACATCAAGCCCTAGTTCGTACTTCCTCAGCGGACAGCCGCGATCGGGCACCCCGCTAGCATCGTCTGAGGCCGGGCCCGTGCCCGGATGGACGACCCGGATCGCCGATTCGGGCGTTCGTCGTGCCCGTAACGCGAGGGCGCAACCCGTTTGAGATGTCACTTAGACCCCTTCTCGAGATCGCCGACCAGAACGAGCGCCTGCGCGCGCTCCGCGCCGCCGTGGGCGAGTCAGACGGCACTGTCGACGCCTACGTCTCGGCCTCGCTGCGCCCCTACCTGCTCGCCGCCCTGATCGGAGCCGACGACGGCGCCGCACCCGGGCCGGTGCTGATCGTCGCGGCGGACGACCGCTCCGCGCGCGACCTGGCCGCGCGACCTGAAGGCGTTCCTGGCGCCCCGGCCGGTCCACATCTACCCCTCGCGGGGGACGACGTTCGAGTCCCACCTCGATCCGCCGCCGCACCTCGCCGGGCTGCGGATCGCCGCGATGAACGCGCTCGCCGATCCCTCGGCGGTCGTCGTCGCGAGCGCGATCGCCCTGGCGGAGAAGGTTCCTGACCCGTCGCTGCGGCCCGAGACCCTGGCGCTTCACCGCGGCGAGAGCGTCGACCTCGACGACGTCACGCTGCTGCTCGCCGACGCCGGCTACGAGCGGACCGACCAGGTCGAGGAGCGCGGCCAGTTCGCGGTTCGCGGCGGCATCCTCGACGTCTATCCCGGCCACCGAGGAGCAGGCGATCCGCGTCGAGCTGTTCGGCGACGAGATCGAGTCGATGCGCCGCTTCTCGGTCTTCACGCAGCGCTCGCTCGGCGACGCCGAGCGGGTCGAGCTCGCCCCGGCGGCCGAGCTCTCGGCGGAGCACCGGGCGGACGCAGCGTCGACCCGGACGACGTTTTCTCGCGCCGCTCGACCTCGTCCCCGCCGAGGCGCTGGTCGTGATCGCCGCCGCCGAGGAGATCCCGGGCGCGCTGCACGACTTCTGGGAGGACGTCACGGCCGCGTTCGACGAGGCGCGACGTCCGTCCCTTCTACGTCGACGTCGCCGAGCCGCTCCAGGCGTCGCGCCGGCCTCTCGCTCGGCGCGGACGCCGGCCAGGAGCACTCCTTCAGGGCCCAGCGGGCCGAGTTCCCCTCGCGGACCCTGGCCGAGGCGGAGGGCGAGCTCGAGAAGCTGATCCGCTCGGGATACCGGACCGTGGTCGCCTTCGAGGGCCGCGGCGAGGCCGAGCGCACGCGCTTCAACCTCAGCCGCCTCGACGTGCCATTCCTCGCGGACCGGCGTGCCGGAGGAGCCGGGGGTGAGCTTCGCGGAGGCGCGGCTGCGGGAGGGCTTCCTCTCGCCGGAGTTGCGGCTCGCCGTGATCCCCCAGCGCCGCCTGATCCACCGCCGCCGCGCCGCCGCGCCGGTTTCGGCCCGGGCACGGCTGGCCGCAGCGATCGAGCTGCGCGTCGGCGACTACGTCGTCCACGAGGACCACGGGGTCGCCCGCTTCTCCGGCTTCGACACCAAGACGCTGGCCGGCGTCACGCGGGACTACCTGGAGCTCGAGTACCGCGGCGGCGACCGCGTCTTCGCCCCGACCGACCAGCTCGCCCGGATCAGCCGCTACGTCGGCGCCGACGGGGACGAGCCGCAGCTCAGCCCGCTCGGGGGGAAGCGCTGGCAGAACATGAAGTCACGGGCGCGCCGCGCGGCCAGCGCGATGGCGGGCGACCTGATCAACCTCTACGCCGAGCGCCAGGTCCGCAAGGGTCACGCCTTCTCACCGGACGGCGAGCTGCAGCTCACCTTCGAGGCGGCCTTCCCCTATCGCGAGACCGCCGACCAGATGGACGCGATCGACGCCGTCAAGGCCGACATGGAGTCGGAGCGCCCGATGGACCGGCTGATCTGCGGCGACGTCGGCTACGGCAAGACGGAGATCGCGCTGCGCGCCGCCCACAAGGCCGCGGCGGACGGCAAGCAGGTGATGATGCTGGTGCCGACCACGATCCTCGCCCAGCAGCATTTCGGCACCTTCCGCGAGCGCTTCGCGGAGACGCCGTTCAACGTCGAGATGGTCTCCCGGCTGCGCAGGCCGGCCGAGGTGAAGGACGTCCTCGAGCGCTTCCGGGAGCGGCAGGGTCGACGTCCTGATCGGCACCCACCGGCTGCTCTCCCGCGACGTCCGTGGCAAGGACCTCGGCCTGCTGATCGTCGACGAGGAGCAGCGCTTCGGCGTCCGCCAGAAGGAGCTGCTCCGGCAGCTGAAGCTGAAGGTGGACGTGCTCTCGCTCTCGGCGACCCCGATCCCGCGCACCCTGCAGATGTCCCTCGCCGGGCTGCGCGACATCTCGGTGATCGAGACGCCGCCCGAGGGCCGCCGCCCGTTCGCACCCACGTCGGTCCCTACGACGAGGACCTGGTCCGCGGGCGATCATGCGCGAGAAGGAGCGCGGCGGCCAGGTCTTCTTCCTCCACAACCGGATCGACACGCTGCACGAGACGGCCGAGCGGCTCCGCGCCCTCTGCCCCGGCGTCCGCTTCGCCGAGGCGCACGGGCAGATGGACGAGCTCGAGCTCGAGGCGACGATGCTCGCCTTCGTCCGGGGCGAGCACGACGTCCTGGTCGCGACGACGATCATCGAGTCCGGCCTCGACATCCCGACCGCGAACACCCTGCTGGTCGAGCGGGCCGATCAGCTCGGGCTCGCGCAGGCGTACCAGATCCGCGGCCGGGTCGGCCGGAGCCGCGAGCGCGCCTTCGCCTACCTGCTCTATCCCTCGGCGGAGTCGCTCACCCCCGAGGCGGCGGCCCGCCTCGCGACGCTCTCCGACAACACGGAGCTCGGCTCGGGCTTCCGCGTCGCGATGCGCGACCTCGAGATCCGCGGCGCCGGCAACCTGCTGGGCGACGAGCAGTCCGGGCACGTGGCGGCGGTCGGCTTCGAGCTCTACTGCCAGATGCTCGAGGACGCCGCCGAGGAGCTTCGCGCCGGGCGCGGAGGAGCTCCCAGCCGAGCCGCGGGAGCCGGTCCGGATCGACGTCGACGTCGACGCCTACATCCCGGCGGAGTACGTCCCCTTCGAGGCGGCGAAGATCGACGTCCACCGGCGGGTCGCCGCCGCCCGGGAGCCGGGCGAGCTGCGGGCGCTGCGGGAGGAGCTCGAGGACCGCTTCGGGCCGCTGCCGGAGTCGGTCGCCAACCTGCTCGACCTGCAGCGGGCGAGGATCGCCCTGGGCGAGGCGGGCGCCCGCAGCGTCGAGTTCCGAGCCGGGCGCCTGCGCGTCTCCCCGGTCGAGCTCGACTCCGAGCACGTCAGCGTGCTCAACGAGCGCCTGCCGGAGGCGATCTATCAGTGGCGGGAGCGCACCATCGCCGTGCCCGTGCCCGAGGATCCGGGCGCCCGGCTCGGCGCCCTCCTCGCCGTGGCCGACGGGCTCGGCCGCCGGCGCGCCCGGCCCCGCCGAGGCCGGCGCTTAAGCGCCGACTTAGGGGCGTATGGCTATGCTGCCGCCCCTGTGAGCCAGGGATTCTTGTCAAAGCGGAACCTCGCGATCTTCTTCGGGGCGGCGCTCGTCGCTGATGGTCGTCGATCGTCGGCGTCGCCGTCGGCGTCGGCCACCCGAACGTGCCCGTCCGACGACGTCGCCGTCATCGACGACGACAGCATCAACGTTCCCGGCCTGGTCGAGGACGGCAAGATCAGCAAGGCGAACTTCGACCGCTTCCTGCTGCAGACCGCGAAGCAGAGCGGCCTCCAGGCAGTCCCCCAGCCGAGCGATCCGCAGTACAAGCAGCTCAAGGACCAGGCGATGCAGAGCGGTCGCTCCAGATCGGCTGGATCGTCGGCGAGGCCAACAAGCGAGGGCCTCACCTTCACAGACACCCAGGTCAGCAGTGCTCCAGCAGATCAAGTCGCAGTTCAAGACCGAGGCAGGAGTACGAGAAGGCGCGCGACCAGGCGGGCCTGACCGAGGCGGACGTCCTCCAGCGGGCCAAGCTCCAGCTGATCCAGAACAAGATCCAGGAGGACATCTCGAACAGCGTCGGCACGCCTCCGACGAGCGACGCGAGGGACTACTACGACGCGAACAAGCAGCAGTCTCACCCAGCCCGCGCAGCGGACGATCCGGATCATCCAGAACAAGGACGCGCACGCAGGTCGACCAGGCGCTGCCAGGCGCTCAGCGCCGACCCTCCCCCGCGAACTGGAAGAAGGTCGCGGCCCAGTACTCGACCGACCCGACCTCGAAGGACAAGGGCGGGCTGCGCACGGACGTCGTGCCCGGCTCCTTCCAGCAGCCCCTCGACGACGAAATCTTCAGCGCGCCCGCCGGGTCAGCTCCAGGGCCCGGTGCCGACCCCGACCGGCAACTTCGTCTTCCAGGTCGATCTCGGCGACCCCCGAGCAGGTGCAGGGCTTCGACGAGACGACCACCCCGCAAGCGGCGGGGCGCCCGCGAGGTCAGCGACCAGATCAAGCAGCAGATCAAGAGCCCAGCAGCAGCAGGAGGCCCTCTCGGCCTTCAGCAACGACTTCCGCGACTACTGGACCAACCTGACCCAGTGCGCGAGCGACTACGTGATCCAGGGATGCGACAACTTCGACGGCGGCGGACCGACCTGTGATCCCGACAAGCTCGCCGCCTCGCAGCCCGGGCAGACGAGCCAGGGCTGCCCGGCGCCCGTCTTCGCCACCTGCCAGGAGGGCACCCCTGCCCAGGGCGGCCAGGCCGGCCAGCTCCAGTGCACCGGTTCCGGCCCGGGAGGCCCGCCTTCGACCGTGGGTTCCTTCAAGCCGTTCGTCCCCGTGGACGCCTGGAGCACCGCAGGGGCCGCATCCGCCCGGCGAGGGAACAACCGCGCGCGGCCTCCGGTCTCGATTCCCCGGGCTCACCGGGGGCTAGTCCGGATCGCGACGCCGCTGTACCTCGAAGCGCTCCGGTCACCTCGATGAGGTGACCCGGCGGCTGCGCCGGGAGTGCCCCTGGGACCGCGAGCAGGACGCACGCTCGATCGTGCCGCACACGGTCGAGGAGGCCTACGAGCTCGCCGATGCCGCCGCCCGCGACGACGCCGAGGCGATGGTCGACGAGCTCGGCGATGTCCTCTTCCAGGTCTCTTCCTCTCACTGCTGCTCGAGGAGCGCGGCGAGGGCGACCTTGCGGCCGTCGCCGAGTCGTGCGCGGCGAAGCTGATCCGCCGGCACCCGCACGTCTACGGCGACCGCGAGCTGGAGACCGCGGGCCAGGTGCTGGCCCAGTGGGAGGAGATCAAGCGCGAGGTCGAGGGCGGCGGGGAGCCGGAGCCGCTCGAGGGGCTGCCCGAGAACCTGCCCGCGCTGCTCTACGCGCGCAAGGTGCTGCGCCGGCTCGACCCGGAGGGATCATCCGGGGAGGAGAAGCCCGGCGGCCCGTCGGCCGATCCCGAGACACGCGCGCGAGGCCGAGCGGATGGTCGGCGAGCTCCTGCTCGAGGCTGTCGCCGTCTCCCGGCGCTCGGCGTCGATCCAGAGCTCGCCCTGCGCCACGCGACGCGTCGCCTGGTCGGAATAGCTTCCTTCCGGCCCGATGGCGACGATCGAGATCGTCCACGGGCGGCAGGTGCTCGACTCGCGGGGCAACCCGACGGTCGAGGTCGAGGTCGTGCTCGACTCGGGCGCGCGCGGCCTTGCGGCCGTGCCCTCGGGCGCCTCGACCGGGGAGTTCGAGGCCGTCGAGCTCCGCGACGGCGGCGACGAGTGGGGCGGAAAGGGAGTCGGCAAGGCCGTCGCGCATGTGAACGGCGAGATCGCCGATGCGATCAAGGGCGCCCGAGCCGCCGAGCAGTCGGCGCTCGACCGGACGATGATCGAGCTCGACGGGACCCCGAACAAGGGCCGGCTCGGCGCGAACGCGATCCTCGGGCGTCTCGCTGGCCATCGCCAAGGCGGCCGCGGCCGATGCAGGGCCAGCCGCTCTACGACTACTTCGCCGAGCTCTACGCGGCGACCGGCGCCAAGGACGCGGGTCCGGCCGAGCTGCTCCCGGTGCCGATGATGAACGTGCTGAACGGCGGCGCGCACGCCGACAACGCGGTCGACTTCCAGGAGTTCATGGTGGTGCCGGCCGGCGCGGAGACCTTCGCCGACTGCCTGCGGGTCGGCACCGAGGTCTACCACGCGCTCAAGGGAACTCTTGAGCAGGAAGGGCCTCTCGACCGGCGGGGGAGACGAGGGCGGCTTCGCACCGGACCTGGAGTCGAACCAGGGCGGCGCTCGACTTCCTGATCGCCGGCGATCGAGGAGGCCGGCTACGCGCCGGGCGTCGACGTGATGATCGCGCTCGACCCGGCGACCAGCGAGCTCTACGAGGACGGCAAGTACGTGCTCGAGCACGAGAGCCGCACGCTGACCGCCGAGGAGATGGCCGAGTACTGGCACGACGTCCGCGCAGCGCTTCCCGTCGTCTCGATCGAGGACGGAATGGACGAGGAGGACTGGGAGGGCTGGAAGGCTCTGACCGAGAAGATCGGCGACCTCTGCCAGCTCGTCGGGCGACGACCTCTTCGTCACCAACCCCGAGCGGCTGCGGCGCGGGATCGAGCAGGGCGTCGCCAACTCGATCCTGATCAAGGTCAACCAGATCGGCACGCTCACCGAGACGCTCGAGGCGATCCAGATCGCCCGCGACGCCGGCTACACGACCGTGATCTCCCACCGCTCCGGCGAGACCGAGGACACGACGATCGCCGACCTCGCGGTCGGCACCGGAGCGGGCCAGATCAAGACCGGCGCCCCATCGCGCTCGGACCGGGTCGCGAAGTACAACCGCCTGCTGCGGATCGAGGAGGAGCTCGGCGACCGGGCGAAGTTCCCGGGCGCCTCAGCCTTCGAGCGCTAGGCCTTCCCAGCATGCGACTGGCGAGGGCAGATGGCGAATCCGGAGCCATGCCAGCACGACGCGTGCGCAGACGAAGCGGGCCGAGCCGGATCCGCTGGGACCGGCGTCGGGCGGATCGCGCTCGTTCTCGTGCTCTTCGGCGTGCTGGTCTCCTACCTGAACCCGCTGGTGAACCTGCTGGAGGCCTGGCAGGGGTCCAAGTCGAGCGAGGCGCAGCTCGCCCAGCTCAAGCGCGAGAAGATCGAGCTCGACGCAGCAGCTCCACGAGGCCTCCAGCCCGGCCACGCTCGAGCGCGAGGCGCGCCGCCTGGGCATGGTGAAGCCGGGCGAGCACGCCTACGTCGTGCACGGCCTCGGCAGACTGAGCCTGCAAGCCAGCCTGACCCCGTTTAGCCCCGCGGATATGATTCCGCGCTCGCGCGCGCGGCATGTGGGCTGTGCGCGCTTTGGTGATCTGAGCCGATGAGTACTAGCCAGTACCTGCTTGGCGCGGCGGAGCTGGCGGTGATCGCAGCCGCTCTCGGCCTAGGCGCCTACCACCTGCGAGCCCTGCTCGCACCCGCCTGGATGGGCGCGCTGGCGCGCCTCGCGGAGGTGGTGATCGGGATCTCGATGCTGATCCTGGTCTCGGAGCTGCTCGGCCCCCTCGGGCTGTTCGAGGAGGTCCCGCTGCGTGATCGGCTGCGTCGCGGCCGGGCTGGGCACGACCGTCCTGGTCCGTCGCCGGCGGGCTTGCCCGAGCCGCGCCGAGGCGCCGGAGGTCCGCTCGAGCCCGGTGATGGTCGCGATCGGGATCGCCGCCGCGGCGCTGGTCGTGGTCCACTGGGCCCAGCCG
Source organism: uncultured Solirubrobacterales bacterium (assembly GCA_963801055.1). GTDB lineage: Bacteria > Actinomycetota > Thermoleophilia > Solirubrobacterales > 70-9 > DASUPK01. The sequence goes on along the minus strand of CAWDDE010000008.1, from coordinate 151,008 downwards.
ACCGGGCAGGCGCTCGATCAGGGCATGTACTACCAGGACACCACCTGGTACCACATGTCCTTCTCGGCCCGGTTCGCCCAGACCGGGGACATCGGTCCGCTCCACTTCACCGACCCGCTCAAGCTGGCGGCCTGGTTCTATCCCCAGAACTCCGAGCTGCTGCACGGCGTCGGGATCGTCGCCCTCGACACCGACTTCCTCTCGCCGCTGATCAACCTGATGTGGGTCGCGCTCTGCCTGCTCGCCGCCTGGTGCGTCGGGCGGCCGTACGGGATCGGCGGCGTCACCGTGCTCGGCGCGGCGGTTGTGCTCGACTCGGAGATGCTGGTCGGCTCCCAGGCCGGCCAGGGCGCCGAACGACGTCGCGGGCCTGTTCTTCCTGATGGCGGCGCTCGCGTTCCTGGTCGACGGCGCCGCGACCGCCCACGCGCACGCGACGGCGGCCGCGCGGCGCGGGGTGGCGACGCGCCGTCAGGCGGCGACGCGCAACGGGCGCCGCCGGGCACCGCGCCGACGCGAGGCAGACGGGCGAGTTCGGGAGTGCGTGGAGGACGTCCCGGTCGAGGGCGATCCGCGCGCCCTCGCGACGGTCGGCGCCGGGCCGCTGTTCATGGCGGGCCTCGCGGCCGGGCTCGGGGTCGGCACCAAGATCACGCTGCTGGCCACGATCGCCGCGTTCACCGTCGGCGTCGCGATCCTGGGCGGACGGCAGCACTGGCTCCGCGCGCTCGGGCATCTGGCTCGGGGGGATGCGTGATCACCGGCCGGCTTCTGGTACGGGCGCAACTTCGTCTACGCGCTCAACCCGTTCCCGCAGATCCACAAGATCGGCCCGATCCACCTGCCGGGCCCGGATCAGCTCGCCCTCTACCCGCGCCCGCCCCACAAGCTGAGCGAGTACTACAACGACCCGACGGTCTGGGAGCACAAGCTGTTCCCGGTGCTGCACGACCGGCTCGGGCCGCTCTGGCCGGTGATCCTCGCGGTCGTCGTCGTCGCCCTGGTCTGGGCGTTCTTCAAGGGCGGCAGCGCGCTGATGCGGATCCTGGCGGTCACCGGGCATGGTCGCGGGGATCGCCTACATCTTCACCCCGCTGACCGCCTCGGGCAGCCTCGGCGACCCGAGCGGCTTCGACGCCAACCTCCGCTACGTCGCCCCGGTCCTCATCGTCGGCTTCCTGCTGCTGCCCCTGATCCCGTGGTTCCGGCACGGCTGGCGGCCGTGGATCCTGATCGGGCTCTTCACGGTCCTGCTGATCCAGGGGACGGTCACCCAGTCGAACTGGGAGTTCGAGCACCACCTCGCCTCGATCGCGCTGGCGTTCCTGATCGTCGGCGTCCCGGCGCTGCTCGTGGCCGGCGTTCCGGCGCGGTCTCAACCCGGTCGCCACTCGTCTGCCTTCGGGCTCGTCATGGCGATCGTCGCCGTCGCCCTCGGCCGCGTGCGGAGGACCACTACCTCGACCACCGCTACGTCACCGCGGCGCGGCCGCCGCTGGGCGGCGGCTTCCGGGCGACCCCGGAGTGGCAGCCGCTCCAGGACTGGGGACGGAAGGCGAGCCACGAGCGGATCGGGGTGTGTCGGCCGCGCCTCCGCCTTCGGGCAGTACTTCTTCTACGGCACCGACCTCACCAACCACGTCCAGTACCTCGGGCAACGAGCTGCGACCACGGCACCTTCCGGCCGATCGACAACTGCGCGCTCTGGCGGCAGACGATCAACGAGGGCCACTACGACTACATCGTCACGACGCCGAAGCTCGGCGCAGATCGAGACCACGGCGCCGCCCGAGAACCTCTGGACCGAGCAGGGACAAGAACGTCACGGACCGTGATCCAGTCCGGCCCGGCGGCCGTCTACCAAGATCGACGGGCCGCTCGATCCCGGCGACCTGCGCGCGAGCTCGGCGACGCGGCCCACGCATGAGCTTCGGCGACTACCTGCAGGGCTCGATCGAGCTGATCGTCGTCGCTGCGGCGATGGGCTACGCCGCCGTCGGCGCTGCGCGGCCGGCTCCTGCCCGGCTGGTCCGGCGCGTCGGCGCGGCTGGCCGAGGTGGTGCTGGGGCTCTCGCTGCTCGTCGTGACCCTCGAGCTGGTCGGCGTCGTCGGCCTCTATCGGCCCGGCTGGGTGCTGCTGGCGTCGCTGCTCGTCGGGGTCGGGATCGGGCTCGGCCCTCAGGCCGCCGGCGACCGGGGCGCCGCTCTGCCGGCGCCCGCCGGTCGCGCCGATCGCGATGGCCGTCGCGGTCGCCGCGGCGCTGCTCGTCGCCGCCCACTGGGCGATGCCCACGCAGACCGGGCTCGACATCGGCATGTACCTGCCGAACACCACCTGGCACAACGCCCCCTTCGCGGCCCGCTTCGTCCAGGACCACCAGGTCGGCGCCCTCCACTTCACCGAGGTCCTCAACCTGACCGTCTGGTTCTACCCGCAGAACTCCGAGCTGCTCCACTCGGCCGGCGTCCTCTTCCTCGGCAACGACTTCCTCTCGCCGCTGATCAACATCGGCTGGATGTCGCTCTGCCTGCTGGCGGCCTGGGTGTTCGCGCGGCCCTACGGCGGCGGCCCGATCGCCGTCCTCGCGATCGCGCTCGTCCTCGACGCGAACATGCTGCTGCTCTACCAGCCGGGCGACGCGAAGAACGACACGGCGGGGCTCTTCTTCCTGCTCGCCTCCGCCGCGGTGCTGGTGAACGCCGAGGCGCAGGCAGGGCGGACGGCACGGAGCCGACCGCGGACGGCGCGGCGCGGGTCCGGCGGGCCTACTCGGCGCGACGTCCGCCGGCTGTCGACCGGCGCGCTGATCGTCGCGGGCCTCGCCGCCGGGCTTGCCGCTGGGCACGAAGCTCAACCTCCTCGCGCCCTTCGGGTTCCTGACGCTGGGCGTGATCGCGGTCGCCGGCGCGGGATACCGGCTCGCGGACGACCGGCATCTGGGTCGCGAGCTCGCTCGTCACCGGCGGCTTCTGGTTCGCCAGGAACCTGGTCGATGCCGGGTAATCCGCTGCCCTGGATCGATAAGCCGGGCCGCTGCCGGGGCCCGACCAGCTCGACATCAACATCCGCGAGCCGCACAACGTCGCCCACTACCTGCTGCCGCCCGACGGCGACGTGATCCGCCACCACCTCATCCCGGGCCTCCACGACAGCTTCGGCGACCTCTGGCCGCTCGTCCTGGTGGCGGTGATCGGCGGCTTCCTGCTCGCGATCTTCCGCGGGCGCACGCCGGTGATCCGGATGCTCGGGGTGGTCGCGCTGCTCAGCGGCATCGCCTACCTCGTTCACGCCGCTGACCGCCGCCGGGCCCGGAGGGCGACCCGACGGCCTTCACCACCAACCTCCGCTACGCCTCGCCCGCGATCGGCCTCGGCGCGATGCTGCTCGCCGTCGATCCCGGGCCTCACCCGGCCGGCGCGACCAGGGCTGGCTGCTCGGCATCCTCGCCGTCCTGCTGCTGGTCCAGGCGGTCCCGATCTGGGATCTCGGCGACGATCTGTGGAGACGGCACTTCCTCCTCGGCGCGATCGGCCTGGCGTTCTTCCTGATCCTCGTCCCCGTCGGGCTCGCGCTCGCCGGCCAGCGGGGCGTGTCGACGCCCTGGCCGCTGGCGGCGGAGCGGCGTGCTGCCCTGGTCCTGGTCGTGGCGATCGGCTGGCCGAAGTCGGACGACTACGTCAAGGATCGCTACCAGGCCTCCACCGCGCCGAGCGACTTCCCGGACGGGATGAAGGACGCTCTCGCCTGGTTCAACCGCGGCGGATCCGCACGACGCGCGGATCGCGGTCGTCGGCGGGCGGCCCGGCTTCAAGCAGTACATCTTCTACGGCGACGACCTCTCCAACCACGTCCAGTACGTCGCCCGCCACGGGCCGCACGGCGCCTACCTCCCGATCGCGAGCGAGGCGGCGCAGAACGACCGCGAGCCGCGACTTCGTGCAGGAGTGCGAGGAGTGGCGGCGGGCGCTGAACGACGGCGACTATCGCTACCTGGTGATCGGACCCGACCAGCGAACCCAGTCGCAGCCGCCGATCGAGGCCGTCTGGACCGCTACCGATCCGGCGGCCGACGCAAGATCGACTCCGACGACGACGTCTTCGTCTTCCGGCTCGATCGGGAATCTCGACCCGGTCGGCTGCGCGCAGCTGAACGGGGCCGGCACCGGCGGTGGCAGCCTCGGCAACGCCGCGGCACGCCAGCGTCAGTGAGCTTCGGCGACTACCTCTTCGGCGTCATCGGCCTGGCCGCTCGTCGCGGTCCCGATGGCGATGGCCGGGGTCCGCCTGCGCCGGCGGCTGCTGCCGGGTTGGGTCGGCGCACCCGGCGCGGCTCGCCGAGGCGGTCCTCGCGCGTCGCGCTGCTGACGGTCCTGCTTCAGCTGCTCGGCGCCTTCGGGATCCTCGTCCCGGCGGTCCTGATCCCCGCCGCACTGCTCGATCGGCCTCGGCGTGCTACTACGGGTTCTGGGTCGACTACCGAGTCGCCGAAGGGCCGAGCCCACCGCCCGCGCCGCCGATCCCCCTTCCTCAGACTGGTCTTGGCTTTGGCGGCCGCGGCCTTCGTCGCGGCCCACTGGGCGACCGGCCTCCAGGACGTCTGGGCGCGGGGGATGCTCACCTTCGACACCCTCTGGTACCACGGGCCGTTCGCGGCGCGGATCGCGGACACGGGCTCGGTCTGGGGGATGCACTTCACCGACCCGCTCTACCTGAACTGGTTCTACCCGGAGAACTCCGAGCTCCTGCACGGCGCCGGGATCGTCCTCTTCGAGCGCGACATCTTCTCGCCGCTCGTCAACTTCGGCTGGCTCGGGGTCGCCTTCCTCGCCGCCTGGTGCATCGGCCGTCCCTACGGCGTCGCACCGCTCTCGCTGACGGCGGTCGCGATCGCCATGGACACCGGCCCGATGGTCCCGCGCGAGGCCGGCACGCCGGCGACCGACACGGTCCCGGTGGCGATGCTCTTGGCCGCCGCAGCAATCCTGATCAACGCCTGGGCAGCGCGCGACTCCGCGACCAGACGGCGGCCCGCCTCCGGCGGCGGCCCCCGTGGGCGCGCTGCTCGTCGCGGGCTTGGCGATCGGGATCGCGCTCGGATCGAAGCTGACGATCTCCGGGGTCGCGGCGGCGATGGCCGTCGGCGTCGCCGTTCATCGTGCCCGCGCGAGCGTCAGCTGGAAGGCCTTCTGGGTCTTCGTCGCCGGAGTCGCCGCCGTGGCCGGGTTCTGGTTCCTCCGCAACCTGATCCACGCCGGCAACCCGCTGCCCTGGATCAGGCAGATCGGGCCGATCGACCTGCCCGGCCCGAACCGGGGCCTGGAGGGCCGCGACGACTTCACCGTCGCCCACTACATCTTCTCCAACCCGAGCACCGGCCTCTGGCGGCACCTACTTCCTCAACCCGATCGAGAACCTGCTCGGCCCGCTCTGGTTCCTGATCCTGGGCGGGGCGGCCGCCGGCGCGATCCTCGCGATCTGGCGACCGCGCTCCCCAGCGGTCCGGCTCGCGGGCGTGGTGACGATCGTCGCGGCGATCGCCTATCTCTTCACGCCGCTGACCGCGGCCGGGCCGGAGGGACAGCCCGCTGGCCTTCGGGATCAACCTGCGCTACCTGATCCCCGGGCTCGCCCTCGGTCTGGCCCTGCTGCCCGCTCGAGCGCCGAATCACGCCCGGAGCGCCTCCGCGCTGCCGCTGATCGTCGGCGGGCTGATCGCGCTCTACTTCACCTCACGCTACTCGGACGCCAACGTCGCCTGGGACGGGAGCCTTCGCCTCGGTCCCCTGGGCGGCGCTGATCGGGATCGTCCTGATCGGCGCGCCGGTCGGACTCGCCCTGCTGGCGCGCCGGAGCGCCCTGGCTCGCCGGGGTGGCGGGGGCGGTGCTCGCCCTCGCCATCGCGGCGGTCGGGTGGGAGCGCCAGGACGACTACTTCGACCACCGCTACGACCGACCCGAGGACTTCCGCTTCCAGCTCGACGACGCGGTTCGCTGGGCGAAGCCGACCTCGGGCCTGCGCATCGGGGTCGCGGGCACGAGCGGCGCCTACAACCAGTACGGCTTCTACGGCGACGAGCTCGACAACTACGTCCAGTACGTCGGCCGCCACCTGCCCGAGGCCGACTTCCGGGCGATCGAGAGCTGCCCGGCCTTCCGCGAGGCGGTCAACGACGGCGACTACGACTACCTGGTCACGACGCCCGAGCTCGACCTCAACAACCCGGCCACCGCCAGCCCCTCCCCCGAGGGCGGCTGGGTGAAGAACGATCCGGCCGTCGCAGCGAGATCCTGCACTCCGGCCGCGTCTCCGTCTGCCGGATCACCGGCGAGCTCTCGCCGGACGGCTGCGGCCTGGGCGGAACCGGCGCAATCCGCCGGGCCAACCGGGAGGATCAGCCCCGGTCGGTAGTGAGCAGCACCGGCGACTACATCCTCGGCGCGATCGGACTGCTCGCGGTCGTGCTCTCGATGGCGATCGCCGGGCGGACGACCCGGCGCGCCGCGCTGCCGGGGTGGACCGGGAGCGCCGGCGGTGCTGGCGGACGCGGTGCTCGCGATCGGCATTCTGGTCGTGATCTCCGAGCTGCTCGGGCTGTTCGGGGATCCTCGACGGGGTGCTGCTGGTCGCCGCCTGCCTGATCGTGGGGGGTGGGGCCGTGCGGCTCGAGCCGATGCTGATCCGCGCCGGCGCCGGGTCGCGCGACTCGGGCCAGGGCGAGGGGCGGCCGAGGAGCGCGATGCTCCCCCGGCCAGCGGCCTCGAGCTCGGCGTGGCCATCCTGATCGCGCTGATCGTCGCGGCGCAGTGGGCGGGTCCGACCCTCCTCGCCCTCGATCGCGGGATCTACGGCGGGGACTCGCTCTGGTACCACATGCCGCTCGCCGCGCACATCGCGCAGACCGGCTCGGTCACCTCGCTGCTCTACACCGATCCGCTCTATCTGAACTGGTTCTACCCGCAGGTCTCGGAGCTGCTCCACGCGGGCGGGACTCCTGCTCTTCGGCAACGACTTCCTCTCTCCGCTGATCAACCTGGCCTGGCTCGGCCTCGCCCTGTTCGCCGGCTGGTGCATCGGCCGGCCCTACGGCTCGGGCGCGACCTCCCTGGCCGCCGTCGCCGCGGTGATGGCGGCGAACCTCCTCTTCTCCCGCCAGCCCGGCAACGCCAACAACGACGTCGTCGCGATCGCGCTCTTCCTCTCCGCCGTGGCCCTGCTGGTCAACGCCAGCTGGGAGCGTGCCGGTGCCCCCCTTCGGCGCCCTCCTCGTCGCCGGGCTAGCTGCAGGGCTGGCGCTCGGCACGAAGCTCACGGTCGTTCCTCCGGTCCTCGCTCTTACGCGTCGGCGTGATCTGTCATCTGCGGCTAAGGGATCTCGACTGCGCGCGTCAGCCGCCTGGATCGGCGGACTCGTCGTCGGCGGCGGCTACTGGTACGTCGCGCAACCTGGTCGTCTCCGGCAACCCGTTCCCCTGGCAGGACATCGGGCCGATCCACCACGCCGAGGCGCTCCAGGGCCGCCACCCCTACGCGATCGTCCACTACGCCACCGACACCGACGTCTGGGGCCGCTACTTCACCCCGGGCTCCACGAGCGCCTCGGCGACCTCTGGCCCGCCTATCTGGCCCTCGCGGTGATCGCCGTGCTGCTCGTGCTCTGGCGCGGCGGGCGCATGGAGCGGATGCTCGGCGCCGTCGCTTTGCTCTCGGCGATCGCCTACCTGCTCACGCCGCTCGGCGCCTCGGGCCCGGACGGGATGCCGGTCGGCTTCCGGCTCAACATCCGCTACCTCGCCCCCGGCCTGGTCCTCGCGCTCACCCTGCTCGCGATCCCCCCGTTCAGCGGCGACGAGAGTGTCTGGCGGCTCGGCAGCCTCCAGCGGATCTGGCGGCTCGTCACCCTGTCGATCTTCGCGGTCCTCGTGATCGTCAGTGCAGGGGCGATCGGGGCGATCGACACCGACCGCATCCCGGGCACGGCCGCCCTGGCCCTCGCGGTGATCGCGCTCCCGCTGCTGGTCGTCTTCCTCTTCCGCCGCGGGCTGGCGCCCGTGCCTGCTCGCCGGCATCGGCGCTGGCCGCCGTGATCGCGCTGGCGGTCGTCGGGCGCTTCGCACAGGACCACTACCTGGACGAGCGCTACTCGTCGACCGCCCCCGACTATCCGAAGACCGAGCAGCCCGCGATCGAGCTCGGCCAGGGCCTGGGCGCCGCCTACGACTGGGCGAGGGGCACGCACGACCTGAAGATCGCGCTCTCCGGCACGATGGGGGCGCTCTTCCAGTACGGGCTCTGGGGCCCGGACTCGAGCAACGACGTCCGCTACATCGGCGAGAAGGGTCCGCGCGGCTCGTTCAACGAGATCACGCAGTGTCCCGGAGTGGATCGCCGCGCTCAACGACGGCGACTACGACTACGTGATCACGACGCCGACCTACCACCAGGACGATCCCGGCGGCCGACACCGCGCCGATCCAGCGCAACTGGATCTCGCGCGCCGGCAACGTCCGCCGGGTGGCCGGGGCGAACCTGGTCGACGTCTGGCAGGTGACCGGCCCGCTCGACCCACTCGCCTGCGTGGCGCCCGGCAGGGGCGCCCATTCCAAGCGCCACCGGGAGGTGAGCGTCGGCGAGATTCCGCCGCCCGTGCTACCCATAGGGGGTGGCCTACCCGCTCGACAACGCCCTCTTCCAGTGGGAGGAGGGCGCGCGAAGGCTCGGCGAGCTCTCCGCGTGACCCGCGAGCCGCGCGGACCGCGACCCGCGCCGTGGACGCGATCCGCGACGAGCTCCGTCGCCGCATTGGGCCGACCTTCACCGCCCAGGAGCTCGCCGACCTCTACGGCCGCGGCACCGACTGGTGCCTGGAGGCGGCCCGCCGCGCCGCTCCCGATGGGCGCCGTCGACCTCGACACGCAGGCGATCGTGGACGGCGCGTTCTACCTCTACCTGCGCGGGGCCACCGACTACTCGGGCGGCCGGGTGATAGCCGAGCCCTGACCGCTGGAGCCCGTCAGTCCTCGACCCGCTCGAGGACGATCCGCTCTGGCTCGATCGTCACCCGCAGGGCCCGTGGCCCTCCCAGTGCTCGACGTAGGTGGGGTCGTCCTTGATCGCGGGGTCGAGCCAGATTCCGTAGCCCTCTTCTTCGCCCTGGTCGAAGGTGGCCTCGAGGGGCTTGCGCCGCCCGCGGCCGCGGCGGCCGCGCCGGCGGCGCCGCCGGCGGCCGCCCGGAGCGCTCCTCCTCGCCGTCATCGTCGCCCTCTCCTTCGTCGGTCGCGCCCTCTTCCTCCTCGGGCTCGGGCTCGCCCAGCTCGGCCTCGATCTCGGCCTCGATCTCGTCCCGAAGGTCGACGTCGCTCGCCGGCTCCTCGCCCTCCGCGGTGAGCCCGTGGCGGTGCCTGAAGTCGCGGAGCTGGGAGGCGGGAACGCCGAGCTGGTGCGCGATCCAGGCGTCGGTGCGCCCCTGGCGGACCCAGGCGCGGATCTGGTTGAGCTGCGGTCGCAGCGACTGGCGAGCCATCGGCGGCGGACTCTAGATCGATTCGCCTGTTCCGCCTTTTGTGCCTTGGCAGACGGGGTATAACCCGGTACGCTACTCAGTACTGGGTAGCCGAGATCCGCCTTGGGGGGTGGGCAACGACTATAGGAGGCAAGCGATGCTGGTGCTACACGGAAGCCGAGCCAGAGCATCATGATCGGCGACGGGGTTGAGGTTCAGGTGCTCTCGGTGGCGGGCGAGAAGGTGCGGCTCGGCATCACGGCGCCTCGCGAGGTCTCGATCTTCAGGAACGAGGTCTACGAGCGGATCGAGAGCGAACGCGACATTGAGGACGAGGGGACAGAGGCGGCCGTCGAGAGCGCGCTCGAGCACCTCTCGTCGAACGCTGGTAGCCCTCGCGGCCTGGCGCCGCTAGCCCATCAGCCAGGCCAGCGTCTCGAACATCGACGACGACCACGGTGACGACCGTGATCGTCAGGCAGACGAGCAGAACGCTGAACCTGACCTTGCCCCGCGACTCGCTGCGCGTGATGCGACGGGCCCGCGATCGGTTGACCGCGCGCTTTCGCAGTTGCTCTCGCCGGCGGCGCTCGAGCGCCATCTCCTGCTCGAACGCCAGCTCGATCTGAGCCATGCTCTGTCGCATCCGCATCTGAGTCATCGCAAAGAGCCCCCCGGGGCGGCCGTGCAAGCTAGCAAAGGATCTTGCAAGAGATTCGACTATAGAGAGCAGTGCCCCCATAACCCGCGGCCAGAGGCGCCCGCCTGGGCCGCGAGTCGCGCGAACAGCGGGGCGAACGAGTCGTTGGGCGGGATGGTCAGGTGCGGGCGAGGCCCCGCCGGACGAGCTCGGCATTGACGAACAGCGGGCGCCGGCCAGGCTCCCGACGGGGCAGGTAGACGTAGGCGAGCAGGCGGCCGTAGACGTCCCGCCGCTCGGCGTCGAAACGGAGGGTCACCGTCCTCCCCGCGACCAGCCGCTCGTTCACCGCGTGCGCCCTCGGGCCGCCGCACTGGACCGGCGTGTCCGGCTTGACGGTCTCGGGCGTGTCGATCCCGATGTAGCGGACGTCCTCCTCGCTGCCGTCCGGGAGCCTGACCTCGATCGTGTCGCCGTCGACGACGTGGGTGACGCGGACGGTAACGCGCGCCGGTGGGCTCTGACGAATCGTTGCCTCCGCAGCCGCGTGACACCGCCAGGACGACGAGAACAGCGGCAATCAGGAGAGGCGCTCGAAGAGCACCGCGGCGCAGCGGTCGGGTCACCCCTCGATGATGCTCAGCCGCACGGAACTATCCGCAGTTGGCGCCTTACTCACCGTATGGGTGACAAAGGCGCCAATTGGCGGGTTGGTCCCGGTATGCAGGACTAACCCGCCAGAAGGCCACCCTTCATTGCCGGTGTTCGTCGTTCCGCGGCGCGCTACGGAATGCGCCGCACGTGGTTGAGCAGCGTCTCCTTGATCTGGCCGATGATCTCGAGCGCCTCGCTCTTCTCCCGCTGCCAGACGTTGCGGCCGAAGATCACGCCGGATCCGCCCGCCTCCATGATCGTGCGGGTGTGCGCGAGCACCGTCTCGTCGTCGGTCTTCGACCCGCCGGAGAGGACGACGAGGGCACGTCCCGCCGACTCGACGATCTGGCGCACCGCCTCCTCGGGCGAGACGTCCATCTCGTTGTAGGGAGCCGGCTGGTCCTTGTCCTTCTCGGGGTCGAACTTCGGGAAGTTGAGCTTGACGACGTCGGCGCCCATCTCCATCGCCAGGCGGGCGCGCGTAGTCGATCGCGTAGAAGGAGTTCTGGCCGCCCTTCTGCTCGATGTACCTGCCGCGCGGGTACGCCCAGATCACCAGCGGCATGCCGTAGCGCTCGCAGTCCTCGCGGACGCCCTTGAGCTGGTGCAGGTCGACGTCCTGACGCGGGGAGCCGACGTAGAGCGTGTAGCCGACCGCGTCGGCCCCGAGCCGGACCGCGTCCTCGACCGAGGCGTTGGTCGAGGAGAAGGCGTCGTCCGAGGGCGGGATGTCGGTCTTGCCGTTGACCTTCAGGATCAGCGGCACCTGGCCGGCGTAGTCGGGGTAGTAGCGGGTCGCCAGGCCGATCTGGCAGGCGATCGCCGAGTAGCCCGCCTCGGCCGCCAGGCTGAACTGGTACTCGGGGTCCTTCGAGGCGGGGTTGGGGAAGAAGTCGCGGGGGCCGTGCTCGATCCCCTGGTCGATCGGGAGCAGCATCAGGGTCCCGTTGCCGGGGCCGTAGTCGAAGAGCAGCCGGCGCAGCCGCGCGCGCTTGCCGGGGGAGAGCGTTGCCAGCAGCGACTTCTGCTCGGTGATCGACTTGACTTCCATCTTCTCGACTACCTCCTGATTTCGGCCTTGGGGCCAGTATGCCCGATCTGACTGTCATGGTCCCACCCGTGCTCGAACACAATTTCGGCGGCACCCCGTTCACGCTCGGCATCGAGGAGGAGCTGATGATCTGCGATGCCGACAGCCTCGAGCTCGCGCAGGCGATCGACGTGATCCTCGGCGACCTGCCCGAGGACATCCCCGGCGAGGTGAAGCCCGAGCTGATGCAGTCGGTCCTCGAGGTCGCGACCCGGCCCTGCGGGGACATCGCCGAGGCGGCGGACCAGCTTCGCCAGCTCCGTCGCACGGTTCGCGAGGTGGCCGCCCGTAACGGGCTCGCGATCGGAGCCGCCGGCACCCATCCCTCCGCCCTCTACGCGGACCAGCTGATCGTCGACCACCCCCGCTACAAGGAGCTCGCCGCGGAGCTTCGCTGGATCGCCGAGCAGGAGCTGATCTTCGGCACCCACGTCCACGTCGGCATCGACGACCCGGAGAAGGCGATCTACGTCGCCGACGGGATGCGTGGCTTCCTCCCCCTGCTGCTCGGCATGTCCACGAACTCGCCGCTCTGGCAGGGCAGGACGACGGGGATGATGTCCTCGCGCACGCCGGTGTTCCGGGCCTTTCCCAGGGTGGGCATCCCGCCCTACTACGGGAGCTGGGAGATCTACTCCCACCGGGTCGAGCAGATGATGCGCGGCGGCGCGATCCCCGACTACACCTATCTCTGGTGGGACGTGCGCCCGCATCCCAATTTCGGCACGGTCGAGCTCCGCGTCTTCGACCAGCAGACCAGGATCGAGCACACGATCGGCTTCGCCGCCCTGGCCCAGGCGCTCGCCCACCGGCTCGCGGACGAGTACGACGATGGGGTGCCGAGCATCGAACACCCGCACGAGCTGATCGACGACAACAAGGTGCGCGCCGCGCTGGTCGGGATCGAGGGGAGGCTGATCGACTTCGATCACGGCCACGAGGTCGCCGCGGCGGAGATGGCGCTCGGGGTGATCGAGGACCTGAGGGAGCACGCCAGGGAGCTCGGCTGCGAGGACGAGCTGAGCGAGCCTCGCCGACCTGGTCGAGCACGGCACCGGGGCGCGCCGCCAGCTCAACTGGCTGGCGGACCATGGCGAGATCGGCGGGCTGATGAGGGAGATCGTTGCCGCCACCGATCCGGACCAGCACTGAGCCGCCAGTGTCCTCGACAAAGGCCGCGGCCGAACCGCTTTCCGCGATTCCGGTACGATTTCCGAACTGAATTACCGGGTTTTTGCGGCGTGAACTACGGATTCCGTACCAAAGGCTAATGGCTACGAGCAGACCGGTTGAGGACGCCCTCGATCTGCTCGGACGCCGCTGGGCGCTTCGCCTGATCTGGGAGCTGCGGCGGAGCACCCTCTCCTTTTCGGAGCTCCGTGAGAGCACCGGCATCAGCCCATCCGTTCTCTCCGCCCGTCTCGGCGAGCTGGTCGAGTCCGGCGTCGTCGAGCGGGACGGCGGCGGGCGCTACCGGCTGAGCGGCCCGGGCCGCGATCTCGCCCGGATTCTCTACGAGCTCAATAGATGGGCCGAGCGGGCAGGGGTATCCTCGCGGAATGAGCTCGCCTGAGCTGAGCGTCGTCTGCCGGACCTGCGGCGAGGAGGTCAGCCCCTATGTGACCGAGTGCCCGTACTGCGGCACCCGCCTCCGGAAGCGCGCGCCGAAGCTCGAGCTCCGAGGCGACGAGCTCACGCCCCGGGAGTCGCGTCGCGTCCGGCGCCGCCTGGCGCGGGCCCGGCGGGCCGAGGCGCTCGCCGAGCGCCCCTACGCCGTGATCGCGGCGATCCTGATCCCCGCCGTGCTGCTGCTCGTGCGCGTCGCGAGCCCGGCGCTCAACGCCCACGACCTCGGCGCCATCGTCGGTCCGGTCGACGGGGAGTGGTGGCGATACTTGGCCGCCCCCTTCGTCTATCCGGACGTCGGCTACCTCTTCGTCGCCTCGGTGGGGATCGCGATCTTCGGCGTGCCGGTCGAGCAACGGCTCGGGACGATCCCGACCGTCGTCCTCATCGTCGCCTCGGGCGCGCTCGGGATGCTGGCGGCCGATGGCATCGAGACCGCCTTCGCCGGCAACAACGACATCCTGCTCGCCGCGGGCGGCAACGGCATCGCCCTCGGCCTGCTCGGCGCCTGGGCGGTGATGCGCGCGGCGGAGGTCCGCGCCGACCCGAGCGAGGACGTGGAGGTGATCGGCGCCGCAGTCGCCGCGGCCGTTCTCATCCTGCTGCCGCTGGTCGACGATTACGCGAACGTCTTCGCCGGTCTGGCCGGGGGCCTGGTCGGCGCCGGCTGCGGGCTGGCCGCCGTCCTGGCTCGGCGGGAGCGCCAACCCCGCTGACGTTGGCCAAGGACAAGTTCATCTCGATCACGCCCGAGCTCCACCGCTATTCGGTGGAGCACAGCTCATTCCGCGACGGGGTGGTCCCCGAGGTCGAGCAGGCGGGCGAGGAGATGGGCGACCTCGCCCTCATGCAGATCGCCGGCGACCAGGCGGCGTTCATGACCATCGTCGTCCGGGCGATCGGCGCGCGGCGGGCGCTCGAGGTCGGGACCTTCCTCGGCTACGGGGCGATCGCGATCGCCCGAGGACTTCCGGACGACGGCGAGCTGATCTCCCTCGAGCTCGACGAGGAGTACGCCGAGCGGGCCCGCGAGCACGTGCGCAGGGCGGGCCTCGACGGGAAGGTCGAGATCCGGGTCGGGCCCGCTCTGGAGACCCTGCGGGCGATGGACCGCACCGAGCAGTTCGACTTCGCCTTCATCGACGCGGACAAGACCGAGTACATCGACGACTTCGAGGAGGCTCTGGCGCGGCTTCGCCCGAACGGCGTGATCATGATCGACAACACCCTCCGCGAAGGAACGGTGCTCGATCCCGGGGAGTCGGAGTCCGCCCGCGTGACCGCCGAGCTCAACGACCGGCTGGCGAAGGACGAGCGGGTGGACGTTGCACTGCTCGGCCTCGCGGACGGGATCACCATGGCGCGCAAGCGGTGAGCGCCCTCCCGACGGACGACCGCGGCTGGTTCGAGCTGGTGCTCGGCAACCAACCGCCGCTCTGGCGGCTCTACGCCGAGGCATGCGGCGGCGAGGTGCTCACCGACGGGGACGTCCAGGCGGCGATCCTCCCGGCGTCGCCCAATCGCTCCTTCTTCAACTCCGTCTTCTACGAGGACGCTGAGCATCTGGTCGACGCCCTCCCGCGCCTCGCGGAGGCCTACGACGACGCCGGAGTCAACGCCTGGACGGTCTGGATCCCGGCGGACGACGAGCGCGCGAGGACCGGCCTCGCCGACGCGGGCCACGTCCTCGATGCGACGCCGCGGGCGATGGCCTTCGAGCTGTCGAATCTCCGCGTACCCGCGCCCGACCCCGAGCTCCAGATCCGCGAGCGAGATGGACATGGAGCTGATCCGGGTGATCAACGAGACCGCCTACGGCTTTCCCGCCGGCGACTTCCCGCCGATGAACCCGATGCCAGACACGGAGGCCTATCTCGCGAGTCTCGACGGCGAGACCGTGGGGACGACCCTGGTCTGGGACCGCGGCGAGGACGCCGAGGTCACCTTCGTCGCCACGCTGCCCGAGGCCCGCGGCCGGGGCATCGCCGGTCGGCTCCTCGGCCATGCGCTCGAGAGGGAGCGCGAACGCGGCAGGTCGGCCTCGACGCTGATCGCCACGAAGCTCGGCTTTCCCGTCTACGAGAAGCTCGGCTACCGGGACGTCGGGGGGCTTGAGATGTGGGAACGGCGGAGATGAGAGGGCGCCCCGCAGGCGGCCGAGGACGACCCGTTGACGATGGCCAGCGCTACAGCGACGAGCAGATCGACGCCGCGATCGAGGCGATCTCCGACCCGGAGGTCTTCCGCGAGACCGAGCGGCAGGTGGCGCGTGCGGCGCCGCGCCTGCAGCGGATCCTCGCCGAGGCGCTGGGGGCGGGCGGCTGGTTCGGCGAGTCGCACGACGCCGAGGTGCTGAAGGCCGCGACCACGCCGGACGAGGAGGCGCGGCTGACCGCCGTACGCACGCTGCTCGCCGAGGAGGCGCGAATGGGAATGATGGTCGGCGTCGCCGTCGGCTGGGCGCTTGCCGACGAGCTCGAAAAGCAGAAATCACCACCGACGAAGGAGGACTGACCCAGATGGAGATCAACTACCTCGGCCACTCGACCGTCGAGCTGGTGGACGGCGACACGCGCGTCCTCATCGATCCCTTCCTGAAGCCGAACAACCCGGCGGCCAAGCTCACCGCGGAGGAGGTCAACCCAACTCACGTGCTGATGACCCACGCGCACCTGGACCATTACGCCGACGCGATCGCTGTGGGCAAGCGCACGGGCGCCACCTTCGTGGCCATAACCGAGCTGGCCAACGTGCTCGGCGAGCAGGGGATCGAGGACGCAGTCGACGCCAACCTCGGTGGAATCGTCACCTACGACTGGGGCTGGGTGAAGCTTGTGCAGGCCCACCACACGAGCACCGTCCCCGGCTCCACGGACCGTCCCTACAGCCCCACATCGGGCACCGTGATCGGTGCGGCATGCGGCGTGGTGGTCAACATCGGCGGCAAGACGCTGTACCACCTCGGCGACACGGCGTTGTTCAGCGACCTGAAGCTGATCGTCGAGCGGACCCCCGCCGAGATCGCCTTCATCCCGATCGGCGGCCACTACACGATGCATCGCGAGGACGCCGTGGTCGCCGCCGAGTTCGTCGGCGCCGAGACCGTGATCCCGGTCCACTACAACACCTGGCCGCCGATCGAGACCGACGCCGAGGCGTTCAAGTCCGACGTCGAGTCGAAGACGAAGTCGAAGGTGGCGGTGCTGGCTCCGGGCGAGTCGCTGACCGTCTAACAGGAGGTGTCGACATGTTGCTCGAGGGAAAGATCGCCGTGATCTACGGAGGCGCCGGCTCGATCGGCGGGGCTGTTGCCCGCGCCTTCGGCCGTGAGGGGGCGAGGGTGTATCTGGCCGGCCGCACCAGGGCGTCGCTCGAGGAGGTCGCCGAGGAGATCCGCTCGGCGGGAGGGGCGGCCGAGACCGCCGAGGTAGACGCGCTCGACGAGAAGTCCGTCGACGAGCACGCCGACGCCGTCGCCGCTGAGGCTGGGGGGATCGAGATCTCCATGAACGTGATCAGCCACCCCTACACCCACGGGACCCCCCTCGCTGAGATGGATGTCGACGACTTCATGGCGCCGGTCGAGGTCGCCGCCCGAACGACCTTCTTGACCGCGCGGGCAGCCGCCCGCCACATGATCCCGAAGGGCTCGGGGGTGATCCTCGCCTTCGGCGGGCCCGGCGACCGGAGCGCACCGCTCCGCGATTACTACCTGGGAGGGACCCAGGTGGCATTCGACGTGATCGAGACCCTCCGCCGCCAGCTCTCGGTCGAGCTCGGCCCACACGGAATCCGTTTCGTCACCCTGGAGAGCGGGGGCGTACCCGAGACGCTCCCCCCGGGATTCGACGGTCGCCAGGAGATCGTCGATCAGTTGGAGGGATCGACGTTGCTCGGCCGGGGGGCGACGCTCGAGGACGTCGGCAATGCCGCCGCCTTTGCCGCCTCCGACTGGGCGCGCCCGATGACCGCCGCCACCCTCAACGTGAGCGCCGGAGCCCTGATCGACTAGTCCAGCTGCGAGCCGCGCTGGAACCAGACCGACCGGTCCTTCCAGTCGTGCGCCATCAGGACGCAGCCGGCGAGGGCCCAGGCGATCGCCCGGTTGGGCTCCGAGCGGCGGCCCGCGAGCTGCGCCAGTCCGGCCGTCGCGACGGCGATGCCCGTCAGCCCGTGATGAAGGCGCTGGCCCCCGATCCAGACCCGCCGAAGCTCCGGATCAACTCCGAAGATGCGGTTTCCGACCTTCCATGGATTCATCTCGAGGGCCATATCGGCCTCACCGTCCGTGGTGGTTGAGTGATCTCTGGATACCCTACACAAAAATTGGTAATCAGGTGCCACAAAAGTTGGTAGGCACAAGGCGGAACTGGCCAGCCAGCCAGTCCGTGCGGTAGGCTCCCTCCCCAGCCGTCAGCGAGTCAGGAGGAGAGCGAATGGAGCCGGTCGAGGCGAAGGACGCCACGCAGTCGGGACCGTCGAGGGCGCAGCGCGAGGACTTCCGCGCGACCTCGGACCCGGCCCTCCAGCGGGGGGACCGCAGCGACGTCAAGCTCCTCGACTACACCCAGCTCTACAACCTCTGGGAGCGCCAGCAGTGGGCGACCCAGGACCTCGACTTCTCCCAGGACCGGGTCGACTGGCACGAGCGGATCGGGCCGGAGGAGCGCTTCCAGCGCATGTACGGGCTCTCCAGCTTCTTCATCGGCGAGCAGAAGGTCGCCGACGAGCTCGGGCCGATCATGCGCGCCGCCCCCACCGAGGCGCAGCGGATCTTCCTCTCCACGCAGATCGCCGACGAGGCTCGCCACGTCCGCTTCTTCGACCGGTTCTTCAGCGAGGTCGGCGTGCTCGAGAACGCGACCGAGCTCAAGCAGCGGCTCGACGCGCTGGACCAGCATCTCAACCCGGCATTCCGCGAGCTCTTCGACGGGCTGCTCAAGGAGCTGGTGGACCGCCTGGGCGCGGAGCCTGGCGACCGGGACGCGATGGTCGAGGCGATCACCCTCTACCACATGGTGATCGAGGGGATGCTGGCCCTCACCGGGCAGCACTTCATCATCGACTACAACGAGCGGATGGGGACCCTGCCCGCGTTCGTCGAGGGCTTCTCCAACGTCGCCCGCGACGAGCACCGCCACATCGCCTTCGGCGTCCGCTTCCTCACCGAGTGCGTGAACGAGGACCAGCGCTACCGCGAGGTGATCCAGAACATGCTGATGAAGTCACTGCCGATCGCCGACAAAGTGATCGATCCGCCCTGGGACGAGGAGGACGATCTCGAGCTCTTCGGCGTCACCCGGGAGGAGACCCACGCCTTCGCGGCGCAGTGCCTCACCCGGCGGCTCAAGGTCATCGGGCTCGCGCCCGCCGCTGCCTGACCTCCTTCTTCGGCGTCGACTTCTGGTGGCTGGACGCCGACTTCTACTGCGTCGGGGGCGTGTCGGTGGCCGTCTGGGAATCGGTGGCCGGCTGGGAAACGGTGGCCGGCTGATCTGCGGTCGTCGAGGTGGTGCCACCGGAGGAGCAGGTGCTCGGCGCGCCCGGATCGGCCACGCCGTCGCCGTCCGCGTCGCACGAGGTCGTCGACGGCTCGACGCCGGTGGTGACCGGGCCTGACTGCTGGGTGCTCTTGGCGCCCTTGGAGTCGGTGTTGGCGCGGGCGCTGGCCTTGTGTCGCCTGTGCTTGGGCGGTGTCGTGGTCGCCGGTTCCGTCGGTCGAGGCTTCGATCGGCGGGCTGCGGCGGGACGGTCACCGTGTCCGCGGGCTGGGCGGGGGCGGTCGCCGCGGGTGTCGCCGGAGGGGCGTCCGCCGGAGCGGGCTCGGCGGTCGCCGGAGTGGCGGTTGGTGCGACGCGCCTATCCGGGACGTCGACGCTCCGCACCTTGGGCTGAGGCTTGGCGGCCGGGTGGTTTGCGGTGACGTGCTGGATCTCGGCGGCGCCGCCCGCGATGATCGCGGCGGTCGCAATTCCAGCGGCGGCCTTGGTGCCGATCGCCGCGGCTGCACCTGTCGCCGCGGCTGCGCCTGCGCCGCCCGCGGCGGCTCCGCCTGCCGCAGCCGCGCCGCCGACGGCGGCGCCGGTGACGGCCGTGCCGCCCGTGGCGGCCACGCCCGCGGCACCCGCGCCCGCGGCTCCGGCGCCCGCGGCTCCTGCCCCGGCGGCACCGGCGCCCGCAGCGCCGCCGCCACCCGCGCCGGCAGCGGCACCGCCACCGCCGCCGCCGAACAGGCCGCTGAGCTTGGCGAGCACGGCGCCCTTGAGGACGAGCAGCGGGCCCACCGGGAAGATCGCGGCGAGCACCTTGGTGTCGGAGCGAAGCTGGGTGCGGAACGCGCGACAGGGGTCGCAGCCCTTGATGTGGCGGCGGACCGGACCGGAGACCTTGGCGAGCCCCTCGGCGGCCTCCGCGAGCTCGAGCCGCGACGTCGTCGCAGGTCAGCTGCCGGGCCTGGCTCGACTCGGCGAGCGCGATCCGCGCGCGGACGAGGAGCGACTTGACGCCGGGGACGGTGGTGTCCATCGCCTGGGCGATCTCCTCGTAGCTCATCGCGTCGATCTCGCGCAGGAGAAGCGCCGAGCGCTGGGTCTCCGGCAGCTTGCCGACGTCCGCCAGCAGGCTGCGGAACTCCTCGCGGCTCTGGACCCGCTCGTGGGTGGTCACCCCGTTCATGTGGGGGTGCGTGTCCATCGTGTCCTGCCCGTCCGCGGTCGGCTTCCGAAGATGGTTGAGGCAGCGGTTCCGGGCGATCCGGTAGAGCCAGGGCCGGACCGCGATCGGGCGCTCGTCGGCGACCATCGCGTTGTAGGCCGCGACGAAGACCTCCTGGAGCACGTCCTCGGCGTCCTCGGTGCAGCCGAGCATCTGGCGGCAGAAGCCCAGAAGCCGCGACTGGTAGCGCTCGACGAGGGTGTCGAAGGCGTGCTGATGACCCCGTCGGGTGAGGGCGACGAGCTTCTCGTCGTCCTGGAAGCGGAGGAGGGGCGAGCGCCGGGCGAAGAGCCCGCGTCGCTGCGCGTGTGTGAGGGTTGAGGCTTCCAAGGCGGGGACGGCAGAGAAGCGGCGGAATCCTCCCTGCCGAAGAAAACACGGTAGCAGCGGTCCGGTTGCGCTCGCGGGACCCTTAATGCCCTCGAAATGCGGGCCCCACACGCACTTTTCCGCCGCTATTTGCGGGGATCTCTCCGGTGGACGAAGACCATTGTCGTCCGGCGCGTCTAAGGTCCGCCTAAGGGGTGCCGCCAGGACTACGATCAGGTCGCGCGCCGGGATAGCCCAACTGGTCGAGGCACGCGGATTTAAAATCCGCGGTCCCTTCGGGGACATGTGGGTTCGAATCCCACCCCCGGCACTACTTCTCCTCTAAAGGCCGATCACGGTGAGGTCAGCGGTGGCCATCGCTCAAGTATGGTCGCGGCCGTGAACGTCGTCATCGTCGGTGGCCACGGGAAGATCGCGCTGCGGCTCGAGAAGATCCTCGCCGAGCGCGGCGACAGCCCGCGGGGGATCATCCGCAAGACCGAGCAGGCCGCGGACCTCGAGGAGATCGGCGCCGAGCCGATCGTGCTCGACATCGAGAACGTCGAGATCGACGACGCGGTCGCGGGGGCGGACGCGGTCGTCTTCGCCGCCGGCGCGGGCCCGGGCAGCGGACCGGCGCGGAAGCGGACGGTCGACTACGGCGGCGCGGTCAAGCTCATTGACGCCGCGCGCTCCCACGACATCCGCCGCTACGTGATCGTCAGCGCGATCGGCGCCAACCACCCCGAGCGCTGGACGGACCAGATGCGCCCGTACTACGAGGCGAAGGCGGAGGCCGACAAGGTCGTCACCGAGAGCGGGCCTCGACTACACGATCGTTCGGCCCGGCGGGCTCACCGACGAGCCCGGCACGGGCAGGGTCCAGATCGCCGAGCAGCTCGAGACCGGCGGCTCGGTGAGCCGCGACGACGTCGCCGCGGTGATCGCCGAGGTCCTGGTCGCCGACAACACGATCGGCAAGTCGTTCGACCTGCTCGACGGCGAGACCCCGATCCCGGAGGCGGTCCGCTCGCTCTAGGTGCACCCGGGCCGCAAGGCGGTCCGTTCGACCGGTTCGGGACAATGGGCGGCCGACCCGTGTCGCACCCGCATCCCCTCACCTGGCTCTACCGGAAGCTCGGCCGCCGCTACCCGGCCGTGTTCATCACGGTCGAGCTGCAGACCGCCTTCCTGGTCGCGACCGGCGCGGTCGCCCTGTTCAGCTTCTACTACTCGGTCTCCGGCGGCGACTTCCTGACGATCCTCGCGATCACCCTCGGGCTGACGGCGATCGGGGTCGGCTTCGTCCTGACCCGCGTGCTGAGGCGGCTGCGGCCCCTGCAGGCGTGGATCGGCGGGGCGCGCTCGCTCGGAGCAGACGGCGGAGGCCTGGCACCTGGCGGTGAACCTGCCGATCGAGTTGATCCGGCGGGACTTCTTCGTCCCGATCCTGGTCACTCTGATCGCGGTCGTCGCCTCGGTCGTCGTGCTTCAGCTCAGCTGGCTCGCCTTCTTCCCGATCGCGATCGCGGCGCTGCTCGCGGTCGCCTACGCCGGCGACCCTGCACTACCTGGCGCTCGAGCTGGCGATGCGGCCGATCCTCTTCGACATCAACTCGGCGCTCGACACGCCGGTCCGGATCGACCGCCCGGTGGTGCCGCTGCGGGTGAAGCTGCTCGGCTCGCTGCCGCTGATCAACGTGATCACCGGCATCGTGGTCGCGGCGCTCACCTCGAACGGCGGCGGCACCGACGCGCTCGGCGTCGCCGTGCTGATCGCGCTGTTCGTCTCCTTCACGGTCAGCTTCGAGCTCACCGTGCTGCTCTCCCGCTCGATCCTCCGCCCGATCGAGGACCTCGAGGCGGCGACCGAGCGGATCCGCCAGGGGCGCTTCGACGAGCACGTGCCGGTCACGACCTCGGATGAGTTCGGCGAGCTCTCCTCGGCCTTCAACCAGATGGTCGACGGGCTGGCCGAGCGCGAGCGGCTGCGCGAGGCCTTCGGCACCTACCTCGACGAGGAGGTCGCCCAGCACCTGATCTCGCGAGGACTTCGAGCCCGGCGGCGAGGAGGTCGAGGTCTCGCTGGTCTTCGTCGACGTGCGCGACTTCACCGACCGCGGCGGCGGAGGCCTCGGCGCCCGAGATCGTCGCTCGCCTCAACGAGCTCTTCGAGTGCATCGTCCCGATCGTCGCCCGCCACCGCGGCCACATCGACCAGTTCATCGGCGATGCGGTGCTCGCCGTCTTCGGCGCGCCCGAGCGGATGCCCCAGCACGCCGACCGCGCGGTGCAGTGCGCGGTGGAGCTGGCGCGGACGATCAACAGCCGCCGGCCGGGCGGCTTCGAGGTCGGGGTCGGGGTGAACACCGGGCACGGTGGTCGCGGGCTCGATCGGCGGCGCCGGGCGGCTCTCCTTCAGCGTGATCGGCGACGCGGTCAACCTCGCCTCCCGGGTCGGAGTCGGCCACCCGCGAGACCGGCGACCCGGTGCTGATCACCGGCGACACCCGCGCGCTGCTCTCCGAGACGATCGAGGTCGAGTCGCGCGGCGAGCGCGAGATCCGCGGCTACGACCGCACGGTCGAGCTCTACGCGCCGCTCATCCCGGTCGCGCTCGCACACCGGCCCGGGCAGCGACGTCAACGACCCGCTCGGCGACCCGACCGTGGGCGGCCTCGGCCGCGCGCCGGTCCCCGGACGACGGCCTCGGCCGCCGGCCTGCGCCCCGGCCCTGGAGTGGGCCGGGCGGGGACGGCAGCCAGGAACGCGGTCTCGGCAAGACGCCCACACGCTCGCCGGGTCCTAGGGCAAGTGGATCGCGCGCTCGGAATTCGGTAGCCGCGGTGCTGAGGTAAGTGGAAGCTGCGGCCATCAGCCCACCGAAGGGCGTGCCGGAGGAGGAACTGGACGGGCTCTTCCACGGCCCGCTCGAGGAGTTCACCCCCGCCCGGAACGAGCTGGCGAAGTCGCTGCGCGCCGAGGGCGAGGCCGAGGCGGCCGACTGGGTCAAGGGACTGCGGAAGCCGACCCGCGCGGCGCCTGGCTCGTCAACCAGCTCGCGGCGCGCAAGGCGAAGGAGGTGAGCCGAGCTGCTCGAGGTGGGCGAGCAGCTCCGCGCCGCCCAGGAGGAGATGCTCGCCGGCTCGACCGATCGCGAGAAGCTGCGGGAGGCGGCGAGCCGCGAGCAGGAGGCGATCGACTCGCTGCTCCGGACCGCCGAGGCGATCGGCCGCGAGCACGGGGTCGGGGCGCAGATCCTCGACGCGGGTCGGGGAGACGCTCCAGGCCGCGCCGAGCGACCCCGAGGTCGCCGAGGCGATCGAGCGGGGCCGGCTGACCCGCGAGCAGCGCGCCGCGGGAATCGGCCTGGTCGGGCCGGCGACGCCGAAGGCGCCGGCCCGCAAGCGCGGGAAGGGCGAGCGCGAGGCGGCCGAGCGCCGCGCCCGCCAGCAGCAGGCGAAGCGCCGCAAGGAGGCCGAGCGCAAGCTCGCCGCGGCCGAGAAGCGGCTGGAGCGCGAGCGGGCCAAGCTCGAGCGCGCCCGCGAGGCGGTCGAAGAGGCCGAGCAGACGCGTCCACGACGCCGAGCTCGACGCCCACGCGGCGCGCCGCGCCCTGGACGAGCTCTAGGGACTGAAACCGCTCCGCCCGGGAATGACGCCGCCCGTGGAGGGCGGGACGAAGGCAAGGACGCCGTACGTCCCCGAGCACTTCGACGAGGCGCTCGAGCGCGGACGGCGAGCCCCGCGGGGCGCTACGCCGATCTCCTGCCGGCGCTCGACGAGCTCGATCTCGACGAAGGCGGCCGAGCAGATGCGGGAGCACCTTCGCGAGCAGGGCGTCGACTTCAAGGGCGACCAGGGACCTGAGGAGTTCCTGCTCGACCTGGTCCCCCGGGTGCTGAGCGCTCGGGAGTGGGAGGAGCTCGAGGCGGGTCTTCGGCAGCGGGCCCGGGCGCTCAACGCGTTCATCCGCGACGCCTACAGCGAGCAGCGGATCGTCCGCGACGGCGTGGTGCCCGCGCGGCTGATCGAGACCTCCGAGAACCTCGAGCCGGAGATGATCGGGGTCGAGGTGCGGGGACCGCACGCGCCCGGTGATCGGCTTCGACGTCGTTCGCGGCGAGGACGGTCGCTTCCGGATCCTCGAGGACAACTGCGCTGAATCCCTCCGGGATCGCCTACGCGCTCGCGGCCCGCGCAGCGATCGACGCCTTCGTGCCGCTGCAGCCTCCGGCCGAGCGCCGCGACATCGCCTACGCGGTCGAGCTGCTCGCGGCAGGTTCTCGCGGCCGCCTCGCCGGACGGCGACCCGGAGGCGCCCATGGCCCTGATCTCCGAGGGGGAGGAGAACGGCGCCTGGTACGAGCACGTCGCGCTCGCCGAGCGGCTCGGCATCCCGATCGTCGATCCCGACGACCTCGAGGTCCGCGGCGGCCGGCTCTACGGGGCCCCCGCCGGGGAGCGCCGCGCGAGCTGCGCGTGATCTACCTGCGCGACAACGTCGCGCAGCTCCGCGACGAGAACGGCGACCCGACCTGGCAGCACGCGCTGCTCGAGCCGGTCGGGCGCGGCAACCTCAGCACGGTCAGCGCCTTCGGCTGCGGGCATCGGGGACGACAAGCTCACCCATGCCTACTCCGAGGAGCTGATCCGCTTCTACCTCGGCGAGGAGCCGATCATCCCGACCGTCCCGCACCTACGACATGGTGATGCCGGAGGCGCGGGAGGAGGTCTTCGAGCGGATCGACGAGATGGTCGTCAAGCCGCGGGCGGAGCTGGGAGGAAGGGGCGTGGTGATCGGCGGCAGGCGAGCGCGGAGGAGCGCGAGGAGGTGATCGCGGCCGGCCCGCGAGACGCCCGAGGACTTCGTCGCGCAGGAGACGGTCCGGCTCTCGACCCATCCCGACCTTCTGTGACGGCGCGCTCGAGCCGCGTCACGTCGACCTGCGCGCCTACGCCTACGGCGACGAGATCGCCCCCGGCGGGCATCACCCGGGTCGCGCTCGAGGCGCGGCTCGCTGCTCGTCAACAGCACCCAGGGCGGCGGCGCCAAGGACACCTGGGTCTCTCCTGAGTCTCGCGAGGGGTAGTCTCGCCTCGATGGCGACGCCCGAGCAGGTCGAGGAGAAGGCCGAGGGCGCCGGCGCCGAGACGGGCGCGGTCCACGGCGGCCGGCTGGTCGCCCGGGCGATGAGGAGCCGCGGCGCCTCGAAGCTCTTCACCCTCTCCGGCGGCCACCTCTTCTCGATCTACGACGGCTGCAAGGCGGAGGGGATCGACGTCGTCGACTTCCGCCACGAGCAGTCGGCCGCCTTCGCCGCGATCGGCTGGGCCAAGGCGACCCGCGAGCCGGGGATCTGCGCCCTCACCGCCGGCTGCGGCGTCACCAACGGGATGAGCGCGATCGCCTCCGCGCAGGCCGACGGCGTGCCGCTGGTGACGCTCGGCGGCCGCGCGCCCGAGATGCGCTGGGGGATCGGGCTCGCTCCAGGAGATCGACCACCTCCCCTTCGTCAAGCCGCTCGTCAAGTCGGCGCTGACCGTCAAGGACCCCGCGAAGATCGCCCGCACCACCGCGGAGGCGATCGACACCGCCGCCGAGCCGCCGCTCGGCCCGACCTTCGTCGACTACCCGCTCGACGTCGTCTTCTCGGAGGCCGAGTCGGAGGTCCCCGACCCGCCGCCGGTGCCGGAGCAGATCCCGGACGGGGTCGAGGAGGCGGCGAGGCTGCTCGCCGAGGCCGGAGCGCCCGGCGATCATGGCCGGCACGCAACCTCTACTGGGCCCAGGCCGAGTCCGAGCTGCGCGAGCTGGCCGAGGCGCTCGGCATCCCGGTCTTCCTCAACGGACTCGGGCGGGGCTGCTTGCCGCCCGACCACGAGCTCTACTTCTCCCGCGCCCGCGGCTCCGCGCTCGAGGGCTGCGACGTCGCCCTGGTGATCGGCGTGCCGCTCGACTTCCGGCTCGGCTTCGGCGGCTCGCTTCGGCGAGGAGTCGAAGCTGATCCAGCTCGACTTCGCCCCCTCGCGGCTCGAGCGGACCCGCCAGCCCGACCTCGCCCTCTCCGGCGACATCGGCGCCGCGCTGACCGCGATCCGCGAGTCGGCCCCCGCCGATCCCACGCGGACCTCGACCTGGGTCAACCGGCTGCGGGAGATCGAGGCCGAGAAGCGCGCCGAGGAGCAGGAGATGCTCGACGACGATCGCTCCCCGCTCCACCCGATGCGGGTCTACCGCGAGCTCGGCGACTTCCTCGACCGCGACGCGATCGTGGTCGGCGACGGCGGCGACTTCGTCAGCTTCGCCGGGCGGGTCTGGGAGACCTGGGAGCCCGGCACCTGGATGGACCCGGGGCCCTACGGCTGCCTCGGCGCCGGCCCCGGCCAGGCGATCGGCGCCAAGCTCGCCCACCCCGAGCGCCAGGTCTGCCTGCTGCTCGGCGACGGCGCCTTCGGCTTCTCCGGGATGGAGTTCGACACGATGGCCCGCCACAACCTGCCGATCGTCGCGGTGATGGGCAACAACGGGATCTGGGCGCTCGAGCACCACCCGATGAAGTTCCTCTACGGCTACTCGCTCGCCGCCGAGCTCCGGCCCGAGACCCGCTACGACGAGGTCGTCTCCGCCCTCGGCTGCCACGGCGAGCTGGTCCGCTCCCCGGACGAGCTCCGCCCGGCGCTCGACCGCGCCTTCGCCTCCGGCAAGCCGGCGCTCGTCAACGTGCTCACCGACCCCGAGGTCGTCTACCCGCGCAGGGCGAACCTGGCCTGAGGCCGGGGCACGTGGCCCGCAGAGCGCTCGTCACCGGTGCGACCGGCTTCATCGGCAGCCGGCTGGCGGGAGCGCTCGCGGGTCGCGGCTGGCAGGTCCGCTGTCTCGTTCGCGACCCGGACCGGGCCGATCATCTGGCGGACGCCGGGGCTGGAGCTGGCGCAGGGCGACGTCCTCGACCCGGCCAGCCTGCGCGGCGCGGGCGAAGGGGTGGAGGTCGCGTACTACCTCGTGCACTCGATGGGCCGAGGTGGCGGCGGTGACTTCGAGGAGCGCGACCGGCGCGCGGCCGAAAACTTCGCTCGGATTGCCTCCGAGGAGGGCATCTCCAGGGTGGTCTACCTCGGCGGCCTCGGCGACGATCCCAAGTCCCCGCACCTCGCCAGCCGCCAGCGGACCGCCGAGATCCTCGCCGACCAGGGCCCACCCTGACCTACTTCCGGGCCGGGATGGTCGTCGGCGCCGGCAGCGAGTCCTTCCGGACCCTGCGCTACCTGGTCCAGCGGCTGCCGGCGATGATCGCCCCGGCCTGGCTAGCCACGCCGACGCAGCCGATCGGGATCGACGATGTCATCTCGTATCTCGCCGCCGCCCCTGAGGTGGATGTGTCAACCGGCCGCGAGGTGCAGATCGGCGGTCCGGATGTCCTCTCCTACGGCGACATGCTCGACGCGATGGCGGACGCACTCGGCGTTCGTCGTCGCCCCAAGCTGCCGGTCCCCTTCCTGACGCCGTGGCTCTCCTCGCTGTGGATCGGGCTGGTCACGCCGGTCGACGCCGGCGTGGCTCGCCCGCTGATCGAGGGGCTCTCAACCCCCACGGTGGTCACGGACGCAGCCGCGGCCGAGGCCTTCGGTATCCGCACGATGTCGTTCGCCGAGGGCCTCCGACGCTCGATCGAGGAGAGCGAGAAGTAGCGGCGCGGACTAGGCGCTCGCCGGCGCTGGCGCGGGCGTGCGCTGCAGCCAGAGCCGGTCCACCAGGGCCCAGCTCGCGAAGCAGAGCGCGCCCGCGGCGGCGGTTGCCGTCAGCAGTGCGCCGGCGGCGGCCGAGGCCGCCACGCCGTTGGTGCCGAGGATGAGCACGGCCGTGGCCGCTCCCAGGCTGGGGCCGATCGGGAGGAGGCCGACCACGGCCAGCCCGATCAAGAGCGCCGTCGAGTCGAACACCGAGGCGTCGACGCCGCTCCAGTTGAGCAGCAGCCAGTTGCGGGCGATCTGGATCACCACCGCGAGGCAGACCAGGGCGATGATCCGCCCGCTTCCCTTGCGTCTCGCGCAGCACCGCGATGCCCCTCCAGATTCCCGTGCGCCGGTTTCGCGCCACCCGCTGCATGCCGGCGAACACGGCGGCCACGGCGGCGAAGGCGACGAGCGGCGCCCACCAGGGGACCCCGAGCGGCGCCACCAGGGTGAACGAGAAGATCGCGGCGAGCGCAATCTCGACGACCACGATCGGGAGCTCGGCGGTGAGCAGCACCGGGGCCCGCGGGCACTCGGTCGGGCGCCGAACGGCGCAGCGCGGCGATCCGGACCGCCGAGGCCGAACTGGCCGTTGAAGATGTTGCCCAGGTAGCCGAGGCTCGAGGCGCGATAGAGTTCGGCGCCGGCTGACGCTGCCGCCTGCCGCGTCGATGCAGACGTTCCACGCCTCGGTGCGGGCGAGTAGCCAGAGGACGTGGAGCGCGACGGCGATGCCGAGCACCCAGAACGGCGCGGAGCGGAGCGCGACCACGAACTCGTGGCCGTGACCGGCGAGCCCGATCGCCAGAGCGATCGCGACCAGCGTGCCCCCCGCCAGGCTCACCGCGGTGGGGTGCCGGCGAAGCATCGAGCGCAATGCCGCCACCCGTTCGCGGATCAAAAGGATCGTCTCATTCCCAGACACCCTAGACCTCCTGGCGGTTCCGTACCCGCCATGCCGGTCCCTACACTGGGTTGGACGCATTCGCCCGGCGGCTCTCCTCCCTCGTCCCTCGAGCGAACCCACGCCAGAGGGTCAGGAAGGTGGCCTTGATGAGCAAGCCCGAGCTCGCGCAGGACCGGAGTGAACGCGCATCGAACGCCTGGACCTGTGCCCGCTGCCAGGTGACCGTTTCGTTCTCCCACGAGGTCGAGCGGCCGCGTCTGCCGGCCACCTGGGTGAAGCAGGACGGCGAGCTCTTCTGCCTTGCCTGCCGCCGCGACCTGGCCGGCGAGGCGGGCCTGGAGGGCGTCGATGAGGACGCCCCCTCCCAGAAGCGCCAGCAGCTCCGCTCGCAGGCGCGGATCGATTTCGAGGTCAAGCGCGATCCCGACCGCCAGGACAACCTGATCGCCAAGGCCTGCGGCACCTCGACCGTCTCGGTGCGCAAGGCGCGGGCCCGGCTCGGGATCGTGCCGGGGGGCGAGGTGTAGGTACCGTGGCCGCCGCTCGGGCTCCGGGCGCCGCTAGGCGGGACCCCTTCCTCTAGGGTCTAGCGATGAGGAGGAGACATGTCGAAGGAAGGCATCGAAGCGGTCAGGACCTACCTCGACGAACAGGGGGCTGACTACGAGCTGGTCGAGCACGAGGAACGCTTTACGGCCGCGGCTGAGGCTCAGGCCGCAGGGGTCGAGCCAGGGGACGCCGCGAAGGACCTGATCCTGCGCGATGGCGAGAGCTACGTGATGGCTGTGATCCCCGCTTCTGAGCGGCTGGACCTGGGGAAGGCTCGCGGGCTGTTGGAAGCGGGCAAGTCGCTGCGACTGGCCACCGAGGAGGAGATCGGCCGGGACTTCGAGCGGTTCGAGGTGGGCGCGATTCCACCGTTCGGGCCTCTGCACGGGATCCCTCAAATCGTCGACCGGCGTCTGCTCGAGCACGACCGTGTGCTCGGCAGCGCCGGGGATCACGCGCACGGCGTACTGGTCGAACCCAACGAGATGGTCCGGATTACCAAGGCTCGCGTGGGCGACCTCTGCCTGGGCGTTGACGATCTGGACAAGGGCCGCGGCGCTGAGCTCCCCTAGACCCGGTACGCCAAGTCCGGCGACGCCTCGATCGCCTACCAGGTCGTCGGCGACGGGCCGATCGACCTGGTCCTCGTTCTCGGCTTCGCCACCCACCTCGAGCTCCAGTGGGAGTCGCCCCCGCAGGCTCGCTTCTTCGAGCGGCTCGCCTCGTTCTCGCGCCTGATCATCTTCGACAAGCGCGGCAACGGGCTGTCCGACCCCGTCACCGAGGTGCCGACCCTCGAGCTGCGGATCGACGACGTCCGGGCGGTGATGGACGCCGCCGGATCCGAGCGGGCGGCCCTCTTCGGGATCTCCGAGGGCGGCCCGATGAGCGTCCTGTTCGCGGCCACTCACCCCGAGCGCGTGACGGCGCTCGTGCTCCACGGCGCCATGGGGCGCACCACCGAGGCGCCCGACTACCCCTGGGCCGCGCCCGCGGAGGCGCTTCGCGAGTCCGCCGCCGAGTTCATCGCCCCCTACTGGGGACAGAACGCGGAGGGGATGGTCGAGCTCTTCTCCCCGAGCTTCGCGGGCAATCCCCAGGCGGCGGAGTTCACCGCCCGCATGGAGCGCTCCTCCGCGAGTCCGGCGATGGTCCAGCAGATCTTCGAGATGTTCCTCGACATCGACGTGCGAGCCATCCTGCCCACGATCCATGTCCCGACGCTCGTCACCCACCGGCGCGGCGACCGGGTCGTCAATCGGCGCGCCGGCGAGGAGCTCGCCGCGCAGATCCCGGGCGCCCGCTACGTCGAGCTGCCCGGCATCGACCACGTCCCCTGGGCAGGCGACTCGGACGCCGTCGTCGGGGAGATCGAGGAGTTCCTGACCGGCGCCCGCTCGGTGGCCGAGCCCGACCGCGTGCTCGCCACGGTGATGTTCACGGACATCGTCGGCTCGACGGAGCGAGCGGCGGAGCTCGGCGACGCGCGCTGGCGCGAGCTGCTCGCGGCGCATCATGCCGCCGTGCGGCGGGAGCTCGAGCGGTTCAGGGGACGCGAGGTGAAGACGCTGGGCGACGGCCTCCTCGCCACCTTCGACGGCCCGGCGCGGGCGATCCGATGCGGGAGGGCGATCGCGGAGAGTGCCCGCTCCATCGGGCTCGAGGTGCGCATCGGGCTCCACTCGGGTGAGGTCGAGGTGATGGAGGACGACGTCGGCGGGATCGCGGTTCACATCGCCGACCGCGTCGCGGCCCTGGCCGGCGCGGGCGAGGTGCTCGTCACCAGCACGGTCAAGGATCTGGTCGCCGGATCGGGGATTCCGTTCGCCGACCGCGGCGCGAAGCAGCTCAAGGGAATCCCCGACGAGTGGCGGCTGTTCGCGGCTCGCGGCAGCGACGCCTAGCAAGGGACCGCCCGGCCCGGACCGGGGACCCTGCTACCGTGGTCCGCGTCGGGTCGACCAACCGGGTCCCCGAGAGGTTCCGTTTCCTCCCTCATTGCGCTCCGAATGCGCCGTTAGTTGGGGTCACTGGATCTCCAACGCAACACGCATAAGGAGTTAGCAACACATGTCTTCAGAATCATTCGCCGATCTCGGCGTGTCTCGCCCAGTCCTGGGCGCACTCGCCGAGCGCGGCATCACAGAACCATTTGCGGTGCAGAGACTTTGCATCGCGGACGTCCTCGCAGGTGAGGACGTCCTCGTCCAGTCGCCGACCGGGTCGGGCAAGACGTTCGCCTTCGGCATCCCGATGGTCGAGCGCATCCAGGCCGAGGCGCGCCGCCCCGCGGCCCTCGTCCTCGCACCCACCCGCGAGCTCGCCGAGCAGATCGTCGACGAGCTCCGCTCGATCGCGCACTCGCGCGCGCTCAAGATCGCTGCCGTCTTCGGCGGCGTCGGCCTCCACGGGCAGGCCAAGCAGGCCGCCAACGCCCACATCGTGGTCGCCACCCCGGGCCGCCTCGAGGATCAGCTGGAGCGCGGCGCCTTCGATCTGAAGCGGATCTCGATCCTCGTCCTCGACGAGGCCGACCGCATGCTCGACATCGGCTTCAAGCCCGCGATCGACCGGATCGTGGCGAAGATGCCGCGCGAGCGCCAGACGCTCTTCTTCTCGGCGACGCTCGAGGGCGCGTCCGGCAAGCTCGCCGCCGCCTACACCCGCAACCCGAAGCGCCACGTCCACAAGCCGAAGGGGGAGCAGGGCATCGACATCGAGCACCGCTTCGTCCACCTGTCCCACGAGGCCAAGGTGGACGCGCTCGTCAAGGAGCTCCGCGACTCAGAGCGCGGCCGCACCCTGGTCTTCGTCCGCACCAAGCGCGGCGCCGACCGCCTCGTCAAGAAGCTCGGCCAACCAGAAGGTCAGGGCGGTGGCCATGCACGGCAACAAGTCCCAGAGCCAGCGCCGGCGCGCCCTCGCCGACTTCGAGCGCGGCAAGATCGACACGCTGGTCGCCACCGACGTCGCCTCCCGCGGGATCGACGTCGAGGACATCACCCACGTGATCAACTTCGACGCCCCCGAGGACCGCGACACCTACGTGCACCGCACCGGCCGCACCGCCCGAGCGGGCGCCTCGGGCGTGGCCGCGAGCTTCGTCCTCCCCGACCAGCACGGCGACATGCGCAGGATCGCCACGGACCTCGGCCTGCACCACGAATTTGACTCGGGCCCAGGCTTCGAGCACGCCGCTCGCCAGCACTCCGGCAACGGAGGCAGCGAGCGGCAAGAGCTTCAACCGCAACGGCCGCGGCAACCGCAAGGGCCACAAGTCCGGCAACGGAGGCCCGCGGACCTACAGCGCGCGTCCGCCGCGCAACCGCCGGCGGCGCCGCCGCTCCCGGGCCGGCTCGCTTAGTCAAGCCCCGGTCGGCCAGTGCTCGACCTCCAGGCCCGGCATCGGGAAGTCCTTCGGATTGCCGGTCGCCAGGCTGGCTCCCGCCGAGACCGCCGCCGCGGCGATCAGGCAGTCGGACTGACTCAGAGTGACGCCGCGCGACGCGAAGTCGCGTCGCCAGTTGCCTGCCATCTCTCCCTCGCGCGCGTGAGCGGCACCGTGCGAACGGCGTCGAGCAGGCGGCGAATCGCACCCTCCTCGTGGGTCCGGGCGCCGCGCCAGACCTCATACACATTGATCGCGCAGATCAGCGGGGGCGGCTCGCGTCGTCGCGCAGCTCGTCGGAGCCGTTCGGCGGCCTCTCGACCGCGGAGGACCTCGATCAGCACGGTCGTATCGAGCAGCAGCACAGCTCAGCCCACGCGGCGCTCGTCTCCCCGCCTCTGAGCGTGGACCCAGGCGGCCGGATCGCGGATCCCACTCGTGTCCCTCGTCCTCGATCGTTCCGATCGAGGCGAGGATGTCGTCCCAGCGGCTCTCGTCGTCGAGGGTGCGCCTCAGCACCCGCGCAATGAACGCGCTCCGCCTGCGCTTCCCGACTCTTTTGTCCAGTTCCGCCACGAGCTCATCCTCGAGGCTTATGTGTAAACGCATGTGCGCAGTTTGGCACACAAGCGTGTCGGCGGTGCGATCAGGCAGGCGCCGCCGCCCGCGCTCTCGACCGCGCCGCCTTCACCCGCGTGACCTGATCGAGGTCGTTCTTCCGCGGCCGGACCGACTCCGGCGTGATCTCGACGCACTCGTCCGCGCGGATGAACTCGATCGCCTCCTCGAGCGAGAGGCGCTTGGCCGGCACCAGCCGGATCAGCTGGTCGGCCGCCGCCGCCCGGACGTTGGTCTGCTGCTTCTCCTTGATCGCGTTGACGTCGATGTCCTCGGCGCGCGAGTTCTCGCCGACGATCATTCCCTCGTAGACGTCCTCGCCCGGGCCGACGAAGAGCGTGCCGCGCTCCTGCAGGCCGAAGAGCGCGAAGGCGGCGGTCTTCCCCTGGCGGTCGGCGACCAGCGAGCCGGTCGGCCGCATCCGCAGGTCGCCGGCCCAGGGCTCCCAGCGGTCGAAGACGTGGTGCATCAGGCCGGTGCCGCGGGTCTCGGTCAGGAACTCGGTCCGGAAGCCGATCAGCCCGCGCGCCGGCACCAGGAACTCGAGGCGAACCCAGCCGGTCGAGTGGTTGACCATCTGCTCCATCCGCCCCTTGCGCACCGCGAGCGCCTGGGTGACGACGCCGACGAAGTCCTCGGGCACGTCGATCGAGAGGAGCTCGACCGGCTCGCAGAGCTTGCCGTCCACCTCGCGGGTCAGCACCTGCGGCTGGCCGGCGGTGAGCTCGAACCCCTCGCGCCGCATCAGCTCCAGCAGCACGACCAGCTGCAGCTCGCCGCGCCCCTCGACCTCCCAGACGTCGGGCCGCTCGGTGTCGCGCACCCGGATCGAGACGTTCCCGACCAGCTCCTGGTCGAGGCGGTCGCGGATCTGCCGCGCCGTCAGGCGCGATCCCTCCCTGCCCGCCAGCGGCGAGGTGTTGATCCCGACCGTGATCGAGAGCGAGGGCTCGTCCACCGTGATCACCGGCAGCGGCCGCGGGTCCTCGGGATCGGCGAGCGTCTCCCCGATCGTCACCTCGGGCAGGCCGGCGACGGCGATGATCTCGCCGGGCCCGGCCTCGGCGGCCTCCACCCGGTCGAGCGCCTCGGTCACGTAGAGGTTGCTGACCGTCGCGTTGCTCGATCTCGCCGTTCGCCCGGCACCAGGCGATCCGCTGCCCGGAGCGAATCGTCCCGTTCCGCACCCGGCAGAGCGCGAGCCTCCCTACATAAGGGGAGGCGTCCAGGTTGGTGACGTGCGCCTGCAGCGGCGCGCCCTCCTCGTACTCGGGCGCCGGGATCCGCTCCAGCACCAGGTCGAGGAGGGGGGAGAGGTCGGTGCCCTCGACGCCCTCCTCCAGCGAGGCCCAGCCGGCCCGGGCGTTCGTGTAGACGATCGGAAAGTCGATCTGCGACTCGTCGGCATCGAGGTCGAGGAAGAGCTCATAGACCTCATCGACCACCTCGCCGATCCGGGCATCGGGCCGATCGACCTTGTTCACCACCAGGATCACCGGCAGCTTCGCCTCGAGCGCCTTGCGGAGCACGAAGCGCGTCTGGGGGAGGGGCCCCTCGGAGGCGTCGACGAGGAGCAGCACCCCGTCGACCATCGTCAGCCCGCGCTCGACCTCCCCGCCGAAGTCCGCATGCCCGGGCGTGTCGATGATGTTGAGCTTGGTCTCCCCGTACCGAACGGCCGTGTTCTTGGCGAGGATCGTGATCCCCTTCTCCCGCTCGAGATCCATGGAGTCCATGACCCGCTCGGCGACGTCCTGCCCGGACCGAAACGCCCCGGACTGCCAGAGCATGGCGTCGACGAGCGTCGTCTTGCCATGGTCGACGTGGGCGATGATCGCGACGTTGCGGAGGTCGGAGCGGCGGGGCATGGGGCGCGGGATGGTAGGGGTGGCCGCCGATGCCTTCTGCCGCGAGTCTCTTGCGTCTCACGCAGTTGTGCCGTGACCCGAGACCCCAGGGATAGGGTCGAGCGCGTCGTAAGACGCCTGATCGACCCGCGAATCACACCCGGCCTGCGCGACGAGCTGCATCACTGCGGAGCTTCGGCAAGCGCCTCGAACAAGCTCGATCCGAGGCAGTGAATGCTCCAGACGGCGTCGCTTGACCCCGCTGAAGCGGCAGAGGTTCGCCTGTCGGCGCAATCTGGCGAAGCCGCTCGCTCGGCGGCGGCTCGACCGGAATCGAGCCCGACGCCCAGGCCGCCGAGGTGAATCGCCTGGTCTGCTATCCTCGACGCCGGGGAGCTATTGAAGCTGTCACCCGGGTCCTGCTCATCGAATCCTCGAGCGATACAGTGCGTCCGCGCTCGGTGGGACCAATGAACTGCCGCCCCGACCAGAGATCCCACTTTCCGGCGAGCGAACGCTTCTCGGTGAATGGCTCTGGTCAGCCGACGCTCGGGATCCGAGCTCAAGCTCCGGAACTTGCAGAGCGCCGATCCAGGTTGACTCTCATCTGCGCCTTCGTAATTTGGACGGGCGTGAGTGATTGTGCGAGAAGAGCTTGCGGCTCTGGTCGAAGCCGAGGTGGGCAGAGTGCGCGTGATCACGACGACATACATGGGTGCGACCGAGCCGCAAGGCCCTTAACGCACTCGTTGACCTGGGTGCTGAGGTGCGAGTTGCCTATGACGCACGCATCACAAAGCTGCACGCCAAGGCCTGGCTACTTGAGCGAGAGGGCGGCCTGACGACGGCGTTCATCGGGTCTTCAAACCTCTCGTACACCGCGCTGCTGGACGGGCTGGAGTGGAACGTCCGACTGGCCGAGCGAGACGCGGGTTATCTCATCAGCCGAGTCCGCGCGACCTTCGACACGCCACTGGGAAGTACGACCACTTTGAGCCGTATGACCCCGCAGCGAGACGGCGAGAGGCTCCGCAAGGCGCTGGGTCAACGACGCTCAGCGGCGCACTGGTAAGACGACACCGTCTCCTTCCATGGTCTTGATGTCCATCCATATCCGCATCAACAGCGCATGCTCGACAAGCTCGGCTGTGGAGCGCGAGCGGCACGACAGACACAAGAACCTTGTCGTTGCCGCTACGGGGACCGGAAAGACGGTTGTCGCGGCACTCGACTATCGGAATCTTTGTCGAGGAGCGCGGAAAGAGATCTCTCTCTTCTGTTTGTGGCGCACCGCGCGACGGATGCTTGATCAGACGCAGGGCGATGTATCCGCGCCGTGCTCCGAAATGAGTCCTTCGGAGAGCTCCTCGGAGATGACGAGCGGCCGACGTCGGGCAGCCAGGTCTTCGCGATGGTGCAGTCGTTGGATTCGGAGGCGAATCGGAGCAGATTGCACCTGACGCCTACGACATCGTCGTCATCGATGAGTTCCACCATGCGGCGGCTCCGACCTACCGCGGTTGCTTGACCACGTAGATGCCGCAAGAGCTGCTGGGTCTCACGGCGACGCCAGAGCGGATGGACGGGCAGGACATCACCGAGTGGTTCGGTGACCGTATCGCGGTGGAGCTAAGGCTCTGGGAGGCGATCGATCAAGGCTTTCTCTCGCCGTTCCAGTACTTCGGCATTGCGGACGGAACTGACTTGCGCGACTTGGAATGGCGCCGCGGGGCTACGCGACTCAGAGCTCGAGAAGGTGCTGACAGGCGACGACATGCGCGTCGGGAAGCTCCTGGAAGGGCTCAATTCGATCGTCGCCGAGCCGACCGGAAATGCGAGCGCTCGGATTCTGCGTCTCTGTGGCCACGCGGAGTACATGGCGCGAAAGTTCAGCGAGGCGGGGCTCGCGTCGCTGGCGATTTCCGGGGCCACGCCTTCGGACGAGCGTGATGCGGCCCTTCGACGGCTCTCGTCAGGAGACGCTGCGCGTGCTCTTCTCGGTCGATGTCCTGGGGGAGGGGGTTGACGTACCGGCCGTCGACACCGTCTTGCTACTGCGGCCAACGCAGAGCGCGACACGTTCTGACGCAGCAACTCGGTAGAGGCCTGAGGAAGGCCGAGGGGAAGAGCTGTCTAACGGTGATTGACTTGATCGGACAGCAGCATCGTCAGTTTCGATTTGATCGACGGCTTCGTGCCCTCGTTGATACCTCGACCAAGGCGGAATCGCAGCGCAGGTGGCAGGCACGATTTTCCATTTCTACCGGCGGGCTGTGAGATCAACCTCGATCGGGTTTCACGCGAAATCATCCTCGACGAACCTCAAGGATGCTGCTCGGCTCGGGCAGTGGCGCACGTTGGTTGAGGCATCTTGAGGACCCTGCCCGACGTGGGCTTGAGCGAATTCCTTGAGCGAACGTGAGCGGGCGCCGTCTGATCTCTACCGGAGCCGAGACAAAACCTGGACTGGCTTGCGGCGGAGCCGGCGAATAAGACCCACGCCGCCAGCGGGTCCGGATGAGAGACAAGCTGCTCGCAGCTCTCTGGCGGCTCATGCACCTTGACGACGACGAGCGAGTTGCGCTTCTACGCTCGAGCTTCTGGGCAGAGAAACGGCACCCTCGCGCTGCCAGCTGAGTTCGATCCGCAGGAGCAACGCCTACTGCTCGATGCTCATATACGAACTCTGGGGAGTGAGTCGACAGCTTCGAGACGATCGACGACGGGTTGGCGGCCATGTGGCCCAACGAGGCCGTGCGGAGCGAGTTGATCGACCTAATAGATGGTCTTGGCGCCAGACTGCAGTGAAACGCTTGACCGAAGCCCGCTGGGCCTCGATCCGACAGATTAGCGGCGACCACTCACGCCCGCTACAGCCGCGATGAAGCGCTCGCCGCCTTCGGCGCCGGCACCGCCAAGGATCCGCCACAGCTTCGGGAGGGCGTGAAATGGGTGGAGGAGGCAAGCGACCAGATCTCTTCTTCGTGACCCTTAGCAGAAGAGCGAGAAGGACTACTCGCCGATCAACGCTTTACCGGGACTATGCGATCTCCCCCGCAGCTCTCTCCACTGGGAATCACAGAGCACGCTTGACTCAGCGGGCGCCCACCGCGCCGACGCTACATGAGTCACGCGAAGCACGGGGGAGCAACGTCGTGCTGTTCGTACAGGGAGCGAGCTAAGACGACCACCGGGGCGACAGCCCGAGCACCTGCCTTGGGCCCGCCACGTATGTGGAGCATCGCGGGGAGCGCCCACTTGCCATCACATGGAGTACTCCGCGATTCGATGCCCGCCGAGCTGTTCGAGTCAGCTCGCGCAGTGGCAGCCGCATAGTCAACGGTCGGGCGACCAGCTCGAGCACGTCCTCGCCGTGGCGCTTCAGGAACGCCGGGCCGACCCCGTGGATCTCGGCGAGTGCGTCCAGGTCCGCGGGGCGCTCGGACGGCGATCGCCTCGAGGGTTCGGTTGTTGGCGACCGTGTAGGCCGGCTTTCCGCGGGCGGCCTTCAGGCGCCAGGCCCTGAGCGCCTCGAGGAGGGTTTCGTCCTCGGGCGAGAGGTCGGCTGAGGGCGCGGCGCGCTTCGAACTCCGCCGCTTCGCGCCTCACCTCGAGCTCCTCCGGCGCGGGCAGCCACGACGTCCGGATCGCAGACGTCGCAGCAGCGGCCCTCGGGCGCGCCCGGGGTCGAGTCCCCGAAGTGGTCGAGCAGCCTCCGGCGCCGGCAGCTCTCTCCGAAGCTGAACGACTCGACCGCGCGGTAGGCGCGCCAGGAGCGGTCCGTGGCCGCCTTGCAGGCGGCTCGGGCGGCGGCCATGTTGATTCGGTCGTTGAAGCGGAGCTCCAGGCGGCCTCCGGGGGCGGGCTCCACCTCGAAGGCGCCGGCTCGCTCGGCGATCGCCAGCTTGACCCGGTCCTCGTCGACGCGCGGGGCGTCGATGGTGAGGTGGCCCTCGCTGTCGGAGCCGGCCTTGAGGCGCTGGGCGTAGAGGGAGACGGACTCGGGCTCGACCTCTCGCATCTGGATGAAGCGGACCAGGCGGCCCAGGTCGGAGCGGCCGGCGAGGAGGACGGCTCGGGCGGGGAGGCCGTCGCGGCCCGCGCGGCCGGCCTCCTGGTAGTAGGCCTCGACGCTCGTCGGGATCGCCCAGTGCCAGACCGAGCGGACGTTGGCCTTGTCGACTCCCATGCCGAAGGCGTTGGTGGCGGTGATCACCTCGGCGTCGCCGGTCATGAAGCGGTGCTGGGCGGAGGCGCGCTCGTCGGGGTCCATGCCCGCGTGGTAGCCGGCGGCGCTCGAGGCCGGCCTCGCGCAGGGACTGGGCGACCTCCTCGGTGTCCTTGCGGGTCCCGCAGTAGACGATCGCCGGGCGGTTGGCCTCGTCGCGGAGGCCGTGGAGCAGCATCGCCAGCTTGCGCGCCTTCGATCCCTTGCCCTCGAACTGGACGATGTCGAAGCTGAGGTTGGGGCGGTCGAAGCCCGCCCGGATCATCAGCGGGTCGCGGAGGCCGAGGCGCTGGGCGATCTCGGCTCGAGACGTCCTCGGTCGCGGTCGCGGTGCAGGCCATCACCGTCGGGCGGCCGAGCCGCTCGAGCACCCGCGGCAGGCGCAGGTAGTCGGGGCGGAAGTCGTGGCCCCACTCGGAGATGCAGTGGGCCTCGTCGACGGCGAGCAGGTCGACCTCGCGCTGGCCGACCGCGTTCATGAAGCCGGGCTGGGCGAAGCGCTCCGGCGAGCAGTAGACGATCCGGGCCCGGCCGTCGCGGATCTGCGCCATCGCGTCGCGCGCCACCTCCTCCGGGAGGCCCGAGGCGATCATCACCGCCGGGTGGCCGTCGGCGCGTGAGCCGCCGCCACTGGTCGGCCATCAGCGCGATCAGCGGGCTGACCACGATGGTGAGCTTGTCCGAGGCGAGCCCGGGGAGCTGGTAGCAGAGGCTCTTGCCGCCGCCGGTGGGCATCACGACCAGCGAGTCGCGGCCGGCGAGCGCGGCCTCGACGGGCTCGCGCTGGCCGGGCCGGAAGCCGTCGTAGCCGAGGTGGGCGAGGAGCGCGTCGGGGTCGCGCGGGCCGTCGTAGGCGCGGACGGCCTGCGAGGGCTCGGATTCGAGCCCCTCGAGCCCGTGCAGCGCCGCCTTCGCCTCCTCCATCTCCGGAAAAGACGCCTGCGCCAGATTCTCGCCCCGCTCGCTCACCCGCCCACCTTGGCGCAGAGCGCGGTCGGATACCCGAGGCGAATGCGATCCGGCGCTGAGCTCAGCCGCCGCGGGCGAGGATGGCGGCGAGCGCTCCTATGAGGGCGACGATGATGGCGCTGTTGAAGCGGAACATGAGCGCCCGGAGGGCGTTGATATCGCCGCGCAGTTCCTGGAAGCCGCTGTTCAGATCGCTGCGCAGGTGGCGGATGTCCTGATCCACGCGCGCGAAGTTCTGATCAACACGCTCGAACCCCTGCCGCATGTTCGCGGCCATGTCGTCGAGTCGCTCGTTGGTCCAAGTGG
This sequence comes from uncultured Solirubrobacterales bacterium, assembly GCA_963801055.1. Classification (GTDB taxonomy): domain Bacteria; phylum Actinomycetota; class Thermoleophilia; order Solirubrobacterales; family 70-9; genus DASUPK01. The sequence goes on along the minus strand of CAWDDE010000008.1, from coordinate 109,925 downwards.
AGCGCTCCATCTCTCATGAGGATAAGGCGGTCTCGCGCGCGACTCTCCCCTCAGCCCTGACCCGTGGTTGGGCCTTGCGGTCCGTGCGGCGGTCGAGGGCTTCGAGGGCGGAGATGATCCCCTTGGCGACCAGCCAGCGGAAGGGCTCGGGCGGCATCGGGATGCGGCGGCGGGTGGTGAGGGCGGCGGGGCCGGGCTCGCCGCGCAGGACCATGCCGGCGAGCTGGGTGCCGAGGTGGCTCATCATCGCGACGCCGTGGCCGGCGCAGCCGATCGCGTAGAAGATGTTGTCTCCCGTGCCGGTGCGGCCGATCGAGGGGAGGAAGTCGAGCGAGATCGCGATCGGGCCGGACCAGGTGCGCTCGACGACGAGATCGGGGAGCTCGGGGAAGCGGGCGCGGAACATCCGCTTGAGGCCGGCGGCGACCTCGGGATCGTCGTCGGGCGGGACGCGGCTGCCGAAGGCGTAGGCGATGAAGCGCGAGCCGCCGACGATGCGATCGTCGGCGGTGAGCCGGAAGCTCTCCAGCACCTCGTGGGCGGTGTAGATGCCCTCGCGACCGGGCCAGCCGACCCGCTCGCGCTCCTCCTCCGAGAGCGGCTCGGTGGCGAACAGCGAGACCCGCAGCGGGACGACGTGGCTCCGCAGGTAGCCGAGCTCCGGGGTGTAGGCGTTGGTGGCGAGCACGCAGCTCTCGGCGCTCACCCGCCCGCGCGGGGTCTCGATCCTGACCCCGCCGGGCGCGGGCCCGGTGCCCTCGGTGATCGCGCTCACCCGGGTGTCCTCGAACAGCTTCGCCCCCGCGCCGACCGCCGCCTCGCGCAGGCCGCGGACGTACTTGCCGGGATCGAGGATCCCGCCCTTCTCCTCCAGGTAGCCGCAGGAGACGAAGGCGGGCAGGCCGCGCTCGCCGAGCTCCTCGGCCGAGAGCAGCCGCATCGAGCCGCCCAGCTCCGCTGGCGGCACTGGCCGCCTTCTCGAGGATCGGCGCGTGGCCGGGGTGGATCCCGGCGAGCACGTTGCCCGAGGGCTCGTAGTCGCAGTCGATGCCGCGGTCGGCGATCGTCGCTTCCACGCGCTCCACCGCCTCCTCGGCCAGCCGCACCAGGGCGCCGCCGCGCTCGCGGCCGTAGAGGCGGAGCAGGGTGGGGAGGTCCTTGCCGATCGTCGGGGTGAGGTGGCCGGCGTTGCGGCCGCTGGCGCCGAAGCCGGCGTAGTCGCGCTCCAGCACCACCACGTCGGCGCCCGCCTCGGCCATCGCCAAGGCCGCCGAGAGGCCGGTGTAGCCGGCGCCGATCACCACGCAATCGCAGCTCACGTCTCCCTCCAGCGGTGGCCCGGGCTCGGGCGCCGGGTCGAGCCAGAGGCTTGGCGGGTGCGCGTTCTTACCCATCGCGGTCGCCCCGACCCTAGCGCGACTCCCCGCACTCGCATCGGGGGATACCACGGAGTCGAGCCGTCGATTGTGTGGTGAAGCTACGCGCCGCGGGCGAGGATCGCGGCGAGCACGCCGAGGAAACCGATCATCTGCGTGGCGATCAGGGCGGCGCCACCTCGCAACATCGTCTGGCGGAGCTCACGGATGTCCTCGTGCACACGCTCGAAGTTCCGATCCACCTGCTCAAATCGCCGATCCACGCGCTCGAAACTGCGATCCACCCGGTCGAAGCCTCCACGCATCGCACCGGCCAGGTCGTCGAGCCGTTCATCGGTCCACCTCTCGCGTGCCATCGCCGAACCAGAATAGTCCGGCGGGCGCTCCTCAGCCACGAGTTGCCCGGACCAGCTCCACGATCGTCTGCGCCCGGCGGGAGATCCCGGCCGGCGTGTAGCGGAATGGGCGGCGGTGGCCGCGCTGGTACGGGAAGTCGGAGGTCTCGCGCGGGGCGAGGGTGAGGTCGATGACGCGGCCGTCCTTGTCGAGGAGCCACCAGTGGCTCTTCCCACGGCGTTTCAGCTGCATCGGCTGGAGACCGGCGGCGTAGCCGCCGGCGAGGTGGAAGTAGGCCTCGGCGGCGGGGTAGGCGAAGCCGTCGTAGCGGCCGTGGCCGAGGCGGTGCTCGTCGCTGCGGAGCTCGTCGGTGAGGACGGCCTGGATCTCGCGCTTGAGCTTGTCCGCGGGCGCCAGGGTCGGCTTGGCCGACCTGGCGCCCGCGGCGGATCCGCTCTTGGTGAGGGAGGGACTCACTGCCGCTCCTAAGGGAGCGGCGGCGGAAGCTCTCCCCTCAGGCGGTCGGGACCGCGGCGGGCGCGGCGGCCGCGAGCATCTCGTGGAGCTGCTCCTCGGGCAATCCGAGGGGCAGCACCAGGTCGATCGCGTCCGCCCCGGCCGCGAGCCAGGCCCGGACGGCGTCCGGCGCCTCCGCGTAGGTGCCCATCACGGTCACCTCTCGCGCCAGCGGCTCCGCCGCCGCGGGCAGCTGGGGCGGCCCGTCGCCCTCGTTGGCGGCGAGCAGCGCATCCACCTCCCGCGCGAATCCGAAGTGATCGCGGAGCATCCGCGGATAGATCGGGCCCATCCGAGTCAGGTAGGCGATCAGCCAGCTCGCGGCGATCTGCCGAGTCGCCGCCTCGTCCTCCCCGATCGCCAGCGGGACGCTGGCGGTGACGGCGGTCGGGGTGGGGGCCTCGGCGCGCGCCTCGCCCTCGGCGAGCAGGGCGCGCCCGTCGGCCAATCGTGACCGCGCCCAGAGGAAGGGCAGCCATTTGTCGGCGAGCTCGCCGGCGAGGCGGACCGAGGCGGGCGCGAGGGCCGCCAGGGAGATCGGCACCGGCGTGTCGGGCGGCGCCCCTAGGCGCAGCGCTCTGACGCCCTCTCGCTCGAGCGGCACCCGGTCACCCGCGAGCAGCGCCCTGACGGCGACGAGTGTCTTGCGCATCTGCCCGACCGGCTGGTCCCAGATCAGCCCGTGCAGGCCCTCGACCAGCGGCGGGCTGCTGGCCCCGAGGCCGAGCTCGAAGCGGCCCTCGGATGCCCGCTGCAGGCCCGCCGCGGCCATCGCGATCGCCGCCGGGGTGCGGCTCCAGACCGAGAGCACCCCCGTGGCGAGCCGGATTCGCGAGGTGACCCCCGCGATCTGGGTGAGCAGCACGACCGCGTCCTGGGTCCAGCCCTCGGCCGCCCCGAAGCGCCAGTACCCGAGCCTCTCCGCACCCACCGCGAGCCGGATCGTCGCCTCCGCGTCGGCCTGGAAGGGCGTGATGCCGGCGCCGACCCGCGGGCCGCCGTCCTGCTGCGAGCCGGCCTTCTCGGTGGTGTCGGGCGGGGTCATGGTCGGGGCTACGCGGACGCGCGCAGAACGGATTGGACCACAGGCGGCGATACTGCCGCCGGTGGACCCCGGATCGCTCGAGTTCTGGGAGTGGTTCTACAAGCCCGCCAACAGGGGTACCTGAGCTGGGATGGGGCCCGCGAGGCGGCCGGGTTGGGCTGAACGCCGCCACCAGGCCTTGCACTCCCCGGCCCGACCGGCATAGGGTTGGCGCGGGGCACATAGAGGAGAGGAGAAGCCATGTCGGAACAGGATGTGGAGACGATTCGCGGCGCCTACGACGACTTCAACAGCGGCAACCCGCAGGGGGTGCTGGAGATCCTCGTCGAGGACGTCGTATGGGTCGAGCCGGGCGGCGGCAATGCCCCATCCGGCACGTTCAACAGTCCGCAGAGCGTCGGCGACGACGTGTTCAGCACGATCGCGCAGTACTTCGACGAGTTCCGGGCCGACCCCGAGAACTTCGACGACCAGGGAGACCGGATCGTGGTCACCGGCCGCTTCAGGGGCAAGGCGAAGAGCGGCGCCGAGCTCGACGGGGCCTTCGAGCACGTCTTCGAGATGAGGGACGGCAAGGTCGCGCGGTTCGAGAACAAGCCCGACCAGGAGGCCTGGGCCGCCGCCTGGAGCTGAATCGGCCGAACAGGGGAGGGGCCCGGTGTACCTAGCACCGGGCTCCACCTCCCCGCTTTGCGTCCCCCTAAGTCAGGACGCAGGCTCGCGCGACCCCGACCCGCGCTTGTGGTTCGAGGCAACTCGCGGAGGTGAGCGGAAGGCGCCGGATCACGTCGACCAGAGTCGCCTTCCGGACATCGGCATCTCGGTTTGCGTCCTTGCTCACCCCTGAAATCCCTCCTCGGCCCGACTCTCCCCGGAAACGGCCGGATTTACACGCGATTGCCGACGAAAGCGGTTGGGTAGGGTGGCGAGGTGAACTTCCGCCGGCTCGGCGATTCCGACATCGAGGTCTCCGAGATCTCGCTCGGCTCCTGGCTCACCTACTCCGGTGGGGTGGAGCGCGAGCACACCGAGGCCTGCACCATCGCCGCCCTCGAGGTCGGGATCAACTTCTTCGACACCGCCAACGTCTACGGCCAGGGCGCGGCCGAGACGGCCTGGGGCGAGATCCTCAAGAACTTCAGGCGCCAGGAGTTCATCCTCGCCACCAAGCTCTTCTTCCCGATGGACGAGAACAGCGGCGGCCTCTCCCGCGAGGAGGTCCACAAGCAGCTCGACGCCTCGCTCGAGCGCCTGCAGACCGACTACGTCGACCTCTACCAGTGCCACCGCCCCGACCCCGAGACGCCGATCGAGGAGACGATGGAGGCCCTCACCGAGGTGTCGAGGCCGGCAAGGTGCGAGAGATCGGCTTCAGCGAGTGGACGGTCGAGCAGATCGAGGCCTCGCTCGAGGTCCCGAACACGAAGAAGTTCGTCTCCTCCCAGCCGCAGTACAACATGATCTGGCGGGCGCCCGAGGCCGAGCTGATCCCCTTCTGCAGGGAGCACGAGCATCTCGCAGATCGTCTGGTCCCCGCTCGCGCAGGGAGTGCTGACCGGCAAGTACACGCCCGGCGAGCCGCCGCCGGAGGACTCCCGCGCCGCCTCCGAGTCGATGAACTGGGCGATGGACCGCTACCGCTCGGATGAGCTGCTCGAGGCGGTGCAGGGCCTGAATTCGATCGCCGAGCAGGCCGGCCTCAGCATGGCGCAGATGGCGCTCGCCTGGGTGCTGCGGGAGGAGAACGTCGCCTCCGCGATCACCGGCGCCTCACGGCCGGAGCAGGTCTACTCGAACGTCGAGGCCTCGGGCGTGGAGCTCACCCGGGACACCCTCGACGCGATCGACCTCGCGCTCGAGGACGTCATGGTCACCGGGCCGCGGCTCGCGAACTTCGTGGGCGAGGGCGTCAAGCACCGCTAGGCGGGCCCCGGCGACGCGGCGGCTCCGCGGAGCCGTCTGGTTGGCGCGGTCAGACCCCGCGGGCGAGGATGGCGGCGATCACGCCGATCAGGCCGACGATCATGGCACCGCCCACACGCAGCATGACCAACCGCAGGTCGTTGATCTCGGTTCGCAGCTGAGCGAAGCCCTCACGCGTCTCCAGTCGAAGGTCGCGGATGTCCTGGTCGACCCGGCTGAAGCCATCCCGCATCGCGGCGGCCAGGTCGTCGAGGCGCTGGTCGGTCCACGCTGCCCGCTCCATCTCGGCTCAGGCTACAGCGGACGCACGCACCAAAGTGCTCCAAATGTCGCGAGTCTGTCGCCGCGGCAGTTAGGCCGGTGCCGTCGTGGACTGCCAAAAGAAAAGGGCCCTCCGCAGAGGGCCCTCCCTGATCCGAAGTGTGGTTCGAACGAGCTAGCCGATCGGCTTCACGCCGGTCGCTGCCGGACCCTTCGGGCCCTGCTCGGTCTCGTACTCGACCTTCGAGCCCTCCTCGAGCGAGCGGTAGCCGTCGCCCTCGATCGAGCTGAAATGGACGAACACGTCGTTAGAGCCATCGTCGGGTGTGATGAACCCGTAGCCCTTGTCGTTGCTGAACCACTTGACGGTTCCGGTAGGCATCTCGCCTCCTCTTACCTGTGCTGCGAACGCGAGGAAGCATTGATGCTGCAACAACGCGAGCGCTACGCACACCTTTGCCGGTATCACCGGCCTAACGCGCGGGACGGTAGCAGTTAGGCCCCCCCGAGCCGACAGAGCACCTGGTAGACCGAGGTGAAGTCGATCTCGAACCCGTTGCGGGCCGCCCGCAGGTAGAGCCGCCAGACGCGCAGGCGCTCCGGACCGGCGAGCTCCTCGGCCCGCTCGCGGTGCTCGTCGAGGCGCGCGATCCAGTGCCGCAATGTCTCGGCGTAGTCGGAGCCGAACTCCTCGACGTGCTGGGCGACGAACCCCGCCCGCTCGAGGGCGAGGATGACGCGCGAGACCTGCAGGGTCTCGCCGTCGGGGAAGACGTAGCGCTCGGAGAAGGGGCCGCCCTCGACGCGGCCGTGGCGAAGCCGCGAGATGCCGTGGTTGAGGAGGCGCCCGCCCGGCCGCAGCATCGAGGCGAGCTGCTCGGCGTAGCGATCGATCTGCGCCTCGCCGACGTGCTCGACCATCCCGATCGAGGCGACCGCATCGAAGTCCTCGCCGGCCAGCTCGCGGTAGTCCTGGACCCGGATCTCGACCTTGTCCTCGAGGCCCGGCCGCTGCGACCCGCTCTCGCGCCAGCTCCGCCTGCGGCTCGGACAGCGTGATCCCCACCGCCTCTGTGCCGTGCCGCGAGGCGGCATGGATCACGAAGCTCCCCCAGCCGCAGCCGACGTCGAGCACCCGCTGGCCGGGCTCGAGGCCGAGCTTGGTGCAGACCAGCTCGAGCTTCGCCTCCTGGGCCTCCTCGAGGGTGGGCGGCTCGTCGCGAGAGAGAAGTCCCTTGGGCTTCGACACCCGTGAGAAGAAAGCGCAGGAGTAGGTCATCGACTCGTCGAGGAAGAGCGAGAAGAACTCGTTGCCGACGTCGTAGTGGTGGCGGACGGCCTCGCGGTCGCGCTCGGTGGTGTGCTTGCGGCCGCGCAGGTGGAGCTCCGCCTTGGGCGCCGGGGGCGGGCGGCGAACGCCGGCCGCGCGCAGGGCGGCGGCGATCAGCCGGGCCTTGGTCGCGGTGCCGACCGGCGGCGGCCGCCACTCGTTGAGCAGCCCGATCACCGCGTCCATGTCGTCGACCTCGATCTCCCCGGCGACGTAGGCCCGCCCGAGGCCGAGCTGGCCGGGGGCCGCGACGGCATAGGCGAGCGCGTCCTTGGAGCGGGCCGTGAAGGTCGGACCGCCGCCGTTTGCGCTGGTCGAGGGGATCCGGGAGCCGTCCCAGAGCTCGATCGTGAAGGGCCGCTCGGGAAAGGCGCGCTCGATCTCGCTGACCAGCGGCTCGGTCGACATGGCCCGACCCTAGCGTGGCGCGAGATTCAATTCGTGTTAGGGAGACCGAATCTCACCCATCGCTTAGGAATGCCGATAGGGTGCCAACCGGAACCCGAGACGAAACGGCGGCGCCCGGAGCGGCTCGGCCAGGACCACCACAAAGGAGACACAGATGTCTGACGCAGCCGCTGGAGCGACAGCGCATCCCACCGGCTCGTCGGCACCGGCGGGGCCCACGATTCCCGCCCCGACGCGACCTCGCGCGCCGCTCGCCGATGCCGTCCAGCCCGTCGAACACGAGACGCGCGACCGGATCATCACCGGGCTGCTCACGGTGGTCCCGTTCCTGATGCTCGGCTTCGTCGCCTGGCAGCTCTGGGGAGGCTGGCTCCACTGGAGCGACTTCGTCGTCTTCGGCCTGATCTACATCCCCACCGGCTTCGGCATCACGGTCGGCTTCCACCGCCTCTTCACCCACCGCAGCTTCAAGACCGGGCCGGCGGTGCGGGCCGTGATCGGCGCCCTCGGCTCGGCCGCGATCGAGGGGCCGGTGATCTCCTGGGTGGCGGACCACCGCAAGCACCACGCCTTCTCCGACAAGGAGGGCGATCCCCACAGCCCCCACGTCGGACACGGCGAGGGGGTCTGGGCCCAGTTCAAGGGCTTCTTTCACGCCCACGTCGGCTGGCTCTTCATCCACACCCAGCGCGGCAACAAGAAGCGCTTCGCTCCCGACCTGCTCAAGGATCCGGTGGTCCGCTTCATCGACCGGACCTTCGTGCTCTGGGCGGCGGTCGGCTTGGCGATCCCGTTCGGGCTGGGGGTGGCGATCGGCGGCACCGTCCTCGCCGGGCTGAGCGGGCTGCTCTGGGGAGGCGCGATGCGGATCCTCGTCCTGCACCACGTCACCTACTCGATCAACTCGCTCTGCCACATGTTCGGCAAGCGGGACTTCGAGACCACCGACGAGTCACGCAACCTCGCCTGGCTGGCGATCCCGACGTTCGGCGAGGCCTGGCACAACAGCCATCACGCCTTCCCGAGCTCGGCGGTCCACGGCCTGAAGGCGAAGCAGGTCGACCCGTCGGCGGCGGTGATCTGGATGCTCGAGAAGCTCGGGCTCGCCTGGGACGTGGTCCGGATCGCGCCGGAGCGCCAGGCCGCCAAGGCCGCCTGACGGCGTCCGGCGAATAGCGGTCTTCTACGGATGCATTCCAGCCGGGGGTCGCCACTGATCTCATATTGATTCGCTAAGCTAATTAGTGATGCAAACCATTCCCGAACTTCCAGAAGTACAGGAGGACCTCGCCCCGCGCCTGAGGTGGGCGATCACCCGTATGGCGAGGCGGCTGCGCCAGGAGGCCGGCACCGACCTGGGCCCCTCGCAGACCGCCGCGCTCGCGACGATCGAGCGCCACGGCCCGCTCTCCCCGAGCGAGCTCGCCAAGCGGGAGCGAATCCAGCGGCCGACAGCGACGCGGATCGTGCACCACCTGGAGGTCGCGGGCCTGCTCGAGAGGGTCAGGGACCCCGAGGACGGCCGCGCGCTCGATCCTGAGTGTGACCCCTGAGGGGCGGCAGCTCCTCCGCCGTCTCCGCGCCCGCAAGACGGCCTACCTCGCCAAGCGCCTGGATGGCCTCGCCGCCGAGGATCGCCGTACCCTCGAGCGCGCCGCCGAGCTGCTTGGAGGGGATGCTCGAGTGACGGAGGCGCTCGGTCGCTCCTTCGCGAGCCTCAGCATCCCCAACTTCCGCCGCTACTTCTCCGGACAGCTGGTCTCGCTGTCCGGCAACTGGATGCAGATGATCGCCGAGATGTGGGTGGTCCTCTCGCTCACCGGCAGCGGCCTCGCCGTCGGCGTGACCACCGCGCTCCAGTTCCTGCCGATGCTGATCTTCGGCGCCTGGGGCGGCCTGATCGCGGACCGGGTCCCGAAGCGCCGGCTGCTCCTGCTCACCCAGACCCTCCACATGATCGCCCCGCTGGCCATGCTCACCCTCGCGCTCGAGGGAGTCCTGGTCCCCTGGATGGTCTTCGCCCTCGTCTTCCTGCGCGGCTGCGTCAACTCGGTCGACTACCCGACCCGCCAGGCCTTCGTCATGGAGATGGTCGGATCGGAGCGGGTCGTGAACGCGGTCAGCCTGAACAGCGTCCTCGTCCACGGCGCCCGCGTGATCGGGCCGGCCTTCGCCGGCGTCCTGATCGCGACGGTCGGCGTCGAGCCCTGCTTCGCGCTCAACGCCGCGAGCTTCGCCTTCATGATCTGGGTGCTCGCCGGGATGGACACCGAGCGGCTGCGGCCGGCCGAGGTCGCGGCCCCCGAGTCGGGCGCGGTGCGTGCCGGCCTCCGCTACGTGCGCGGCGCACCCGAGCTCTGGATCCCGCTGGGATTGATGGCGATCGTGGGAACCCTGGGCTACAACTTCCAGGCCGTCCTGCCGCTGCTCGCCCGCTTCACCTTCGACGGCGGCCCCTCGACCTACGCGGCGCTCGTCGCCGCGATGGGGGTGGGTGCGATCGTCGGAGCGCTCGTCAACGGCGCGCGCGGATCCGTCACCCCGATGCTCCTGGTCGGCGCCGCCTTCGTCTTCGGCGTCCTCTCGCTGCTGGCCGCGGGCGCGCCCACGCTCGCCCTGGAGGTCGTCGCGCTGGCACCGCTCGGCGCGGCGACCGTGACGCTGGCGGCGAGCGTCAACTCATCCCTCCAGCTCGCCTCCGAGCCGAGCATGCGCGGCCGGGTGATGGCCCTCTACTCGATCGTCTTCCTCGGCTCGACGCCGATCGGCGGCCCGCTCTCGGGCTGGCTCTCGGAGGCGGTCGACCCCCGCGCCGCCCTGGTGATGGCCGGGCATCGCGGCGATCGTCGGCGCCCTGCTCGCCCGGGTCGCCTTCGACCGGGTGGCGCAGATCCCGCTCGACGCCTCGCCCGAGCCCGGCCTAATCGCCGGGAAACTACGGATGCGGCGAGGGTCGCGGACTGCAAGAGTGCGCCGCCGTGGCCGACTTTTCGGAGCTTTCCATCCGCGGCCGGATAGCCACCCCGAGCGACTCCGACTGGGACGAGGCCCGCCAGGCCTGGAACCTGGCCGCGGACCAGCAGCCGGCGGCGGTCGCCCTCGTGGAGAGCGCCGACGACGTCTCCAAGGTGGTCCGGCTTCGCGAGTCGAGAACGGCCTGAAGGTGGCGGGACAGGGCACCGGCCACGGGGCGTTCGCGCTCGGGCCGCTCGACGAGCGTGATCCTGATCAAGACCGAGCGCATGCGCGAGGTCACGATCGAAGGCGACAAGGCGCGCGCCGAGGCGGGTGCGGTCGCCGAAGACGTCGGCAAGGCCGCGATCAAGGACGGAAAGTGCTCGATGCCGGGCACCTCACCCAACGTGGGGGTCGTCGGGTACACGCTCGGCGGTGGGCTGAGCTGGCTCGGTCGGAAGCACGGGTGGGCGTGCAACCGAGTGACCGCCATCGAGCTGGTGACCGCGGACGGCGAGGCTCGCACCGTGGACGCGGCCAGCGACCCCGACCTCTTCTGGGCCCTGCGCGGCGGCGGCGGGGGGTACGCGATCGTCACCGCGCTCCACGTCGAGCTCTTGCCCATCGCCGAGGCCTACGCCGGCGCGCTGCTGTTCCCGGCCGAGGCCGGCGTCGGAGGCGGTGCGCCGCTACCTGGACTGGGCCGCGACCGCGTCCGGAGGAGGTCGGCAGCATGGTGCGGCTCCTCCAGCCTGCCGCCGATCCCGGACGTCCCCGAGCCGCTGCGCGGCAAGAAGCTTCTCGGGATCGCGGCCGCCTGCATCGGCAGCAAGGAGGAGGGTGAGAAGGTGATCGCGCCGCTCCGCGAGATCGGCGAGCCGGTCATGGACACCTTCGACCAGATTCCGGCTCCCGGCCTCAGCCGGATCGCGATGGACCCCGAGCCGCCGGTGCCCGCGCCTCGGCCATCACGCGCGTGCTCGGCGAGCTCGACGACGAGGCGATCGATGCCTTCTACGAGGCCGCGGGGCCCGAGTCCGGCTCGCCGCTGCTGCTCGCGGAGCTCCGCCAGCTCGGTGGCGCGCTCGGCCGTCCCGCCGAGAACGGCGGCGCGCTCGACAAGCTCGACGCCGAGTTGGTGATGCTCGGGATCGGGATGCTGATGGACCCGGCGATGCGCGAGCCGATCAATGCTCAGCTCGACAAGCTCGCCGACGCGATGAACCCCTGGGCCGGCGGAGGGCGGCTACTTCAACTACGCCGAGCGGCCCTGCGACGTCGACGCGATCCTGCCGGCCGAGACCTGCGAGCGGCTCGCGCACGTGAAGCGCAGCTGGGACCCGGACAACCTCATTCGGGCGAACCACTCGGTCGCGCTGGCGACGGCGTAGCGCCCTCGGGCACGAACCGCTGGCGCCGCGGCGAGCGCGCGCCGACGATCTGTCCCCACTCCGAGTCCTCGATCAGGCCGGGCTCGGTGTCGTCGAGCCAGTCGAGCAGCGCGTCCGCGAGCCCCTCGGGATCCTCGAGGTTCGGGAAGTGCGCCGCTCGTCGGCAGGGTGACGAAGCGGCTGTTGGGGATCTGCTCGTGGGCGGCGAGGCCGTGCGCCATCGGGATCGTGTTATCGCGCTCTCCCCAGACGATCAGGGTGGGCAGCTCGCCGAGCAGATAGAGGCGGTCCATCGCGCTCACGTGCTGGCCCCGGACGTCGATCACCGAGCGCAGGGTCTGCACGAAGGCCCGCCGGGCCGCCGCCTCCTGCGAGCGGGCCGCATCGCGCGCGCGATGGCCTGCAGGTAGACGCCCTTGCGGCTGCCCCGCGCCCGCATTCGCTCGCCGGCGCGGTCGAGGGCCGCGCGCACGCGCCGGTTGGCGACCAGCCAGATCCCGGCGGCCGCGCCCGGGCAGGGCGGCGCCGCGGAGCATCGGGCTCACATCGTGGCCGAGCCCGCCGCTCGAGATCAGGGCGAGGCGCTCGACCCGCTGGGGGAACTGGTAGAAGAACTGCATCGCGATCCCGCCGCCGAGCGAGTGGCCGACGACGGTGGCGCGGTCGATCCCGATCGTCGTCAGCAGGTCCCTGATGCTGCAGGCGTGGGCGCCGAGCGAGTAGTCGCCGCGGACCGCGGCCGAGTCGCCGTGGCCGAGCAGGTCGGGCGCGACCACCGTGTAGCGGTCCGCCAGCGCCAGCGCCACCTGCTCCCAGTGCTTGGAGGAATTGACCATGCCGTGGATCAGGACGACCGGCGGACCGTCCCCGGCGATCCGGTAGATCACCCGGTGCCCGTGCAGCTCGATCTCCCATTCGTCGAAGAGGAGGGCGGAGGGCGGGCCCGTCACTCGGAGCACACTACCGGGACGGCTTCGCCACGAAACTCGGCCACAACGAAGACCGACCGCCATCCATGGCGGCCGGTCTTTGCAAACAGGCCCCGTCAGGACGGGCAGGGGTACGTCTCAGGGGCCTTACTTGGGGGGTATGTAGTGGAACCAGGCGACGGGAGGCGCCTTGCGGCAAACGCCTGGAACCTATGAGCCAGGAGTTGGCGTCGGGCGTCCGGCCCAGCACCAATTCTCCCGACCCAGGCAGTATCGATCCGGGGGAGGTGTAAGGCAATACCAAAAACTTCGGTGATTGCTTAAAAATGACTACTCTGCGGCCAAACCGTCGCTCAGGCCGGCGCCATTGCGGCCGAGAGCGCCGAGCCGTGCAGGATGTCGAGCTCCGAGACCTCGACCTCCTGCATCTTGAACGCCCGCATCACCTGAACCATGATCACGGTCCCGGCGACGATGGTCGGAGCGCGCCCGGGATGCAGTCCGGGACCCGAAGCCGCTCGGCGAGCGGCAGCGAGGAAAGCCGGCTCAGCATGCGCTGGATCCGCTGCATCCCAAGCGGTAGCCGTGCACCCGGCCGGGGTCGTAGGGCTCCAGGGCCTGGTCGATCGCCGCCAGCGAGGTCGGTGTGCCGGCGACCGCGATCGCCCGGCGGGCCGTTACCTGCGGCTGCGCGGCGACCGCCCGATCGATCAGGTTGCGGATGTCGCTGGCGAGGTCCTCGAGCTCGTGCGGGTCGGGCGGGTCGGAGGTCAGATGCCGCTCGGAGTGGCGGATCGTGCCCGCCTGAAGCGAGGTGTGGAAATCGACCCTCGGGCCGGAGCCGACGATCAGCTCGGTGGAGCCTCCGCCGATGTCGAAGACGAGTGTCGGCTCTTCGGCCGGTCGATGTGCGGTAGCGCCGAGATAGGTGAGGTGGGCCTCCTCCTCCTCGGTGAGCAGCTGGGCATCGAGGCCGAAGCGCTCGCGAAGCTCGGCGATGAACGCCGCCCCGTTGACCGCTTCACGGACCGCGCTGGTCGCGATCGCCGTCACCCTGCTCCGCGCCCAGCTCCTCGTACCGCGCCCTGTAGCCGGCGATCACGCCGCAGACGTCCTCGATCGGCGTCGGAGCAGATCAAGCCGCTGTGGTCGACGCCCCGGCCCATGTTGGTGACGGTGGTCCGGCGCTCGACCTCGCTCGACGGCCGCTTCGTTGACGTCGGCGACGAGCAACCGGGTGGAGTTGGTGCCGATGTCGATTACGGCGACCCGCACCGTGGCGTCCATTCCCTCCGGTCCCTCGGATCCCCGAACACGGCGAGGCATGCTAGCGACGAGAGAGTCCTGGCGCGATGCCCATTTCTCCGTGAGCCGGCCACTGAAGCCAGACGATTCCCGCGCGGGCTTCCTTGCCCGCGCCCCTCTAGCCATGCCGCCAGCCATACCCGTAAACGGGCGACCTCAACCTTTCTCTCCCCCTTGCCGATCCCGCTCGAGGCGAGCTAAAATCGTCGGACCGACGCGGGGTGGAGCAGTCTGGTAGCTCGTCGGGCTCATAACCCGAAGGTCGCGGGTTCGAATCCCGCCCCCGCTACTAGCCAAGGGCCCTCATAACGAGGGCCCTTGGTGTGTCACGGCTCGGATGCTCGAAGTCGCTGCGCGCGGAAAATCCGCGATTGCGGGTAGGAAGCGGTTGTCGTGCCCGTCATCGGCCTTCACTGTTCGCACGAGCAGATCCCCCCGAGCCGGCTCCTGACTCATGTCCGTGAGGCTGAGGCGGCGGGGTTTGGTGCCGGCATGTCCTCCGATCACTTCTCGCCGTGGAGCGCGGGACAGGGAGAGTCCGGCTTCGCCTGGTCGTTCTTGGGCGCCGCACTACAGGCGACGGCGCTGCCATTCGGCGTCGTCAACGCCCCCGGCCAGCGGTACCACCCGGCGATCATCGCCCAGGCCGCGGCGACGTTGGCGGAGCTGTTTCCGGGGCGACTGTGGGTCGCGCTCGGCTCCGGCGAAGCCTCCAACGAGCACATCACCGGCGAGGGCTGGCCGACTAAGGCGACGCGCAACGCACGCCTGCGCGAGTGCGTCGACGTCATCCGGGCCTTGTTCGCCGGCGAAGTGGTGGATCACGACGGTCTCGTGCGGGTGGATCGTGCCCGACTGTGGACGCTGCCCGCCGAACCGCCGAGCCTGATCGGCGCCGCTGTCAGTGCGGATACAGCCCGTTGGTGCGGCGGTTGGGCGGACGGACTGGTCACCATCAATCAGCCGCGCGACGCTCTCGAACGGGTGGTCGCCGCCTTCCGGGAGGGGGGCGGCGAGGGGCGGCCGCTCTACCTGCAGGTCCACCTGAGCTGGGCGGAAACGGAAGAAGAGGCGCTTCGAATTGCTCATGATCAGTGGCGCACGAACGTATTCCGTCCGCCGTTGGTCTGGGATCTCGAGACGGTCGAGCAGTTCGACTTGGCGGCGGAGTACGTGCGCCCGGAGGACGTTCGCAAGAGCGTGCTCGTCTCCGCCGAGCTGGGCCAGCACCTCGCCTGGCTACGTGAGTTCGCCGAGCTTGGATTCGAGCAGATTCACCTGCACCACGTCGGCCAAGATCTGCGTCCCTTCATCGATGCCTTCGGGGAGCGAGTCCTGTCGGAGCTGGCCAGATGAAGCGCAAGGTCACCGGCGACATCTGGTGGAAGAACGCCGTCATCTATTGCCTAGACGTCGAGACCTTCCTCGACTCGGACGGCGATGGTTGTGGGGACCTGCCCGGCCTCATTGACCGGCTCGATTACCTCGCCGGGCTGGGAATCGACTGCCTATGGCTGATGCCG
Organism: uncultured Solirubrobacterales bacterium; assembly: GCA_963801055.1. Classification (GTDB taxonomy): domain Bacteria; phylum Actinomycetota; class Thermoleophilia; order Solirubrobacterales; family 70-9; genus DASUPK01. The sequence goes on along the minus strand of CAWDDE010000008.1, from coordinate 94,627 downwards.
TTCATGCCGTCTCGCCAGCGCGACGACGGCTACGACATCACCGACTTCTACGGCGTCGACCCGCGGTTGGGAACGCACGGCGATCTGGTCGATGCGGTTCGGACCGCCGGCGACCGCGGGATGCGGGTGATCGCCGACTTAGTCGTCAACCACACCTCGGATCATCACCGGTGGTTCCGGGACGCGCGTCGTGGGCCAGAGTCTCCCTACTTCGAGTTCTACGTGTGGAACGACGAGAAGCCCGAGGAGAAGCCCGGGGACGTGGTCTTTCCCGACCGCGAGAACTCCAATTGGGCGTTCGACCAGAAGGCGAAGCGCTGGTACCTGCACCGCTTCTACTCGCACCAGCCGGACCTCAACCCCTCGAATCCGGAGGTCCGCGACGAGATTGCCCAGGTCGCCGGCTTCTGGCTCGAGCAGGGGATCAGCGGGTTCCGCGTGGACGCCGTCCCATTCCTGATCGAGCGCACGGGTTTGCCGAAGGGCGCCGACCCGGACCCCCACAAGCTACTGCGGGATCTGCGCGCGTTCATCGGCCGGCGGAACGGGGAGGCCGTGCTCGTCGGCGAGGTCAACCTGCCCCCCGAACAGCAGCGGCGAGTTCTTCGGCGACGAGGATGGCGACGAGTTGCATCTCGTCCTCTCCTTCACCGTCAACCAGGCGATGTTCCTCGCCCTCGCTCGCGAGGAGGCGGCGCCGCTGGCTCGCGCGCTCGAGGAGCTGCCGCCCATTCCCGCCGGACTGCCAGTGGGCCAACTTCGTTCGGAACCACGATGAGCTGACGCTCGACAAACTCAGCGACGACGAGCGCCAGGAGGTTTTCGCGGCGTTCGGCCGGGACGAGGGGCTGCAGCTCTACGGACGAGGGCTGCGACGACGCCTCCCCACCATGCTGGGTGGCGACCAGCGCCGGATCCGGATGGTCTACTCGCTCGCCTTCTCGTTACCTGGCACGCCGGTGCTGTTCTACGGCGAGGAAATCGGGATGGCGGAGAACCTCGCTATCGACGGCCGCTACAGCGTCCGAGCTCCGATGCAGTGGACTGACGAGCCGAACGGGGGGTTCACCACGGCAAACGAGCCCGTCCGCCCGATCGTCGAAGAGGGCCAATTCGGATATCGGGAGGTGAACGCCGCCAATCAGCGGCGAGACCCGCAGGCGCTGCTCAACTGGATGGAGCGCCTGATCCGCCGCCGCCGGGAGTGCCCCGAGCTGGGCTGGGGAACCTGGGAGCTGCTCGATTCGGGCGAGCCCGCAGTCTTCGCCCACCGGGCGGACTGGGGTGGATCCACCGTGGTCGCCGTCCACAACCTCGCCGGCCGCGACACGGAACGCCCGGCTCGAGTTCGGCGAGAACGGCACGCTGATCGACCTCTTCGAGGAGGACGAGCACCAGCTGGATGGCGGCGCGGTCACTCTCGGGCTGGGTCCCTACGACGCACGCTGGTTCCGCCTGCGGCGGCCGGGCCAACGCCTGCCGCCGTAGCCCTGGCTAGTCGGCGAGCGGCCGGAGGAGCAGACCTTCGTTCGGGCGAAGTTGGAGATCATCGACGGTGACGGTTCGCCGCTCGCGGGCGGGATCCGTCGACAACTCGATCGTCGCCCACTGGGGCAAATCGGAGTGGTTGACTCGGCGCGCTTCGGGCGCGAAGTTGAGCAGGACCAAGAGACTTTCACCTTCCAGTTCGCGCACGTAACCGAAGAGTCCCTCGCCGGCGTCCACCGAGCGGTATCCGCCTCGCTGCAGGCAGCCGTCGTGCCGACGCCGCGATGAGAGCCGCCGCACCAGTGAGAGAAGCGAATCCGGGTCCTCGAGCTGATTTCGCACACAGAGCCGCTCGGCGTCGGCCACCAGCGGCAGCCATGGCCGGCCGGTCGAGAACCCGCCGCCGGCGCCCGCCTCGGAGGGAGGTTCCCACGGGATCGGCGCGCGCTCGGGGTCGCGGCCGTCGACGTCCACCACCGCCTCGGGCGGGATGTCGGCGTCCGGCAGGCCGAGTTCGTCTCCTTGGTAGATGAACGGCGTGCCCAGAAGGGTGTAGAGGAGCATCGCCGCCACCCTCGCTCGGGCCTCACCGACCTCGCCGCCGCCGTAGCGGCTCACCATTCGCGACTGATCGTGATTGCTGAGAAACCAGGCGGGCCAGGCTCGCCCTGCGCTCAGCTTCTGGAATTGGTCCACCGAGGCTCGCATCGCCGCCGCGTCCCACGGCAGTTGCGTGAAGGTGAAGTTGTGGGCCATGTGCAGCTGGTCGCCCGAGTTGATGTACTCGATGAATCGCGGGAGGTCATAGATGTGCACCTCCCCCACGAGCATCCGGTCGTCGTACTCATCGATCACGGAGCGAATCCGGCGGAGGCGGTCGTGGATCGTCGGCCAGTCCTCGTCGTGGCGCATACCGGCTTCCCCAGCTGACGGATCCGGGTTGTCGCGGAGCTCCGGATCCTTGGAGATCTTGTGGATCACGTCCAAGCGAAAGCCGTCCACGCCGCGCTCGAGCCAGAACCGCAGCACCCCATGCATCGCCTCCTCCACCTCCGGGTTGTCCCAGTTGAGGTCCGGTTGCTGCGGGGCGAATGAATGGAGGTAGTACTGACCGCTTTTCCGGTCGAGGGTCCACGCGGGCCCGACCGCCTCGAAGGTCGAGCGCCAGTTGTTGGGAGGGCCCCCGGCCGGATTCGGATCGCGCCACACGTACCAGTCTCGCTTGGGACTGTCAGCACCCATGCGGGACTCCAAGAACCAGGGGTGACGATCCGAGGTGTGGTTTGGAACCCAGTCGACCACGACTTTGATCCCGCGCGCATGGGCCTGCTTCACCAGGGTGTCGAAGTCGCTGAGCGAGCCGAAGATCGGGTCGACGCCCGTGTAGTCGCTGATGTCGTAACCGAAGTCAGCCATCGGCGACGGATAGAAGGGAGACAGCCAGATCGCCTCCACTCCGAGCGAGTGGGGGGTCCCATCGTTCAGGTAGTCCAGCCGCTCGATGATTCCCGGCAGGTCACCGACTCCGTCACCGTCGGAATCCGCGAAGCTTCGCGGATAGATCTGGTAGATCGCCCCGCGCTGCCACCAGCGGATATCGCCGCGGGCCACGGTCCCGGACTACCGCGATGCCGCTGTGGTGAAACGGCCTCCGATAGCGGCGCGGGGGGTACCACGCGTGGTACCGAACCGAGCGAAACTCAGCAAATCTCATAACCCGAAGGTCGCGGGTTCGAATCCCGCCGCCGATGTGATCTTTCGAAGACGCACGAATCGAGCACGATTTAGGGCGGGGGAGGGTGGACATAAGCCCGTCTTATCGGGCGTTCGGCGCCCAGAATCGACCCGATGACGGGCATCGGGTGCCAACCGTTAGTTGAGGTACGGGGGATCTCGACATTCTCGGCGGCGCAACGACCACACCCTGTGGATCGGCCTCAGCGCGTTGGCCTAGGCGTCCGCGAAGATCTGCCGGCCGGCCGCAAGGCGCTCGCCCTCCAGCGCCGTTAGCTGAGACTCGGCCCTGACGGCCAAGTCGTCGAGTCCGGCGGCCGCCAGCGGTGGGTATTCGCTCTCGACCTCCTTGAGCGCATGCCAGAGCAGAAGCTTGCCGCGGACGCCGATAACCAGCGTCTCCAGCGCCATGAATAGATCGAGGTCGATCTCTTCCGAAGATTTGCCGCCCAGCTTGATCCGGCTCGCCTTCTCGGCCACCCAGGCGCCGGCCTGCTTCACCTTGCTTTCGGCGACTCCCAGATCGTCCATCAACCCCTTCAGCGTCTCGCGGTCCTCGGAGATCTGCGGGGCGATCTTCGCCATCACCTCTCCGAGCGGCGTCCCTTCGGTCCTCTCGCGGATCTGGTCGGCTAGGTCGCTGCCGAATTGCGAGCCACCGAGATGGTCGTTCAGGTAAGTATCGAGCGACTTGTCGGCCACCTGGCCCACTCTACCCAGGGGCCTTTCCACGGCTATTTCGATCAACAAGGATTCGTCGCCGATTCCGTGCGGACTCGACGGGGGTAGATCCGGAGCGGGCGATGCCTTTCGGGAGGGATCGGTAGCGTCGCAGCATGGAGGAAGCGAAGGCGGGGCTCATCGAGCTCTACGAGAGCCTGGCGGAGTTCGACACCGATCGGACCGCGCCGGCCAGTGTCGGCACTGTCTTCAACGCCCTGCTCGAGCAGACGAAGGCCGAGAAGCCCGCCGATCCAGTCGTCACGGCACTGCAGCCGGTCCCCATAACGTCGGGCTCCGAGTTCGCTGACATCACCTGCGGCGCGCTTCGCACGGTTATTAAGCAGCTGATCGGCGCGCTCGACGGCTGATCTACCCCGCTCGGCCCGCCGCAGCGCTACCCGACAGCCCGGCGGCTTTGAGGTGTCGTGCCGGCTGTCGAACCATTGAAGTCGGATGCTGCGGCGTCGTAAGATGGCGGCATGGCGTCGGAGCGCCGGGAGCGGATGGCCCAGAACGAGGCGATGTTCCGCGTCGCCAACGAGCGGATGGCGGACTGGGAGGAGCAGCACGCAAGTAGTGCGGTCGAGCCCTACTTCTGCGAGTGCGCGAACCCCGAATGCGGCGAGCATGTGGATCTGCGCAAGGCCGAATACGAGAGGGTCCGCTCGGACTCGCGCCACTTCGTGATCGTCCCTGGTCACGAGGTGCCGGACGTGGAGACGGTGATCGAGCGAAACGAGGGCTGGGCGATCGTCGAAAAGGCGCCCGACCTAACTGGCACTGTCGAAGAACTCGACCCGCGCCGCGACGGCTGATCTTTACGCGGCGAGAGGGACCTGGCCCCGCCGCGCCCGGTGTATGCCATAGCGCCGCCTGCTGCCTTGGGTGGTGAACCCCCATTGGTTGAACAACTCGTACGTTAGGCGCACGATTCGGCGTCGCCTACTCCCGCAGCCCGGCGGCTTCGAGGGCGGCCTCCAGATTGCCACCCCGTTCGAATCGAACGACCTTGCCGTCGCGGAATGTCCAGGTGTGCGCCTCTTCCTGGATCTCGCTACTGCTCGGACGGCCGGCGTGGCGGCTGACGGCGGCGATCACGGTATCGCCAAGGTCGAACAATTCATGGAGCTCATGCCGGTACGAGAGGGACGACTGACGAGCGCGTCGCAGGGCGAGCCTCACTTCAGCGCGCCCACGACGAATACCGGGGTCGACGGCCTCGGGAGGGTTGACGTATTCGATGTCCGGGGTGGCGAAGTGGTCGACGAGGCGCTTTGGATCGCGGTCGATCAGCCCGTCTCTGTAAATCCGCCGCACGATCTCCACGTTCTCCTCCGACGTCACCATCGTCGAGGCTCTCAGTGTGCTGCTTCGCGTACTCACGAGAGGCTCAGAACGCGTTCGACGAGGTCATTGGCGCGCGACTGAACGCCGTTCGCACGGCTCTCAACACTGTCTCGGACGTCCTCGGCCTGGCGCTCGACTGCCCGGCGCTTTCGCCGCAGGACGGTTGCGCCGCGTCGCTCGAACCGATTGAGCTGCTGACGGGCCAGTCGGCTGTCGCTGTAGGTGCGCACGGTCGCGACTACGCGGTCACGCCCCTCGAGCGCCGCCCCAACCGGGATCAGGATGGCGCGCTCAGCCTGGCGGGCGACGGCCTCGAGGCGAGTCTTCTCGGCCAAGACGCGACCAGCGGTGGCCCGAGCTGCCTGCTTGGAGGCCGTGCGCGCTGCACGACCGGTGCTCTGGGCGGAGGTTGTGGTGCGGCGAGCGGACGCCTTGGCGGTTCCGCTGCTCTGTCTTGCGGAGTTTCGCTTCCGTGTGGCGGCGGCCTTCTTGGCGGCTGCCTGACGTTGGGTTCGGGTCAGTGGTGCCATTGGATTTCGGTTCCCTTCGTTGGTGTTATTAACGTAAGTAATTACTGCTCGAGCTAGAACAATCTGATCAGCAGGTTCAGCAAGATCGTGAGCGCAATCGAGATGACGATCGACCAGAGAAGGCAGCCGGGCATGAAGCGCACCTGTGTGCGTTCCCCTGATCGCTTCCAGATCACGAACATCCTTTACCTCCCGGTTTCGCTAAGGACATAACCCGGCCGAGGCCCCGTAGGGCCCCGGCCGGGAAACATCGGCTAGCGACCGTTCCGATCGCCGTCGTCGAAGGTCTCGGTGTACGGATCGCTCGACCCGGACTTGGCGAGACCGCGACCGATGAAGTAGGCACCGGCGACGATCGCGACGTAGAGCCATGCCTGGCGGGCGATGAACTCGTCGGTCCCGTCGGTATCGCCGCCCTTGATCACGGCGGCGCTGACGAGAATCGCGACAATGACGCCGACCATCCCCCAGAACTCCGTGGTCTTGAACGCCTGCTTGGTCTCGGTCGCCAGGCGGCGAACGCGGCCCTGGCGACGGACCGAATCGGTGCGCAGGGCACCGGGCTTCGTTGCAGCTTCCATGCTTTTCACTTCCTGTCTTTGGATGTCCCGCCTGGGCCGTGCAAGGTGACCGCAGTCACGCTCGCCCATTTGCTCCCAGACCGGATGGCAGGTGCTTCGCCTTGCGAAGCAATGCTGCCCTCGCTTCCTTCCCTCAACGTATACCTGCTGAGACACCGCTCAAACATATGTTCGGCCCCGCCGATCGACCCCTACCCCTCGTTGTCCTCGCGGGTGGACCCAAACCGCCGCTTTCCATGCAAAGCAGCACTGTTAGCTGCAGCCGACCGCGGTCGCGTTGGCGTGGAGGCGGGAGCGCTGGCTCCCTAGCTGGGGTGCCGACTGACCTCGCGGATACGCGTGCGGTGGTAGCGAGAAACGAATCGGGCCGCCGATGTGATCTTTCGAAGACGCACGAATCGAGCACCATTTAGCGCGGGGGAGGGTGGACATAAGCGCGTTCGGCGGGCGCAGGAAGCCAGATCGCGGGGTGAGGAGGCTGCAATGCGCGAAAAGCGAGCGCCTGATCCAAAGATGCTCCTTTCCATGCAAAGCAGCCCGGCGGGCCTGCGAGCCTTAGGCCAGTGTTATCGGGTTCGGCGGAGATGCCGACCGGTCCTGAGAGGGGACCGGCCGGCCAGGTCCGTCACCTTCTGCGGATCTCCTGCCCCTGCTCCTCGGCCGAGTCACGGAGCTGCTCGGCCTGGTCCCTACCGCTCTCCCGGACCGTCTCCTTGACGCTCTGGGCTGCGTCCTGAGCGGACTCGCTGGTTGCCTCCGCGGCGTCCTGCGCGACCTGCTTGCCCCGCTCAAGCGCCTCCTGACCGGTCTCGGCGGCACGCTGCTTCACCTCGTCGGCCATCGGGCCGACGCGCTCGTCCTCGATTCTCGTCGACGGGAGCACCATCCCGACCAGAAAGCCGGCGGCAACGCCGCCCAGTGCGAGGCCGAGCGGATTCTCCTCGGCGACCCCGGCCGCCTGCCGTGCACCCTGCTTGACGTCGGAGGCTTCCGGCGTCGCGTCGCTCACGCGGGAGGCCGTTCCTTTCATCTGGTCCATCAGCCGGTCGCGCTTGTCGGCCACCGACTCCTTAACCCGGCCCGGCACGTTCGCCTTGTGGGCCAGCTGATCGACAGTGTCGCTCATGCTCTCCCTGGTCTCCTCTATCTCCTCACGGATTCGGGTTGTCTCTTCGCCCATTCCACGTCCTCCTTCAAGGTTTCGATGGTCTGTTCGGGTTGCGGGGGAGCTGCCTCCTCCACCTTTTGCTTGCCCTGGAGCGCCAGCACGGTCGCGATCGCGCCGTAGACCGCGGCCACGATCAGCGCTGCCAGCCAGGCGTCCATCGCCTCGGCGAGGACGAGAATCAGGAAGGCGGTCAGCGCGCCGAAGGCGGTGACTCCAAAGAGCCCCGCGCCGCCGAACATCCCCGCCCCCTTCCCTGCTTGTTTGCCCTTCTCGGCGAGCTCCGCTTTGGCGAGCTCGAACTCCTTGCGAATCAGCCGGGTCGCGTCCTCGGAGAAATGCTTGAGGAGCTCACCGGTGCTTTCGCCGTTGCTAGCTGCCATGCGATCACCTCACCCCGGCGGGGGTCGCCGGATCTTCGATCGACTCGGTCGCCGGTGCGACCCCAGTGGTCCGACTCGTGGGCGACAGCTGGCTGCGGACGCGAGTGCCCTCAACCGAGGCAGCGCTCTGGTGGCTCGAGTATCGCTCTCGGCTCGACGCCTTCAGAAACCTCGCTACCGCGAACCCGACGACGACCGCGCCGGCGAGCACCGCCCAGGGGCGGCTCCGGCCGAAGTCCTCGACATCGTTGAGGATCCGGTCGGCGTCTGAGTCACGCAGGTAGGACCCGGCCCGGTCGATCCGATCGGCGGTCTGCTCTGCGATCTTCGCCGGACCTTCCTTGCCCTGATTGCGAAGCTCGCTGCCAACGGCGCGGACGTCCTCGGCAGTGCTGCCCACCCGCTCGCCGGCCTGGGTCGAGCGTTCGTCGACCTGCTCTCTGATCCGGTCTTGGGTCTGGCCGGCGAGGCTGTGAGCCTTCTCCTTCGCTTGGTCCGCGGCCTCCCCGACCTTCTCACGGGCCTGGTCCGCGACCTGCTGGGCCTGGCCCGACTCCTGGTGCTGCTGTTGTGATGCCTCCATCTCGTCTCCTACTCATTTCGACCCCAGCGAGAGGCGGCGGCCGCTGGAGCAGCGCCGATCGACTCCCCGGGGAGTGGTCTTGGGAGTGACTCCCTCCCTCGGAAGTCCCTGAGTCCCTCTATCAAGAGAACGGATCGCCGCACGTCCCGCGCGGCTCCCCGACTCAGATCGGGGTTACCCAGCCGGATCGGTGCGGAAACCGAAGCGTTTACAGCGGGATGTTGCCGGAGGACGAGTGAGCAGAGAGGCACGACTGCCGTCGGGGAAGGTGACTAGCGGACCACCTGCCGACTGCCGTGTGGCGGCCTACGTTTCTGTAGCCGCCGAGGCCGTCGAGGTTGGGGACTCGGAGCTTTCAGATTCGAAGAGGCCCTCGTAATGGAACCACCGCCAGAAAAAGGGATCGATCTCCTGCGCGAGATCGTCGCATTGCACACACACCAGCCGTGATCTACCGCTCGAGTGGTTCAGAGCGCTGACTCGCGTCGTGCTTCCGCACCGCTCACAGCGATCTTTCGACGGCGTCTCCATTTCTTTGAGCTACCCGTTCAAGACCGGCTCGAACCTAAGGGGGTTTGAGCGCGGGTTGCTTGCTGGGGTATCGATTGCTCTCGCGAATCCTCGCGCGGTGGTAGCGAGAAACGAATCGGGCCCCCGCTACTTACCAAGGGCCCTCATAACGAGGGCCCTTGGTGTTTGTGAAAGCCCTCCAAATGGAGGGCTTTCGTCATTCAATGGCAGGGCCGCAAAACGCGTGTGTTACAGCGCCGGGCAGAATCGCCCATTGGTCACGAGACTCGGCCATCCGTTATAGGCTCGGCCCGATGGCCGACACCATCTACTGGAGCGAATACGGCAGCGGCGGCAACAGGATCCAGCGCGCCCCACTTGCCAGCCGCGGCACCGTGGGCACCCTCTACGGCTCGGCGCAGGGAGTGGGTTGGGCGAGCGGGCTAGCGATCCACCCGGCCGCGGGGCGGATCTACTGGAACAACGGCGACGCTACGATCCGGCACGCCCCGCTCGTCGGCAGCGGCCCCCTCGTCCCCCTCTACAGCGGCCCCACCCAGGTGAGCGGAGCGGGCGGGCTGGCGATCGACCCAGCCGCGGGGCGAATCTACTGGGGCAACCCAGGCGACCGCACGATCCGACGCGCCCCGCTCGACGGCAGCGGACCCGTCGTCCCGCTCTATACCGGTACCGGTACGCAAGGGCTCTACGCGGCGAGTGCGCTGGCGATCGACCCCGCCGGGGGGCGGATCTACTGGAGCGACAGCGCCGCAGCACTGATCTGTGGCGCCCCGCTCGCCGGCGGCGGGCCCATCGACCCCCTCTACGATCCGACGGACGGCGTGAGGGCACCGTTTGCGGTGGCCGTCGACCCAGCCGGAGGGCGGATCTACTGGAGCAACTGGGCTTCGGGGAGCGGCGAGGGAATGATCTGTGGCGCCCCGCTCGACGGAGCGGCCCCGTCAAGACCCTCTACGATCGGACGCGGGGAGTGAGCAGCCCGACTGGGGTGGCAATCGACCCCGACCCCACGGAGCCGGAGCTCGCACGGCTCGAAGTAGTACCTGATACCCAATGCTTCTCTATAGGCAGGTGGCTCAGGGACCTGTTTCCCAGCCCCAGTAGCCCCCCGCCACGGATCTACTGGGCCAACGCAATCTCGGGGGGCGGAACGCCGAATCCCAGCGACCACACGATCCGGCGCGCCCCGCTCGACGGCAGCGGCCCGTTCGACCCCCCCCTCTACGACTCGGGGCAGGGGGTCATCCTCCCGGGGGCCCTCGCCTTGCTCCGCGCCCCGGTCGGAACCGTGGCGCCGACGATCTCATGGACGTTCGTTCTGGACGACGACGAGCCCTTCGGAGACTGGCACTTCGGCGGGGGCCACTCGGGGCCCCTCAACCAGCAGCTCACCTGCTCGCCTGGCATCTGGGCGCCCGACCTGCCGAGCTACCATCTCTACCGCGCTCCCGAGAGCTTCGCCTACCAGTGGAGGCGCGATGGCACCGACATCGGCGGTGCGACCGCGAACCAGTACACCGCGAGTGCCCGCGGCAGCTACACCTGCCGGGTGACCGCCACCAACCATGCCGGAAGCGCGACGCAGACGAGCGCGCCGGTCACGATCTAATGAGGGCCACCCGAGGGAGCGCCGAGAGCGCCGCTCCCCGGCAACGATCGCGGCCCGGATCCGCGACACGCGACGCAGTTGCCGGCAAGGCCGTTTAGTAGTCCTGGGTGCCCGCGGGCCGGGCTCGCTGCTCCCTTCCCCGTGAAAGCGGGAGCGAGGACTCCGTAGCGCGGGTCCCGAGTGGTCTCGCGGATCCGTGTCGGGTGGTAGCGAGAAACGAATCGGGGCCCCGCTACTAGCCAAGGGCCCTCACACAGAGGGCCCTTAGTTCGCGGATCCCATGCGGGGTGGTCTTGCAGCGCGGCCGCAGGCGCGCACGGCAAGATCTCGCTCTGGCCGTTGCTCGCGAAGACCTGCTCGATGGGGGCGAGGGCTAACGAGATTACGGTCGGGCTTCTTCGTCGATGCCGCACGTCGCCCCGCCGCCATCTGACAGACGGCAAGTCCGTAGATCGAGATCCCTGGACCGATGTGGGGTTGACTTGTGCACCCGCTTGCGGTTAGAGATAGAGGGTGGCGTCGCATCCGCTCCGCATCGTCGCGAGATTTCAGCTCGCGCCGATCGGGTGACCGGGGATGGCCGGGAGCGTCAGCACGCTCGTGATGGTTGGCCAAGACCCCAAGCCGAACAAGGCCAAGGTGGACCTGGAGCGCAACATGCTGGCGTTCGCCGGAAGTGGGCCAAGCAGGTGTACCGCTGCAGCGGCGGCGGCTGCGTTGTCACCTTCACGTCATTCGACGATTTCAAGACGAAGCTCGGAGCTTCTACGAGCATCGGCACGCTCGGCATCCTCGCCGCACTCGGGTGGAGACACGCTGGAGTTCTTCTGGCCGGAACGGCTCAATCGAGCTGAAGTTGCTGCAGGCGATGTCGACGGATCTCGCGTCGATGTCGTGAACCGTGTCGACCGTGGAGTTTCTCGGCTGTCAGGTGGGCCGCGATCCGGTTGCGCTGTTCGAACTTCGCCGAGGCAATCGGAGCGACAAGGTGTACGGCCACGAACTTCTTCCACGTGTTCGCGCCGACGCCTGTCCGATCGATCCGGGGCGAAAACGAGGGCCGCTCGAAACGCGGCTCGGGATATCGCAAGGCACTGCACTGCTCGGCGGCACGAACCTGACCGCCGCGGCCGCGAAGAAACGCGAGACGGTGCAGCTGTGGATCGAGTGGGTTCATGGTCCGAAAGGAATGAGCGGCGATTCGACGAGGTCGACGGCGGCGAGCGGCTGGACTCGTTCAAACATCGTGAAGGATGAGGATCCGCAGACGGTCTCCACCCCGCGCAACCGCCCAGACGATCTCAAGCCGAAAAAGACAATCCGGTCCCGGATCTACGAAGGTCGAGCCCGCCCGTCGAGCTCGGCTTCCTTTTTCGCCCGCTGCTCCTCGGCCTCGAGAAGGGCCTTCTGGATTTCGGGGAGAGCTCGGGGAGGCTGGCGCCCCGCTCGGACTTGCTCAATGAGCTGGCTGGACGAGTCCGCCGGGACCATGCTCGCGCCCGTGAATCAGAAGTCGACGAACCTCTCCGACGGCTCTGCAAGGGCTGGCAAGCCGCTGAGACGCTGTCACAAGCTGCCACCACGACGCCGAGCTCGAGAACGTGCTCCGCCCTTGGGCGAGATGACGACGAGGTGGGCTGCTGGCGTATGCGGTCCGTGTAGCTGTACGCAGATCAGCCGGCGGCTCCCGCGCCATTCTCGGACCAGGCGCTGTGGGATCGCTGCCGACGAGGCCGTCGACCTGCATGCGTCGTCCGCTACCTCGATCGCCACCAGCACCTCGTCAGCGGGCTGCTCCGGGTGCTCGGGGTGATCGTGGAGGAGCCGAGCAGGCGGCGGCCGGCCGCGACGAGTATCGTGAAGAAGACGATCGACTGGGATGCGCTTGGGAACGCGTTCTCGAAGCCGGAGGACATCATGCTCGACTGTTTACGGGTGGGGCGGGACACTGAAGGCGGAGCCTGCTGCTCCAACCTAGCCTGCTCTTTGGCGGCTTCGGCCTGTCGCCGGCGCGCTACAAGCCGATCGGCAGCGCTGCGCGACATCTACTACTCGCCGACGAACCCGGCGCGCGACACAGGAGCAGCTGAGCGTGCCGCTCTACTGGGAGCGGACACGAACGGACCCGAGTAGCGACGAGCTAGGGCTGGATCTGGGGCTGGGCGTGCTACCGATCCCCCGCCGGAAACCTGAATGCCTCGCCTGAGGGGCTGTGATGTTTCCCGACCTTCAGGTGGCCGGACTGAGTGACATTTCCCGTCGGCGAGAGCGTCGACCTGACCGTCGAGGGCGGGTCTGAGGCGGCCCTCGTGCGAATCGAGGTCCGGCCCTCGGGCGTCGACTTTGACATCGACCCGCCTGCGGTCCAGTTCTCCGGCTCCGCGATGATCGAAGGCTCGCCCGACGACACCGTGGATCCTGCTCGGCACTGACGGGCTCGACACGTCTGGAGCTGGACGGGGCCGCTTCAAGATCGGAGTGGAACGGCTCGACTACTGACCTCGAGGCGACGCTCGAAGCCGCGCTCAAGGGCGCTCGCGTGGTCATCGAGTTCGGTGAGGGGGACGGCTTCCTCACCAAGGTTCTCGGCGAGGATCCGCAGCAGGCGGAGTTCTCGCTCGCCGCCCTGTGGTCCAGCAAGAGGGGCTTCAAGTTCGAGGGCCAGGCCGAGCTGGACATCACGCTCGCGCTGCATCTGTCGATCGCCGGCGTGTTCAGCATCGACAAGCTTTACCTCACGCTCGGCGCGGATACGAGCGGCAAGACGCGCCTGGTAGTCGCCGTGGCCGCCAGCCTCGGCGCTCGGGCCGGTGGCGGCATCGATCGATCGCGTCGGGCTCGCCCTCGATCTCGTGGGCACCCCGCCCCCGACAGGAGCCGGGCAATCTGGGCTCAGCGGACCTCGAGCTTCGGCTTCAAGCCCCCCGAGGGCGTCGGCATGGTGATCGACGCCTCCGTCGTCACCGGTGGTGGCTACATCGAGTTCAGGGAGGATGAGTACGTCGGCATCCTCGAGGTGTCGGTCGCGAACTACGTCCAGCTCAAGGTCATTGGGCTGCTCAATACCAGGCTGCCCGATGGCCGCCAGGGGTTCTCGCTCCTCCTGATCATCACGGCGGAGTTCCAGCCGATCAACCTCGGCTACGGGTTCACGCTCAACGGCGTCGGCGGGCTTGCCGGCATCAACCGGACGATGGTCACCGAGGTCATCAGGTCCGGCATCCGCAACGGGACGGTCCGGTCGATCATGTTCCCGCCGGATCCGGTCAAGAACGCGCCGCAGCTGATCAGCAACCTCCGCGCGATTTTCCCCGTGGTGGAGGGGCGCTACGTGTTCGGCCCGATGGTGATGCTCGGCTGGGGCGCCGGACTCATCAAGGTCGCCGTCGGAGTGCTGCTGGAGATACCGGAGCCGATCCGGCTCGTGATCCTCGGCCGGATCATGATCGCGGTGCCGCCGACCGAGGACGAGGCGGTCGTCAAGGTCAACCTCGACGTCGTCGGGATCATCGAGTTCGAGAAGAAGCAGATCTCGGTCGACGCCACGATCTACGACTCGACGATCGCGGGTCTCTCGCTTTCGGGCGACATGGCGATGCGCCTCGACTGGGGCGAGCACCCCAACTTCGCGCTTTCGATGGGCGGCCTGCATCCCGAGTATCCGCCGCCGCCGAACTTCCCCAAGCTCGAGCGGCTCACACTGCAGTTCGGCTCGGGTGACAACCCGCGGATCGCGGCGGACACCTACAAGGCCATCACCGCGAACTCGTTCCAGATCGGAGCGCAAATCGGTCTGCACGCCGAGGCCGGCGGCTTCGCGGTGGACGGCGGTCTGGGCTTCGACGCGCTGTTCATCTTTGCGCCGTCGTTCTCGATGACGGCCGAGATGACAGCCGGGGTGCAGCTCATGCGGGACCGCGAGGTGCTGATGTGCGTGCGGCTCTGGTTCAAGTTCAGCGGCCCGCGTCCGTGGCACGCCCAAGGCACGGCGACCGCGAAGATCCTCTTCTTCGACGTCTCGGTGCCGTTCGACAAGCAGTGGGGGGACCCGTCCCAGGTGATCATCGCGGCGCTCGACGCGAAGAAGCCGGTGCTGGACGCGCTTGGGGACATCCGCAACTGGAGCGCGTCGCTGCCGACCGACGAGGAGCTGGCGGTGACATTCGGCGACCTCCCCGCTGCGCAGGACGCGATCCTGGTGCACCCGATGGGGCGCCTGACAGTGCGGCAGAGGGTGGCGCCGCTCGACCACACGATGGGACTGTTCGGCAACGCGCCGGCGTCGGGCGCGAACCGGTTCACGATCGGGCAGTCGTCGCTGGGTCAGGGCCAGCTGGAGTCGGTGTCCGACCAGTTCGCGGTGGGGCAATTCATCAAGCTGAGCGACGACGAGAAGCTCACTCGCCCGTCGTATGAGCCGTTTCACTCGGGCGCGTCGCTCGGATCCGACAAGACGACGGCGGGGCACGTCTCTAGCCTCGACGTCCACTTCGAGACGACCCTCATCAACGATCGGAAGCAGCCGGAGGCCGCACCGCTCTACGCACTCGGTGCCGAGATGCTCGTGCTGGCAAGCCAGTCGGCCGCGGGTGTGTCTCAGGTGCTCAACTCGGGTTCGAACAAGTTCGTGGAGGCGGGCACCATCAGCGCGATTTCGACGGAGAGCGTGAAGCACGTAATCGCGAGTACCGACGACCTGTCGGTGGCCAGCACGCTGGTGGACGTCTCGGGAGTGAGTGCCGCGGCGGCGCAGGAGGCGCTTGCCCGCCACCTCGCCGATCATCCCGAGGACGCCGAGACGCTTCAGGTCGTGCCGGCCTATGAGGCGGCTACCGCGTGAACGGCATCGCGGGATACGACTTCCTCTCGTGGGTTCGCCGCGGCGCGCTGTCCGAGATTCTGGGGGAGGACCCGCTCACCGGCTCGTTGCCGTACCGCGCCACTCTGGGCGTGAAGCTGCAGGTGGACTCGTCCCGCGACGGCGGCGCCCCCCAACATGACGACATCAATGTGAAGGTCGAGCTGTACGGCCCGGGCGACGTGATCGGCATCGATCCCCGCCACATCATCAGGAGCGATCCCAAAGACGGCGCACAGACATTCGAGCCCAACTACTTCGCCAGCGTGGAGTTCCACCACCCCGACTTCCCCTGGCTGTTCTCGGTGGCGGCGCCCAAGAACGTGGGCAGCGCGCCGTCGGGAGTGCGGCCATGGCTGGTTCTCGTGGTGCTCGCCGATGACGAGTACACGGGCCCGACGGAAGGGGAACCCCTGCCGTCGATCACCGTGAACGACGCAGGCGACCTGCCCGACCTGGCCGACTCGTGGGCGTGGGCCCATGCCCAGGTGGCGGGAGGCCTCGGCTCCGCGGGCGCAGGCGGGATCGCAAAGATCGCCCGTGACGAACCGGAGCGGGTGCTCTCGCGCCTCGTATGTCCTCGCCGCCTGGCCCCGGATACGCACTACACGGGCTTCCTGGTACCCGCCTTCGAGGCTGGGCGCCTCGGTGGTCTCAAGCAGCCGGTGCCGACCGCCGCCACGCCTCCCGCCTGGAGCGCCGGCGACACCAACCTTGTGCTGCCCGTCTACCACAGCTTCGACTTCCGGACCGCCACCGAGGGAGACTTCGAGTCGCTCGTCGCGAGGCTCGAGCCACGCACGATGCCGGCGGAGGTGGGCACCCGCGACATGCGCGCGGATGACGTGGGGTGGGGCGTGCCGGATGCGGCCGAGGTGCTCGGGCTGCCAGGTGCGGTGCGCGCCCCCGACAGCGCGGACACGGCCTGGCCCAACCCTGGCAGAAGCGACTTCAGGGAAGGGCTCGCCGACCTCGTGAACCAGGCAAGCGACCCGCGGGCCGACGACCCGAACGACCCCGACCCGGTGGTGGTGCCGCCGATCTACGGTCGCTGGCACGCGGCGCGCCGAAGCGTGGACCCGTCTCGCGGCGGCTGGCTGAACGAGCTCGAACCTCGACCCGCGCACGCGAGCGGCCGCAGGCTTCGGCACGCGTGTGGTGCTGGACCAGGTGGCGCAGCTCCTGGCGTCCGCCTGGAAGCAGGTGCAGGGCGTGCTCGAGGCCAATGCGCGGCTCCGACAGGCCCAGATGGCGCGCGCGGCGATGAACTCCGTGCACCAGAAGCATCTGCGCGCGGCGGACGAGGTCGACGCCGTCATCCTCACGGGCGCGCTGCACTCCAAGGTCACCGCCAGCCCGCGCACCGTGCGCGCAACCGTGGCGGCGAGCCGTCTCCCGCCGGGTGCGCTGTCACCCACCTTCCGGCGCATCACGCGCCCGCTCGGGCCGCTGCAGCGCCGGCTCGGCGCCGCGGCCATCTCGCCCGCGGACCTGCTGCGCGGACTCAACAGCGGGACGCTCGCCCCGGCTCCGCCATACGCGCCGCCGGCGGGCCTCGTCACGCTCGAGCAGACCTTGCCCGAGCCGCCGTGCCCGAGCTGGGTGCCGCGCTGGCTAAGGCGATGGCTCACGCCGCTTGCCATCGCACTGGCTGTGGTCGCGGTGGTGCTGATCGTGCTGGCAGGAGTCGTGGGACTGGTGGCGGGTGTGCTTCTCCTTGTCGTTGCTCTGGTTGCGTGGCTGCTCTCGCGGCGGTGCGCGCCCGCGGCCGGTGGCCTCACGCTCACGACGATGAACGATCCCAGCGCCGTGGCCGAGGCGCCGCCCCCAGCCCGGCTTCCATTTCCCGGATTCGCCGGCGCCCACCGGCGTCCCGGCGGGCAGCGACTCGCCCGAGGCGGCCGGGTTCCGGACGGCCGCGACAAGGCTGGCCCAGGCGCTCAGGCCGACGCAGTTCGAGGAGCCCGAGGCGGAGCCGGCCGACCTGGGCGGGCTGAGCGCCTCCCTGCTCGTGGGTCTAAACCCGGAGTTGACGGTCCCCGCGCGCACCGCGTCGATCGTGCAGGTCACGGAGCTGCTCGCCTGGCAGCCACCGGAGGACGACCCGATCGAGCCGATCATGGCCGCGCCCGAGTTCCCACAGCCGATGTACGAGCCGCTGCGCGACATCTCCCAGGACCTGTTGATGCCGGGGCTCGAGGCGATCCCGCCGGACACCGTCTCCCTGCTCGAGGACGAACCGCTCTTCATCGAGTCCTACATGGTCGGCCTCAACCACGAGATGGCGCCGCGAGCTGCTGTGGAGCGACTACCCCACGGACCAGCGCGGCAGCTACTTCCGCCAGTTCTGGGACGTGCGCGGCTACATCCCGAAACCCGACGATCCCACCGATCCGGGCGAGCTGAGGGAGCGGCTCCGGGATATCCCGGAGATCCATCGTTGGACCCGTAGCTCAGACCTCGGCCGCCACCCGAACAGGCCCGCATCCACCGGCGGGACGCTGGTGTTCCTGGTGCGCGGCGAGCTGCTGCGCCGCTATCCGACCGCGGACGTCTATGCCTCCCCGGCGGAGATCGACGTGAACGGCAAGGAGTCGCTGGGGGAGGAGGAGCTGCATCCGCTCTACCGCGGCACGCTTCCACCGGACATCACCTTCTTCGGCTTCGCGCTCGACGAAGACGAGGCGCGCGGCACCCGCGGGGACCCGGACGACGCCGGCTGGTTCTTCGTCTTCCAGCCGCAGGCTTGGGAGCCGCGCTTCGGGCTCGAGTCCGCGCCGGAGAGCTTTCCGGCGCACCCGGCGACCGTGACCGAATGGAACGATCTCGCGTGGACGAACTTCGCCAGCGACCAGGCGTCGCTCGACGCGCTCGCGTTCGCGCCCGTGGCCACGCCCCCTCAGCGCGTAGGGATTCAGGAGGACCCGAACCGGAACCCGGGCGACGGCAACAACACCTGGGGCCTCGACAGCGCCCAGACGGCGTTCATCACGCTGCGGCGACCCGTGCGGGTGGGCATTCACGCCCGGAGCATGCTGCCGTGACGCCTCCGCTCGTGCTGCTGCCGTTCCGGCTCGAAACCCGCTTTGGCCAGGGCGCCGCTGGGCCGGAGCTGTGGGTGAGGATCTACCCAAGCCAGATCTCGATCGACGGTCACGACCCGAGGCTCTCGCCGGATGAGCTGGACGCCGGCAAGCGCTATTGGACCGCCGTGTGGGAGGCGACCGATGGGGAGGAGGAGAAGACACCGTGGCGAGCGCTGGCAGATGCGTTCGGCGCCCAGCGGGCAGCCTACGTCGCCCAGGAGCTGACGCCGTCCAACTACACGCCGGGCCTCCGCCCGGGGCCCGCGCCGGGCCCGGACTTCCCGACCGGGCTCGCCACGCGTGCCAGCTCTTTCGAGCGGCCGAGCGTGGCGCGCCTCGTGCCCGGCCACTGGACGGTGGTGACTTACCGCGGCACCACCGAGACCCACCGCGTGGACTCGCTGCCTGTGCAGGCGCCGTTGCAGGTCGGCCCGACGCCACACTCCACCCCGGTGACCGACCCCGCCAGCGGGCTCACCGTGGATGACGGCATGCGCTGGCTCGTGGACTTCGAGACCGCGGTGCAGGCAGGCATGGGCGTGCGGATCGGGGGCCTCAGCGCGGACGAGCAGCGGCGCGGCTTCGACAAGATCGTGGCGTTCGGACTGCCCGCTCGGCCTGGCGGAAGCGGCCCGCTCACCCACGCGCACCCGCAACCGCCTCCGAACCAGAGCCAGGCCCTGGCGGCGCTGTTCGAGGCCCACCGCTTCAGCGACGGGCTCGCGTTCCTGCCGCAGGGCTCGCCCACCAACAACACGCCCGAGGCGCGCTCGGCATACAGCCGCGGCGACACGGGCTACGACACGGCCTTCGCGGCCGAACGCGGCGCTCCGCTCGACCCGGAGGACGGCCGGCTCGCCGCCGAGGCCCTGGGCATCCCGGCCGAGACATTCGAACACACGGAGCATGCCGACCGCCGCGATCAGGAGGCGTCCCTCCACATGGGCGTGGCGCTCTGGCCAGGCACGCTCGGCTACTTCCTCTCGCAGATGATGAGTCCCGTGCTCGATCCGTATCAGGTGGAGTCCGCGCGCTCCTGGTTCCTGGGGTATGTGCGCCCGCGTGGGGCGCTTCCCGCCTTTCGGGTGGGCACGACGCCGTACGGGATCCTGCCGGCGATCTCGCTCGAAAACCTGACTCCACAGCGGAAGGGCATCGCGAGCGGCCTTCACACGTTCCTCACGCGGGTGCGCAAGACGTGGCTCGACAGCAGCTTGCGCATCCCACGCGTGGGTGGTAGCGACACCCCGGGTGATGACCTCGTGGGCATCCTCGGGATGGACGCAAGCGCGCTCGGCTACCAGCTTCGCTACGGCTTCGGTCCGGAGGTCCTGAACGGCTTCACCGCCTTCTTCAACCTGGCGGAGGGCAAGTCGCAGGTGGACCGCCTGTCAGCCGCGACCTGGCAGCTCCTTCAGCGCTACGGCTACGACAACCTGAGCCCGCGCCTGCTCGGCTTCGGGCTGGCGGAGGACAGCGCGCGCGTAGGCTCGCCGACGGTCACTGACGCGCCGCTCTCGGAAACAGCGACACTCGACGACGACTACCTGACCTGGCTGGCGACCGCTTCGCTGGCGGACGTCGAGGCGGAGGCATATCCAGGCGGCACCGCTCCCGATGCGCTGCTCTACAGGCTGCTGCGGCACTCGCTTCTTGCTCAGGCCGCGGACACCACGATGGACCTGTTGTTGGTGGCCGAGGAGATCGAGCCGGCGGAGCTTGCCGAGCCCGAGATCGTGGACATCAAGGCCGAGCGCTGGGCCACGGTTACACCCGGGCGCTCGCTGCATCGCGAGGTCGAGGGCGTGACCGAGCCCGGCCAGACGGCGATTGCGTACATCGACTCCATGCGGGAACTCGACGCTACGCCGTACAGCCGGCTCGACGAGATGCGCGCCAGCGTCAAGGCCCTGGCCGCCCTGCCCACGGCGGAGCTCGACCGCCTGGTCACCGAGACGCTCGACACCTTCTCCCACCGTGTCGACGCATGGGCAACCTCGTTCGCAAACGAGCGGCTCCTGGCCGAGCGCTCCGGTGGTGCGGCTGGCACGCAGGTGGGCGGCTATGGCTGGCTCGAGCAAGTGCGCCCTGAGCCGGGGCGGGGGTCGATCGGCGGAGAAGAGGCGGACGCGATCGTGCGGCTCGACGCGGACCACGCGGACGCAAGCGGCGGACCGGCCTCGCGCGGAGAGGTGCAGGAGCCGCACTCGGACAACGGCGGCTTCATCCACGCGCCCTCGATCGTGCAGGCCGAGGTGGGGGCGGTGCTGCGCTGCGGATACCTGAGTCACCGCAATGAACCGGAGCAGGCACAGCTCGCGGTGAACCTCAGCTCGGGCAGGGTCAACCGGGCGCTTCGGCTGATCGACGGCGTCCGCCAAGGTCAGCCGCTCGGGGCGCTGCTCGGGTACCGCGCGGAGTCGGCGCTGCACGCTGCGGGGCTCGACCAGTACATCCAGCCGCTCCGCGACGCCTACCCGATCGTGGCGAACAAGCTCACGCAGCCGCCCGCCGCCACCGAGTCGGCGGGCGCTTCCAACGTGGTAGACGGGCTGGCGCTGCAACGGGCCTGGGCCGCCGGCACGGTGTCGGTGAACGGAGGCGTGCCGTCGGGAGTTGCCAACGTGCTGGATGCGCTTGCCGACGACCTCGACGCGCTCGGGGACCTCTCGATCGCAGAGGGCACCTATCAGGCGATGCGGGGCAACTACGGGCGCGGCGGTGCGCTGCTCGACGCGCTGTCCCGCGGCGACCACCCGCCCGACCCCGAGGTGGTGCGCACCGACCCGGCAGGCCGTGACGTCACGCATCGGATCGCCACGCTGATCGTCGGCGACCCGACGGCGGCCGGCGCCGGTGTACGGGTGCAGGCGGAGCCGCGGCTCGACGCCTGGGTGGGCGGCCAGCTGCCCGATCCCGCCGACGTGCGCTGCACGGCGAGCTACCTCGACGCGAACGCTGTCATCCACGAGACGGTGGTACGGCTGGACGATCTCGACCTCGATGCGCTCGATGTGCTCGCCCTGGCCGACGCGGCGGACGTGGGCGCCGGATCCGAGCTCGAGCAGCGAATCGCCTATGCAGCGCGCGGGGCGTGGGGGGTGGATCCGCCCGAGGTGACGCTCGACTTCGAGCGCGATGCCAGCTGGTCGAGCGGCGACGTGTCCTTCGGCGAGCTGCTGCTCGTTGCCCGCGCCCTGGGCGACCTGGTGGGTCACGCACGGCCACTGCGCTCGACGGACCTGTTCGAGCCGGGCCGCCCGGACGCCGCCCAGCAGGAGGACCTGACCGCGCGTGCCGACACGGCGACGGCGGCACTCGACGCGGCCGTCACCGCGCTGGAGGCGGCCACGACCGCGACAGCGAGACGCGCGGCGCTGCTCGACGCGGCGGCCCTCGGCGCGATGGGTTCGATCCCCACATCGCGTTTCCGAATGGACCCTGACGCCAGAGCCGCGCTGCAGGCACAGGCGGACTCAGTGCTCGCCGAGCTGAGCAAGCGCCAGGACGCGGCGAATGTAGCCACGGACCCCGTCGAGCGGATCCAGGCCGTCCTGGGCGAGTCCTTCGTCGTCCTGCCGCGGTTCCGGTTCGGCACGGCGACGGACGGCACGGAACTCGACACCGCGCTCGGCGCCACCGCTCAGCTCCTCGGCACCGACGTGGACGCCCCGGCGCGCTGGCTCCAGCAGCTGACCCACGTGCGGGCGGCGGTCTCGCGCATCGATGCCGCGGAGACGCTGGCCGCCCTAGTGACCGGCGTGGAGCAGCCCGACTTCCAGATCGCCCAGTGGCCTCCGCTTGAACAGGGACCTGACCGCTGGCTCGCGCTCACCCCGCAACCAGGCGACCCCCCGCAGCCGTCGGGACGCGTGGCTCTAGTCGCACGGCTGACCGACCCCTTCGACCCCGCCAAGTGGTTGTGCGGGCTGATGCTCGACGAGTGGGTGGAGCGGGTGCCCGATCCGGTGCAGACCACCGGCGTGGCTTTCCACTACGAGGAGCCCGGCTCGCGCGCCCGCAGGCGCTGCTCGTTGCGCTGTGCCCCGACCAGCGTCCCGCCTGGGACGACGACCTCGTGCTCGCCACCCTCAACGAGACTCTGGACCTGGCCAAGATCCGGAGCGTGGATCTCGAGGGCGTGGACGATCTCGGACAGATCATCCCGGCGCTCTGGTTCGCCTTCAATCCGGACGGTCAGACAGTGTCCTTCGACACCGAGGTGATCTGGCTCTGATGGCGAACGGCGATCGCAGCTTCACCATCTGGAGCCGGCTCGAGCCGCGCGCGCGGGCGAACGACATGAGCCGCAGCCTGCAGGCGCAGATCCGCGATCCACTGTGGATGCTGGCGCGGCAGTGGCAGGTGGGCGAGTTCCTCGGCACCGACGGCGGCTCGCCCGTTCAGGCCACGATCGCAACCGAGACCCAGCCGCTGACGAGGTATCGGCCAGGACCGCCGGATGGTGCGGCGGCGGGTGCGCTCGACGAGACGTTGCCGCTCGAGGCGCAGACGGAGCGCGAGGAGGTGGCGCTGGGACTGCGCGGGCGCCTGCAGCTCGGGCTGCGGCTGGAGGCGTTCCTGCGCGACGAGGGCGTTTCGCCCGGGGGCATAGACGAGTTCCGCACGGCGTACGCGATCGACGCCGCAACCGCCGGTCCGTCCGCTGTGCCTGACCCGGAGGGCGACGCGTGGCGCGCGCTCGCCCGGGGACGCGTCGTCGATGGCGTGAAGGCGTACGCCGATGCGGCTGCGTCCCTGCCGGCATTCCCGGCGAGCGGACCGACCCTGTCCGCACAGGACGAGCAGAACGCATTGCCCGCCCTCGAACGGCTCGTTGCCTTCCGCGACTCGCTCTACAGCGAGCCGGATCAGGACTCCGCCTGGGTGGAGCGCCAGCTGCACCACGAGCTGGCGGTCGGCTCGGAGTCCGCCGCGCTCACGGCACGTCTCGAGTCGGACGAGTTCGGCGGCGGGCGCCTCGACTGGTACTCGTTCGAGCTCGCCAGCGGCGCGCTTGGCAGCGGACAGCCGGTGCAGGTCGATTCGCGCGAGTGGAACGTCATCCCCAACCATGTGACCCTCCACGGCCAGCCGAACGCCACGTGGTGGGAGCTCGAGGACGGGCAGATCGACTTTGGCAGCACCGACCTCGAGAAGGTCGACCTGGCGAAGCTGCTCGTGATGCAGTTCGCGATGCTCTACGGCAACGACTGGTTCGAGCTGCCGCTGTCCCTCGAGCTCGGCTCGCTCGCGTCTGGTGACGCAGCTCATGGTCACGGACACCTTCGGCCAGCGCACGCTGATCAGGCCGGCGGGGGCGTCTGAGTCCGAGCCGTGGTCGGTGTTCAGCATGTCGGGCGTTCCACCCGAGCGCGACCTCCTGCTGCTCGCTCCCACAGTCGGCCCGGTGCAGGACGGCGACGCGCTCGAGGAAGTGACTTTCCTGCGTGACGAGATGGCGGCGATCGGCTGGGCGGTGGAGCAGAAGGTGCCCGGCCAGCTCGACACGTCGCTCGATCGGCACGAGGCCTACATGGCGCGGCTCGCCGCCGAGCCTGACGGGCCAGCCTCGGCGTCGCCGGGGCCGGACGACCCGCAGATCCGCTACCTCGTGGGCACCAGCGTGCCCGACAATCTGGATTCCGCTCGTGCCCGTGACCTCCACCGAGCGCTCGTTCCTGTTCCGCCGCGGCGTGATGGGCCAGCCAGGCGCCGAGGGGGCCCAGGGAGACCTGCTCGGCTCCGGCCGCCCCTTCTACCTGGCCGAAGAGGCCCTGCCGCGCGCGGGCGTGGACGCCATCGCGCAGATTCCGGCGAGCGCGTTGGATCGACGGTTCCACCGTCGTGTGGCTGGGCCGCCAGGCGTCGTCGGCCGCGGACCGGGATGGTCCGGGCTCGCGTTCGACGTCGTCGAGCGCAACGAGAGCTGACCCTGCGGGAGTGAAACGCGACGCACGGCTACTCGAGGGACGACACGACTGATTACTCCTAGCTCCTGTCTCACGGGCTCGCGGATTTTCACAGCCTTGGGGCGCTGCAACTGTGCTGCTGCATTTAAGTACGTGTGATCCGGCGCCGAGGGCATCAAGTCGTTGCGTTCAGCTCACCATTGCTTGGGTTTCCGTCACCAGAGCTCGACGAGTCGTCAACGAGTTCTCTATATCGAAACTGAGCAGAGTTGACGCGTCCACGCAGTCTCGACGGAACCCGAAGACGAATCGCTCGCTTCGTACCCTGGCGCGACACATCAGCCCTTCGCGGCTTCCATGCGGGCGCAGGCGGCGCGCCAGTTCTTGCCATGACCCTCGTCCTTGGCCGAGATGGGCGAGGTCGATTGCGGCGAGCGGCAGACTGCGGCGCGGATTGCCCAATGCTCATTCTCAAGCGCTCAGACCCGCATCGTCGAGAACCGATCGCAGGCTCTCGAGCTTTTTCGACTCCACTTCGCGAGCGAATCGATGCGCGGACGCCCTGGCATTGACGAGCGCCGTGACCACAGCCGTGACAGCTCACCGATCCGCCGATCCAGCTCCAATCAGGCCAGCCGTCGCTGCGTCCACCGGCGAAAGGTAGCTCGGTGGCGCACTTCAGAAGCAAGGTCGCTATCCGTCCATCGAGGGTTAGCCCCTCGGCAGGAAGGTTCTGTGGAACTAACTACTCAGTGTCAGGTTGCGCAGTCGTCACCTGCCACCGATTGCAGAGCCAGCCGTATGTACCGCCGGCAGTGAAGACCCGGCTATTGGTGAACTGCTCCGGACGCGCCTCCAGCTCGACGTCGGACGAAATCGACCGCAACGTGTCGGACTGCCAGATGCGTACGGACCCGGAACGATGGTCCTTTCCAGGGGCTGCGCATCGCGAGTCGCCTTCATGAAGGTGTTCTCGGTCCTCAAGCGGCTTTGAAGCTGCGGAGCGGCGAAGGGCGAAGTCGTTCGCCAGGACATGGCCGAGGAATTCATCCCACGGCAGCCCCTCGCAGTCCCGATGGGCCTCGGCGTCGAACATGAGCGCGTTCAACTGTTCGATCTCCATCGATCCCTCCGTCGTCGGACTCCAGCCACCTCCGCCGCGTCTGTGGAGTCGGCGGATCCCACCGTTTCTGAGCGAAGCGTTATGGAGCCTAGCGACACGTGCGATTCCCCATCGAGGTACCAGCCGTGGTACCGAACTGAGAGAAACTCAGCTGATCTCAGCTCATCTCAGCGTGCCTGACGTCGCCCAAGCATGAGCCCACCGAACGGCTTCAAAGGATCTCATAACCCGAAGGTCGCGGGTTCGAATCCCGCCCCCGCTACTAGCCAAGGGCCCTCATAACGAGGGCCCTTGGTGTTCACGACAGGCGCGGGCCCAAGGCGGAGAGCAGGACTGGGCCTGGCGTGCAACGGTCCCTGATCGGGTAGGCGGGAACCATGATCCGCACCCTGGGAGCAAGCTGCCCGGCCTCGCACACGACGGTGGCGTGGACCGAGGTGGCTAGATGACAAAGCTCGATTCGAGCCTCAATTTGCCCCCGCTTCAACTGAGGACCCGCAGCCACCCAGGGAGTGTCACCGAGGCTCGAACAGGAGTCGCCGCATACGCGGAGGCCGCGGGGGCCAACCGCCGTGACGTCGAGCTCGCGGTCGCGGAGGCCGTCAGCAACGCGGTCGTACACGCCTTCGTCGGCCGCGACAATGGCGTGATCACGGTGCGAGCCGAACTCGACGGTCCGAACGAGCTTCTCGTCGAGGTAGGGGACAATGGATCCGGGATAACGACGCCCGCCAGGTCTCCTCGAGCCGGCTTCGGTCTACCGATCATCGGAGCGGTGACCGACAGCGTCGAGATCCACACCGGGGATCGGGGCACCCGGCTGGAGATGCGATTCCCGCGCGCCTCGTAGAAGCGCGAGTCGAACCTCTCGGAGCCCGTCCCGAACTGTGGCCCTAGGAAGAGCCCGGGCGAACTGACGCCTCTGGCTCCGCGACCCCAATGACCTCAAGGACGCTCAGCGCCTCCGCCAGGCTGGGGTATACCGGCATCTCCCGGTCAAGCCGGGTGAGACGCAGCACGTTGAGGGGTTGGTCTTGGGCGACAACCGCGAAACGCGGGGGAACGGAATCACCGAGGCTGCGGCGCAGACCGACCAACACCGAGAGGACCGTGGAGTCGATGAATCCGCAGTAGGTGAAGTCGATCAACAGCGGCGCGGGGTCCTGCGCCAGAGCTTGCTCAATCTTCGCCTCGAGCTTTCCCACGGAGGCAAGGTCCAGCTCCCCGCTCACCTGAACTGCCGCGATACCCGAGTCGAGCCTCCGGTGCTTGACTTCGGGCCGTCCCAGTCCAGAGGCGCTGCTGTCGTTGAAGGCTCCGATGCGCAGGACACTATCAGATTGTGATGAGGTTTTGAGGATACTTAGCAGTTCAAGCCTCATCACATCCTCACCACCAGCTAGCCAACTTGTCGCGGGCATCGATTAGCATCCACAGCGTGGCTGATCAACCCAGTGCTGACCATGGCGTCTACAGCATTGGTGCAGTTGCGCGAATGCTGGGAATTCCGGCCGCCACGATCCGCAACTGGGAGGAGCGCTACGCGACGATCGTCCCGGAGCGAAGCCCGGGCGGACACCGGCTGTACTCCCGCGATCAGGTGGAGCAGCTCCGCTTCATCGCGACGGAGGTCACGCGCGGGCTCTCGGCGTCCGACGCCCACCGCCTGCTTTCCGACCAAGGACAGGGTGGCCGGCCCCAGGAGAGCGACGGCCCGAGCGATCGCACGCGGCTGCTCGTGCTGCTGGCCGAACGCGATCCTGCGGCTGCGGATCTAGTGCAGTTCTTCCTGCGCACCGAGGGGTATGAAGTGACGTTGGCGCTGGCAGTCGACGAGGCCGAGGAGCAGTGGCTTGAGAGCCGGCCGGAGCTCGCGATCGTGGAGCTGATGATCGACGGAGGTGTCGGGGCGGAGCTCTGCAGGCGCTTGAAGCAGCACGAGGCCAAAGCGGTGATCGCGATCTCCGCCCTCGAGGCCCGAGACGAAGCGCTTGCTGCCGGCGCCGACGCCTTTCTGCAGAAGCCACTCGACCCGCTCGAGCTCATCTCGACCGTCAAGGACCTGGCGGGCACCAGTGCGCTGGTCGGTCATCGCCCCCAGGAGAGTCGGTAGTGGACGAGCGCCTTACGAGCGGCGACGAGGGGCTCGACGAGATCCTCGGCGGGGGCCTGCCGATGAACGGGATCAACCTGATCATCGGGCTGCCCGGCTCGGGAAAGACCATCCTGTCTGAGCAGTTCGTCTTCGCGGGCGCGACCGAAGAGCGCCCAGCGATCTACCTCTCCACGGTCTCCGAACCGTTCGAGAAGATCCTCCGCTACGGCCAGACGCTCAGCTTCTTCGATCGCGATGCGATCGGCCGGTCGGTCTACTACGAGGACCTTGGCGACACCGTGGGGGGCGCGGGTGGGCTCAGCGCGGTGACCGAGCGGATCGCCTCGTTAATCAGGGAGCGGCGGCCGGGGATCATCGCAATAGATAGCTTCAAGGCGCTCGCCGCATTCGCGGAGGACGCGCAGGCCTTTCGGAGCTTCCTGCACGACCTCGCCGCGCTCCTCACGGCCTTCCCGGTGACCTCGTTCTGGATAGGGGAATACAGCGAGGAAGAGATGCGCACGACGCCCGAGGCGGCCGTGGCCGATGGGATCATCTCGCTCGAAATGCAGCGTGCTAACGAGCGCGCGCAACGCCTGATTCAGGTGATCAAGCTACGCGGGAGCGAGTTCCGCTCAGGACGTCACGGATATCGCCTGTCCATGGACGGCATCACGGTCTTTCCCCGGCTCGCCGACTCCCTCAGCCAGGAAAGCTACGGGCTCAGCGAAGACCGGATCTCAACCGGAATCCCGCCGCTCGACACGATGCTCGCCCAGGGCTACGGGAAGGGCAGCTCCACCCTCGTGGCCGGGCCGTCGGGCGCTGGGAAGACATTGATGGGACTTCACTTCATCTTCAACGGGGTGGCGATCGGCCAGCCCGGCGTGATCGCGACGCTTCAGGAGAACCCGGTCCAGCTGGAGAGGATGGCTCGCGGCTTCGGCTGGTCCCTGGACAGCGAGGGGGTGTCGGTCATGTACCGATCTCCCAACGATGTCTATATCGACGAATGGGTGTACGAACTGCTCGACCTTGTGGAGGCCACCGGCGCGACGCGCGTTCTGATCGACAGCCTGAGCGATCTGCACTACGCCGCGACCGATCCCATGCGCTTCCGAGAGTTCATTTACTCGCTCACGCAACGCCTCTCGCGCGCGGGAATAAGCCCGATCATGACGAGCGAGGTGCCAGATCTCTTCCGCGTTGGTCGCTTGGCCGAGTACGGGATATCCCACCTCTCCGACAACGTCATCCTGCTGCAATACCTGCGCCTCGACTCGCGCCTCCTGCGCACGGTGACTGTTGTGAAGTCACGCGCGAGCGCCCATGACCCCGAGATCCGCGAGTTCGGTATCACCTCGGACGGGATCGTCCTGGGGGATCCAATCGGCGACGAGAACGTCCTCGGCGAGGCATGAGGGTTTTCTGGTTCTCCTAGTACGGGGCGCCGACCGCCTTCGCCCAAGCGGGATCGACGGTGAACTCCCCCTGGTCATCGACCTCGTCGACGGTGACCGTGGCCGGCTCGCGATTGCCGGTGCCGGGCTCGAGTGTGATCGAGCCGGTCCAGCCCTCGACGCCCTTGATCTTGTTGAGCGCCTCGGTCAACGCCTTGGCGTCAAAGCCCCCCGCCTGCTCCACAGCTTGGGCGAGCACGTTCACCGAGTCATAGGTGTAGGGGCTCCATGTGCCCGGCGCCCCGTCGAACTGGTCCTCGTAGTCGGAGACGAAGGTCTCCGAGCCAGCGAAATCGCTGGGCGCGGGCACGCCAACCACGTCGCAATTGGGCGCCGCCCCGCCGGCTTCGTCGAGATAGCCGTCGTCGTAGGCGCCGTAGTCGAGCAGGCAGGTGGGGCTCGAGCCCGGGGTGATCGCCTCGGCGATCACGGCACCCTCCGGGGAGTAAACAGCGGCGTAGATCGCGTCGGGGTTGCCGGCGGCGAGCTTGTCGACGACGCCGGAGTAGTCCTTCTGGCCCGGCTGAATCGGCTCGAACGCGGTCACCGTCGCGCCTCGGCTCTCGAGCGCGCTGCGGACCTCGCCCGAGATGCCGGTCGTGTACTCCTCGGTCTTGTCGTAGGCGATCGCCACGTCCTTGGCGCCGATGAAGTCCGTCAGCGCGTCGGCGGTGACCGGAGCGATCTGCGAGCCCATCGGCTGCAGGGTGAACCCGAAGCCCTCGGTATCAGTGTCCGAGGTGAGCCTGATCGGGACCAGGCCCGCCTTTTCGTAGAGCGGAAGCGTTTCGACCCCGACGCCGGAGTTGTACGGGCCGACCACGCCGTCGAGACCCTTCTCGATCGCGGCCTGTGCGGCCGGGATGCCGATCTCGGCGTCGCCGCCGTCGTCGATTGCGACGATCTCGACGTCCTTGTCCAGCAGGCCACCATCCGCGTTGATCTGGTCGGCTGCGAGCTCGGCGCCGTTCAGCATCCCCTCGCCGAGGGTCTGCAGGTCACCGGAGAGCGGCGCCTCCAATCCGATTCTCAAGGTGTCGGAGTCGCCTCCCGAGCTGTCGTCGTCGGAGTCGCCGCAGGCGGCGATCCCGAGCGTGAGCACGGCCGCCGCCAGGGCGGCTGCGAGCTTCAAGTGGCGTTGGCGCATGGTGGTCGACTCCACAATCCCTCCTCGCGTGCGGTCCGAGCCGCCGCAGCCTAAAGACAAGTCGCGTTCAGTGCGCTAGACGTTGGCGGTTCATAACGCTCGCTGTGACGCCGTCGGCATTTAGCGGGTCGCCGTGTGATGGGACGGTTGTCGCCTGGTTTTTGAAGAGAGGCGGGAGATCTGCGCGCTCAAGGCTCTCGCCAAGCGATCGAGCGGCCCACCCGTTGATAGGCTCGCCGCCTGATGGCCGACACCATCTACTGGACTACTCCGTACGACTACGAGATCCGGGGCGCCCCGCTCGCCGGCGGCACCGTCGAGACCCTCTACGACTCGGCGCAGGACGTGAACCTCCCGATGGGGCTGGCGATTGACCCAACCGCGGAGCGGATCTACTGGGCCAACTACGGCGACAGCACGATCCGGGGCGCTCCGCTCGCCGCCGGCGGCAACGTCGAGGAGCTCTACGGCCCCGGGGACGGGGTGAGCGACCCGTTTGGGGTGGCGATCGACCCAGCCGCAGGGCAGATCTACTGGACCAACGGAGAATGGAGCACCGCCGGCGTCGCCGGAACGATCCGGCGCGCTCGGCTCGACGGTGGCGGCGGCGTTGTAGACCTTTACGGCGTGGCGCAAGGAGTGGGCCGACCGCTTGGCGTGGCGATCGACCGAGCCGCAGGTCGGATCTACTGGGCCAACGGTGCGACCGGAGAGATCTGGCGCGCCCCGCTCACGCCCGGCAGTGGCGGTGCCGTCGGCCCGCTCTACGGCCCTCCGCAGGTGATCGGACCGCAGTGGCTGGCGATCGACCCAGCCGCGGGGCGGATCTACTGTACCCACTGGAACTACCCGCAGGACGGACGGATCCGGGGCGCCCCGCTCGCCGGCGGTGGCCCCGTCGAGACCCTCTACGACAGTGCCCGGGGAGTGAGCTTCCCGGGCGGATTGGCGATCGACCCCAACCCCGCGGGGGCGCCTGAACGCTTGGAGGTAGCTACTGTTGACCGCCTCGACCTAGGTGGGTGGGCGCGTGGCGCCTGGGACCGGATCAGGGACGTGTTTTCCAGAGACGTCTTTACCCCGTCCCCTGGCCCCCCGCCGCGGATCTACTGGGGCAACGGAGTCAGCGCAACGTCGCTCCAGCCCACGAATCCCAACGACAAGAAGATCCAGAGCGCCCCGCTCGCCGGCAGCGGCCCCGTCGAGACCCTCTACGGCCCGGCGAACTGGACGGGCGGACCGAGCGCCCTCGCGGTGCTCCGGGCCCCGGTCGGAACCGGGCCGCCGGTGATCTCATGGGCACTCGTTCTGCCCGACGAGTTCTCGGGAGGAATGGGAGGGGGGCCGGGAGGGGGCCCGGGAGGAGGAGCGGGAGGGTGGCAATTTGGCGGCGGCCACTCCGGCCCCGCCGGCCAGCGGCTCAGCTGCTCGCGGGGCAGCTGGGCTCCGGACCTGTCCAGCGCCTTCCTCTACCGCGCGCCACAGAGCTTCGCCTACCAGTGGAGGCTCAACGGCGCCGACATCGGCGGGGCCAACGCGCCCCAATACACGGCGACCGCTCCCGGCAGCTACACCTGCCGGGTGACCGCAACGAACCGAGCAGGGAGCGCTGCGCAGACGAGCGCGGCGATGACGGTCTCATGAGGGCTAACTAGCCCTGCCAGCCCTTGGGCCCTTGAAAGAGGGCCCTTGGTGTGTCTCCGGTTCGCCACGCTCAGCCCGTCCCCACGAATGCGTCCAAGCCCCGCCGGGTGGCACGGCTTCTTGGAGCAACGCAACATCAGCGCGCTCATCAGAAGCGAGGTCATGCCAGTGAGGTTCCGCTCCCGCCATGTTCCAGGCTAAAAGCAGCTGTTCGCGGAGGCTGCGGTTTTCGCGGTTCAGCGTTCCGCATTCACGCGATTGGGAGAGCTGCGCATTGATGGCGCGGAGCGGCTGTTACGGTCGCCGCTGTGAGCATGGAATTCCGGGTCCTCGGCCCGCTCGAGGCGCTCGCTGACGGGGCGCCTGTCAAGCTCGGCGGCTCGCGACCTCGCGCCGTGCTCGCTGTCCTACTACTCCAGTCCGGTCAGGTGGTCTCGAGCTCGCGGCTCATCGACGAGGTGTGGGCGGAAGACCCGCCCGACACCGCAGCAAACGTGGTCCAGGGATACGTCTCACAGCTCCGCAAGGAACTCGGCCGCGAGACTATCGAGACGCGCGAGCCGGGGTACCTGCTGCGAATGGATCACGACTCGCTCGATCTCCATCGCTTCGAGAGACTCGTGTCCGACGGTACCGAGCTCCTCGAGCGAGGGCGGGCCGAGGACGCGGCGGTGCTGCTGCAGGAATCGCTTGCGCTCTGGCGCGGGCCGGCCCTGGCCGACGTCGCCGACGAAGGAGTGTTGAGGCAGGCAGCCGCCCGACTCGACGAGCTCCGGCTCGTGGCGCTTGAGCAGCGAATCCTCGCTGATCTTGCGTGCGGACGTCACAGCGAGCTCGTGGGTGAGCTCGAGGCGCTCGCGACCGAGTACCCGCTCCGCGAGCGACCGCGTGCGCTGCAGATGCTGG
The DNA here is from genome assembly GCA_963801055.1 of uncultured Solirubrobacterales bacterium. GTDB lineage: Bacteria > Actinomycetota > Thermoleophilia > Solirubrobacterales > 70-9 > DASUPK01. The sequence goes on along the minus strand of CAWDDE010000008.1, from coordinate 61,722 downwards.
CTCTCTACCGCTGTGGCCGCCAGGCCGAGGCACTCGCCGCCTATCGAGTGGCTCGTGCAACCCTTGTCGATCAGCTCGGTATCGAGCCGGGAGCACAGCTTCAGGAGCTCGAGCATGCGATCCTTCAGCACGATCCGGCGCTCGATCTCGAGCCTCCGCCTCGACGCGCGAGCGTGTCGGGGGCGCGCATCATACTCGTCGCTGCGCTGGAGCTCGAGGGTGCGGCGACGCTCCTCCGTCTCGCCGAGCCGCTCGCCCGGATCGCGGGCCCGCGTGAGATCGTCCTCGCGTCCACCGTCGCCAGTGCTAGTGAGCTCGCGGCTGCGTCGACCTACCTGCGAACGCGTCGGGAGGAATTGACCGCTCGCAACGTGGACGTCCGTGCCGCTGCGTTCACGTCCGTCACGCCCGGCAAAGATCTGTCGCGGCTTGCTGCCGAGCAGGAGGCAGAGCTTGTGCTCGTGGACGCACCCGACCGACTGCTCGAGGACGGCCGGCTGCTGACGCTCCTGGAGGATGCGCCATGCGACGTCTCCGTGCTCGTCGACGGGGCGCCCGGTGGCGACGCGGTCGTCGTCCCCTTCACCGGAGCAGAGCATGACTGGTCAGCGGTCGAGCTCGGCGCCTGGTTCGCGCTAGGGACCGAGTTGCCGCTCGTACTGGCCGGCGCCTCCTCCGGCGCCGAGGGCGGCGACGCCAGCCGCCTCCTCGCCGGCGCGTCCCTCGCCGTCCAAAGGGCGTTTGGCGTGCATGCGGAGCCGCTTCTCGTTGAGCCGACGGCAGAGGCGCTCGTGGCGGCCACGCAAGACGCGGCACTCGTCATCGTCGGGCTGACCGACCGCTGGCGACGCGACGGGATAGGGCACGCTCGCGCCGCGGTCGCCGCTTCGTCGCACCACCCGACGCTGATCGTCCGGGGAGGGCTCCGTCCCGGAGGTCTGGGCCCGCGCTCGAGCGAGACCCGTTTCACCTGGACCGTTGGGCCGAGCGGCTAGCGCACCCAGGGAGGCGGAGTCGCCTTTCGGCACGGCTGGCTGCCGGGGCCGGGGGAGGGGGCATCGGAGAGGAGACCCCCGAATGTCTGCTCGACCTCCTGGGACGACCCTGACGGGCTGGAACGCCCGCCGGCCGCCCCCGCGATCGATTCGCTTCAGGTAGGTGTTGCGGACTGCCTGGCGGTTCCGGTCGAGGTGCACAGGGCCCGAGGGAAGGTCGAATCTCACTCGCGCGAGCTCCTCGCGCAGCCGTTGACGACCATCCGACAGGTCGCCATCCGAGGCCTCGAGCCCGCGCAGCAGGCCCTCCATGGCGTCGTTGAAGGCCAGCACGATCGGTGTTTCCGCATCCGAGGGCGGCAGCCCGGGAAACGCCTTCGAGAACGCTCTCCGGTGAGCGCGCATCGCAGGTGTTGCGTTTGCCGGCGGGATGGACGACGCGCCGACCACCCCGGCGGGTGGGCCGGCGATGGGCACGAGGGTATTGGAGTCCTCGAGCACATATGTGCCGACGACCATCCGGGTCTGAGGCGAGCCGACCATGCGGGTGAGCGCGGGCAGAAGCTCGGGAGGCACGAAGGCACCCCCCCACATAAGCGCGGCGACGCCGTCGGCGTCCCGGAGAGCGTGGGCGACCTTCGGGTCGCCGAGGTCGATCGGCGCCGTGAAGCGCGCCGTCACGTCCCCGCCGAGGGCGCAGAACTCCGCGACGAAGGCTGCTTCCTCGTGCCACCCGACGGGCGTCGCGTCGGCGACGACTGCGGCGCGGCGCCATCCCAGTTCGCGGTAGGCATAGCTCCCAAGCCCCGCCACGTCCTGAGCTTCGTCGGTGTCGAAGCGATAGACGTTCGCGGCGGGGTGCCGCAGGGTGAGCCCCTGGGCACCCGACCAGGCCGGTATGAAGATCACCTCCGGGTACTTGCGGGCGAGCTCGCGGAACACGAGCGAGTCCGACTCGCCGCCACCGCCGACGACGGCGTCGACGCCCTCGACCTCGACGAGCCGACGCGCCTCTTCGACGAGGATCGTGTGCTCGCTTTGTTCGGTGCACCCCCTGATCAGCTCGAGGTCGCGGCCGGCAGCCCGGGCCTCGGAGACGCCTCCGGACGGCTTCCCGTCCGTGAGGCGGGCACCGCGCCGGAGCAGCGGCAGCTCGGCGCCGGCGAGCATCCCGTCCTCGTAGCCGGAGAAGAGCCCGCGACAGTCCGTGAGCAGGCCGATCCGCATTGGCCGCTCGCCGCCCGAGCAGCCCGCTGCGCCCACAGCGAGCGACGCGACAGCCAGCAAACCAGCGACCCGGGAGAGATCAGCTCTCATCGGCGGTCACCCACACGCCGCCCGCGCCAACCGTGACCTCGCGTGGCCGCCCTCCTACCTCGATCTGGTCGACGACCTCGGCGCTGCCCGGGTCGATGCGTGACACCGTGCCGTCGATCGTGCTCGTCACCCACACCGAACCGGCTCCCGCGGCGACGCCGCTCGTGCCGCGGCCTGTGGTGATCGTCGCCGTGATGGCGTTGGTCTCTGGATCGATCCGTAATACGCGGTCGTCGAGTGGTGCCGTGACCCAGACGCCTCCCTCGCCCGCCGCGACCGTTCGCGGAATGAAGGGGAGCTCGATGGTGGCGAGGATGCGGCCGGTCTGGCGATCGAGCCGCCACATCCGCCGGTCGATCCCGTCGCCCAGCGTCCACACCGACCCGTAGCCCACGGCAAGGTCGCGCTGGTTGATACGAGTCGTCTCAACCGAGACCGGTTCTCGGTAGGGGAGCGTGACGTTGCCGAGGATCCGAAGCTCTCCGGGGTCAGTGCTCAGCCTCTTGTCACCAAAGATCCCCATCGACCAGAGGACACCCTCTCCTCCGGCGACGGTGCAGCTGTATAGATCCAGCTTGCGCTCCCGCACGCCGGTGACTGCGTCGTACCGGGCAACCGTGCCGGTGAAGACTTGCGCGAAGACCTCAGAGCTGTCCCCGACGACGTAGATCTTGCCGCCGAGCGCCGTGAGATCACGCGGCGCGCCAAGCGAGGTGACGCGCTTCAGCTCGCCCGTGCTCGGCTCCAATGTCCAGAGCGCACCATCGCGGTAGTCACCCAGCCACACTCGACCGGCGCCCGTCGTGATCGCACCTGGATGCGCCGAGACGCGGTAGGCGGTCGTGTCGCCACTCTCCGGATCGATCCCGATCAAGGAACCAGTCGGCGGCGTCGGCGTTCCCTCACGGGTGGCCAGGATCGCCGCCAGCGCGGCCGCCAAGACGAGCACGACTGCGGCCGTGGCGACCGCAAGCCGCAGCCGGCGCGGCCTCACCGCGTCGAGTCCGAGCGCCGCGCTCGCGTCGGCTACGAGCTCTGCGCAGCTCGATTGACGCTCGTCTGGCTCCTTCGCCAACGCCCGCGCCAAGACCGGGTCGATCGCGGCCGGAAGCGGCGAGTGGCGCGCCGACGCGGACGGCGGATCCTCTTCGAGGTGGGCGAAGAGGGTGGCGACCTCGGAGGGACGCCGGAAGGGACCCTCGCCCGTAAGACACTCGAACATCAGGCAGGCGAGGCCGTACTGGTCGGCCCGACCGTCGATCGCGTCGCCCCGAATCTGCTCCGGCGAGACGTAGTCGACGGTCCCCATCAATTGGCCGTCGGCTGGGCCGCCTTCGGACGCGCTCTGGGTGAGGCCGAAGTCCGCCAGGTAGCAGTGCTCGCGCCCCCCGTCACGATCGAGCAGGACATTGCTCGGCTTCACGTCTCGATGGACGAGCCCATGGCGGTGGGCGGCGTCGAGCGCGTCCGCGATCTGCTCGAAGATGGCCACCGCACGTGCGGGATCCAGGGCTCCCTCGCGCCGAAGGAGCGCCTTCAGGTCCCCGCCCGGCACATAGCGCATGGCGATGAAGAGCCGATCGTCCTCCTCTCCCGCCTCGTAGATCGGGATCACATTCGGGTGGTCGAGACTGGCGGCGAGCCGTGACTCGCGAAGTAGCCGATCCCTGAATCTCTCGTCCTCTGCGACGTTCGCGGCGAGCACCTTGAGGGCGACCGGGCGACCGAGGCGAACATCCCGCACCAGGAAGACCTCGCCCATCCCCCCGCGCCCGAGCAGCTGCTCGAGCCGGTAGCCGGCGAGGTCGGCCCCTACGCTCCTATCGAGGCGATCGATGGTGTTCCTCCTCCACGGGAAGCCTTACCGAGAGGCCCCCCCGTTGCAATCCCCGTTTTTTGAGCATAGCCGGGCCAGTGAGCCGACGGACTGGGCGTGTACACGGTCGAGCTTGCTCGCCAGTGCCATGAACAATTGAGCGGTCGTGAGGGCCTCCCCGCCCGCCTCGTCCGGGCGGTGAACAGGGAGCCCCATGGCCGACGCCGCTTCCGAGAGCCCCGGCGGGCTGTCCGTGGGCGAACAGGATCGATCACCTCCCGCGGGCGCGCGCGGCGGCACCCAGGCGGCCAGCACGGCGGTATCGAGCGCTTGGCCGCACAGCCGCAGCCCTGCCCCCTCGAAGACCGCGGAGAGGAGGCCCGTGTGGCGCGATGCGCGGTGGGCGACGAGGAGCCGGCCCGTCAGCGCCTCGACGATCGCCTCGAGCGCCACCCCTCCCGGGCGGATCGTCGCCTCGAAGGCCTTCGCCATGATCGCCTTCCCCCGTTCCACCGGCACGCAGGCGACGGATAGGAGCTGATCACGGCGCGGGTCCGGACCGGTGGCCTCGAGGCCGAGGACCGCAAACGACGCCTGGCGCCACGGAAGGGAAGAAGCAGGCGGCGCCGTCCGCAGGTAGCCCTCCACGACTTCGGACCGACGTTCCAGGAGGGCCATCAGGCGAACGCCCGTCCGCCGACCAGCCCGCGCGCGAGCTTGTTCTGGACAGCCCGCACCTCCCTCAGGGCATCGCGCAGTCGGCGGCGTCTCGCGGGCTCCAGGGCCTTGGGGTCTACGTAATCGTCCGGCTCGACACCGCACTCGAGCTGATCGACCTGGTGCTCGAGGCGCACGCCCTGGAATAGCTCGAACGCCTCGCTCAGCGAGCGGGCGGAGTCGCCGTCAAGCGTGCCCGCGGCATCGGCGGCGCTCAGCCGCTCCGGCGACGAGCCGGCGGCGATCGCACCGGCCGCCAGGCCCGCGTAACGGGCGATCGACGTGACCGGGAGCAGGCCGCCGTGCTTGATATCGAGCCGGCCGCGATGCTCGTCCGAGCGCTCGAGGACGAAGTCGCGCAGCCGGCCCACGGCGGGCTTGTTGGCCAGGGCCAGCCTGAGCATCAGGCGAAGCAGCCCGCGCCTTCCGGCAGCTGCCTCGAACTCATCGCGAAGGGCGGAGGCGCCCCCGCCATGATGGAGGACGCGACCGTCGAGGAACAGCGAGATCACGATCAACCCCTTGTCCTTCTCGGGATCGCTGATGGACTCGCGAATCAGCCGCCGCCACTCGCTCGTCGGCCGCACGAACAGATCCCCGCCCGCGCTCGCCCCGCGCTTGTCGGCGGCAATGCCGCAGCGGGCCAGTGCCTCGCAGACCCGCGAGCCGAGCGAGAGCATGTAGCTCTTCGCATCGCCGTCCCCTTCGTCGCTGTCCCAGGCCAGGGCGGAGTCGACATCGGAGCCGGGCACCGCCTCCCGTCGCCCGTGGCTGCCGAGCGCGACCCAGCTGAAGGGGCACGGGGGCGGGCCGAGTGCAGAGATCGACAGCTCGATCGAGCGCCGGGTGAGCGAGTCGGCGAGGTTCGAGATGACCGCGCTCGCCCGGGCGGGTCCCGCCTGGGCGTCGTGCAGCGACACGGCGGTGGTGTGCAGACCGCGTGCCGCCTCCCTCAGCTGATCGAAATCCTGCGCGTCGGCGATTGCACGTCGAAGAACGACCGGGCTCGACGGCCGAGAGGTGGGCAGATCGTTGTCCGCCTGCAGTCCGGCCACCTCGATGGCCGGCGGGACGACGTCCCCCCGCGGCGTTTGCACGTCGAGCGGCGGTACCAGGGTGGTTGTGTTTGACATGCGGTCCCCTCCTGCGTGGCGGATTGGCCCGCCGAGCGTCGCTCACGCGGCTTGAGGGACACTGGAAATCCGCTGGATTCGAGGCCTAGAACCCAGCCCTGAAGCGGTCGATGTTCGCGAGCAGCCCGGCCGCGATCATCAGCAGGAACGAGGGAACGAGGAGAAGCGCCACCGCGAGCTGGATCTTCGGCGCGGCCCGTGCCGCCTGCTCCTCGATCCGGCGGCGCCGGACGCCGCGGAGTGCGGTGGCCTGCTCGCGAAGCTGGTCGGCGAGCGGCGAGCCGTGGCGGCGCGAGCGCTCGATCACGCCGCACATCGCGGCGACCTGGGCAGCTCAGGAGGAATTCGAGCTGACCGTGACCGGCGAGCTCGGCGAGCGCAGCTGCCGTGCTGCGGCTCCGTCCTGCCCAACGGCCGCGCCCGCCGCAGCGTCGGTGCCGGCGCCTAGCTTGACGTCGCGGACCGGATCGCCACCGACGGCGCATAGGGACATTCCTTGAATCCATAGCCGGCACCGATGCCTTGGGTGCGACGCTGGACGTCGTCAGCGTGATCCTGGAGCGTGTTACTGGTCCGAAAGTCGCTTGCGGAATCTGCGTGAGCAACCTCGACCGTCAAGTCCTGAAACTCCGAGAGGGCGTCCAGCAACCTGTGGATCGTGGCCTCGTCACCGTCGGGCGGAGTAAGCGTCCCGAGCTGTCGAACCTCCTCACCGATGACCTCGGCCGACTGCTCCTCGAGCGCGCCGAGAGCCTCATCATTCGTGGGCGTCGCCGGCAGGTCGACGTTCCGGTTGATCTCGTCGACCAGCACGCTGTATCGAGCGTTGAGCCGCTTACAGATCGCGTCGGCTTGCGCGATGAAGTCTGCCTTCGATGGCTCGTCTCCATCTCCGCAAGAGGACGCCGCGAGGGAGCAAAGCAGACCGAAAACGATGACCAGTCGCTTCACGCAGTCCGACCCTGCACCTTGGTCATCCGTGGCCCTCCTCATCCCTCGGAGATCGGTCGAAGGCGCGCGGATCCTAGCGAGCGCGACTCCAACGGAGCGGGCTGTGAATTGACTCCGAAGACGGTCGCATTCCCGAGGCGCACTTGGCAGAGCAACCGGCCGCTGCGTGCTACAGGGAGGACGCCGGCTCTCAGTGCTCGGTTCGCGTGGAAAGCGAAAGCAGGCGCGCTCTCAGACCGGATGCCGACTACCTCGCGAATCCTCGGGCGGTGGTAGCGAGAAACGAATCGGGCCGCCTATCCGATCTTTCGGAGACGCACGAATTCAGGGTGCTGCTTTTCGTCCAAAGCGGCGATTCGCCTTGCGCGGGATGTGGCTGTTCCGTGCGCTGATCGGGCCACGGGTGGGAAGCGACGATCAACGGCCGGACACGCTCGGCCGTTAGACGCGGACGTCGTGAACCAGCTCGACCGGAAGAGGCGGCAGCGTGACATCACGTCCATATGCTTCCTGCATCCGCTCCACGAACCACCGACTGATGTCCGCATCAGACGAGGTAAAGCGCTGGTAGGCATCAGGATCGGATGCCTCGACGTAAACGATGGCGAGGGTGCCGCCATCCGGCGTCTGCTGATGCCAGACGGCTACGCGCGTGATTCCGGCGTCTCTCAGCGCGGCCTCGTATTGATCCCGGCGAGCGCCCGCCAGCTCTGCCCTCACTTGCCGACGAACATCCTCCTTCCCACGCACGACGGGAATGGCAAACACGATCTCGGTCATAGCGCTTTCCTTCCGTCAAAACGACCTTGTCGACTCAACCTACTCGGGGTCGCCCCTCGACACGCTTGGCGAGCTGGTCCGTCGTCGGTGCGGCGGTCCCTCCTTGGGCCTCGAGTGGCGGGCTCTGGCGAGTGGGTAGGAAAACCCACCCGTCATCGACTCAGCTTTCGCTGACCAGAACTCGAAAGAGGTTGTTGAAGTCCGCCTTCGCGGTCTCGATGAAGACACCCTTACGCCCGCCTTCGCCGACGGCAACCGTCCAATCGCCGCCCGAGTAGGCCCAGCCTTGCTGCGGCGTCCAGTTCATCCCGCTCATCTGTGAGAAGGAACCGCTCAGCGTGTCAAACAGCATCGACACCGTCCCACAAAACTGCGCCGCTCCCGCCGCCAACTCCGGGGACATATCCATGTTCGACTTGTAGTCGATCAACGATCCGTCCTTGGCGAACTCACCGGCAGCCGCGACCCCGTCGATCTGAAGTAGCTCCTCGAGGCTTGCCATCAGTGCTCCCTTCATTACCGTGGCGTGACGATCCAGCGGGAGTCTAGGTGCTGACGAGTAGCAGACGGCTTTAGTGCTGCTTCTCGTCCAAAGCGGCTACTCCCGCAGCCCGGCGGCTTGCAGGGCCTGCTCCCGAGTTTCGAAGGCGCGGTACTTCACAACCAGGCCGTCACGAAGCGTCCAGACCAGGAAGAGGTCGCGCTCAACGAAATCGCCGCTATCGCCGATCCGCGTCTTTTCGTGAAGGACACCGACGACGTTCTCACCGGCGTCAATGAACTCCGTGACCTCTCCCTGATAGCTCGTCCAGCCGCTGAAGTACGTCCCGAAGAGGTCAAGGAGCTTGTCCCGCCCGCTGCCGCGACTGGGCAGATCGACCGTGGGGTAGCCGGAGATGTCCCACTCGACATCGTCGGCATAGAGCTCGACTGGAATCGCGTCGGGCGTTTCGCCGCCGCGCTGCCATTGCTCCCAAGCCCGGCGGATGATCTCCACGTTCTCCTCCGACATCGCCTACTCCCGCAGCCCGGCGGCTTCGAGGGCGGCGCTAGCTCAAATCGACTTCTCGACTTCGCACTTCGAGGGGATCGGGATGGACCTCGACGGGCTGCGCTTCACCAGGCGGTCGATGTCCTTGCCCGGGCCGCCCACGCAGAGGTCCTTGCCCTTGCCACCCTCGAGCACGTCCTTGCCCGCCTCGCCGAGCAGGGTGTCCTTGCCCGGGCCGCCTATGAGCCTGTCCCCGCCGGGGCCGCCGCAGATCACGTCGTTGCCGCCTTGACCCTGGAGGGTGTCGCCCCCCCCGAGGTCGACGATCACATCCCGACCCCGCGTGCCGGTGGGCGAGTCCCTGCCCTCCTCACCCACGATCGTCGCCGCGAGGCCGTTGCAGGTAGGCGGCGGTGGAGTTGGGGCTGGAGTCTGCGCCCCGGTCTGCGCCCCGAGCGCCATCACGCCAACCGCCGCCACGCAGATCACAATCGCGAATCGCTTACCCATCTTGTCCTCCCCTTCCCCTGGGCAAGCGGCACACGCCGACCCCTATTTACAAAGCAGAGGGAGGCAGCCCTAGGCCACAGACCCCGGTGCGTGGTACTCAGTACTCAACGGCCTGGGTGACTCGACGTTCTCCTCCGACATCGCCCACGCAGTATCTCGCTACGAGTGCTGCTTTCCTTGCAAAGCGCCGCTTTTCGTCCAAAGCGACTATTTCGCTTCGCATGGAGAAGGGCGGTTTTCTCGGTCTTGACCCGGGCGCGGGCGGCGTAGGATCGCTAACCAGAGAGGGCGTGAGTCGAACGCCGCCCCGCCGACAACGGAGGTCCTCATGAGTAGCACCGGAGCCGCCATCGAGATCCGTCCCTTCGACGTGCACATTCCGGACGAGGGCCTGGACGACCTGCGTCGACGCATCGAGGCGACGCAGTGGCCCGAACGAGAGACCGTCGGCGATTCGTCCCAGGGCGTGCAGCTCGAGACGATGCAGGAGCTGGCGCGCTACTGGGCGACGGATTACGAGTGGCGCACCTGCGAGGCGAAGCTGCAGGAGCTGCCGCACTTCATCACCGAGATCGACGGGCTCGACATCCACTTCATCCACGTTCGCTCGCAGCACGACAACGCGTTGCCGCTCGTCATCAACCATGGATGGCCCGGCTCGATCATCGAGCAGCTGAAGATCATCGATCGGCTCACCGATCCCACGGCCCACGGCGGCCGCGCCGAGGACGCGTTCGACGTCGTCATCCCGTCCATGCCCGGCTACGGGTTCTCCGGCAAGCCGACGAGCACCGGCTGGGGACCTGAGCGCATGGGCCGAGCCTGGGCGGAGCTGATGAAGCGACTCGGCTACGACCGCTACGTCGCCCAGGGCGGCGACTGGGGTGCATTCGTCGTCGACCAGATGGGCTTGCAGGCACCCGAGGGATTGCTCGCCATACACACCAACATGCCCGCCACCGTTCCAGCGGACGTCGACAAGGCTGTCCAGGCCGGCGACCCGCCGCCATCCGGTCTCTCAGCCGAGGAACGACGCGCCTGTGAGCAGCTGGACAGAACCTACAAGCAGGTCGAGTACGCCCACATGATGGCGGCACGCCCGCAGACCCTGTACGGCATCGCGGATTCACCCATCGGCCTGGCCGCCTGGCTTCTCGACCACAACGATGCCGGCGGCCAGCCGGCCGCGGCGGTGGTCTCTGCTCTGGACCGGGCCACGAGCGCCACGGGCGAACTGACGCGAGACGAGGTCCTCGACAACGTCACCCTCTATTGGCTGACGAATACGGGGGTCTCGGCGTCTCGTCTCTACTGGGAGTACAAGGGCGGCTTTTTCAACGTCAAGGGTGTCTCCATCCCGGTGGCGGTGAGCGTCTTTCCGGGCGAGCAGTATCAGGCGCCGCGGCGCTGGGCCGAGCAGGCCTACCCCAACCTCATCTACTTCAACGAGGTCGACAGGGGCGGCCACTTCGCCGCCTGGGAGCAGCCGGAGCTCTTCTCCGAAGAGATCCGGGCGGCGTTCCGACCGCTGGGTGCGACGGAAGCGACGGAAGCGACATGACGAGCGCCACCGGAACGTAAACGACGTCGTTCGGTCCGCTCCAGCTTGCCGATGCCGGGCCGCTGAACGTCGACTACACCGAGGCAGGACTTCGAGTAGCCGCTTCCCATGCAAAGCGCTGCTTCTCGTCCAAAGCGGCAGTGACCCGCCGATTGCTTCCGGGTCGCTCAGCCGTTCAGCTTGACCTTCCCGGTCTGCGAGCCGGCCGGAGCCTCAGCCGATCCGCTCCGCCAGCTCGACGATGATCCCCTCCGGGCCGCGGACATAGCAGAGCCGATAGATGTCTTGGTAGTTCTCCACCTCGCCAACGAGCTCCCCGCCGCGAGCTCGCACGCTGGCGACGGCGGCGTCGATATCGTCGACCGCGAATGTGACATGGCGGATGCCCGGAGTGTTCGCCGGCGCGTACCGGTCGCCGCCCCGGCCCGGCGGGGCGTGAAACTTCGACAGCTCGAGCCGTCCGTGGCCATCAGGGGTCTCCAACATCGCGATCTCCGAGCGGACGCCCTCGAGACCCACCACGCGGTCCACCCAACCGCCCTCGACCGATCCCTCGCCCTGCAGCTTGAGTCCGAGCTCGACGAAGAACGCCGTCGCGGCGGCGAGGTCGTCGACCACGATGCCCACGTGATCCATGCGTTGGATCGTCATGCGCTCGACGGTACCCACGATCCCTCTCTGGGACTCGGCCGTGACCTTAAACCGCTGCTTTCCATGCAAAGCGGAATAGCCGCTTTTCGTCCAAAGCGACAACGAGCCGCTACTCCGTCAGCCCGGCAGCTTCGAGAGCTTCATCTCGGTCGCGATAGACCTTGAACCGAACCAACATGCCGTCGCGGATCGTGAATTCGTGAGCGTTTCGGAGGTCGACGGGAACGCCACTCCCCTTGCCCGTGGCATTCACCCTGACGAAGACCAGGACGTGCTCCTCATCGACGTCGAAGAAGCGCTCGGGCTCGAACCGCAGCTCCTCCCAAGGCCCCTGCTCGCGAAACCGCCTCAGCTCCTCGATGCCATTCATCACCGGCTTGTCCGGATACACAGCCGTGAAGTCGAACTCGACGTCCGGTGCCATTCGTCCAGCCCAGGTGGCAAACAGCGCGCCCGGAGTCGCATAGCTCTCGCGGACCGAGCGCACGTTCTCCTCCGACATCGCCCACGCAGTATCTCGCGGCGGGGGAGGGTTGCGAGAGCCAGACCGCATGTTCAAAGAACGCCGTCCGGCAGCTCAGCGCGCTCAGCGGCGGAGGCGGTCTCTCACGCGCACGCTTAGCCGCTGGGCGGCCGCCCCGGCCTCCTCCACCCGCGAGCCTGGATTCGGGAGGACGCCGATCTGGCGGCTGACATCCATCATGTCGAACACGATCCGCAAGCGGCACACGCGGTCGTCTCGGAACTCGAGGAGGTCGAACCCTTCGAACGCGATCCGTGCGCCGGTGGGGGCGAAGCCCGGTGGGTCCAGCGGCCCGGTGAAGGTACCCGTGCCCTTCCAGTAGAAGGCAACCGTGGGGGCCTCCTTAGAGAAAAACGGTCCCTCGAGGTCCTGGAACTCGAGGTCCGGCAGTGCGCGCCAGAGGAACTCCAGGAACTCGCGCACGTCACCGTGGCCGCGCATCGTCCGCGGCCAGGCGGAATCGTCATACACGATGTCCTCGGTCATCAGCTCCAGCAGGCGCTCGGGCTGGTGCGAGTTCCAGGCCGCTCCGAAGCGCTCTCTGAACTTGTCGAGGAAGCTCGGGTCCACCTCGGTGGCGGCCGGCTCCACGTGCGTCTCGGCCATCGCTCCTCCTCTGGGCGGGCCGCTGTCTGGCATATCCCACACCCGGCCGGACTCGTTGTCAAGGATCGATAGCGGGTTTGCCTTACGCCTTTGAATCGGACGACATCAAGCGGGAGGAGGTCGCCAAGAAGTTCGACCACCCGGGAGCCCTAGAGGTCGCCGCCGGCTATCCGCAAGTCTTCGGCGGCGACTAGCTAGCGGGCGTTTCTCCGGGCCGTTGTCACGCGCGTTAGGAGCTATCGCGGCGCGGGACTAGCCCTCTTGCAGCCCAGTCGCCTGAGCCTGTTGCCGCAGCCCGACCGGCCCACGTTCTCCTCCGACATCCCCCACGCAGTATCTCTCGGCGGAGTGCTGCTTTCCATGCAAAGCGGCGCTTCTCATCCAAAGCGGCTACTTCAGCGCGAATGCTGGGCTCGGGCACGAGCACGCCGCAACACTTCCCGGCGACTGACGGACCAGAGCCGGTCGGCGCCGGCCCATCCCGCGAAGCACAGTCCGCCGACCGTGGCCGTCACGGTCATCAGAACCCCGGCCGCCGCCGCCGCCGCCACCCCGTCGCTGCCGAGGATGAGCACCGCGGCCGCGGCGCCGCCTCCGGGGCCGACCGGAAGCTGACCGAGCGTCACGACCGCGATCAGCACGGCGATGGCGTCGAAGAACGAGGCATCGATGCCGACCGCATGCAGCAGCAGCCAGTTGCGGAAGATCTGCGCGAACACGGCCACCAGCACGAAGGCGATGACGCGGGTTCCGCCGGCTAGGCTGCGGAGCACCGCGAGGCCCCTCCACACCGCGCGGCCCTTCCGGAGGGCGAGCTGCCGCAAGCCGGCGCTGGCCGTCCCGATCAGGGCAAGGCCGATGAGCGGTACCCACCACGCTAGGCCGAGTGGCTCGACCAGGGTGAACGACGCCAGCGCGGCCAGCATCGCCTCGACGGCGAGGATCGGAAACTCGACGGCGATCAGGGTCGGCACCTGCGGACTGACGGCCGGGGACGAGCGCCGCAGCGCGGCGATGCGCGCGGCGACTCCCAGTTGTGTGTTGAGCACGCTGCCTAGGACCTGCATGCTGAACGCGCTATAGAGGACGCGGCGGTCGACTGTCCCTCCGGCTGCCCGGATGGTCAGATGCCACGCCTCACTGCGCCCGAGCAGCCCGACGATCTGCAACAGCACGGTGACGGCGAGCACCCACGCCGGGGCGTCGGAGATCGCCGCCGCGAACTCGTCGCGCCGCCCGGCTAGCACGAACGCGAGGACCGCCGCGGTCGCCAGCGACCCCACCACTGCGATCAGCGCACGTCGGCGGCGACCGAAGTCGCGGAGGCGGGCATTCAGTTCGGCCAGTCGACTCGCGCCGCGTGGCCGCGGCGACGGGCCGATCGGTTCGTTACCCGGATCCGCACTGCCGCTTCCGTTTAGCGGATCGAGCGAGCCCATCGAGACGACGCTACAGAGCGGCAGGTCGATTGCCAATGCGGAGAGAATGGGTCTGCCGCATGGTGTCCGAAGGAGAAGCAGCGGCTGCGGCGAGACTTCCGGCCCGGGAGATGCAAGGGTCTACTTCGTGAACGGTGTTCGAGCCTTCTTGCTCAGGATGTCGGCGGCGTCAGCTCGGCACAGATGAGCAAGAGGCCGTGGCGTCCGTGCGACACCCTTCGTGTCTCTAGAAGACGGTCTCCGGCATGATCATCGGACTCGCGCTCGCCCTGGCCTGCGCGCTCGCGACGAGCGTCTCCTTTCTGCTCAAGCAGCGCGGCGCGGTCGCGGCGCCGCCTGTGCGCGTTCGGCACCCGCTGCGAAGCGCCGCCGAGCTCTTTCGCTCCAAGTGGTTCGCGGTGGGCTGGCTGGTGGCGGTCGGAGCCTGGGCGCTTCACGTCGGCGCCCTTGCGCTCGCGCCGCTGTCGGTCGTGCAGGCCGTCCTCTCGGCCGGGCTGGTCTTCCTCGCCGTGCTCGCCGAGCGGTTCTTCGGCTTCCGCCTCGGTCGGCGGCAGTGGACCGGCCTGGTCATCACGGCGCTGGGACTCGCGGTCATCGGGATTACCCAAGGGGCGCAACCCAGCGAGCCTCCGGGCTACGCACTGGCGGCACTGATCAGCATCGAGTGCGGCGTGCTCCTGCTCGCCACTGGGCTCGCCGTGATCGCCGGCCGCCTCCGCGTCCTCGCAGGCAAGGGAGGGCCTGCTCCTCGGCGCTAGCTGCCGGCGCCCTGTTCGGCATCTCCGACATCGCGCTCAAGTTCCTCACCCACGCCGTTGGAGGCGGGGTGCTCGAGCTGATCAGCCCGTGGACGTTCGCGGCGCTGGCCGCCTCGGTGATCGCCTTCTATGCCTCGGCCCGTGGCCTGCAGATCGGCCCGGGCGTCGAAGTCATCGCGCTCACCTCGGTGGCGGCCAACCTCGTCGCGATCGTCGGCGGCGTCCTGATCTTCCGTGACTCGATCGGAACCGGGGCGGTCGAGATCGTCGGTCGGATGATCGCGTTCGGACTCGTCATCGGAGGCGCGGCGCTGATCCCCGCGCCGCTTCGGGTCGCCGAGACGCACGACAAGCCCGCAGAGGCAGCTGGCACCACAATCGGCTCAAGTGAATGACGCCGGGGCAGGGCCGCGCTCGACGAACTAGACCGCCATCATCGCCCGCAGCCCGCGGTCGTCGGAGAGGTCGTGCTCGCTCACCGCTTCCGCCTCCCGTCAGGCTTACGTCGCTTCGCCCACCGGTCAACGTCGGCCCGCTTCCAGACCCGTGTAGCTCGAAGACGGGCGACCGGCTCGGGGAAGTCGGGGAGTCCGGTCATACGAATCGCGTTTCGGCGGGTCGTGCGAAGAAGCTCGGCAACCTCCGCAAGACCCAGAAGGTTTCTGCCCTCGGCTGCCATTCCGTCTAAGATGGTGTCACAAAGGCTGGACCGCTTGTGTTGTGTCCGACGCCAGCAATCCTTCTCCTCGCGGCCCCTGTGCGCGAGAAGCAGGAGCCCTTCGAAGAGCCTGGCCTACCGCCCGCGGCATCGGCCGCGCGGTCGCTCTCCAGGCGCGAGACCCCCAGCCGAATTCAGGCGAGGGGCCCATCTGAGGGCCCAAATCGCGGGCTTGGCGCCGCGACCAGCTACTAGTTCCACCCCCCTCGGCTCTTATGGCCGAGCTCAGCTCTCCTTGACGACGGCATAGACGATGCGCTCCGCGACGTCGATAACGACCTCGCTGATTCGGTCGCAGCGGCGGTAGAGCTCTCGGAGCCCGATGCGCTGGCGCATCTCCTCGACCTCCAGCAGCTTTGCCGTCTCGCGGTAGTAGCAGTGATCCAGCTGCCGCGCGGTCTTGATCGCGGAGTCGGAGGCCGCGGTGGCCTGGTCGTCGTCCCGGCCGAGGTGGCCGATCGCATCGTCGATCTGGCGGGTCGCTTCAACCATCATGCTCACCATCTCGGCGATTCCGGCGTCGGGCGAGACGCTCATCCCCTCGGCCTCCTCGATCAGGTCGCGAGCGTGGTTGAGGATCCAGTCGATCCCCCGGGAGAGGGTGAATACGTCCTCGGGCTCCAGCTGGAGGATGAAGGCCTCGCGCAGCGCGTTCAGCACCTCGCGCTTGGCTGCGTCGCCCCGGGGCTCGGCGTCGCGAACGGCCTGGGCCGCGGCCGCGTCGCCGGCGGCCCAGGTCGCCAGCGCCTCCAGCGCCTCGAGGGTCACCGCCGTCTGCCCGCGAAGCAGTCCCACCACGTCGGGCGTATCGGGCAGGAACCAGCGCCGATCTCGCCGCGAGCTCATGTCAGCAACCGCCAGATGCTGAGCACGGCGGCGGCGAGCGCCGCCGAAGCGGGCAGGGTGATGAGCCAGGCGAGTCCGATCTGCCGGACTATCTCCCAGTTGACGTGGCGCAGGCGCCGGCGGCCGGCGCCGATGCCGACCACCGAGGAGGCGACCACCTGGCTGGTCGACACGGGCGCGCCCAGGAACGAGGCGCCCAGGATGACGCTCGCCGACGAGGACTGGCTCGAGAGCCCCTCGAGGGGATGGATGCGGTAGATCCGCCGACCCACGGTCCGAATGATCCGCCATCCGCCCAGTGCAGTGCCGGCGGTCAGTGCGGCTGAGCAGGCGACGATCACCCAGGTGGGCGCGGAGAGCGAGTCGATTCGCCCGTCAGCGAGCAGCAGCGCCGCGACCACCCCGACCGACTTTTGCGCGTCGTTGGCGCCGTGGCTGAACGAGAGTGCCGCAGAGGTCACCCACTGCCCGCCCTGGACCTGGCCGCGCCAGCGTCGCGTTGCCCGCACGGCGACGCGCCGGATGCTCCGGATCACGACCAGCGCCGCGAGGCCACCGAGCACCGGTGAGACCGCGAGCGCGATCAGCGTCCCGAAGACGCCTACCGGGTGGATGCCGTCGAGCCCGCCCCAGTTGACGGCGTGTGTGCCTCCCTCGACCACGGCGGCGCCGACCAGCCCGCCGACCAGCGCGTGGCCGGAGCTCGAGGGCAGGCCCAGCCGCCAGGTCGCCAGGTTCCAACCCGTGGCCGCGGCAAGTCCCGATCCGATCACCTCGACGGCGGCCGAGGGCGACACGGTGACCATGCCGCCGATCGTGTCGGCGACGGCGGCGCCCACCAGCAGCGGGCCCAGCAGGTTGAAGACCGTCGCCAGGAGGATCGCCTGCAACGGCGTGGCCGCGCGGGTGGCGACAAGGGTCGCGATCGCATTCGAGGCGTCATGCAAACCGTTCGTGACCGCGAAGCCGAGGGCGAGGAGGACCGCGATCGCGAGCCCTGCGTCCATCCGCCGACTCTACGCAGACGTGCACGATAGCGTTGGCGGGCAGCGAGCCAAGGAAATCAAGGACGGGGAAGAAGCTTGCCGTCCTTGAACTCGAACAGCCAGCCGGTGGGCTGAACGAACGGGACGCCGCTCTCCCTCCCACGAAGGCGGATTTGCCCGAGGACTACAACGAGGTCGCCGACATCGCGCCACTCCTCGAGAACGAGCTTGACCTCCCGGAACTGCTCATCGTTCCCCTGCATCCATCGGCGCACTCCCTCCAGGCCCCGGAGGCAAGTAGTACCGCCAGCGGCCGCGGCGGCCGTGCCTGCCACTCCCGCCATTCGCGCTGAGCGGGCAGCTCCTCCACCTCGATACCTCGGTTCGCGCAGTAAGCCTAGGCTGCCCTAACTCCCAAGGAATATTTCCTAGGGGATAAGCGGCCTGTTGCGCCCGGTCGTGATGTAGTCGCGCCAGTCCGAATCGATCTTGTCGAGCATCGGGTCGAAGGCATCGACGCCCGCATTAGCCGCGTCGAGGTAATAGCCGCGCGTGCCGTCTTCCATCACCTCCGTCGGCCGCATGTCGGTTTGCTCCTCGAGCTCGTCAAGGATTTCCGCTCCCCGCTCAGTTTCGGGGCGCAGCGCGATTACGGCTGCCATCCGTGCGCAGTCTAGTCCGGATAGATCGCCTACTCCCGCAGCCCAGCGGCTTCGAGGGCATCAATCTCGGTCAAAAACATCCCAACCCAAATCACCTGCCGGGCGCGGACCTCCCCGAGCTGAAAGACCGCGGGGGACTCCACCCCGACCCCGCTCCCGGTTCCCTCTCCACTAACTCGGAAGGTGGCAAGGACGTGGTCTTCGCCTACCGGCACGCACTCCTCCAGGTGCAACCGAAAGCCTCGAAAGGTGTTCCGCCAGGTCTGCCAAAACTCCCGGACCTCTTCACGGCCACGATACGTCGCTGCATCGGGAAAGGAATCGGGCGTCTGCCACTCGATCTCGGGGTGCATCCGCTCGAGGACAGCGTCGAGGTCGCCGCGATTAAACGCCTCGACCGCCTCCCGGACCACCTCGACATTCTCCTGCGACATCGCCCACGCAGTATCGCTAGACGGAGTACTGCTTTCCATGCAAACCGGCGCTTCGCGCCGGCGGCGGCTCGGACGTCACCGCGCCCAAGCCCTAGCCCGCCTCGGCGGCCTCGCTCCGTAGGTCCTTGTTCTCCGGCACGAACTTGCTCGCGATGAAAGTCGCGCCCTGCGGATCGGCGATGACCGTCATTCGGACCCAGAGCGCCTCGAAGGGCGGGACGATCACGTTTCCACCGAGCTCGCTTGCCTTCGCGGCCGTGGCGTCGGCGTCGTCGGTCGCAAAGATCGCGCTCCAATGCGGCGGCGTGTCGGGCTGGTCGTCCGCGATCGGCGTGATCGTGCCGACGACGTCCTCGAACCCCTGCGGCGCGTCCGCCTCCGCCATCTCCGTGCGGAGGTCGGGGTTGCCGCGCTCGAGAAAGTCGCCGAACCCGGGCAGCGTCCACATCTCGAGCCCGCCGTTGAGGGTGATCGTCTGCCAGCCGAATAGCGAGCCGTAGAACGACTTGGCACCCTTCACATCGCGGGTATTGAGCCCGTTCAGATTCAGCGAGCCTGGCTCGTTGACGAGCTGCGCGCCCTTGTTCTCCTTTGCCTGCCAGACGCGGAATGGCGCTCCCTCGGGATCGGTGAAGGCCGCCGTACGGCCGGCTTCCGGCGGGACGTCGACCGGCTCCGACACGACGGCTCCGCCGGCATCGCGGACCCTGGAGGCCGTCTCGTCCGCGCTATCGACCCAGAAGTATGTGTTCCACATGGCCGTCTGCGGCCCGCCCTCGGGGATCGACCCGACCGCGGCGACGTCCAAGCCGCGGAGTCGGGCGACGAAATACCTGCGTGGTGATTCTGGCGGCATCACGTCTTCGAACTCCCAGCCGAAGAGCTCGCCGTAGAAGCCGACCGCGCCATCGGGATCAGGCTGCATCGTGTCCACGGCGCAGGGGACGCCGTGGATGTATCCGTTTCGCTCGGTCATCAGGCCGGGCATATGGTCGGCACGTTCGGGCATTGGTGCTGCCCCTTCCGATCGTTGATCTGTTGGTGGACCGTACCTGCCCAGACACACCCCCACTCCTGTTTCGCGCGAGGAGCGAGCACCTGAGCAAGAGCGCCGCTTTCCATGCAAAGCAGCGGTCTTGCCGGGCTAGTGCTTTTCGTCCAAAGCGCTAGTCGGACAGCCCGGCGGCTTTGAGGGCCTCGTCGCGCGTCCAGTACTCGCGACCCCGCGCGATCTTCCCGTCTCGGAAGGTGTAAAGGACGGCGAATGTCAGGTCCGTCTCGACGCCGCTGAGCTTGGCGCGTCCGCTGACCTTGAAGACGGTGATGACCTTGTCGTCTTCTGCGTCGATCTGCTCGACGGGCTCTTGCCTGAAGTCGTCGAAGGTGTCGTGCCAGTCCTGCACGTAATCGCGCAAAGCGTCCTTGCCCTGGATCGGGCCGTGGTCATCGGGCGCGCCCTCGACCGCCCGGTAGTCGATGTCGTCCGTCAAATACTCGAGCCCCGCATCGAGATCGCCATGGCTGAAGGCCGCGGCCGCGTCGCGGACGGTCCTGGCGTTCTCCTCCGACATCGTCCACGCAGTATCTCGCGGCGGAGGGGCCTACTCCCGCAGCCCGGCGGCTTCGAGGGCCTCTTTGGGATCGAGGTAGCTCCGCATTCGAATCGCCTTGCCGTTCTCAAACTCGACGAGGTAGCCCAGGGGCGACTCCACCTCGACGGCACTCTCCTTGCCACGTGCGCGGAAGCTGCCGATCCCGACGATTCGATCACCCAGGTCCCGGATCTCCGAGGACTCGTAGTGGAACTCCGCCCAAGCCGCGTAGACCTCTCGGAGCAGTTCGCGGACGCCCACGTGCCCCCGATACACCGTCGCTTCTCCTGCGAACAACATCTGAACCGCTGGGTACCACTCGATCTCGGGGTCGAGGTCCTCCAGCGCGGCCTCGACGTCTCGGCGATTGGCCGCCGCAACCACGCGCTTGAACGCGTCCACGTTCTCCTGCGACATCGCCCACGCAGTATCTCGCTCGGGTCGGTGTCTGGGAGCGGAAAGCGCCGCCCCTATCCGCAAGTCTTCAAGGCGCCGACTATCTGGCGTTGCTCCCCTCCGCGCTCCGCAATGCGACTGGCCCCACAGTCGATCCTGTGCGCCTCAGTGTCGGGTGCCTCGTCGCGTTAGTCGCGTATCGGCGTACCACCATCCTGGGGCCAGAATTGTTGGCCGTAGGGCCAGCTAGAGACAGCCTACTCCGCAGAGCCGGGCAGCGCGAGCGAGTTTCGCTAGCCGTTTCGCGCGACTCTCCTAGTCGCCGGAGCCTACTCCCGCAGCCCGGCCTGGGGACTATCCACAGGCTGCTGTAGCTAGCAGACGTGTGATGCTGGAGCGTGCGGGGGAGGGCGATGCTCCGGTGGTGACGTTCCTTCCAGGGGTCGAGTCCGGTCAGGTCAGGCCCGATCCGTCCTGGGTCTGTTCTCATTTCGTTCTCACGCCGGTAGCCGCTTCTCGTCCAAAGCGGCTATGTCGCGGGGGTAGCCAAGTGCCCGACGTGGCAGCTGCTCGCGGCGAACCGATTAGGCTTGCCTGATCTAAGAACGAGAGGATCGATCTCATGGCGTACCTGCTGACGCATTTCTGGCCGGGTGGGACCGAGGATCAGTACAACGCGACAATTGCGGTGGTGCACCCTCCGGGAGGTCTGCCCGAGGGACAGAATTACCACGCCGCCGGGCCGACCGACGGGGGCATCCTGATCGCCGCCGTGTGGGAGTCCAAGGAACAATCCGACCGCTTCGTCCAAGACAAGCTGCTGCCAAGCCTGCCCATCGAGGGAGGCTTGGCGGGCCCGCCCGAGGAGCGCGCCGCCGAGATCGTGAGTGACGGCGTACACCAATAGAACCCGCCTGGCCGCGTGCGCGTTGCCACGCGGGCGGACCATCGGGTCGCTTCCTAACGCACGCCACCAGACCGCCCTCTTATCGCGCCACTCGACGGCCGCCGCTTTCCATGCAAAGCAGCGGTCTGTCCGGGCTACTGCTTTTGGTCCAAAGCGGCTATTTCGTGAGCGCGTCCGCGAAAGGAGCACTCCATCGCCGCCGTTCACGCGCAGCACGCGTCAAAAGCGATTGCAGCCGCTCCTCTCGCAGCCCGGAGCAGCAGGACCTATGTATGCGCTCAAGAGCGGGACAGAACTCGGTATTGCTCTCGCCGCGCATTGGTGCGACGATCCGGGCGGGGTAAGGAAACCCTGAGGGAGAGGGAGAAGAGCATGCGGAGGCCTGTTTGATGCGTCCCGGTGGATTTCGGGCGCTGCCAGCCCTTGTCCTCGCGGTAGTGATCATCACGCTCGGGGCGGCGCCAGCCTCGGCGATCCTCCCCGGCCCGAACGGGAAGATCGTCTTCGGCCAGGTCTTTCCGAACTACGGCTTCACGATCAATCCCGATGGCTCGGACAAACATCAGATCGGCCCCGCCGGCAGTACCACCTGCAATAACTGGTCGCCGGACGGCAGCAAGGTGCTCTGCAACCTTTGGGGCCAGGATGACGTTCAGCCCGCCACTGCCAACCCGGATGGGTCCGACTTCACGCTTCTTAACCCGAACCTGCCACTGGATCTCTTCTGCCTGTCCTGGTCGCCCGACGGCGCCCGGCTCCTGTGCCACAGCGAGGGGATGGCGAACCGCACCGATGCGGGCCTCTACACGGTGCGGTCCCCCGACGCGGGCGACCTCGTGCGGGTCACCGCCCAACCTCCCAAGGGCTCCGATATCGGCTACGGCTACTCTTCCGACGGCTCGCGTGTCCTGTTCGCGCGTCACCACCCCCTGTTCTCGGCGGAGCCCGACGGCATGGGGGCTCTCCAGCTAACTTCTCGGGGGCTCTCGGTCATCGATCTCGATTTCTTCGATCGGATCGGGGCGGACTGGTCCCCCAACGAGTCTCGCGTGACCTTCGCCGGGTTCCGGCGGACCGCCTCTGGAGGATTCAAGACCGGGCTCTTCGTCGTCAACGCCGACGGGACCGGGCTGCGTCGGGTCACGCCGTCCCGCCTCGGTGCCCTCTCCGCCCAGTGGTCACCAAATGGCGAGTGGATCGGGTTCACCGGAGTTGGCCGCATCTCCAGGCTCTGGATCGTGCATCCCGACGGAACGGGCCTCAGGAAGATCGCCCTCAAGCGGCTCGACAGGCTCGATAGGAGGGCGTTCAAGAAGCTCGAGAGGAAGCTTCTTAGGCAGTGCAAGGAGAAGAGCAGCGACGGGAAGCGGTGCCGGACGAAGGCCAAGCAGCGGGCGAAGAAGAAGGCGGCCAGTGAGCGGCTGACGCCGGTGTGGTCGCCCGACAGCACCAAGCTCCTGTTCCAGCGGTTCTCTCACCACGGTAACCGCCACCGCAGGGTGGCGCTGTGGACGGTGAATGCCGACGGCTCAGGACTGTTGAAGCTGACGCACACGCGTAGGCTTTCCCAGTACGCGTGGGGGACGGCACCCCCTGGGGGGCTCTAAACGCCCGGCGTCCAGTAAGTGCGGCCGTCGCCTGCCCTTTCGCACCGCCGATCACCCTCTGCATCTGGCGACGAGCCCAATCCGGCACCAACTCGAGTTCTTCATCTGCAGAGGAACAGGGGGTCCCGCGAAGCAGCATTCGTCAGTCGCCCCCCTCCTTCCGTGCTTCTTGTTTGCGCGAAAAGCGAGCGCCAGTTCGAACCGTGCTGCTTTCCATGCAAAGCGCTGCTCTTCGTCTACAGCGGCAGATACTTGACCCGGTCTAGGTATCCGCCGCGAGCGCGAATGGGCTGCCCTCGGAGTCACGACACACGGCCCAACGCTCACCGGGATGGATCACCGAACCGCCAAGCTCCCGGACGCGGTGAAGCGTGGCGGGAAGGTCGGCCACCGTGAAGTAGGGGAGCGAGGCGGTGTCACCGGGACCCCTTCCCCGCTTGTGCACTCCGATGCGAAGGTCGCCGCCGTCGAGCTCCCAGCCCCTCCCAGCATCGACGGGCCTTGGCGCGAGCTCAGCTCCGAGAACGCCGCCCCAGAACCGGCGAGCACGCTCGGGGTCATCGGCAGGGAATTCGATCAGCGGGGCAGACATGGACTCTTGAGTATTGGGCATCCGGCTTATGGTCCTCCTCAAGGTGCAGTCGCTCGCTTCTCGCGCGAAGCGGGTGCGAGGGGCCGGAAAGCGAAAGCCCGCGAGGCCGAAAGCCCCCCTGGGCGCGCGGCTACTCGAAGGCGCTCTCGACCGAGGCGCCGATCCCGATCATCCCCGGCCCGGCGTGGGCCCCGAGCACCGGGCCGACCTCGGAGACGAAGAGGGGATCACGGCCGAAGATCGGCTGGCACGCCTGCACAAGCTGCTCGGCGGACTCGGGGTCGCGGATGTGCTGCACGACCCAGGCGTCGGCCCCGTCGGCGTGGCGCTGGCGTGCGTAGTCGATCAGCCGCGCCACGGCACGTGATCGGGTCCGGACCTGCTCGACAGGAGTCACCTCCTCGGCGAAGGTAAGGATCGGCTTGATCTTCAAGCTGGACCCGATCAGCGCCCGCGCCGCGCCGATCCGCCCGCCCCGGCGCAGGTACTCGAGCGTGTCGAGCGAGAACCAGATCCCCCCGGCATCGCGTGCCCGCTCGGCCTGGCGGACGACCCCCTCCGGGCCGGAGCCGCCGCTGGCGGCGATCATCGCCGCGAGCAGCACCATCCCGGTACCGCCCGCCGCGCTGCGGCTGTCGATGGTGTGGACCCGCTCGCCGCCCTTTCCCTCGCTGGCCAGCCGCTCCATCGCCTGATTCGCGGCCTCGAAGGTGCCGGAGATCCCCGCCGAGATGTGGACCGAGACGATCTCGCGCCCCGCGGCGAGCAGCGGCTCGTAGACCGAGATGAAGTCGCCGACCGAGGGCTGCGAGGTGGTCACGGCCTCTCCGCTCGCTCGCAGCCGTTCGTAAAAGTCGTCGTAGTCGGAGATCTCCGACTCCCGCTCCTGCTTGCCCTCCATTCCCACGTAGAGGCTCACCAGCTGCACGCCGTGGCGCTCGGTCAGCTCGGTGGGGAGATAGGAGGTGGTGTCGGCGACGATCGCCGGGCCGGCCATCAGAACTGCATACGCGCCCGGCACAGGGCGATGCTCTTTTGCGGACGCCGAGCGCTCATGAGCGGCGTTTTATCACGGGGGCCATGACCACGACGCTTGTATCGGGGGGAACGGGGCTCGTCGGCTCGCACCTTGCCCACGCCCTCGACCGCCGCGGCGACGAGCTTCGGCTGCGGCGAAAAGGATCCTCCCGCCCGAACGTGATCTGCTCGGTCCCGGCTGCTGTCCGAGGAACGGCTGGGGCCGCCTGGGGTGAGGTGGGGCCGATCCACTCCCGCGCGCGGCTCCCGCTCGCGCAACCATTGCGCACGGTGGAGCATTGGTCGGGCGAGCACATCCTGGCGCTAATCGCCACCGCCGTCGGTGCGGCGCTTCTGGTGGCCGGCGCGCGTCGGTGGGGAGACGCCTGGGCCGTCCCGGCCGGGCGCGGGCTCGCGCTTGTCATCCTGAGCGGCTTTGTCTGCGAGCAGCTCACCTACGCGCTGCGAGGCCAGTGGACGGCGGAAGTCAACTTGCCGCTGCAGCTCACTGACGCCGTCACGCTGGTGTCGGTCGCCGCTCTTTGGCGGCCCGAATCGGCGCTGCTAGTCGAACTCGTCTACTTCTGGGCGCTCAGCGCATCGCTGCAAGCCGTGCTCACGCCCGACCTCGGACAGTCATCCCCGGACTTGCTGTTCTTCACCTACTTCGCCACCCACTCCGGTGCTATCGCCGCCGCGTGCCTGCTCGTGTTCGGCGCACGCCGCGCGCCCCGCCCAGATGCCGTGTGGCGGGTCTACGCAATCACCGTCGCCTTTACGGGTCTCGCTGCCGTCGGGACTTTGCTAACCGATGGCAACTACATGTTCCTGAGGCACAAGCCGGCGCACGGCTCGCTGCTGGACTTCATGGGCCCCTGGCCTGTCTACATCATTGCGGCAGCCCTCCTCGCGGCGGTCATGTTCCTGGCGCTCGCCGCGTTGGCCCGGTTCATCTCCGCCGGGGTGAACGACCACGAGGCGGCCGGGCTTCGGGAGTAGCGTCACCGTCCTGGTAGAGCTCGAACCCTTTCAGTCGCTACACAGTTGGTGGACGTTTTTCTCAGGCGCCTACTTCAGGCTGGATCACGAGTGATCTCGCGGATCCTGGGGCGGTCGTAGCGAGCGACGAATCGGGCCGCCGATTCGATCTTTCGGAGACGCACGTGCCACGCGTCCGGACTGCCGCTTTTCGTCCAAAGCGGCTATTCCGATACGGCTACTTGCCCTACGTGACCCTCGCGGCGCCGGAGGGCCGCGCCCGGGCCCGCCGGGGCTGATCCCGGCGGCCCGGATCGCAGCGAATGGAAGCGAGCCCTACGCGAGGGACTTCGCGACGTCCTCGAGGTCGTCGTAGGACTCCTGCATCCCCTCCTCCATCCCGGAGGCGATCTGCATGTCCCGGCTCTCCTTGTTGACGCACTGGATGAGGACCTCCATCGTCGTGCGGCCGTCGGCCTCGACGAGGGTCATGGTGTTGACGTTGGCGCTCTCGTCGGGGTCGGGGATCCCCTCGTAGGCCTCGGTCTGGACGATCCGCTCGTTCGGGACGATCTCCCGGAACTCGCCGTGGAACCCGACCTCCTGGCCATTACTGGCGTCCATGACGTAGCGCCACTTGCCGCCGACCCGCAGGTCGATCTCGGCGACCGTCATCGCGCCTCGCTGGCAACCCCACCAGCGCTTCACGAGCTCGGGCTCCGTGACCGCCCTGTACACGAGGTTCGCCGGGGCGTCGAACTCCCTGACCACCTTGATCTGGTCGTCAGCGGGGAGGGTGACCTCTGCCTTACCGCTGTGAGTCATCGCTTCCATCTCCTTGCTCCTTTGACTTGAGTTCTTCCAGCACCTCGTCAAGCCGCTCAAATTGCTCCGTCCAGGTGCGCTCGTACTCCTTCACCCAGTCGTGGATCGGCTTGAGCGCCTCGCCGTTGAGGCGGTAGAGGCGCCGCCTTCCTTCGCTTCTGACCTCGACCGCACCCACCTCGCGAAGCACTCGCAGGTGCTTCGAGACCTGGGGCTGGCCGAGGCCGAGCAGCGCGACGATGTCGTTCACGGGCAGCTCGCCGCCGGCGAGGGCGTCGAGGATCTGACGCCGCCGGGGCTCGGCCACCGCGTTGAACGCATCTGCTGTTGTCGCTGCCCTTGCCATCACTTTGCAATGTATACCTATATCGGAATATGTCAAGACAAAAGGTCCGCCGGAACTGCCAGGGGATACAGGCGCCATTCCCGTCCATGGGTGCCATCGGCTCGGCGCGGACACTGCTCGCTTGCGCGACAAGCGAGCGCCAGGTCGAAGAGCGCTCCTTTCCATGCAAAGCAGCGCTTTTCGAGATGCCGAGCCTCGTGACTCCTCCGCGTGAAAACAGGAGTGAGGACTCCCTAGGTTGGGTGCCGACTGGTCTCCCGAATACGCGGGTGGTGGTAGCGAGAAACGAATCGGGCCCCCGCTATTAGCGAAGCGCCCTCATAACGAGGGCCCTTGGTGTTTCTCGTCGCTCTAAGGCCTAGTCCGCAGGCGCCCCGGCGCCACCGCCGAGATCGAAGAAGAGGGCGCTCGCGACCAGCGCCAGGATCGGGGCGGCGAGGATGTCCCCGATCGTCCCGAGGATGACGTGTCCCGCATCGTCGGCGATGGCGTCGCCCACCCCCGCCGTCACGAACGACACGACGAGGACGATCAGATAAGCGATCACGATCGCTCCGAAGACCGGCCAGCCGTTCCCCCGGACCAGGTCGCGGCTGCGCCCGAACGCCTCGATCACCCCGGCGCCCTCGACCACGATCGCTGGGGCGACGACCGCCCAAATGGTGATCAGGATCAGCCCGGGGACGATCAGCAGGACCAGCCCGATGCCGATCCCGATCGCCGCGAGGATCCCGTTCAGGATCAGCGTCCCGATGTATGGCGCGGCGGACTCGAAGAGCTCTTCGATCGAGTGATCGCGCCTGCCGTCCCGGACGTCCTGCACCAGCTTGACCACGTAGCCGGTGTAGAGGACGCCCGCAGCGATGTAGACGATCAGGCCCAGCAGCGCGAGCAGGAGACTGTCCGACGCCTCGAGCACCCCACTGATCACCCCGGCGATCCCGACCATCAGCAGGGCGCCCGCGAGGAGCGGTCCGGCGTAGTTGCGGTAGTTCTCGAACGCCTCGCTGATGACGCGTCCGGATTCGATGTGCGTGCCGCTCGCTTCCATCGCCCGCATCCTATGCGCAGCGGCACTGGGGCAGAACTACATAACCCGAAGGTCGCGGGTCGATTCCCGCCCCCGCTACTAGCCACGGGCCCTCACAAAGAGGGCCCTTCGTGTGGGGGTACCAAAGAGGCACTCGGAAGAGATTGGCCCAGCGGGCCGGCCCCGATCCCGCAGGGGGTGCCGGCGCGGGAGATCAGCGGGCTCTCATCGCCCATTGTCCGGCGCATGCGCCACCGGGAGGCCCCCAGCGTCCGTCGCTGCCCGCCCCAGCTCATAGTCTCGCGCCAGCAGCGCCATCCGGAAGAAGGCGGCGATCAGTTCGCGCGGCCCGGGAGGCTTGGCGACGCCGCGACGGTGGGCGTCAATCGTGCGCACGCTGACCAGCGCCCGCTCGGGAGCGAGCCAGTCCGCGAAGCCTCGCTCGGTGATTTCATCGCCGAGGACGAGCTGGCGGGCGGTCTCGGGGGGCGAGCTCCCGGAATCGAGACGCGGCCCGGCGGCTTGGTCGAGCCAGCGCCAGTAGTCGATCAGGGACCGCACCTCGTCGGGGCCGCAGACCGGCCCGTGGCCAGGGACGAATCGCTCGGCGCCGAGCCTCAGCAGGCGCTCGAGCGCTGCCACCCAGTGTGCGAGCGGCCCGGCCCACATGATCGGGGTGACGCCGATGAAGAGAATGTCGGCCGCGATCGCGGCCTTCGCGTCCGGAACCCAGACGATCAGATCACCGGGGGTGTGGGCGGGGCCGACCTCGATCAGTCGTACCTCGCGGCCGCCGACATCGAGCTCGAGCTCCCCGGAGAACGTGCGGGTTGGCAGCACCAGACGCACCTCGCCGAACTCGAAGGGCCTCAGCGCCTCGCCCGCGTAGGCAGCGAACGCGGCAACGTCGCCGCGCCGCGGGTAGGGGAGCGGCGATGAGCCCGCGACCCGCAAAGCGCCCGCGAGCGCCCCGAAGCGCTTCATCTCGGCGGGAGACTCATCTCCCATCACCGCCGCCGCGGCCTCGGTCGCGATGATCTCTGCCGCTGGGACCTCCTGGTTTCCCCACCAGTGATCGCCGTCAGAGTGCGTGTTGACGACGGTTTCGATCCGCGCCTCCTCGAGCAGTGGCCCCATCGCGGCGAGCATGCGCCGGGTGAGCCGCGGATCCCAGAGCGTGTCAACCAGCAGGGACGCGCCGTCGCCGACAATCAGAGCCGCGTTGCTTTCGCCGAGCAGTCCATTGGGCTGTAGCCATGCGTGGACTCCGGGACCCACTTCGCTCAAGCCGCCCTCGAACCGCGCCGTTCCGGGATGAAGGGGGGTGACCGCCGGCATCAGAGGATGGATTCTTATCGCGGTGGAAATGCAACCGTCGCACGGTGCATAGCTGACCGGGTCGGTTCCGCATTCGCGCGGAAGGAGGAGCAGGTTGCGACGATAGGCTCCGCCTGTGCTCGACACCTGGGCGTCAACGACTCCCACTACACGTGCGCGCGCGAGTTCCAGGAAGGAGGGGTAGCCGCGACCGAGAGCGCCCCGCGCAGCGCCGACAAAGCTGACCCGCGCTCGGCGGCGGTCACGTTCGTGACCACGGAGCACTTCGTGCTCCAGGGCGCTCGCGCTGCGACGATCGCCGAGTCGAACGGCCGGGCGAACATGTTCCTCGCGGCGGTCTCCGGCGGCCTCGTCGCTTTGGGCCTGGTGGCGACCGCAAGCAGCTTGGGAGCGGCCTTCTACGGGTTCGGCCTGGTTCTCCTCCCGACCCTGGCCTTCGTCGGGTTTGTCACCTTCGAGCGGACGCTGCAGTCCTCGATTGAGGACACCGAGTACGCCCGCCGGATCGCCCTGCTGCGCGGCTACTACTTCGAGCACGCGCCGGAGATCGCTCCGTACCTGCTGAGCGTCCCCCCGCGGAGCGGCTCCTCATGCAGCGAGTGCCCGGCGATCGCTGGCAGGGATACCGGACGGTCGCCGGCATGGTCGCGGTGATCACGGCGGTGCTCGCCGGCTCGACCGCGGCCCTGGCGGCGATCCTGATCTTCGATCACTCGCTGGCCGCGGCGGTGATCTCAGGGACGCTGATCGCGGTTCCGACGATGATCGCGATGATCCGATATCAGGATTTGGCCTGGGAACGCGCCGCCGCCGAGCCGCTCAGGCCAGATGAGGACTGACTGGGGCGAGCGATAAATGAATGGCATAGGTGACTGATAGGCTCATCGCTCGGAAAGGAGTCCATCGTGCACCCAGCTGCGCTGTTGGGCGGAATCGCCGCCTTGGACGCTGTTTTGGCCGGGCAGGCTCTCTACGCGATGCGCCATGAGCGTCGAAGGAAAGACGGTGGAGAGGTTTCCCGCGGGAGGCGGGTTGTGACTGCCTGGCCGACCTATCGTCGGCCAGTCGCTCCTCAAAAGCGGAACAGCCAAGTCGATCAGCCGCCGTCCTGAACGCCTCATTCCAGCCTGAGCCTGAGCGGGAGGTTGCGATACTCGCCGCGTGAGGACAGGCGGCCGAGACGTGCTTGCGAGCGATTCGGCAGATCGAGGGACGGCCGCAGTCGACCTGTACTGGTTGCCTCTGGGCGCAGGCGGACACTTCGTCCGGCTTAACGGTCGTGTCTACGAAGCGCTGGCCGCGCGGCTGGGGCGGCGTAAGGCGCGGGACCTCTACCACTCGGCGCTCCAAGTGGAGGTCGCGGAGGGGACGTTCGTCATCGAGCAGGCGCCCGTCCACGACTGGAGCGGGAACCTGCGCGGCGTCGTCGCCGAAGGCCCCGTCGGCGCTCGCTGGGCGGGCCGATTTCGGATCTTCCGCTACGAGATTCGCCTTTGGCTCAACGGACATATCCCGGACATCGCCGCGGCGGTAGAAAGCCCCCGGCGACTGAGCAGCGACGAAGATCGTGCGCGGCGCGTACTCGACCTAGTCGCGCAGGTCCCCACCCCCGTCTGGGGTCGCGATCAGTTTCGGACGGGCGAGATGTGGAATTCGAACTCGGTGATCGCGTGGCTGATCGCGCGCAGCGGGATTGATACCGAGTCGATTCAGCCTCCAACGGGTGGACGCGCACCCGGTTGGCAGGCCGGACTCGCAGTGGCGCGCAGGCAGGATCAGGAGGCGGCCCGGGCCGCCGCGGCGGCCCAATTAGCGGCCTAATTCGTGCGCCGGTAAAAGTCCGGCCTCGGGCGCGCCGACATGACGGACGACGAGACACCCGACGACTCCGGTCCGCGGGCCGGCACGCGCGTGTGGCGGGCTGGCGTGATCTTGGCGCTGCTCATAGCGCTCGCGTTCACGGTGGTGGCACCGCCCGAGCGCTGTCCGCCGGTTACCGCCGGGCGGCTCCAACGCTCCGCCCAGGCCACCGTCGATTGGTTCGTCCGCAATCAGGCTGCGGATGGCACCTGGATGTACCTCTACGACGCCGAGCACGACTCGACTCCCCCCGAGTACAACCTGGTTCGCCACGCCGGGGTGACGATGGGGCTCTATCAGGCCGCCGCGGCAGGATTGCCGGGAGCGCTGCGCTCTGCCGACCGGGGTACCGAATGGGCGCTCGACAGGCTCATCGAGCGCGATGGCTGGGCCGCGTTCTCTTCGCCGGGAACGATCTCTACGGGCGCCAGTGCGCTCCTGGTTGCCGCCCTGACCATTCGCCGGGACGCCACGGGTGAGCGGCGCTACGACGACGTGCTCGCCCGGCTCGGGCGATTCCTGGTCGCTCAAACCGAACCGTCAGGTGCGGTACTTGCGTCATACGACTCGACACGGGGGGCGCCGGTGCCCGGTGAGTACTCCAAGTACTACACCGGGGAGACCTATTGGGCTTTGGCGCGCCTCCATCGAATCTTCCCAGGCGACGCTTGGGGCGAGGCAGCGGACCGGGTGGGCGCCTACCTAGCGACGTCCCGCGACGACGTCGAGGACCACTGGCCGCCGGTCCCCGATCACTGGGCTGCCTACGGCATGTCCGAGACCGCGGCGTTCCCCGAGCGTGGTCGCCCGCCGCTCACCCGACCCGAGCTGGACTACGCGCGGCGGCAAGCCGAGCTGTTCGGCGGCCAGGTGCGATGGATCAGCGAGCGTTTCGGGCCCTGGGGCGAGCTGGTGCGGGGCAGCGATGTGCCACGTGGCGGCGGCTACGGAGTCATCGGCGAGGCCCTCACCGGGTGGTGGCTGACGGCGCAACGGGAGCCCCGATTGGCTGACCTGCGAAGCCCTATCGCCGAACGGGCCACGTGCATCGCCGGCCTTGCCGTGAGGGCGCAGTCGGATCGCAAGGATGCCGCGAGCTTTGCCCGACCGCAGCGGGTTGAAGGGGCGTGGTTTCGCGATGGCGAGACGCGCATGGACGATCAGCAACACGCCTTGGCCGCCCTGTTGCGGACCATTCCGATCGTTGAGGCGGGTGAGGGCTCGGGAAGCGCGTCCGATGCCGGGGAAGACGCGCCCTCGGGCTGGTTGTGGGTGATCACACTCCTGGTGGCGCTCAACCCGGCCCGGGCCGCATTTGGGATCCCTCGCGCCGGTCGGTCGCATCAGACCGTTGTCAGCGTGGCGGCTATCGGCGGGTTGATCGGCGGGCTCGCTGTGTGCGCCGCCGCGGCTGCAGGAGGACCACTGCTCGACGCGCTCGATATCAGCGAGCCCTCGTTCCGCGTCGCCGCCGGGATCGTGGCCGTGGTGGCCGGTGTCGCCGACCTGTTCCGCCGACCACCCCCGCCCGAACCCGCGCTCCTTGGCTGGCGCGCGGTGCTCGTTCCAGTTGCGATTCCGTTAGTGGCGCGCCCCGCCCTGCTCGTGCTGGCGCTCGGTGCAGGCGCCGATCGAGGCATCCTCGTGGGCGCCGGGGCGATGGCGATCGCTATCGCGTCGTTGACCGGGTTGGTTGCCGGGTGGTCGCCCGAGGGCGCAAGGGGGCGCGTCCTTCGATGGGGGAGCCGTCTCCTTGCCGCCGTACTCGTCGCCTGTGGGGTCGTGCTCGGCATCGACGGGGTCTTGGATGTCTAGGGTGGTCGCTACCGCGCGATCAACGGGGCGGGCGGCATCCGTCTCCTTCGGCGCCGGGACCTGCCCGCCCGAGTAGCCGATGGGCGTGAAGATATGCAGGACAGATCAGGGTCCTCACGACCTGATCCTCTCGTTGTCCGGGTCGAACAAGGGTGTCGAGTCCGGGACTTCGACCGTCACGGGGTAGCGCTCGCCCATGTACTGAACCGCCAGCCGCTCGCCGATGTTCGCGTGCTCCGGAGGCAGGTAGGCGAGCAGGATGTAATTGCCCAACGACGGGCCGGAGCCGGCGCTCGTCACGAACGAACGCCGGCCCTTGCGGTCGGTGAGTGGCGCTCCGTCGGGAGTAAGGATCGGTTCGCCGCCGAGCATGTAGCGCCGGCGCCCGTTGCCAGCAGTGTGGTCGTCGACGGTCAGCGTGCACATCACCGCCGCGGGCGCCTCCTCACGGTGGCTCACGTGCGCCGCCTTGCCGACGAAGTCCTGCTCCTTCACCTTGCCCCAGGCCAGGCCCGCCTCGACGACGTTGTAGTCCCCGTCGAGCTCGAAGCCGTAGGCCCGGTAGCACTTCTCCAGCCGCCCGGTAGTGCCGTACACGCCGATCCCGGCGGGCACGACCCCGTGCGGCCGGCCGGCCTCCCACACGAGGTCCCACAGCCTGGCGCCCTGCTCGATCGGAACGTGGAGCTCCCACCCTCGATCTCCGACGTACGAGATCCGCGACGCCAGCACCGGCAGCGAATCGATCTCGATCGTGCGGCAGGAGGCGAACGGGAAGCCCTCGTGTGAGACGTCATCGCTCGTGATGCTGGCGAGGACGTCGCGCGACAGCGGCCCCCACAGACCCAGGGTGCACCAACCCGAGGTGAGATCGAAGATCTGCGCGCCCTCGGCGAGGTGGTCTCCGAACCACTTCAGATCGGCCATCCCGGACGCGCCGCCCGTCACGACCCGGAAGTGCTCGTCGCCGAGGCGCATGATCGTGAGGTCGGCGCGGAAGCCGCCGCCGGGCGTCAGGATCGGGGTGTAGACGACGCGCCCGACCTTGACGTCCATCTGACGGACGGCGACCTGCTGCACGCTGTCGAGCGCGCCGGGTCCGATCAGGTCGAAGATGCAGAAGGCGGTGAGGTCGAACATCGCCACGCCGTCGCGCATGGCGAGGTGCTCGGCGTTGATGATCGGGGACCACCAGCGCAAGTCCCACTCCGCCTCGCGGTCGTTCAGCTGCTCGGCGTACCGCTCGAGCAGCGGCCGGTTCGACTCGTACCAGTGTGGCCGCTCCCAGCCGGCGGCCTCGAAGAAGACCGCGCCGAGCTCGCGCTCGCGCTCGTAGAACGGCGGCAGCCGGACGCGGCGGTCTGACTCCCACTGCTCGCCGGGGTGGACGATGCCGTACGTCTTGTTGAAGCCTTCCGCCGCGCGCACCTTGACGTGCTCGACCGTCTTCTGGCAGTCGTAGAACCGGGCGACGTCCGAGCTGTGGAGGTCGATCTCGGCCTCACCATGGACGATCCACTCGGCCATCGCGCGCCCGACGCCGGGGCCCTCCTTGACCCACACGGCGGCGGCCGACCACAGACCTTTGACCTCGGGTGTCTCGCCGAGGATCGGTGACGCGTCCGGCGTCAGCGAGAGCAGGCCGTTGATCGCATACCTGATGCCCACCGATTCGTCGTCGACGATCTCCGGCATCAGCTCACGGGCGTCCTCCATCTGCTGTGTGAAGTCATCGCCTGTGAACGGGAGCTCGGTCGGCGACAGCTCCGCGTCCTCGACCGAAGGGATCTCGCCGGGGTCCCAGAGGATCGGGCGATGGGCGTAAGAGCCGATCTCGAGGTTCGTGCCGTCCTGGCGCTCGTACATGTTCGGGTCCATGTCCCGGACGATCGGATACTCGATCGCGCCCTCGGGGGCGTCCGCAAAGCGCGGCACCGGCCCTACGTCGATCATCTGATGGACCGCCGGCGTCAGCGGGATCGTCGCGCCGGCCATGCGCGCTACGCGCGGGCTCCACACTCCGCAGCAGATCACGACCACGTCGGTCTCGATCTCGCCCCGGCTCGTGCGGACGCCCTTCACCTGCCCGCGCTCGACGTCGATGCCGAGCACCTCGTTGTCCGCCGAGACGGCGAGGGCGCCCGACTGCTCGGCGCGCTCGCGCATGAGCGTCCCGGCGCGCACCGAGTCGACCACTCCCACGCTCGGGGTGTAGAAGCCGCCGACGATCACGCTCTCGTCGATGTAGGGGACGAGCTCCTTGACCTCGGCGGGGGTCAGCAGCGAAACCGGCTCGACTCCCCATGACGCCGCAGAGGCAATCCGGCGCCGGAGCTCCTCCATGCGCTCCTCGGTGCGGGCGACCTCGAACCCTCCACATTCGGTGAACACGCCCAGCTGCTTGTACTGCTCCATGCTGGCGAGCGTGAGCGCGGTGATCTCGCGGGAGTGGTCGACCGGGAAGATGAAGTTCGATGCGTGCCCGGTCGAGCCGCCAGGGTTGGGCAACGGGCCCTTGTCGATCAGCACGAGCTCGCTCCACCCGATCCGGGCGAGGTGATCAACGATGCTGTTACCGACGATGCCGGCGCCGATCACGACCGCGCGCGCGACGGCCGGGGGGGAGCTGGATTGCGGGTCCGCCAAGAAATCACCTCGTGGCAAGGAGATCGCTCTATATCACACGCTCTGGGTCGCCTCGGGCGACTCGATCTCCGCCGATAGGATGGGTCGGATCGAGTTTGCCCGAGCGCACCATCCCCGCGACTGAAGCCGAGTCACGACGGGCGCTGATCACAGCGCTGGAGCGCCCGCGATACGAGATCCTGCCCCTGGACGGGGTCGCGGACAAGGTCCTGATGCACGTTCCGCGCGGGATCAAGGTCACGATCACGGCCTCCCCGAGCAGGGGGCTCGACGCCATGCTGCGGGCGGTGGAGCGCCTGAGCGCCGCGGGCTACGCGGTCACGCCGCACCTGTCGGCCCGGCTCGTGCGAGACCCCGGTCATTTGGAGGAGCTTGTAGCGGCGGCTTCGATCCGCGGGCGTGAACGACTTGTTCGTAATCGCCGGCGACGTCCCGCAGCCGGCAGGGCACTTCGAAGGCGCCGCGGCCCTCCTCTCGGCGATGGGCGAGCTCCGCGAGCGCTTTGCGGAGGTCGGGATCTCAGGCTACCCCGAAAGCCACCACGTGATCAGCGACGAGACCACGATTGAGGCGATGTTCGAGAAGGAGCCCATGGCCACGTACATCGTCAGCCAGATCTGCTTCGAGGGTGAGGTGATCGCGACCTGGGTTAGGCGGGTACGCGACCGCGGCACGTTCCTCCCGATCTGGATCGGAGTGCCGGGCGCGGTCAAAAGCCGCAAGCTGCTTCAGATCTCGCGGAGGATCGGCCTGGCCGAGTCGGCGCGCTTTCTGAGGACGCACGGCGCGTGGGTGAGGCGGTTCGCCCTGGCGCGCGTATACACGCCGACTACCCTGGTCAGGGAGCTCGGTCCCCTGGTCGCCGACCCCGCGGCCCGAATCGCGGGCTTCCACATCTATACCTTCAACGAGTTGGAGCGCACCGAGGAATGGCGGCGACAGCTCGTCGAGCAGCTGATCGGACAGCAGGAGCACGAGTAGTTCGAGAGAAGGAGGAGCACCACGTGGCGGAGATCAATGAGCACCCCGGCGTCCTGCTCTACACGCGGATCCGGAAGTCGCCGTACTTCTATGCCTCCCGGCGCCACGGCGTGAACCTGTACAGCGTCTACAACCACACGTACCACCCCCGCCACTACGGGGACCCAGTCGAGGAGTACTGGCAGCTGCTGAACGGCGTCACGCTGTGGGACGTCGGGGTCGAGCGCCAGATCGAGGTCAGCGGCCCCGATGCGTTCGAATTCACCAACCTGCTGGTCGCCCGCGATCTGAACAAGTGCGAGGTCGAGCAGTGCAAGTACGTGTTCCTCTGCCTGCCCGACGGCGGAATCATCAACGACCCGGTGCTGCTGCGCGTGGAGGAGAACCGTTTCTGGCTATCGCTGGCGGATAGCGACGTGGAGCTGTGGGCCCGGGGCGTCGCTTCCCAGTCCGACTACGACGTCGAGATTCAGGAGATCGACGTCGGGCCGGTCCAAGTCCAGGGACCGAAGTCGAAGGAGGTCATGGTCGACCTGTTCGGTGACAGCGTCCTGGAGATCCCCTACTACTTCCTGCGCCCGTACGAGCTGGAGGGCATGAGGGTGCTGGTCTCGCGCACGGGCTACACGGGCGAGCTCGGCTACGAGATCTACCTCTACGGGGCCAGCAAGAACGGCGCCAAGCTCTGGGAGACCGTGCTCGAGGCAGGGGAGCCGCATGACCTCGCCGTGATCGGTCCCAGTCACATCCGGCGGATCGAGGGCGGCATCCTCGCTCTCGGCGCAGACATGTGGTACGACACGAACCCCTACGAGGTCGGAATGGGCTACAGCTGGATGGTCGACCTCGAGCAGGGGTCTGACTTCATCGGCAAGGAGGCGCTGGCCCGGATCAAGCGGGAGGGGCCGAAGCGCAAGCTGGTGGGGGTGGAGATCGGCGGCGAGCGGCTCGGCGCCTACAACGATGGGTCGATGATCGACCTGTTCCCAGTCCACAAAGACGGCGACCGCATCGGCGAGGTGACCTCGGCCTGCTTCTCGCCGCGGCTCGAGAAGAACATCGGCTACGCGATGGTGCCGATCGAGCACGCCGAGCTCGGCACCGAGCTCGAGGTCGAGCGGCCCGACGGCACGGTCTCTGCGACGGTGGTCGAGATGCCCTTCATCGACCCGGAGAAGGAGACTCCGAAGCAGGACCTGGCGCGAAGCTCGGGATCCTGAGTACGGCGGTTCACATCATCTCGCCGCCGCTCGATGACGAGCGCCGCGGCGAGTTGATCTTCGAAGGCGGCCTAGTCGTCTTCAAACGCGTTCCGCCGCTGCTCGAAGCCGCCCGCCTGATCGACGGGTGGATCGGCGGGACGTTGGGGAGCATCACGGAAGTGGACCTCGATGCGATCGACGGGCTGCGAAATCGATTCCGTGGCGAGCCGGAGGTGACGGCACTGTTCCGCGCTGGGCTCGAATACGTCGGGGTCGACGCTTCCCGCAGCTACTGGGACTCGCTGTACCTGCGGGTTGTGCCGCCGGTCGATCCGGGTGCGGGGCGTCAGATCGGGCGGATCGGACCCCATCGGGACACGTGGTCCTCCAACGTCCCCCAGCAGACGAACTGGTGGACCACGATCTATTCGCTCACCACCGAGCGCACGCTTGCGTTCTATCCCGAGTACTGGTCTCGACCGATCGCGAACACCAGCGCAGAGTGGGACCTGGACGAGATCCGCTCGCGCCGCCGCACCGGGGAGCCGGATGAGGATCTGCCGATCGTGCCCGAGCCGAGCGAGCCTGTGAATACATCCTCGGAGCTACGGGTTGTGATCGAGCCCGGCGATCTCCTCTGTTTCTCGGGGGCGCACCTGCACGCGAGCGTGCCCAATGTCTCGGAACGCGCGCGGGTCAGCGTCGAGCTGCGAACGGTCAATCTCGACGACCTGGCGGGCGGGCGCGGCGCCCCTGAGATCGATGGACGGGCCCCGCGAGTTCCGCTCGAATGGTTCCGCTCGATGGAGGACGGATCGCCGTTGCGACGGGGCGTGGCTCGGTAAGGCGTCCCTCTCCTATGATCCTCGCCACGGTGTCGATCATCCCGACCACGGCCATGCTGGGGTCGCCGGAGTAGGGCGAAATCGTGGCAACGCGCATGTTCATCGAGGGGGACTGGGCCGACGCCGCCGACGGTGCGACGATCGAGGCCACCAGCCCGGCCACCGGCGAGTCGCTCGGGCCGGTGGCCGAGGGAAGCCGCGAGGACGCACGGCGTGCGATCGCGGCGGCGAACGCCGCGTTCCCGGCATGGGCGGCGCGGACCGGATTCGAGCGCGCCGAGCTCCTCCATCGCGTGGCCGACGCCTGCGAGCGCCGCCGCGACGAGCTGGCGCGGATCTGCGCCCTCGACCAGGGCAAGCCGCTGAAGGCCGAGGCGGAGGGAGAGGTCGGCGAGCTGATCGAGTTCTTCCGGATGGCGGCCGAGGATGCGAAGCGCCTGGAGGGCCGGATCCCGGAGAGCGCGGCTCCCGGCAGGACGGTGCTCCTGCTCCGGCGGCCGGTCGGGGTTCTCGGGCTGATCACCCCCTGGAACTGGCCCTACACGATGCCGGCCGAGATGTTGGCGCCGGCCCTGGCCTGTGGCTGCACCGTGGTCTGGACGCCGGCGCCGTCGACCGCGGTGTGCTCGGGCGTTCTCGCCGAGTGCGTTGCCGAGGCCGACATCCCGCCCGGTGTCTTCAACTTCGTGCTCGGGCCGGGCCCCGAGGTTGGTGACGAGCTGGCGGTCAACCCCGGAACGCACGCTGTCGGGTTCATCGGCTCGACCCGAACTGGCCTGACGGTCGCGCGCCAGGCCGCCGGCAAGGCGCAGCTCCTCGAGATGGGCGGCAACGGCCCGTTCGTGGTGATGGACGACGCCGATCTCGAGGCCGCGGTCGAGGCCGCGCAGGTCGGCTGCTTCCTCGGCGCCGGTCAGAGCTGCTCCGCGGCCGAGCGGTTGCTCGTGCACGAGGCGGTGCGCGAGGAGTTCGTCGCACGACTCGCCGAGCAGGTCGAGCGCGACATCCGGCTGGGCGATCCGCTCGAAGAGGAGACCAGCCTGGGGCCCCTCAACAAGGAGGCCGGGGCCGCGAAGATGGACGAGCACGTCGCCGACGCAGTCGAGCGTGGTGCCGAGGTCGTCACAGGAGGGGCGCGCGCCGACGGCTTCCCGACGCGCCTTTATTGGCCTGCCACCGTGCTCGACCGGGTGCCGCCGGACTCGATCGCGGCGACCCAGGAGACATTCGGGCCGATCGCGCCGATCGTGTCGATTGGATCGCTCGAGGAGGCGATCGAGCAGACGAACTCGCAGTCGTTCGGGCTGATGGCCGCGGTCTTCACCGGCGACCTCGGCGCAGGGCTGCGATTTGCGGAATCGGTCCACATGGGCCTCGTCAACATCAACGAGACGACCAACTACTGGGAGCCGCACCTGCCGTGGGGCGGCAGCGGCCGGTCGAACAGCGGAATCGGGCGGGTCGGTGGCCGCTATCCGATCGACACGCTGACCGAGCTGCAGACGGTGCTGATCCGCTCCGGATCCGGCTGAGCCGCGGATCGCCATGGCCCGGCGGTTCGACTTCATCATCGTCGGCGGCGGGTCGGCGGGCAGCGTGCTCGCCAACCGGCTCTCGGAGGATCCCGCCAACCAGGTGCTGGTCCTCGAGGCCGGCAGGCCCGACTGGCTCTGGGACGTGCTCATCCATATGCCAGCGGCGTTCGCGTTCCCGATCGGGAATCGGTTCTACGACTGGCGCTACGAGTCCGAGCCGGAGCCGTTCATGGGCGGCCGGCGCATCTACCACGCCCGCGGCAAGGTCCTCGGCGGCTCGAGCAGCGTCAACGGGATGATCTTCCAGCGCGGCAACCCGATGGACTACGAGCGCTGGGCCGCGGACGAGGGCATGGCGAGCTGGGACCATGCCAACTGCCTGCCCTACTTCAAGCGGATCGAGAACTGCCTCGCCGCCGCGCCGGACGATCCCTTCCGCGGCCACGACGGGCCGCTGGTGCTGGAGCGGGGACCGGCGCGCGGCCCTCTCTTCGACGCTTTCTTCGCCGCCGTCCAGGAGGCCGGGTACCGGCTGACCCCCGACGTCAACGGGTACCGCCAGGAGGGGTTCGCCGCCTTCGACCGCAACGTGCATCGGGGACGGCGGCTGTCGGCGGCCCGCGCCTACCTCCATCCAGTGATTGGGCGGCCCAACCTCGAGGTCGAGACGTTCGCGCTTGCGACCCGGATCCTGTTCGAGGGCAACCGTGCGGTCGGCGTCGAGTACGCGCGCCGGGGCCGCGGCACGCGCCAGGCGGGGGCCGAGGAGATCGTGCTCTGCGGCGGGGCGATCAACTCGCCGCAGCTGCTCCAGCTCTCTGGCGTTGGGTCGGCGACCGAGCTCCGCTCGCTCGGGATCGAGGTCGTCCAGGACCTGCCCGGCGTCGGCGAGAACCTGCAGGACCACCTCGAGGTCTATGTCCAGCACTCCGCCACCCAGCCGGTCTCGATGGCGCCCCACTTCGCGATGAGGAACCGCCCTAGGGTCGGGCTCGAATGGCTCCTGCGCAAGTCAGGCCCCGGCGCCACCAACCACTTCGAGGCCGGCGGCTTCGTGCGCAGCAATGACCAGGTGACCTATCCGAACCTGATGTACCACTTCCTCCCGATCGCGGTGCGCTACGACGGCACGCTGCCGCCCGGGGGAGGCGGCCATGGGTATCAGGTCCACGTCGGCCCGATGTACTCGGACGTCCGCGGCACCTGCAAGGTGGTCAGCACCGACCCGCGCAGGCATCCCGCCCTGCTCTTCAACTACCTCTCGACGGAGAACGACCGGCGCGAGTGGCTGGAGGCGGTTCGAATCACGCGCACGATCCTCTCGCAGCCCGCCTGGGCCGACCTCGACGGAGGCGAGCTCTCGCCCGGGCCCGGAGTCGAGACCGACGAGCAGATCCTCGACTGGGTGGCAAAGGACGCCGAGACCGCGCTGCACCCGTCGTGCACGTGCAGGATGGGGACCGACGATCTCGCCGTCACCGACCCGCTGTCGATGCGGGTCCACGGGACGGATGGGCTACGAGTCGTCGACGCGTCGGTGTTCCCCTACATCCCCAACGGAAACATCTACGCCCCGGTGATGATGACGGCGGAGAAGGCCGCCGACCTGATCCTCGGCAACGCGCCACTGCCGCCCCAGGCGATCGAGTTCTACCGTCACGAGGGGGCCGCGGCGACGGCGTCGCCGCGGCCCGCCTGAGCGAGGTCTCGGCTACTCGACCGGGATCTCCTTGTGGACCATCGTCATGTCGATTCCCTGGCGCTTGCGCCAGATCCTGGACACGGCGTAGATCGCGAACGCCAGCACGTAGAGCGAGCCCATGTAGATCAGCGAGCCCGCTGTCGTTGATCGCATAGACGTCGTCGAACAGCCACTTGATCAGGCAGAACACCAGTAGCGCCAGGAAGCCGATCGCGGTGACGGTGATCAGAGGCAGGCCGAGCACGCGGTACTTGGCGATGGGCGAGGCGTTGTAGATCTCGGGCTTGCGCCAGGGCAATATCGCCGCGGCGATCGCCGATCCGGCGAAGGTGATCGCGATCACCATCGTCGTCGCCAGCGTCCAGCTGAAGAAGTCGCTGTTGAACGCGTAGAGCCAGGAGATCGGTATCGACGGGATCAGCATCAGCGCCAGCGCGACGTAGGGAACGCCGCTCTTGCTCACCTTCGCCGCGCCCTCGGGCAGGACCCGGTCGAACGCGGTCGCGAACACGACCCGCGTCGATGACAGGAACACGGTCCCGACCCAGCCGAAGAACCAGAGCGACATCAGGCCGACCAGCAGGAATTGCCAGAAGGCGCCGCCTATCAGGAACGAGGCGAGCTGCGCGGGATATGGGAAGAGGCCGATCGGCCCGGTGCCGGCCCAATAGGCGCCGTTGGCGGCGTTGTAGAAATCCCAGCCGAACGTCTTCGCGAACAGGAGGAACGAGATCGCCACGAGAACGGTCGTCACGACCAGCGCCCCGCCCATCGCGGCGATGTTCTTGCGGAAGTCCGAGG
Organism: uncultured Solirubrobacterales bacterium; assembly: GCA_963801055.1. Classification (GTDB taxonomy): domain Bacteria; phylum Actinomycetota; class Thermoleophilia; order Solirubrobacterales; family 70-9; genus DASUPK01. The sequence goes on along the minus strand of CAWDDE010000008.1, from coordinate 19,313 downwards.
CGCCGCGCACCTCACCGTACAGGGTCGCTCCCCAGTTCGACCAGAGGTTGAAGAAGACGATGAACGGGATCAGCAGGAAGATCCCGCTGAGCGGGCCGAGGGTGCCGACATTGTCGGACGTGCTCGTGCCCACAGCACCCTCCTTCAGGGTTCCGGCGTAGAGGTCGCCGTTCGCGCCCAGCACGTCGGCTCCCTCGTTGTTGAGCGCCGAGATGAAGTCGGTCTTCGAGTTGACCAGCAGCAGGACGAACATGAAGGCGAGCCCGATCAGTCCGCCGTAGAAGCAGATCTTCTGGACCCGAGCGTAGGTCCGGACCCCGACCGCGACGAGGATCGAGGCGAGGATCGCGGTAATGACCGAGGCCCAGAACAGGCCCTTGTCCTCGGAGAAGAAGGTGACTCCGCCGTCCCAGCCGATGATCGAGGCCAGCGGCACGATCACCTCGACGTTGAGGATGTTGGCGTAGATCGGGACCCAGTGCCAGAGGATGAACCACCAGCCGCAGGCCGCGAGCACGAAGCCGATCCCGCCGCCGAGAGTGCGGCTGATCCAAACGTAGTCGCCGCCAGCGCGGGGCATCGCCGCCACCAACGACGCGTAGGTGACCGCCTGCAACAGCAGGTAGCCCCCGGAGAGCAGGACGGCCCACAACAGGCTCCCGTCGGGGATGAAGGTCGCATAGGTGAAGATGAAGAACCCGAGCGTCACCAGGTTGATCGAGAAGAACGCGTAGATGAACGCGTCACGGACCGCCCAGCCTCGGACCAGTCCCGTCGCCTTACGGGCAAATAGCGAAGGCTCCGCCAACTCGTCGGGTCTGCCCGCTGCACTCTCCATTTCGTCTCCTCCTATCCGCTAGTCAATACGAACCGCTTGACCTTCTTGCCGCCGTCGAGGTCGACGACGGCGCCGAGCAGCTCCCCCTGTTCGTATGAGCTGCCTGGATTGATGCAAAGCGTTTTGCCGATCCTCGCGTTCCCGCGCGACTCGTGGATGTGGCCGTGGAGCGACAGGGTCGGCTGGTGCTTCTCGATCGCCTCGCGGACGGCCGTCGAGCCGAGCGGCACCGGCGCCCGCCCGGCGTGCTTGAGCTTCATGTCCTCGGTCAGCTCCGGCGCCTCGTCGAGCCCGGAGCCGTAGGGGGGACAGTGAAAGCTGAAGATCGTGCGCTCGGGTGGCGCGGTCACGGCCGAGACGACCTCCTCGATCCGCTTCCCGAGGTCGGGCTCGTCCTCCTCGCGGAAGGTGTCCCAGGGGGTGCGGTTCGCCCAACCCGTCGACGCGAGCTGGTAGCCGCCTTCCCCGTCGCTGCCGATCTCGACGACCCGGCCTTCACATGCTTCGACATAGGGCGCCTGCGCGATCACCTCGTCGACATCGAACTGGTCGTCGTTGCCGGGGCAGACGAAGCATCGAAGGCCGCTCTTCCCCAGCTTCTCGCCGGCCAGCTCCATCCACTCCTCGACCCGGCCCAGCATCAGTTTGTGGAAGAGCTTGGTGGTCCCCTCCTGGTCGCCCTGGAGCTCGCGCAGCTCGTCGGGCGTCGTCCGGAACGGGTAGTAGCCGCGGCGCCTGACCGCCCCCTCGTACTCGCGGACCTCGTCCTGGCCGTTGAGGTCGTAGCGATTCTCGAGCAGGCTCGAGTACCAGCTGTCGTTGCCGTTGTCCACGATCGGGATCAGCGCCTTCCCGGTCATGTCGCCGCCGAGCACGATGACGTCGGCCTCATAGTGCTTGCCGCTGTTCAGGAACTTCCGCCAACAGGTGTCCGAGCCATGAATGTCCGTGGCGAAGAACAGCCTCACGACCTACCTAACAATACGCCGCCAGGGGATCAGAAGCCAGAAATCTTTAGCCGTAAACAGCACCGGCCTCATCCGGGCCTTCGCCCGGCTGCTTCGGCTGAGAGGATCTACGGCCCTCCCGCGACTTCCTCGGGCAACTCGTACCACCGCTTGCGCTCGCCGATTTTCGCCCGCAGCTTCCATCCGCGCGACTTCGGCTCCTCCTCGATCCGCGCCAGCAGAGCGTCCATCTGGTCGTGGATCCGCTCGGCGTGGGCGGCCTCGAGCTCGTAGCGCCCGAGCCGGTCGCGGCAGATCGAGAGATTGCCGGTCATGGTCCGCCACAGACCCCAGTCGCCGCTGCAGAGCTTTGCGATCCGCTGCGAGTTGATCGCGTCGCCGTCGCGCTCGTCGACGGGATGGCCGTAGAAGAGGGCGAGCGCGTCGCGGACGTCCTTCTCGTTCAGCTCGGCAATCTGCAGTTTGGTGACGAGGAGCTCGGCGAGCGGAAGCGTGTCGGGCTCCAGCTCGAGACGATCGGCGACCGGGATCTTGTGCGACATCTTGAAGCCACCCACGAAGACGTCCACCTGACGCTCGTTCTCGTTGTCGAACAACAACAGGCGCTCAGTCCCGTGGAGCGCGTTGAAGGCCACGTGCGGCTCGTAGCCGGTCGCGCGGAACAGACTCTGGACGGCCCCAGAGGAGCCCTTCGCGGTGACGAAGTCGACGTCGCCGTAGGTGCGCGTGAGTGCGTCGGGGAGCGGCTTCGGCGCTCGCAGAACGATCGCCACCCCGCCGAGAGCCCGCAACGGCACCCGCTCCGCGTTGGCCAGCTCGAGGATGCGCTTCGCCTCCCCCACGATGTCGGCCCGGATCTCGCTCACACCGCGATGCTATCCCGGGCGGGCATTGACCGCGGGCGCGTGGGAGCCCGTTCCCGGGGGTACAACACGGGCATTCAGGGCCGCGGTCGAGGTGCTCGAGGACCGCTCTTAGCGGCGCGCAGTCGTCCGAGTCTGACACCGGAGTGCCGCCGGGTCAGCTCCTGCCGGCCTCCTGTTCCGCCGCCTTTGGCCGAGATGCGCCGCGGGTCAGGCGGTGGCCGACCGGCCCTCGCCCAGCGTCTCGGCGAGAACCGCCACGTACGTCGGGTGTGCCTTCTCCTGTGCCTTGCGGCCCGCGTCGGTGATACAGGCGAAGATCCCCCGGCGGTCGTAGTCGCAGGTTGCGCGGGTGACGTAGCCGACCTCCTCAAGCCGGCCCACCAGCCGGGAGAGGGCGCTCTGGCTCAGGTGAACCTCGTCGGCGAGGTCCTGGATCCGGCGGCCTTTGGGGGCATCGGCTCCGGCGAGGCGGCGGAGCACCTCGTACTCGCTCAGGGAGAGCTGGTGCGTGCGTTCGAGCATCCGCTCGAGCGCCTCCCTCACCCGGGCGTGCGCCGCCTCGAGCTCAGTCCACTGATTCAGAAGATGGTCGTTCTTGACAGGTGCTTGCGGCGACATCTCACGCTCTCCTCGCGCCCCTACGGGGCCGCATTATACGGCAAAGTTGCATTTACATATTGTGTTGACACATTGCATGCGTATGCATATACTAGCCCTTCTCCAGTCAATCGCCCGTTGGGAGGATGTGTATGCAGCAGTCAGCAGCGAAGACAAGCTTCGACGCCCGGGCCTGGTGGTTGCTCGCCCTGCTCTGCGGCGTGCTCTTTCTCGACGGGCTCGACGTCTCGATGGTCGGCGTCGCGCTGCCGAGCATCGGCAGCGAGCTGGGGCTAGAGCCAAGCTCCCTGCAGTGGGTGGTAAGCGGCTACATCCTCGGCTACGGCGGCCTACTGTTACTGGGCGGTCGAGCGGCGGACCTGCTCGGCCGCCGCCGCGTGCTGCTCGGCGGCCTCGCAGTCTTCCTGGTCGCCTCCTTCATCGGCGGCCTCGCCAACGACGGGAACACCCTGATCGCGACCAGGTTCATCAAGGGAGCGGCGGCGGCGTTCACGGCGCCGGCGGTGCTCTCGATCATTACCACGACGTTCGCGGAAGGGCCGGCACGGAACAAGGCGCTGAGTACTTACGCGGCGGTCGGAGCGAGCGGCTGGTCGCTGGGTCTCGTGTTCGGCGGCGCGCTCACCGAGCTCGGCTGGCGATACACGTTCTTCATGCCGGTCCCGATCGCCCTGGCGATCCTGCTGCTGCTGCCCCGCTACCTCGACAAGGACGAGCCCGCTACCCGGGTCAACCGGAGCAGCTTCGACTTCAGCGGGACGGCGACCCTCGCGGTGGCGATGTTGGGACTGGTCTACACGATCGTCGAGGCACCCGACGTCGGCTGGGGAGCGACTCAAACGCTCCTCTCGTTCGCGGGGGTGGCGATGCTGCTGACCGCGTTCGTCCTGATCGAGCTGCGCAGCGCGAGTCCGCTGGTCCGCCTCGGGATCCTGAAGTCGGCGGCGCTGCGGCGCGCCAACTACGGCGCGATGGCATTGCTCGGCAGCTGGTTCGGGTTCCAGTTCATCGGCACCCTCTACATGCAGAACCTGAGGGGCTGGTCGCCGATCGAGATGGCGCTCGCCTTCCTCCCAGCCGGGTTGATCGTCGCCTTCGGCTCGCCGAACGTCGGGCGCCTGGTGAGCAGGGTGGGTCCCGCGATCCCGGTGGGTGCCGGGTTGATGAGCCTCGGTCTCGCCTACTTCCTGTTCTGGAACATCGGCGCCGACTCGAGCTACCTGACGGCAATGCTGCCGACCTTCATCCTGTCTGGGATCGGGTTCACGCTCGCCTTCGGGCCGCTGACGATCGCGGCGACGAGCGACGTCAAGGACGAGGAGCAAGGCCTGGCCTCCGGTCTCGTCTACACCTCGTTCCAGCTCGGCGGAGCGGTCGGACTGGCGGTGGCCACGGCGGTGATCGAGGCCGGCACCTCCGGCTCGAGCGCGGCGGCGGGCAGCGCCCAGGCCCTGCTCGACGGGTTCCAGCCCGGGATCCTCGTATCGATCGCGATCGCGGCGCTGGGCGCGGCGGTCACCCTGGTCCCGCTGCTCGGGCGCTACGTGCCCGCCCGGGTGGCCATGGCCACCGGCTCCGACAAGGGCGACCGCGGCTGAGCCATCGGCAGCGCCCCCGAGGGGTGGCCGGTCTCCCCGCCGGCTTCCCCTCCGGTCGCCCATCGGTCCGTGCGGAAAGCCCCGCACTCTTCCTCCAGGCGGGTAATGAAGAAGCGGGTGGCGAAAGGCGGCGGCCCTCTCGGAGGGTTCCGTACCCATGGGCAGCGAGAAGCCGGGGCGCGGCCACGCGCTGGTGGTGCCCCGCCACAACGACGCCGCCGACAAACCCTGTCCCTAGCCGGCTATCGGCGCCGGGCTCTGCTCGACCGCCCTCCGCCGCACCGCACCCGGCGAGTCGCCGATCACACGCTTGAAGGCACGGCTGAAGGCGGCCTCGGAGCGGTAGCCGAGACGGTCGGCGAGCTCGCCGACCGTTGCGCCCTCTTCGGTCAGCGCGTCCACGGCGACGTGCATGCGCCACCGGGCGACGTAGCGCATAACGGGCTCGCCGACCAGCTCGGTGAACCGCGCTGCGAATGCCGAGCGGGACATCGCGAGCTCGTCGGCCAGCGAGGCGATGGTCCAGTCGCGCGCCGGCTCACGGTGAATGAGCGAGATCGCACGCCCGATCTGCGGATCCTGGAGCGCGCCCAGCCAGCCGCTCCGGGCGGCGGGGTCAGTGTCCATCCAGGCCCTAATCGCCTGGATCACCAGGATGTCGCCGAGCCGCGTGATCACCGCCTCACCCCCGGGTCGGAGCTCGCCTGCCTCGGCGGCCATCAGCCGGAGCGTGCTCTCCATCCAGTCCAGCCTGGATGAACTGGATGCCTCGATGTGGATCACTCTCGGCAGAGTCCGGATCAGGTTCTCGGCGGCAGGGTGCTCGAAGCGGACGGCTCCGCAGATCAGGCCTGTCGGTGCGCCCCCCTCGCCGTGCCGGAGGATCTCGTAGCGGTCGCTGACCAGCTCACGCTCCAGGTCGAGGATGCCCGGCGCAGGTGCGCCGGCCTCACTGCGGAGGACGTGTCCCTCCCCATGCGGGACGAGCGCCAGGTCTCCGGGCTGAATCCACGAGGCCTCCTCGTCGTCACCCGTCTCGAGCCAGAGCCGGCCGGAGGTGACGACGTGGAACCAGATGTACTCGGGCATCGGCGGAAGCGTGAGGCCCCATGGTGCAGTCAGCTCCGAGCGGCAGTAGAAGGCGCCGTTCATGCGCAGGAAGTGGAGCGCCTCGCCGACGGGGTCGGACGGTGGGAATGGATCCAGGGCTTCCATGCCTCCAGTATGCACGCTCGGGGACCCGGTCGTCCACAGTCGTGGACGATGGAGCATGAATCAGCGGCTTTGGGTCATAGACAGTCCGGCCGCCCGCCCGGATACTGGACGAGATGCAATCAAAGACACCAGAGGAGCCGATCATGGCATTCGCAGGACAGACACTCGAGAATCCCGCGAGCGGCGAGCGGATCACCATCCGCCGGACCGCAGCGGAGACCGGCGGCGAGCTGCTCGCGATCGATCTCGAGCTCCCCGCGGGCGGGCACGTCCCGGGCGGCCAGCACATCCATCCGAAGCAGGAGGAGCGCTTCCAGGTCGTCGAGGGAACGATGCGGTTCCGGATGGGCCGCAAGCGCGTCGTCGCCGGGCCGGGCGAGGTTGTCGTGGTCCCCCCGGGCCAGAAGCACGACTTCGCCAACGCCGGCGACGAGAACGCTCTCCTCCGGGTCGAGGTCCAACCCGCCCTCCGGATGGAGGAGCTCTTCAAAACCGCTGTCGGGCTCGCGCAGGACGGCCGGACGATGATGGGCGGCATTCCGAGGCCGCTCGACCTCGCCCTGTTCGTTGAGGAGTTCGGAGACGAGGTGCAGGCCGCCTTCCCGCCGCGCTGGCTCCAGCGTCTGGCACTCGCACCGCTCCGCTGGCTCGCCAGGCGCCGCGGTCGCCTGCTGAGCGGAGCCAAGCCTGCCACCGCCTGACCCCCTTGAACCCAAGCCAACCAATGGAGGAACCCATGAACGACAACACGACACACAGGACCACGCTCGTTCTCGGCGGCACCGGCAAGACCGGCCGCCGGGTGGTCGAGCGGCTGGAAGCACGCGGTCTCCCCGTCCGGGTGGGCTCGCGCTCGGGTGAGCCGCCCTTTGACTGGGAGGACGAGGCCACCTGGGCGCCCGCGCTCGAAGGAGTTGGTGCCGTCTACCTGACCTACTACCCCGACTTCGCCCTCCCGGGAGCCATCGAGGCGACGCAGTCGTTCGCCGAGCTGGCGATCGAGAGCGGGGCGCCGCGGCTGGTCCTCCTGTCCGGGCGCGGCGAGCCGCTGGCCGAGCGAGGCGAGGAGGTCATCCGGAACACCGGCGCCGAGCTCACGATCCTCCGCTCAACTTGGTTCATGCAGAACCTGAGCGAGGACTACATGCGCGAGCACGTGCTGAGCGGCGAGATCCGGCTGCCGGCCGGCGACGTGCCCACCCCGTTCCTCGACGCCGACGACATTGCCGACGTCGCGGTGACGGCGCTGACGGACGATCGGCACGTGGGGCAGCTCTATGAGCTGACGGGGCCGCGTTCCCTGACCCTCGCGCAGGTGGCCGCCGAGATCAGCGAGGTGGTGGGCCGCGAGGTGCGCTACGTCCCCATCTCGATCGAGCAGCACGCGGCCGAGGCCGCGGAGCACGGCGCGCCGCCGGAGCTGATCGAGCTGCTCACCTACCTGTTCAGCGAGGTGGTGGACGGCCGCAACGCCGAGACCACGGACGGTGTGCGTCGTGCTCTCGGCCGCGAGGCTCGCGACTTCCGCGACTTCGCCCGAGCGGCCGCCATTGACGGCGTCTGGGACCCAGCGCCGATCAGCGCCTGAGCCGCCCGCCGAAACGCCAAGGGCCCTCGGGATGAGGGCCCTTGGCCGGTGGTGGGGACACTCGGATTCGCGATCGTCGGCTTCATTGTCGGGCTCAGCTTCACCACCCGGGGTGGCGACACGATCGACATCGCGTACCAGGTGACGGTGCTGCCGCTGCTGGTTGTGGCCCTGGTCGCGCTGCCAATCGAGCGTAGGCCGAATCGATTGCGCCACGACGGTCCGGATGAAGTTGAGCGCGAGGCTTCTACGCGCAACCCGGTGTCGGGCCATGCCTCCCAAGTGGGAACCGCTGCTTTTCGTCCAAAGCGATACCGAGCCGCTACTCCGACAGCCCGGCGGCTTCGAGGGCTTCGGCCCTGGTCAGGTATCCGTAAGCGCGAAGGACCTTGCCATCTCGGATCGTCCATGTGGTCGCCCACTGAACGTTGGTCTTCATGTCGGTGTGCCTCATGCGTCCCTGCGTTCGCTGCACGCTGACGAGGGTCTCGCCGTCAGGGGCTTCGATGATCTCCTCTATCTCATGGTGAAGACCGCTGAAGACCTCCCATTGCTCGGCTGCCCATTGGCGCACCCCATCGTGCCCGCGATATGGGCCCGTGACCGGGAACTCGGGCGGATTCCAGATCTCCACCCCCTCGTCGAGCAGATGGATCGAGGCCTCCAAATTCTCGGTTTCCGAGTCTGCCCACAGACGGCGCACCACCTCGACGTTCTCCTGCGACATCGCCTACTCCCGCAGCCCGGCGGCTTCGAGGGCCTCGGCGTGACTCGAACCCGGCACCTCCGCTCCGAGGGGGGCTCAGCCTGAAGCGGTCGCCTCCGCCGCCCGCTTGGACATCTCCTCCGGCGGGATGTCCTCCACATGCGTCGCGACATGCCAGTGGTGTCCAAAGGGATCTTCGAAGCTTCCGGAACGGTCGCCGTAGAATTTGTCTTCGACCCCGCGCAAGGCCTTGGCGCCGCCTTCGATCGCGCGCTCGAAGACGGCGTCGGCATCCTCGACGTAGACATGGAGGGATACGGGAGTGCCGCCCACCGTCTTGGGGCCGATGGCGTCCATCTCGGGGTGCTCGTCGGCGAGCATGATCACGGAGTCGCCCAGATCGAGCTCCGCGTGACCGACCTTGCCGCCGGGTCCTCCCATGCGCATCCGCTCAGTTGCGCCCAGCACGGACGTGTAGAAGTCAATCGCGACGGAGGCGCCGTCCACGATCAGGTAGGGGGTCACGCGAGGGTAATCCTTCGGGATTGGGTTGACCATCGGTTGCACCTCCAAGGGTCGGGTGGCTCACGTTGCGTGGTCGGCCGCATGGTACGACGGACGATCTTTGCGTTCTCCCGCGACATCGCCCGCTCAGTATCTCGCGGAGCAGTACTGCTTCCATGCAAAGCGGATAGCCGCTTTTCGTCCAAAGCAGAAGCGGCGTCAGACCTGAAACTTGTTTCAAAGGACGCGTTCGAGGACGAGCATCTTCCGACTGGAGACCAGATGCGCCAAGTCATCAGCCAACCCCTGAGTCCGTTCCTCGGCCTGTTGCTCCCAGTTCTCGATGTTGACGATCTCCGCCATCAGCACGTAATCGGCTGCTTCACCCCCACCCGCCTGTCCGGGCACATCCATCGGCCGCGTCAATCGCCAATCCGACATCGTGTCCAGCGAGCCACGGACGATGTCCCGATCGCTGGCCATCAGACGCTCAAAGTCCTCGGCCAGCTCGGGCGAGCGCAGAGAAAACCACATGACCAGTGTTGCCGCCGCCGCCATCAACGGAACCCAATGTACTCAACGTTTTTGGCAGGCGCAGTCGCAGAGTGAGTCGAGAGCGCGAGCCTAAAGAACTACTCCTCCCGTCCAAACCAGGGGTTGTCGGGAATTAGACGAACCGCTTGACGAAGTCGACCGCGGTCGGCGCGACCTCCTGCCAGCCGTGGTCGATGGTGAGCGCGTGGCCCCGGTTCGGGACCGTTCAAACGACGACGTTCGCGCTTCGGCAACTGCTGACGGAAGCGAGCAGGACGCGATCGTCAGTCGACACGCCCGGCCCGGCTCGGTGTTCACCGGCCCCCCGCGCGCGTTAGCGGCCGACGGGCACTCCCGCCGTCAGGCCGGGGCGGGTCGCGGCGGGGGCGACTATCCGGCCGAACTGTCGCTCGTCGTCGGAATGCGAGGGTCTGTCAGCCGGGGTCGCCGTCGGCGGCGAAGTGCTCGTGCACCGCGGGCGCTACGGACGGGCCCGGTCTCAGAAGCCGATGTCGCCGCCGCCGAAGTCGCCGCCGCCGAAGTCCCCGCCTCCGGTATCACCGCCGGCGTCGCCCGCATCTCCCTCAGCACCACCGTCACCCTCGGCGGCGGCCTCTTTGCCGCCGAACTCGGAGAACAGCGACTGGGCGACCAGGCTCCCGGCGAAGGCCGCCGCGAAGCTGCCGAGCAGGGTGCCGCCCATGCCGCCGAACATGCCTCCGCCGCCAGCGAAGGCTCGCTCTACGGTGCCGGGCCGGTTCATCTCCGCGCGGGTGGCCATCCGGGCGAGGGAACGCGGGTCGTCGCCTCCGGTGCGCTCGTGTTCGGGCACGGCCGCGCTCAAGTCGCGCAGCGCCATGCGCCGTTGCTCTGGCGTCAGCTTCGCGAAGGCCTGCTCATGGGCCTGCTCGATCGCCTCCGGCGGTGCGGTCCGCACAAGGAAGCGATAGCGCTCGAGCGCTTGCTCGTCTGTCAGTTCGCCCGGGGCGGCCCGCGAAGACGCGGAAGCGTCCCGCCGGGGCCGCGTTTCGGGCTCGGTACTGCGGCCAAGGAGACGAGCCAGAAATCCCATGGTTGAGATGTTCCCGGATTGTGGTGCCGCGTGCGCGTCACGTGAGCAGCTATTGGTGTGCGGCTGCTGCCCGGGCCTGCTCCGGGCTCAGCTTGCGCCGGCCACTCCAGAAGCTGATTAGGTCGGCGGGCAGCTCGAAGACCGCACCCGCAGTCCCGTCAAAGGAAACGTCCTCGACCGGCTCGGCGGCAGGGTTGTTGCGAAGCTTCGTGATGGTCCGGCGCTGGTGGGTGTGGACCGCACCGCCGGGGGGTACGCCTGCGGTCGAAGGGCGTTCACAACCGGAACCGCCAAGCCACCAGCGCGTGAGCTTTCCGCTCTTTGGGGGATACGCGTTCAGAAGCCTGCGAGCAACCGCCTGGGCGGTCGGTTCCTGGCTCAGTACAGCACCGAGGGGAACCAGGAGCCGCGCGGCTCCTGGTACTCGCCGAGCGCCATCAAGTTCATCGGCTTCACCAAACGAAGGCCTTCCTCAAGGCCCCACCGCAACAAGCCCGTGCGCAGAGGCACGAGGAAAGCGAGCGGCTCCTCCACCACAGCTGCAGTTCCGCGCAGCAGTGCCTTCATCTCGTCCTCGCTCTCGGCGACGCCGTGGTTCATCGGCCAGAACGTCACGCTGGAGGCATACGCGGCAATGCGTCCGTCGCGCACGGCGACGAACGGGGCGAACGCCTGAATCGAGTCACGAAGTTCGTTTTTTCGCTCGAAGCCGTGGACCTTCTCGCAGAGTGCCGCGCACTCATCGAGGTCGCTCTCCGTCAGGGGGCGCACTTCCACCTGCTGCATGGGTTTGCTGCGCGGGTTGCCGGTGATCACCGCAACGGGCTCCTTTACCTTGAAACCGAGTGACTCATAGAGCGACAGCGAGCGCATGTGGAAGGCGTCTTGTAGAAGCCGGATCCCGGGCGCTCCTTCGCCGCGCTCCATCACCGCCGCCATTAGCTTGCGTCCGACACCTGCGTTCTGGCCCTCTGGGTCGACGGTGATCGGGCCGACACCTCGGATCGGGTCGCGCTCGTCGAGGAAGTTGGAGCCCACGATCCGCCCCTCGATCTCGGCCACTATTCCGCAGATCGAGGGATGGGGGATCCACGCCTGCATCAGTCCAATGGCGTCCTCGAGCTTCGGAAAGTCCCGCTGAAACCGATGGTGGTCGTGGAGACCACCGAAAGCATCGAACAGAATCTGGGCGCAGGCCTCGATGTCGCCGGGCTCCGCTTCCCGCAACGTCACTTCTCCTTGGGCGGGAATGGAGTCGGTCACAGTCCGGTTATATACATCCCCCGACATCGCCTACTCCCGCAGCCCGGCGGCTTCGAGGGCGTTCACCCGGTCCCAGAATGCTTGCATCCGGACGATCTTGCCAGCGTGGCCTCGGAACCCATCCCGCCCTCGTTGAAGGCTTCGACCACCCGCCGCACGATCTCGACGTTCTCCTGTGACATCGCCTACTCCGACAGCCCGGCGGCTTCGAGGGCTTCTTGCTCGGTCTCATACATCTGCCACCGAACGACCAGGCCGTCGCGCCACTCAGAGACCTGCCACACGGACTCTTCAAGGGGCGCGGCGCTGCCTTCGCCCTGGGCACTGTTGCGGAGTTCGGACACCGTCAGGTTCCCGGCGTCGCGAACCCATACGACCTCGATCCTGAAGTCAGGGAAGACACCGAGCAGATCTCTCCACCACTCCCGGGTGCCGTCGTGCCCTCGATACGAGCCGCCCTCGATCGCGAGAACTCGCGAAACCCCCACGACATCAGGATCAGCCAGCGCGAGGAACGCCTCGAGGTCGCGGTTGTTGAACGCCTCGATGCCCCGCCGATAAAGCTCGACGTTCTCCTCCGACATCATCTACGCCCGCAGCCCGGCGGCTTCGAGGGCTTCGGCGTGGCTGAGGTAGTTCGTCACCCGAGTCCAGCGGTCAGCTTCGAGCTCCCAAACCTGGCCGACATTCAGCTCGACCGGCACGCCGCTTTCTTTTCCGGTTGCCGTCTGGTGGGTGAGTGCGACAACTCGGTTCTCGTCGGCATCGATCAGGCGCTCGACCCGAATCGACCAGTCGTCGAATTGCTCGGTCCAGGTACGGATGAAGTCGAGGAACCCGTCGCGACCGCGCCAGACCGATCTCCCGTCGAGCGGTTCCGGCACGATCCACTCGAAATCGTCAGCGAAGGCTTCCTGATCGAACCAAGCGGCCGGATCACCGCGCTCGATTCCTGCCTGAAACTCCTCGAAGCCCCGCCGCACGAACTCCACGTTCTCCTCCGACATCGCCCACGCAGTATCTCGCGAGGGCGTGCGCCGGTCACTGGGACAGTGAGCCAGCGGCCAGGTCTAAAACGCGGTCGCTCCATCGCGCGCCCCACACCACGGGCTTCCCACAAGCACGTTCAAAGGCATTGAGATCGCACTGATCCTTTTCGCCATTGTGGGCGCAAGGGTTGCAGTAGGCAGCACAGGAGGCAGCGCAGCGGGCTCCTCGCTCTAGCAAAGGAGAACAAATGAGTCACCTCGTGGATCACGGCGATCAGCTGGATCGCCAGCACACAGCAGAGCAGCCCAGCCCGGGCACCACGCGGGCACTGATCTACCGAGGCCGCACCGCACGCTCTCAGGTACCCCGGGAATCCAACGTGTGGACTGTTAGGGATGGCCGCGCCGTACGGTTGCGGGTCTTCAAGACTCGCGACCAGGCCCTCGAGGCCGCCGGGCTGTCGGAGTATTGATTGAATTCAGCGGCTTAGAAGCAGGCCCCTTCTCCTGTTGCTGCGCTGAGCGGTGCTCGGCCGTGCTCGTGGCTGAACTGCTTCGATCAGTGGCCGAGTAGGCGCGCGTACTCCTCTCGGCGGTGGCCGAGATTCTCGTCCTCTGTCTGCTGGTTGCCGCGCGGAATGCTGCCCGCATGACCCTCGGCTGCCTGCATACTCTCTCGGCGCCGGTTGAGTTGCCCTTGTGTGTCTTGTTCCTGCTGGGGGCGTTGGCGCGCGCCGCGCTGCGTCTGCCTGCGGTTCGTCGTCATCGTTTCTCCTGTAGTCGAAGCTTGCATACGGTTGCCGCCCTAAGCGGAAAACGGAGGGGCGCACCGGATAGGGACGGCCCAACTCTCTGCGAGGGGGAGGCGCCGATTAGTGGCTATACGAGCCCGTACCGAGGCCGGGATTGGCGGATTCCGCAGCAGCTTGATGGCCGCCGTTGAAGACTCCCTAAGGGCAAGAGTAGACGAGTCTCACATTCCGCCTAGTCTCGGCAGCCCTCCACCGGCAGAGAAGCCCGCCCAAGCCGGGGCTCCGCCTGGCAGGAGCCGGCGACGCGTGAGATGCGTTGACTGCTGCTTTCCATGCAAAGCAGCAGTGATCCGAGTCGGGCCGAGCCGGGCGGTGACGCCCAGCCAGGGCCTCGGTCTGGCCCAGTTTGGCCGTTAGGTGGCTGATCAGACGCTTGCCGGAAACGGGGCGCGCACGGCGACGCGGCATCGCCGCGATCGACATCCGGGCTCTCGCTTCGGCACGGGAGCAGGCGTCCGACCCCGCCCTCTCTAAGACTCCTACAGTGGACGAAACTCGATCGTCTTGGGCATCGCCAGCCCGACAACCGCGTTCGCGAGGAAGCAGGTCTATCCCATGACGACCTCGCGCTCGTGCTCCTCGCCAGATCCGCGTCGGATGCCTGGTCGTCGTGGGCGAAGTCGCGTTGCCCTCGTATCCGCGGAGCGAGGCTGCCGCGGCGGGTCCGGATGCTTCTGTCGAAATGAATGCAGGAGCCCGCGCGATGCCTAGTAGGCGGCCCCTGCTGTCCGACCGCGCCCGGCGAGGAACTCGGCTTCGGCCTGGCCCAGCGGCGTCGCGGGCGCCTCGCCGTGCAGGTACTCCGCGGCGATCGCGCCCCAGTCTGCGCCAGCGCGCAGCTGCCCTAGGACCACGGCGACGATGCCGTGCATCCGCCGGATCAGGATCGCCTCCGCTGGCAGCGTGAATTGGTTCACCTGGATCCTCATCGCGGCCCGCTCCTCCGGGTCCGGCCGTTCACGATCGCGGTCGCGGCGATCGACGGGGGAGAAGCGGCGCTCGCCCGGGACCGCGTACCACTTGATCGCCATTCTCATTAGCCTCAGCGCGAAATCGGCGTCCACGGCATCTGCGCGGCTCGCCGGCAGATAGCCGCCCGCGCGCAGTGCCGCCTTGAGGGCCTCCGCGTCCCCATTCCGCACGGCGAGAGCGATCGCCCGCTCGGCGGCCAGGCGCGCGGCGTCGACGCCGCGCACAAGGCCGAAGTCGAGGAAGCACACCCGACCGTCGGGACACAGCAGGTAGTTGCCGGGGTGAGGGTCCCCGAGCGCGATGCGGTCGCGATAAAGCAACCCGAAGTAGAGCCGAAAGACGATCTCGGCGTAGCGATCGCGCTGCACCTCATCGGCTCGGCGGACCGCCTCGAAGCGCTCCCCCTCGACGTACTCGGACACGAGCACGCGCCGGGTCGAAAGGCTCGTGTCGATTCGCGGCACACGGATGAACGGATGTTCTCGCAGCAGCCGCCCGACGCGGCGCTGGTTCTGGGCCTCGAGCTCGTAGTCGAGCTCCTCGCCGATCCGCTCGCGCATCTCCGCGGCGAGCGCCTTCGCGTCCAGGCCCGGGGCGAGCCGCTTCACGAGAGGCAGCAGCATCATCGCGTTGCGCAGATCCGTGTCGACCGCCTCCGCCACCCCGGGGTACTGGATCTTCACGGCCACGTCGTCGCCGTCGATCGTCGTGGCGCGATGGACCTGACCGATCGATGCCGCTGCGAACGCATGCTCTTCGAAGTCGCGGAACACGCGCTCGAGCGGACCGCCGAACTCCTGGCGCATCAGCTTCTCGAGGTCAGCGAACCGCACAGGCGCGACGTCGTCGCGGAGCGCCGCGAGCCTCCGTTGCAGCTCGTCCCGCTCGTCCTCGGGAAGGCCGTCGAACTCGACCATCGAGATCATCTGACCGACCTTCATCGCCGCGCCACGCATCTGCCCGAGCTGGTCGACGAGCTGCCCGACCAGCGCCGCGGTGCGCTCTTTCTGGGCCGCCGCCGCGCTCTCAGGCGTCCGGACCCGGTTGGCGGTTCGCATCCCGGCCCAGCGCAGGCCCTGCCCCGTCACGAGCCCGCCCACACGCGCCGTCCGGGCGAGTCGGCCTTTGGGCAGCCTTCCCGCCTCTCGGAGTGAATCTTCGTCCTGCGTACCCATTGACCGAGCCTAGCGGGGGTCTGGATTCGGAACGAAAGGAGGACTCACGTCCGGGATAGCCGCTTCCCGCCCATCGCCAATAGCAGGACGACTGCTGGTCCCCCTCTGCGAGCGATAGCCATCGCGCTGTCCGGCGGGCTCTGAGTGCCGGGAGGAACTTGCAGCGCAGCAGCGCGACCACCCATGCCGTGCTCGCGCCGCCGACCGGGTCAAGCCGGGGGGAACGGAATCCCCGTGGCGGAGGCGGTCGTCGACGTGCGCTGACGTTCGTTGACGCGACTGCTGCGGTCTCGAGACGTCGCGCCTAGCGTCGAGACGCGTGTCGGCCGCGAATTTGGTTCTACCAAGCCAAAAGCGGAGAGGGAGGGATTCGCACCCTCGGGCGACGTTACCGCCGCCAACGGTTTTCGAGATGGGCGATACCTTCTCTACGTTGTCCTGCGACACCGCCCGCCCAGTATCTCGCGTGAGCGTTCGCTCACCATGGAAAGCCGGGTCAAACTTCGGGCAGCACGGTCACGGGGCCGTCGTTGACCAGCGGGGGTCGCCACTCAATCCCTGGCGAGCTAGATCCTCGCCCCCGTCAGGGGCGAAGCACGACCGCTCCGCCGGCGCCGCCCCCGGTTGCTGCCGCGAAGGCCGCGGCGGCTTCCTCGAGCGGGAACGTCGCCGCGACCGAGACCTCGAGCTTCCCGGCCGCGAGCAGCTCGGCGAGCTCGCCGAGACCGCGGCCGTCGGGCTGCACGATCACCGACGAGATCTCGATGCCCCGCCGCTCGTCCGGTGTGTCCTGGGTGATCGTCGCAAGGTGACCGCCGTCGCGCACGGTGCCGATCGCGTCGGCTGAGCCGTTAGGCACGGCGTTCGCGACGGCGGTCACGCCCAAGCCGCCGCCAATGGCGAGCGCCTGCTCCGGCCAGTCGGGGTCGTGATACTCGAGCACGTGGGCCGCTCCTAGCCGGCGCAGGCGCTCATGGCTGGCCGGTCCTGCGGTCGCGATCACCTCGGCGCCGCGCGCCGCGGCCAGTCCAACGAGCAGCGTGCCGGTCACCCCGCTCCCACCGTTAACGAGGACCAGGTCGTCAGGGCGCACCGCCAGGGCTCCGTCGATCACCTGCGTGGCGGTCAGGGCCGGAACGGGGAACGCAGCAGCGGCCTCCCACGAGAGGGCGCCAGGCTTTCGCGCGAGCACCGTCGCCGAGGCGATCAGCAAGGGCGCCCACGTTCCCTGATCCCGCAGCGGAAGGGGGTGGCTAAGCACCTCATCGCCCGGATCCCAGTCCTCGACGGAATCTCCGATCGCCGTGATGGTCCCGGCGGCCTCGACGCCGAGCGCCATCGGAGGGGCGCGGCCGACGTCCCACTCGCCCGTCCGGACGAACTCCTCCCAGTTGCCGACGCCCGCGGCCCGGATTTCGATCAGGACCTCGTCGTCCGCGAGGGGGCGCGGATCTGGGAGGTCGATCCGCCCGACAGCACCGCCGAACTCGCTGATACCGGCGGCCCGCATCAAAGAGGCGCTGTCTGAGCGTGGGCGGGCTCTTGCTCGTCAACACTCTCTCGTTCGGCCTGGTAGAACCTGGCGTATCCACAGCGGATGAAATCTTCGAGACTCTCCTGCGGCATCGCCCACGCAGTATCTCGCGAGAGCTGCTGCTTTCCATGCAAAGCAGCACTGTTGGCGGCAGCCGACCGCGGCGTCGGGTTCACGTGAGCCCGGAGCGCCGCTCCCTAGTTGGGGTGCGGACTGGTCTCGCGGATACGTGTGCGGTGGTAGCAAGAGACGAATCGGGCCGCCGATCCGACTTGGGGACCCAGTCAGCTACTCATTTCATCGCCGACGAGCGCTGCGGACCGCGGGGAGGAGCAGCGTGGGCAGCGCGAACCACGCCGTCAGCGGCAAGCGGCTGAGCGCAAGGGCGACGGCCGGCGCACCGCGGACGGTGCTGCCGTCACGGCCCACGACCTCGAGCGGAGAGCCCGGTGGCGCCGGCTCGACCCGAAATCGGGCGAGCCAGTCGAGCCCGCGAACCACCGCTCCCAATCGACGCTGGCGAGCGTCGCTCGGGTCGATCCGGATAACCCGATCCCGGGTGGACGGCACCGCCCAGACGACCAGCACCGCGATGGCCAGCAGGGAGAAGATCTGGACCGAGGCCGAGATCTCGATCGCGACGTGGAAGGCGACCGCGACCCAGACGGCCAGGTAGCGGCTGCCGCGCCACCAGAGCCCGGCCGCGAGAAAGAGCTCGGTGAGGACGATCACCGGGGCGGCCCCGGCGTGGAAGCCTCGGTCGGTGAGGACCGAGATCGCCCAGTCGGGCAGCGGTGACGCCTCGAGGTCGTCCCGGGCCCGAACGACGCGCTGCCAGGTGACGGTGCCGCCGAACCAGTCCGGATCGAGGAGCTTGCTTAGGCCAGAGGCGCCGTAGATGGCTGAGGACTCGAATCGGAGTAGCCACAGCGGCCAGGCCGGGGCCGAGAGGGCGAGCGCCGGTCGACCCCGGCGGCGGCGGAGCCAGGCGTCGAGAGAGAGCTCGCGGCCGCAAGGCGCCACCGCAAGCAGCCCGAGGACGATCGCCAGGTAGGCCCGGTTGTTGTGGAAGTGGGTGGTCGACAGGAAGAGGTTGTAGGTGACGATCGCGAACGTCGTCCCGGTCGCCAGGCGGGTGAGGAGGCCGAGGGACATCGCGACCGCGGCCACCGCCGCCAGCCAGAGCAACCCGATGTAGACCGCCTCGGGCAGCTCCGGGTACCAGGCGGCGTAGGGCTCGTGGAAGGCGTCACGGTAGGTCCGCCCGTCGAGGCTGTCCGTGAGGAACGGCTCCAGGTGGAGGAGCACGATCGGGCCGGCGAGCACCCGCAGCAGGGCAAGGGCCCGCATGCTGACCGGGCGCGCCAGCAGCTCGTCGAAGGCGGCGATCCATCCGCGGCCCTGCCGGGCTCCACGAGCCGGAGCCGGTTTAGTCGGCGCGGTCTCGTACACCGCTCCGAAAGACCTCCTCCATCGGTGGGTCGTCGTTGTGCCAGGCGGTCACCGTCGCCTCGAGGTAGCGGGTCTCGTCGTCGCGCGGCGTGTTGGTCGCGACCCAGTCCAGCGCCGAGTCGAGGAACGCGAGCTGGTTGTCGAGCCCGGCGTTAGCGTGGTGACGGAAGGACGGGTAGCGGAGCCCGACATTCGGGACCAGCTCCTCCCAGCGGTACCCCGACCAGGGCTGCTCGATCGGGACGCGCCGACCATCGGCGGTGACCCGGACGACCTCCGCGCGCCAGGTGCTCGACTCGGGGAACATCTGGAAGGCGAACTCCTTGTGATCGGAGAAATAGCCGCGCACGATGAACCCGAGCTGGAGGGCGACGACTGCGACAAACACCGCCCACCGCCCGACGACTCTGACCCTCGATCTCACGCGGCAACGATGTCACTGCCGCTCCCTCGCCGCTTGAAAGGCTGGAGGACGTCCCGGGAGCCTGTCGACGTGCCGGGGCGGGGGAGGGCCTCCGGGCGTGAGGTGCTCGACGATCGGCCGGGCGGGACCGCGAGCAACCGATGGCAGTCCGTGCTCTGGGTGGTAGCGAGAGACGAATCGGCCGC
>CAWDDE010000007.1:0-129187 GCA_963801055.1 uncultured Solirubrobacterales bacterium | reverse complement strand
CACCCGGAGCGCAGCCTCCGCGCTGACAACTGGCACCGGGGCTTCGCTTCATCGGAGGACCTGGCCCGGAGCCACGATCACCAGGAGGCCCAAGATGAGGACTCACACCATCACCACCAGGATTGGACGAAGGCTTCGGCCCAGCCCGGCGATGGCGGTCGCATTCGCGGCGCTCTTCGTCCCGCTCGGCGGAACCGCAATATCTCAAGGCACACCGCCACCAGGCACACCACCGGCTACCTGCAACGGCGTCGGCGACCCTCGTCGGTACGGAAGGCAGCGACGTCGTGGGTCCGGAGGGCACTGACATAACACCACCAGGCTTCGGTACGGAGGGCGGCGTGAACCTCATCGGCACGCGCGCTAACGATGTGATCGTCGCCCTCGGGGGGCGTGACGCCCTCAGCGGTCGAGCCGGCAACGACGTGATCTGCGGCGGCCACGGCAACGACATACTCAGCGGCGGCAAGGGCAACGACACGTCCTCGGCGAGAAGGGCAATGACGGGCTCGGCGACGTCGTGGCCACGACACCCTGCTCGGCGGCCCCGGCGGGGACCTGCTCGGGGCCGGCCCGGGCAACGACACCCTCTCGGCGAGGCGGGCAAGGAATGGCTCTTTGGCGAGGCGGGCAAGGACCTCTGCGTGGGCGGCCCGGGCAAGGACATCGACCGCGTGATTCATCGCGGGTCTTTCGTTGTTCCGGTCCCCTGGAAGTGCGAGGTCAAGAAGTCGATCTGAGCTAGCGCCCTCGAAGCCGCCGGGCTGCGGGAGTAGGCGAGGCATCAACGTCCCGCGCCCGTTTTCTGATGACGGCGCGCCAAAGACCGCCGGGTCACTGCTGCGCCAAAAACGCCGCGACCGAGCTGTTACCGGTCTGTAACGGGACTGAAACACCCGGAGCGCAACCTTCGCGGCAAGAGATCTCTGTGGCGCACGGCGAAGGAGGAACGCAATGAGGACGCGAATGAAGAAGCTTGCACTACCGCTCTCGCTCCTGGCACTCGGGGCGCTCGGGCTGGTCGCCTGCGGAGGCGACGACGACGAGGACACCAAACTCTCGGGCAACGCGGAGACGAGATTCCCCGCGGAGACCACGACAGAGGCGAAAGTCTCCCCGGACATCTCGCTGGTGCCGGCGAAACACTCCCCCGAGCTTGTGCGGGCGCTCAGGCAAGACGCCAACACCTGGGCATCGCGCTTCGCCACCAAGGCGTGCAACCGGTATATGGGCCAGCCACTCTGCGTACGGCTCGACTGCTCACAGCACATGGGGAATCCGATCGAGAACTGCACGCCGGTGTCGGCGGCGTTTCAGCAGTCGTTCGCAGACGCGACGGTCGAGGACATCAAGTACAAGGGCATCGAGCAGGTCGGTGGGCCCCTGGGCTCCATCTACCTAGCGGCTGTCACGTACTCGAATGGCGTGGTGGTCGTGTTCGGCGGGGGGCGGCCAGAGGTCGAGCTCCCCGCGGGGTCGTGCCCAGGATCGAGTGGAGATTGCACTTGGGCCCTCGCGGACGTGGAATCGAATCGCCGCTTCATCCAAGCCGCCGCGCCGCTGAAGTAGGCGACTTACCTGGTCTACTGATCCTCCCAGTCGTGCGCGGCTAGCCCAGCCCCGTAACCCTGCGGGCTGGGCTGCGGGAGTAGGTCCGGTTCTGCTCTGTCGGAAGTACTAGTTCCCTCGGTTGCCTCCGCGCTCGCGGGTGCGACAGGCGGTCGTCCGTCGCGCCATGCAGCTGTTGCAGGTCTGTAACGGGACTGAAACACCCGGAGCGCAGCCTTCGCGGCAGGAGATAGCCGTGGCGCACGGCGAAGGAGGAACGCAATGAGGAGGACACCGATGAAGAAGCTTGCACTTCCGCTCTCGCTCCTGGCACTCGGGGCGCTCGGGCTGGTCGCCTGCGGAGGCGACGACGACGAGGAGACGACCGAGGCCTCGGCCGGGAGAGTCACCGTGACGACCAGCGACACCGCGGACGGCGCTACACCTGGGAGGTCTCGCCGACGCCGACCGCGGAGACGATGTTGGTGAACTTCAAGAACGAGAGCAAGGAGCCGCATGCGCTGATCTTCGCGAGGCTGGGTGAGGGATACACCGTCGACGAGGCCTACGAGCTGCAGGGCAGGAAGGGATCGGCCACGCAGGTGATTCCCCAGACGTTCGCCCCGCCGGGGAATCGCGACGCGGGCGGACAACAAGCCGGGTCTCCCACCGGGGAGATCGCGGACGTGACGAAGCCGCTTACTCCAGGCGACTACGTGATGCTCTGTCCGCTCGCTGGCAAGAACGGCCCCCACTACAAGCTCGGGCAGCTCGCGAAGTTCACCATCGAGTAGCGGAACGGCCCTCGAAGCCGCCGGGCTGCGGGAGTAGGGCGTGGCGTCTGGGAAGGTCCCAGGCGCCACGTTTTTTGGGGCCGTTTCCGGCTCACTGTGCCACTGCGCCCGCCAAAAACGCCGTGCTGCCGGGCGCGCGATACTGCGTGGGCGATGTCGGAGGAGAACGTGGAGATCGTGCGGCGAGCCTCCGCCTACGAGATCTACGGACTCGGGGACCGCACCGAGGCGGAGGCGATCTACGACCCCAATTTCGTGATGAACCCAACCGAGGAGGGGCCGTCGTACGGCCTGGACGCGATTCGGGACAACTTCGAGCGTTGGGCAAGTGCTTGGGAGGACCTTCAGGTGACTGCCGAGGAGTTTCTTGACGCCGGGGACTGCGTGCTGGTGACGGAACATCACCGGGGGCGAGGCCGGGGAAGCGGGATCGAGGTCGATACCCGCTTTTATTATGTCTACACGGTGTGCGATGGCAAGGTTGTCCGCGCCGACGAGTACGCGGAGCGGGCCGAAGCCCTCGAAGCCGCCGGGCTGCGGGAGTAGGTGATGTCCAAGGAGAACGTCGAGGTCGTGCGGGAGGCCTGGACGGTCTTCCGCGAGCAGGGCACGGCGGGCTCGGTTGAGTACTACGCGGAGGACTGTGTCGTCGAGGGGCGGTCGAGGTCAGTTTCCATGGAGCAGACGCAACGATCGAAAGGTACTTCGAAGGGATCAAGATCATGGGCACCGGCCCGGGGGAGTCCATCCAGATCCAGGCTGTCTCTTCCATTGGGTAAGGAGCGACCCCGGCGGCGTGTTCGTCACCGACGTTTGGAAGTCGAAGGAGCAGCTCGACAAGTTCGCCGCCGAGAAGATCATCCCCGTCAACGAGCAGGTCGGGCTGCCCAAGCCTCAGATCAAGGTCATCGCCGATCCGGTAGCCAACTTCCTCACGGCGGGCGGCTGGTCACTGCCGCCAAACCGTCCTCAATCCAGCCGAAGCCGTCGAAGCCGCCGGCCTACTCCCGCAGCCCGGCGGCTTCGAGGGCTTCGGCACGCTCGGTGTACTCATCCACACGCGAGACCTTGCCCTCGCGCAACGTATAGACCTCGTAGAAGCGGGTATCGACCTCGACCCCGCTTTCCCGGCCTCGCCCCTGGTGATGCGCGACCACGACGACTTGATCCCCGGCGTCGATGATTTCCTCGACCGTCACCTTGAGTTCGTCGAAGGCGCTCTCCCACCGCTCC
The DNA here is from genome assembly GCA_963801055.1 of uncultured Solirubrobacterales bacterium. Classification (GTDB taxonomy): domain Bacteria; phylum Actinomycetota; class Thermoleophilia; order Solirubrobacterales; family 70-9; genus DASUPK01. The sequence continues at coordinate 125,612 of CAWDDE010000007.1, read as the reverse complement.
ATGTCGGCTCGCATCGCATCAAAGCCGGACGACGCTGCCTCGTCGATCGGATTCAGCACGACCTGGGGATCAAAGATCGCCTCCGCATCGGCGCGGTCGCCGACCCCGTAGTACTCGTAGGCGATCGCCTTGCGCACGACCTCGACGTTCTCCTGCGACATCGCCCACGCAGTATCTCGCGGAGGGAAGGGAGGGAGATGGCGGAGCCAGCGCGATCTCGCAGACCCGAAGCAAAAAGCGGAAGCGGCCCGTTCTCCCCGCGCGGGCCGCTCCCTGGCGGGCGGGCCGAGGGGGCGATCTCGACCAGTTCCCACCCTCCCCGTCCTGTGTGCGGGAAGTACCGAAAAATGTGGAGAGGCAACCTTATACCCAAAAATGTGGAGAGGCAACCTTCAAGCGCGGCAATGCGAAACCGCATTGGAATTGGCGCAGGGGGAAGGTCGGAAGGCTGTCAGGCGCGATCCCGCATACCGCCGGGGTAAGTGGTCGGCGAGGTGCGCACTAACGACTACCGGTTCATCTGCGACCGGGCCCTCGACGCCTGCAGCACCTACGGCGTCGAGAGCGTCTCGCTCGTCGCCCGGAAGATCGCATAGCTCGCCGCAGTGGCCGCATGCGCGAGCCGGCCGAAATCGTCCCGCCCCGGTCACCAGCGCGCGTTAACCCTGGAGGCGGAATCCGCTGCGACGACACCCTCACCCGAGGCCTCCCAGAAAGGTCCGCAGCGAGACGAGCAGCTGATCCGGCGCCTCCTCCGGGATGAAGTGGCCCGAAGGCAGCGGCCCTCCTTCGACGTGGTCCGCCCAGCGGCGCCAGACCTCCAAGGAGTCGGACATCGCCCCCTCCTCCGAGCCCCAGTGGACCAGCACGCGGCAGCGGATCCTTCGCCCGGCGTCGCGATCCTCCGCGTCCATCTGCCGGTCGAGATGGAAGGACGCCCGGTAGTCGGCGCAGATCCCGGGGATCGTCTCCGGGGTGAAGCCACGCAGGTACTCCTCAACGGCCTCCTCAGAGATCGCATCCGGATCGGCCGGCCACGACTCGAGGATGCTTCGCAGCACGTAGTCAGCACTCGCCGAGATCACCCGCTCGGCGAAGGGCGGCGGCTGGGCGAGGAAGAACCACGGCCAGTACTCGACAGCGGCACCCTGGGCCATCTGGTCGAACTGGTCGACCGTCGGGACGATGTTGAGCACCGCGAGGCGCTCTACGGAGGCGGGGTGATCGAGCGCCATGCGGTAGGAGACCCGCCCGCCCCGGTCGTGGCCGACGACCGAGAAGCGCTCGAAGCCGAGCCGGGCCATCAGGGCGACGAGCTCGGCGGCGCGCTCGCGGTTGCTGTAGCCCTCGCCCCGCGGCCCGCCGGGTGCCGAGTGGCTCTCTCCATAGCCCTTCAGGTCGCAGACGACGACCGTGTGACCGCCGGCGAGGCCCGGGGCGACCAGGTGCCAGCAGTAGTGGGTCTGCGGAAAGCCGTGCAGCAGCAGAACGGGCGGTCCGTCGCCGGCGACCCCTGGCGCGTAGCTGGTCGGCCCCACCTCGATCCTCGTGTACTCGAATCCCTCGATCACGGATTCCGTCTGGGCGCGGGCCGCGAGATTACGCGCGCGGCGAAGTCTCAGTCCGGTGGGATGTTCTGATTCAGCCGGAAGAGGTTCTCGGGGTCGTACTGGCGTTTCAACGCTCGTAGGCGCTCGTACTTCTCCGGACCGTATGCATCACGGACTCGATCCTGGCCCTCATCCATCAGGAAGTTCACGTAGACACTCGTGTGGAAGGGCTCCAGGGCTGACCAGAACTCACGCGCCCAGGCGCGCTCCTGCTCGAAGCCCTCCTCGTTCTCCGTGGAGCAGGTGACATTGAAGGTGTGACCCACTGCGCGGCCGTTGAATGCGGTGTCGTCGTGGTCGATCTGCCGAATCGCCCCGCCTAGCTGCCAGATGGGAAAGCTCGTCAGCGGGGATCGGATCCGCATCGAGTGCTCCACGGTAATGTCGATGACCTCGTCGGTCAGCTCGGCTACGTCACAGGAGCGCATGTAGTACCAGCGCCCGTGCGGGAAGCTCGGGTCGAACATGGCCTGGTGCTCGACGAAGGGTTTTGGGGCGCACAGGTCGAGCACCGGTGAGCCGAACTCGCGTAGTGGGCGGATCACCTTCTCTCCCTCCTCGAGGTCCCCCGCCCAGCAGCAGACGACCGCGACGACGAGGCGACCGTGCAGCTCCGGAGGCACGAAGTCGACGGGCGGCGCCTTGCGATGGACCACGATCGTCATCAGCTCGTCGGGAGCTTCGGCGATCCAGTCGCGATAGAAGCGCAGCACCTCAGGCGACTCCTCCATCAACCAGAAGATCGGCCCGGCCAGCACGGTCGGCCCCAGGGGGTTGAGCCGGAACTCGAAGTCGGTGACGACGCCGAAGTTGCCGCCGCCGCCCCGGAGACCCCAGAAGAGATCCGGGTTCTCGGTCTCGCTCGCCCGCACGACGTCGCCGCCGGCCGTGACCATCGTGGCGGAGAGCAGCTGGTCGATCGTCAGCCCGTACTTGCGCTGCAGCCAGCCGATGCCGCCGCCCAGGGTGAGGCCCGCGAGGCCGGTGTGGGTGACGATGCCGGCGGGGACGGCGAGGCCGTGCTCTTGGGTGGCCCCGTCCAGCTCACCGAGCAGTACGCCCGCCTCGACCCGGGCCGTTCGCGCCTCGGGGTCGACCTCGATCTCCTTCATCCCCCTCAGGTCGATGACGATTCCGTCGTCGCAGGTGGAGAGGCCGGGAAAGCTGTGTCCACCACCCCTGACGGCGGTTTGCAGGCCAGATTCCCTGGCCAGGCCGACAGCCCCGACCACATCCCGCGCGGAGGCGCATCGGACGATCACGGCCGGGGACCGGTCGATCGAACCGTTCCAGACCTTGCGATGCTCGTCGTAGGTCGGATCTCCGGGCTGGATCAACTCGCCGCGGAAAGATTCCGGGAGCGCTGTCAGCGCCATCGCTTCTCCTTTCCCGGGCACCAACCTAGCCGATCCCGCTAGGCCGGCAGAGCTGTCGGTTCGCCGGCCTCGTCGCATGGGCGCGCGGCGTTCTTGTGCTCGTCCTCGACGATCACGAGCTGACGCTCCATCTCGTCGGGCTTGATGCTGCCGTTGTGGTTCTCGTAAGGGTGGTCGAGGAACCAGACCAACAGAAGGCCCGAGATGACCAGCGCGGTGATTGCGCCGATCAGAGTCCCCTGCACAATGAAGTGCTCGCGTCGGTCGGCGAAGAAGAGGGCGAAGCCGATGGTGACGAAAGCCCCCAAGCACAGGAAGAACCAGACCGGCGCCGGCAGGGCGCGGTTGGCCTCGCTGAGCCGCGCGCGCCGGGCATCGGTCCGCTTGTCCTGCTGCCCGAGCAGCTGAAGGAACGCGGCCTCTTGCGCGGGCGTGTGGGGATGCAACTGCTTGAGGCCGTCCTGGAACCGGTTTACCCACGTCTGCACCACCGGGCTTCGCTGGCCCCCCTTCATCGCCGGCCACTCCTCGTGGATCACGGCGCGCCCGTAACAGATCAGTACTCCCTCGATGGGATCTCGCTGGGCCGCAGGGAAGAACTCGGCCGTTCGCGAGAGCTGCACCAGCGTCGTCGCCTCCTCCTCCGCAGCAGCCTTGGCGTCGTTGAAGCTCTGAAAGGCCTCGAGCACGACGAAGGCGAGGATGACCGCGAACGCCGTGCCGAGGAAGGCGAAGATCCCGGCGCCGCGCTCGATCTCGATGAAGATGTGATCGACCGTCGACCGGCGGCGCACCACGTACATGACCCCGATCGCCGCCGCCGAGGCGCACGCCACGATCAGGGCCACAAGCCACAGGTTCACTCAGCCATCTCCCCGCAACGCGCCGCCATCCTAATCACGCAGCACCCCACCGGCATTTAGCGCCCGATCTGGGGGTGGACGCCGACCTTCACGGGGCGAGCCTACCCGTGCCCGTGCGGCCTCGGCTAGCTTCCCCTTTCGGCTGCGAGCTCCGCCTAACCGCTGAGCCGGGTGAGCCAGACTCCGCTGAGGACGGGGACAGGCCGGACTGATTCGATCCCCCGCACCGATCCCTCCGTCCCGATCCCGGTGCTCGGTCCGCCCACCGTGGTCAGCAGCGGATCGGCCTCGGCCACCCGAAGACCTGCGCGGCCTAGCGGGTCGGCGACCTGCACCGTCCCTTCGCTCAGCATCCGCAGGCGCCGTCCCGGCTGGGGCGCGACGACGAAGGTGACGCCGTCAAGCGCTGGACCGAGACCCATCGCGCTCCCCCACCATCCCGCGAAGCGCGAGAGCTCGAGGCGCCCGGGGCCGCTGGCTCCGGCCTGAAACGCCCCGGTCCCGGAGTGGGCGGTGCCCGGGACGAACCGGGCATTCTGCCCGCTCTGCGGCTCGAGAGCACGTGGGGAGACGATCCCGAGCCTCGGGGAGGCGAGGCGCCTGGGGAGATCGGGGATCGGCTTGTCCAGGAGGAAGCGGACCTCGTCGGGCCGCGGGGCGTCGACCGCGAAGAGGTGTGGCAGCAGCCTCTGCCCGGCCGGGTCGCTCGACCAGCGCCGCGAGTTGGCGAGAACCGCTGCCGCGTTGAACGGCGTCCCGTCCTGGAAGCGGACGCCCGACCGCAGGGTGACCGTCCAGGTGGAGCGATCGGGAGACGGGCGGGCGTTCAGGGCCAGCCCGGGTTGTGGCGGAGTCTGCCCATACGGGCCGGTGAGCCGCTCGACCAGCGGCTCATGGATCTGACGGGTGACTGTGAGGGCGGCGCGGCCCTGCGCGGCGAGCGGATCGAGCGTCGAAGGAAGGCTCGGCAGCGCATACGCGAGGCTGCCGCCTCCCCCGGCGCGAGGCAGGAGCGAGCCGAGTCTCGTCCCGCCGTCACCGTCGCCGCCACAGCCCGACGCGCCGGCGAGCGCCAGCACCAGGGCGAGAGCCGTGAGCCTGGCGGCGCCCAGCCGCGCCATCATGAATCGCGGTTGTCGGTCACGCCCCGACAACCGCTCGCGTCAAAGCCTGAGGATGACGATCGCGTTCAGCGCCCAGAGGACCCCGAAGAAGATGGTCCACCGGGTCAGGTTTCGCTCGACCAGCGAACCGCCACCGAAGGAGCTGCCGCCACCGCCGATCCCGAATGCACCGGAGAGCCCGGCGTCCTTGCCGGAGTGCAGGAGCACGAGAAAGATCAGGATCACCGAGATGATGACCTCGATCACGCTGAGCACGGTTGCCATGTCGCGGCAGTGTAGATCAGGGGCTGCCTGGACCTCGCAGCCGGTCGATCCGCTTCAGGATCTGGATCGCCTCTGCGCGCAGCTCGCGGTCGAGGCGCTGGAAGTCGTCCTCGGTGAGCTTGCCGGCGGCCCGATCGGCCTCGGCGTCGCGGATCTGCCTGTACTTCGCCCGCTTGCGCGCCTCCAGGTCGGCGAGCTCGGCGGCCATCGGGCCGTCCCCGTCTGTGGGCCGGCGGTGGCGAAGGGGTGCCGTGACGAACCAGGCGACCAGCACGACGATGACGAGGGCGAGCACGAACTCCATCGCTCATCAGGCTAGGGGCGGGTTGGCGGATCGGTACCCGGGTGCCGCCTAGCTGGGCGGAGTGGCGGTCCCGAGCTCTCGACCGAGCCGGGCCCGGTAGGCGGCCTCCAGGCGGCGGCGCGACTCGAGGGCGGGCCAGCCTGCCATCACCGCCCCCGCGAGCGCGATCAGGGCGCCGATCCAGATCCAGCCCACCAGCGGGTTCAGGATCACGCGGAAGTTGGCGGGCGGCGGATCCTGCACATAGTGCTGTGCGAGCGCGAGGATCGCGACCCCCTGGGCATTCGGGGGGAGGTTCGCGAGCTGGCGATTGCCGCGCACGATCGCCGGGTTGAGCACAGAGAGGTCGGGCTGGAATGCGGTCCAGAGGTCTCCCCGGGCCCCGGTCTTCAGGCCGACCTCGCTGGTCGATTCGCCCATGAAGTAGCGACCGATCGCCCCTGCGCTGGGGTCCTGCGTCGGGTAGTAGTTACGCGCCGGGTTGAGCGTCGCGAAGTGCTTGCCGTCTCGGGTGACGTCGAGCTGGGCGTCGAACGCGATCCGCTCGTTCTTCGGATCCGCCGTCAGCTTCCGATAGTTGATCGTGTAGTCGCCCACGTTGGCGGACTGGCCGACCTGTAGCCGCAGATCGCGGTTGGTCTGGAAGCTCGAGGACGCAGCGATGCCGATCAGCGTCAGCGCGATCCCCGCATGCACCACGTAGCCGCCGTAGCGCCGGCGGTTCCGCCCCACCGACCGTGCGAGGGCGCGCGGATACGGCTCCCCCGTCAGCGCCCGGCGCGTCGCACCCGCGCGCCAGAACTCGCCCGCCAACGCGACCAGCGAAAACGCCGCAAAGCCGAATACGAACAGCGCCCACGGATGGCTGCCCGCGTCGCTCGCCACCAGGAGCACAACGATTGTTCCGGCCGCCGCCAGGCACGGCCAAAGCAGCAGGCGGCGTGCGGCGCTCGCGCTCAGCCTGCCCCAGGCGAGCAGCGGACCGATCCCGGTGAAGAGGACCACGAGCACCCCGATCGGCGTCACGTAGCGATCGAACCAGGGGGCCGCCAGCGAGTGGCGCTCGCCGGTGAAGAACTCCGAGATCAGGGGGAAGAAGGTGCCCCAGAAGATCACCGCGGCAAGTCCCACCAGCAGCAGGTTGTTGACGAAGAAGATCGACTCGCGGGAGAGCAGCGAGTCGATCCGGCGCTCGGGCCGCAGCTGGTCGAGCCGCGTCACGATCAGCAGCGTCGAGCCGATCGCCACGACAGCGATCAGGCCGAGCAGCGGCCCACCGACGGTCGAGGCGCCGAAGGCGTGGATCGACTGGAGTACGCCCGAGCGCACCAGGAAGGTGCCCAGGAGGCAGAGGCAGAACGTCCCCGAGATCAGGCTCACGTTCCAGACCTTCAGCATCCCCCGCTTCTCCTGCACCATCACCGAGTGCAGGAAGGCGGTGCCGACGAGCCACGGCATGAGGGCGGCGTTCTCAACCGGGTCCCAGCCCCAGTAGCCGCCCCAGCCGAGCTCCTCGTAGGACCAGCGGGAGCCGAGCAGCAGCCCGATGCCGAGGAAGGTCCAGGCGAGCAGCGCGAAGTTGCGGGTGCTGCGGATCCAACTCGCGTCGAGCCGGCGCGCGATCAGCGCCCCGACGGCGAAGGCGAAGGGGATCGACCAGAAGACGTAGCCCGTGTAGAGCATCGGCGGATGGACCGCCATGTACGGGTTGCGGAGCAGCGGGGTGAGCCCCTGGCCCTCGGCGGGAGCCGGGTCGAGGTGGGCGAAGGGCTGGGCCTTGAAGATCATCAGCCCGGTGAAGAAGGCGCCGAGGCCGGCCAGCACGGCGGTCGCCCAGGGGACGATCTCGCGGTGGCGGTTGCGGGTCAGGAAGAGGACGCCGCTCGAGGCGAGTGACAGCACCCAGGCCCAGAGCAGGAGGGAGCCCTCCTGGCTCGACCACATCGCGGTCAGCTTGTAGAAGGTGGGCGTGGTGGTCGAGGAGTGAGATGCGACCACCGAGAAGCCGAAGTCGTCGCTGAGGAAGGCGACCTCGACGAGGACCACGGCGATCGTGAGCAGGCCGGCCATCGCGTAGACCGCCCGTCGCGCGGAGTCCACCCAGCGCCGATCCCCGACCGCCCCCCATAGATGGCGGCTCCGGCCGCGTAGAGCGCGGCGATCAGCGCGGCGGCGAGCAGTGCGGAGCCGAAGATCGTCAGCTGGACTGCCCCGTGGTGGTCGACGTGAACTTCGACGGGCACTTGGTGATCAGGCTGTCCTTGTCGCCGACGAAGGTGCCGTTCTCGAGCTTGCCGGTGACGATCACCTCGCGCCCGTCACGGAATGGATCCGGCACCTCGCCGGTGTAGGTGACCGGGATCGGGTGCGAGCCGTCGCGGTCCGAGATCGTGAAGGCGAGCTCATCGCCCGCGTGCTGGATCGAGCCCGGGACCACCTTGCCGGTCAGCTCATAGGTCCCGTCGGGGTTCGACTGCAGCAGCTGCGACGGCTGCTTCGCCTCGGTCGAGGCGCTGAACGACGTGTAGACCAGCCCCGCGGCCAGCAGGACCGCGGCGGACAGCGCGATGACCAGGCGAATCTTTCGCTTGCGCGATGAGTCCACTGCGGCGTGGATTATCGCAACCGTCCCTTAGCATCGGCTCCCGCCGTGGCGATCCTCGAACCAGTCGTGATCCTGTGCGGAGGGCGGGGAACCCGGCTTCGCGAGCACACCGAGTCCATCCCCAAGGCGCTGGTGGAGATCGGTGCACGCCCGATCCTTTGGCACGTGATCTCGATCTACAGCTGCCAGGGGTTCTCCCGATTCCTGCTGCTCACGGGCTTCAAGGGCGAGCTGATCTCAGACTGGGTGAGGCAAAGCCGCTGGCCGGGGCGAGCGGAGGTCGAATGCCTGGACACTGGACTTGACACCCCCACCGGCGGGCGCATCAAGCTTGCGGAGGAGCGGCTGGCTGGGGAACCCTTCTCGGCCACCTACGCCGATGGGGTGGCCGACATCGACCTCTCCGCGCTCACCGCCTTTCACCGCGACGGCGACGCGCTGGCGACGGTGACCGTCGTCCGCCCCGAGCTGCAGTTCGGCGTCGCCGATCTCGACGATGGAGACCGTGTCCGCGGATTCCATGAGAAGCCGCGGGTCGACAGCTGGATCAACGGTGGTTTCTTCTGCTTCGAGCCGGGCGTTCTCGACTACCTGGGCGAGGACAGCGTTCTCGAGCGCGAACCGCTCGAGCGGCTGGCCGCCGATGGGAAGCTGCGGGCCTACCGCCACCGGGGATTCTGGGACTGCATGGACACCTACAAGGACGCGGTGATGCTCAACGACCTCTGGGATTCCGGGGAGCCGCCCTGGCGGGTGTGGGCCGAGGAGCCGGCCCGGTGAGGGCGCTTGTCACCGGCGCCCGTGGTTTCGCGGCGTCCTGGCTCGCCAGGGCGCTGCTCGAGAGCGGCTCGGAGGTGACTTCGCTCGACCGGGGGGGTGCCTCGCCGAGTGGCCTCGAGCTGCAAGGGATCGCGGACGACGTCAACGACGTCGTCGGGGATCTGCGCGACCGGGAGCTGGTCTCCGCGCTCCTCCGGGACAACGCGATCGACTCCGTCTTCCATCTCGCCGCCCGGGCGATCGTCGGTGACGCGGCCACCTCCCCGATCCCCACCTTCCAGACGAACATCGAGGGGACCTGGGTCGTGCTCGAGGCGTGCCGGGACGCCGGGGTGGAGGTGGTCGTGGTCGCTTCCTCGGATAAGGCCTATGGGCGACATGACCAGCTCCCCTACGCCGAGGACTCAGCCCTCCAGCCGCGCTTCCCCTACGACGTCTCGAAGGCGGCAACCGACCTGATCGCACGGAGCTACTGGCACACCTACCGGCTGCCGGTGGCGGTGACGAGGTTCGCCAACCTCTATGGGGGCGGGGACCGGAACTTCTCACGGTTGATCCCTGAGACCGTCACCGCGGTGCTCGACAGGCGCCGGCCCATCATCCGCTCCGACGGCTCGCCCGAGCGCGATTTCCTCCATGTCGAGGACGCTGCGCGTGCCTACCTCGCGCTCGCTGACGCGCTCGCCTCGGGGCGAGCCGGCGGCGAGGCCTTCAACGGAGGCTGGGGCAGGCCCCACTCGGTTCGCGAGGTGGTCGAGCTGATCTGTGAGCTCGGGGCGGCCGATGTCCAGCCCGACTACCAGGGAAGTGGCACTCCCAGCGGAGAAATCGACCGGCAGTACCTCGACTCAACCAAGATTGGCGAGCGGCTCGGCTGGCAGCCGCGAGTGGATCTGCGGGAGGGGGTCAGGAGGACTCTCGACTGGTACGGCGCGCATCCCGAGGTGCGGCCCGTTGCCGCCGTGCGCTGAGCGCCGCGTCTAGGACTCGGCGGCTGCGCGACGACGCGCGCGGGCCGAACGGCCGAGGGCGAACTCCACCAGCCGGCCGAATGGCCGGAACGGAAGGAGGGTCGAGGCGACGTTGCCGCCGAGCTGTGGGTAGTTCACCTTCTCGAGCAGCTCCGCGGCCTCGCGTCGCTCGCGCGTACTGAGCCTCGATGGACGTCCTCGCGACTTGCGTGCCAGCTCGATCAGACGCCGCCGCTCCTCAGGCTCGAGGCGGCGCCAGTGACTGCGGGTGATCAGCGCGATCTCCGCAGCGGCGACGAGCCAGAGCCGTTGGGCCAGCCAGCGGCTCCGCCGGGCGAATCGGACTCCGATGCGACCCAGGAACCTCATATGTCCCTGCTACCCCCTTGGCGTCAATCGAGTCACGCGACCAGAAGCGGCGGATAGGTTTGATTGGCCCGTCATCCCGCATCCCCATGCGCTTCGCGAGGGTCGCTGCTACCAGTCTCGCTACCAGTTTCCGGACCGTCGAAGCTGAAGGCAGCCAGTAGCCGGGAGCGCGCCGCATCCTTCGAGGGATGGCCGTAGCGCTCCATCACCAGGGAGGGGCAGCGATGGGGGAGACGACCGAACTGCGGGCGAAGGCCAGAAGTGATGCGCTGGGGCGCCCGCCGCTGCGAGTCTGACCGCAGCGGTCGGCCGCATTTTCCGCCGTCACCGTCGGCGAACTCGGCCGGGCGTTTTTGCGAGACGCGCTACCCGGCGGCTTTCTAGCTTCGCTGTGTCAAAAACTGAACTCAGTACGAGACAAGCTCAGCGACGAACGCTGCCTGCTCGGTGTCGCTGAAGGGCCGTCGCTCCCCATCCTCCTCGGCGTAGACCAGGAACCCCCAGCCCCCGTAGTGCGCCTTGGCAGTTTCGGGGATGGAATCGACCGGCCCCGCCACCATGACCACTATGCGCTGATCCCGACCGGGAATCGAGATCTCGGCGTAGTAAGTGGTCGCCATCGAGAGACGACAGGCTAGTTGTCCCTCGGGACGAGAAGCTAGTTGTCCTCGCCGCCCTCGGCAGCCTCGGCCTGGATCACACCCTGGATCACGCAGCCGAGAGTCGCGGTGCAGCCGCGCCGCCGCCATTCATCGCCGCAGACGGGCCACGGCTCAATCCGCGTGAACGGTGAGGACAGGGAATGGGGAGTCCTTCAGAACGGCCATTGAGACACTCCCCTCCAACCTTGCGCGGAGCCCGCTCAGTCCCCTTGAGCCGACGATGATGGCAGCCACATCTCGCGCGCGGGCCAGTTCGATAATCGTCTCGGCCACGGTGCCCTTGTCGGCTACGGCGAGTGCCTCGGCTTCAAGTCCAAGCGACTTCGCCAGCTCAGCCCCCTCCCCTGCGATGTGCTCGGCCCGAGCCTGAAGAGCGTCGTGAACCTCCTCTGCCCCTTCAAGCTCGACCGGAGACGGCGCGATTATCCGAGTGCCCCCTCGCGTCGCGGTGACCTCGTCGACTGAAAGGCCCGGCTTCCACACCGTCAGCACTAGTGCGCGGCGTGAGCCGAGGAGCTCGGTGGTTTTGTGGATGGCCCGACGCGCCGCGTCTGAGCCGTCATAAGCGATGAGGACCGGCGCGGTGGCGTTCATCGACTCGATCCTGCCACGTTGAAGGGCTGGATGCCAGCAGCCGGATCGCCGGCTCTCGACCGCAGCGCACGCACAGCGTCCAACCGTCCGCCTCTCGCTCGAGGACGGGCTCCTCGCAGGAGCAGCGACGTGCGGTCGGCGGGCAGCCCTCAAGTGCGATCCGCCAGCTCTCTCCGAGCGGCTCCGACGATACGGCGCGGGATCGACCTACAGGTCCGGATCATCGCAGGCTTCCCGGATTCCCAATCGGAAAAATGGGTTTTCTTTACACGGAGGCAATCGGCGGTTTTCCGAGCGGGCAGTTCTGGGACGGCACCCTCCCCTACGGGGCGAGATACAGCGCGGGCGATGTCGCAGGGGTTCAACGCCGCGCTCCACCGGTGATACGCTCGTCCGCGCTCTCGACTCCAAGTTCAGCAGGCACGGATCGCCACTGAAGGAGGAGACATGATCAGCTTCGCAGGGCTTCGACGGACCGCAATCGCCGTCGCCGCGCTCCTTGTCGCGTTCGTGCTCCCCGCCGCCGCCTCGGCCAAGGAGGAGGGGCCGAAGGTCACCGTGATGACCCGCAACGTCTTCCTCGGAGCCGACCTCGGTCCCGTCCTCGCCGCGCAGAACATCCCGGCGGCGATTGACGGCGCCGGCACGATCTGGAACGAGTTCCAGAGCACGAACTTCCCGGAACGTGCCGTCCCCCTCGCGCGGGAGATCAGGGCTGCGAAGCCGGACTTGGTCGGACTCCAGGAGGTGGCTCTGTGGCAGAGGCAGGTGCCCTCCGACGGCGGCGCCCCCCCGCTTGCCCTTGCGCCGCCCCCCTGGCTCAGCCGGCGACCGTGGTGGAACAGGACTTCCTCGCGCTGCTTATGCAGGAGCTCGAGGCGATCGACGCCCACTACAGGGTGGTCGAGGTCCAAACCGAGTTCACGGGGGAGCTGCCCGCCGACGTCGATCACAACGACAACACCGGCTTCCCGTTCGGCGCCGACCTCGACGCGCGTCTGACGATGCGCGACGTGATCCTCGCCCGCGAGGAGAGCAAGGTGACCCTCGGCGACACGGACGGGGCCAACTACACGAACAGATTCGCGCCCTTTATCGCCGGGACGATGGTCCGGCTTCCCGTCGATCGTGGGTGGGTCTCGGTTGAGGGCAAGGTCATGGAGAGCGAAACCGATCGCGCGATCCAGTTCCGCTTCGTCAACACGCATCTCGAGGCGTTCGGAGAAGACACGATCCGAGAGGCGCAGGCGAGGGAGCTGTTCGCGCCGGGTGGCCCGCTCGACACCGAGGAGCAGGTGATCCTCGTCGGAGATCTCAACTCGGGGCTCGAGGATCCGCACAACATCCACGGGACCGATCGGCTCGCGTTCCTCGCGCTGACGCTGGAGCCCCGGCTGGGCGGCTTTGGGATGAAGGACAACGGCGCGATCCAGAGCTGTTGCTACTCGGACCTCTTCGACCCGACACAGGTCTTCGACCACACGGTCGATCACGTCCTGACGAAGCCGGGACTGACGACCAAGTCGGCGTACATCACCGGAAACGATGTCTCCGAGAGGACACCCTCCGGACTGTGGCCATCCGACCACGGCGGTGTGGTTAGCAGGCTCGGGCTGCTCAAGAAATAGGTTTCCCGAAAGGTCGGCCGAACGGCCGGCGTTACTGCCGCCGGGTCTTTGCGAGCCGGGCTGCCGGAGTAGGCCAGGACTCACCACACCGTGAAGCGCTGATATTGGTGATTCTGTTGCTGATGTAGCCACCTCGGGGACCTCCGTCGTCCTGCTCCTGGCCCGTGGTGGCTGAAGTTCGCGTGGAGCGGTCCTGCGAACTCGGGTTGGCAAATCCTAAGGAGCGCGGTGGTCGGAAGAGCGCACTCCAGGAGTGCTGCTTTCCATGCATGGCCTCGCGACCATTCGATCCGTCTGCCCTGCTCCGCAAGGAGGACTGCGGCGGGGCCAATAGGAATCTGGGAAGCCCTCCCCTCCTGATCGCTTTCACGTTCTGGTCTATGCAGCCGTCACCGGGGCGAAGGATCACGGTCGTCTCCGACCAGCGCCGGGAGGCGTTGGGCAGGTTCAGCCCATCGCGCCTCCGTGCGCTGGTAGCAAGAGCTCTGCTACCAGCCGGCCTGCTACCAGTCGGCTACCAGTTCGGTTCGGGAGGGAAGCTTTTAGGCGGGCTCGAGACCGCTCGGGGAGGAGCCGCACATCGCTCTGGAATGGCGCTCTGTCGCGGAATGTCGCGACCTGGCGCGGAGCACCCTCACAAGCGGCGGACGGGACTTGAACCCGCTACCTCGAGCTTGGGAAGCTCGCGCTCTACCAGGTGAGCTACCGCCGCAGGGCGGTTCATTTTAGGTCTCTAGCCTTCGCGGTCGTGAGCTCGAAGTCGTTCGCCGTCGTGATCGCCGTCCTCGCGGTCATCGGACTGCTCGGATTCGGGCTCCTCAGCAAGGGCGAGGCCTCACTCTCAGTCGGCGATCGGGCGCCGGACAAGGAGCTCTCGCGGCTGGGCGCGCCCGGGACCGGCGAGCTCGCCGACTATCGCGGCAAGTGGGTGCTTGTGAACTTCTGGGCCTCGTGGTGCGCGCCGTGCAAGGCCGAGGCTCCCGCGCTCGATAGCTTCCAGAGGGCGAACGCCGCAGGCGGCTTCACCGTCCTCGGGATCAACCTCGACGACGCGACCGACGACGCCGTCGCCTTCGTGCAGCGCTACGGCCTCACCTACCCGCAGCTGCGAGACGGGGATGGCGGGGACCGTCGGGACGCCTACGGAATGACGGGCTTCCCCGAGTCGTTCCTGATCGATCCGGAAGGGAATATCGCGTTGATCAGGCGTGGCCCCGTTGACGCCGAGTATCTGGATCGAATGGTCCTGCCGATGATCGGATCGCGGGCATGATCCGCCGGAGGTCGGCAGGGCTCAGCTGGATCCTGGTCGCCGTCACGGTTTCGCTCCTCGGCCTCCCCTCAGTGGCGGCGCACGCAGAGACTCGTGCGAGTCTCCCGGACATCGAGGACGAGGTGATGTGCACGATCTGCGGCACGCTGCTCGAGGAGTCGCAGTCTCCGCAGGCAGACCGCGAGCGCGCGCTGATCCGCAGGCTGATCGCGCGAGGGGAGGACAAGGATCAGATCAAGGACGCGCTCGTCGCCGAGTACGGCCCGCGCGTGCTCGCCACCCCGAGCGGGCATGGCTTCGACCTCGCGGCCTGGATCGTCCCCGGCCTGCTGCTCGCGCTGGCGATCGTCGGGTTGTTCGTGGGGGCGTTCCGGCTTGTGCGCCGGCTCACCCCCGCCGCCTGCGCCTGTGCCGCTCGACCCCGCCGATGAAGCGCGGCTCGATCGCGACCTCTCCTCCTACGACCCCTGAGTGCTAGTTGTGCCCGGGGGCGGCCTACATCCGCTCGGGCGCCGAGATTCCGATTAGCCCGAGGGTGCGGGCGATCGTCCGCTTCGTGAGCAGGCTGAGTCCGAGCCGGGATTCCTCGACGCCCGCACCCTCGGCGCCGATCACCTGGCAGTCCCGATAGAAGGCATGGAAGTCGCGCGCTACCTCCATCGCATACGCGCAGAGCCGGTGCGGGGCGCGCCGCTCGGCGGTCTCGGCCACCTCGTCCGGTAGCTCGCAGAGCCGCTTGATCAGCGTCCGCTCCGAGGGCTCGACTGGCCCCTCCGCGGCGCCGAAGTCTGCCGCGGCCGCGCGCTCCTCGGCCCCCTCCCCCGCCTTGCGCAGGATGCTCGCGATCCGCGCGTGCGCGTACTGGACGTAGTAGACGGGGTTTTCGTTCGATGTCTTCCGGGCGAGCTCGAGGTCTAGGTCGACGGTGGTGTCGTGGCTGCGCTGCAGCATGAAGAAGCGAGCTGCGTCCGTGCCGATGTCGTCGATCAGCTCATCGAGCGTGACGAACTCGCCGCGGCGCTTCGACATCTGCGCGCGCTCGCCCCCCTCGACGACGTGGACGAGCTGCATGATCGCCACCTCGAGTGCATTGGGGTCATAGCCCAGCGCGGCGAGGCCCGCCCGGAGGCGCTCGACGTAGCCGTGGTGGTCGGCCCCGAGCACGTCGATCAGCCGGTCCGACCCGCGGTCGAGCTTCTCGCGGTGGTAGGCGATGTCGGAGAGGAAGTAGGTCGAGTCGCCGTCCGAGCGGATCAGCACACGGTCCTTGTCGTCCCCGAAGGTGGTGGTGCGCAGCCAGGTCGCGCCCTCGCTCTCGTAAACGTGGCCGGCCGCCCGTGCCTCGGCGAGGGCGCGCTCGACGGCGCCAGAGTCGTGCAGGGCTTGCTCGGACGACCAGGTGTCGAAGACGACCCGGTAGCGATGCAGCGTCTCCTCGGCGGCGGCCACCATCAGCGCCACCCCCCGGCGCGCCACGGCACCGAGATCCTCTGGATCGACTCCCTCCTGCTCCAGGCTCCGGCCGAGCTCGACCACGTAATCCCCCGCGTAGCCGCCCTCGGGAACCGGCTCCCCCTTCATCCGCGCTGCGATCGATGCCGCGAAGAGCTCGATCTGTCCTCCGCGGTCGTTGACGTAGTACTCCCTGACGACCGGGTGCCCGACGAACTCGAGGACTCGGGCGATGGAGTCACCCAGCGCGGCGCCGCGCCCTCCGGCTGCGGTCACGGGGCCGGTCGGGTTGGCGGAGACGAACTCGACGTTGATCCTCTCGGTGATCTCCGCGTCGGGGCGGGCCGGCCTTCCCAGGCGCTCCCCCTGGGCGGCCAGCTCGCCGGCTGCCCGCCTGTACCAGGCATCCGAGAGGAAGAGGTTGAGGAAGCCGGGCCCGGCCACCTCGACCCGCTCGACGCTCCCCGCGAGGCTGCTGCCGAGCTGCTCAGCGAGCTTCTCCGCCGTCCCACGCGGCTGCTCCCCGAGCGCCGGGGCCAACAGCATCGCCGCGTTCGTGGAGTAGTCGCCGAACTCAGGCTTTGGCGGACGCTCGAGAGACGGCTCCGAGCGGTTAATGCGAGGGCGCTCCGCAGGCGAAGCCGAGGAGCGACCCGTTTGATGAGGCCCGTCGAGCAGAGCGTCGGCGGCGGCTTCGACGGCTGAGCGGAGCTCTGCGACCGGATCTCCCATCGATTGCAAGCCTACGCATCGACCTAGAGGTGGTACGGCTCGCCGGCCAGGATCTTGGTCGCGCGGAACAGCTGCTCGAGCAGGACGATCCGGGCAAGCTGGTGGGCCATCGTCTGCGGACCGAGCGAGAGGCTCTCGTCGGCGAGGGCCATCGTGTGAGCGGAGAGTCCCTCGGGCCCACCGATCAGAAAGCAGAGGTCCTGGGCGTCGATCCGACGCTCGGAGAGCCACTGGCTCCAGCCTTGCGAGCTCATCGCTCGGCCGCCGCGGTCGACCGCGATCACGTGAGAGCGGGCCGGGATCCTCCCCTCCACGTTCACCTCGTCGCGAACCTCGATCACCTGAACCGGCTGGTGGCGCTGCAGCATCTTTCGGTAGTGCGCCTCGGCCTCGGCAAACGGCGCCTTCACCTTGCCGACGGCGGTCAGCGTCACCTTCACGGGCGCTCGCCCTGCTGCCAGGCGAGGGCAGCGCCGATCCGGTCGATCGCCGGCGGGTGGGTGCCGAACAGGAACGTGAAGACGCCGGGCGGGTCAGGATCGGAGAGGTTGCGGTCGGCGAGCTGCTGCTGCAGCTCGATCATGCCCTTGGGGTCGTCGGTGAGCTCGAGGGAGAAGGTGTCGGCCCTCGCCTCGACCCCGCGGGAGAGCTGGTTGCCCGCGACCCCGATCACGAAGGAGGTCGCCGCGATCGCGAGCGCCAGCGCCGGCAGGTAGGCGGGCTGGCCGGGCTGTGCGCCCCGCCGCCCGGCGATCGCGCGGGCGGTCCCCGAGACGAAGATCAGCGCCAGCGGCGTCACGATGGCGACGAACAGCAGCCCCCGCTGGATGTCGTTGCCGTGCACGTGCCCAAGCTCGTGGGCGACTACCGCGCGGCGCTCGCCGCGGTTGAGGTCGTTGAGGAGCGTGTCGTAGAGGACCACGCGCTTGGAGGAGCCGAGGCCGTTGACGTAGGCGTTGATTGCGGTGGTGCGCCGGCTCGCGTCCACGCGGTAGACCTGCCCTACGTCGACGCCGGCCTTGCGGGCGAGCTCGAGGACGTCGCTGCGGGCCTGCCCGGCGGGCAGCGGCTCGAACTTGTTGAAGAGCGGCGCCAGGAGCACCGGCGCGACCCAGGTGAAGAGCGCGGCGCCCGCCACCACCGCCACGCTGCCCGGGATCCACCAGCGACTGCCGAAGCGCCTGATCAGGGCGAGGGCGAGGGTCCCGACGAGCCCGGCAAGGACTGCCCCGATCGCCGTCGCCTTGCCCCAGTCGCTCAGCCAGCTTCCCAGTGACTGCGTGGAGAGGCCGACGTCCACCGAGCGCTCGTGCGCGGCGATCCCGAAGGGGATCGTGATCACCGCGACGACCACCGAGAGGCCCGCAGCCGCCGCCGCTCCGCCGAGAACCGGCCGAGCTCCCAGTCGCTCGAGCGCCCTGCGAGTCACCGCTGGCCGGCCCGTAGCGAGCAGGACGAGCACCGCGCCCTCCGCGATCAGGCTCCCCACCAGGATCAGGCGCTGCCCAGAGGCGTAATCGCGCGCCTTGGTGAGCTCCGCACCTGAGAAGTAAGAGTTCTCGTCGGCGTGCACCGGCCGCTCGATGTCCCGCGGTCGCAGCAGCCAGGCCGCAGCCTCCGCCACGACCACGGCCGCGACGGCGGTGGCGCCGAGGCGCACCCACATCGGGGTTGTCCTGCGGCGGCCGACGAGCTTGGGGGCGGGCACCTCCCTACGATAAACGGCTCCCTCAGGCCCCAACTCGGCTCCCGTCGCCTCCAATCCCCGTGCGCGTCGCCATCCTCACCGACATCCACAGCAACCTGCCGGCGCTCGAGGCCGTGCTCGCGTCGATCGACGAGGCCGGCATCGAGCGCCGCTGGTGTCTCGGCGACGTCGTCGGATACGGCGCACAGCCCGACGAGTGCACCAAGCTGGTCTCTGAGCACTGCGAGCTCAGCCTCGTCGGTAACCACGATCTCGCCGTGATCGGCGAGATCGGCACCGACGTCTTCTCAGCCTCCGCGGCGGCGGCGGTCGAGTGGACCCGGGCGAACTCGGACGCTTCGACGATCGACTACCTCAAGGTGCTCCAACCCAAGAACACCGAGCACGAGGTCGCCCTCTACCACGCCTCGCCGCGCGATCCGGTATGGGAATACGTGCTGGCGGTCGATCAGGCCCGCGAGTGCATGGAGCAGCAGTCGGCGCGCGTCAGCCTGATCGGGCATTCCCACGTCGCGCTCTGGTTCTCGGACGGCAGCGGGCCTCCGGGTGGGGATGGCGGAGGGCAGGCTGAGGACGGCAAGGAGATCGACCTCACCGAGCGGCGCTGGCTGCTCAATCCGGGCAGTGTCGGCCAGCCGCGCGACGGCGACCCGCGCGGCGCCTGGCTGGAGCTCGACACCGACTCATGGACCGCGACCTATCACCGCGCCTCCTACGACATCGACGGAGCGGCGGAGGCGATTCGGGAGGCTGGGCTCCCCGAGTTGCTCGCCGATCGCCTCTATGTGGGCCAGTGATGTCGCCCGATCGGATGACAGCGAGCGGCCGGAGGGGCCGGAGGGCCGATCTGGGCCATCCGCAGGCGCGGGCCCCCGTCAACCCTCTAGCTAGTATCGCCGCGATGCCGAAGATGCTCCGGTCGATACTGCTTGCCCTGATCCTGGCCGCCGCCTCCGCCGGCGCGGTCGGCTGCGGCGGGAACGGCGGCCCCGACCCATCACTGTCCGCCCAGGAGGCCGCCGTCCTCACGGCGAAGATCGACGAGATCAATGCGAATGTCGACGTGGGGAGCTGCCTGGTAGCCGCCGACAAGACCGACGACCTGATCGCCGACATCAACAACCTGCCCTCGAGCGTGAACTCGGACGTCAAGCAGGCTCTGGACGACGGCGCCAACAATCTGAAGCTCCTGCTCACGAACCCGGACAAGTGCCAGGGCAGGGCGACTACCACGACGGAGACGACGACCAGCACGCCATCGACGACCGAGTCCACCACGACGACGACGACGCGCACCCGGCCGAGCACGACGACGACCCGCACACAGACCCAGCCGACCACGACGACGCAGACCCAGACGACGCCCACCACCACGCCGGGTGCCTCGGGCGGGGTCGGGCCCGGAGGACTATGAGCCCGCTCAGCCCCAAGGGCGAGCTGATCTCGGATCGCTACCGGATCGAGGACCGCCTCGGCAGCGGCGGGATGTCATCCGTCTTCCGGGCGACCGACACGATCCTCGAGCGAACCGTCGCGGTGAAGATCCTCGCCGAGCACCTCTCCGACGACGAGCGCTTCGTCGCGCGCTTCCGCCGCGAGGCGCTGGCTGTCGCCAAGCTCGTCCACCCCAACATCGTCCAGGTCTACGACACCGGGATCGATTCCGGGAGCCACTACATCGTCATGGAGTACGTGCGCGGCCGCTCGGGCGCCCAGCTCCTGCAAGCGGAGGGCACACTCGACCCCGAGACCGCGGTCGAGATCGGCGTCCAGGCCTGCGCGGGCCTCGACTACGCCCACCGCCACGGGATCATCCACCGGGACGTCAAGCCGGGCAACCTGATGGTGATCGGCGGCCCCGCCGGCGGCGGCGATATGACCGTGAAGCTGGCCGACTTCGGCATCGCCCGCGCCAGCGAGCAGACCCGGATCACCCAGGTCGGCTCGGTCGTCGGGACGGCCGCATACCTGGCACCCGAGCAGGCCGGGGGCGAAGAGGCGACCCCTGCCTCAGACGTCTACTCGCTCGGCGTCGTCCTCTACCAGTTCCTCGCCGGGCGGCTTCCCTACGAGGGGACCTCCCTGGCGGAGCTCGCGGTCCGCCAGCAGTCCGAGCAGGCCCTCGCGCCCAACTCGTACAACGAGGACGTGCCGGAGGCGGTGGGCGAAGCGGTCCTCGTCGCCCTCGAGTCCGATCCGTCGCGCAGGTTCGCCGCCGCCGGAGAGTTGGCCGATGCACTGCGGCGAGGCCTGACCGGCGAGTCGCCGACCGGCACGGCGGCAACCCGCATCCTCGGCGGCGAGGCGCCGACCCCGGCCACCCGCCACATGCCCCGCACCCGGACCCAGCGGCGCCCGCAGAGCCGGCCGGGGCCTCCGCGCCAGCCTCGCCCTGTGCCGCAGCCGCGCCGACGGCGGGCGCCAGCCATCGCTCGAAACCTGCTGATCCTGATCTCGATCCTGCTGCTCGCGGCGGTGGTCGCCGCATTCGTCGCCCTCGCCTCCAGCGGAGGCGGAGGCGAAATCGATCTCGATCAGGTCGTCAAACAGAACGTCAACGAGCAGATCGACGCCCTCAAGCAGGTCGTCGAGGACAACACGAAGTAGCGGGCGCTCAGATCTTCCCCCGGCGCGGCAGGAGGAGCGAAAGCAGGGAGCGGCGACCACATTTCGGGCACTTCGAGATCGTGTGCTCGAGCGTGGCGCCGCAATGACGACAGGCAGGCTTCTGTCGCACGACTCCCTTCACCGGACCGAGTCTAGGCGCCACCGCTACTCGCGGAAGCCGGCTGCTTCGAGCGCTTGCGAGCGATCTCGGTACGCGTGAACGGATATCGCCCTGCCGACCCGGATGGTCCACACGTGGGTTGTCTCGAGCTCGAACGGAGCGCCGCTCGCCTTGCCCCGGCCGACGATTCGAGCGAAGACGACCACCTGGTCGCCGGCATCCAGAAAGCGCTCCGGCTCGAACTGCCACTCGGACCACGTCTCGCCGAGCATGGCGACGAGCTGATCAACTCCCTCCCTGCCGCGGAAGACGGGCTCGCCCTCCGGATAGTCCCCCGGCAGGCGGAACTCGAAGTCCTCGTCGAGGTACTCACGGAAGAGGCGATCGATCTGCTCGGAGGTCGTCTGCAGCAGATCCCCCTCGATGTACACGCGCCGGACGAGCTCGACATTTTCCTCCGACATCGGCCCCCCCAGTATCCCTAGGCAACCCACGGGGTCGCGCCGCCCAGCACCGCCTCGGAGTAGTCGGCGAAGCGGCCGCCGCTGATTGCTTCGCGGGCGTCGGCGACGAGCTGCTCGGTGTAGCTCAGGTTGTGGAGGGTGAGCAGGCGAGTACCGGTCAGATCCTTGTTGCGGGCCAGGTAGTGGAGGTAGGCGCGGGTGTGACGCGTGCAGGCCTCGCAGGGACAGCCGTCCACGATCGGGGAGTCGTCCTCCGCGTAGGCCGACTTGGTTAGGTCGATTCGGAAGCGGCCCCCCGGGTCCGGCGCGAGCGCGGTGCCGTGCCGCGCGAGCCGCGTCGGGATCGCGCAGTCGAACAGGTCGATACCCATGCCGATGCCGGCGAGAAGATCGTCGACCTCCCCGATGCCGAGCAGGTGGCGCGGCGCCTCGTCGGGGAGGAGCGGCACCGTGAAGCCGAGCACCCCCTTCATTTCCTCCTTCTCGCGTCCCAGCGTCCCGCCGATCGCGACCCCGTCGACGGCGGCAGCCGAGTTCCGTTCCGCCGAGTCCCGGCGCAGATCCTCGTGCACCCCGCCCTGCACGATCCCGAAGACGGCCTGCGTGGCGGGACCCTCGCGCGCGTGCCAGTCCAGGCAGCGGTCGAGCCAGCGGTGGGTGCGCTCGGTCGAGCGCGCCGTGTACTCGCGATCAGTGTGGAAGGGAGTGCACTCGTCGAACGTCAGCGCGATGTCGGAGCCGAGCGCTGCCTGGATCCGCATCGACTCCTCGGGGCCAAGGAAGCGGTTCGAGCCGTCGAGCAGCGACCGGAACGCCACACCCTCCTCGCCGATCTTCACCTTCGCCCCGCCGGCGACGCTCCCGCGGCGGCCCTTGATCTCGTCCGCAACGCCGCCGTGGGCGAGCGAGAAGACCTGGAAGCCGCCGGAGTCGGTGATCAGCGCTCGGTCCCATCCCATGAAGCGGTGGAGGCCGCCGCGCGCCGCGATCTGCTCCTCGCCCGGCGCCAGGTGAAGGTGGAAGGTGTTGCCCAGCACCATCCCGTAGCCGAGCTCACCAACCTCGGCCGACGAGAGCCCTCGGACGCTGCCCTTGGTCGCCAGCGGGATGAACGCCGGCGTGGGAACCTCCCCGTGGGCAACACGAATCAGGCCCGAACGGGCGTCTCCGTCACGAGCCTGAATCTCAAAGCTGAGCCTGTCTGGATCAGATCGGATCCAGACAGGGTATGTCGCTACTTCTCCTTGCCGGAACCCTCGACCGTGCCCTTGCCGATCTGCACGCGCGTCGGCTTGGACTCCTTGGGCTTCGGGATGCGGACCTCGAGAACACCATTCTCGAAGTTGGCCTGAACGTCGTTCGGATCGATGCCCTCAGGGAGCGCCACGGAGCGAGTGAAACGGCCGAAGGCCCACTCGACGCGCCGGTAGCCCTCGCGGGTCTCCTGAGCTCAAGGTGATCGTCCTTCTCGACGAGGTCCATCGCCGGAATCCGGCTCACTTGCGCAGCGAGTGAGCCGTCATCGCCTCGGGCTGCGGGATGCCGAGCAGCTCGAGCGCCGTCGGCGCGACGTCGGCGAGGATGCCACCCCCGCGCAGCTCGATCCCCTGATCGGTGACGATCAGGGGGACCAGGTTGGTCGAGTGCGCCGTGTTGGGGGAGCCGTCGGGCTCGAGCATCTGCTCGCAGTTCCCGTGATCGGCGGTGACGATCACCGCGCCGCCCTTCTCGTGCACGGCGGTGACGACCTCGCCGAGGCGGGCGTCGACCTCCTCGACGGCGGCGACGGCCGCCGGGATCACGCCGGTGTGACCGACCATATCCGGGTTGGCGAAGTTGATGATCCCGAAGCGATAGTCGTCCTCCCGCCAGTGCTCGGTGAAGGCCCGCGCAGCGGCCGCGGCGCTCATCTGGGGCTTGTGGTCGTAGGTGGGCACGTCGCGGGGCGAGTCGACGAGATAGCGCTCCTCCCCGCTCCACTCCTCCTCGCGGCCGCCGTTGAAGAAGTAGGTGACGTGCGCATACTTCTCGGTCTCGGCGACGTGCAGCTGGCGCTCGCCCTCCTCCGCGATCACCTGGGCGAGCGTCGTCTCGGGCTCGCGCGGCGGGAAGGCGACGGGATAGGGCCAGCCGTGCTGGTACTCGGTCATCGTCGTCACCTCGAAGGGGCCGGCGCGGCCGCGGTCGAACTCGTCGAAGTCAGGCTCGCCGAGCGCGCGGGTCAGCTGCCGGGCGCGGTCGGGCCGGAAGTTGATGAAGATGAACGGCTCGTCCTGTTCGGCGCCGTCGTAGTCGCCGATCACGGTGGGCTCGATGAACTCGTCTGTGATGTCGCGCCCGTACGACTCCCGGATCGCCTGGACCGCGTTCTCCGCCCGCGGCGCCCGCGCGTGGACGATTGCGTCATAGGCGCGCTTGGTCCGGTCCCAGCGCCGGTCGCGATCCATGCCCCAGTAGCGGCCGGCGACCGTCCCGATCGAGCCGACGTGGCGCAGCCAGCGCTCCAACTCGGCGACGTAGCCCGCTCCGGACGTGGGCAGCGTGTCCCGCCCGTCGGTGAGGGCGTGCAGGATGAGCTCGGAGACTCCCTCCTCCCCGGCCAGCTCGATCACCGCCTCGATGTGCTCCCAGCCGGAGTGCACGCCGCCGTCGGAGATCAGGCCAACGGCGTGGAGGCGCCCCCGGCGAGATTCGCGGGCGGAGCCGCAGGCGGCGCGAAGCGCCGGGTTCTCGAAGAAGCTGCCATCGGCGATCGCGTCATCGATGCGCGCCAGGTCCTGTTTGACGATCGCGCCGGCACCCAGGTTGAGGTGCCCGACCTCTGAGTTGCCCATCTGCCCCTCGGGCAGACCGACGTCGCGGCCCGAGGTGGAGAGCGTCGTGTGCGGATAGGTGGACCAGAGCTCGTCGAAGACCGGCGTTCTCGCCTGCGAGATGGCGTTGCCGGGACCGTCCGGCGCGAGTCCCCACCCGTCGAGGATCACCAGGGCCAGTGAGGGCACCGGGACGCTGGTCGGGCCGGCCGGCAGGGGGCTCATTCGCTCAGGCGGCGGCTTCGACGATCGCCGCGAAGTCCCCGGGGTCGAGGCTGGCGCCGCCGACCAGCGCGCCGTCGACGTCCGGCTGCGAGATCAGCTCCGCCGCGTTGTCCGGCTTGACCGAGCCCCCGTAGAGGATGCGGATCGCGGCGGCAGCGGTGTCCGAGCGGCGGTCGATCAGCGAGCGGATGAAAGCGATCGCCTCCTGCGCCTGCTCGGGCGTGGCCGTGCGGCCGGTGCCGATCGCCCAGATCGGCTCGTAGGCGATCACCACCTCGCTCAGCCGCGCGTCGGGCACCTCGGCGAGGTCGGCCTCGATCTGCCGGGTGAGAACCTCCTCGGTCTCGTCGGCGTCGCGCTGGGTCTCGTTCTCCCCGACGCAGAGGATCGGCTCAAGCCCGGCGCCCAGCGCCGCCGACACCTTCCGCGCGAGCGCCTCATCGGTCTCGTTGAAGTACTGGCGGCGCTCGGAGTGCCCGACGATGACGCCGTCCACGCCCACGTCGAGCAGCATCGGCGCCGAGACCTCGCCGGTGAAGGCACCCTCCTCGGCCTCGTGCATGTTCTGGGCGGCGACCCGGACCGGGCTCTGGAAGCAGAGCTCGACGGCCGCCTTGAGGGAGGTGAAGGGCGGGCAGATGACGACCTCCGGTCCCGATTCGGAGACGCGGGGCAGGAACTCGCCGAGGAAGCGCTCGGTCTCCTCGATGGTTTTGTGCATCTTCCAGTTGGCGGCCAGCAGCGCCGAGCGGTCAGGCATCCTGGAGCGCCTCCACTCCCGGCAGCGTCCGGCCCTCCATCAGCTCCAGCGAGGCGCCGCCGCCGGTCGAGAGCCAGTCCACGGCGTCCGCAAGCCCGAATCTCTGCAGCGCGGCCACGGAGTCGCCGCCGCCGACCACCGTGTGGCCGGGCGCCGCCGCGACCGCTTCGGCGATGGCTCGCGTTCCTCCCGCGAACGGCTCGAGCTCGAAGGCGCCCATCGGCCCGTTCCAGAAGAGGGTCCCGGCCCGCGCGATCCGCTTTCCGAAGTTGGCGATGGTGTTGCTGCCGATGTCGAGCCCCACCCACCCCTCGGGCACGTCGACGCCATTGAGCAGGCGGGCTTCAGTGTCCGCATCGAACTCCCGCCCGAGGCACAGGTCCTCGGGCAACTCGAGGATCGTGTCGCTGCCATCGGCCTCCTCCAGCACGCGCCTGGCGGACTTCACCCCCTCATCCTCGACCAGCGAGTTGCCGGTGTCCCGTCCCTCGGCCTTGAAGAAGCTGAAGCACATCGCACCGCCGATCAGGATCTCCTCCGCGAAGCCGAGGAAGCGGTCGATCACGCCGAGCTTGTCGGTCACCTTGGCGCCGCCGAGCACGATGATCAGCGGGCGCTCCGGGTCGTCGCGGACCGCCGTGAGCTCGACCACCTCGCGCTCGAGCAGCAGCCCCGCATAGCCGGGCAGATGGTGGGCCACGCCCTCGGTCGTCGCGTGGGCCCGGTGGGCCGAGCCGAACGCGTCGTTGACGTAGATATTCGCGAGCCCCGCCAGAGCCTCGGCCAGGGCCGGGTCGTTCTTGGTCTCCCCCGGCTCGAAGCGGCTGTTCTCCAGCAGCAGCACCTCGCCCGCCTCGAGAGCCGACGCCATCGCGGAGACCTCTTCCCCGACCACCGCGGGCGCCTGCTTGACGGTCACGCCGAGCAGCTCGCCGAGGCGCTTGCCGACCGGCCTCATCGAGAGCTCCGGATCGCGCCCCTTCGGGCGCCCGAGGTGCGAGACCAGGACCACGCTTGCGCCCCGCTCGCGCAGCAGCTCGATGGTCGGCAGCGAGGCACGGATGCGGGTGTCGTCGGTCACCACCCCCTTTTCGAGGGGGACGTTGAGGTCCGCGCGCAGCAGCACGCGGCGACCCTCCACCTCTGCATCTCTGACGCTCGCCTTGGTGAACGAGCGGGTCGAGGTCGAGTCAGGCACCGACCGTCGCCGGCTGCAGCACCTTCTCCGCCAGCTCCACGCAGCGGTTCGCGTAGCCCCACTCGTTGTCGTACCAGGAGAAGACCTTGACGAAGAGCCCATCCACGACGGTGGTCTCCTCGGCGTCGAAGATCGACGAGTGAGGATCGGTGACGATGTCGGCCGAGACGATCGGGTCCTCCGTGTACTCGAGGATCCCTCTCAGCGGCCCGTCAGCCGCCTCCTTCATCGCCGCGTTGATCTCCTCGGCGCTTGTCTCACGGCCGACGTCGCAGGTCAGGTCGACGAGGGACCCGGTGATGACGGGGGCACGGATGGCAACGCCGTTGAGCTTGCCCTGCAACTCGGGGATCACCGCGCCGATCGCCTTCGCGGCGCCGGTCGAGGTGGGAATCAGGTTGACCGCCGCCGCCCGCGCCCGACGGTAGTCCTTGTGCGGCATGTCCTGCAGCCGCTGGTCCGCCGTGTAGGCGTGGATCGTGGTCATCAGCCCGCGCTCGATGCCGACCGTGTCGTTGAGCACCTTGGCCACTGGCGCCAGGCAGTTCGTGGTGCAGGAGGCGTTGGAGATGATGTTGTGCCGTTCGGGGTCGTAGTCGGATTCGAAGTTGACGCCCAGGGCCACCGTGATGTCGGGATCGGTCGCGGGGGCGGAGATGATCACCTTCTTCGCGCCGGCGTCGAGGTGCTTCTGCGCGTCCTCCCGCTTGGTGAACAGGCCGGTCGACTCGATCACGACCTCGACGCCCAGGTCGTCCCAGGGGAGGTCGGCCGGGTCCTTCTCGTTCAGGACCCTGATCTCGGCGCCGTCGACCTTGATGCCGTCGCCTGAGACCTCGATCTCGCCGGGGAAGCGCCCCAGGACCGTGTCGTACTTGAGCAGGTGGGCGATCATCTCGGCGTCGATCAGGTCGTTGACAGCGACGAACTCGAGGTCCGAACCCGCAGCGTGGGCCGCACGGAACAGGTTCCGGCCGATGCGCCCGAAGCCGTTGATGCCCACCTTGACTGCCATTGGAAGCCCTCCTCTAGGGATCAGACGTTTGCGTCCATTCAAAGTATCGAGCCGCGAGCCGGCCCGCCCCCGTGCTGGACACGGAGATTAGTTGTGGGCGACGCAGACTTCGACGAGATAGCCGTCGGGGTCGTTGAGCCGGCAGGAATAGTTACCCGGCCCGAACGAGGGTGCCGCGCCCGGCTCGGCGACGGGCTCGCCGCCGTTGGCGCCACCCGACTCGAACGAGGCCTTGACCGCCGGGATGCTCTTCGCGGGGAACGAGATCTGACCGTAGCCCGGTCGCTGGGTATCGGAGAGCTCGATGAAGAACTCGGCCTTGATCAGCCCCCAGCTGACGGAGTTCGCGGGCGCGTTCTGGCGGCGCCAGCCGAGTGGCGCCAAGATCGAGTCATAGAAGGCCCCGCTGCGTTCGAGGTCTGAGACTTTGACGGCTGCGTAATGGAGCATCAGCTGGCAATTTCGGGACGAGACGATCCCTGCGAGACGGCCACCTTACATGGCATGGGAACCCGACGCCGGCGTCAGCGCCGGGGCTCCCAGCGAAAGAAGCGAACTGCGATGAGGAGGCCGAACAGCCCCCAGGCGGCGACGACGGCGAGGTCTCCGAGCTCGAAGCCCGAGCCTGTCGTGTTCGGGTCCCAGGCGGTGAACATCGCCTCGAAGAAGTGGCGGATCGGGAAGAGGTCGGAGAAGTGGAGGACGCCGTTGGGGAGCTCGTCCTCAGGGATGAAGATCCCGGAGAGGAAGTAGAGCGGCAGGACGGTCGCGTTGGTGACGGCCGGGGCGGCGTCCTCGGTAGGGATTACAGCCGCGAGGGCGAAGCCGAGGCAGGAGAAGGAGAACGCGCCGACCGCCAGGGTGACCAGCAGCGCTGGCATGGTCTCAGTCGGGATCGTCACGCCGTAGACGATGGCGCCGATCACGCTGACCAGGACGACCATGATCAGCGAGATCACCAGCGAGTTCCCCACGCGGCCCGCCACGAAGGCGACCGGCGGCAGGGGCGTGCCGCGCACCCGCTTGAGCTGACCGGCCTCGCGTTCGGCTGGAAGGTTGGTGGCGAGCTTGACGGTAGTCGCCGAGATCACGGCGAGGGTGAGGATCGCGGGCACGTAGTAGGTCGCGCCCTTGACGTCGAGCCCCGAGATATCGGCGTTCTTGAAGACACTGGCGAGGATGAAGAGGAAGATCAGCGGCAGCAGCGCCGTGAAGAACACGGCCGCCCGGTTTCGCCAGAAGATCTTCTGGTCGAAGCGGAACTGGTGGAGGACGAGCGCCACGCCGCTCATCGGGCCTCCTCCCCGCTGCCATCGGTCTGCCGGGTCAGCTCCAGATAGACGTCCTCGAGGCTCGGGCGCCGCACCTGGAGGTCGGGCAGCCCCACGCCCCGCTCGCTAGCCCAGACGGTCAGGTCCCGCAGCACCGGGACCGGGTCGTCGGCGGTCATCGAGACCGCCCCCGCGTCGATGCGCGCCAGGGCGCGGACCGGCTCCGGGAGGTCGGGCGAGCGGACGCCGGCCGGCAGCCTGAAGCTGATCTCGGTGCGCGCCTCGCGGTCGCCGCCCACGTCCTCGGGGGAGCCGGTGGCGACGATCTGACCGGCGGCGATGATCGCCACGCGATCCGCCAGCGCCTGTGCCTCGTCCATGTAATGGGTGGTGAGGAAGACGGTCTTGCCGAGGTCGCGCAGGCCGCCGATCACATCCCAGGCCTGGCGGCGCGCGGAGGGGTCGAAGCCCGTGGTCGGCTCGTCGAGGAAAAGCAGCTCGGGATCGCCGATCAGGGCGAGGGCGACGTCGAGGCGCCGCTGCTGCCCGCCGGACAGGGTCGAGGTCCGCGCGTTCGCCTTCTTGCCGAGCCCGACCAGGTTCACGGTCTCGTCGATGTTCCGGGGCGAGGTGTAGTAGCCCGCGTACTGCTCGACCGCCTCGCGTGGGGTGAGCTCGGGGACCAGTCGAGACTCCTGCAGCACGAACCCGACCCGGTTCCGCCAGGCGCGGTCCGCCCGCTGCGGGTCGAGGCCCAGGACGCTCACCTCGCCGGCGCTGCGGGTCCGATAGCCCTCGAGGATCTCGACCGTTGTCGTCTTGCCCGCGCCGTTCGGCCCGAGGAAGGCGAAGACCTCGCCGGCGCCGACCTCGAGATCGATCCCCCGCACCGCCTCGAAGCCGTCGTAGGACTTGCGCAGGCCCTTGACGCTGATCACGGGCTCGGCGGCCATCGGGGCGCGATTCTAGGTGGCCGCTCTTTACGTACGCCTACTGGCGCTAACGCGCGGCCGGGCGCGGCTCGAGCTCCACGTCGCGGTGCACCACGCGGAGCTTGACGTCGTCCCGCCTGCTCAGCTGCCTCGCGATTCGGTCCGCGACGGTGACGGAGCGGTGGCGTCCGCCGGTGCATCCGACCGCGACAGTCAGATGCTGCTTGCCCTCGGCCACGTAGGCCGGGAGAAGGAAGTCGAGCAGCGGCATCAGGCGGCCGTAGAACTCACCCGCCTGGGTCCCCGATTCGACGTACTGCCGGACCGGCTCGTCGAGTCCGGTGAGCGGTCGCAGCTCGTCGACGTAGTGAGGATTGGGCAGGAAGCGGACGTCGAGGGTGAGGTCGGCGTCCAGCGGCGGTCCGTTCTTGAAGCCGAAGGTGAGGATCGTGAGCGCGAGCTGGTTCTCGCGCGTGTCCCGGCCGATCAGCTCGATCGCGATCCGACGCCGCAGGGCCCCGCCGGTCAGCGCGGTCGTGTCGATCACCACGTCCGCCCGCTCGCGCAGTGGCGCGAGCTGCTCCCGTTCCGCGCGGATCCCGTCGACGATCCGGCCGCTGCGGGCTAGCGGATGCCTCCGACGGGTCTCCCTGTAGCGGCGGAGCAGCGCCTCCTCGTCGGCCTCCAGGAAGACCACCTTCAGGTCCAGCCCGCTCGCCTCGAGCTCGTCCAGCACCGCCAGCAGGTCCTCGAAGTACTCCCCGCCCCGCACGTCGGTCACCACCGCGGCCTTCTCGACGCCGCTCCCCTCGTGCTGGAAGAGCTCGCCGAGGCCCTCGATCATCCGCGGCGGCAGGTTGTCGACGCAGAAGTAGCCGCCGTCCTCGAACGCGGCGATCGCCTCGGACTTGCCGGCGCCCGAGTAACCGGTGATCACCACGAGCTCGACCCGCTTCTCGCCGGGCCGGGAGCCGTCTCCCCCTGTCGACCCATCCTGTGCCATCAGCCAGCTCTGTGAAGTTGTCGGTGAATCTCGCGAGCGAGCTTACCGGGCACCCCGGGCACCGCCTCGAGCTCCTCGCGGCTCGCCGTCAGCAGCCGGTCCGGCGAGCCGAAGTGGCGCAGCAACGCCCGCTTGCGCGCGGGGCCGACCCCGCGAACTCCGTCCAGCACCGACGCCGTCATCGCTTGGTCGCGGCGGCTGCGGTGGAAGGTGATCGCGAACCGGTGCGCCTCATCCCGCACCCGCTGCAGCACGCGTAGCGCATCGGAGCCCTTCTCCAGCAGGATCGGCTCCTTGCGGCCGGGGACGAAGACCTCCTCGATCCGCTTGGCCAGGCTGACCACCGCGACGCCCCGCTCCGTGAGCGGCTCGAGCGCCTTCAGCCCGGCCGAGAGCTGGCCCCTGCCGCCGTCGATCACGATCAGGTCCGGGAGCGACGCGAAGCTCGCATCGCGGTCCGAGTCGTGCGGGGAGATGTCGGCCTGCTGGAGGTAGCGGCCAAGGCGCCGACTCAGCACCTCCTGCATGGCCGCGAAGTCGTCGGGTCCTCCGCCGTTTTCCCCGAACTCGCCCCGGATGCCGAACTTGCGGTAGTCGGACTTCTTCGGCGTGCCGCCCTCGAAGACCACCATCGAGGCCACCGTGTGGGTCTCGCCGAGATTCGAGATGTCGAAGCCCTCGATCCGGACCGGCACTCGCTCCAGCCCGAGCGCCTCCTGGAGCGCCGAGAGCGATTCGACCCGCTGCTGGCGCCGGTGCTCGCGCCGCAGCTTGTCCTGGGCGAGGGCGAGCTTCGCGTTCCTCTCGGCGAGCTCGCGCAGGCGGCGCAGGTCCCCCCGCGACGCCACCCGGACCTCCACCTGCGAGTCGCGCTGGCTCGACAGCGCCTCAGCGAGGACGCCGGTGCGGTCCCGAAGCTCGGGCCCGACGATGACCCTGCCCGGCACCGCAGGCGCGGCCCCGTAGTACTGGAGCAGGAACGTCTCGGCGACCTCGCCGGCGTCGCGGTCGCCCTCCGCGCTCTCGCCGTCCTCGCCCGCCAGATAGAAGCCCTGCCGCTCGGCCAGCACACCGTCGCGGACCTGGAAGACCTGCGCGTTCGCATCGCTCCCCTCCACCGCCACGCCGATCACGTCGGCGCTGCCCAGCGAGCCGCCCGCCACCTGCTGCCGCTCCATCATGCTCCGGACCGCGTTGAGACGATCGCGGAAGAGCGCGGCCCGCTCGAAGTCCTGTCCCTCGGACGCCTCCTGCATCTTGTCCTCGAGGTCGCCGGCGATCTCCTTGTAGCGGCCCGAGAGGAAGCCGACGATCCGGTCGATGTTGCCCCGGTACTCCGCCTTGTCGATGTAGCCGACGCACGGAGCCTGGCAGCGCTTGATGTAGTAGTCGAGGCAGGGCACGCCGGAGCGGCGGCCAGGCTCCGGCCCCTCGCAGGTCCGGTACTGAAACAGCTTGCCGAGCAGGTCGAGCGTCTCGCGGACCCTCTTGGCGCTCGAGAACGGGCCGAAGTAGGCGCGGTTAGGGCGGTGGCGCTCGCGGGTGAAGTAGACGCGCGGGAACTCCTCGTCCAGGCTGACCCCGACGTACGGATACGACTTGTCGTCGCGAAGCCGGATGTTGAACCGGGGCCGGTAGCGCTTGATGAAGCTCTGCTCGGCGAGCAGCGCCTCGGCTTCGTTCTGAGTGACGAGGAACTCGATCGAGTCCGTGCGATCGATCAGCTCGGCGGTCCCGCCCAGGCCCGCGGCCGCGCCCCGCCCCCTTGCCGGCGAAGTGCGACGCGACCCGCTTGCGGATCGAGTTCGCCTTGCCCACGTAGAGCGCATCCCCCGCCCTGTCGCGGAAAACGTAGACGCCGGGGGCATCGGGTAGCTCCCGGCGCTGAACCGACAGATCACGGGTCGCGCTGGCGCGCGCCTTCGCATCATTGCTGCTCTTGGGCACTATCTAGAGGGTAGGGTCCCGGCACCCGCGCCCAGGAGGACGACCATGACAGAGACCGCTGAGACCGAGGTTCCGTCGCTGACCGGCGAACCGCCCGAGCTGGACACGCTCGAGATCGAGGTGGATGGCCAAATCGGGACGCTGACCTTGAACCGGCCGGACTCCCTGAACGCGATGAGCCCCGAGCTGATCGGCGAGCTCACCATCGCCGCCGCCTGGCTCGCCGACCGCGCCCCGCTCCGGGCGCTGATCGTGACCGGGGCGGGCCGGGCCTTCTGCTCCGGCGGCGACGTCAACTGGTTCAAGCGCGGCGTCACGGAGGAGGACGTCGATCTGCCCTCGGAGGTCCGGCGCGGCGCCGAGGCTCTGCACAACGCCATCGTCGACATCCGCCGCATCCCCTACCCGGTGATCGCGGCCGTCAACGGCCCGGCCGCGGGCGCGGGGATGTCGCTGGCACTCTCGGCCGACATCAGGATCGCCTCCGAGGAGGCCTTCCTGGCAATCGCCTACGGCCGAATCGGGGCCGCTCCCGACGGCGGAATGACCTACTTCCTGCCCAGAGTCGTCGGCCCCGCCAAGGCGCTCGAGCTGGCGCTCAACGATCCCAACCTCGACGCGAACGCGGCGCTCGAGGCGGGGCTCGTCTCCGAGGTTGTCCCGGCCGGCCAGCTCCTCCCCCGCGCGCGGGAGAAGGCCGAGAAGCTCGCCGCCAAGGCGCCCTATTACGTGCGGATGACCAAGCGCCTGCTACACGAGAGCATCGAGCACTCGATCAACGACCACCTCCAGCTGGAGCGTCATGGGATCGCTGACAGCATGGGCACCAACGACCTCCGTCGAGGCGTGGCCGCCTTCTTCGCGGGCGAGCAGCCCACCTTCGAGGGCGACTGAATCAATCTCATCCGGGCTCAGAGTCGTACTAGAGTGAGCTGACCTGGCGTCAAGCGAAAGGTGGGCCTCGATGAGACGTGCTTCAGCACTGATGGCCGTGGCGGCCCTGGCCGTGCTCGGCCTGGCGGCGTGTGGAGGCGGGGACGACGACAACGAGACGACGGCCGCGGCGCAGCCGACCACGACCGCTGCCGCCGGAGGTGGCGGAGGCGGCGGCTCGACCGTCGACATCTCGACGCCCTCCGGGGGCGACCTCGCGTTCAACCAGAAGGACGTCAGCGCCAAGGCGGGCAGCGTCACGATCGACTTCGACAACATGCAGTCCCTCCAGCACGACGTGAAGGTTGAGGACTCCTCGGGACAGGAACTCGGCGGGACGGATCTGGTCTCGTCGGCAACGGCCACCGCGACGGTCGACCTGCAGCCCGGCAGTTACACATTCTTCTGCAGCGTCCCAGGCCACCGGGAAGCCGGGATGGAGGGCACCCTGACGGTCAAGTAACGCCGGGTAGTTACTCGGGGAGGGCTCGGCCGACCGAGTCCGCTACGCAGGCCGGCTTGTCCGAGCCCTCCACCTCGACCGTGAAGCGGGTGACGATCTGCCACCAGCCGCCGCCGACCTCCTCGACCTCCGTGACCTCGGCGGTGCTCCGGATCCGTGAACCGGCGGGAACCGGCGCGGGGAATCGGACCTTGTTCCAGCCGTAGTTCACCCCGAGCTTGAAGCCGCTCGAGCTGAGCAGCTGGAGTCGCATCCCCTCGATGAGCGAGAGGGTGAGGTTCCCGTGCGCCACCGTCGTGCCGAAGGGGCTCTCCTTCTTTGCCCGCTCCACGTCGGTGTGGATCCACTGATGGTCCCCGGTCAAGTCGGCGTAGGTGTCGATGTCCTGTTGAGTGACCTCGCGCCAGTCGCTCGGGCCGACCGTCTTCCCGCGCAGGGCGTTCAGCCCTTCGATTCCCTCTACCTGAACCGTCGCCATCGTCATTCACCCTACCGGTCGCACCGACTATGAATTACGTCTCTGAAAGGCACGGTCGACACCTCACGCGCGATCGCGGCGACGGTCGGCCTGGCTCTGATGCTCGGCGTGACCGCCTGCGGCGGGGGTGGCGGCGGGGCCGGCAACGGGCCGGGGTCAAAGCAGCTCAACCTGGTGATCGGCGATTCCCTGCCCCTGAGCGGCGCTTCGAAGGCGCTCGGCGATTCGGGTGCGAAGGCCTCGGAGCTCGCCGTCGACCAGGTCAAGCGGGCGGTCGAAGAGGCCAACGCGGATCACACGGTCAGAGTGGTCGAGGAGGATCAAGGCCGCCACGCCGACACGGCCGTCGATTCGGCCAAGAAGCTCGTCAACGGCGACGGCGCCAGTTGCCTGACTGGTCCGTGGTCTTCGGACGCAGTCGCAGAGACCGCGCATGACGTCGCCATCCCCTCCAAGGTGCTCGAGATCTCGCCGGTGGCCGCCAGCGAGGACGTGGTCGAGCTCAGGGACCACGATCTGATCGACAGCACGGCGCTCCCCGTCTCGCTCGAGGGCGGCGCCCTCTCCACAAGCGATCGAGCGTGATCTGGGCGGCGCCCAGGGATTCACCGTGAACGTCGCGGCCAGCGACGACACTTACGGGGACGCCATCACCCAGGACTTCATCGAGGCCTGGCAGGACAACGACGGCACCGTCGGCGGGCAGGTCGTCCTCGCCCCGCCGCCGCTCAGCAGCTCCGGCAGCTCGAGCAGCTCCTCATCCGCCTACTCGGCTCAGGCCTCACAGCTCGCCAGCGGCAGCCCGGACGCGCTCCTCGTGATCGACGACCTGAACGGCTTCGCCCTGTTCGGGCCGGCCCTCGCGAGCAGCTACGGCTGGGACCCGGCGACCGGCTGGGGCAGCGACCAGCTCGTCTCACCGGGCCTGCCGGACGAGGTCGGGTCGGAGGTGGTCGACGGGATGCGCGCCCTAGCCCCGGGGGCTCCCAAGGGCGAAGCCCCGACCTCGGCGTTCGTGCAGTCCTTCAAGGCGGCGGCCCCGCATGGCGTCAAGCTGGCCCCCTTCGCGGCCCAGGAGTTCGACGCGACCGTACTCTGCTACCTGGCAGCGGTCGCCGCTGGCTCGACGGACGGCCAAAAGATGGCTGACAAGCTGATCGACATCACCGCGCCAGGGGGGGACCAGTTCTCGTGGCAGCAACTCCCCGATGCGATCAAGGCGCTCGAGGACGGCAAGGACATCGATTACACCGGCGCCTCGGGCCCGATCGACATGGACGTCCACGGCAACCCGACCAGCGGCGTCTTCGACCTCTACCAGTACACGTCGGGTGGGCTCGAGGTGGTCGGCGAGGTCTCGGTCTCGAAGCCGAACCCGGCTACGCCATAGCAGCCAGCTTGTGGCCGCCGATGATGTCTGAAGCCGTTCACCGAACCAATCGCACCTCCAGCGGCGGGGAGAGCAGGACGCCGGCTCCGTCGGCGAGGGCGAGGATTCGCGCCACGTAGGCCCGGGTCTCGGGATAGGGCGGGACGCAGTTGCAGCCCGCAACCGCGCCGGCGCCCGCGTTGTAGGCGGCGAGGGCCAGCGGTACCGAGTGGAAGCGCCGCAGCAGGTCTGACATCAGGTGGGCCTGGGCATCGATCGAGGCGAGCGGATCGAATGGGTCCCGAAGGCCGTAGGAGCGCGCGGTGGCCGGCATGAACTGGGCGATGCCCAGAGCACCTGCTGGGGAGACGGCGCGCGGGTTGAATCCCGACTCCGCCATCAGCTGCGCGGCCAGCAGGCCGGGCGAGACATTCCATCGCGAGGCCGAGCGCAGTAGCGGCTCGCGGTACTGGGCCGGCACGAAGCTGGGCAGTCCGGAGCTGCGGCCGAGCCCTTCCTCGCCGCCGCCCGCACCGCCGGCGACCTCATTGCCCGCCTCCGAGCACGGCGGGGGCCCGGCGACGTACCCGAAGTGCCACGGCTCCCACGGATAGCGGCGCAGGAACCCGAAGCCGCCGGCGTGTCCGAGCAGCCAGGAGTACGCCGACGAGGGTCCGAGGTCGAGCTCGGTCGCGCAGCGGTGCAGGGAGTGACCCGGCGGAGCGACCCAGCGTGGGTCCGGATGCCGGGCGAAGAGCTCCGCCTGCTCGGCATCAGAGCGGAACCCGGAGACCACCACCACGTCCAATCCGGCGCGCCTGGCGGCCGCGCTCATCCGGTCGTAGGCGGCGGCGACGTCCGGCCTCATGCCCTCACCGTCCCGGTAGACGAGCCGGCCCGCATAGCCGCCGCCCGCGGCCTGCGAGGGCATCCCCGTCCACGAGCTCGCCGGCGCCGAGGCTTCGGCGACGGCCGTCGCCACGACCCGGATCGGAGCGCTCTCGCCGAGACGCTCCCCGCCGGGGAGCCGCTCGGGGTCGACCATCCCGACGACGGTGGCGCGGGCCCGCAGAGGCGGGTTGGCGGCTGCATCGGGAAAGGCGATCCGGAGGCGGGCGGGGTCGACTTGGTTCCGTCTCGCCGCGTCGACGGCGGCGAGCCTGGCCCGGTCGAGGTAATCGGCGCGCGAGAGATGCCGCGGATTCGGGGCCCCACCCGGCAGGCGCGGCGGCGCCAGCAACCGAGGCACGTCGTCTTTCATGCTGCGGACCGCGGACAGCGCGGCCAGGTCGGCGGCGCGCTGGACTCGGTTCTTGCCGGTCGCGGCGCCGCCGATGGCCGCCAGCGCCAGGGCGGCCAGGATCAGGATCAGGCCAGCACCGAGCAGCGCCGGCAGGGCCTG
This sequence comes from uncultured Solirubrobacterales bacterium, assembly GCA_963801055.1. Taxonomy (GTDB): domain Bacteria; phylum Actinomycetota; class Thermoleophilia; order Solirubrobacterales; family 70-9; genus DASUPK01. The sequence goes on along the minus strand of CAWDDE010000007.1, from coordinate 88,296 downwards.
CCCGCGCCGGCCGTAGGAGAGATGCGGCCGTCCGCCGGTTGACCGGCCCAGTCCCAGCAGACGCCGCGCGATTCGGCGAGCAGGCTCCGAATGTCGGCCGTTCGCGCGGCCGCCCGCCAGCGCCCGACCTGCCGCCAGCGGGCTGGGAGCTCGTGTGGCGATGCGGACCGGGAGCCCCCGTCGGTCGAGCTCGCCTACCGTGAGAGCGGCGAGCGAGCGTTCCTCCGGGAGCGAGGCCAGCAGGCAACCGCCGACGATCTGGAGTTCGCTCGTGTCGAGCGCGGGGATCCAGAGCGATCCCGGAACGTGGACGACCGCCAGCTCCGCCTCGCCGGTTGAGATCGCGCCGATGAGGGCGGAGAGGCCGTCGCCAGGCTGGGTCAGGGCCAGGTGGCAGAGGTGGCCGCGCGCCGACGCACGCAGGCCGCTCTCGCGCAGCGCCCTCTCGATCCGCCGGGCGCCCGTGGTGGCGAGCAGCGTCGGTCCGCGGCGCCGCGCGCCCTCCCCCACCTCAACCATCAGCGTCCCGGCGCCCGTCAGGGCGGCGGCCTCGGTAGCGACCACGGCCGCCATCCCGAGGCTCAGCCTGCGATCCGACCCGCTCGCCAGGATCGTCGGCGTCACCGGGCCGCTCCGTGGGGAGGTCGCGACCAAGCCTCGGAGCGGACGGTGAGCGCGTCGGCAACGGCGTCGAGCGGCGCCGGCGGGCTCAGCTCCACCCGGACCCTGCCGCCCGCCTCGCTCACTCGGGACCGGCCACGTGCCCACGCGGGGAGGGCGGCACGGGCGGCGTCGCCCGCGTCATGCCCGGCCGCACCGGCCAGGGCGCCCGCCTCGGCCGCGCCGTCGGCGATCGTCAGCGAGTAGCCGACCAGAAGCAGCTGCAGAGCCAGCACGGCGGCCAGGACAAGCGCCGGCAGGGCTGCGAGCAGCTCGACCGAGGCCTGCGCCGACGCCGGAGATCTCTCAGCCGTGGTCGGCATCCAGCGTCGAGGACGCAACGACGGATGGCAGCACGACACCGGGCACCAGCGCCGGGACCCGCACCTTGACGCGAACGCCGTCCCCGGAGCGGATCACCGCGTCGCGCCGCAGCGGGCCGGGGAGCGCGTGGCGGGCCGCGGTCTCAGGGTCCGCCCCGACGTGCACTGCGCGCGCTCCCGCCCGTGCGGCGTTTCCCGCCGACCAGAGCGCCCAGCCGGCGGCGACCGCCTGTCCCGCAAGGATCAGACAGACCGCCAACGCCGGCAGGACGGCGATGAACTCGACGGACGCCTGCCCCGAGCGCGCGCCGGGCCGGTTGCTCCGCGTCGACGCCATCGGCCGAAGCTAGGAATGGCCCTGTGACGCGATTCGCGCGAGGCGATACGAGACGCCAGCGGAACGGCGCCTATTTATGCGAGGGTGCCCGTTGGTGCGAGGGCGCGCCGCCAGGCGCGACCCGTTTCATCAGCGAGGGCAACCCGTTTTAGGTCGCTTATCAGTAGGTCGTCGCGCCGCGCCAGATCAAGAAGATCACGCCGACACAACCGGCCATCAGCGCGATCCAGAGAACCAGTCCGCCGCTCCACGAATTGAACTCGTCGTAGGCGACCACAAGCAGCGCGATCGCCCCGGCCGCGCCGAAGAGTCCCGCCTTGCGCGCGTCCGTCAGAGTCGCGACGGTGAGCTGCTGCTCGCGATAGACCCGGTAGAGGAGCCAGGCGATTGCGGCGAGGAAGATCATCATCAGCGCCGCGAGGACAGCGGCCGCCGCGCTTCCGCCGCCGGGAAGGAAGTCGATCGCCGCGGCCAGTGCGGCGATGATCGCCACATTGCGGAGCGTCTGGAGCATCACGGCGATTCTAGGTCAGGCCTGCGCCGGCTCAGCCGCGGCAGGCAATGAAGATTTGCGATTGCAATGAATCTGTGATGTGAAAGACTTGTCAAACACTTCTGGTCGAATTTGCGGAGATCTGGGGGCTGCAAATTGAGATTCGCGCACTTCGTCGTTAGCGTTCCGTCAGATGTCTGACGTCTCTATTCGCCCCGAGTCGGACGTCAGTTCGGAGCTCGGCACTGCGGCTCTTCGCTTCGCTCGCCGTGTCCATCTCGGTCAGCACCGCAAGCAGACCGGTGAGCAGTTCGTCGAGCATCCGATCGCGGTGGCCAATCTGCTGTTGGAATCCGGCTACGACGGTGCCCTGATCTCCGCCGCCTACCTGCATGACGTCGTCGAGAAGACCGACGTCGAGCTCGACGAGATCCGCGAGCGCTTCGGGCCGGACGTCGCGGGGCTGGTCGACTGCCTCAGCGAGGTTCCCGAGATCGACGGCTACGGGGCGCGAAAGCGCGCCCTGCGCAAGCGGATCTTGGAGTCCGGCGGGGACCCGGTGATCATCTACGCAGCGGACCGCGTGGCCAACTTGCGCGACTGGCGCAAGTGTCCCTGCCGAGGATCGGCCCGCGATCGGGGAGCGCCTCGGCACCACGCTGGACGAGCGCCTCGAGCTCTGGACCGAGGATCTGGAGGAGCTCCACGACCTCGATCCCGCAGACGCCATTCCTGCCTGAGATCCAGTCCGAGCTCACAGCGCTTCGAGCCGAGGCCAAGACCCGCTAGCACCCCTAACGGGGAGGAAGCTTGGCCCGGCGGATGATCGGGCCGGTGAACCAAAACCCGATGAAGGCCGCGGCCATCACCGCGGTGCTGATGATCGCGGTCGTTGATCCGAAGAGGAAGTCGCTGATCAGCGCGATCGCCCCGCACATCGATACCGCCAGCAGAAACAACCCCACCAGCGCGAGCCTGTTGGCGAGAGTCACGATGTACTCCTTCTGCTGCTGGCGAAAGAGAATCCGGTGCCCGGCAGTCGGCGCGACCAGCAGCACGGTGGCCAGCGCGACACTGATCAGCACGCCGAAATAGAGCTTCTGCTGGAAGCCGCTGATGTCGGCGAAGCGGTTCGTGAAGGGGACGGTGAGCAGAAAGGCGAACAGCACCTGGACCCCGGGCAGCGCCACGCGCAGCTCCTGGAGCAGGTCCGAGAGGTTGCGGTCGGCCCGCTCATCCTCGGTCTCCTGCCGCCCGCTGTCCCGGTGGCGGGGCGCATCGGAGCTGCCGGACTCGTCGGGCATCGCTACATCGCTACTTCTGCGTCATGACGACGATCCCGAGCACTATTGCAGCGGTCACGACGACGAGGGCCAGAACGGCGAGGCCGCCGGCCGCGGCGGCGAGCACCGGCCGCTCGTCGCGCGACCATCTCCGCCGAGCGCGTCACTCCGAAGATCAGGATCGCGAAGACGGCGGTGATGCCGATGCCCGCGACCATCGACACGATGACGGTGTCCAGGAGGGCCTTGGTCTCGACGACGGTGGCAGTCATCCGAGCCTCCTAAGCCGGCAGCGGCTCCCGCCGCAGCAGGCGGCCGAAGACCAGCGCCGTCGCGGCGATCCCGAGTGCGGAGATCACAATCGGGCCAGCCGCGCCATTTCCGAACAGCTGGCAGAACCCGTAGGTCGCGCCGCCCGATCGCGGCAGCGGCGGGCAGCGTGAGCAGCCAGGCGACGACGATGTTCCCGGCCACGCCCCAGCGCACGGCGGACACCTTCTTGCCGGCGCCGGCGCCCATCACCCCGCCGCTGATCACCTGCGTCGTCGAGAGCGGGAACCCGTAGTGGGAGGAGGCGAGGATCACGGCGGCCCCGGCGCCCTGTGCGCAGAAGCCCTGGGCGGCGTCCATCTTGATGATCCGCGTGCCCATCGTCCGGATGATCCTCCAGCCGCCGAAGTAGGTGCCGAGGGAGATGGCGCTGGCTGCGCAGATCACCACCCAGGTGGGTACCTCCGAGTCCGATGACAGGTTGCCGTTGGCGATCAGTGCCAGCGTGATCACCCCCATCGTCTTCTGGGCATCGTTGGTCCCGTGCGCCAGCGCCAGCATGCCGCCCGAGAGCAACCTGGCCGTACCTGAAGCCGCGATTCACCGGCCCGGGCCGCTCTCTCCCGACGATGCCGTAGACGAGGTTGATTGCGATCACCCCGACGATGAAGGCGACGACCGGTGCCACCACTGCCGGGATCAGCACCTTGCCGAGCACCCCCTCCCCTAAGACCGCGTCGGCCCCAGCCGCGGCGAACGCCGAGCCGACCACTCCGCCGATCAGGGCGTGGGAAGAGCTCGAGGGAAGACCGAAGTACCAGGTGGCGAGGTTCCAGGCGATCGCCCCGACCAGCCCGGCGAAGACGACGGTCGGGGTGATCACGTCGGCGTTCACCACGTCCTTCGCGACCGTCGCCGCCACCGCCAGCGAGATGAAGGCGCCGACGAAGTTGAACACGGCGGCGTAGGCCACCGCGATGCGCGGCGGCATCGCGTGGGTCGAGATCGAGGTTGCCACCACGTTCGCGGTGTCGTGAAAGCCGTTGGTGAAGTCGAAGACGAGGGCGGTCCCGACGACGATGACGAGGACGACGTCGCTGCTCACGCGTTCTTGATGACGATGCCCTCGACGATGGAGGCGGACGTCTCGGTGGCATCGATCGCCCGCTCGAGCCTCAGGAATATGTCCCGCCAGCGGATCACGACCATCGGGTCGATCCGGTCCGCGAACAGGGACGCCACCGCGTCGCGGTAGATGCGGTCGCCGTCGTTCTCCAATCGGTGAATCTCGATCCAGTAGTGGTCGAGGCCCTTGAAGCCGCGCAGGTTCTCGAGCAGTCCATAGAGCTGTTCGCACGACTTGACCAGCACCTCGGCCAGCGCCTGCGCCTGGTCCATCGGCGCCTCGATGTGGTAGAGCCCCATGAAGTCCGCGACCTCCTCGATGTGGTCGACGATGTCGTCCATCTGGGTGGCGAGGGTGTGGATGTCCTCGCGGTCGATGGGTGTCACGAACGTCGTGTTGAGCCGCTGGATGATGTCGTGGGTGATCCGGTCCCCCTCCTGCTCGGCCTTGAGGATGTCCCGCGAGAGGCCGCCGTCGTCGGGCCACCGGTCGAGCATGTCGCGCAGCAGTTTTGCGGTCCGCAAGGTGTTCTGACCGCCCTCGGTGAAGAGGCCGAAGAAGACGCGGTCCTTGGGAACGAGTGAGAACCGGGCCACGGCTGCGCCAACCTAGCAGGAGGCCCAGGGGGGCCGGGACCCCCTCAGACGGTGTGAGCGACCTCCTTGGCGCGCTCGGCATGGAGCTCGAGGAGCTCCGACTGGAGGCTGCGCGGCGGATCGCCGTTGGTGGTCACACGCGACCAGACTCCGTCGCTCCCCAGCTCCCACGAGTTGGTGTTATCCGCGAACGCGCGGTCGAGCACGTCGGCGAGCTGCGCGCGGTTGTCCTCGTCCTCCACCGGCGTGAGCAGCTCCACCCGGTTGTAGAGGTTGCGGGGCATCAGGTCGGCGGAGCCGATGAAGATGCGGGTCTCGTCCGGCCGCTCGAACGAGAAGATCCGCGAGTGCTCGAGGAAGCGGCCGACGATCGAGACGACCCGGATGTTCTCCGAGACCCCGGGCACCCCGGGGCGCAGCGCGCAGATGCCCCGGACGTTCAGGTCCACCTCGACGCCCGCCTGCGACGCGCGATACAGAGCCTGGATGCACGTCGCATCGAGCAGCGAGTTCATCTTCATCCGAATGCGGGCGGGATGCTCGGGGGAGTGCTCTTCGATCGCCCGCTCGATCTCGCCGACGATGCCGTCTTTGAGGTTGAAGGGGGCGACCCACACCTCGCGGTAGCCACTCGGGCGGGCGTAACCGGTCAGGTAGTTGAACATCTCGGCGATGTCGTCGCCGATCTCCTGATCCGCGGTGAAGAGGCCGAAGTCGGTGTAGATCCGGGCGGTCTTCGGGTTGTAGTTGCCCGTCCCGATGTGGACGTAGTTCCGCACGCCATCCCCCTCCCGGCGCGCCACCAGGACGCACTTGACGTGGGTCTTCAGGCCGGGGATGCCGTAGACGACGTGGACGCCCGCCTCCTCCAGGGCCCTCGCCCAGCGGATGTTGGCGCTCTCGTCGAAGCGCGCCTTCAGCTCCACCAGGCAGACCGCCTGCTTGCCGCGCTCCGACGCCTCGATCAGCGCTGGGACCAGCGGCGAGTCCGCGCTCGTCCGGTACACCGTCTGCTTGATGGCGAGGACGTTCGGGTCGTCAACCGCCTTGCGCACGAAGCGCTCGACCGAGCTGGTGAACGAGTCGTACGGGTGATGGACGAGGATGTCGCCATCGCGCATCGCGGAGAAGACGTCGACCTCCCGGTGGGTCCGACTGCCCTGCTGGAACTGCGGCGGGGTGACGCCCTGCCAGGGCGGATAGCGGAGCTCACGGAAGCCCTGAACGGAGTAGACGTCCGTGAGATCGTCCAGGCCGATCAGCCCGGGAGTCTCGAAGACCTGCTCCTTCTCGATGTTCATCGCCTCGACGAGCTGGTCGAGCAGCCTCGGCTCCATGTCGGGGGAGATCTCGAGCCGCACGACCTCGCCGAACCGGCGTCTGCGGACCTCCTCCTCGACCGCGAGCAGGAGGTCGTCGGCCTCGTCGGAGACGTCGTAGTCGGTGTCCCGGGTGACCCGGAAGAGCGAGTGGTGAACGATCTCCATCCCCGGGAAGAGATCGTCGAGGTTGGCCGCGATCACCTCCTCCAGCGGCACGAAGGTGCGGCCGTCGCCGATCGAGAGGAAGCGCCGCAGCAGCTCCTTCGGCACCTTGACTCGCGCCGCTACCTCCTCGCCCTTCTCCGGGTTCCTCAGCAGGACGCCGATGCTCAGCGACATGTTCGAGATGTAGGGGAAGGGCCGCCCGCGGCCGATCACCAGCGGCGTCAGCGCCGGAAAGACCTGGCTGGTGAAGAGGTGCTCGACCTCCTCCCGCTCCTTCGCGTTCGCGTCGGACAGGGAGATGATCCGGATCCCGTGCTCGGCGAGCGCCGGCTGGATCTCGTCCTCGAAGCAGCGGGTGAGCCGCTGGCGCAGCTCGATCGTCCGCTGGCGGATCAGCCCGATGACGTCGGCGGGTGCCATCGCATCGGCGCCGCGGGCGTCGATCTTCTGCTCGACGTTCTCGTACAGGCCGGCAACCCGGACCATGAAGAACTCGTCGAGGTTGTCCTCGTAGATCGCACTGAAGTTGACCCGCTCGAGCAGCGGGACGCGGGGGTCCTCCGCGAGCTGCAGAACCCGGTCGTTGAAGTCGAGCCAGGAGAGCTCTCGGTTGAAGTAGAGCGAGGGATCTGAGAGATCAGGCTCCGACGGCCTGGCGCGGACCGCCTCGGGCGTGACCGTTGCTCCGCCGTCCGCCGCCGGCCCGCTCGATTCCGTCGTCTGCTGGGCTAGCTCGTCGGTCACTCCCCCACCTTAGCGGGGGTACCTAAGCCGCTCTGACGAGCTTGATGCGGGGCTCCTCCGACTCGGTGACCCGGTCGTAGCGTCGGCGAGCTGCGCCATGGCGGCCTCCCAGGTGCGCGCGGGGCGGCGGCGAGACCCTGCGGCCGAGCTTGGCCCGCCACGCCGGGGAATCGTCGAGCGGTCAATTTCTCGGTCCGCCGCGCTAGGATTGCGCAGTTGGGTATCCCATTGCGACCAAACCGCCAACCAGTCTCTGCTCAGCGCGGCAGGCGGGGCGGCGGCCCGCCGGTGCGGTGCTGCGCCTGCTCGTGCCGCTTCGAGTGCTCCGCAGACGCGCGCGTGGCGCGCTCGCGATCGAGGCGGGCCTGCTCTGCCTGGGCCTCCGCCTGACGGGCGGCGCGCTCGGCGGCCTCGGCCTGGGCGCGGGCTCGCTCGCGGCCCTCGCCGTGCGACGCGCCTCGCGGGCGCGCTGCAGGTGCCCGTCGATCGCGCGTTCGAGCCTCACCCAGGTGCCCGTTTCATCCTGGCGCCGCCAGAATGCCGCGAAGCGGTCCTCGAGCAGCGCGCGGCGGGCCTCCAGATACACGGCGAGCACGTCGAGTCCGCGATACGCCGTCCGGTGGGGCGCCCGGGCCGCCAGCCTCGGGTCGAGGTCGGGGGCCTTGCCGGCCCGTTGACGGACCGCCGCCGCGTCATCTCGCTGCAACTGCTTCAGGTGCTCACGAACCCGCGGAAGCGTCACGTCGCAGTCGTGGATCTCGCCCAGGATGTCCTGCAGGTCCCGCGCCCGTCTGCGCGCCGTGTCGGCCGGCTTCCCGAAGGCGAATCCCGTCACCTCGAGGACGTAGCGCAGCCGCTTGGCCGCGATCCGCATGTCGTGCTGGGCCTTCATCTTGCCGTCCAGCGCGCGAGGAGCGAAGGACTTCATCTCGTCGAGTCTGACCTGAATGATCCGGGCGGCGTTCTCGCTGAGCGAGCGGGAGGGGTCGAGCTTCTTGACCGGCCTGGCCTTCACCCAGCCCCCTCGCTTCGCGCCGCGGCTACCAGCCCGTTCAGACTCGCGCCCAGCTCCGCCAGGTTGGGCCCGTCGACCAGCGGCGCCAAATCACGGTTCGCGTCGTCCTGCTCGGTGCGGAACTGCTCGATCAGAGATGCGACTCCGCGGCGGTCGGGCGCCGGCATCTGGTCGTTGAAGGCATGCAGGCCAGCGATCGCGACGTCGCGGTCGCGTCGCTCGCCGAGCGCATCGGCGAGGCGCTTCACCTCGGCAAGGGCCTGGCTATAGGGCTTGTCGGGAAAGCATGGCTCGAAGATCTCGAGCGCCGCCCGGAGCCGGCGCGTCGCGACCCTCATGTCGTGCACGCGCTCGATGTCGCCCGTGTCCAGCACTCCCGGCGCATTCTCGGTGAGCTCCGCGGCGCGCACCGAGACGATCTTTGCGGCCGCCTCCGCGTAGGAGTCGTCGGCGGTCAGGTCTGGGATCGGCTTCGCCTTGGCCACGGGCCAAAACCGTATCGCTACCCGGCTTCGCCACAAAACGGGTTGCTCCTGTGGGAGCACCCTCGCATCTTCAGGCGGCGAGCTTCTCTCGGGAGCCGTTCTCCTTCCCGTTCAGCAGGGTGAGGATGATCCCCTCGCGCAACCCGCCCTTCCCGATCTGGAGTGGCTGGCCCAGCATCTGGGAGAACTTCTCCAGCAGGAGGACGCCGGCGGGCAGCAGCTTGACGCGACGAGAGTCGAGCTCGAAGCGCTTGGCGACGTCGTAGATCTCGTCGCTGGAGAGCACACGCACCGCGCGCTCGAGCGTCTCATACTCGAGCACGGCGCCCACCAGCGTCCGCAGCGAGGTGGCGCTGCCGCCGACCGCGACCGCCTGGTCGGGACGCTCCAGCTCGATCCCCTCGAAGAAGTCGGAGATGTGATCGCGAAGGCCGCGGATCTCGGCGGCGGAGGGCGGGTCCGATTCCAGATGGTCCTCCGTCAGGGACCCGGAGCCGATCTTGAAGGACTTCACCTCGGTGACGCCGTCGGGAACGGTGCCGTAGATCACCTCGGAGGAGCCGCCTCCGACGTCCACGACGGCGATCGTCCCCTGAACCGGATGGCCAAGTGACTTGGTCGCCCCGATGAAGGCGAACCGGCCCTCCTCCTCCTCGTCGAGCACGTCGACCTCGATCCCGGCGATCTCCTCGATCTCCTGGACGACCTTGTCACGGTTCTTCGCCTCACGGATCGCGGCCGTCGCCACCGTCTTCACCACCTCGGCCCCCATCTCCTGGGCCAGCCGCACCTGCGTACTCACCACGTCTGCGACCTCCGCGATCTTCTCCGCCGTGATCTCGCCGTTCTTCGACGCCCCCTTGCCGATCCGGGTGTAGGCGCGCTGCTCCATCACCTTGCGGAGCTGCCCCTCCCCCGGCTCCGCAACCAGCAGTCGGGTCGTGTTGGAGCCGATATCGATTGCTCCGCAGAGCATCACCCGGATTCTCTCAGGGGGCTCGGACCATGCCCAGCGGGCGAATCCGCAGGTTGCGCGGTTAAGCGTCGAGCGGTGCGCCGATCACCTTCAGCCGGCGGCCGAGGGCGCCAAGGGCGAACTCCGCCAGCGCGCCGTCCCCGACACCGAGCACGCCCCAGGCGCCCTCGCTCGGAGGCGAGATCGACTCTGCGACGGCCGGCAGCAGCTCCCGGATCTGACCGCGAATGACGTTGGCCATGTCGGCGTCCGCTCCGACCGCCTCCCGCAGAAACCAGGTGCCGTACGCGATGTGGCGCTGCTCGTCGGATGCGATCCGGCCGTAGCCATCGGTGAAGCCGGGCAGGAGCTCGCGCTCACTGAGGTAATCGAGGATGAAGTGGGAGGCCGTCAGGCCGAGGGTGCCCTCGATCACCATGTGGTAGATCGTCACGAAGCGGACCTTCGCGGCCAGGTCGCGCGGGTTCGACACGAGCTCGCGGTGAGCGTCCACCAGCGCCTCGTCGAAGATATGGCGGAACGAGTCGGAGACCTGCTCGCGTGCGCGCTCGACATGTGCCGCGATGACCTGCGGCTCGGCGATCACCTCGTCGCGGAAACGCGCGTAGAACTGCATGTGGCGCGCCTCGTCGACCTGTTGCGTCGAGAGGAAGGTGGCCTCCTCCTCCGATCCGTGGGCAGCCACGAGGCCGGTGAACTTCGTCGTGATTCGCTCCTCGGCGACCATCAGCGAGGACAGCGCGAAGTAGATGGTCTGCTGAACGTCGGGATGGATACCTGGCCACTGTTGCTTGTCCGTCGAGACGTCGACGTCGAAGGGGCTCCACTGCGAGTCCTCCCACCGGCGGTAGAGCGTCTGCGGATCGTTTAGCTGGATATCGCTCACGGCGCGGATGATGTCCGAACTCGAGCGCTCGCGGAGCGGCTCGCCAGCAGGACTGCGAGTGCGGCCGCCGCCGGGACGAGCCCGACGAACGAGTAGCCGAGTCCCTCGGCGATGGCGCCACCCGCGAGCGGGCCGAGCAGGTAGCCGATAATCCCGACCTGGGACCAGACGACCATCGCGGTGACGATCCGCTCTACCGGGACGGCCTGCACGAGAAGCCCCAGCGAGCCGGTGTTCGCGAGCCCGATCCCCACTGCGGCCAGCGCGAGGGCGACGACCCACAGGGGAATGCTCACCGCGATGCCGGCGGCTGTGATCCCGGCGACCGCCAGGATGACTGCCGCGAATACGAGCGGCTCTGGCCGCATGCTCCCGGTCGCGCCGGCGCTCGCGGCGACGATCAGAGATGCGCCTACGTACAGCGCCCCGATCTGGGCCTGGGTGAGCCGCTCGGCGAGGTGCAAGGGCAGTAAGCCCTCCAACACTCCGAGGGCGAGCGCCGCGAACATGATCGCGGCGGCCGCAACCCAGAAGCCGCGTGTGCGCAGCACGTTGCGGTCAGCCGCGAAGTCACGCCGGGTTCCGGGCTCGGCGACGAGCAGCACCATCGGCGCGGCCAAGCCGAGGAGAACGAGATAGGCGAGGAACGGGTCCTGGATGCCACCAAGAGCCCCGAGCGCGGAGCCAAATAGCCCGCCGACAGAGTAGGCGGCGAAGATTCGGCTCATGCACAGGTACTCCTGACCGGGCCACCGCTCGAGCGTGTCGAACGTGACGCCGATCCACAAACCTCCGGAACCGAGGCCCATCAAGACACGCGCGGGGAAGTAGACCGCCAGCGAATCACCAACGACGAAGCCGAGGGCACCGACCGCCACGACTACCAGCGACCCGGATAGCAGCGCCTTCGCGCCGACGCGACGGACGAACGAGCCCGCGATCGCGAAGCCCGCGACCATGCCTGCCGGGAACGACGCCACCAGCAGCGCGATCGTCGCCGGACCCGCCCCGGTCGCGTCGGCGATCACCGGTGCTACAGGGACGATGACGCTGTAGCCGGTCGCGTCGAGCGCGCCCAGCGCGAGTAGCAGCGGGTATGCCGCGATCGCGCTGCGACCAGCCGCCACGGCTCAGGCCGGCACGCGAGCGCGGATGATCGCCGAGCCGGCCTGATCGTGTACGCGGTGAGTCTCGCGATGCTCGATCTTCTCGAAGCCCGCGGCCTCGAGTTCGCGGCGGAAATCCTCCTGCGTGAGCGCGCCGGCGATGCAGCCCGTCCACTCCGCCATGTCTCGTCGTGTCTCCTCATCCATGCCGGCGTCGGCGACGATGTCGGTGACCGCAAACCTCCCGCCCGGGCGAAGCACTCGCGCGGCCTCGCGGAACACCGCCGACTTGTCCGCCGAGAGGTTGATCACGCAGTTGGAGATGATCACGTCGACCGAGTCGTCAGGGAGCGGCACCTCCTCGATGGTGCCCTTGAGGAACTCGACGTTTTCGACGCCGGCCTCGCGCTGGTTCCGCCTTGCGAGATCGAGCATCTCGTCGGTCATGTCGACGCCGTAGACCCGGCCGGTTGGTCCGACGCGGCTCGCCGAGATGAAGACGTCCTCTCCACCGCCCGACCCCAGGTCGAGCACCACCTCACCCTCGTGTAGGTCGGCCACGGCCGTCGGGTTGCCGCACCCCTGCGCCGAGGAACTCGGGCCGCAGCCGCACTCGGCCTCCGCTGTTGTGCAACAGCCCGGCTCCGATCTCCCTGCGGCCGCGAGCGCCGCCGCCGCGTAGTGCTCGCGCACGGCCTCGCGGACCTCGTCCTTGATTCTCAATTGCTCAGCCATGCACTCAGCTCCTCCAGCGAGTCGGGATTGACGTAGTAGTAGGCCCACAGCCCGCGCCGCTCCGATCCGACGATGCCTGCTTCGCGGAGCACCTTGAGGTGGTGCGAGACCGTCGGCTGGGAGAGATCGAAGAGCGGGACCAGCTCGCAGACGCAGACCTTGCCCGCGTGCTTGCGGAGGACGTCAACCAGCTGCATGCGGATCGGATCGCCGAGGGCCTTGGCGGCCGAGCTCATCCGCTCGGCCTGCTCACGCTCGATGTCCGGGTAGACGACGGGCTCACAACAGGGCTCGCCCGCCGGGCGCTTCTGCTTCGGGGCCAGCTGCAGATCGACAGCCATCTATCTACATATATCGATTAAAGTGATGTTTGTCAATGCATAGCGCTACAGCTGCGTGAGAATGCACTAGCCACGGACCCCGGCCTTTTCACGATCATCCTTGATGTTCGGGCTTGTCTCGGGTGAGCACCTCAACCACGCACCTGAGCCCGTGGCCGCCTAGCTCGAGGGAAGGGGCGCCTGGCCGGGATGCGAGGCGTCCTCGAACTCTCGGAACAGCCCGGTGACGACGAAGGCGACCTGCTCGCCGATGTCGACGGCGTTGTCGCCGATCCGCTCCAGGGCCCTGGCTACCAACATCATGGTCATCGCCCACTCGCGGGTGTCCACGTCCTCCCCCACCTGGACGGCGATCTGGAAGCACTCCTTGTTGAGGTTGTCGATCAGATCGTCTTGACGAACGAGGTCACGGGCCAACTCGACGTCCCTGCCCTCGAACGCCTTCTTGGCCTGGGAGAGCATCGAGCGCCCCTGCTTGCCCATACGCAGAATCCGGTCGACCATCTCGTCGTGGACGGGTGCATCGTGTCCCGTCAGCGGGATGACCTTGGAGATGTTGACGCACTGATCGCCCATCCTCTCGATCGAGTGCATGACGTGTAGAAGCGCCGAGATCAACCGGAGATCCGTGGCGACCGGAGCTTGGGTCGCGAGCAAGGTCAGGATCTCCTGGTGTACCTCGAGGTAGCGGCCATCGATCCGGTCGTCGTCGGCGACCACAAGCTCGGCCAGCTCGATGTCCTGGTGCTCGACCGCCTCGAGAGTCCGGTCGAGGCTCTGAACGACCATGTCCAGTCCCTCGAGTGCCCGCGTCTCGAGGCCCTCGAGCTCCTCTTGGTAGTGGAGCCGGGTGCGCTCTGGCATCAGCCGACCTTCCCGGTTACGTAGTCCTCGGTCCGGGGGTCGGCGGGGTTGGTGAAGATCTTGTCGGTGTCGGCGTACTCGACCAGCTGGCCCCAGCGGTTGTCCTCGTCCGTATCGAGCTCGACGATCAGGAACGCAGTTCGGTTGGAGACTCGCGCCGCCTGCTGCATGTTGTGGGTGACGATCACGATCGAGAACTCCTCCTTCAGCTCCAGCATCAGGTCCTCGATCCTGCCGGTGGAGATCGGGTCGAGGGCGGAGCAGGGCTCGTCCATCAGGATCACGTCGGGATCTACCGCAATGCAGCGAGCGATGCAGAGACGCTGCTGCTGGCCGCCCGACATGCCGTAGGCGTTCTCGTCGAGCCGATCCTTGACCTCGTCCCAGAGGGCGGCCGAGCGCAGGGCCCGCTCGACCCTCTGCTTAACGTCGGGAAGTCCAAGCACGCGGGGCCCGAAGGCGACGTTGTCGAAGATCGACTTCGGAAACGGGTTGGGCTTCTGGAAGACCATGCCGATCCGCTTGCGGACCTCGACCGGATCGACCTCGGGCGCGTACAGATCCTGGTCGTGGTAGTAGCAGTGGCCCTCGACGGTGGCGGAGGGGATCAGGTCGTTCATCCGGTTGAGGCAGCGGATCAGGGTGCTCTTGCCGCAGCCCGAGGGACCGATCAGCGCGGTGATCTCCTTCTCGTGGATGTCCATCGAGACGTGCTTTACCGCCGGCTTTTCGCCGTAGCGCACCGAGAGATCCTCGAGCCGGAAGACCGTTGCCGCTCCCCGGGTGCCGTGACCGTGACCCCCGCCTTCGGCGACGCCGGAGACATCGATGTCTGGCGCCCCGTCTCGACCGGTGGCCGACTCTGCCGCCCTTCTCGCTTGATCAGCCACTCGTTCCAAGGCTATCGACCGTCGCTTTCATCGCTGTTTGTAGGTGGGTTACCACTGCTGCTCATATCTATTCCGCAGCCAGATCGCGAATGAGTTCATTGCGAGCAACACGATCAGCATCAAAATCACGCCGGCAGCCGCCACCACCTTGAACTCGTCCTGAGGCCGCAGCGCGTAGTTGAAGATCTGAACCGGCATCGCCGAGTAGCCGCCCGAGAAGGGCTGCGGATCGAAGGTGACGAACGTCGCCGCCCCAACCAGCAGTAGCGGAGCCGCCTCGCCGATCGCTCTCGAGAGGGCCAGGATGACGCCGGTCGCGATCCCGGGGATCGAAGCGGGCAGCACCTGCCGCCGGATCGTCTGCCACTGAGTGGCACCCAACGCGAGCGACCCCTCCCTGATCGAGGGCGGCACCGCTCGAATCGCCTCGCGAGCGGCGATGATCACCGTTGGCAGCACGAGCAGGGAGAGGGTGAGCGAGCCGGCGAGAATGACGAAGCCGAGGTCCAGTGGTCCCCTGACGATGAAAGCGAGCCCGAGGATCCCGTAGATGATCGACGGGACCGCGGCGAGGTTCTGGATGTTGAGCTCGATGACGCGATTCCACCAGCGCTCCCTGTTCGCGTACTCCTCGAGGTAGACAGCCGCGCCGACACCGATCGGGACCACGAACAGGATCACCCCGCCGATCAGATACAGAGTGCCGATGATCGCCGGCCTGAAGCCCGCCTTCTCAGGAAAGATCGTTGACGGACCGTTGGTGATCAGGTCGAGGCTGAACGAGGGCGCTCCCTTGATCGCAGACTGGATGATCACCGCGGCGAGGCCGAGGATCGCGATGCCGACTGCCAGCAGGAGCAACGCGAAGAAGAGGCTGCCTCGCGCCTTGTCCCCGCGCGGTTGAGCGCGCAGGGACTCAGCGACGGCGGCCTGGGCGCCTGCGGTGGCGAGCCGCGTCCGCTCCGTCACCCCCGGCAGTCGCGGGCTCACTCGTAGACCTCCCGAAAGCGCCGCACGAGCCGGATGGCGACGGCGTTCATCGCCAGCGTCATCACGAAGAGCAGCGCACCGACGGCGAAGATCGTGTCGTAGGTGACGGTCCCCGTGGCGATGTCGCCCGTGGCCGTCTTGCCGATGAACGCCGTCATCGTGAGGACAGACGCACCAGGATCGAAGGTGGCGTTCGGGGTCCCGCCGGCGGCGAGTAGCACGATCATCGTCTCGCCGACCGCACGGGAGAGCGCTAGGACGATCGAGGCGACGATCCCCGAGATCGCAGCGGGAAAGACGACGCGGGTAGCAACCTTGAGCTTCGTCGCGCCCAACGCGTACGCCCCCTCGCGCAGGTCGCCCGGCACGGCCTTCATCGCGTCATCGGAGATCGACGCGATGATCGGAACCAGCAGGAGACCGATACCCAGGCCGGCCGCAAGCGCGAAGAACGGCGGTGCCTTCACCAGGCTCGGGACGAGATCCTGGATCTCGGGACTGAGGAAGGTGACCGCGAACAGCCCCAGGGCGACCGTCGGGATTCCCGCCAGCACCTCGAGCACCGGCTTGACCACCTTGCGGACCCTCGGGTGCGCGTACTCGCTCAGGAAGATCGCGCAGAGCAGGCCGATCGGCACCGCGAAGAACATCGCCCAGAGGCTGGTACTGAGCGTGCCAACGACGATCCGGAACACGCCGAAGCTGGGATCAGCCTGGGTCGGCGCCCACTCGTCGAAGGAGAAGAACTGGCTGAAGGAAACCTCGCCGAAGAAGTCGATCGTCGGCGAGAGCAAGGAGATCACGATCGCGGTCGTGGTGATGACCGAGATCACCGCGCAGGCGGCGAGCAGTCCCTCGATCAGCCGCTCTCCATAGCGGCGACGCTCGGCCACCAGGGGTCGAGCCGGATCTTTCCGGCCCAATCCCCCGGTGGCCGCTGCGGCGTCGCGAGCTTCCATCTGATGCAGCTGACCCCGAGCGCTAGCCCGTGGTCGTGCCGCCTCCTCCGCCGCTGATCAGCGATTCGAGCTGCTGCTGGGACTTCTGCAGCTGCGCGTCGGTCATCGGGATGAACCCGACCTGCTCGGCGACGGCGTTGATGTTGTCCAGGTAGAACTGGAGGAACGCGTCGACCGTCTGGTTCTGCAGCGCCTTGTCCGACGGATAGACGAACAGCGGGCGGGACAGGTAGTACGACCCGTCCTGTGCGGTCGCGGGTGCCGGAGCGACGCAGCCCTTGCCGCCGTCGATCTGAAGCGCCTTGACCTTGTCCTCGTTCTCCTTGAAGAAGGAGTAGCCGAAGTAGCCCATGCCGCCGTTGGCGCCGGAGACGCCGGTGACTGTCGCGTTGTCGTCCTCGCCGATGTCGTTGACGCCGGAGGTGCGCTGGGCGCCCTCCTCACCGTTGATCTTGTCGGTGAAGAAGTCGAACGTTCCGGAGTCGGTGCCGGGCGAGTACAGCGCAAGGTCCTCGTCGAACGAGGGCTGGAGGCCCTGGATCTGGCTCCAGTTGTTGATCGTCGACTTCGGCTCCCAGACGGACTTGAGCTGGTCGACCGTCATGCACGTCACCGGGTTGTCAGGGTTGATCGCAACGGTGAGAGCGTCGTTCGCCACCTGGATGCCCTCGTAGCCGATTCCGTTCGCCTGACAAGCCTTCTGCTCGTCGGGCTCGATCGGACGCGACGCGTCGGAGATGTCGGTCTCGCCGGCGCAGAACTTCTCGAAGCCGCCACCGGTGCCGGAGGTCCCCACGGTCACCTTGACGTTGGGGTTCTCCGCGTTGAACTCCTCCGCGATCGCCTCGGTCAGGGGCCCGACGGTGCTCGAGCCGTCGACGCGAATGTCGCCGGACAGGTCACCACCGCTGCCGCCGCTTCCGCTATCGCTGCTGTCGTCGCCACACGCGGCCACGCCGACAGCAAGGACTGCGGCCGCCGCCAGCGCGAACCACAGCTTCTTAGGCATTCTTGTGTCTCCCTCTTTTCTGGGGTTGGTCATGGCGCGGCACTCTCCCAGCGGCACGACCGGATCTTGTTACCGGCGTGTGGCGCGCTTGTAAAAAGGGTGTGAACGGCCTGAAGGGCCGCTCAGCCTTGCGGGGAGAACCGGTAGCCGATCCCGGTATGGGTGTGAATGAAGCGCCGTCCGGGCAACACGCGCTCGAGCTTCGTCCGCAGACGGCCGACATAGACGTCGATGGATCGATCGCTCTTCCGGTACTGCCGACCCCAGACCGCCTGGTAGAGCTCCTGGCGGGTCATCACGCGCTCGGCATTCTGCGCGAGCTCGGTGAGTACTTGGAGCTCGCGGACTGTAAGCGTGAGCGGCCGGCCGTCGACGAGCGCTGCGAACTCAGCCGGCCTGATCTCCAGGCGCCCGGCGTAGACCGGGGTCTGGTCCCGGCCGACGGTAGGAACCATGGGTTCTGATCCTGACCCTCCGTTCTCCCTTTCCATGGTCTCGGAGGTTCCCGAGGCATGCCGCCCAAGTAGTTACGTTCGCGTGAACTTCTCGTGAACGCGGTGTGAACGAAACCCTGAGCTAGGCGCGTTCTGCTGCTGGGAGCTGATCCGGCGCGGCCGGCTCCTCGGCGAGCACCGGCACCTCGGCCTCAGCGGCACTCGCGCTGCCGACGGGCACGGGGTCAAAGCGGTAGCCGATGCCGAAATGGGTGTGGATGTAGAGCCAGTTCGCGGAGTGGCGCTGCAGTTTCTGGCGGAGCTTGCGGACGAAGACGTCCACGGAGCGGTCGCCGTGTGCCATCGCGTAGCCCCATACCTTCTGGTAGATCTCCTCGCGCTCGATCACCTGACCGTGTGCCTCGGCGAGCAGCTGGAGCAGCTCGAACTCGCGGCGGGTGAGGCCGATGCTCTGGCCGCTGACGAACGCCTGGTACTGGTCCGGCCGGATCTCGAGCTCGCCGGAGACCGAGCGGGCCGACGTCCTCGCGCGCGGCGGCGCGCTTGCGCCGGCGGACGACGGCCTCGATGCGGGCCATGACCTCCTCGGGATGTGACGGCTTGCCGATCCAGTCATCGGCGCCGAGCCGGAGCCCGCGAACCCGCTGGGCGACCGTCGACTGCGAGGTGCAGACGAGGACCCCGAGGCCCGGGATCGTCCCGCAGACCTTCTCCAGGAAGTCCCATCCCTGCGGGCCGAGCACCGAGATGTCGAGCAGCAGGGCGTTGAGCTTCATCGCCACGAGCTCTTCGACGGGCACGCTGCCGGCGAGGACGCGGTGCTCCCAGCCCGCGCCGTCGAGTCGCTTGCCCAGCACGGTCAGGAACGAGCTGTCGTTGTCTATGACCGCCAGCCTGATTGCCCGCTTGGTTTGTCATCGAGCCCCTCTCTCTGGACCAGGTCCCTACCCCAGGGCCGGGTCCGCTTCGAGTCGAGCCGGATGATACGGGCGGCCGCGGCGCGGGGGCCCCTCCGCCCCTGCGCTTCACCGGTTTTTCACAAGCAAATCCCGCATAAATGCCCGATTTCGCCGTATCCGGATATTCACACACGGCCGACCGCTCGGATGACGAGACTCTCGCTCACTTTCGAGATTCCTCTCTCGTCAGCGCGCGCGACCCCTCCCTGCCCCGGGTCGCGCGCTTTTTTTATTGGCCCGGGTTCGCTGATGTAATCAACCAATGGCCCACACCCACGTCCACGGCCTCTCCGACGAGGCCGACGCGAGGCGGATCGCTGGCGCGTTTGCGCTGATCGTCGCCCTCATGCTGGCCGAGGTGGTCGCCGGGATCGTCGGCTCCTCGCTGGCGCTGCTCTCGGACGCCGGTCACATGCTCACCGACGCGGTCGCTCTCGGGCTGGCGCTCGCGGCGCTCCGCCTCGCCGAGCGTCCGCCGGCGGGGAGCTTCACCTACGGGATGAGGCGCGCCGAGATCCTCTCCGCGCAGGTGAACGGGATCACGCTGCTCCTGCTCGGCGGGCTGATCGTCTACGAGGGAATCCGTCGCCTGATCGATCCGCCGGACGTCGAGGGCGGGCTGGTGCTCATCGTCGCGCTGGTCGGAATAGTGGTCAACCTGATAGCGGCGCGAATGCTCGCGGGCGCGAAGAGGCGGAGCCTGAACGTCGAGGGCGCCTTCCTGCACGTCGTCACGGATCTGTTCGCGTTCGTCGCGACCGCGATCGCCGGCGCCCTGATCCTGATCTGGGGGTTCGAGCGTGCCGACGGGATCGCGTCTCTGTTGATCGCGGCCCTGATGCTCTGGGCGGCGTACGGCCTGCTCCGCGAGTCGGGCCGCGTCTTCATGGAGGCCGCGCCCCCCGGTCTCGACCCCCAGGCGATCGGCGAGGCGATCGCATCGCAACCGGGGGTCGTTGAGGTGCACGACCTCCATGTCTGGGAGGTGACGACGGGGATGCCCGCGATCTCGGCCCACATGATCGTCGGGCGCGACATGGATTGCCACGAGGCCCGCTGGAGCGCCGCCCGCCTGCTGGCGGACCGCTTCGGGGTGGAGCACTCCACCCTGCAGGTCGAGCACGAGGCCGGGGACGAGCTGCTGCAGATCGAAGGGGACTAGCCGAACGTCGCCGAGCGAATCCCGGTGACGATCAGCAGCAGGACGAACGCTCCGGCGAAGTAGCGGTAGAGCACGAAGGGGCGATAGCTGTGGGTGCGCAGGAGGCGAAGCAGCCAGGCGATCGCGATATAGCCGGAGATTGCCGCGGAGGCCGTTCCAACGACGATCGGCCCGGCGACGTCGTCGGGCAGCCCCTCGTGCACGGCCTTGTAGGCGCTATAGACGGTCGCACCCGCCACCGCCGGGATCAGCAGCAGGAAGGAAACACGAGCTGCCGAGTCCCGGTCGAATCCGAGATAGCGAGCTGCCGTGATGGTGATCCCCGAGCGGGAGGTGCCGGGTGCCAGGGCGAGCACCTGGGCCAGGCCCACGTACCAGCCGTCCCTGAGCGTGAGGTCGCCGAACCCCCGCGACTGCGGCAGGCCGTCGGCCCATGCAAGCACCGCGCCGAAGACGATCAGCTGGATCCCGATCATCCACGGCTCGCCCAGGTGGTCCTCGATGAAACTGGCCCCCACCCCGCCGACGAGCACCGCCGGGATGGTGCCGACGGCGATCGCCATGGCGATCCGCTCGTCGACCGTCTCGATCGCGCGCCTTCGGATCGCCTGGAGGAAGGCCACCGTGAACGTCACCACCTCGTGCCGGAAATACGAGATGGCCGCGATCAGCGTCCCGGCATGCAGGGCCACGTCGAAGGTCTTGTTGAACGCCTCGTTGTCCTCGAGGAATGTGTAGTCCTGAAGCCAGGGAACGAGGATCAGATGGCCAGAGGACGAGATCGGCAGGAACTCGGTGAGGCCCTGGACGATCCCCAGCAGGAGGGCCTCCAGTTCAGACATCGGCGCGGCATGCTACGCGGCCCGATTCCGCGGGGGCGCACCGCCGGTCTGGAACCAAGGCGAAGACGAGGCTGGGGTCCATGCCGGAATGGACCTCGCACGGGACCGAGGATCCTGGCGACCCGATCCAAATTCCTCCTAAAAGCGCGTCATCTGACGCATGGGGTTGCGTTAGATTGCCCGGGATGCGACTCGGCGCACTTCGTGGTTTGCTGGCGGCTCTCGGGGCGGTGGTTGCCGTCGGTGTCCTCGCGCCCGCCGCGATGGCGGCCGATGGCGTCGGCGTCTACGGGCGCACGGACGACAAGGTGGTCACCTTCTTCGCCTTCGGCCTGATCGCCTTCTTCGCCATCCTGGTGATCGTCCTCTCCCTGATCCAGATCCGCCTCGATAACCGCAAAGAGAGGCGCACGCAGGACCTCGAGCGCCTCGGAAGCCGCTAGGTCACTCCGCGTCATGGGTTTGGCAGGGGACGATGGCGTCGTCGATCAGCAGGCACACCCGGTGAGCCCGGCACCGGCACCGGTCAGCGAGCTTCGGCCGCGCCGGCAGCGGCTCGCCGAGGGGATAGAGCGGGAGCACCAGGAGGGTCGGCGGCTTGACCGAGCGGAAAGCCTGAGGCGGCAGCGCGCCGAGAGCCTGAGGCGGCAGCGGCCCCAATCGTCTCGCGCCCAGGTCCAGCCCGGCGTCCAGGGCCCGGTCAGGAGACGCACCCGCGCCGCCGGGAACCGCGGGCGTGTGGCCGCGAGGCGCCGGGGTCTCTTCTGGCCGACCGCCAAGGCGGGCTTCGCCGTCACCGCGGTGCTGGGGGTGGGTGCCGCAGTCGGGTCACTGCTCGGGCTCCCTGTGCCCGGAATCGACGCGGGATCCGGTCGCGCCTCGCTGGCGAACAGTGCATCGCTCTTCGGCGTCGATGCGGGGACGCCGCCCGGGCTCTCATCCGGCTACGTCTTCCCGCTTATCGGACCGCACGACTTCGGCGATGCGCAGGCGGGATTCGGCGCCTCACGGTATGGCCACATCCACGAGGGCCAGGACATCTTCGGCAAGGTCGGCACGCCCGAGGTCGCCGTCCACGACGGCGTCGTGGTCGACCGGGGCAAGGACGGCGGTCGCGATTCGGGGGGCCGCGGCAACTACCTCGTCATCTATTCCCCGGCCGACAACCACAGCTTCGTCTACATGCACATGCTGAAGCCCTCGCCGGTGCAGTCTGGCGATCAGGTGCACGCCGGCCAGCAGGTGGGGCAGCTCGGCTGCTCCGGGTCCTGCTACGGCCCCCACCTCCACTTCGAGGTTCGGATCGGCAAGGCGACGTTGCGCTCTGAGACGAAGCCGGTCGACCCCGTCCCCTACCTGCGGGAGTGGCCGCAGTCGACTCCTGGCTAGTGGCCGCCAGGCCGCCCCGTCATGAGCGAAGGGCGAAAGCCCTGAGCGGTTATGAGGGGCGGCCGCTCGCGGCCACGGTCTTGTGGCGAGGCCGGGCCGGATCGGCGCACTAGGATCGCCGCATGCCCGAGGTCACCTACGAGCGCCGCGGCCCCGCGGCCGTGCTCACCATCGACCGGCCGGAGCGCCGGAACGCCGTCGATCCCAGTACCGCCGACCAGCTGCTCGAGGCCTACCGCGGCTTCGAGGCCGACGATGATGCGCGGGTCCTAGTCCTCACCGGCGCGGGCGACAAGGCCTTCTGTGCCGGCGCCGACCTGAAGTCGGTCGCGGCGGCGATGAACGACGAGGGCATTGCCGCGCAGTGGTTGAAGCCGCGCCCCGACGGCCCACTGGGCTTCACCCGGCTGACCGCGTCGAAGCCGACGATCGCGGCAATCTCGGGCTGGGCCCTCGCCGGAGGGCTCGAACTGGCGCTCTGGTGCGACCTTCGTGTCGGGACTGAGACGGCCAAGCTCGGGTTTCCGGAGCGGCGCTGGGGAGTCCCGCTGATCGACGGAGGAACACAGCGTCTGCCCCGGATCGTCGGGATGGGCCGGGCGCTGGACATGATCCTCACCGGCCGGATCGTGGAGGCGGATGAGGCCCTCGCGATGGGGCTTCTCACCGAGGCCGTTCCGTCCGGAAAACACCTGGAGCGCGCCCTGGAGATGGCCGAGGGCCTCGCCTCGTTCCCCCAGGAGACGATGCTGGCCGATCGCCGCTCCGCCCTCGAGGGCTTCGGCCTCTCCCTCGACGAGGGCCTCGCCCGGGAGGCGGAGATCGGCGGTGCGGTCACCGGCGTCGGCGTCCAAGGCGCCGCCCGCTTCGCGGCCGGAGAGGGCCGCGGTGGCGAGGGCGCAGGCGTCTAGCGCCGCAGACGGCGCCGGCGTCTAGCCCTGCGATTGCGGCATGAACGACTTCTGGACGATTTGGGTGTCCATAGACACCTAAGCGGTCCACAACTTGGGCCGCTGCCGGTTTATCACGGCATGAACCGTTTCGATCACGTGCTCGGCTTCGTAAACAACCTGGGCGTGACTGAAACGGAGGGCGGTCAGGCCCGCGGCGGCGTGCTTCTGGTCGCGGGTCCTGTCCCGGGACTGTTGGGCGGGGGTCCGGTGATACCGGAGTCCGTCCGTCTCGACCACCAGTCCGAGCTCTGGCCAGTAGAAGTCGACCCTGAAGCCGTTGACGCGCTGCTGGGTCAGGGGCCTTGGCAGCGCTGCGCGTCTTACGAGGCGTAGGAAGCGGCGCTCGAGCTCTGAGTCGGTGAGCCTGAACGTGTGGCGATCGAGGACATCCCGAAGCAAGCGGACACCGTGCTGGCCTGTCCGGGAAGCGGTGGCGGCCCGCAAATTGTCTGGATCAACCAGCCCTAATCGGTCAGCTTCATTGATCGCTGTCTCCAGCTCACCTGGCCCTAACACGGTGGCCAGATCGATCAGCGTTCTGACCGGTGAGGTGACCGGGATTCCGTCCCGCTGCGCGCGGTCCAGCTCCTGGACGAGCTTGACGCGATGCAGCCGGATTCCCTCGCATCTCGGCCTCCGATGAGCTTCGACGCAGATATCAACGAGCCAGTGGCGCCCGGTCGCCGCCGGCCGCCCGCGAATTCCCCAGAGCGCGGCCGCGTCCACGTGGCTGAGGAAGGCGGCGGGTCCGCAGGCGAGGACCGCTGCCATCCACTGTCCGTGCAGGGTCAGGTCAGGTCGGCCAACCGCGAATACGCCCCGGCGAACCGGATGAAGCCGACCCTTGCGAACTCGATGCTTGATCGCCTCGGCGTGCCAGCCGAGATCGAGCAGTTGGCGTCGGGAGATAACACCGTGCTGATTGGCCGCCAGCTGCCAGACGGTGCTCGCAGACTTCTGGACGCTTTCGGTGTCCATAGACACCCAAGACGTCCAGATGTGGTGACTCGCCCCCTCGGGACGCGAGCGCGGGACATTGAACGCCCGCGCTGGCAGAGGTTTCTACAGGCGGAACGACGGCAGCAGGCGCTTCTCCGTCTCTCCCGAGACCTGGGCGATCACCTCGATGTGGCCCTCGAGCGGGGTACCGCGGAGCTTCGTGGCGAGCAGGTCGTCGACCTGGAAGATCCCGGCGGAGTTGTTCATCTCGATCTCGACCCGGACTGGGCGCTCCTCGCCGGCTTCGATGCGGACCTCGTCGATGGCCGCCGCCGAAAGCGCGTGGATGCCGTACTGGCCATCCTCGACCGGGATACGCGAGCGGCCGTGGGCCATGTCGAGCGCATCCGCGACCCGGACCACCCCCGCCTCGACCGTGTAGGGCTCCCCCCGGCGGCGATGGCCGATGATGGCGTGCAGGATCTCCGAGATCACCACCGTGCGCTCCGGCTCCATGTAGGTGTCCGACAACAGCGACTGGAGCCGGTCCTGAGCCAGGAACAGGCTGTAGGCCTCGTGGTCGGTTCGGTGGATCGACATGCCTACGTCGTGCAAGAGAGCGCCTCCCGCCACGACGACCTCCCCGTCGCGAGCCCTCATCCCGTGCTCGGTCACCATCGCTGGCTGGATCTCGCTCTTGACGAGCAGGCGGAGGAGGCGAAGGGCGATGTTAAGCACCACCTGCACATGCACCCAGGAGTGATCCGACATCCCGAGGCGCTCCGAATTTATCTGTGCCATGTACCACCACGCCCGCACGCGCTCATCGGCGTTGACGGCGTCGAGGAAGCTCTCCAGCTTGCGGTTGCCGCGGGTCGGCGCGTGGACCCTGGCCTTCTCGACCGCCTCGGCGATCGAACTGGCGCGCACATCGGGCCCCTTTGCTTCCATGTCCGTGATCCTTGCAGGGGACATCTCGGGGGCGCGCGTGACAGGACGTCAACTACCCAGTTTCGGGCTATTTGCGGTATTTCCGACCGCCGCTGGGGTTACCGTGGATCCCCTTCGGCTTAAGGAACTCGGATGACCGTCTGTTCCCATACAGGCATATCCGTTCCTGAGTGCTCTTGCCGGGCCTGCGTGCAGGCCCAGATCGAGCGCCACATGCCGTCGTTGCTGGAAGCGACCCAGGCCGACGCACCCACTGTCGAGGTCTCGGCCGCATCGGGTCTGGCTCGCCTGCGCTTCGCCCGCCGCCTGCGCCGGCTTCGCAGAGTCGCCTAGGCTTCCGTCGGCGGCCTGGCCACAGCGGCACCAAGCACCCCCGCGCTCGCCACGACGACGAGGGCTATCCCCAGCACTTCGACCGTCGCCAGCCCCTGCCCGAGCGCGATCAGTCCGATCAACGCCGCGACCGCCGGCTCCAGACTCATCAGGACGCCGAAGGTACCCACTGCGATCCGCCTCAGCGCCTCCAGCTCGAGCGAGTAAGGGATCACCGAGCTCAGCACCCCCGTCGCGGCGCCGACGGCCGCGGCGCCCGGATCGATCAGGTCACCGTCCGCCGCGAGCGTCCCCGGGACGACCATCAGCGCGGCGGCGATCCCCATCGCCAGCGCCAGCCCCCGCCCCCCGGGAAAGGCGCGGCCGATCCTGGCGCTGAGCAGGATGTAGCCGGCCCAGAACATCCCGGCGAGCAGCGCAAACCCGATCCCCGCGGCGCTCGCCGAGCCCGAGGGCCGCGTCAGGAGCAGCACCCCGACCGCCGCGCAGGCGACCCAGACCAGGTCGAGTGCCCGCCGCGAGCCGATCAGCCCGACCAGCAGGGGCCCGACGAACTCGAACGTGACCGCGATCCCAAGCGGGATCCGGTCCAGCGCCTCGTAGAAGCAGAGGTTCATCCCCGCGAGCGCCACGCCGAAGGCAACGGCGAGGACGAGTCCGTCGCGCCCCGCCTCCAGCGGCCGTGGGCGCCAGATCGCGATCAAAATGATCGCCGCGGTCATCAGCCGGTAGAGCACGGCCCCGGCGGGCC
Source organism: uncultured Solirubrobacterales bacterium (assembly GCA_963801055.1). Taxonomy (GTDB): domain Bacteria; phylum Actinomycetota; class Thermoleophilia; order Solirubrobacterales; family 70-9; genus DASUPK01. The sequence continues at coordinate 61,987 of CAWDDE010000007.1, read as the reverse complement.
CCACCTGATCGAACAGCGTGGTCGCGGTCGCCGACCCGAGCTGGACGGAGACCACCGCGCCGATCACCAGGACCGGCGCCGCCACCGCCCGGCGCTCGGCCTGAGTCGCGTCGGCGCTAATCGCCCATCACCTTGATCACCAGCCGCTTCGAGCGGCGGCCGTCGAACTCGCAGTAGAAGACGGCCTGCCACGGCCCCAGGTCGAGGCGCCCCTCGGTGATCGGGAGGACCACCTGGTGGTGGACCAGAAGGTTCTTGAGGTGGGCGTCCCCGTTGTCCTCCCCGCCACGATGGTGGCGGTAGTCACCCGGATCGGGGAGCAGCTCGCGGGCGACATCGTTCGCCGGCTCCTTCCAGCTCGGCGGCGCCAGCTTGTCCAGCCACTCGAGCGTGTCTTCCTGCAGGCCCGGCTCGTCGTCGTTGACCCAGACGGCGGCGGTGATGTGCATGGCCGAGACGAGCACCATCCCCTCCGCGACCCCCGAGGAATCGACCGCGCTCTGCACGTTCTCGGTGATGCGGATGAATTCGCGCCGCTCGTCGGTGTTGAAGGTCATGTACTCGGTGTGTGCCTTCAAGTCGCCTCCTTGTCGGTTTCCGAGATGATGCCGCGATGGCGGGTTTGCTCTCATTGGAGCGCCGAGAGGACGTCGCGGTGGTCACGCTGCAGCGTCCCGAGAAGCAGAATGCCCTCTCCATCGACCTGCGTGTGGAGCTCGCCGACTCCTTCCGGGCTCTGGGAGATGACAATGACGTCGGCGCGGTGGTACTGACCGGCGCCCCGCCCGCCTTCAGCTCGGGGATGGACACGAGCGAGTTCGGTGGCGACCGCGCCCACCGGGAGCGCCTCGTCGAGACCAGCATCGGCGCCTTCCGCGCTGTCGGCGGCTGCGCGAAGCCGGTGGTCGCTGCGGTCAACGGCCCGGCGCTCGCCGGCGGCTTCGCCCTGGCGCTGCTCTGCGACCTGCGGCTGGCCGCCGAGAAGGCGAGCTTCGGTTTCCCGGAGCTGCCCCGGGGGATACCGCCGAGCTACGCCGCCGCCCGTTCGGCCCTCCCCGCTCCGGTCGCCGCCGAGCTCACCCTGACCGGCAGGCTGCTCGACGCCGCCGGCGCTCACCGCATCGGGATCGTCGGCGCCGTGTATCCCGCCGACGAGCTGATGCCGCGCGCTGTCGAGCTGGCGGGGCGGATCGGGTCTGCTCCGCGTCAGGCCACGACCCAGACCAAGCGCCGCATCCTCCTCGATCGCAATCGCATGATCGGCCACCTCTTCGACGAGGAGGAGCGCCTGCTCCGCGAGGCCCTGCTCGGCGACGATCCGGATGAGGCCGCGTAGCTAGCGGCGGCTTGTGGCCGCGACCTGATGGCGAAGCCGGCCCTCGGCGCCCGTCAGACTTGATCAGGTGGAGCGCCTCCGCCTGATCCGACACTCGTTCCCCGACCAGCCCGAGCTCAGCACCGAGGTCTCGCGCACCATTCTGCGCCGGGTAGCGGCGGGAGAGCTGCCGCCGACGATCCGCATCCACCGGCCCGGGGACGAGGTCGCCTTCGGACGCCAGGACGTGGCCAGCCCCGGATACGCGGCCGCGGTCGAAGCCGCCCGCGCCGCCGGGTTCGCCGCCGTCGAGCGGCTGGCGGGCGGCCGCGCCGCGGTCTTCCATCAGGGCACGATCGCGATCGCCAGGGCCTACAGCGATCCGCAGCCGCCGAAGCGGACCTACGCCCGCTTCGAGGAGATGGCCGGACTGATCGCCGATGCTCTGCGCGGGCTCGGCGTCGACGCGCGCGTCGGCGAGGTGCCCGGCGAGTACTGCCCGGGCGCCTACAGCATCAATGCGCGCGGGACGACGAAGCTCGCCGGCATCGGCCAGCGGATGATCCGCGGCGGCGCCCACATGGGCGGGGTCGTCGTGGCCTCGGGCGGCCTCGGGATCACGCGGGTGCTGGAGCCGGTCTACCGGGCGCTCGAGCTCGACTGGAACCCGGCCACCTCGGGGAGCGTCTCGGACGAGCTCGGCCGCGAGGTCGATCCCGGCGAGATCGAGGAGGCCCTGCTCGCCGAGCTCGCCAAACGCTACGACCTGGTCGATGCGGAGCTGGACGAGGAGACCATGCGGATCGCCACGGAGAGTCTCGCGTCCGCTACGCGCTGAGCGGCGTCTCGACCAGGCTGCGGCGCAGCTCGTCGACCGAGGTGAAGACGTCCTTGGCGCCGGCATCGCGCAGCTCGGCCTCGGAGAACCCGCCGGTGAGGACGGCGAGCGTCTCGACCCCGGCCCGGCCCGCGGCCTCCACGTCCCAGACCGTGTCGCCGATCAGCGTCGCCTGGCCATCGCTTCCGGCCTTCTCCAGCGCGGCCTTGATCAGATCGGGCTTCGGCTTGGTCCGCTCGACGTCCGCCGAGGTGGTCCAGCCGTCGACGATCTCCGCGGCATCGAGCAGCTCGATGTAGTGCTCGACCTCCCACTCCTTGGCCGAGCTGGCAAGCACCACCGTGTTGCCGGCCGCTTTCAGGTCCTCGATCAGCTCGCGCGAGCCCTCCATCGGCTGAACCTCGTCGATCAACTCCCGGTAGAGCTCGCCCTCGGCATTGCGTATCGCGTCGCCGAGCCTCTCCTCGACCTCGTCCCCCGCGACCGCGGCCACCAGCTGGTCGCCGCCCATCCCGATGTGGCGGTGTACCCGCCAGACGGGCACGGTCACGTCGTTCCGCCGGAACGCACGGAACCAGGCGATCGCGTGGTGGTAGTTCGTGTCGACGAGCGTGCCGTCGACGTCGAGGATGGCGATCTGCGACACGTGGATCTGTCCTCCTCTGGCTCGAAATGGCTCGGGCGGCCTCGTGCGGATCTCGCGGGCGATCGCGCCCCGGCGGTCGACCCTTGGGCTAACGCGAGTCGTACGGAATCGGACCGGAACGGTCTGAGGCTGTCCCATCTGCATAGGGTCTTGCCGCCCGGGGGCACCCCGAAACCCGCCTGCCTACGGCGCCGCGCGTGAGGCGCTCAACCCGGGGTTTCAGGGTGATCTGCCGGGGTATCGAGCCGGCATGGAGCTACCACTGCTACTGATCATCATCGGGATCGTGCTTGCGGTCCTGGTCAGTTACGCGTTAGGTTTGATCTGCATCCTGGTCGGTCTCGTCCTTCTCATCTGGCCGCGGCTGCGAGCTTCCGTCTGACGGAAGTTTCAAGCTGCGCCACATGGACGTGGCGGACCCTGTCACCATCCCGAGCTGAGGGGCAACGTGCCAGAGGGAGTCACACCGGACGTAACGGCGCCGGGGCGGTTGGCCTGGATCTTCGGATCGTCGCGAAGCGGCAGCACCTGGCTGCTGCGAATGCTTGCCGAGCTGGATCGCGTGATCCCGATCGACGACCCCCACATCGGACACCACCTGGGTGTCTGGCGTCCGATCCCCCTGGCCTGGGCGACAGCCAAGGACCCTCCCAAGCTCGGCACCCTCGCCGACTTCAAGCGCAAGAAACGCGACTACCTCTTCTCCGACCGGTTCCGCGACACCTGGATGCCCCAGCTTCGCGACCTGATCAGCGCCCGCTTCGCGGCTCAGGCGGCCCAGGACATCGCCGCCGCGGGCGGGATCGACCGGCCGATCGTCGTCGTGAAGGAGCCGGGCTCGCACGCAGCCGACACGATCATGGACCTCTTCCCGCACTCGTCCCTGATCTTCCTGCTCCGTGACGGCCGCGACGTGGTCGACTCCTGGCTCGACGCCTACCGGGACGGCAGCTGGGCGACCGACGAGGGTGCCTACCCCCTCGATGACACCGGCCGGTCGGCCCTGATTCGCTGGCAGGCGAGCGTCTGGCTGCATCGCACCGAGGTGGTGCAGGAGACCTACGCGCGGACCGACCCCGACCGCCGCGTCCTGATCCGGTACGAGGAGATGCGGGCGGACCCGGGCGCCGCGCTGCGGAAGATCTGCGCGACGCTGGGGATCGAGGCGATCGGCGAGAGCCTCGACGGGATCGCCGCGGCCAACGAGTTCTCACGCGTGCCCGAGTCGCACAAGGGAGCGGGTCGGGAGATCCGCCGAGCCGAGCCTGGCGGCTGGGCGACCCACATGTCCCGCGAGGAGATCCTGGAGATGCACGAGATCCTCGCCGAGAAGCTCGACGAGCTCGGCTACCTGCGGCCCGGGGACATCCCGACCAGGCGCGCGGCCTGATCAGCTTTCGCCCGAGGCGGGTTCGCCGGTCGCCCCACCCTCGGTCTGGTCCTGCCTGGCCGAGCGCTGCCGCAACGACGACATTCCGATCAACAGGAAGAACGCAGCGACCAGGGCGATGATCGCCGCGAGCAGCGGCGAGGCGAGCACGGCCAGCGCTACCACGAGGGCGACCAGCGCCACGAATCCGAGGCTCATTCCTGAGAAAGCGCCGTACATGCACCCGTTGATCCCCTTCTTAGGGGTCCTCGAAACTCCGCAGCCATCCGGCCGTGGCAGACTGCGGGCCGTGCGGCTGCTCGCCTTCAGCGATCTGCACCGGGACCTGGATCAGGCCGCGAGCCTGGCCGAGCGCTCCTCAGAGTCCGACGTCGTGATTGCCGCCGGCGACTTCGCCTCGATCCACGAGGGTCTCGAGGAGACGATCGGCGTCCTCAGATCGATCTCGGTGCCGACGATCCTGGTGCCCGGCAATAACGAGACCGAGGACGCCCTGCGGGCGGCGTGCGAGGGGTGGGAGGCGGCGACCGTCCTCCACGGGCAGGGCACCGAGGTCGACGGCACGCAGTTCTTCGGGCTCGGCGCCGGGGTCCCGATCACGCCCTGGGACTGGAGCTTCGACCTCGACGAGGAGCAGGCCGCCGAGCGCCTCGAAGACTGCCCGGAGGGCGCCGTGCTGGTGGTCCACTCCCCGCCCAAGGGTCATTGCGATCAGTCGGGCGCCGGCGACCACCTCGGCAGCACGGCGATCCTCGATGCGATCGAGTCGAAGCGGCCGCCCCTCGCCGTCTGTGGCCACATCCACGAGTCCTGGGGTGAAGAGGACGAGGTCGGGTCCACCCACGTGATCAACCTCGGCCCGGGTGGCCGCATGGTCGAAGTCGAGGGAAACTAGAGTTCCGGCCGTGAACGAGTGGAATGACCCGCCGCGCAGCCGCGACGAGTGGCGCGTCGAGGTCGCCCTCGACGAGGAGCAACAGAGCGATTCGCTGGTCGAGGGGTTGCACAATCTCCAGCTCGACGACGAGGCCCGCACGCTCATCGGCGGCAGCGTGATCGTCACCCGCGACGGGCGCTTCATCTTCATCTACGCCTGGCACGAGGAGAGCGCCATGGAGGCGGAGCGGGTCGTGAAGGACATCATGGATCGCGAAAACCTGATCGGCAAGGTCCGGTTGATGCGCTGGCATCCGGTCGCCGAGGAGTGGAAGGACGCGGACGAGCCGCTGCCCGAGGACGAGGTGGCCCTCGCGCAAGAGATGCGCGAGGCCGAGGAGGAGGGCGCCGCTGAGGCCCGGAAGTACGGGGAGTATCCGTGGGAGGTGGTGATCGACCTCCCCCACATCAGGGACACCCTCTCCGTCGCCGAGAAGCTTCGCGGCGAGGGCCTGCCGGTGAAGCGGCGCTTCCGCTACCTGCTGGTCGGCGCGGCCAGCGAGGACGATGCGGTCGAGCTCGGCAAGCGGCTCGAGGAGGAGGTGCCCGAGGGCAGCCACGTCGGAGTCCGCGGCAACCCGGACGACATGCCGCTGCCCTCGTTCGTGAACCTCGCGGCCCTCAAGCCGGGGTTCCTGCGCGACCTCGGCCTGTAGAGCGGCGAGCTCGTGCAGGAGCAGCTGGCGCCGCGACGGACCTACGACCGCCAGAGCGTCGAGTTCGATCGCGCCCTGACTTTCAGCGATGGCCTCTTCGCGATCGCGATGACCCTGCTGGTCGTCTCGATCGGGGTGCCGAGCATCTCGGACGGCGGCAGCGTCCACGACCTCGCCGAGGCGCTCAACGACGACAGCGCCGAGTTCATCAGCTTCTTCATCAGCTTCATAGTGATCGGCCGCTACTGGCTGGCCCACCACACCTACTTCTCCGCGCTCGCCCGGATCGATCGCGGGCTGATCGCGCTTGAATCTCGTCTACCTCGCGTTCATCGCCTTCCTGCCCTTCCCGACCGCCCTGCTCGGCGAGTACTTCGAGAACCCGCTGTCGATCGTGATCTACGCCACGAACGTGGCCGTCGTCAGCGGCATGGAGGTGGTGCTCTTCGCCCACGCCCAGCGCCACCGCCTGTTGGAGCGGACGCTCCCGAGAGATGTCTACCGCTACGGCGCGGCCATGTCGCTCTCTCCGGTGCTGTTCTTCCTGCTCTCGATTCCGGTCGCCTTCGCGTCCACGACCGTTGCCGCTTGCATGTGGTTGCTCGTGATCCCGTTCGCGGCGATCGCCGACCGCTGGAAGCCCGAGGGAGCCGACGACCTGCTCCTTAGATGAGAGGGTGCTTGTGAGGGCAACCGGTTATTCATGCATCCAGAACCGCGGACTATCGTCAGGGGCGTGAGCGAAAACGGCTCGATCGATTCCGGCACGTCGATGGGAGCAGTGCGACTGGTGGTCGCCGACCTGGAGCGGATCCGCGACTTCTACCGTGACGCGATCGGGCTCTCCGAGCTACCGCCCGAGGATGGGACCGTGCGGCTTGGAACGGATGGCGAGCCAATCATCGAGCTGGTCGGAGAGCCGGACGCCCAGCCTCGCCCTCACGGGACCAGTGGCCTCTTCCACCTCGCGATCCTCGTCCCGAGCCGCCCCGATCTGGCTCGCGCGTTGCAGCGCGTCGCCGAGGCCCGCTGGCGGCTGAGCGGCGCCTCGGATCACCTGGTCAGCGAGGCCCTCTACCTGAGCGACCCTGAGGGCAACGGGATCGAGCTCTACCGCGACCGCCCCCGGGAGGAGTGGCCCGTTCGCGACGGGGTCATCCAGATGGACACCCTGCCGCTCGACCTCGACGGGGTGCTCAGTGAGCTTCGCCGCGAGGACGCCAGCGCGGGGATGCCGCCCGGGACCCGCATCGGCCACGTCCATCTCAACGTTGGCGACCTGACCGCCGCTGAGGCCTTCTACTCCGGCGCGCTGGGCTTCGACGTGACCGTCCGCGGCTATCCCGGAGCCCTCTTCGTCTCGGCCGGCGGCTACCACCATCACCTCGGGCTCAATACGTGGGCGGGTGAGGGCGCCCCTCCACCGCCGCGCGGCAGCCGGGGCCTGCTCCGCTTCGAGATCGTGCTGCCGAGCGCCGAGGCGCTCGCGGCCGAGGAGGACCGGCTGCTGGAGGCGGGCTTCGAGCCGATCCGCGAAGACGATGGGGTTCGTGTCACGGACCCCTCCGGCAACCGGGTCCTGCTCACTACGAAGGCTTAGCCGCCGTCCCCGGCAGCGAGGTCGTCTGGCCGACCTCGATCAGGTGGCGGTCCGGGTCGCGCAGGTAGCAGCGAATCTCGGTCTGGCGCTGCTGCGGCGGGGTCAGGAACTCGGCGCCCTTCGAGCTCCACTCCTCGTAGCAGCGCTGGATGTCGGCGACCCGGATGTTGAGGAACGAGCTCACCCGGTTCGGGTCGGTCGGCGCCTCGAGCGCGACATCGGGCTTGTCCTCGGTCGGGCCGCCGCCGACGTTGATGATCACCCAAGCGTTGGCGAGCTGGACGATCGTGGGCTCGCCCTCCCGCACCACCTCGCCGCCGAGCACGTCCGAGTAGAACGCGGCCGAGCGCGGACGTCGTCGCTGACGATGAAGTGGGTGAGGACGAACCCCTCACTCGGCATCGGCGGATTGGCCATCGGGTCCGGGGACCCTATCGCCGCCCCCGACCGCGTGGCGAAACGAGTTTGCGGATTTTTGTACGCCCGGACAATGCCGACTTGGTGCGCGGCGTCTAATCTCAGCGCGTCGTTTCGTTGTGATCAACCTCGGCGCGCCCGTAGGGCGCGCTGAGCCTGTGAGGAGGCTGCCCCGACGATGCTCAACACCCGCGCGCAGAACGTTACATCCGCTACCTGGAGCCCGAACGGCGAAGCCCTGGGCACGGTCGACCTCACCAAGGCCGACAACAACCCCTTCGGCGCCAACGTCTTCTCGGCCGCCGTCCAGAAGGAGGTCCTCCCCAGCGACGTCTACGAGAAGCTCCAGGCGACGCTCGAGCACGGCGAGGCTCTCGACACCTCCCTGGCCGACGCGGTCGCGGACGCGATGCGGGAGTGGGCGCTGGCGCGCGGCGCGACCCACTTCACCCATGTCTTCCAGCCGCTCACGGGGCTGACCGCGGAGAAGCATGACTCCTTCTTCGAGCCCAACCGCGACGGAAAGTGGCTCGCCAAGTTCTCGGGCAAGGAGCTGATCCAGGGCGAGCCCGACGCCTCCTCGTTCCCCACCGGCGGCGTCCGCGACACCTTCGAGGCTCGCGGCTACACAGCCTGGGATCCCACCAGCCCCGCCTTCATCCTCGAGAACCCGAACGGGGCGTTGCTCTGCATCCCAACCGCGTTCGTCTCCTGGACCGGCGAGGCGCTCGACGCCAAGACGCCTCTGCTGCGTTCGATGGACGCGCTGTCGAAGTCGGCTGTACGCGCCCTCAACCTGCTCGGCGAGAAGGACGCAAAGCGCGTGTTCACCACCGTCGGCCCGGAGCAGGAGTACTTCCTGATCGACGAGCAGTACTTCTATGGGCGGCCAGACCTGGTGACCACCGGCCGCACCCTGTTCGGAGCCAAGCCGGCCAAGGGCCACGAGCTGGACGATCACTACTTCGGGGCGACCCCGGAGCGCGTCCTCGCCTGCATCATGGACTTCGAGAACGAGCTGGCCAAGCTCGGCGTGCCGGTCAAGACGCGCCACAACGAGGTCGCGCCGGCCCAGCACGAGATCGCCCCGGTATTCGAGAACTCGAACGTCGGCTCCGATCACCAGCAGCTGACCATGCGGATCATGCAGCAGGTGGCCCGCAAGTACGGGCTGGTCTGCCTACTGCATGAGAAGCCCTTCGCCGGCGTCAACGGGTCGGGCAAGCACAACAACTGGTCGATGGGGACCGACACCGGTCACAACCTGCTCGACCCGGGCGACACCCCCGCCGAGAACATCAGCTTCCTGTTCTTCTGCGCAGCGGTGATCCAGGCCGTCAACAAGCACCAGGGGCTGCTCCGCGCATCCGTTGCGGACATCGGCCAGGACCACCGGCTGGGCGCCAACGAGGCGCCCCCGGCGATCATCTCGATCTTCCTCGGGGCCGAGCTCAACAAGGCGTTCGAGGCGATCGCCTCGGGCGAGGGCGACCCGCACACGCCAGGCTCATACCTCGACCTCGGCGCAGAGGTGCTGCCGCCGCTCCCCATGCACGGCGGCGACCGCAACCGCACCTCGCCCTTCGCCTTCACCGGCAACAAGTTCGAGTTCCGGGCCATCGGGGGCAGCGCCTCGCTCGCCTTCCCCAACACCGTGCTGAACACGATCGTCGCCGAAGCGATCGACGACCTGGCCGACAAGCTGGAGGCCAATGGCGGCGACGTCGCAGAGGGCGTCACCGAGGTGGTCAAGGAGGCCTACACGGCCAACAAGCAGATCATCTTCGACGGCGACAACTACGACGAGGCCTGGCACACCGAGGCCGAGAAGCGCGGGCTGAAGAACCTCAGGAATACGCCCGACGCCCTCCCCGAGATCCTCGCCGATTCAACCGTCGAGCTCTTCGGGAATTACAACGTGCTGTCGAACCGCGAGCTCGAGTCCCGCTACGAGGTCTGGCTCGAGCAGTACATCATCGAGGCCAATATCGAGGCTGAGACCGCCGACTCGATCGCGCGGACGATGATCCTGCCCGCCGCGCTTCGCTACCTCGCGCTCGGCGACGAGTCCGGGATCTCGGCGGTGACCGAGGAGACGACGCCGCTGGTCGACGACCTGGTGGCTGCGATCAAGGAGCTCGATGAGGCGAACCAGTACCCGGAGGGCATCGAGGGGATGGACCTGGCGGTCTACGCGCGCGACAAGCAGGTCGCCGCGATGGCCAGGGTCCGCGAGGCGGCCGACAAGCTGGAGAAGGTGGTCGCCGACGACCTCTGGCCGCTGCCGAAGTACTCGGAGATGCTCTTCATCCGCTGACTACGGCGGCCGACTGCGTCGACATACGGCCGGCCGAGCTCGCCGACCACGGCTGGGTTCTCGAGCAGCACGCCCGCCTCTACGAGGATGAGGAGGGCTGGGACGAGCCGTTTCTCGCGCTGGTCGCCCGCGTGATCGCCGACTACCTCGACGATCACGATCCCGACCGCGAGGCTGCCTGGATCGCCGAGCTCGAGGGGAAGCGTGCGGGAGCCGTCTACTGCATGCGGAGGTCCGACGACGTCGCGCAACTCCGCCTGCTGTTCGTCGAGGCCTCGGCCCGCGGCCACGGGGTCGGCAGCAGGCTCGTCGACCACTGCATCGGCTTCGCCCGTGAGCGCGGCTACGCGCGAATGGTGCTCTGGACAAACAGCTCGCTGGTCAGCGCCAGGCGCATCTACGACGCGGCCGGCTTCACGCAGACCAGGGAGGAACCCCATCCCGTCTTCCCGGAGGGGACCGTCGGCCAGGAGCTCTGGCTCGACCTCTAGGTGGTGACGTGCTCGAGGAGCTCGTCGATCGACGCGCTGACTGCGTCGGCGAGCTCATCGGAGTCCGGCAGCGTCTCGCTCGCCGCATAGAGGCCAAAGCAGGCCTCGTCCCCGATGGTGGTCATGCCGATCGAGAGCGCGTGCTTGTCGGCGATCGGCACCACCGGGTACGCCGCCTCCAGCTCGCAGCCCAGCATGTACATCGGCTCGCGTGGGCCCGGGATGTTCGAGACGGTGAGGTTGAAGGTCCGTGGGCTTGCGATTCTGCGTGTGAGGGCGTGCTGCGCCATGCGCGGCAGATACTTGACCGCGGCCATCGCAGCGTCGCCGCCTTCGGGGATGCCGGCCTCCTTGCGCTCGGTCATCTCGAGGCGCACATCCTGCAGCCGGCGGATCGGATCGGGCTCGTCGCAGGGCAGGTCGACGAAGACGAAGGAGATCCTGTTGCCGAGCTCCGTCTCCTGGCCTGCGTCCCGCACGTTGACTGGAACCATCGTCTTGAGCGGGGCGGGCTCGCGGTTTCGGCTGTTGAGGAAGCTGCGGACCCCGCCGGCCGAGACGGCCAGCAGGACGTCGTTCACCGAGGCGCCGAACGGGCCCCCGATCCGCTTCAGGTCGGCGAGCGGACGGCTGAACCAGGCGAGGTGGCGCGCGCCCGTGATCGGTTGGTTGAGCGGGTCCCGCGGCTCAGAGGGGCGTAGCGAGTGAGCGAGGGCGTCGCGAGCGCGGCGTGCCGGCTCGATCAGCTCTCCGATCCGGGCCGGGGAGCGCATCAGCCGCGCCGGGAGCTTCGCAAGCGAAGCCTCCTCCCTGATCAGGTCAAGGAGGCCGACGATCAGCCGCCGGGCCGGGCCGGGCGCCTGCCTCGGCCGCCACTCCTCGGATTCCGGAGGTGGGGGATCGGGACTTGGATCGAGCAGGAGCGAAGCGAGCTCGACCGCGGCGATGCCGTCGACCATGCAGTGGTGGGCCTTCCCAACGACCCCGATGCGGCCGTCCTCGAGCCGGTCGGCGATGCAGATCTGCCAGAGGGGGCGATCGCGCCGCAGCTGCGTCGACATGCATGAATCGACGAGGTCCGCAAACCGCGTAGCGCTCGACTCGACTACGTGCCGGTTGACGTCGAAGCGCTGGTCATCGACCCAGATGGGCGCGTTCAGCCCGAACGGAACAGATGCGATCCGCTGTCTGTAGCGGGGGGCGCGACTGAGCCTGCTCGCTATGTGCTCCCGCAACTCGTTGAATCGAGGCGCCTGGTGCCCCTCTGGCTTGCCGAACGCCGCGGCCCAACCAACGTGCATGTGGGCACTGGCATTCTCGACCGCCAGGAAGGAATCATCGAGCGCAGAAAGCCGTCCGTTCATTGGTCCGGCCTCCAATCTCGTCGGCAGTTTCCGAAGAAGTCGGTTTCCCCGCATCATCCGCCGACTAAACCTGCGAGCGCGCCAGGAAGTGCAGTCTTTGCGGATCTTTATTTTGCTGAGACCCGGGCCCGAGCGGCGGGATCGGAGGATTAGGCTGCGGCCATCGACTTTCAGATCAAGCGCGACGATCTACACGAGATCCGCTTCGAGGACCCGAAGCCGCCCGAGCTCGAAGACGGCGAGGTCCTCCTGGGAGTCGACAGCTTCGGCCTGACCACCAACAACATCACCTATGCGGTGATGGGCGACGAGATGAACTACTGGGACTTCTTCCCGGCCGGGGACGGCTGGGTGCGGATGCCGGTCTGGGGATTCGCCGACGTCACTGCCAGCATGGCGAACGGCGTGCCGGAGGGCACGCGCATCTTCGGCTACCTGCCCCCCGCCTCCCACCTGGTCGTCCGGCCGGACCGGGCGAGCCCACAAGACTTCGTCGACACCACCCCCCATCGCGCCGAGCTGCCGGCCGCCTACAACCGCTACATCCGGGTGGCGGGGCTGCCCCTGTACGAGGAGCGCAACGAGGACCAGCAGATGCTGCTCTGGCCCCTCTATTTCACGTCGTTCCTGATCGATGACTTCCTCGACGACGAGGGGTTCTTCGGCGCCAAGGCGGCTGTGCTCTCCTCGGCCTCGAGCCGCACCTCCTCGGCGCTCGCCTACCTGCTCGACAAACGGGAAGGGATCGAGGTGGTCGGGCTGACCTCGCCGCAGAACGTCGAGTTCACCGAGTCGCTCGGCGTCTACGACCGGGTCGTGCCATATGAGGAGCTCGAGTCGCTCGATCGGGACCCAGCCGTCTACGTGGACATGTCCGGCGACGCAAGGGTCCGAAGCGCCGTCCACGGGCACTGGAGCGATCGGCTCAAGCACAGCGCCGCGGTGGGCCTCACCCATCGCGAGGATCTCGGGGGCGGCGCGGAACTGGCCGGCCCGAAGCCGGTCTTCTTCTTCGCGCCGGACCGCCTGCGCAAGCGCAGGGAGGACTGGGGTGGCGAGGGCGTCAACGAGCGGCTCGCCGAGACCTGGAACCCCTATGTCGAGTGGACCCGGGACTGGCTCCGAGTCGAGCACGGCTCCGGCCCCGAGGACGTCGAGCGCATCTACCGAGAGCTGCTCGACGGCAAATCCGACCCGGCGGTTGGACACGTTCTCTCGCCGGGCGACTGACCCGCCGTAGCTAGACCTCGAGCCGCTCCTCCTCCAGGTCGAGCTCCCGCTCTACCCGGCGCATGACCTCGGCGCTGATCTCGCGCGTGTTGCGAAGCCGGACGAGCTCCCGGCGCTGGACGGCGTAGATCTCGTGCATCAGCCGCTGGAAGGCGAGCGAGCTCTCCTCGAGCCCGTCCTCGTCCTGGATCTTCCCCGCGCGGATCTTGAATCGGCGCTGTCGGAATTGATAGAGCTGGCGGACGCGATCGATCGTCGCCTCGCGAGTCCAGTCCTCGTTCTCGAGCTCATCGACACGCTCGAGCGCGGCCCGCGCGATCACCAGCCGGGCCCGGGTCTCCTCGTTCTCCTCCTCGGTGCCCTCCTCGACTGCACCGAGTTTGCGGATCAGCCACGGTAGGGTCAGGCCCTGCCCCACCACCGTCACCAGGATCAGCGAGAAGGTGATGAACTGGATCAGGTCGCGGCCGGGGAGCGGATCCCCCGCGTTGGTGTGCAGAGGCAGCGCCAGGGCAGCCGCCAGCGAGACCGCGCCCCGCATGCCGGACCAGCTCCCGATCACCCTGACCCGCCAGCCGGCGCGCCGCGCGCGCTGCGACGGTCGTCGGTCGATCGCCCTGATCAGCGCGGTCATCGCAAAGTTCCAGACGAAGCGGACCAATATCACCGCCGCGCAGACGGCCGCCGCGTAGCCCACCACCTCGCCAGCCGGCCTGCTGCTCAGCCCGTCCACGATCGTCGGCAGCTGCAGGCCGATCAGGATGAACAGCGTCGCGTTGATCAGGAAGGTGAGGATCGACCAGAGGGCGAAGCCCTGCATCCGGCTCTCGGGCGAGGCGATCTCTGGGGCGCGGAAGCCCAGGACCAGTCCGCACGTCACCACGGCAAGAACGCCGGAAACGCCGATCTGGTCCGCGGGCACGAAGGCGCCGTACGCACTGAACAGCGAGATCGTCAGCTCGGTGTTGACGTCGCTGACACGCTTGCGGACCTCGGCGATCGCCCAGCCGACAACAAGACCGATCGCTATCCCTCCCGCCGCGTCGCCGAAGAAGGTGAGCACGGTATGGCCGGCCGAGACGCTCTCCCCGATCGCGACGGCGACCGCGACCTTGTAGGCCACCAGCGCGGTGGCGTCGTTGACCAGGCTCTCTCCCTCGAGCACGTTGACCATCCGCCGCGGGGCGCCCACCCGCCGCATCACCGCGGTCGCGGCCGCCGGATCCGTGGGGGAGACGATTGCGCCGAGGACGAAGGACATCGCCCAGGGGAGGCCGATCACTTCGTGTGCGATCACCGCGACCGCGCCCGCCGTGACCAGAACGAGCCCGATCGCGTTCAGCGAGATCACGCGAGCGTCGGCGCGCAGGCTGCGCAGGTCGGCGAAGAAGGCCGACGCGTATAGCAACGGCGGCAGGAAGACCAGGAGGACCAGGTCCGGGTCGAGGTGGATGTCCGGGATCCCCGGGATCAGCCCCAGCACGAGCCCGCCGATCACCAGCGGAATCGGGTACGGCACCTTCAGCCAGTTGGCGACGGCGTTCAGCCCGGCGGCAGAGACGAAGAGCGCAGCCAGGAAGATCTGCAGTTCGTTCACCGGGGTAATTCTGGCGCTCTCGTCGGAGCGGGCAGACCGGGCGGATCAACGCGGGCGAGTGGATCGTCGAGCAGCCCTCGACCATCCATCAGGCCGCCAACAAGGGCAAGGCCAAGCTGGTGATTTACCTGGCGACACTGCTCAAGGCTGGCGCGCCCCCCTCGACGCCGAACAGTTGAGCCTCAGACGCGGGTCCTAGGAGGCGCGGATCTTCGGACTGGCGTGCTGCTCGCGCAGCACCCGTCGAAGGATCTTGCCCGAGGCCGACTTCGGGATCTCGTCGACGAACTCGACCTCGCGGATCCGCTTGTAGGGGGCGACCCGCTCGGAGACGTAGGCGATCAGCTCGTCGGGCTCGAGGCCGTCGTCGACGACGACGACGCATGCCTTCGGGGCTTCTCCCCCGTCGTCCATCGGCACGCCGATCACGCCGGCATCCTTCACCTTCGGATGTGAGACGAGCACCGCCTCGAGCTCGGCTGGCGGCACCTGATAGCCCTTGTACTTGATCAGCTCCTTGAGCCGGTCGACGATGTAGAAGAAGCCGCCCGAGTCGACCCGCCCGATGTCGCCCGTGCGGAGCCAGCCGTCGCCAACGAGGGTCTCCGAGGTCGCCGCCGGGTTGTTGAGGTAGCCCCTCATCACCTGTGGGCCGCGGATCCAGATCTCGCCCTCCTCTCCCGCCGCCACGTCCTCGCCCGTCTCCGGATCGACCAGCCGCGCTTCGGTGTTCGGAATCAACGCCCCGATGCTGCCGCGCGGCGTCTCCTCGATCCTCGCCAGCCGGCTCTTGTGGGTCACCGGGCTGAGCTCGGTCATCCCATAGCCCTGGCGGATCGGCGCACCGATCCGCTCCTCGGCACGGCGCGCGAGCTCGCCGTCGAGCGGCGCGGCCCCCGAGATCACCAACTTCAGCTTTGAGAAGTCGCGGCCCTCTACCTGGGGCGCGGTGGCGAGAGCGAGGATCACCGGCGGCGCGACATGGAGCCAGGTGAGACCGTGGCGCTCGACGATCGCCAGCAGCTCGTCGAGGTCGAATCGGGGCATGGTGACGATCGTGGACCCCTTCGCGAGCCCCATGTTGAGGACCACCGTCTGGCCGTAGATGTGGAAAAAGGGCAGCACGCCGACCAGGGTGTCGTCGTCTGTGACCGGCATCGAGTTCCAGGCCTGCTCGATGTTCGCGACCAGGTTGCGGTGGGTGAGCATCACGCCCTTCATCAGGCCAGTGGTCCCGCTCGAGTACGGCAGCACGGCGAGCTCGTCGGGATCGACTTCGACCTCTGCCGGCTTCGCGCCGGGCTCGGCCTCGGCGGTGAACCCCGCGGGATCGTCGATTACGAGGGTGGCGCCCGAGTCCCTCACCTGCCGCTCGATTTCCTCTGGCGTGAGCAGTGGATTCATCGGAGTGACGATCGCGCCGGCTCGGAGGATGGCGTGGTAGGCGATCGCCCACTCGGCGCTGTTCGGCCCCGCTAGCCCGACCACGCCGCCCTTCGCGATCCCGCTTGACTGGAGCAGCGCGGCGACAGCATCCACCTTGGCCGCGAGCTCGGAGTAGGTGGTGGTCTCGCCGGTCGTACTCTCGATGATCGCCGGATGGTCGCCGCACGCCGCGGCGTCGCCGATGACGTGCTTGGTCAGCGTCACGTCGGGGATCTCGATGTCGGGCTCGGGGCTGCGGTAGATCAATCCCTCACTCCTCGGAGCGGAAAGTTAACCCTTCGCCCTACCGATCCCAGCCGAAGTAGACCTCGATCCGGTTCAGCTCGTCCCCGCTGAAGGTGAGGACCTCGGTGTTGCGGCCGCCGCTCCCGTCCGGGCGCTTCAGCTCGTAGGTGACGACGACCTCGTCCCCCGACTCGATCAGCCGGACGATGTCGATTCCCTGTCCCTGCCCGGCGCCGGGCCAGCAGCGCTCGAAGAACCCCGCGCGGTCGAGATCTGGGTCGGGCGGGCTGGAGAAGATGAGGTCGTCCGCCAGGTGCTCTTCGAAGAAGTCGCGGTCGCCCGCCGAGAACGCCTCGTACAAGCGCCGGGCGAGTCGCTTGTGGCCGGCCACAAGCCGAGCCTAACGCCGGCCGCGCGGGAGAGGCTGGACCGGCTCCTTCGCAGGCTCCTCGAACTCCTCGATCACCCGGCCGCCCCGGCCGCGGGTGAAGAAGCTGAACGACCAGCGGATCAGGACCAGGATCCGGTTCTGGAACCCGATCAGGTACCAGATGTGGATCCCGAGCCAGAGCAACCAGGCCGGGAAGCCGCTGACCTTGAGCCCCTTGACGTCGGCGACGGCACGCGCCCGGCCGATCGTGGCGACGTTGCCCTTGTCGCGGTAGCGGAAAGGCTCGTACTCTCCGCCCCGCAGGCGGGCCTTCACGACGTTGGCCGCGTAACGGCCCTCCTGCATGGCGACCGGCGCCACACCCAGCAGCTCCTGTGGCTCGCCCCTCTCGTCGAGGACGCGGACCATGTCGCCGAGAGCGAACACCTCGGGATGGCCGGGCAGAGTGAGGTCGGGCGCGACCGAGACCCGTCCGGCCCTGTCGACCTCGGCGCCCGTGGACTCGCCGAGCTGGCTGGCGACGGAGGAGGCCGTTACCCCGGCCGCCCAGATCACCGTGCGGGCGGGGATCCGGTCCTGGCGCTGACCCGAGTCCTCCACCGTCACCCCGTGCTCGTCTATGTCCACCACGGTGTGGCCGAGCAACGGCGTCACCCCGAGGTGCTCGAGGGAGTGAGCGGCCTTCGCCGAGAGCTTGGGCGGAAACGTGGTCAGCAGCCGATCGACTGTCTCGACCAGCAGCACCCTCCCCTCGCGCGGGTCCATGTTGCGGAACTCGTGCCGCAGGGTGTCGCGGGCGAGCTCCCCGATCTGGCCGGCCATCTCGACGCCGGTCGGCCCGCCGCCGACGACCACGAAGGTGAGCCAGGCGCGCCGCCGCTCCTCGTCCGTCTCGAGCTCGGCGGCCTCAAAGGCGCTCAGGATCTGCGCGCGCACCGCCAGCGCGCTCTCCAGCGACTTGACCTCGCGGGCGATCTCCTGCCACTCGTCGTGGCCAAAGTAGGCGTAATGCGAGCCGCCGGCGACGATCAGCGAGTCGTAGGGGACCGAGAACGGCCCCCGATCGCCGGCATCGGGCTCGACGCGAACCTTCCGCACTTCCAGGTCGAACTCGGTCACCGTGCCCATCAGCACCTGGACGTTCCGGTAGCGCCTAAAGATCCAGCGCAGCGGGAAACAGATCTCGGTCGCCGACAGCGCCGCCGTCGCGACCTGGTAGCTCAGCGGCTGGAAGAGGTGGAAGTTGCGGCGATCGATCAGAGTCACCTCGACGGGCGCGCGGCGGAGGTGATGGACGGCCTGCAGGCCGCCGAAGCCGCCGCCGATCACCACCACCCTGTGGCGGCCGTTCTCGGTCATGCCCCGGTCAGGTCGCGTCGTTCGAAGAGCCGCACGGAGGAAAGCATGGCAAGGACCGCGATCACCACCATCACTATTGCCGCTCCGGCATTGAACGACTCGGCCGGGACCAGAGCGACCTGGTGGAACGGCGTCAGATCGACGGTCCAACTGGGCAGGTCGAGCAGCGACCCGAAGAGCTCCCAGACGAACGCGACCAGGACTAGGCCGCGACCTCCATTGCTTCACCCTATCCCCGCGAATAGGGTCAGGGGTTCAGGCGAGATTCCGAGCGGACAGGAGGTCGAAATGCATGCCCGTATGACGCGATACCAGGGCGCGGCGCCCGAGACCATCGACGAGAACCTGCAGCAGAAGAAGCACGTGTTGCCGACCGAGCCCGGGCAGACCGAGGGCATGCGGGGCGTCGTCTTCCTCACCGACCGGGAGAGCGGGTCGATCGTCGTCATCTCGCTGTGGGAGGACGACGACGCGATGCGGGCGAGCGAGGACGAGGCGACGCGGGTTCGCGAGGAGGTGACGGGATCCGACGAGAGGGCCTCGGTCGAGCATTACGAGGTGGCGGTCCTGGAGATCGTGCAGCCGTAGCCGACCGCAGCGGAACGACGCCGTCGAGCGTCAGACCGGCCGCGTCGGGTACGCACCGAGCCGTTCGCGCACACGCCTCACCAAGACGACGTTGGTGCCGGAGGCCCGCGCGATGCGTGTATCGCACAGGTCCGGGGTGCGGCTCAACTCGAACTCTTCACTTGCTCGCCCCACTTCCAACCCCTCTCGATGCGATCGCCCGAGCGCCGAGGGTATTCCGCCATCGAGCGATGACGCCAAGCCGTGCCTACCGGGGGGGTGGCTTCGCAATCATGGGGACATGAAGGCATCCGGCACCCCGGCGCTCAAGCTGCGCGGACTCACCAAGCGCTACGACGACGGCACTCTCGCCCTCGACGCCCTCGACCTCGAGGTGCCGGCCGGCAGCTTCTTCGGGCTGCTCGGCCCGAACGGCGCCGGCAAGACAACGCTGATCAGCGCGGTCTGCAACCTGATCCGGCTAACCGGCGGCGAGATCACCGTCTTCGGCCACCCCGGAGGCTCGATGGAGGCGCGGCGCCTGATCGGCGTCGCCGAGCAGGAGCCCAACCTCGACCGCTTCCTGACCGTCCGCGAGACGCTCGTCTACCACGGCGGCTATTACGGGATGAGCGGCGCGGCGGCCGCCGAGCGGGCCGAGGACATGATCGACGTCTTCGACCTGCGCGCCAAGCGCGACGTGCGCGCGCCCAAGCTCTCCGGCGGGATGCGCCGCCGCCTGCTCCTCGCCCGCGCGCTGCTGCACGAGCCGCGCCTGGTGATCCTCGACGAGCCGACCGCCGGCGTCGACCTGGAGCTCCGCCACGAGCTCTGGCGCTACATCCGCCGCCTGCACGAGCGCGGCACAACGATCCTGCTCACCACCCACTACCTCGAGGAGGCAGAGGCGCTCTGCGAGGAGATTGCGCTGATCGGCGGCGGGCGGATCATGGCCCGCGACACCGCCGCCGGCCTCAAGGAGACCTTCGACGCCGCCACCCTCGAAGACGTCTACATGAAGACCGTCGCCGCCGGGCGGCGCGCGGTCGAGGAAGTCGAGGAGGCGACGGCGTGATCGGCCCAAACGGTCGGTCGGTTGGAATCATCGGCGTACCGACGAGCGCCGGTGCCTTCGCCCCCGGCCAGGAGCTCGCTCCCGCGGCCCTGCGCGCCGCCGGTCTGCTCGACCTGCTACGCAATGCCGGGTCGGACGTGCGCGACCACGGCGATCGCCAGGTCTGGCGCTGGCGCCCGGACCGGGAGCATCCCCGAGCCCAGAACCTGGCCAAGGTCGTGGAGATCGTCCGCGAGACCGCCGAGCGGGTCAGGGTGGCCGCCGCGGGCGGCGAGGACACGCTGGTCCTGGGTGGAGATTGCACCGTTGGGATCGGCACGGTGGCCGGACACGCGGCGGCTGGTGACGGCGTTGGCCTCCTCTACTTCGACCTCCATGCCGACCTCAACATCCCCGAGAGCGCCCTCCCGGGAGCCCTCGACTGGATGGGCATGGCCCACATGCTGGGCGAGCGGGGAGCCGAGCAAGAGCTCGTCGACGTCGGTTCGAGGACGCCGCTGCTGGACCCCGAGCAGATCGTCCTCCTGGCCTGGGGGCCCGAGCAGGCGAGGCCACACGAGCGAGACGCGATCGAGAGACTCGGGCTCGAGGTGATCCCGGTCGACGAGGTGAGAGCCGACCCGGCCGGTGCCGCGGCGAGGGCACTCGCGTCGCTCAGCGGCCGATTCGACCGAGTACTCCTCCACTTCGACGTCGACGTGATCGACTTCACCGACACCCCGCTGTCCGAGAACCCGGGCCGGAATGAGGGGATCTCCTACGAGCAGGCGGCAGCGGTCCTCGACGTCCTGCTCGGGTCGCCGACTCTCGCGGGCCTCACGGTCACCGAGCTCAATCCCCATCACGTCGAGGACGGAGCCGGATCAATCGAGCGCCTCGCCAGCGACCTCGCCGGGGGACTTGCCTCATGACTCCGCCCGAGTCGACCGCGGTCAGCGCCAACCCCTGGCAGGGATTCCTCTGGCTCTCGCGCCGCGAGTGCCACCGCGTCCTGCGGCTCTGGACCCAGACGACGCTCGCGCCGGTCGTCTCCTCCCTGCTCTTCATCGTCGTCTTCGGCCTCTCGCTCGGCGGCCGGATCAAGCAGGTGCAGGGCTTCGACTACGACCAGTTCATCGTCCCCGGCCTGATCGCGATGGCGATGGCGCAGGCCGCCTACTCGAACAACGCCTCGACGATCTTCCAGGGCCGAAACGACCGCTACATCGACGACGTGCTCGCCGCCCCGATCCACAACTGGCAGGTCAACCTCGGCTACCTGATCGGGGGCGCCTTCCGGGCGTTGCTGATCGGCGTCGGCCTCGCCGCCCTGGCGGTCCCGATCACCGGCGCGCCCATCAACCAGCCCGCCCTACTGATCGTCGCGGTGCTGCTGCTGGTCTGCGGCTTCGGCGCCCTCGGCACGATCGTCGGCATCTACGCCGAGACCTTCGACCACACGAGCTTCATCAACAACATCGTCATCCTCCCCCTCACCTTCCTCGGCGGCGTCTTCTACTCGGTCTCCCGGTTGGGAGCTCCGTGGGAGCAGCTCTCACATGTGAACCCGCTCTTCTACGTCGTGGAGACGGTCCGCTACGGCTTCCTCGGCACCTCCGACGTCAGCCCCTGGATCGCCTTCGCGGTCGTCGCCGCGATGTGCCTGGGACTGCTCGGCGTGGAGCCAGTGGCTGTTCACGAGCGGGCGGAAGCTGAAGCCCTAGGAACTGTGTTGCTACGCCCCACCCCACCGTGTTGGGGTTGACGCTATCCCGGCGGGATGTTCTGGTTCCGGTGCAGGACGTTGCCCGGGTCGTAGCGGGTCTTGAGGGCGCGGAGGCGGCCGAATGAAGCGGGACCGAAGGCGGCGCGGACTCGGTCGAGGGGCTCGTCCGCCTGCATGTAGTTGGCGTAGCCGCCGCTGACCGACCAGGGCTCGATCGCGGCGGCGGTCTCGCGGGCCCAGGCGATGGACTCGTCGTCCTGGGCCGGGTCGGTCCAGCTCGCCATCACGCTGACGTTGAAGGCGGCGTCGCGGTAGCCGAGGGCGGCGCTGTCGGGATCAACGTGGTTGGGCGCGCCGCGCAGGGACTCGATCAGGATCTCGCCGGGTGGGCGGCCGAGCGCGGTGAGGCTCCCGACGAGCGCGTCGATCAGCTCGTCGGGGAGCTCGCGCACGAAATGGCCCTTCCAGTAGTTGCGGTCGACGCCGTAGGGCGGGTCGAACTCCTTCTGCTGCTCCAGGAAGCTCCGCTCGTGCACGGTGTCATCGACGAGGCCCCGCGCCGAGCGAAGCGCCTCGAGCTCCTCCGGCTCATCCTTGGAGCCGGTGTAGCAGGGGAGCGCCTCCAAGCCCACCGTCATCGACCCGTCGATGATCAGCTGCGCCTCGCAGCTGAAGTCGCTGCCCGCCCAACCGTCGACGTCACGGAAGGTGCGGAGCGCATCGCGGACAGCCTCGCCCTCGTACCGAATGCGGCCGCCGACGACCCGCTCCAGCGGGTGGAGCCGATGCTCCGCTCGCGTCACCACGCCGAAGTTGCCCCCTCCCCCACGCAGGCCCCAGAGCAGCTCGCGATCCCCGTCCTCGCCTGCCCGGACGACCTCTCCCGCCGGAGTGACGACCTCGGCGCCGACCAGGTTGTCGCAGGTGAGGCCGTGCTGGGCGGTCAGGTGCCCGATCCCGCCGCCGAGGGTGAGGCCGGTGACGCCGGTCGAGCCGACCACGCCGCCGGGCGTGACCAGGCCATGCTGCTGGGTCGCGGCGTCGAAGTCGAGCCAGGTCGCGCCCCCACCTGAGACCGCGACGCCCGCCTCGGGATCGACGTCGACGTCCCGCATCCGCGAGAGGTCGATCACCAGTCCGTCGTCGACTGCGCAGTGGCCGGCGGGGTTGTGGCCTCCTCCCCGCACCGCGATCTCCAGGTCGTTCGCCTGCGCGAACTGCAGCGCGGCCGCGACGTCCTGCGCATCCACGCAGCGGGCGATCGCCGTCGGCCGCCGGTCGACGAGCAGGTTGAAGCAGAGCCGCGCCCGCTCGTACTCGCGGTCGGCGGGCGTGAGCACGTCGCCGGTCAACCCATCGCGAAGCTCCGTCAAGTCCTCGGTCATCCGATCTGAAGACCCGCCGACTTCCACGGATTCATCGCGCGGCTATTCGGGGTTGTGGCAGACCACCTCGATGTTGTTGCCGTCGGGGTCGAGCACATAGGCGCCGTAATAGGTGGGGTGGTAGATCTCGCGGACCCCCGGCGCGCCGTTGTCGCTCCCCCCGGCCTCGAGCCCGGCGGCGTGGAAGGCGTCCACCGTCGCCCGATCGGGGGCGGTGAAGGCCACGTGCACGTTCTCCGTCGTGGGCACGCGCTGATCGGTGATCCAGAACCACGGCCGCCCGTCGCGGCCGAACCCCCCGGTGCGTGGTGCCGGCTCCATCAGCAGGGAGAAGCCCAGCGGCGCGAGGGCCTGCTCGTAGAAGTGGCGGCTGCGCTCGTAGTCGGAGACGTTGACCCCGATGTGATCGAGCATGGCCGGAGCTTATGACCTGGCGCGCATGTCGTTCGGGCCCCCCTCGAGGATCCGTTTCAACTCGGCGAAGTTCGCGTCCACCCCGCGCTTCACCGCGGGCGAGGCCAGGGGGCCGAGGGCGCCGGCGATGCCCGCCAGCTCGACCTCGGCCTTCAGCTCGACGAGCGTTGCGCCTCCCTCGTCCGCGAACCGGTACTGGTAGGTGAACGGCGTCGGACCCGAGGTCGTGCGGATCGTGAACTCTGCCGGGCGATTCCAGACGACGATCGCGAGCTCGTTCTCCGCCTTGCCGCCGGGCAGGTCTCGCTCCATCAGATAAGTGGCCCCCGCAGCTTCCCCCGGGCTCGTCGCCCGCACCGACTGGACCGCGGAGTTCCAGTGCGGGAAATTGACCGGATCGGAGACATAGTCGAAGACCTCCTCGATGGGCCTCTCGATCCGAATGGCGGTTTTGAAGTTCATCGCGGCACCGGCACCGATGGAGACTAAGGTGCGCGAGCAGTTCTTCCGCGACCTCGCCGAGGCCGAGCGCAACGGCACCCTCGGTCCCGAGGCCTACGCGGCGGCCTCCGAGCGAGCCGGCATCACGTGGCTCTGAGCACACGGCTCAGCTGTCCGCCGGCGGGATGTTGTGGTTGAGGTGGAAGAGGTTGTCCGGGTCGTAGCGCCGTTTCAGACCCCGCAGCCGCTCCCAGGTGCCGCCCGGGTAGGCAGCGCGGAGCGTCTCCTCGTCCTCCTCGCCCATGAAGCCGACGTAGCCGCCCGCTCCATTCCTGCCGAGTGAATCGGCAAGGTCGTTGACCCAGGCGTCGTGGGTGTCCATCTCACCTGAGTTCGTGTACATCGCGGCGACGTTGATGAACACCCGGCGGTCGCGGTGGGCGAAGGCGGTGGCGTCGTTCGGCACCCGTGCCAGCGCACCACCGAGCACCCGGATCTGGACGGCCCTCATCGGCGCCGTCGACTTGGGCAGCCATTCGAGGATCCCCGCCGCGGCCGCCGGCTCGAGCGAGTCGCAGAAGAAGTTGGACCCCGCCGCGAGCTGGGGCTCCGGCTCCGGGCCCTCGTAGAGCTCCGGGTAGCGCATCGGCCGCAGCATGTCGGCGAGCGGCTCTGCCAGGCCCCGGAAGGGAGCGAGCACGTCGTCTGCCTGGTCTGGCGGGCCGACGTAGGCCATCAGCCCCATGACGACCGGCTTGCCGTGCGCCGCCTCGGGCACGAACGGCATCGGCGGCGCGATCATGATGTTGGCGATCGTCGAGAGCTCCTCGGGCGCCGCGTCGGCCGCCTCCAGGAAGCCGGTGATCGTCTCGGGGGTCGCCGGGAGGATCAGCATCCCTCCGACGATCTCCGAGATCTCATGCAGCCCCAGCTGCAGCCGGGTGGCGACGCCGAAGTTCGACTCGCCGCCGCGGATCGCCCAGAAGAGGTCGGGCTCGGACTCCTCGCTCACCTGGATCACGTCGCCGTCGGCGGTGACCACCTCGGCGGAGAGAAGATCGTCGATCGTCAGACCGTTCTTGCGGGTCAGGAAGCCGATGCCGCCGGCGAGGGTGATGCCGCCGATCCCGACCGAGCCAGCGTCGCCCAGTCCGGTGACCCGTCCGCGCTCGCCAGTGGCGACCGTGTACTGGGCGGCCGTGGCGCCGGTCCCGACCCATGCGGAGCGTCCCTCGTCGTCGATCTCGATGGAGTTCATTCCCGAGAGGTCGATGACGAGGCCGCCATCGCAGGTCCCGTAGCCGGCGCGACTGTGGCCGCCGCTGCGGACGGCGAGCTCGAGCCCAGTCTCCCGTGCCGCGGTCACGACGCGCGCGACGTCCTCCGCGCCGGCGACCCGCGCGACGGCGAGCGGCCTGCGGTCGATTCCCTTGAAGAAGACCTGGCGCGCCTCGTCGTAGGCGCCGTCCTGCGGGGTGATCAGCTCCCCGTCGAGCTCCGAGCGAAGTTCATCGGTCGGGACATCCGTGGACTGCTGCGGTGATGGCGACATGTGGCCCCCTTCTGCATTGGAAGTGACTATTTCGACTCTAGGAACAGGACGATTCCCGGCCCCGGAACGTGACTCTTTTTCGACTCTAGGAACAGGACGATTCCCGGCCCGGAAACTAATCGCGTGGCTGCCGAATCCGAGCACTATTCAACCATCTGGTTTAATACTTCGCGTGACGCCGCGCAACTCGACCGCACCTTCGCCGCCCTCGCCGACCCCACGCGCAGAGAGATCCTCGCGCGGTTAGCCTCGGGCGACGCGACCGTGAGCGAGCTCGCCGAGCCACTGCCGATCTCGATCCAGGCCGTCTCCAAGCACCTCAAGGTGCTCGAGGGGGCGGGGCTGATCACGCGCGGGCGCTCGGCGCAGCTGCGCCCCTCCCACCTCGAGGGGACTCCGCTGAAGCAGGTCGCCGACTGGATCGAGGGCTACCGCAGCTTCTGGGAGCGCGGCTTCGAGCGGATGGACAAACGACTGCGATCGAGGGAAAGGTGACCTATGACTGACGGATCAAGCGGCAACGGCGGGCCGGACATCGAGCTCACCAGGACCTTCGAAGCGCCGCGCGAGGAGGTCTGGCGCGAGTGGACCGAGCCCGAGCGCTTTGCCGACTGGTACGGCGGCGTCTCGGGGAAGGTGCCACTCGAGACCGTCTCGATGGACGTGCGCCGCGGGAGGCAAGTGGAGCATGGTGATGCACGCCCAGGGGGGCGAGATCCACTGGAACGGGGAGTACCTGGAGGTCGAGGAGCCCGAGCGGCTGGTCTTCACAGTGTCGGACCAGCCGGATCAGGACCTCTTCGACACCTGCACGGTCGTCCTCACCGAGATCGACTCAGACCAGACGGAGATGCTCTTCCAGCAGAGCGGCGGACACATGTCCCCCGAGGGCTACAGGCGCGCGGCCGAGGGCTGGACCGGCTTCTTCGACCGGATGGCCGAGCGACTCGCCACAGCGATGAGTCGACGCCGACTCGGCCGTCTTCACCACCGACTTCGATCGAACAGGAGGAAACGATGGGGAAAGTTGTCGTAACGGAATTCATCACCCTGGACGGGGTGATCCAGGACCCGGGCGGAAGCGGCGAGATGGAGCGCGGCGGCTGGAGCTTCGAGTACAACCGCGGCACCGACGGCGACAAGTTCAAGCTCGACGAGCTGATGGCCTCCGACGCCCAGCTGCTCGGCCGCGTCACCTACCAGGGGTTCGCCGAGGCCTGGCCGACGATGGAGGACGAGCAGGGCTTCGCCGAGAGGATGAACTCGATGCCGAAGTACGTGGTCTCGACCACGATCACGAGCCCGGAGTGGGAGAACACCACGGTGATCTCGGACAACGTCCCGGACGAGGTCGCCAAGCTGAAGGATCAGTACGACGGCGACATCCTGATCGCCGGCTCGGCCAAGCTGATCCAGACGCTGGTCGAGAACGACCTCGTCGATGAGTGGCGCCTGATGGTCTTCCCGGAGGTCCTCGGCGAGGGCAAGCGCCTCTTCGACGGCGGCCTGCCGCGGCGCAAGCTGAAGCTGACCGGGGACCGGGCGCTCGGGCCGGACGGCATCCGGCTGCTCACCTACGAGCGCGCCTAGGCGACGCGCTCAGGGGATCAGCACGATCTTTCCCCTCGCCCGGCGGTCCTCGAGGCGCTGATGTGCCTCGGCCGCCTGGGCGAGGGGGAAGGTCTCGTCGACCGTGACGGTGAGCTTGCCCTCGTCGACCAGCGCCGCCATCGAGTCGAGTGCGCAGTAGTCCGGCTCGACCTGGATGCCGCTCGCTCGCTTCGATTGCTCGCGGGCGGCGGTCGCGACCGCGTCGCTGACACCGCCCGGCACCACGACCAGCAGGCCGCCCTCCCGCAAGGTCTCGAGCGAGCGCATCCCGTAGTCCTCGGTGCCGATCCCGTCGAGCACGATGTCGAGGTCGGAGAAGACCTGCTCCCACGGGCTGGTCGTGTAGTCGATCGGCTCGTCGACCCCGAGCTCACGCAGGATAGTCGTGCTTGGCCGCCCGCGCGGTGCCGAGCACGTGGGCGCCGCGGGCCTTCGCGATCTGCACGGCGAGGTGGCCCGACCCCGCCGGCGGCGGCGTGGATCAGGACCCGGTCGCCCTCCCCGACCCCCGCCAGGTCGACGAGCGCCTGCCAGGCGGTGAGGCCGGCGAGCGGCAGGCCGCCCGCCTGCTCGTCGGTGAGGCCGTCCGGGGTGCGGGCGAGCTGGCGGCCGGGCGAGGTGACGTACTCGGCGTAGGCGCGGGCAAGCCGCGGGAACCAGGGCATTCCGAAGACGCGGTCGCCGACGGCGAAGCGGGTGAGCGAGCGGGAGGTCTCCTCCACCACGCCGGCGACGTCCCAGCCGAGGATGAACGGCGGCTCGCCAACCGCCTTCGGGTTGCCCCCGGACCGGCGGGTCTTGTAGTCGACCGGGTTGATGCCGGCTGCGGCGACCCGAACGAGCGACCTCGGTCTGGACCGGCTCGGGGCGATCGACGTCCCGCAGCTCGAGGACCTCCGGACCGCCGAGCTCGCGGGCGACGACCGCCTTCAGAGGCGCACCTCGACGCGATGGTCGTGCTCGTCCAGCACGTAGTGGGCCTCGGCGGTCGCCTGGTAGAGGCGATGCCGGGCCGGCGGACTGACGTCCTCGACGCTCCACTCGCCGCCGCCGTGGCCCGCCGAGCGCTTGGAGAAGATCTCGATCCCCTCGGCGGTCTCGTGGGCGGGCAGCTCCCGGGCGACCCCGAGGACGTAGACGCCCTGGCCCTTGCCGATCGGCACCGAGGAATCGAAGATCACGATCCCGACCTCGCGCCGGTCGCGCAGGTTTAGGGAGTGCGTCGCGTCCGGCTCCGAGACCCAGAAGAAGTCTCGGTACCCGGACGGTGCGAAATAGACGGGTGATGCCCAGGGCTGCCCCGATGGGTCGGCCGTGCCGACCACCATGTAGAGGCTTCGGTCGATGATCTTCCTGGCGACCGCGGTCTCTCTGCCAGCCGCCGCCGGGTCTCGTTCCTCGTTCATCGGGGGATTATCGGGTATGGAGCGGACTTCCGATTAGTTTCCAGGGGTGGGGCCGTCATAACTGGCGGCCGGACTGAGAGGAGGACGTGAAATGGGGAAGCTGGTGGTGACCGAGTTCGTGACCGTCGACGGAGTCTTCGAGGACCCGGGCGGCTCCGAGAACTTCGAGCGCGGCGGCTGGGCGTTCGAGTTCGAGCGCGGCGAGGAGGGCGACAAGTTCAAGACGGACGAGACCATGGAGGCCGAGGCCCAGCTGCTCGGCCGCGCCACCTACGAGGAGTTCGCGGCCGCCTGGCCCTCGCGCGAGGGCGAGTTCGCGGACAAGTTCAACTCGATGCCCAAGTACGTGGTCTCGGATTCGCTCGAGGACCCGGAGTGGCAGAACACGACGGTGCTGAGCGGCGACGCCGTCGCGGAGATCGCCAAGCTGAAGGAGCAGATCGATGGCGTCATCCTGGTCGCGGGCAGCGCCAAGCTGCTCAAGAGCCTGCTCGACGCAGACCTCGTCGACGAGCTGCGGCTGATGGTATTCCCGGTCGTGCTCGGGAAGGGGAAGCGACTTTTCCGGGATCACACTGCCAAGAATCCGCTTGAGCTGGTCGAGGTGAGGCCGGTCGGCTCCGATGGCGTCGTCCTGCAGGTCTACCAGCGAGCCGTCTGAAGGGAGGAAGGATGATCGATCAGCCAACCGCGGAGGACGCGCTCAAGGTGCTCGAAGTCCTGATCGGCGAGTGGACGATGGAGGCGATCCCGCCCGGCGGCGAGCCGTGGCCCGGCGAGGCGCGAACCAGCTTCGAATGGATGGAGGGCAACCAGCTGTTGCTCGAGCGTTCGACGATCGAGATGCCCGAGGCGCCCGACGGCGTCTGCGTGATCGGCTGCGACGCCGCCAACGGGACCTACTACCAGCTCTACTCCGACGACCGCGGCGTCTGCCGCGTCTACGAGATGAGCATCGGCGGCGGCGAGTGGAAGCTCTGGCGCGATGGCGCCCCCTTCTCGCAGCGCTTCAGCGCGACCATCACTGACGACGGCAACAGGATCGAGGGTCGCTGGGAGCTGGCCGAGGGCGGCGAGAACTTCCGGACCGACTTCGATCTGATCTACACGAAGGTCGGCTAGCCGCGGCTCGGCGGAGCCGCGGACGTATTCGGCGACAGGCTAGCCCGTGGCGGCCGAGGCCCCCTCGGGGATCATCCCGATTTCCCTCATGAACCCGATGGTGTCCCAGTGGTTCCAGGTCTCGACGAGCTTGCCGTCGTCGTCAAAGCGATCGATCGAGATGCCTTCGGTCGGCTCGCCCTTCTCGCCGGTCGGCTGCTGACCCATGAACTCGTTCTGGAACGTGCCCTCCGCGCGCCAGCGGATCGCCACCCGATCGTCGGCGCCGATGACGTCCTCGATCGAGAAGGTGAGATCGGGAAAGGCGTCCCGGTATCCGGCGATCGTCTGCTTCACTGCCGCCACGTTCTGGTCCCCGGCGAGGGGGTCGTGTCCGATGAAGTCATCCGCGCAGATCTCATCGAGCACATCGAGCTTCCCCTCGTTGAAGGCCTCCTCGATAACGCGCCTCGAAGCCTCGATGTTCGCGTCAACTGCCATCAGTACCTCCAGTGATTGCCCTATCTGCCCACCCTATGTCGTGGGGTTGGCGGTGGCAAGGGTGCGAGCGGGCTTCAACGTCGCGGGGTCTCTCCGCGAAGCAACTCGACTAGCTCTCGAGCACCTCCATCCGAGTCACCAGACCCTCGCCGTCGAACCAGTAGCGATGCCGGACTCGGGAGTCGGTGAGCAGGTCGCCGCTGTTGGCATCGTGGACGATCTGATGGACCTCGACGGTGATGGCACCATCCGGCTCTTCCGTGAATGACTCGGGCTGGACCTTGCTCGAGATCTCGGCGAACTGGCGGGTCCAGTAATCGCGGACGGCGTCCCGACCGACGACGCGGCCCCCCTCCCATGCGTTCGGCCAGTCGACCTTGGGGTGCAACAGCTCCAGGACGGCGTCGATGTCCCGGTCGTTGAACGCCCGGTAGGTCCCGCGCAGATTCTCCTCGCGATCCACTCGCTCAACCTAACGCGAGAGGCGGCCCCTGCAAGGGGCCGCCTCTCCTGTCGGGGGATGACAGGTCGCGTCTACTCGGCCGCGGCCACCACCGGGATGGGCTGCGGCGCCTCGGTCGGCTCCGCCGGCTCGATCGGCTCGCGCTCGATCTCGCGCTCGCGGACCAGCCAGAGCGCCAGCACCGCCCCGGCGAGGCAGAGCAGCCCGCCGAGGGTGAGCACGTCGTTGAAGCCGGCGAGGAAGCCCTCGCGCGCGGCGTGCTCGACAGCCGGCTGCGCCTGCTGCGGCACCGCCGCCAGAGCCTGGGGCAGGCTGCCCGAGGAAGCGGCCTCCACCAGCTGGCGCGGCTGGTCGCCGCTGCGCCGTGGCGGTCCCCGCCGTCAGGTCGCTGACCTTGGCGGCGCCCTGGGCGACGAAGATGGCGCCCCAGACCGCGACACCGACCGCGACACCGACCTGGCGGAAGGTGTCGTTGATGCCGGCCGCCATGCCGCTCCGCTCCTTCGGCACGACGCTGAGCGCGACGTCCCCGATCACCGGGTTGAGCAGTCCGACGCCGGCGCCGAGGACCAGGAAGCCGCCGAGCAGGGTCGTCCATTCCGAGCCGGCGTTGATCCCGGACATGAGCAGCAGACCGGCGCCCGAGACCGCCAGGCCGACGCTCATCAACACCCTTGCCGGGACCCGAGTGAGCAGCGCAGCGGCCACCGGCGAGAGCAGGAACGCCGCCAGCGTGATCGGTAGGTAGCGCAGGCCCGCCTGGAGCGGCGTGTAGCCCAGGTAGTTCTGCAGGTAGAGCCCGATGTAGAGGAACAGGGCGAACGCCGACGCGGAGATCGCGAAGGCACCGAGCTGCACCCCGGTGAACGCCGGGCGCTTGAAGAGCCCGAGGGGCAGCATCGGCTCGCGCACGCGGCGCTCGATCGCGACGAACGCCGCCAGCAGGACCGCTGAGCCAGCCAACAGAGCGACGATCTGGGTCGATCCCCAGCCCTCGTCGTTGCCGCGCACCAGCGCCAACACCAGCATGAAGAGCGCCGCGCTGAACGTGGCCACGCCGGGCCAGTCGACGCGGGTCGCGTTCGGATCACGGCTCTCCCGCAGCCTGGCGAAGGTGACTCCGATGGCCGTGAGCCCAATCGGGACGTTGAGATAGAAGATCGACTGCCACCCGAGCCCGTCGGTGAGCGCGCCGCCCACAAGCGGCCCGATCGCCACCGCGACGCCGATCGTGGCGCCGTAGATGCCCATCGCGTTTGCGCGCTCGCGGCCGGCCGGGAACTCCTGCGCCAGCAGCGCGAGCGAGACGGCGAACATCACCGCGCCGCCGATGCCCTGGAGGGCCCGCGCGATATTCAGGAAGGTCGGGTCGGGGGCCAGGCCGCAGAGCAGCGAGGCGGCCGAGAAGATCCCGAGCCCCCAAACGAACAATCGCCGCCTCCCGAGCCGGTCGGCGAGCGAGCCGGCGGTCAGGACTAGGGCGGCGAGGGTGAGCGCGTAGGCGTCGACGACCCACTGCAGGTCGCTGAAGCTCCCACCGAGGTCATCGCGAATCTGCGGCAGCGCCACGTTCACGACCGTGATGTCGAGCAGGAGCATGAAAGTCGCCACCGAGACGGCGATCAGGGTCCACCATTTCCGAGCCATTTGATCCTCCTTCGGCCGTCACATCGGCCACGTTTCGTTCGTCACTGCTATGACGGAACCGAACGAGAGGGTGTGACCGACCGTGACCGACGACACACTTCTGGCCCAGGAGTTCGAGAGCAACCGGCCCCAGCTACGGGCGGTGGCCTACCGGATGCTCGGCTCACAGAGCGAGGCCGAC
Source organism: uncultured Solirubrobacterales bacterium (assembly GCA_963801055.1). GTDB lineage: Bacteria > Actinomycetota > Thermoleophilia > Solirubrobacterales > 70-9 > DASUPK01. The sequence goes on along the minus strand of CAWDDE010000007.1, from coordinate 29,720 downwards.
GATGCGGTGCAGGAGGCCTGGCTGCGGCTGAGCCGGAGCGATTCCGACTCGGTCGAGAACCTGGGCGGCTGGCTGACCACTGTGGTCGGCCGAATCTGCCTCGACATGCTCAGGGCGCGCAGGGCGCGCGGCGAGGTGCCCGAGGAGGGCCCGTACGACCCGATTGTCACGATCGAGACCGAGGAGAACCCGGCGGAGGAGGCCGAGCTCGCCGAGTCGGTCGGACTGGCGATGCTGGTCGTGCTCGAAACGCTCACGCCCGCGGAGCGGATCGCGTTCGTCCTCCACGACATGTTCGGAGTTCCCTTCTCGGAGATCGGTGAGATAGCCGGTCGCACTCCCGACGCGGCACGCCAGCTCGCCAGCCGTGCGCGCCGCCGGGTCCGGGGCGCGAGACCTGAGGGCGATCACGACCTGGCCGAGCAGCGCCAGGTGATCGACGCCTTCCTGGCCGCCGCAAGGGCTGGCGACTTCGAGGCGCTGCTCGAGGTGCTCGACCCGGAGGTCACCATCCGGGTCCATGCCGCCCCGGGCGACCCACGCACCGCCGCCCTCTCCACCGTCGGCGCGGAGAACGTCGCCGAGCAGGTCATCACGCAGGGTCGCCCGTTCGTCCAGATCGCGCGGCCCGCGACGGTCAACGGCTCACCGGGCATGGTCACCGAGCGGGACGGCAAGATAATCGGCGCCACGGAGTGCACGATCAGCGGCGGCCGGATCACCTCGATGGACCTGGTGCTGGATCCCGACCGGCTGTCGCGATCGGACGACTAGATCTCCCAGGCCGGGCGTAGTATCGATGCGTGGCCGCCAGCCCCGCCCTCCGATACCTCAGCGTGGCCGGGCTGGCGGCCGCAGTCGTCGCGGTGGGCCTCTACGTCTTCGGCACCCAGCACACACCCGACTACACGACCTCCCTGTTCGGGGAGACGGGTCCGGACACGTTCGATCTCAAGTCGTGGCTCGCGACCGGCGTGCTCGCCTTTGCCGCCGTGCAGCTCGGGCTAGCTTTGTGGATCTACGGGAAACTGCCCTGGATAGGCATCGCCCCTCCCCAGATCGGGCCCGTACACCGGGCGGTCGGCGCATTCGCGATCCTGCTCACGATTCCGATCGCCTACCACTGCGCCTTCGCCTACGGAGTCCAGACCGACGTCGACACCCGGGTGGCCGTCCATTCCATCGCCGGCTGCTTCATCTATGGCGCCTTCGTCGCCAAGGTCATCCTGGTGCAGTCGCCGCGCTGGCGCTTGCCGGGCTGGGCGCTGCCGCTGGTGGGCGGCACCCTGGTCGTCACGGTGGCGGTGCTCTGGTACACGAGCGCCCTCTGGTACTTCAACGACTTCAAGCTGCCCTGACCGCGCCGAACAAGTAGGGCTACTTTGTGAAGCTGATCAGCTCCTCGCGCTCGGAGCCGCCGGAGACGGTCTGGGCGAGCACCTGCCCGATGCCCGGGGCGTAGAACTTGAGCTCGAGCACGTTCGGCTCGACCGGCGTGTAGTCCTCGGTCAGGATCACGTTCCGTGAAGTGGCCGAAGGGGACCTCGGCCTGCTGGTCCAGGGCGAGCACCCGGCTGCGGTCCTCGGCGTGGCCCGACGTAGTACTCCTCCCGGTAGGTCTGACCCGGCGTCGGGTGGGCGAGCATCGCGATCCCGGCGTCGGCGCCGTTCGACCCCGGCCTCGAAGGACCCGCTCGTGTCCCTCTTGCCGTTGTGGATCTCGGCGGTGTTCTCGCCGAAGTACCAGACGTTGCCCTCGGAGTCCTGGGCGTACCAGTCCTCGGTGATCTCGACGGGCTTGCCGCCCTCGCTGACGACGTCGTGGACCACGCGAGCCGTGACCCCGTCGGCGATCTGCTTCGTCTTGTTCGCTGACCGTGATCACCTGGCGCTGGACGTCCCCCTCCTGGTTGGTCACCCGGACGTCCCACCGGGCCCCGACCGGGAGCGGGAAGTAGGGATTGTCGATCTCGGTGGTGAAGTCGGCCGGGTTCAGGTTGGCCGGCTCGTTCGACTGCGGAAACGTGTTGGTGGCGGATTGAGTCGCCGAGGATTCGTCGGAGGAGCCGCCGCAGGCGACGAGCAGCGCGGGGAGCAGCGCGGCGGTGACCGCGACTGCTCCCACGCGCGCTCTTGCTCCGGAGATCATCGACCTAGTTGCCGGTGTCGCCGCTGCTCTCGCTGTCGCCCTCGACGACGACCAGCTGGTAGTTCTGGTCGAGGCGGACGTCGACGGTGTTGCCGTCGGGCTTGGTCACCTCGACCTCCCAGGTGGCGCCGTTTTCGGAATCCCGCTCGACGGCGTTGGCGTGGCCGCCCTGGGTGATCCTCAGCGCTGCGGCCTTCGCCTGGTCCGCGCCCGGCCCAGTGGCGCCGCCCTCGCCGTCGTTGCTGGTCGCGATCGCGGTACCCGCGCCGCCCGCCGCGAGGGCGAGGACGGAGCCTCCGACGATCATGGCCTTGCGTGATACGTGCATCGGTGCTTCTCCTTTTCCCTCCCAGTTGATTTACCACCGAGGCTTTTACCCCGGGCCGATGAATCCAGCGTGAAAGGCCTACGGATGATCCTCGGGCAGCGCGATCCAGACGTCCGCTCCGTCGCCCTTTCGATTTGCCGCGTGAGCGCTGCCCCGGTGCGCCCGCGCGATCGCCTCGACGATCGCCAGGCCGAGCCCGGTCCCGTCGCCGCCGCGGGCGGCATCGCCACGGCTGAAGCGCTCGAAGGCGCGGCCGATGAACTCGGGGGCGAACCCCGGGCCGCGGTCCTCGACGTGGATCGCCACCTCGCCATCCGACTCGCTCGCGTGCACGGTGATCTCTCCCCCGCCGTGCTCGATCGCATTCTCCACCAGGTTGGTGAGCGCCTGCTCGAGGCGGAGGCGGTCGCCCTCCACCGTCAGACCGTCAGAGGGCTCGATCACCAGCGAGCGGCCGGTCTCGTCGATCCGCGCCGAGAAGCGCTCGCGGACGTCGGCGAGAAGCTCGGCGACCGTCACCCGCCTCAGGTCGAGCGCGAGCTTGCCCTCCTCGGAGCGGGCGAGGACGAGCAGGTCCTCGGCCAGCTGGATCAGGCGGTCGACCTCGACGATGGCTGAGGAGATCGCGGCCCGCATCTCCTCCGGCGTTTTCGCGTAGCGGAGCGCCAGCTCGAGCTCGGTCTTGTGCAGGGCCAGCGGGGTGCGCAGCTCGTGGCTGGCGTCGTCGACGAAGGCGCGTTCGCGCTCGAGCCCCGCCTCGAGGCGGGCGAGCATCTGGTTGAGCGTCTCCCCAAGGCGGCGGATCTCGTCGTCGGCCCCTGGCAGGGGCAGCCGCTGCTCGGGCTCGGCAGCCGAGATGGCCGCGGCGCGCCGCCGCATCGCCTCGACGGGCCGGAGGGCCCGGCCCGAGACCAGGTAGCCCGCGAGCGAGGCGAGCAGCAGGGCAACCGGACCGCCGATCAGGAGGATCGTGCCGAGGTTGGCGAGCGAGTCGTTGCGGTCGTCGAGCGAAGCGGCGGCGACGACGACAAACCTCCCGCCGGGGCCGTCGGCCGGGCGCGCCAGCAGCCGCGCCTGGCCGGAGATGCTGCGGACGTGCTCGCGGGTGACGACGAAGGAGGCGTGAGACGCGCGCGCCGCCTCGGCCGGGGTGAGCTGTGGATCGCGGCCGAGCTGAGGCGTGCTGGCGTAGATCTGGCCTTGCGGGGTGAGGACCTGGGCGAAGCTCTCCTCGCGGCCGAGCAGCTTGGAGTTCCGCGCAAGGTCACCGTTCCCCACCAGGGAGGCGATGTCGTCGCCATGGGTGCGGAGGCTCTGGTCGATCTGCTCACTGAGCTCGGCATCGAAGCGCGCGTAGACGAAGTAGCCGAGCGCCGCGAGGACGACCGCGCTTACCACCGCAAAGGCCAGCGTCACGCGGAGCCTGATTGGAATCCGGCTCACGAAGCCCCGCCGTTCTCTCGCATGCGGTAGCCGGCCCCCCGGACGGTCTGGATTGACTCGACCCCGAAGGGCCTGTCGATCTTCTTCCGCAGCAGGCGCACGTAGGAGTCGACGATGTTCGAGCGATTCTCGTACTCGTAGTCCCAGGCGTGCTCGAGGAGCTGGAACCGCGAAAGGAGCTCGCCGGGGCGGCGCATGAAGACTTCGAGCACCGCGAACTCCTTGGCGGATAGCTCGATTTCCTGGTCTCCCCTCCACACCTGGTGCGTCGCCGGATCCAGGCGAAGATCGCCGACGCGGAGCTCGGGAGAACGCTCTCCGTTACGGCGCCTGGCGAGAGCCCGCAGGCGGGCGAGCAGCTCCGCGTAGGAGAAGGGCTTCACCAGGTAGTCGTCCGCCCCGCTGTCCAGACCCGCAACCCGGTCGCGGACACCGTCCCTTGCCGTCAGCATCAGGATCGGCGACCAGACGCCCTCGTCACGCAGACGCCGGCAGACCTCGAAGCCGTCGATGCCCGGCAGCATCAGGTCGAGGACGATCGCGTCGTACTCGGTGGATCCCGCCATCCAGAGTGCGTCCTCGCCCTTGGCGGCAATGTCCGCGGCCATCCCCTCCTGCCGCAGGCCCTTGCGGATCAGGCCGGCCATCTTGGCCTCGTCCTCGACAATCAGCACGCGCATCGGCTCACCGAGATTGTCCCGCGAAGATGAAAGCCGGATGAAAGTTGCGTCGGCGAGCTAGTGCCCGAACTCGCGGGAAAGAGCGGCGCCGGGTCGGATCACAGTTCGGAATCGCGTTGGACAAACCGGCCATTGCCAGTGATCCAACGGCCGTGCGACTCTGTGGCCGCATCCGTGGCGGCCGAGGCGACCGCTCGCGACACCTCCACGGAGTAGGTGATCGTCGACGCGCGGGGCTGACGAGGCGCGTAGGTGATCGTCGGGGGAACCGGCTGGCTCCCGCGGCAGCGCTATCCGGGCGCTGCCGCGGGCACTGGCCGCGAGTCCCGGCGAGGTAGTCTCGGCTCTGCGCTAGCAACCGAGAGGGGAGAACGATGGAAGCGAAGCCAATCGACGCGGCCGAGTTCCGCGACAAACAGCGCGACCAGTGGGACGGCGCCGCCGCCGGCTGGAACAAGTGGTCCGACTTCATCGACAAGCACGCCGGTATGGTCAGCGACCGCCTGGTCGAGATGGCCGGCATCAAGGAGGGCGACCGCGTCCTCGACGTGGCCTGCGGCTACGGCGAGCCGTCGCTGACCGCGGCCCGCAAGGTGGGGCCGGACGGGAGCGTCGTGGCCACCGACATCTCGGCCGAGATGCTGGGGTTCGGCCGCCAGCGGGCGGCCGCCAACGGCGTCGAGAACATCGAGTTCATGCACTCGGATGCGAGCTCGCTCGACTTCCCGGCCGAGAGCTTCGACGCTGCCCTCTCGCGCTGGGGGATCATCTTCGAGCCCGACGGTGAGGGCGCCGCGGAGGGCGTCCGCGGCTTCCTGAAGCCTGGTGGCAAGTTCGCGATCAGCTCATGGGGGCCGCCCGAGCGCGTGCCGTTTCTCGCGATCGCGATGAAGACCGCGATGGAGAAGCTCGATGTCCCGCCGCCACCGCCGGGCACGCCCGGTCCCCTCTCCCGCCCAACGGAGGAGGCGATCGGCGGGCTGCTCGAGGGCGGCGGATTCTTGAACGTAGAGGTCGAGGAGTTCGACATCGACTTCAATCTGGACTCGGCCGAGCAGTACACCGAGTACACGAGGGCGATCGCCGCACCGATCGTGGCGATGATCGCGCCGCATCCCGAGGAGGTCCAGAAGGAGACCTGGAACGCGATCACCGAAGCCGCTCGCCAGACCGCGGGCGACGACGGGCGGATCACGCTCACGAACCAGGTCCTGGTCGCCGCCGGGCAGGCGTAGCCTCCTCGGGATCGAAAGCCACCAGCTCGAAACCCATCACTTCGCTGACGACGGGGAAATCCCGAACTCGCCCCTGCCCGTCCTGATCTACCACGGGGTCGAGGCGGCCCGCGACGCGGAGGCGTGCGAGGAGGTGCTCGCGTCCCACGACTGGCTGCCCGACTGGCGGGACGGGATCTTCTCCTTCCACCACTTCCACTCGATCACCCACGAGGCGCTCGGCATCGTCGGCGGGACGGCGACGGTGATGCTCGGCGGGCCGAGCGGGCAGAGCTTCGAGATCGGGCAGGGCGATGTGCTCGTCCTGCCGGCCGGGCACGGGCCACTGCAACCAGGGCTCGAGCGCCGACCTGCTCGTGATCGGCGCCTACCCGAACGGGATGCCCTGGGACATCCGCCGCGGCGATCCGGCAGAGCACGACGAGGCGGTGGCCAACATCCGGGCAGTGCCGCTGCCGGACGCGGATCCGGTCGAGGGCCGGCGCGGCCCGCTCACCGAGCTCTGGCGCGAGGCCGGCTGATGCGCTGGATCGTCGATGCGATGAACGTGATCGGGACGAGGCCCGACGGCTGGTGGAAGGACCGCCACGGGGCGATGGTCCGCCTCGTCGACCAGCTCGAGCGGTTCGTCGCCGCGACCGGAGACGACGTCACGGTGGTCTTCGAGCGCCCGCCGTCTCCGCCGATCAAGTCCCCGGTGGTCGAGATCGCCTCCGCACCGAAGGCGCGTCCCAACGCCGCGGATGACGAGATCGTCCGCCTGCTGAAGGAGGACCCTGACCCGGAGGAGGTCCGCGTCGTCACCTCGGACCGCGCGCTGGCGGATCAGGCCCGCTTTCTGAACGCCACCATCGAGCCGGCCGAGGCCTTCCGGCGCGAGATCGAGGCAGACGTGAGGCGGGCTAGACGAAGCGCTTGACGAAGTCGAGCGCCTTTTTGCGCGACCTCGCGCCAGCCTGAGTCGATCGTCAGCGAGTGGCCGCGGTTCGGGATCTTCTCGATCTCGGTCACGGCCTCGTTGTGCCTCTGCCGCTTGTAGGCGCCGTTCGCGATCGCCCAGGGGACAATGTGGTCCTTCTCGCCGTCGATGATCAGCAGCGGACCCCGCTCCGGGTTCTTGGGGTCGAGCTTCGCCTCGGTCCATGGGTTCAGGTTGGCGTTCGCCATCTGCATGAGCGCCACCCCCGGTGCGGCGACGTGGTAGGTCTCATACAGCTGCTTCGCCTCCTCGTCGCTGAGGGCGTTCGCCCAGCCGTACTTGAACTGGTCCAGGCTGAGGGCGACGGCGCGGCCCCGGTTGAGCGGGTTCCTGAGCACCGGAGCCGACACGCGAAGCGTGGAGACCGGCAGCGGCAACACGCCGCGGAATGGTCCAGGGTCGATCGCCACAGTCGCGGCCGACAGGCCGCGGTCGGCGATCATCTGAGCCAGCAGCCCGCCGGTCGAGTGGCCCATCACCGCGGGTTTCTTGTTGAGCCTGCCGATGACCTCCTCGGTGTGGTCGGCGACCTGCTTGAGCGTCTTCTTCGCGAGGACGTCCGGATTCGCCCTTGCCTCCTCGACGGTCTCGGGGTCGTCCGGCCAGTCGGGGGTGACGCCGGCGTAGCCCTCCTGCTCGAAGTATTCGACCCAGTTGTTCCAGCTGCTCGGCAGCACCCAGAGGCCGTGGATCAACACGACCGGCGTCCTGCCGCTCGCGTTCGCCTGATCGACCTGCTGGGACTCTCGATCCGACAACGCCATGGGATCAGCTCCCTCAGTTGTGAATGAGTCGGGTGCTGATCACCCTACTGCGGAGATGAAAAGGGATGGAGCCGGCCGGTTTCGAACCGGCGTCCTCGATCACGAGCGATCGGCTTCTACAGGTATAGCCGGCGCTTTTGTTCTCGCCCTCTGACCTCCGCTGCCGGCGGGAGATGCCGGAGGGCCAAGTCCCTTCGATGTCCCCGGACGGTCGGGACGGGCCGACCGGGTGAGCCCGATGCTGACGCCGGGATCCCACCCCTCGGGCTCGGGTGGGCCGACGCTCACTACTTAGCTACTAACTAAGCGGCGAGGGCGAACTCATGGTCCGCACTTATTGGTTGGTCCAGGTGTTTAACGAGGCCTCCTGGAACCTCGACCTGCAACCTGATCGCACGGATGACCAAGTCGAATCCAATTTCGGCCCCGTGCTATGTGAAGGCAATGGTAGCCCCGTGAGATGCTCCCCGCTCCGTCTCGTGAGGGAATCTTGAGGGACGGCGCTACCGTTGATCTCGGCATGGAAGCGCACGAACTGGCGACACCCACCCCGGAAACGGGTCACGATCTCGAGCCGATCCATCCCGGCTCCGGCCGGGGCGACGGCCTGCTGAAGCGCATCGGAGCGGCGCTCGCCGCCGCCGCCTTGGTGATCGCCAAGCTGGGCGCGAAGGCGAAGCTGCTCCTCGTCGCGCTGCCCAAGCTGAAGCTGCTCTCGACCTCGGGCTCGATGCTCGTCTCGATCGTTGCCTACCAGCTGATCTTCGGCTGGCTCTTCTCGATCGGTTTCGTGCTGCTCCTGCTCCTCCACGAACTCGGACATGTCTTCCAGCTCCGCCGCGAGGGGATCAAAGCCTCGGCGCCGATGTTCATCCCGTTCCTCGGGGCGGTGATCTCCGCCAAGTCGATGGGCGATGACGCCGGAGCCGAGGCGCGAGTCGGGCTGGCGGGCCCGATTCTCGGATCCGTCGCCACCCTCGTGCCCCTTGGGATCTGGCTCGCGACGGGCAGCCACTTCTGGCAGGCCCTCGCCTTCATCGGCTTCTTCCTCAATCTCTTCAACCTGCTCCCCATCCTCCCGCTCGACGGGGGCCGCGCGATGGCCGCTCTCTCACCCTGGGTCTGGCTGGTCGGGTTCGCCGGCCTCGTCGCGATGGTCTTCTTCTTCCCCAGCCCGGTCCTGCTCCTCATCCTGCTGCTCGGGGGCATGGAGAGCTGGCGGCGCTGGAAGGCTCGCAACACGCCAGAGGGACAGGCCTACCACCGGATCCCGAGGCGCACGCGGGTGCTCGTCGCCGCGACCTATCTGGCGCTGCTCGCAACGCTGGTCGTGGGCGTCTCCGCCACGCACCTGCCCCGTGGCCTCTCGGACGTCTAGCCGGCAGCTCGTCTAGACGGTGAGCTTCGGCTGGACCTCGCGCAGGAACTCGCGAGGCACGCCGGGAACCTTGCCGAGGTCATCGAGTGACTTGAAGCCGTCGATCCGGTCGCGGTAGGTGAGCACCCGGGTCGCCTGGGTCACGGAGAACCCGAGCTCACGGAGCTCCTCGAAGGTGGCGTGGTTGAGGTTGATGCGGTCCCCCTCCGACACCTCGGCCCGGGTCGCGTCACTCGCTGGATCGGGGGCCTGCGTCTCCCCCTCGCTGCTGAGGTCGAGCTCCTCGAGCTCCTTGCGCTCCTGCTCGGCTTCCTCTCCCCCCTCGGCGACCTCGCGACCCGGGCCGACGCCAAGGATCGCCCCAACGGTGCGACCGAGGATGCCGGCGCCCCCGTCACGGCCCAGGGCGTCGGGCTCCTGCTCGTCCTCGGCAGCACTTGAAGCGTCCTCGACGGACCGGCTAGGCGACTCTGCGGCAGGGCTCGGCTGCGGCGAGCTCGGTGGCTCGGCTGGCCTGGGATCCGGTGGGCTGGGCGGGGTGACCGGGGCCGGAGGCTCGAGAGGCGGCGGTGGCGCCGCGGCCTTCGGCGGCGGCGGCCCGGGCTCCGGTGGCTGGGGCACCTCGAGCTCCTCGGAAGCGCCGGTGCTGGTGGCGGCGGCCGCCTCTGCGGCGCGGGCCTTGCGCTCTGCCTCCTTCGCCCGCTGCTCGGCGGCGCTGACCCGCTCCAGGACCTCGCGCAGGCGGCGCTCGCGCTCGGCCTCCTCGTTCCTGAGCTGCGCCAACCGCTCGGCGCGGGCCGCGCGTTCCTCGACCTCCCGGGCCCGCTTCTCGATCTCCTCGAGGCGTCTGTAGGCATTTTCCAACGCGCGCTCCTGCTCCTCGCGCTCGGCCAGCAGGCGACGCTCGGCCTCCTCGAGCGTGCTCGAGAGGCCGGTCTGCTCGCCCTCCACCTCGGCCTCGACCTGGGCGCTGGCGCGCTCCTCCGCGTCCTCCTGCAGACGGATCGCCTCAGCCCCTAGACGCTCCTCGGTCTCGGCGCGCGCTCGCTCCTCGGCTTCGCGTCGAGCCTGCTCGGCCGCTTCTGCGATGCGGGCATCGGCTTCTCGGCGAGCCTGCTCGATCGCCTCGCGGGTGCGCTCCTCGACCTCCCTGCGGACCCGCTCCGACTCCTCGCGCGCTCGTTGCTCGGCCTCCAGGCGCAGGCGCTCGGCCTCCTCTCGGATTCGCATCTCCATGGAGAGGCGGATCTCCTCCTCGGCCTGCCGCCTCGCCTGCTCCGCCGCCATCCTGATCAGCTGCTCTGTCTCCTCCTCCGCGCGCTGGACGCGCTCCTCAGCCTCTCGCTCGAGCTGCTCGGCCCGAGCCAGGCGCTGCTCGACCCCCCGCTGCACCCGTTGCTCCTCGTCGGAGATGCGCTCGTCCTGATTGGCCGACAGGCGGTCGATTCCGGGGCTCGGCGCGGGCGGCGCGATCTGCTGGTTGGGCGTCTCAGCGGCAGCTTCGCCCTCCCCGGCCAGGGCGTCGATCTCGTCCTGAAGGGACGTACCCTCCCCATGCGCCGGCGAGATCTCCACCGGCGGCTTGGCTTCCGCGGCCTTCGACTCGGCGGAGGTCGCCGCAGATCCGCCGGGGGCGCTCTCGGGCTCCTCCGGCTTCCCTGCATCCCCTTTCTCCTCTTCAGCCTTCTCCCTCTCGCCCTCGGCGAGGCCAAGGGCGGCCGCGAGCATCGTGGACTTCTCCTCATCGCCGTTCGCCCCAGACGTTGCCGGCGCGGCGGCCTCCTCGGCCACGGGGACCTCCTCCCTGTCGGCCGCCTCCTCGGAGGCCTGCTTCGCCTCGGACTCCGACTCGGGCAGCGGCTTTCCCTTGCGCTCCGCCTTCCGGCGCTTGCGCTCTTCCTTGCGCGTCTGGCGCTCCTCGCGGCGGCGCTTTCGCTCCTCCTCCCAGGCGCGGCGGTCCTTCTCCTCCGCGCGGCGCTTCTCGTCGGCGATCCGCTTGCGCTTCGCCTTGCGCTCTTCCCGGCGCTCCTTCCGGCTCGGCTTGGCCTTCTTCTCGGGCTCCTCCTGGACTTCCAAGTCGGCCTCCGGCTGGGCGACGGCATCGGCGTTCGCGACCGGGGCCTCTGCCTTGCCCTCCTCGTTCGGCGCCTTCGCCTCGGCCTTCGCCTGCTTGGCCTCGGCCCTCGCCTCCTTCTTTGCCCGCCGCGCGTCCTTCCGCGAGAGCTGGTCGACGCCGCCCTCGCGCTCCCTCGTGCGGCGGCGGCGCACGAGCAACACAAGGATCAGCAGCAGGATGATCGCGCCGGCGATCGCGAAGGCCTCACCCGGGTGGTCATTGAAGAAGTCGGAGACGGTGCTGGTGTCGATCGCCTCGAGCATCTCTTGGGCACAATCGTTGCACGGGACTTCCGTTCTCGCGCATTGGGGTTTGCCCTCTCATCGGGCGAAGGCTTGCTTAGCTCAAGCGTTGCTTGAAGTCCCGCTCGACCTCGCGGCGCAGGTCGCGGTCGGCGATCTCGCGGCGGCGGTCGCGGCCCTCCTTGCCCTTCGCGAGCGCGAGCTCGACCTTCGCCCGGGGCCCCTTGAAGTAGATGCGCGTCGGGACCAGGGTGAGCCCGCGTTCGGCGGTCTTGCCGATCAGACGCTCGATCTCGCGCCGGTGGAGGAGCAGCTTGCGCGGCCGGTCCGGATCGTGGTTCTGGTCCGACGCGGGCAGATACGGTGGGATGTGCGCGCCGCGCAGCCAGACCTCGCCGCTGATCGACCACGGCGTAGGCCTCGTTGATCTGAGCCTTGCCGTCGCGAAGCGACTTCACCTCGCTGCCCTGCAGTTCGATCCCGGCCTCCATCCTCTCGAGCACCTGGAAGCGGTGCCGAGCGCGCCGGTTGGTCGCCACGTCGCCGCTGACCGGCTTCCTGGGCCCTGACTTCTTCGCCATCTAGACCACCCTCAATGCCGCCTGCTCCGCTTCGCGTCCACGGCGGCGTCCGGGAGCAGGTCGACCCGGCCGCGCGGGGCCTCGACCCGGTCGACGGTCACGCCCACCGGGTCGCCGATGCGAATCGCCCCTCCGCCCCTCGCTCCGACAAGCATCGTCTCGGTGGCGTCGAGCTCATAGCGCTCCCGGCCTCCGATCCGGCGCGCCGGGAGGAAGCCCTCATAGACATCGGCGAGCGCACCGCCGAAGCGGACGAAGGCACCGGCGCCCACCACCCCCGAGACCTCGCCCTCGAAGCGGGTGTCCGGGCCGCGCTCGAACAGTTCGCGCTCGAGCAGGAAGCAGGCGCAGACCGAGTCGGCGTCGCGCTCGAGACGGGCCGCGTCGCGCTCTCGCTCGGAGCAGTGCGCGCCGACCTCCGAGAGGCCCTCCGCGCGCGGGGCCTCCTCACCCGCCCCGATTGCCGCGAGGAGCCCGCGGTGAGCGACGAGGTCGGGGTAGCGGCGGATCGGCGAGGTGAAATGCACGTAGGCGTGGCTGCCCAGGCCGGCGTGGCCGAGGTTCCGATCCGCATAGTGGGCCTGCTTGAGCGAGCGGAGCACAAGCGATGTATACGCCTCGCGGCCGTGCCCGCGCCGCTCAGCCTCCCTGGCGACCAGCCGGCTTGCCTCGCCCGCCAACTCGCCCGCCTGCTGCGGCGAGATCGAGTCCGGCAGCGGCGGCGTCGGGATGTCGAGCGCCGCCAGCTGCTCGATCAGCAAGCGAATGCGCTCGGGATCGGGCTGCTCGTGCACCCGGTAGAGGGTGGGGATGCGCCGGCGTTCGAGCAGCTCGGCGACCCGCTCGTTGGTCAGGATCATGAGGTGCTCGATCAGCCGATGGGCCTCGGTTTGCGGGACCGACTGGGCGCCGACCACCTGGCCCTCCTCGAAGCGGAACTCGGGCTCGAAGCTCTCGACCTCGAGCGAGGCCCGTGGCCTCCGCGTGGCGAGGGCCGCGGCCGCCCGGCGCGCCAGTGCGAGCGGCTCCGCGATCGCCTCGGGAGGCCTGGCCCGGCCGGCGAAGAACTCATCGAGCTGGTCGTAGTTGAGCCGGGAGTCCGACTTGATCACGCTGCGGTAGAAGCTCGCCGAGAGCGGCTCGCCGATCTCCGAGAGCTCGATCTCAGAGGTGACGGCAAGGCGATCCCTCTGGGGAACGAGGCTGCAGACGTCTCCTGAGAGGACCTGTGGCAACATCGGCGCGACCCGCCCCGGGACGTAGGTCGAGTTGGCCCGCCGGTGGGCCTCCTTCTCCAGATTGCCGCCCGGTCGAACGTGCGCGGCAACGTCGGCGATGTGGATCCAGAGGCGAACTCCGCGATCCGTCTTCGAGGCGGAGACTGCGTCGTCGAAGTCGTGGGCGCTCGCCGGATCCACGGTGAAGGTGGGGAGGTTGCGCAGGTCCCGCCGGTCGAAGTCGAGAGCCTCGGCCGTCGTTGCCGCCTCATCCGCCTCCGCCTCGATCCGGCGGCCGAAGTCGACTCGCACGTCGCGGTCGAGCAGCATCGCCTCGATCACGTCGGCCGCCAGGGAGGGATCCCCGAGCTGGCGGACCACCCGGGCGCGACCGCGGCCCTGGCCGAGCTCGACCAGCGCCATCCGGCCCGGGGTGGCAACCCGGCGCCCGCCGCCGAGCTCGATCCGGCCGCCACGCTCGAAGAGCAGCTCACCGACCAGGAACCGGCCGCGCTTGGAGACGAGGACTACGCGCCTCGGGCCTGCCGGCCTGGCGCTCAGAGCTGCCGACCCAGCACCATGAGGGCGCTCTCGCGACCCTCGTCGGGCTTGGTCTTGGGGTTGTCCTTCGCCCTCACCTGGGGGGTGATCCCCGTGCCGTTGATCGAGGTCCCGTCACGGGTCAGATACTCCCCCACCGTGAGATCGAGCGCGGCGCCGTTATTCAGGGGGATCACCTCCTGGAAGGTCCCCTTACCGAAGGAGGTAGTGCCGATCACGGTCGCGATTCCAGACTGCTCCAAGGCGGCGGTGACGATCTCCGAGGCCGAGGCGGTGTCGCCGTTGATGAGGACGACCATCGGGTGGCGGGGTAGCGCGTCCCCCGTGGCCTCGAATGTCCTGGTGCGCTGGGTGCGCCCCTGGGTCGAGACGATCACCCCGTCGGGGACGAAGATGCTCGAGACCAGCACGGCCTCGGTGAGCAAGCCGCCGCCGTTGCCGCGCAGGTCGAGGACGATCCCCTCCGCGCCCTGCCCGTAGAGGCTCTCCACCTCGTTGCGCAGCTCGCCGTGAGCGCCGGGGAAGAACCCCGCCAGCCGGACGTAGCCCACCTTGATGCCGTGGACGGTCGCGATGTGGCCGACGACCTGCGGAATGCTCACCTCCCGCCGGGTGAGGGTGACGTCGCGGCTCTTCCCATCCCGGCTTTCGACGGTCAGCGTCACCTTGGTCCCGGCCGGCCCCCTGATCCTGGAGGTGACGGCGTCGGCGTCCTCGCCCGCGATCGGGTCTCCGTTCACAGCCGTGATCACCTCGCCAGGCTGAATCCCGGCCTCCCGCGCTGGCGTGTGCTTGTAGACGGTCGCGACCCGCAGCCCACGAGCGACCTCGTTCACCGCGACCCCCACCCCGGAGAGATGGGAGCCCTGTTTGAAGCGGTCGTACTCGGACGGGGTGAAGTAGTGGGAGAAGCGGTCGTGATAGCGCTTCTTGAGGTGGTCGATGATCGAGGCGATCGACGCGTTCTCCAGGTCCTTCTCGTCGACGGCGTGGAAGTAGTCGTCGTTGATCACGTCGATCGCCTCGGAGGTGGCGTCCTGGCTCGGGTTGCCGAAGACGTCGTCGACGGCGTCGCGGATCCCGTCCACCTGCCCGCCGGCGACGATGCCCACCACGAATGCCACCGCGACGGCCGCGACGGCGAAAATGCGGGGGTGCGCCGTAGGCGCAACCCGTTTCATGAAGTCAAATCCGGAGGAAGCGGCGCAGCGTCATTCCGCTGCCCATCGCCGAGACGGCCATGGCCACGCAGAGCAGGACGAGCGCGAGGTTGGCGAAGCCGATCGTGTCCCCGGAATTGATCAGGTTGAAGTTGTTGGCGAGCGGATCCACGATCACCGTCTTACCCAGGAAGAGGAATCCGATCGCGATTGCCGCGCCCAGCAGACCGCAGACCAGGCCCTCCACCATGAAGGGCCAGCGGATGAACCAGTTGGTCGCACCGACCAGGCGCATCACCTCGACCTCGCGGCGCCGGGCGTAGATCGAGAGACGGATCGTGTTGCCGACCAGGAGCAGCGAAGCGATCAGGAGCAGCCCGGAGACCACCGCGAGGACCCAGCGGATGGCCGTGGTGGCCCCGCTGATCTTGTTGGCGTCGTCGCGGGAGTCCGAGATGTCATTGATGATCGGGCTGATCGGTGTCGGCTGGCCGGTTGCACCCGGCGGGGTGATCGCAGCGCGCACGCCGGAGAGATTGGAGAGGTCGTCCGGGGTGACGTTGAACGAGGGCGGCAGAGGATTGTGGGCGCCCGGAAGCTGGGCGACGATGTCCTCCCGGTTTTCCTGCTTGAGGCGGTCGCTGAGGATCTGCAGCGCCTGATCCTTGGAGACGAACTCGACCTGCTTCACGTGCGGGATCGCCTCGAGCTTGGCCTGGAGGGCGTCGATGTCCGGCTGCGTTGAGGCGTCGGTCAGGAAGATTCGCAGCCCGACCTGATCTCGAACCTCGTTGGTCTTGCCGTTCGTCGTCTGCAGCACCGGGATCAGTACCCCGAGCAGGAGCACGGTGACCGCCACGGTGACGATCGCGGCCAGGCTGGGCGCGGCGCTTCGCCGCAGAGCCCTCAGGCCTTCCCTGATGAAGAAGATGACTCGGCCCATCGCCGCCTAGCTCAGTACCGCGGACCCTGGTCGTCGAGGCCCATCTCCTCGCGGACGCGCCTCGCGAACTCGCGGGTTGACTCGTCGTCGGGGGTGTACGTACCGGCGGCCTGGTCGCGGACGACCCGGCCGGAGTCGAGAGCAATGACCCGGCGGCGCATCTTGTCGACCATCTCGCGGTCGTGGGTGACGACCAAGACGGTGGTGCCCGTTCGGTTGATCCGGTAGAGCACCTGCATGATCCCGATTGAGGTGTTGGGGTCGAGGTTGCCGGTCGGCTCGTCCGCCAGCAGGAGCGGTGGGTGGTTGACGAAAGCCCGGGCGACCGAGAGGCGCTGCTGCTCTCCACCGGAGAGCTGGTCGGGGTAGTTCTTCACCTTGTCCGCGAGGCCCACGAGGCGCAGGGCGTCGGGGACCTTCCTGCGAATCTCCGATCGAGAGGCCCCGATCACTTGCAGCGCGTAGGCGACGTTGTCGTAGACCGTGCGGTTCGGCAGCAGCTTGTAGTCCTGAAAGACGGTCCCGATCCGACGCCGCAGCTGCGGGACCTTCTTGTCGGGCAGCGAGCCGATGTCCCGGCCGGCGATCAGTACCTCGCCCTCGGTGGGCTGAAGCTCTCGGAGCAGCGTCTTGATCAGAGTCGTCTTGCCGCAACCCGTCGGCCCGACCAGGAAGACGAACTCGCCACGATCGACCCGCAGGCTGACGTGTTCCAGCCCGACGTGGCCGCCGGGGTAGACCTTGGTGACCCGGCGCATCTCGACGACCGGCGGCCGGGGTCGTTGCTCGGTGACGTGCTCGGGCCGCCGCGAGGTGCGGGGACGCGCCTGGAGGAGGTCGGATGTCTGTCGCCTTGCCATCAAAAAAGCGTGCGCTGCGAGACGGACGGCGGCATACCCGGCCGGCGACTCACAGCGCTGCACAGGGTAGGGAACACCCCCCAGCCCAGCGCAAGTTCTCGTTCGCAATTCAACACGAGATGTCCTCGTTAGTCGCGCCGGGGGTCGTTTAGCCCGGGTGGCCCCGCTCGGTCAGTGGGTGAGGTAGCGACGGCGGGGCCGAGTGGCGTCCGCTCGGCCCCGCCCGTCGCCGTTTTGCCGCACTCCGGTGGCGTCCGATAGCACCGGAGATACGTCTTCGCCCCGCGGATCCCCCGGGTCACGCCGCACCGCCAGGTCGTCGCAGCTGGGCGGCGGGGTGGGTCGAAAGTCAGAGTTGGGCGATCTCATTGGTCGGCAGTTCGTCCGCCGGCCCGTAGTCGCCCCCTCCGCGACTCGTTCCTGCGCAACTAGCGGGAAACCAGGATCTCTGAAAGAGCTCTTCTGCTTGCCCGGTTCTATGAATCGTGCGCGAGTCGCCGTACAATACCCCACTGAGGTTGGAGGAATCGCCGCCTGCGGTGCCAGCCGCGACTCCGAACCAGAAGCTTGGAGGCACGCCCTACAGGGGGAGGGTCGGGTTTCCTCGACGCTCAAGGATGAACAGATCCGAGGAGTAGTTGGTGAACCCGATCTGCACCAAGCACCTTCGAACTTCGAAGCCTCCCTACCCCAGGGGAGTTGCGCACCACTAGGGGATGGCGCGTTCAGGCGAGCGGGTGGAGCGGTCTAGCGGGGCCGCTCCATCCCGCCTGCAAGGGGGAGCGACCCGACCGCTCGCGTTCGAATCGAGGGCGTTGGCACGGTACCTCGATCGTCGCGATCGCGGGCGAGCTCGACCTGAGCACGATCCCGAATGCACGTGGAAGGCCCGCTGGGTCGAGCAGCTCGGGAACGTCCTCGGCGGATCGTCGATCGGACGGACCCGTGCCGGTGTTCTTCGATCGTGAGCAGGCGGTAGCGGCTCTGGCCGGGAGCCCGGACGGCCGTCCCGACGCGGGCGCCTAGCTCGCCGGCTCTGCCGCCAACTCGGGTTCGGCGACGGTGCGAGCCGGCTCCTCGACGGGCTCGAGCACGAACAGCTCGACGGCCAGGTCCGGGTCGACATGGATCGAGCTCATGTAGGCGATCACATTGCGGCCCGTCGCCTGCTCGACGATGAGACGGAAGTTCTCCTCCATCGCCTGCTGGAAGCTGCGGCGCATCTGGTAGACGGACTCGACCTCGCCGGTGTCGAGTAGCGTGCGCTCGACCGTCGTGAATCCGCCGCGCAGGACGCAGACGACGGTGTCGTCCACCATGTGCGTCTTCGCCTTCGTCGGCCCCTTCCCGTAGTACCGGGAATGGAGCTGCACGAGTCCCGTCGAGATCTGGGCAAGCATCTCTCCACGCGCTGGCCCGTGGTCTGTTCCATGCGGGGAAACGGCAAACCTCCAAACCGGTTGGTTGCCGCCCCTCTTTGATCAAGCGTTGTGCGCGAAGGGAAGAGTTGCGGATGAGACCCAACGAGCGCGCGGCATCCTGATGGGTCAGGTTCCAGTGCGGCGAACGCCACGCCGCCTCTTCCGAGGGTACTCCGATTGGTCGGCTTCGTGTGGCTCGAGCATGAAGAGCTCGACGGCGAGGTCCGGGTCCGCATGAATCTGACTCATCTAGGCGATCACCTTGCGGCCCAGCGCCTCCTCGATCACCGCCGTGAATTGACGCTCGATGGCGCGCTGGAAGCTGCGACGTACCTGGAGCACCGCGTAGACATCCTTCTCGTCGATCAACGTACGTTCGACCGTCGTGAACCCACCCTCCAGGATGCAGATCACGGTGTCGTCGATCGCGTAGGTCTTCGCCTCGGTCGGGCCCTTCCCGTAGAAGCGGCGATGCAGGGAGACCATGCCCTTCGTCACCTCCGCGAGCTCGTCACCGAGCCGCGGCTGTCCGTCGGTCACTTGGTCAGGCTACTCCCCTGAAGCCGGCCCGTGCTGGGTTTCCGGGGCGGCGTCGCAGGGCGTACACTGCCTGTAGCCGTCGGGCGGCGGTCGGACGACTGAGGCTCGGCAGGCCATTCATGAACGATCAGACGCGGCCCGTTTCGCGCGGGTGGGCGGAGGGTCGGAACCGACAAGTCCACTTCGCGAGGAGGTGGTTTCGATCCCCGATCGACCGGAAGACATGGAGGGCCCCGCCGATCCCGAGAGCGCCGGCGAGCGACGACGGCCTCCCTCCGCCGAGGAGGTGCGCGAGGAGGTATCCGGCGAGATCCTCCGGATTCACGAGGAGTCCTACGGCAAGGGCGCCGGGCAGGCCAAGGCGTTCTTCGGCGAGGACTTCGTCGTCGTCGTGCTCGACGACCTGGAGCTGCTGCCGAACGAGAAGTTCCTGATCGAACACGGGAAGCACGAGACGGTGGTGCAGGTCCGGCAGTCAGTACCAGCACGCGATCCAGGCGAGCTTCCGGGCCGCCATCGAGCGGGCCACCGGGCGCACCGTGATCGGATTCGCCAGCACCACCAGCATCGACGAGCCGCGCTTCGTCGGCGGAGATCTTCAAGCTCGATTAGGCCGGTTACCCGGACCGCGGCATGGGTAGCCTGCGTGCCATGGAGCCGGCAGCCGCGCTGCCAACCGGCGTGGCGATCGACGAGCTGCTCGATTGGCGGCCCGATTTCGGAGTGATCACGGTCTGCGTCGGGATCGACCCGGGTGACCGCAGCGAAGGCTGGCTGATCGAGCTGCGCAAGCAGTTGAAGTCGGCGGTCGAGGCCGGCGACGACAGGCACGACCGCGGCCGCGCTCTGACGGCTACTGCGCAGCGCGTGCTCGACCGCTTCGACGAGGAGGAGTTGCCCTCGGGGCGTTGCCAGATCGGCTTCTGCGAGGCTGCCGAGCGCCGGGCCCGCGACATCTGGAGCGGTGCTCAGCTGGACGGCTTTCCAACGAGGGTCAGCTATGCGGATCGGCCCCGTCTGACCCCGCTGCTGAAGCTGCTCGGCGAGGGCGCCGCGATCGGAGCGATCGCGGTCTCGGCCGAACGTGTCCACCTGTACGAGTGGAAGCTCGGGGCACTCGATCTGGTCCACGACTGGGAGGCGGTGATGTTCATGCGCGACTGGCGGGAGCGAAAGGCGCGAAAGCCCGCCAACCTCGCGCGCACCCAGGGAGCGAGTGCCTCAGGGCGGGACCAGTTCGATCAGAGGCTCGAGCACAACCGGGCGCGCTTCCTTAAGGAGACCGGCAGGCTTACCGCCGAGGAGGCGCGCAACCGCGGCTGGCGCCGGCTGATCGCCTTCGGCGATCCGGAACATGTCCGAGAGCTCAACGAGGGGGCGGAGAAGGGCACCGAAGTCGAGTTGGCAGAGGATGCAGACGTGATCTCGGAGGAGCGAGGCAGGCTGCTCGAGCGCGTGAATGCGGCGGTCGCCCAGGGCAACCAGCAGCGCGAGCTTGCGTTGGTAGAGAGGGCAGCGGAGGCGGCACAGACTCCCGGCGGCCATGGCGCCCTCGGGCTGATCGACGTCCAGCGGTGTCTGAACGAGGCCCGTGTCGACCATCTGATCTTCGACGCGGACACCAACGACGCCGAGCTGGCCGACGTCGAGGACGAGATCGTCGAACGGGCGCTTCGCACGAGTGCCAAGGTGACTCCGGTTGAGGATGATGCCGCGGAGAAGCTCCGTGCTCACGGCGGAGTAGCCGCGCTGCTCCGCTACTAGTCGGACCAGGGGCCGCCGTGGATCGGCGGGTGCTGCACGATCGGCTTCTTCAGCAGCGCCTCCCGGGCGAGGTCGGCGATCCCGCTGGCCGTGAGGCCGAAGTGCTCCATGCAGGCCTCCGCCGTTCCAGAGACGCCGAACTCGTCGTGCATGCCGAGCGCGAAGATCGGGACCGGATGCTGCTCGGCTGCGACCTGGCGGATCGCGTCGCCGAGGCCACCGACCACTCGGTGCTCCTCCGCGGTCACCGCCACGCCAGTCTTGGCGAGCGAGCTGAGCACGCTCTGCGAGTCGATCGGCTTGACGATCGAGACGTTGACGACCTCGGCCTCCACCCCGTCCTCGCGCTCCAGCGTCTCGGCCGCCTCCAGCCCCCGCCAGACCATGTGGCCGCAGACGAAGATCGAGATGTCCTTGCCCTCGCGGAGGACCTCCACGCCGGTCCCGAGGGTCTCGGGGATGTCCCGGTAGACGATCGGGGTCTTCGGGCGGCCGAAGCGCATGTACATCGGGCCGTCGAAGCGCTCGTAGGACTCGATCACCGCCGTGTAGGCCTGGTTGTAGTCCGCCGGCACGACGACCTGCATCCGCGGCATCGCCCGCATCAGCGCCATGTCCTCGATCATCTGGTGCGAGGCGCCGTCCTCGCCGAGCGAGACGCCGCCGTGCGACGCGCCGATCCTGACTTTGAGCCCGTTGTGCGCGATCCCAAGCCGTACCTGGTCGTAGGAGCGGGAGGTGGCGAAGATCGCGAAGGTCGAGGCGTAGGGAACCTTGCCGGTGGCGGCAAGGCCGCAGGACATCGACATCATGTTCGCCTCCGCGGCGCCGACGTTGAAGAAGCGCTCGGGGAACTGCTTGCCGAACTTCATCGACTGCGTCGAGACGGCGAGGTCGGCGTCGAGCGCGACGACCTCGGGGTAGGCCTCGCCGAGAGCGACGAGAGCGTCGCCGTAGGCCTGCCGGGTGGCGATCGACTCGCTCTGCGGCTCAGCCGCGTCGATCAGCTCGCTCGCCATCAGCCCCTCCCATCGAGCGCCTTGGTCTGGTCGGCGTAGGTCGCCTCGAGCTCTTCCATCGCCTGCTCGGCCTGTTCCTGGGTCGGCGGCTTGCCGTGAAAGCCGAAGCGATCCTCCATGAACGAGACCCCACGGCCCTTCCTCGTCTGGCAGACGATGGCGGCGGGGCTATCGAGCGTGCGGCTGCGCTCGAGTGCCTCGACGATCGCGCTCATGTCGTGTCCGTCGATCTCGACCGCGTCCCAGCCGAAGGACTCGAACTTGGCCCGGACGTCGCCGGTGTCCATGACCTCCTCGGTGGTTCCGTCGGTCTGCAGGTGGTTGTAGTCGACGATCGCGGTCAGGTTGGGGAGGTCGAAGTGGGCGGCGGCCATCGCGCCCTCCCAGCTCTCGCCCTCCTGGCAGTCGCCGTCGGACATCAGGGTGAAGACCTGGGAGGTCTCGGCGAGGCCGTCGAGCCGCAGCGCCAGGCAGATGCCGACGCTCATCGAGAGGCCCTGCCCGAGCGAGCCGGTGGAAACCTCGATTCCCCGGGTCCGGGTCATGTCCGGGTGGCCCTGGAGATGCGAGCCGATCTGCCGGAGGCCCATCAGGTCGTCGGCGGGGAAGTAGCCGTGCTCGGCGAGCGCGGCGTACTGGATCGGGGCCGCGTGGCCCTTGGAGAGGACGAAACGGTCGCGCTCGGGCCAGTTCGGGTTGGAGGGGTCGTGGCGCAGGACGCGGTAGTAGAGAGCGGCGACGATGTCGGCCGCCGAGAGCGAGCTGTCGAGGTGACCGGACTTGGCGACCGCGAGCATGCGGACGCAGTGGATGCGCAGGACGGTGGCGTAGCGCTCGAGCGCGGCAATCGAGGGCTTGCCCCCCGCCTTGGTCGAGGGCTCGGGCTCGGGGTCTGGGACGGGCTTCAGGTGCGCCATCGGCGGCTCATCTTTCGCCTGGTCGTTCGGGGCAGCGGGCTCGGGTCGCAATCGACTCAGGACCGGGCGGCGAGGGTAGCAGCGGGCGGCACTCGGTTGGAGCGTATGAATCCGCGCCGACGGAAACCCACCACGGCGAGGCGCCGTCCGGTCAGGGGCGTACCCCTAGCCTCTGCGCCATGACGAAGGCGGCGATCTCGACTGCTCTACTGGCGCTGGCTCTGGCGGGCTGCGGCGGTGGGTCGGGCGGCGAGGACACCTCGGCCAAGACGACGCCCGGGGCCACGGTCACCGGGAGCGGTGAGGTCGCGGGAAACCTCCCACCCGGCTCGGTAGGACCCACCGACTCCGCGGAGGCCGCGGAGGAGGAGACCGAGGGCCCGGCCGCGACCGAGGCGACCCCCGAGGCCGAGGCGCAGGGCCCGGCCTCCACCGGTGAGTTGCCAACCGCCGACCGCTCCGCCGTAGCCTCGGTGGTGAGCGACTACATCCGGGCGCTCGACCGACACGACGCCGCTCGGGTCTGCGCCCTCCTCGTCCCTGGCGCTATGGATCCGAACGAGCTGCCGACGCCGCGCGGAGGCTGCCGCCCGTCGCTGCGGGCGTCGATCGGCACCCGGCCGCGAGACGGGGCCCCGGCCTGGCGCCGCACCTCCCTTGTGGAGGTGAAAACCGAGAACCTGGGCGAGGATCGCGCCCGGGTGAGCGCGACGGTCACCCACCATTTCTCGGATCGCAAATACGTCTCCGTCGAGGACGACGTGATCTACCTCGAGCGCCTCGGCGGCCGCTGGCTGCTGGCCAAGCCGAGCGCGACGCTCTATCGGGCGGTCGGCTACGCCGAGCCGCCGCTGCGAGCATTCGCGCCTCCTGTTGGCTGGTAGCTAGAACCGGTGGTTATGGTGGCGCCGTAGTCGCTGGTGGTCTCGGTTCCGGAATCTCCTGCTAATCACGGGAATCGGGACTCGCGGCGATAGTCCCGAATACCCCCGATTCCGCCCATTCCGGCGCCGCGTGGTTGCAATTGGGTTGCAGTCAGAAGAGCGCGAGCTGCACCGCCGCCGGCGCGGGCCGAGCCCAGGCCGGGAGCGGGTGCGACACCGCACCGTTCGACCGGGCGGCGGGCACCCGCCCCGTGCCATTCCGGCTCACGGAGACTGGTAAGCGGATCGAGGGCTCGCGACCGCACAGCAGGCAGAGTGTCCAGCCGTCGACGTCCGTGTCGAGGAGCGGTCGCGGACAAGAGCAACGGCGTGCGGTTCGCGGCTCCCCGTCGGGTGCGATTCGCCAGCCCTCTCCGAGCGGCTCCGATAACACGGGTTCGGATCATCGCAGCCTTCCCGGATTCCCCATCGGAAAACTGGGTTTTCTTTGCGCTGAGGCATTCGGCGGTTTCCAGCATCCGCGATCCGCGCCTGCGACCCTCCCCTCCGAGGGCGGAAATGGACGGGACTACACTCGAAGAGACGCCGGCGCGTCCTCTCTTCTCCCGGGGCGCGTCGGCACTTTAGTTGAGGATGAAGGAGCTAGCGGAGGAAACCCCGGCCCGACGCACAGGGGGATAAGAAAACGTCGAACCGAGGCGAAGCCGAGCCTATGCCGTGGGGGGAGGGACGGAAGTGAGGAGGCGCACGGAAGTGAGGAGGCGCGCACACACACACACACACAACAACCGCCGACCCTTAGTTGTCCCTCGCCGCCTCGGCTGCAGTCGCCTAGCGGCGGTGCCTCGAGGGTCGGTAGTCGGGGTCCTGGTCGCGGCGCTCGGTCGCCGCGCTGTACAGCCATTTGCTGCCACAGTCCGACGAGATCGCCGCAGAGCGCGTGGCAACCGCGCTCGGCGGCGCCTCGGGCTGACGGTTCGCCCCTTCGCACGCCTAAACCACGCCTGGCCCGGCCCGTGTGTACCGAGCGTATACCGCCGTGTCGGAGGCTTCTGGCCGTCAAACAGGCACCGGAGCCTCGACTCGTTGGGAGGTCCGACGCCACGACTCGAAGGAGGCCCGAGATGAGGGCTCAGACGAAGAAGAAGCACGGGATGGGTAGGCGATTCGCGATTGTGATCGGCGTGGCTGCCGCCGGCGTGATGGCGCTCGCTGCGCAGACGGCGTTGGCGGCCACGTACAACACGAAGCTGACGATCACCCAGGACCAAGGGTCCCGGGGCCACGCGCTTATCCACGGCCACGTGGTTTCAGGCGACAGGAAGAAGTGCGAGGTTGGGCGACGGGTGACCCTGTTCAAGCAGCGGCCCGGGGCGGATCGCAAGCTCGGCGTTGCCAAGGTCGTGTTGATGGATGAAAGAAACTGGGGCATTTCGGTCCAAGCGAAGGCTGGGTTGCACGTGTATGCCACGGTGTCGCCCAAGGTGGGCGATGGGTTCGTGTGTAGCGGCGACCGCTCGCCGATCTACACGGTCAAATAATCCGAGCCCTCCGAAGCCGCCGGGCTGCGGGAGTAGGCGCACCTGGACTACTTGCCCTCCCAGTCATCCGGCGGCTTTCCAGGTTGAGACCCCTATGGGCAACGCGCGCGCGGGATACTGAGCGGGCGATGTCGCAGGAGAACATGGCTCCCGCGGCGAGAACGTACCGGGGCGGGGAAGGGAGACGAGGAGATGTCCAAGGACGTGACGGTGATAATCAAGGACGAGCCCGGTGAGCTCGCGGCGCTCGGCGAGGCGACGGGCGCGGCCCGGGTCAACATCCAGGGCATGGCCGGGTTTAGGGGCGAGGGTCGCAGTGTGATCCATCTCCTGTTCGACGACGACGATGTCGGCGCCGCGCGCCAGGCGCTCGAGGACGCCGGCCTCGGCGTTGCCGACGAGCGCGAGGTGCTCGTGATCGACGTCGAGGATCGGCCCGGCACGCTGGGCCACCTGGCGCGCGCGCTCGGCGACGCCGGCGTCAACATCGAGCTCGCCTACACGACCTTTGGCGGGATCACGCAAGGTGCAAGTGAGATAGGGCGGCCTGGAACGGGACCGATGAGACACCGCGGGCTCGTCGTCGCCACCGACGACATGGAGGCGGTGCGGGCGGCGTTATAGCGTCGGCCGCGACCGCCGGCCATGTCTACGAGCTGGAAGATGGACGCGTGGTTCGGGCGAGGAATTACCTCAGCCATGCCGAGGCCGTCGAAGCCGCCGGGCTGCGGGAGTAGGGCAGGCCCATCGCAGCTCGGAAGGTGTGGCGGGCTCTTTCGTGTCCGGGTTGCAAAATGGTTGCAATCCGGCCCGCAAACCGCATTGGAATGCGGCTGAGGCTAGAACCGGTGGTTGCCGCCGCCGCGCGGCCCGTGCTGACGCAGGCGCTTCGGGTGGCGACGGCTGACGCCGACGATCGAGGCGTCCGCGTTTCGGGCACTCGGCTGCAGCACAGTCGCATAGGCGACCGAGCCGGTGAGCGCATCCGACCAGAGCTGTCCTCGCGAGCGGGCGAGCGAGAAAAGCACCTCGCCGAATCCGTGGGCGTGCCGGCGGCGGACCATCAGCCGGCTGCGGCGCGCGTCGGTGCGCACGTAGACGAACGAGCGGCCATTGATTGCCGGGTCGAACAGGAGCAGCCTCGGCGATCGCACCAGCGCCCGGTGCTTGCCGGTTCCCATGATCCGCTGAACCACGCGGCTCCCTCCCGGCGTGGCGCTCGCGTACAGGAGGATGCTGCCGTCGACCGCCGGGCGGCTGAGCTGATCGGCGCCGCCGGCGGAGGCAACCCGGGACGGCGCTGCCGGTGCGGCCGGTTTGCCGATGTTCCGGGTATAGATGGCGTCGCCCCCGTTGGCTGAGGCCCGATAGGCAAGCCACGTGTCCGAGATGGCGATGGCGTCCGCGCCCGGTGCGGGGATCTGCGCGATCGGCGCGAGCGTGCTCCGGTCGAATAGCTGGACGGCGTCCCCCACCACGGTTGCGACATAACGGCCGCCGATCGCCGGGTCGCTGCCGGGCAGCGGGATCTCCACGCCGCCCCGGCTGACCACGGCCGGGCCGCCCAACCTCTGGAAGAGGAGTGCATCGGCCGTGGCGGACGGGTCGGTCGCTTGCGCGATGTTCGGACCCTGGGCGCCGGCACTGCCCGGGACAACGATCAGGGCCAGGGCCGCCGCAACGAGCGCGGCTGCATCGCCGCGGCGCAGGCCGAGGTAGACGCCCGGCCGCTCACACATCAGCTCGGTGGCGCGGATACCGACGCGGCCACCCGCCGCCGGGGCGAGGACGAGGATCGGGAGCGCGCGTCCGAGGCCGAAGGCCCCGCCGATCAGCAGACCAATGGAGGGATCCCCAACGGCCAGGCTTACCCCCGCCAGGGCCCAGACTCCGAACGAGAGCACGAAGGTGGTGAACCCGATCCCCAGCAAGACCCCATAGAGGACGGCCGCCACCGGCATCGGCATGACCCGGCGCCAGTGCTCCGGCAGCTGCCGCCGGATCTGCGGCACGATCCTGGTCCCGCTCACCTCGAGCGCCGCGGCGAGCAGCGCGATCGCGGCCGCCGCCAGATACCCCGCTCGCCCACCGGCCCCGTGCAGCAGCTCTCCGAACGCGGCGAGCGACCCGAAGGTGAGCAGTCCGCCGATGACGGCGCCGGGCAGGAAGGCCGCGCACGCGGCGACGGTCGTCCGCCTGCCGCCCGTGTGGCCAGTGGGGCCGATGGTGTCGATCACCGACAGCCCGCAGGGCGAGAATGTCCCGGTCGCGCCGACCAGCAGCGCAGCGATCCCGAGAGCGATCTCAAGGGGGGACATCAGCACGGCACCCGCGTGTCGTAGTACTGGACACAGAACACCTTGCGGCCGCCGAAGCAGTAGCCGGTCAACGCCGCATCGCCGTTGATGCGGGAGTTGTTGGAGGAACAGCAGTCGACAAGCTTGCGGACCTTGCCTCCGCAGCAGCGGTACCAGGCTCCGTCGATCGATGTCCGGATGCCGTAGATGTCCTGCACTCGGTCGCAGATGCGCGTCCGGGGGGCCGGCGGCAGGGGACGCCCGTCAGGCGCCCGCAGGAGCTGCCCGTCGTCGTCGACCGGCTGACCGGCGTCGTTCACCGGCCGGCCGATGTCGTCGATCGCATGCCCGTCGCTCGCCCGCAGGGGGAAACCCTGGGAGTCGATCCGCGGCAACCCCGTTGGGTGAGGACAGGACCCGGTGGTGAAGGTGTGACCGCAGAAGTGGAAAGCATCGGACTCACCGGGCTCGATCAGCGTCCCGACGGTTCGCGCCGCGGTGATCGCCATCAACGCGCCACCCACGCGCGCCAAAAACCCTCGCCGCGAGCTACCGCGGGCCAGCGAGTCGCTGATCCGATCGAGGTGCTCAGGCACCGACCGGTTGCCCCCGCCGCTCCGCCGTTGCCAGCACGCTCTCGAGTTGCGCCAGGCTGTTGAACGTCCCCTTGGCCAGCACGGTGCCCTTGCGGTCGAGGGCGAGGGCAAACGGGCTGCCGGGGATCTCCAGGCTGCGCCAGAGCTCCGCCTCCGCGACCTCGTCGAAGACAGCGACCGCGACGCGCGGATCCTTGGCGACATTGTCGATTGCCGGGGCGAGGGTCTGGCAGATTCGACAGCCCTCGGAGGTGAACACGGCGAGGCCCAGGTCGGCCCCGTTCCGCCCGATGCGTTCAGCGAGGTTCGTCGCGCGCGAGCCGACCTCCGGACCCTCCCCAGCGATCTCGAGGGCGCCCGACGTCCCGAGCTGGAGGCGCAGCATGCCCACCTCGCGGGCCAGGGCCAGCAGGGCGATCGCAAGGGCGCCAGACGCGAGCAGCGCGACGCCGAGGCCGATCGCCAGCCACCCCTGGGTGCCGATCGAGATCGAGTCGATCAGCGGGATCAGGGCGAAGCCCGCCGCGAGAGCAACGTTCCTGAGCACCCCGAGCCAGGAGACGGTGGAGTGAGGACCGAAGCAGGCGCACGGCGCCCCCGCCCGGCCGCGAAGCAGCGCGGCCACCGTGAGAGCGGCGAACATCGCCATCAGGCCCGCCGCGGTGTAGGCCGCGGCGTCCGACCCGAGCACTACCGCGACCGCAAGGGCCAACTCGACGGCGATCAGCCCGGCCCAGGCGATCGGGCGCAGCCGCACGTCCTCGAACCCGAAGCTCGACAGGCCCGCGATGCTCTCGCTCGGCGCGGCAAGCTTCGCGAGCGCGGCGCCCGCGAGCACGATGCCAAGCCCGACCCGGAGAACGATCTCCAACATCCCTCCGCGCGCAACCTAGCATTAGCGCGGGCGGGGGCGGGTCAGCCAGCCCTGTGACCTGAGCCTCCGAGCTCGCTGAAAGTTGCGTAGGTGACTATCCGATCGCGACCATGCGCTCGATCGGCAATGTGGCGCGCGCCGCGATCTCCGGTGGGACCTTGACCTCGTAGCGGAAGTCCCGCAGAGAGTCGCGGACCTTCGGCAGCGTGATCATCTTCATGTACTTGCAGAAGGCCATCCGGTTGGCCTCGATCAGCTTGGCCTGGGGCGCGGCCTGCTGGAGCGGATACAGCATCCCGTTCTCGGTCGCGACTATGTACTCGCCCTTGGGGTGCTCCTCCATGTAGTTGAGCATTCCGCCGGTGGAGAGCATCTGGACCCCATTCGGGTCGATGTCCCCGGAGGCGACGTACTCCATCGCCTGAGTGGCGCAGCCGCACTCGGGGTGGATCAAGAAGTCGGCGTTCGGATGCTCGTCCCGGACGGTTTTGATGTCGGCCGGTCGGATGCCAGCGTGGACGTGGCACTCACCGTCCCAGATGTGAAAGCGAGCGCGCCGCTCCGGGTCGTCCTTGATCCCGGTCTCGCGCTCGACGAATGCGCCGAGCCACATGTCGGGGCCGAAGAGGATCTCGGTATTTGGCCCGTGCTCGCGGAGGATGTGCTCGACGACCTGCACCGCGTTGCCCGAGGTGCAGCAGTAGTCGGTCTCGGCCTTCACCGCGGCCGAGGTGTTGACGTACATGACCACCACCGCGCCGGGGTGCTCGGCCTTCCAGGTACGGAGCTGGTCGGCATTGATCGACTCCGACAGCGAGCAGCCCGCGCCGAGGTCCGCGATCAGGACGGTCTTGTCGGGACAGAGGACCGAGGCCGTCTCGGCCATGAAGTGGACGCCGCAGAATTCGATCACCTGTGCGTCGGTCGTCGCGGCCTGACGAGAGAGGCCGAGGGAGTCGCCCACAAAGTCGGCGACGTCCTGCAGCTCGGGCAGCTGGTAGTTGTGGGCGAGGATCACCGCGTCGCGCTCGGCGGCGAGCGCCTTGACCTCGTCGCTCAGGGTCGCGATCTCCTGATCGCTCAGCTTGGCCGGAAGTTCGTTGACGGTAGGAAGCTCCAGCACGGCGGGCCGCTCCTTACGTTGGATGTTCGCTTCCCCGGTGCCCTGTGATATTTGGGCCCTCGCGGCAAGCGAATGAACTGACCAAAGGTTAGCGCGGGCCTACCCTTG
>CAWDDE010000006.1:0-331276 GCA_963801055.1 uncultured Solirubrobacterales bacterium | reverse complement strand
ACGAGTTGCGGGTGTCTGCGCATTCTCAGCCTGACCGTGATCGACTTGCTGGCCGGGTCCCCGCCGGCGGGGTAGAAGGTGACTGTCGGGTTGACGGCCACCTTGCCCTTCCGTTCGAGTCTGCGCTTGAAGCTTCCGGCCGAGGCGATCTGGAAGGGGACGGGCCCCGGCACGGCGACGGTCTTCGCAACCTGGCGCTTCAGGCCCTTGCCGGAGATCGTCACCAGACCGGGATTGGAGACGTAGGCAGTCAGGCTGGCTGATCCGCGGCGGCGGTCACGCGTCACGGTCCCGAGCGTGAATTCGTTGGAGGGGACGAGTACGGCGGAGAGGTTGAGGCGAACATCGTCCACGGCGCTGAATTCGCCCGCAGCGCCATCGGAGAGGTCCCCGGGGTGGCTGAGGACCGAGTCTCCGGGCATCACGAAGGTGCAGGAGTTCGGGGCTCCGCTCTCGTTGATGCCGATCATGTCACCGGACCTGACCGGGATGCTGACCGGGACGGTGTTCAGCCCAGGCAGCAGAGAGTGGGGCTCGGAGTGGGCGATGACCTGGAAGACATCGGGGTCGCCCGTCCTGCGAAAGACTTTGAACACGTACGTCGCCCCGGAGTTGAAGGAGTTGGTCGACCAGGAGGTGATCGTCCCAGCCTGGCGGGCTATGTAGAGGTTGCCTCCCGTAACGCTGGGCTGCAGGTAATCGGCATCGACCGTGCAGCGGGGCGACGGCGCCGCCGTGGGAAGCTGGCCGATCGTCACGGAGGCATGCGCGGGCGCGGCCGCGGCCATGCCGAGGCCGAGCACGGCTACGGCGGCGGTCAGCCACCAGGCACGGGTTTGGTTGACTCTGCTCGCGGGCCAGCGCTCCAAACAGCCCTCCATTTGATTCCGTCCCTCCCCGGTCTGGGGCGCAGGTTAGCCAACCGGGGCGGGGCGAACCCGCGGGTCGAACGCGTCGCCGAACGACGCACTCCACACCGGCAGCGCCCGACGCGCCGACGGGTCAGCCGCGTCCGGTACGCTGGATCCCGGTCTCATGGGAGTGATGCGTCGCCTGCGTTTGTCTTTCTGGATCGTCGTGATCGGGACGATCGTGCTCTACGTCTTCTTCGTCGCGCTCGCGACGATCCCGCCCGGGCAGGTCGCAGCCCTCACTGCGGTGGTCTGCGCCCTGGTCGCGATCTTCACCGTGAGGAACGTGCGTCTCGCGGCCGGGCTCGCGAATCGGGGGGGCGATCCCCATCTGCGGCGGTCACTGAACCGGATCCGCGAGCGGCGGGGGTTCTAGCTTCCTCCGGGTTACCGCGCTCGCGGGCGATGATCCCCGCCCTGATCGCGAGCTCATCCGCGCGATGGTCGTTCCTATTGCCGTTGCCGCTTCCGTTGCCATTCGACGAGTTCGCTGTGGGTGACGACCCGACGCCGAGCAGGAGATCGAGCAGAGCGAACGCCTCATCGGTTCCGCCCCGCGCGATGCACACCCGGGCCGCATAGGCACCGGCACCCTCCCACAGCCTGATCGACGGCCAGACGCCCACGGTCCAGGCGATCCGCGCCCGCATCCTGAGGCGCCCGGCAACCCGGCGGAGCGCTCCCCGGTCGAGGTCAGCGCCCGCCCAGCTCAGGCAGATGTCGCGCCGGATCCGGCTGATCGTGCGGGATCCCCCGGTGCCCACGACCACTGCGGCATACGGCTCGAGGCGCTGGCGGTCCGCATAGCTCGCCCGGTCGTTCCAGCCGCGCAGGAAGGCGGCGAGCACTGGGCAGACGCAGCGAGGACGGTCGGAGAATCGCTCACCGCCCACGATGGAGGCGAGCTCGACGATGCAGACGCCGTCGTGCGGGGTGCGATGCGATCCAGGCTCAAGCCGGACACGCGACCCAGGGCGGACTCGCGTCTGATGGCCCCAATTCCTCATGCAACTACCCAGCACGCAAGAATACCGCGCCTCAGCGACGCCGGCTTCGCCTTTTCAACGCCAGGGGGACGCGATCAGGGCGCGCTTGCGCGTCACGCCCCGAACACCGACCGGTCAGCTCACCTGCGAGATCGCCGAGGTGACCTCCTCGAGGGACGGCGACTCGATCAGCTGCTCGGTGCCGTTCGGCCCGCCCACGACCACGGCTGGCTGGGCGGGCAGCCGACGCTCGGCCGAGAGGTTGTCGTCCTCCTCAAGCGTTCGCTGAACGTCGTCGTCCTGCTCGTCCTGCTGCCACTGCTCGACGTTGAAGTTGAGGATCGCCGCGGGCGACGTTGTCCAGGAACTCCTGGGTGGCCCCGCGCTTCTTCGCCTCCTCCTGGTTCGCGTAGAAGAGCTGGATGAACTGCCACTCGTAGTCCTGCTTGGCGGCGGCGACCGCCCCGTAGGAGGCCAGCCCGAAGCCGGATTCGGTCATCGGGAAGTGGTGGAAGATCATCTGGATATCTCCCTCCCGCACGGGCCCGCGGATCAGCGGCACGACGACGTCGCGATACCACTCGGAGCACGGGTCGCACTGCAGATCGCTGAAGACCTGGACCGTCACGGGGGAATCCCCCGGGCCCAAGCGGGCACCGTCCTGCTGGATCCCTCCGAGAAGGCTCTGCGTCTCCTCGGCCCCCGTGATCTTGATCTGCCCGGAGTCGCCCGTGCCGACCGAGAGGCTGACAATCGCAAAGCCGAGCAGGCCCAGGCACGCCGCCAGCACGACCAGCCCGACGAGCCGGGGGCGTCTGCGGGGTGGATCCTCTGCCACGGGGCTCGGCATGGTAGAGGCGCACCATTAGGCTGAGCCGGTGGCGTCGCTCGACGAGATCATCGCCTTCTGCGACGAGCTCCTCGACAGCGCCTCCTTCGATGACTACGGGCCGAACGGCCTCCAGGTGCCGGGTGCGGAGGAGGTGGACAAGTTAGCCACCGGCGTCTCTGCCAACCTCGAGCTGCTCGAGACCGCGATCGAATCAGGCGCTCAGCTCGTCCTCACCCACCATGGACTGCTCTGGGGCTCAGAGGCGACGCCGCTATCGACACCAATGGCGGCGCGGCTGCGGGCCCTCCTCTGCGCCGGCGTCTCGCTGGTCGCCTACCACCTGCCGCTCGACGCCCATCCAGAGATCGGGAACAATGCGCTCCTCCGTGATGCGCTCGGACTGACGCCGGACGAGCGCCCCTTCGGCGAGGCGAAGGGATCGGCCGTCGGCCTGATCGGCCGATCCGCCGAGCCGATCGATCTCGCCGAGCTCCGGCGGCGGCTCGCGGAGGCGGTCGGGCGTGAGCCGCTCGTCTTCGACGCCGGGCCGCAGCGGATCTCGAGCGTCGGCATCGTCTCAGGCGGTGGGGGCTTCGCGATCCACGAGGCCGGACCGCTGGGGCTCGACGCCCTGATCACCGGCGAGCCAACCGAGCCCGTGATGGGAGAGGCCCGCGAGTATGGAGTCCACTTTCTCGCCGGGGGCCATTACGCGACCGAGACCTTCGGCATCCGGCGCCTCGGAGAGCTGGTCGCGGAACGCTTCGCCCTCGACCAGGAGTTCATCGACGTCCCGAACCCCATTTAGGGACGAAGCCATCCAAAACCCCCGCAACTTGCACAAAAAAGATTGACACGTCGCCGTGAAGCGATATACATCGGTATCCGGCGTTCACGAGGAGAGGAGTGGCTCATATGTCCGTTCACCTGACGCCCACCGAGCTCGCCGAGGAGCTGCACATGAAGCGGCGCGATGTGCTGACCAAGTGCATCGAGATGAATGTGCCGGTCCTCAAGGGTCGAATCGACAGGACTCTCTTCGAATCCTCGCTCCGGGCGTTCCAGGCTCAGAACAAGCAGGCCACCGCGTAGACGCGACCAGCGTCACTTTGGCTGCACAGCCAGCCTCCTAATACACTCCGTCCTCCGGCCGCGATAGGCGGCAACCAACATAAACGGGTTGCGCCTGGTCTCCGGCCGCGGCGTACCCTCGCACCAAAGGAATCAAGGAGAGATGGAGACAGCGACCGTCGCGGCCGCGGGCAGTGCCGCGGAGTCCAGTACGCAGAGCAAGACCTGTGCCGACCTCGCGCCGCGCGCCGCCGAGCGACACGGCGACCTGAAGGCCGTCACCTACAAGGATTCCTCCGGCGAGTGGGTGTCGAAGACCTATCGCGAGGTTGGAGACATCGTTCGCCGTCTCGCGCTCGGCCTGATGGAGCTGGGGATCGAGAAGGGCGACAAGGTCTCCATCCTCGCCAATACCCGCCCCGAGTGGACCTACTTCGACTTCGCGGCGCTCAGCGTCGGCGCCGTGGTCGTGCCGATCTACCAGACCAACTCCCCCGACGAGTGCCAGTACGTGATCGAGAACTCCGACGCCAAGGCGGTGATCGTCGAGGACTCGGAGCAGCTGGCAAAAATCGACGAGATCCGCGATCGGGTTCCCAAGCTCGAGCACGTGATCCGCATGGAGGGCTCCGGCGGCAGCGCGATTTCCATGGACGAGCTCGTCGAGGCCGGGCAGTCACGGTCGGATTCTGAATGGGAGCAGCGTTGGCAGTCGGTCACCCCGGATGACATCTCCACGTTCATCTACACGTCAGGGACGACCGGCCCGCCGAAGGGCTGCGTCATCTCTCACGGCAATTACCGCTCGATGGTGACCATGGCGCTCGATGAGAGCGTCCTCGAGCGGAACACGACCACCTATCTCTTCCTCCCCTTAGCCCACTCGTTCGCCCTGCTGATCCAGCTCCTGAGCTTCGACCTGGGCGGCAACATCGCCTACTGGGAGCGCGACCCGTTGAAGATCATTCCCAACCTTGCCGAGGTCAAGCCCGACTACTTCCCGTCGGTGCCGCGGATCTTCGAGAAGATCTACACCGCCGCGACGAGCGAGGTGGAGAAGTCCGGCGGTCTCAAGAAGCTCGTCTTCAACTGGGCGATCAGCGTCGGCCAGCGGGTTCGCGAGCGCGAGCGCGCCGGCAAGCCGACCGGCTTCCTGCTGCGCAAGCAGTACGAGATCGCCGACAGGCAGGTGCTGTCCAAGATCCGCGGCCTGTTCGGGGGACGGATCAAGAACTGCGTCACGGGCGCCGCCCCGATCAATCCGGAGATCCTGCGCTTCTTCGACGCGGCCGGCGTTCTGATCCTCGAGGGATGGGGCATGACGGAGACCTCGACCGCGGCGACGGTGGCGCGGCCCCACGCCTTCAAGTTCGGCAAGGTCGGACGGGCGTTCAAGGGCGACGAGATCAGGATCGCCGACGACGGCGAGATCCTGGTCAAGGGCCCGAACATCTTTCAGGGCTACTACAAGAACGAGGAGGCGACCCGGGAGGCGCTCGAGGATGGCTGGCTGCACACCGGCGACATTGGAGAGCTGGACGAGGACGGTTATCTCTCGATCACCGGACGCAAGAAGGACATCATCATCACCGCGGGCGGGAAGAACATCACCCCGGCGAACCTCGAGGCCGAGATCAAGCAGAGCCCGTACGTCTCTCAGTGCGTCGTGATCGGCGATCGGCGGCCGTACCTGGTCGCGCTGATCACGCTCGACATGGAGGAGTGCGCGAAGCTCGCCGAGGAGAATGGCTGGCCGACCGATCTGGAAGACCTGAGGCGCCACGAGGGCGTGAGGGCGCTCATCCAGGAGCACCTCGACAAGGTCAATGAGAAGTTCGCCCGGGTCGAGCAGGTGAAGAAGTTCGAGATCCTGCCGCACGACCTCTCTCAGGAGACCGGCGAACTGACCCCGACCATGAAGGTGAAGCGCAACGTGGTCGCCGACAAGTACGAGCAGGACATCGAGGCTCTCTACGCCTAGCTTTCTCGTAGCGCCCGACGCGTTCAAAGGCACGCTCGGCGCCACGCAGGTCGCCGAGGCGATCGGGACGGGGGTCAGGAGCGCGGGCGCCCAGGCCGACCTCTCTCCCGCCGCCGACGGCGGTGAGGGGACGGCCGAGATCCTCGTCTCCGCCCTGGGGGGCGAGCTGCGCACCGCCGCCGCGCACGATCCACTCGGGCGCCCGATCCAGGCGAGATTCGCAGTGATTCCAGAGCGGAGGAGCGCCGTGGTGGAGACCGCGGCGGCCTCGGGGCTCGGCCGGGTCGAACCCGCCGAGCGCGATCCGATCGCCGCCAGCAGCGCCGGGACGGGGGAGCTGATCGCCGCGGCGATCGAAGCGGGCGCCGACCGGATCCTGGTGGCCGCGGGCGGCAGCGCGACGACCGACGGAGGCAGGGGGGCCATCGACGCGATCGAGGCCGCGGGCGGCCTGCGAGACGCCAAGCTCGAGGTGCTCTGCGACACCACGGTGCCCTTCGAGCGCGCCGCCGAGGTGTTCGCCGCGCAGAAGGGCGCCTCTCCCGAACAGGTGGAGGAGCTCACTCGGAGGCTCGTTGCCATGGCCGGCGCTCTGCCCCGGGATCCTCGCGAGCGGGCGATGACCGGCGCGGCCGGAGGGCTCTCGGGTGGTCTCTGGGCGGCGTTCGGCGCGCACCTCGTGCCGGGGGCGACTTTCGTCCTCGGTGTGCTGGGCTTCGACCGCCGGCTGGAGGAAGCCGACGCGGTGATCACCGGCGAGGGGCGACTGGACGATCAGAGCCTGGAGGGCAAACTGACCGGCGAGATCGCCCGGCGCTGCCGAGCCGCAGGTGTGCCGCTGCACGCAATCGTCGGCCAGGTCGCGCTGGCTCGCGATCTGATCGCGCGGTTCGGGCTCGCCTCGGTCGCCGAAGCGGGCACCCTCGAGGAGATCGAGGCGGCCGCGGCAAGAATCGCCGCTCCACTTCGTGGGTAACGTGCGGGCGGTGAGCCCGAACGGCAGAACCGCCCTGGTCACCGGGGCGAGCAGCGGGATCGGAGCGGCCACCGTCCGCTCGCTCGCCGCCGCCGGCTTCGAGGTGGTCGCCGCGGCCAGGCGTCTCGAGCGCTGCGAGGAGATCGCCCGCGAGGTGGGCGGGCGCGCCATGCGCCTCGACGTGACCGATCCGGATTCGGTTGCAGAGGTCGCAGAAGCGCTGCCGGATGCCTCTGTCCTGATCAACAACGCCGGAGGCGCGCTCGGGCTCGAGCCCGTGGCCGAGGCGGATGAGGAGAACTGGGACCGCATGTACGAGACGAATGTGATGGGCGTGATCAGGATGACCAAGGCCCTGCTGCCCGCGCTCGAGCGGAGCGGAAACGGACAGGTCGTCATCGTCGGCTCGGTCGCCGGGGTCGAGGTGTATCCGGGCGGGGGCGGCTACACCGCGGCGAAGCACGCCGCGCACGCCATCGCGGAGACGCTGCGGCTCGAGCTGCTGGGCAGGCCGATTCGGGTCAGCGAGGTCGCCCCCGGCATGGTCGAGACGGAGTTTTCGCTGGTTCGGTTCGGGGGCGATCGGGAGCAGGCCGATGCGGTGTACGAGGGGACCACCCCGCTCAGTGGAGAGGACGTCGCGGACGCGATCACCTACGTCGTCACCCGTCCGCCCCACGTCGACGTCGATTACCTCTCGATCATGCCGACCGACCAGGCGACGGCGCGCGACGTGCACCGCCACTAGCGACCTCGTAGCAGAGGTGCGTCACCCGTTTGCCCTCGACCACTCGCGGAAAGCCGGAAGGTGCTACTCGCCCGACTCGGCCGCCTCGGCCTCGCCAGACTGGCGCAGCAGGGCTCCGGTGGTCTGCTCGAGCACGCGTCTCCAGGCTGAGATCCCCGTCTCCTCCTCCTCCTCGACCGTGTCCAGCACCCGCTGCACTCGGCGCGCGGAGATCTCGATGCCGTGACGCGCGGCGATCTCCTTGTAGCGCTTGTAGTCGCGCGCCAGCGCGACGGTCACGGATTCGAATCCATGCTTGGCGATCTGGAGACGCGCCGAGTAGTCGAGGATCGAGGTTCCGAACATGAGCTCGTCGTCGAACTCGGGCTCGATCAGGATGATGTCCACATCCGGGAAGCGCTCGTTCCACGACTGGACCGCCATGTGCAGGCGGGCGTGAGCAAGCAGGCGGAAGGCCTGATTCCCGATCGCGGGCATGCCCATGTCTGAGACACGCCGCACCCGAGAGCCGAACACCGTCGGGATCCGAGTCTCGAAGTCGTTCACGTAGGGGACGAGCGGGTTGACCACGACGATGAACTTGGCGCCGGCCTCGACCGCAACGTCGACGTTGGTGGTGGAGATGATCCCGCCGTCGATCAGCTGCCTACCGCGTAGCTCGTATGGCTCGTAGACGATCGGCAGGGCGCCGGAGGCGGCGACGGCGCGCGAGATCGGGACGTTGTCCCAGTCCCCCTCGCCAAAGACGATCCGCTCGCAGGTGTCCAGGTCGGTCGCGACGATGCGCAGATCGGGAGCGAGGTCGCGAAAGTCGTTAGTGCGGTCCGGATCCGAGAGCACGTTGCGGACGTACTGCTCGATGCCGCGGTTGTGGTAGATGCCGGTCGGAAGGCCCTCGGCGAGGCCCACGACGACGTCCACCATCGACATCTCCCCAATGTTGCCCGCCAGACGGCGGACCATGGCCGCGACGCGCAGCGGCAGCAGGGCGAGGCGCCCGGCGAAGCCCCGGTAGTTCGGCCGCAGCAGCGTTCGGAGCGAGGCGTTCTCGATCGGGGAGGGGAGCCCCTTGTCGAGCACCCGGAACATCTCCTCGGGGGTGATCCCATTCGCGACCATGGCCGCCACGAACGCCCCCGAGCTGGTCCCGACGTAGATGTCGAAATCGTTGACCGTGCGGTTGACGGCGAGCAGGTCGAATGCCCGCAGCGCACCCATCTCGTAGACGCCGCCGGTGAAGCCACCGCCGCCGAGGACGAGCGCTGTCTTGTCGCCCCGGCCGCGTCGCCTCCTCCCTGTGCTGCGGCGCGGTCTTCCGTCGGGGCCGTCGAGCTGGACGACTTTCCCCATGTGGGCAGCGATTATGACAAGGCGGGCTGGTCAGCCAGCCGACTCGACCGCAACCTGTGCCGACAGGGCCTGTTTCAGCCAAGATGGTGACGGCGAAGCTCAGAGGGGCGCTCACGCTCACGCTGTTGGGCGCGGCGATCGCGGCGCTGCCCGCCACGGCGCAGGCTGTGCCGGGAGGCCCCGACCGCGGCTTCAGGACGCCGATCGCCCAGGGCGCCGCCTCGGCGCACAGCTCGATCTCCGGCTCGAAGCTCTCTACCGCTCTCCGAAAGCTCTTCCGCAGCGTCGGCAGGAGCGGCGCGTTCGTGCTCGATGCGAGCAACAACCAGGTTCTCTTTTCCCGCAAGGCCGGGCGGCCCCGGATCCTCGCCTCGAACTCGAAGCTCTTTACGACCTCGACCGCCCTGGCGCGGTTCGAGCCGCAGAACCGCCTGCACACCACCGCCTGGTCGATCGACGAGATCTCGGACGGCATCAGCCAGGGTCTCTACGTGCGCGGCGGGGGCGATCCGACCCTGAGCGCCAGCGGCCTTGCCAAGCTCGCGGATCGAGTGCACGCGGCGGGCGTGGTGAGTGTGCAGGGACCCCTGCGCTACGACGATTCCTTTCTCGACCAGATGACCGGCATCCCCCAGCACGGCATCACCAGCGAGCGAATCGGGACGCTCTCCGGCCTGACAATCGACGGCGGTGCGGCCGGGGACCCTGCGAAGGGGGCTGCGCAGCGCTTCCAGGATGCGTTGCGCCGGGACGGCGTCGGGATCGGCAACAGCGTCACGCCGGCCGCGGTGCCGCAGGGCGCGATTCAGGTCGCCGACCTCGGCTCCCCGTCGATGGCCGACCTGGTCCAGGACACCAACGTTCCCTCCAACAACTTCTTCGCCGAGATGCTCCTCAAGGAC
The DNA here is from genome assembly GCA_963801055.1 of uncultured Solirubrobacterales bacterium. Lineage (GTDB taxonomy): Bacteria > Actinomycetota > Thermoleophilia > Solirubrobacterales > 70-9 > DASUPK01. The sequence goes on along the minus strand of CAWDDE010000006.1, from coordinate 321,519 downwards.
GTCGGCGGTCAGTTTGGCGACTCGGGGTCTACCGCGGCCGGGATCTCCGTCGTGCAGGGCTTCGCCTCCCAGCGCGGTGCGAGCTTCCGGGGCGAGAACGGGTCGGGCCTGAGTAGGCGGAACAAGGCCTCTCCCGTCGCCGTGGTCAACCTGCTCGATTCGATGCTCGAGGTCGACCCGAATGCCTCGCCCGACACGCAGCTCGACCAGAGCCGCCTGCGCGACGCCTGGGTGGATTCGCTGGCGGTCGCCGGCCGGAGCGGCACGCTCGCCCATCGGATGCGCCGCACCGCCGCCCAGGGCAAATGCCATGCGAAGACGGGCACGCTCACCGGCGTCAGCGCGCTATCGGGCTACTGCTTCCGGGGCGCGGACGATGCGGAGCACGCCGTCGTCTTCTCGCTGCTGATGAACCGCGTCGACGTCAACCGTGCACGTCTGGTGCAGGATCGGATGGCGGCTCTGATCGCCCGCTACCGACGCTAGACGCATCCCCTGGTCGCCCCTTGGAGGAGGAACTGGGCGGGACTAGACGCGGCCCCGCGGAGGCGTGCTGCGCCCCTTCGGCGTCCCGTCATCGCCGATCAGCTTCCGGAGCCGCTGCTCGTCGATCACGTCGGTGCCGAGCTCCTCGGCCTTCGCCAGCTTCGACCCGGGGCTGTCGCCGGCGATTACGTAGTCGGTGCTCTTCGACACCGAGTTGACGACCTTTCCCCCCGCCAGCCTGATCAGCTTGGTGGCTTGCTCACGGCTCAGGTTCGGGAGGGTCCCGGTCAGCACAAGAGTCTTGCCGTCGAGCGGACCGCCCTGCCGGCGGCGTTCCGAGGGGTCGAGTTCCATCCGCAGGCCCGCCTTGCGCAGTCGCTCGATCAGCATCCGGGTCCGGTCCTCCGAGAGCTCCTCGTAGATCTGCTCGGCGAGGATCGGCCCGATCCCCTCGGCATCCACGATGTCCTCCGGTTGCGCCTCAAGGAGGGCGTCCATCGTGCCGAAATGCTCGGCCAGCGACTCGGCGTTGACGAAACCGATCCCCGGGATGCCGAGCGCGTAGAGGACCCGCGAGAAGGGCTTGCGCTTCGACCCCTCGATCTCCTCCATCAGATTCTCTGCCGAGACCTGCCCGAAGCCCTCGAGCTGCGCAACCCGATCGGCCGTCAGGTCGTAGATATCCGCCGCGTCCGAGATCAGCCCCTCGTGCAGGAAGCGATAGGCGTTCTTCTCTCCGAGCCCCTCGATCTCCAGGGCGCCGCGGAAGTGCTTGATGTGCTGGAACTGCTGCCCCGGACAGCCGGTGCGGTTGGGGCAGATCGTGAAGACGCTGTCCTCGGGCTTGACCGTGGGCGTGCCGCAGAGCGGGCACTTCTTGGGCGGCCTCGCCCGGCGCGCGCCCCTCTTGCGGCGCTGGGTGATCGGCGAGACCACCTGCGGGATCACGTCGCCGGCGCGCATCACGACCACCTCGTCGCCCTCGCGGACGTCCTTGCGCTCGAGGTCCTCCTCGTTATGGAGCGTCGCGGTGCTCACCGTGACGCCGCTGACATGGACGGGCTCGAGCATGGCGAACGGGAGCAGGTGTCCGGTGCGGCCGACGTTCCAGACGATCTTGTTGAGCTTCGTGGTCGCTGTGGTCGGGGCGAACTTCCAGGCGACCGCCCAGCGCGGCTCGCGCCCGGCGACGCCCAGCTCGCGCTGCAGGCCGCGGTCGTCGACCTTGACGACGACTCCGTCGATCTCGAAGTCGAGCGCCTCGCGGCGGCCCTCCCACCAGCGGCAGCGCTCGGCCACCTCGTCGATTCCGTGCAGGATCGAGATCTGCTCGTTGACCTTGAACCCGCGCTCCCGGAGCCACTCGAGCGACTCCGAGTGGCTGGCCGGCTCCCAGCCCCGAAGGGCCGTGACTCCGTAGCACCAGATGGATAGCGGGCGGCTGGCGGTGATCGAGGAATCGAGCTGGCGCAGTGACCCGGCGGCAGCGTTCCGGGGATTGGCGAAGGTGGGCTGCCCGTCCTGGGCGCGCTGCTCGTTGACCTTGGCGAAGCCCGCGATCGGCAGGTAGACCTCTCCGCGGACCTCGACCAGCTCCGGAGCGTTCTCGATCGAGAGCGGGATGGCCTTGATCGTCTTCAGGTTCTGGGTGACGTTCTCCCCGATCCGGCCGTCACCGCGCGTGGCCCCACGGGTGAAGACGCCGTTCTCGTAGGTCAGCGAGATCGCCAGTCCGTCGACCTTGGGCTCGGTCACGTAGCGAATCTCCCGACCCGAGATGTCGAGTCGCTCGAGCTGGCGCTCCACCCGCTTCGCCCAGGCTCGCAGCTCGTCCTCGTCGCGCGCGTTCCCCAGCGAGAGCATCGGCTCGTGGTGCTCGACCTGCTTGAACTTGTCGAGCGGCGCTCCGCCGACCCGCTGCGTCGGGGAGTCGGAGGTGAGCAGCTCGGGGTGCTCCTCCTCGATCCCCTTGAGTTCTCCCATCAGGTCGTCGTACTCGGGATCCGAGATCTCCGGGTCGTCGAGGACGTAGTAACGGTGATCGTGGTATGCGATCAGCCGCCGCAGCTCATCGGCCCGCCTGCTGAACGACTTCGTGGCGCTCACCGCTGCGTTGACGCCTCGGCGGCTGCTGTCTTTTCTGCTCTGGCGAGCATCCCCGCGAAGTCCCACTGCCGGAGGCGGTCGAGGCTCGGCCGATCAGTGAGGTCGAAATGGACGGGCGTGACCGAGATCCGCTCCCGGGCGATTGCCGAGAGGTCCGATCCGCGTTCGTCCTCGAAGGACGGCTCGAAACCGTAGATCTGGTATCGGACCCGGCCTGTCTCCGGGTCCTCGTCGACAAGCTTCATCTCGTCGTCGTAGAGGCGCTTGCCGAGATGCGTCACCTCGATCCCGGTCGGCATGCCCGCCGGGCAGTTCACGTTGAGGAGCGTGTCGGCGGGAAGGGGCTCCGCCGCGACGCGGCGGACCAGCTCACCGGCAAAGGCCGCGGAGACCGAGAAGCCGAACTCCCGCCCCCAGCGAAAGTCCATCTCGCGAGCGGCGGACTGCTGGGAAATGGCGATCGCCGGGATGCCGAGGACGATTCCCTCCAGGGCGGCTGCCACGGTGCCCGAATAGGTGATGTCGTCCCCGAGGTTGGAGCCATGGTTGATCCCGGAGACGATCAGCTCCGGCCGCTCTCCGACCAGGCCGAGCTCCGCAAACCGGACGCAGTCCACGGGGGTCCCGTCGGTGGCGAAGCCGCTGGAGCCGTCGTCGAAGGGAATCTCCTCCACCCAGAGCGGCGAGCGGGTGGTGATGCTGCGCGCGGTGGCGCTCCGGTTCGAGTCCGGAGCGATGACATGAACGTCCAGGCCCTCGATTCCGAGCAGCTCCTGACGCAGGGCATTCAGTCCTGTGGCCTGGATCCCGTCGTCGTTGGTGATCAAAACCCGCATGACCACCGATTCTAGGTGGGGGGCTATCCGCCGCCGTACGCGATGACCAGCTCGGTCAGCGCACCGAGCGTCACGCCTGCCGAAAGCATCAGAAGACCAAGCTCGCGATGGCCGATCCGGCGCATTGCGTACCAGACCTCGCCGATGACGTAAAGGATTGCCCCGGCCGAGACCGAGTAGAACAGGAGCTCGAGTGGCTCGGAGCTGACGTTGTACCCGACGATCGAGCCGAGGAACACCGGTCCTCCGCCGACCAGGCCCGCCACCGCAAGCCACTTCCAGCTGGGCCGGACGCTCCCGAGCGGGCCGACGATGCCGAAGCCCTCGGTGGCGTTGTGGACCGCAAAGCCGATGATCAGCACGGTCGCGAGACCGATCTCGCCGGTGCTGGCGGAGACGCCGATCGCCAACCCCTCGGCGAAGTTGTGCAGCCCGATCGCTGCCGCGATCGCCATTCCTGTGCGAAGGGCCTGGCTCCTGACCGAGAGCTCGTCGGAGAGCACCTCGGCCTGCTCGACGGTCATCGCATCGGTCGCGCCACCCGCGATGGGGGGCGGCTTCGCGGCGCGCATCCGCCTTTCGACCAGGGCGAGGCCGGCGGTACCCGCCGTGAAGCCGGCGCCGAACAGCAGCGCGAGGAGCACCCCAATCGGCAGGCTGCCATCGCCCTCGTGGAGGGCGTCGAACCGCTCCTCGACGATCTCGAGGCCATGGACAAAGACCTCCGCGAAGAGGAACGCGAGAACACCCACGGAGAACATCGCGAGGGCGACGCGTGCGCGCTGCGACACGAACTCGATCCGCCCGAAAGGCAGCCCGAGATAGATCGTGAACCCCGCCAGGGCCCCGAGGAGGACTGTTTCCCCAAATGACACGGAGGCGGGAGCATAACAAATGAATTAGGGCGCCCTAACCTCGGTCAATAGCTGACCGAGGCCAGGTGGAGGCCATGGGCGTGGGCGGTCTCACCCGCCCGCTCCCGCGGGGCGCCCTCGAGCAGTGAGGTGAAGTCGTGGAGCGAGCTGCGGCCGCTCCCGACCTCGAGCATCGTCCCCACCAGGATGCGGACCATGTTGCGCATGAAGGCGTCCGCTTCGATCCAGAGCTCGAGGACGCGGCCCTGACCGAGCACCGCCGCCTTCTCGTGCCACTCCGCGCGGAGGATGTTCCGCTCGAAGCGCACGTGGTCGGTCTGCGTCGGCGTGAAGGCAGTGAAGTCGTGGGTCCCGAGCAGCGCGTCTGCGCATTCGTCCAGCGCCCCGGGATCGACTCGACGCGTCCAGTGCAGCGAGATGCCGGCCTCGAAGGGATTCGGCGTCCGCTCCGCCAGCACCCGGTAGCAGTAGGTTCGCGAGCGCGCATCGCGGCGCGCGTCGAACTCACCGGCCGGGCTGGCGGTCCTCACCGCCAAGTCGTGCCCGGTGAGCGAGTTGAGCGCCCGGGCGAGCTCCGCGGGCGGCTCTCCCTCCAGGCCGAAGCTCGCCACCTGCCCCCAGGCGTGCACCCCGGCGTCGGTCCGGCCGGCTACGGTGAGCCGTGCCGGAGCGCCGAGGGTCCGCTCCAGCGCGGCCTCCAGCTCGTCCTGGACCGTGCGCGCGCCCGGCTGCGTCGCCCAGCCGGCGAACCCAGTGCCGTTGTAGGCGATGTCGAGGCGCACGGAGCTCACAAACGCGCGACACTACCCGGAGATGCCCGGCCCCACGCGAGCCTCGAGCCCGCGTCGATGTGATCAGGCTCACGGAGCAGCCTGGGCCCGCCGCGTAGGGTTGGGCGGACATCACCGGAGGAGGAGAAATGGCCAACACCGACATCAGCCAGCGAGAGCAGTACGAGCGCAGCGACCTGCTCGCTGGCGGCGAGGGGATTCGCAGGGGCTCCGAGAAGGGCGCTGCGGTCTACACCGTGCTGGCGCTGATCATTGGCATCGCCCTCTGCATCGTCGCGCTGGCGACGATCGACAACTGGGCGCAGTGGCTCGTGCTCGGCGTGATCGTGGCCTTCACCGTCGCCGTGATGGCCGCAATTGGCCCCAACCGCGGCGGCGCTGGCTCCACCTTCAAGGTCGGGCGCTAAACGAGCTCCAGAAACACCATTTCGGCCGAGTCGCTCCGCCTCGGGCCGAGCTTGACGATCCGGGTATAGCCGCCCGGGCGCCCCTGATAGCGCGGCGCGATCTCCTCGAACAACTTGTGGACCGCGAACTTGTCGTTGTGCAACTCCGAGAGGGCGAGCCGGCGGGCATGGAGATCCCCCCGCTTAGCCAGCGTGATCAGCTTTTCGAACTCCGGCCGGAGGGCCTTGGCCTTTGGCTGAGTCGTCCGGATCCGCTCGTGCTCGATCAGCTGCTTCGACATCGTGCGAAGCATCGCCTTGCGATGAGCGGGTTCCCGGCTCAGCTTGGCTCTCTTGCGCTGGTGCCTCATCGGCTCGGGTCCCGGCCGGACTCTAGTCGCCCTAGTCGGCTCGCAGCGAGAGGCCGCGGGCGCGGAGTGTCTCCTGGACCTCCTCGATCGACTTGCGACCGAAGTTCGGGATCGCGTTGAGCTCGGACTCCGACTTCCGCACCAGCTCGCCTACGGTCTGGATGCCGGCTCGCTTGAGGCAGTTGTAGGAGCGCACGCCCAGCTCGAGCTCCTCGATCAGGATCTCGTCGAGGCCGTCCGCGCCTGGAACCGCGGCCGCCTCGGCACCGGGGGCCCCGTCCGTGGCCGCGATCGCCCCCTCGCCCCGCAGCTCGTCGACGCGGTCGGCGGTCGTGAAGATCGCCAGGCTCTTGATCAGAATCTCCGCGGCCTCGCGCAGCGCCGCTCCCGGCTCGATCGAGCCGTCCGTCTCGACCTCGAGCGTGAGCTTGTCGAAGTCGGTGCGCTGCCCGACCCGGGCGGCGTCGACCGAGTAGGCGGCGCGCCGGATCGGCGAGAAGATCGCGTCGATCGGGATCACGCCGATCGGCTTCTCGTCGGACTTGTTCTCGTCCGCCGGCGAATAGCCGCGGCCGCGTCCGATCGTCAGGTACATCTCGAGCTTGGTCTTCTTCTCCAGCGTGGCGATTGGCGCCTCGGGATTGAGGATCTCAACGCCCGCTGGGAGGTCGACGTCCTTGGCCTTGACCTGGCCGGGGCCGGTGGCGACCAGTGGGGTCTCGACCTCGTCGGCGTCGGTGTGCATCCGCACGACGACGTCCTTGAGGTTGAGGACCAAGTCGGTGACGTCCTCCTTCAGACCGGGGATGGTCGAGAACTCATGCGCCACTCCCTCGATGCGGACGCTCGTGATCGCGGCGCCACCGAGGGACGAGAGCAGCACGCGTCGAAGGCTGTTGCCGAAGGTGTAGCCGAAGCCCTTATCGAGGGGCTCGATCGTGAACGTGCCCTTGTTCTCATCGGTGTCTTCGCCCGCTATCTTCGGGACTTGGAAATCTGGCAGGGTGGTTATCGCTTCCATCACACTTCTCTTTCTGGTTCTGATCTGGGGGGTTACTTCGAGTAGAGCTCGACGATGAGCTGCTCCTCGACGGGCGCCGAGATCTCGCTTCTCTCCGGAAGCCTCAGCACCTTGGCAGTGAGCGAGTCGTAATCGGCCTGCAGCCAGGCCGGCACTCCCGACGTGAGCTCGGTCGCATCGCGGACGACGTCCGTGGCACCGCTGTTCGGCTTGATCGTGATCACGTCGTCCGGCTTCACGTGGTACGAGGGGATGTCGACGCGGCGGCCGTTGACCGTCCAGTGGCCGTGGCTGACCAGCTGCCTCGCCTGGCGGCGTGAGGCCGCGAAGCCGAGGCGCACCAGCACGTTGTCCAGGCGGCACTCCAGTAGCCGCAGCAGGTTTTCGCCGGTGACGCCCGTCTGTCGGCTCGCCTTGTCGTAGTAGCTTGCAAACTGCTTCTCAAGCACCTGGTAGTAGCGCTTCGCCTTCTGCTTCTCGCGCAGCTGGGCCCGGTACTCGGACTGCCGCATCCGGCCGCGGCCGTGCTCGCCCGGCGGATACGAGCGGCGCTCGACGCCGCACTTGTCGGTGAAGCAGCGAGCGCCCTTCAGGAACAGCTTCTGCCCCTCGCGGCGGCACTGCTTGCATTGGGCGGAGGTGTCGCGAGCCACCTAGACCCTCCTCCGCTTCCTGGGACGGCAGCCATTGTGGGCCTGCGGCGTCACGTCCTTCACAGTCGTCACATCGAGCCCGGCAGCCTGCAGCGAGCGGATCGCCGTCTCGCGCCCGGAGCCCGCACCCTTGGCGAACACCTCGACGCGCTCGAGGCCCTGCTCCATGCCCTTCTTGGCGGCCGCGTCTGCCGTCACCTGGGCGGCGAACGGGGTCGACTTGCGGGAGCCCTTGAAACCGGCGCTGCCGGCGGACTCCCAGGCGATCACGTTGCCCTCGGGGTCGGTCAGGGTGACGATGGTGTTGTTAAACGAAGTCTTGATGTGCGCCTGCCCATAGGTGACGTTCTTGCGGACCCGGCGGCGCGAGCGACCCTTCTTCGGAGCTGCCATCTAGTCGTCTCCTCCCCGGCTCACTTCGGCGACGGGGCCCTCCTCTTGCCGGCGACGCTCATCCGGCGGGGCCCCTTGCGGCCCCGCGCGTTGGTCTTGGTCCTCTGGCCCCGGACCGGCAGGCCGCGGCGGTGGCGCAGCCCGCGGTAGGAGCCGATCTCCTGGAGGCGCTTGACGTTCTGGGAGCGCTCCCGCCGGAGGTCACCCTCGACCTCGCGACCCTCGACCGCCTCGCGCAGCTTGACGACCTCGTCCTCGGTCAGGTCCTTGATCTGCGTGTTCGGATCGACGCCGGTCTCGCTCAGGATCCGGTTCGCCGTGGGGCGGCCGATCCCGTAGACGTAGGTGAGGCCGATTTCGGCCCGCTTGTTCAGTGGGATGTTGACTCCCGCGATCCGCGCCATCAGCCCTGCCTCTGCTTGTGGCGGGGGTTGGAGCAGATCACGAGCACGGCTCCACCGCGGCGGATCACCTTGCACTTCTCACAAATCGGCTTTACGGAAGCTCGGACCTTCATCTCCCCTTCTCTCGGGGTCGTATCTAACAGGAGTAAGCCCGCCGGGCCCCAGGAGTCGGGCCCACAGGCACAAAACGTCGGCCACGCCAAGCGTGAACCGACGCACGAAATGGTAGCAGCGTGCGCGCGTAACCCCGCCTAGGCCAGGTGCCAGGGGGTGAGGATCCGCGGCCCGTTCGACGTGACCGCGACAGTGAACTCGAAATGGGCAGCGAGCGAGTCGTCCTGCGAGTAGACCGCCCACCCATCCGAGCCCATTCGGACCTCTGGCCCGCCGGCGTTCACCATCGGCTCGATCGCCAGCGCCATCCCCTCCTCGAGGGTTGGGCCCTTACCCGGATCCCCGAAGTTCGGGATTTGAGGATCCTCGTGCATCTCGCGCCCGATCCCGTGGCCGACCAGCGTGCGGATGATCGAGAGGCCGTCGCGCTCAACCCTCCTCTGAACGGCGTGTGAGACGTCACTCAGATGGTTGCCGGGGACTGCCTGGGCGATTCCTTCGAAGAGGGCCTCACGCGTGGCGGTGAGAAGCAGCTCCGCATCCGCGGAAACCTCGCCGATCGGCACCGTGATCGCGGCGTCGGCGACCCAGCCCTCGTAGGTCACCCCGACGTCGATCGAGAGGATGTCCCCGCGGCGCAGCTCGTACGGGCCCGGGATTCCATGAACCACCATCGAGTTGGGCGACGTGCAGATCGAGCCCGGAAATCCGCGGTAGCCCTTGAAGGACGGAGCCGCTCCCTGCGAGCGGATGAACTTCTCGGCCGCCTCGTCGAGCTCCTTCGTCGTGACGCCGGGCCGGGCCTTGGAGCGGAGCATGCGCAGGCAGCGCGCCTGGATTGTCCCGGCGGCGGCCATCGCGTCGATCTGCGCGCTGGTCTTGCGGATGATCATGCCGCGATACATGACCTGAACCGTCTCATATCTCCATCTCTTCCTCGCGACGTAGCGTGCCGATCAGGGCGTGGATCCGCTCCTCGACCTCGTCCGGCGGTAGCTCTCCGTTCACCCGCTGCAGAATCCCCCGGTCCTCGTAGTAGCCGATCAGGGGCTCCGTCTTCTCGCGATACTGTGCGAGGCGGTTCTTGATCACCTCGGGCTTGTCGTCGTCGCGAACGATCAGCTTGCCGCCGTCAAGGTCGCAGACCTCGTCGTTCTTCGGCGGGTCGAACTCGAGGTGGTAGATGTGGCTCGGATTCTTCTCGCAGGTGCGGCGGCCAGCCAGCCTCCGAAGTGCCTCTCCCTCCGAAACCTCGACCAGGATCACCGCGGTGATCTCCCGTCGCAGCTCCTTGATCTTCGCGTCGAGCGCCTCGGCCTGAGGGAGCGTGCGAGGGAAGCCGTCGAGGATGAAGCCGTCGGCGGCCTCCTCGTCCTGGAGGCGCTCGGCGATCACTCCGATGATCACCTCATCCGGGACGAGGTCCCCGCGATCCATGTACTCCTTTGCCTTCTTGCCGACCTCGGTCCCCTCCTTGACCGCGGCGCGGAGGATGTCGCCGGTCGCGTAGTAGGGCAGCCGGAAGTCCTCCTGCAAGCGCTCTCCCTGTGTTCCCTTCCCGCTGCCTGGCGGGCCGAGCAGGATGAGGTTCAGCTCGGGCAAGCGAGGCTCTCCGCGGCGCGCGTCACTTCAGGAAGCCCTCGTAGTTACGCATCATCAGCTGGGCCTCGAGCTGCTTCACGGTATCGAGGGCCACGCCGACGACGATCAGGATCGAGGTCCCGCCGAAGTAGAAGTTGGCCGACGTCTGGCTGATCAGGATCGTCGGCAGCGCCGCGACGGCACCCAGGTAGAGGGCGCCGGGGAAAGTGAGCCTGGAGAGGATCCGGTCCAGGTATTCGGCGGTAGGTCGCCCGGGTCGCACGCCGGGGATGAACCCGCCGTACTTCTTCAGGTTGTCGGCCTGGTCCACCGGGTTGAAGGTGACCGCCGTGTAGAAGTAGGTGAAGATGATGATGAAGAAGACCTCGCCGACCACGTAGTGCCAGCTGTCGGGACTGAAGAAGGTCGCGAAGTCGGTCCAGAAGTTGTCGCCGCTTCCGCCGAGCAGCTGCCCGACCGTGGGCGGGAAGGCCATGATCGAGGCGGCGAAGATCACCGGGATCACCCCGGCCATGTTCACCCGCAGCGGTAGGTAGGTGGACCCGCCGGCGGTCATCCGCCGGCCGACGACGCGTTTGGCGTATTGGACCGGGATGCGGCGTTGGCCCTCCTGGACGAAGACGATCGCGACGATCACGGCGAGGGCGATGAACGGCATCATCACCACGAAGACCTGATCCGGGTTGGTCCACCACTTCGAGATCCCGGTCGGGATGCTCGCGACGATCGAGGCGAAGATCATCAGTGAGATGCCGTTGCCGATCCCGCGTTGGGTGATCAGCTCGCCCATCCACATCAGGACCGTGCAGCCCGCGGTCAGCGTGATCACGATCAGAAAGACCTTCGGGAAGGTCCGCTCCCCGATCACGCTGGTGCCTCCGAAGCTCTGCGAGGTGAATAGGAAGACATAGCCGAGCGACTGCGCGAACGCCAGCACGACCGTCAGGTAGCGGGTGTACTGGGTGATCTTCTGCTGGCCGACCTCGCCCTCCTTCTGCAGGCGCTCCAGCGAGGGCACGACCACGGTCAGCAGCTGCAGGATGATCGAGGCCGTGATGTAGGGCATGATCCCCAGCGCGAACAGGGACAGCCTGGAGAGGCTTCCGCCCGAGAACAGGTTGAGGAAGCCGAGGATGCTCGAGCCGCCCACGTTGTTGAGGCCGTCCTCGATCGCGTTGGCGTCGACACCCGGCGACGGGATGTAGGCGCCGAGCCGGTAGAGGGCCAGGATCGCCGCCGTGAAGAGAAGCTTCTTCCGGATGTCCGGCACCGAGAAGGAGTTGAGGATCGTCTGCAGCACTTAAGTCGCGGCCTCCTGCTCCGTATCACGGGTCGCGCTGTCGCGCGCCCTCGCATCACCGGGGGCCGCTTGGATCAACTCGGCAGTTCCCCCGGCCGCTTCAATCTTCTCCTTCGCCTGCGCGCTGAAGGCGTGCACCCTGACGGTGAGCTTCTTCGAGATCTCGCCGCGGGCGAGGACCTTCACCGGGTAGCGTCGCGTGGCAAGCCCGGCGGCACGCAGCGACTCGGGCGTGACCTCGTCGTTCGCGGCAAAGCGGGCCTCGAGGTCGGAGAGGTTGACCGGCTGCGTCCGTGTCCGAAACTTCTCGAAGGGCATCGACATCTTCTTGTGCGAGCCGCGGAGCTTGCGCATCCGCATGTGGACCGGGTTCTGGCCGCCTTCGTACGCGATCTTGCGCTTGTTGCCCGAGCGGGCGCCGGCGCCCTTGTGGCCGCGGCCCGACGTCTTGCCGTGGCCTGTGCCGGCGCCACGGCCGACTCGCTTGCGGGATCGCCGCGAGCCGGGTGCGGGCTTGAGCGAATGCAGGCCGACCTTCTTCTCCTCAGCCATCCTGCACCTCCACCAGGTGCCTGACCGCCCGGATCATGCCGCGCAGCTGCGGCGAGTCCCCATGGCTCGACTGACGGCCGATGCGGCCGAGCTTGAGCGAGCGAAGGGTCTGGCGCTGCGCCTCGGAGGCGCCGTTCGCCGAGCGGACCTGCTTGAGCTGCACGTCGGCCACTTAGGACGCCTCCGCGGTGCTCTCGCCGAGTCTCGCGCGGTGGCAGGCGCCTCGGCCTTGCCGTTCTCCTCCGCTTGCTGCTCCGGAGCGGCGCCGTCGCCGACGCCGAGGACCTCCCGCACGGAGATCCCGCGCAGCTTCGCCACGTCCTCGGGCCTGCGGAGGCTGTAGAGGCCTTCCATGGTGGCCTTCACCAGATTGATCGGATTCTGCGTTCCGATGCTCTTGGTGAGGACGTCCCGAACGCCGCCGAGCTCGAGCACGGCGCGCACTCCGCCACCGGCGATCACGCCGGTACCGGGACTCGCCGGGCGGAGGACGACGTGGCCGGCGCCGAACCGGCCGATCACCCGGTGGGTGATCGTCTGCCCGTACTTGGGCACCCGGATCAGGTTCTTGCGGGCGTCCTCGACGGCCTTCTGGATCGCGAGCGGAACCTCGCGCGCCTTGCCGTAGCCGATCCCGACCACGGAGTCCTCATCGCCGACCGCGACCAGGGCGGTGAACGAGAAGCGCCGGCCGCCCTTCACCACCTTGGCGACGCGGTTGATCTCGATCACACGCTCCTGCAGATCGAGGCCCTTCGGGCTGACCGTCTCTACAGCCATCGAACCGACGAAGGTAGCGGGTTTGTGTTGCCGGCCATCAGAACCGCAGCCCCCCCTCGCGGGCGCCCTCCGCGGTCGCCGCGACCCGGCCGTGGAAGCGGTAACCGCCGCGATCGAAGACGCACGTTTCGATCCCGGCGCCCTTGGCACGCTCGGCGAGCAGCTGGCCGACGCGCTTCGCCTGCTCCATCGAGTCGAGATTGCGGAGCTCGGGCTCGGTCCAGGAGGCGGAGGCCACGGTGCGGCCGGCGTCGTCGTCGATCAGCTGCGCGAACACGCCGCGGTTCGAGCGGTACACGGATAGACGCGGGCGCTCCGCGCTGCCGCGAATGCGAGCCCGGACCCGACGGTGGCGGCGGAGCCGCCTCTGTGGCTTGGTGAGAACGGCCATCAGGCCCTCTTCCCGACCTTGCGCGCGACGTGCTCGCCCGCGTAGCGGACTCCCTTGCCCTTGTAGGGCTCGGGCGGACGCGACTTGCGAATCCGCGCGGCGATCTCGCCGACGAGCTGCTTGTCGATCCCGCGGACCACCACCTCGGTCGGTTGGGGCACCTCGAACTCGATGCCCCCGGGCGCCTCGATCGAGACGGGGTGGGAGTATCCGAGCGCCATCTCGAGCGTCTTGCCCCTCAGGTTGGCCCTGTAGCCGACGCCCTGGATCTCCAGGCGGCGCTCGAACCCGTTGGTGACGCCCTCGACCATGTTGGCGATCAGGCTCCTGGTGAGACCGTGCAGGGACCGATGCTCCCCGCGATCGGTGGGCCGCTCGACGGTCAGAGTGCCGTCGTCGATCGCGACCTTGATGTCGCGGCTGACTCCCTGGCTGAGCTCGCCCTTGGGCCCCTTTACCGTGACGGCTCCGGGCTTGACGTCGATCTCGACGCCCTCCGGGATCTGAATTGGCTTTCGTCCGATTCGGCTCATGGTCAGTCGTGGGTCGTTGCTACCAGACGTGCGCCACGACCTCGCCGCCCACCCCACGCTGGCGCGCCTCGTGGCCCGTCATCACCCCGCGCGAGGTGGACATGATGGTCGTGCCCATTCCGCCGAAGACTCGCGGGACGTCGTCCTTCGGCACGTAGCGGCGCCGGCCCGGGCGAGAGACGCGCTCCATGCCGCTGATCACGGGGTCGCGGTCCTCGGTGTAGCGGAGGCGGACCCTGATCACCTCACCCACCCTCGCGGGCTCCACGCTGAAGTCGGTGATATAGCCCTGCTCCTTGAGGATGCGGGTCATCTCGCGCTTCAGGCGGGACGCGGGGATGTCCACCTCCTCGTGCTCGGCGAGGAGCGCGTTGCGGATCCGGTTCAGGTAATCGGAGATCGGGTCGGTCAGCATCAGATGACACCGTCCTTGGTCATGGTCGGGGTCATGTCACTACCAACTGGACTTGGTCATTCCGGGTACGTAGCCGCGGTGAGCGGCGTCGCGCAAGCAGATCCGGCAGAGGCCGAACTTACGGAAGTACGCCCGCGGCCGGCCACATTTGCGGCAGCGGTTGTACGCGCGGGTCTTGAACTTGGGGGTGCGGCGCTGGCGCACCCTTTGCGATGTCTTTGCCATCAGCCTTCCTCGTTTGAAGTCTCTTGCGATTCGTCCTCGCCCTTGCGCACGCCCTCGGCGGCGGCACCCTCGGCGCCTTCCTCGCCCTCCTCGCCTTCCTCCGCCTTGACCGGCTTCTCATAGGCCTCGGGGTTCTCTTCCTTGAGCTGCTCGAGGGCTGCCGCCTCGGCCTCGGCGCGCTGGCGGGCCTCCTCCTTGCGGCGCTCCTCCTCGGCTTCCGCCTCGGCGTCGGCCTCGCCTGGACGCCCCTCGGGTGAGAAGGGCATACCGAGCCCGTCGAGCAGAATGAAGGCCTCCTCATCGGTTTCGGCGGTGGTGGTGATCGTCACGTCGAGGCCGCGGACCTCGTCGATCGAGTCGTAGTCGATCTCGGGAAAGATGATCTGCTCGCGTATCCCCATCGAGTAGTTGCCGCGCCCGTCGAAGGAGCGCGCGCTGAGTCCGCGGAAGTCCCGGATCCTGGGCACCGCGATCGAGGTGAGCCGGTCGAGGAACTCCCACATGCGCGCGCGCCGCAGCGTCACCGCGACACCCACGGGCATTCCCTCGCGTACCTTGAAGGAGGCCACCGACTTCTTCGCCCGGCGGACGCTCGGGTGCTGGCCGGAGATCGTCGCGAGTTGCTCGCTGGCGGCCTCGAGCATCTGGGAGTTCTGCTTGGCCTCGCCGATCCCCATGTTGAGGGTGATCTTCTCGAGCGTGGGCACGGCCATCGGGGTCGAGTAGCCGAAGCGCCGAATCAAGTCGGGCTTCACCTCCTGCTCGTAGCGCTCGCGCAGCCTGGGCGGCGGCGCGGCCTGCTGCTGCTGTTCGGTCGCGGCTTCCACTAGTCCAGGTCCCTTCCCGTTCTCGCGGCGATGCGCTTGCGCTTGCCGCCGGCACGCTCGACCTTGACGCGGGTGGGCTTGTTGTCCTCCTTGTCGAGCAGCATCACGTTGGAGACGTGGATCGGGCCCTCCTTCTCGATGATCCCGCCGACCTCGCCGCCCTTCTGCGCGTCTTTCACGGAGCGCGGGCGCTGGTGGCGCTTGATCATGTTGAGGCCCTCGATGAACACGTAGCCCTTCTTCGGATCGGTCCGCATCACCCGGCCTCGCTTGCCGCGGTCCTTGCCGCCGATCACGATCACGTCGTCGTCCTTGCGGACTCGCATCTTCGCCATCAGAGAACCTCCGGAGCCAGGGAGACGATTCGCATGAAGTTCCTCTCGCGGAGCTCGCGGGCGACCGGTCCGAAGATGCGTGTTCCACGCGGCGCACCAGTGGTGTCGATCAACACGGCGGCGTTCTCGTCGAACGCGATGTAGGTGCCGTCGCCGCGGCCGAGCTGCTTGCGAGTCCGGACCACCACCGCCTCGACGACCTCGCCCTTGCGGACGCCACCGTGAGGCGTCGCCTGCTTGACCGTCGCGGTGATCACGTCGCCGATACGGGCGTAGCGGCGATCGGATCCGCCCTTGACGCGGATACAGAGGATCTCGCGCGCGCCGGAGTTGTCGGCGACCCTGAGCTTCGACTCCTGCTGGATCACAGTGACACTCGTTGTCTCCCCGAGGGTGCGGGGGCGAGAAGGGTCACTTGGCCTTCTCCAGGATCTCGACCAGGCGCCAGCGCTTGGTCCGAGACAGCGGCCGCGTCTCGACCACCCTGACCAGGTCGCCCTCCCCCGCCTCATTGCGGGCGTCGTGGGCGTGGAGGGTGCGCGAGCGGCGCACGATCTTCTCGTACTGCGGGTGGCGCCGGGCGATCTCGATCTGCACCGTGATCGTCTTGTCGGGCTTGCTGGAGACGACACGTCCCTGCCTGCTCTTGCGACCGGCGGAGCGGCGCTCGGCAGGCGCGGTGCCGGCTCCGGCCTCGCCCTTCGTGCGGCGCTTGGCCCTGTACGCGGCGCGCCGGCGCACCGCCCGCTTGCGGGCCTCGCCTCGGGCGGCG
Organism: uncultured Solirubrobacterales bacterium; assembly: GCA_963801055.1. Lineage (GTDB taxonomy): Bacteria > Actinomycetota > Thermoleophilia > Solirubrobacterales > 70-9 > DASUPK01. Next base: position 305,351 of record CAWDDE010000006.1, on the reverse strand, counting down.
GCCCGGTCCTCCGGGCTCCGCTGCGGACGCGTCTCCGCCGGGCGCCGGGACCGCTCCAAGCGGCGACGGGCCTTCCAGTCCAGTCCTTCCAGTTCGTCATCAGAGGCGTCCTCCGCGCCGCCGGCATCGGCAGCGGGCTGATCGGCTGGAGCTTCCTCCTCGGCAGGCGCTTCCTCCTCGGCAGGGGCTTCAGCAGGAGCATCCTCCGCCGGGGCATCTTCGGCAGGGGCCTCCTCGGCAGGAGTCTCCTCGGCCTGGGACTCCTGCTCCGGATCACTCGCCTGTCGCGCGCCCTCGCAGTCCCCTCGGGCGTCTCTTCCTGCTGCTCGTTCTTCTCTTCGTCTGCCATCAGGCCCTCAGCTCGTGTTCCAGATCGATCCCGCGCTCCTTGGCGACGGTCAAAAGGCGCGCCACGTCCCGGCGCACGGCCGTGATCCGCGCCGTGTTCTCCAGCTCGCCGGTGGCGTGCTGGAGGCGCAGCGCGAACTGCTCCTCGCGCGTCTGGCGGATGCGCTCCACCAGCTCGTCGTCCTTGAGGTTGTGCGCCTCGGAGGCCTTCATGAGGAGTGCTCCGCTCCCTCGCGGTAGACGAATTTGGTACGGATCGGAAGCTTGTGGCCGGCGAGGCGCATCGCGTCCTTCGCGAGATCCTCAGGCACGCCCGCCAACTCGAACATCACCTTGCCGGGCTTCACCACGGCGACCCAACCCTCCGGGTTGCCCTTACCAGAGCCCATGCGCGTCTCAGCGGGCTTCTTGGTGATCGGCTTGTCGGGGAAGACGTTGATCCAGACCTTGCCGCCGCGCTTGATCTTGCGCGTCATCGCGACTCGGGCGGCCTCGATCTGGCGGTTGGTGATCCAGCCGCGGTCCAGCGCCTTCAGCCCGTACTCGCCGAAGGCGACAGTGGTCCCTCCCTTGGAGTACCCGCGTCGGCGGCCGCGCTGCTGCTTGCGGTAGCGAACCCGCTTCGGCATCAGCATGGCTAGCGGCCCCCTCCATCCTGGTCGGTGAGCTCGGAGCGATAGCCCTCGGGCATGACCTCGCCCTTGTTGATCCAGCACTTCACGCCGATGCGGCCGGTGGTGGTGCGTGCCTCGGTGAAGCCGTAGTCGATGTCAGCGCGCAGGGTGTGGAGCGGGACACGGCCGTCCGAGTACCCCTCCGTCCGCGCCATCTCCGCCCCGCCCAACCTGCCAGAAACCTGGACCTTCACTCCCTTTGCCCCAGAGCGCATCGCGGAGGTCAGGGCGCGCTTCATGGCGCGGCGGAAGGCGACGCGGTTCTGAAGCTGCTCTGCGATCGACTGCGCGACCAGCTTGGCGTCGAGCTCCGGTCGCTTGATCTCCTTGATGTTGACCCTGACCGGCTTCCCAGTGAGCTTGTGGAGCTCACGGCGCAGCGCGTCAACCTCGGTCCCCGACTTGCCGATCACGATCCCGGGACGGGCGGTCGAGATGTCCACCTCGATCTCGCCGGAGCCCTTCTTGATCGTGATCTCGGAGAGGCCGGCATGCGAGAGCTTGTTCTCGATGTGGGACCGGATCGCCAGGTCCTCGTTCAGGTAATCCGCGAAGTCGCGCTCGTTGAACCAGTTCGACTTCCAGTCGTGGATGTAGCCGACCCGGAAGCCCTCTGGATGGATCTTCTGTCCCATAGCTCGGCTACTCCTCCGGTATCAGCGCCACGGCGATGTGGCTGGTTCGCTTGTTGATCCGCGTCGCACGTCCGAGGGCGCGCGGCCGGTAGCGGCGCAGCGTCGGTCCTTCGTCGACGTGGATGTCCTTGATCAGGAGATCGTCGGCGACCAGGTCGTGATTGGCCTCCGCGTTGGCGGCGGCGGAGTCGATCAGCTTGCGGATGTCCTGCGCGGCGCTGCGGGTGGAGAAGCGCAGCAAGGCCCGCGCGTCATCGATTGGGAGTCCCCGGACCTGGTCGGCGACCAGGCGCGCCTTGCGCGGTGCCACGCGCACGAAGCGGGCGCGCGCGTTGACGACGGGGCGCTCGGGTGCCTCCTTCTTCGTCCTGGGCTTTGGCTTCGCCTTGGTCTCGGCCTTCGGCTGCGTCTCGGCCTTCGACTCGGCCGGAGCCTTCCTGGCGGCCGGCTTCTTCGCGGGAGCCTTCCTCGCGGCGGGCTTCCTGGCCGTCGAGGCCTTGGAGGCCCCCTCGTCGGCGGTCTTGGAGGTTGCCTCGGCTGCGCCCTTGCCCCGGGTTGCGGTCTCCTTCTTCGGCTTCGCCGCGGGCTTGCGTGCCCGCGAGCCGCCGCCGGAGCTCGCCGTTGATCCGGTGGCGGTGTTTGTGGCCGCCGACTTTTTTCTAGCCGCCGGCTTCCTTCGGGGCTTCTTCTGCTGCTCGGTGTCCTTCTTCTCCTCAGCCATCACTCTCTCTCCGAGGCGCTGCCGGCACCCGAGTGCGCGCGGAAGGTCCGGGTCGGAGCGAACTCGCCGAGCTTGTGGCCGACCATCGACTCCGAGACGTAGACCGGCACGTGCTTGCGCCCGTCGTGGACGGCAATTGTGTGGCCGACCATCTCGGGAAAGATGGTCGAGTGCCGCGACCATGTCTTGAGCATCTGCTTCTGACCCGACTCGTTCATCGCATTGACCCGCTTCAGGAGCCGCTCCTCGGCCCACGGTCCCTTCTTCGTCGAACGTCCCATTAGATCGCCTACTTCCTCTTCCCTCGGCGCCGGCCGCGCACGATCAGCGAGTCCGAGCTCTTGCCCTTCTTGCGAGTCCTGTAACCGAGCGTCGGCTTGCCCCACGGGGTGACCGGATGGCCGCCCGGCGTGTGATGGGCCTCGCCCCCGCCATGGGGGTGGTCGACCGGGTTCATGGCGACGCCGCGCGTTTGCGGGCGCTTCCCCTTGTGCCGGTTCCGGCCGGCCTTGCCGATCTTGACGTTCTGGTGGTCGGCGTTCGAGAGCGTCCCGACGGTCGCGCGGCACTCGCCGCGAACCATGCGCACTTCGGAGGAGGGCAGCCGCAGGCTCACCATTGGCCCTTCCTTGGCGACCACCTGGATCGCCGTCCCGGCCGCCCTGCCAAGCCGGCCGCCCTGCCCGGGCACCAGTTCGACGTTGTGGACGACGGTGCCGGTCGGGATGCGGGCCAGCGGGAGCGAGTTCCCGGGCGCGATGTCCGCGCCCTCCCCCGAGACGACCTGCGCGCCGACGCGTAGGCCCTGCGGAGCGAGGATGTAGCGCTTGTCCCCGTCGGCGTAGTTGAGCAGCGCGATGCTGGCGGAGCGGTTTGGGTCGTACTCGATGGAGGCAACCCGGGCGGGCACGCCGTCCTTGGTGCGCTTGAAGTCGATGCGCCGGTAGCGGCGCTTGGCGCTGCCCCCGCGGTGGCGCGCGGTGATCCGGCCTGCGGAGTTGCGCCCGCCGGACGAGCTCTTGCCCTGGGTGAGCTTCTTGTTGGGCTCCGACCCGGTGAGCTCCTCACGCACGGGATAGGTGCCGAAGCGCCTGCCGGGGCTGGTGGGTCGTGTCTTGCGGTTAGCCATGGCTAGCCCTCCACCGCCGCGCCCTCGAACAGCTCGATCCGCTCGCCGGGGGCCAGCTGGACCACGGCCTTCTTCCACGAGCGGGATCGGCCGGAGTGCAGCCCGCGCCGCTTCGGCTTCGACTTCACCTTGGAGGTCCGGACGGCGCGCACCTTGACGTCGAAGATCTCCTCGACCGCGTGCGCAATCTGAAGCTTGTGGGCCCGGTCGTGCACCCGGAATGTGTACTTGCCCTCCCCCATCAGCGCGTAGCTCTTCTCCGAGACAACCGGTCGGACGATCACCTGGCGAGCGTCCACTACACCGCCCTCCCCTTGAGCTCCGCGAGGGCCGCCTCGGAGACGACCAGGGAGGTCGCGCCCATTACGTCCGCGACCCCGGCGGCGTCCGCCAGGGCGACCCTGACGCCCTCGATGTTGCGAAAGCTCTTCGCGACGGCCTCCTCCTCGCCCGTGATCACGATCAGGGTCGGCGCGTCAGCCCCCCACTTCTGCAGCGCGGTGGCCGCCTGCTTGGTGGCCGGCTCGCCGAAGGCGGAGCCGTCCAGGACCGCGACCGAGCCGCGCTCGGCGTGGACGCTGAGGGCGGCGCGCAGCGCCTTGCGGCGCGCTTTGCGATTCACCTTGACGGTGTAGCGCCGCGGCTTCGGGCCGAACGCCGCTCCGCCGCCGTAGCGGTGCGGCACGCCCAGTGCCCCGGCGCGAGCGCGGCCGGTGCCCTTCTGGCGCCAGGCCTTCGCGGTCGTCATCGCCACCTCGCCACGGGTGAGGCTCGAGTGCGTTCCCCTGCGACGCGCGGCGAGGTCGGCGCGGGCGGCCTCGTGGACGAGCGCCTCGTGGAACGGCTCGGCGAAGAGCTCCTTCGGGAGGTCGGCCTTCGATTGCTTGCCGAGGACCGGAGCCTTGATCCCGGCGGCCTTCGTGCCCGAGCTGGCTTTCGTGCTGGAGGTGGACCTCGAAGCGGCCTCAGCCATCGCTTCGCACCTCCACGGTCGCGTTCTTGCCGCCCGGCACCGAACCGCGAATGAGCAGCAGGTTGCGCTCCGTATCGACCTCGACGACGTGGGCGCCGCGCTGGGTGACCCGCCGAGAGCCCATCTGCCCCGGCATGCTCATCCCTTTGAAGACGCGGGCGGGATCGGCGCTCGCCCCGACCGAGCCGGGGGCGCGGACGTTGTGGGAGCCGTGGGTCTCGGGACCCCGGCTGAAGTTGTGGCGCTTGATCGTGCCCTGAAAGCCCTTGCCGATCGAGACCGCCGAGACCTTCACCCGCTGGCCGGGCTCGAAGCTCGCCACGGTCACGTCGTCGCCGACCTTCACTTCAGAAGGCGCGCCCTCGTCTTCGGCGGCCTCATCATCAGAACCCTTGGAGTCCGCCTCGCCTGCGCGCGCGTCAACCTCCTTGGGCGCCTCGGCCCCGCCGCTGCCGGCTGCACCGGTCGTCGCGACCTCGGCGTCGCGGAACTCGACCAGGGTGCGCATCGCGGGCGCCCCCGCCTTCTTCAGGTGTCCGAGCTCGGCCTTGGTCAGCTTGTCCTCGGGGGTGACGGGATCGGCCGCCAGCTGAACGGCGTCGTAGCCGTCGCGGCCGGTCCTGCGGATCGCGGTCACCTTGTTCGGTGCGGCCTCGATCACGGTCACCGGAACGGCCGTGCCGTCCTCAAGGAAGACGCGGGTCATGCCGAGCTTCTTGCCTACGATCGCGCTCACAATCGGATCTCCACGTCGACGCCGGCGGGAAGCGTCTCCATCCGCTGCAGCTCGTCGACGGTCTTGGGGGTGGGCTGGTGGATGTCGATCAACCGCTTGTGCGTGCGGATCTCGAAGTGCTCGCGCGAGTCCTTGTCCTTGAACGGAGAGCGGATCACCACGTAGACGTGCTTGTCGGTCGGCAGCGGAATCGGGCCGGCAACGGTCGCGCCGGTCCGCTCGGCGGTACCCACGATCTCCTGGGCAGCCCGGTCTATGGCGTCGTGGTCGTACGCCTTGAGCCGGATTCTGATCTTTCCCGATGTGAGTGAAGCCACTGTGCCTGTTCTCGTTCTGGTCTCTTCGCGCAGTCAGGGCGCCGCCCCGGTTGCAGTAGGGCCGCGCCCTGGTCGTATGTCTTGCAGTTGTCGCGGCCCTTGCTATCGAGAGCCGCACTGAGAACGGGCCCCCGAGGGGGCCCGTCTGAGAGCTATTGGACTACCTCGGTGACCACCCCCGAGCCAACGGTGCGACCGCCCTCTCGGATCGCGAACCGCAGGCCCTGGTCCATGGCGATCGGCTGGATCAGCTCGACCTCCATCTGGGCGTTCTCGCCCGGCGCCACGAACTCGCGGCCCTCGGGCAGCTTGACGACGCCCGTGACGTCAGTCGTGCGGAAGTAGAACTGCGGCCGGTAGCCGGAGACGAACGGCGTATGGCGACCGCCCTCCTCCTTCTTCAGGCAGTAGACCTCCGCCTTGAACTGCGTATGCGGGGTGATCGAGCCGGGCTTGCAGAGCACCTGGCCGCGCTCGATCTCCTCGCGCTTCGTGCCGCGGAGCAGGCAGCCGACGTTGTCGCCCGCGCGACCCTCGTCGAGAATCTTGCGGAACATCTCGACGCCCGTCACCACGGTCTTGGTGGTGTCCTTGATCCCGACGATCTCCACCTCGTCGCCTGTGTTGACGACGCCCTGCTCGATCCGGCCGGTCGCGACGGTGCCGCGGCCGGTGATCGAGAAGACGTCCTCGACCGGCATCAGGAAGGGCTTGTCGAGGTCGCGCTCCGGCTCGGGAATGTACTCGTCGAGGGCGGTGGCCAGCTCGAGGATCGACTGCTTGGCCTCCTCGTCACCCTCGAGCGCCTTCAGCGCCGACCCCTTGATGATTGGGATTTCGTCCCCCGGGAACTCGTACTCTTTGAGCAGGTCCTTGACCTCCTCCTCGACCAGCTCGAGGAGCTCCTCGTCGTCGACCATGTCCGTCTTGTTCAGGTAGACGACCACCGAGGGAACGTTCACCTGGCGCGCCAAAAGGATGTGCTCGCGGGTCTGCGGCATGGGGCCGTCCGGCGCCGAGACCACCAGGATCGCCCCGTCCATCTGGGCGGCGCCGGTGATCATGTTCTTGACGTAGTCGGCGTGGCCGGGACAGTCGACGTGCGCGTAATGACGGTTCTCGGTCTCGTACTCGACGTGCGAGGTCGCGATCGTGATCCCGCGCTCCTTCTCTTCGGGCGCGTTGTCGATCTCGTCGAAGGTCTTGATCTCGGTGTCCCCCTTCTCGGCGAGTGTCTTGGTGATCGCGGCTGTCAGCGTGGTCTTGCCGTGATCGACATGGCCGATGGTGCCGACGTTGACGTGCGGCTTATCGCGCTCGAACTTCTGCTTGGACATCTCGCTCCTTTGGGGTTTCTAGTTGGTGTGTCTCTGAGTGCTACGACCAACCTGGGGAATATAGCCAGCAGGCGTGGGCTCTGGGCTTACGCGCCGGCCCCCACGGGCTCGCCGGAACGGTGCTCGACGATCTCGTCCTCGATGTTCTTTGGCACTTCCTCGTAGCGCTCGAACTGCATCGTGTAGCTCGCCCGTCCCTGCGTGGAGGAGCGCAGGTCCGTGGCATATCCGAACATCTCGCCCAGGGGCACGAACGCCTGAACGGCGAGCGCATTCCCGCGCGGCTCCTGGCCCTGGACCTTGCCGCGGCGCCGGGAGAGGTCGCCGATCACCTCTCCGAGGAACTCCTCCGGCGTCACGACCTCGACCGACATCACCGGCTCGAGCAGCACCGGGTTCGCCTTCCGAGCCGCATCCTGGACGGCCATGGAGCCGGCCACCTTGAACGCCATCTCCGATGAGTCGACCTCGTGGTAGGACCCATCGATCAGCTCCACCCTCACGTCGACCATCGGATACCCGGCCTTGACGCCGGACTGCAGGGCCTCTTCGATCCCGGACTCGACCGAGGGAATGAACTCGGAGGGGATCGTCCCGCCCTTGATCGAGTTGATGAAGTCGAAGCCCTCGCCGGGGGCCGGCTCGGCATTGATCACGGCGTGGCCGTACTGGCCGCGGCCGCCGGTCTGGCGGACGAAGCGGCCCTCGACCTTGTGCACGGGCTGGCGGATCGTCTCCCGGTAGGCGACCTGAGGCCGGCCGACGTTGGCGTCGACCGAGAACTCGCGCAGGAGCCGGTCGACGATCACCTCGAGGTGGAGCTCGCCCATCCCGTGGATCAGGGTCTGGCCGGTCTCCTCGTCGGACTCGACCTGGAAGGTCGGGTCCTCCTCCGCGAGGCGAGCCAGGCTGGAGCTGAGCTTCTCCTGGTCGGCCTTCGTCTTGGGCTCGATCGCCACCGCGATCACCGGCTCCGGGAACTCGATCTGTTCGAGCTCGATCGGGGCGTCCGGCGCGGCGAGCGTGTCGCCGGTGGAAGTCTGCTTGAGCCCGACGCCGGCGACGATGTCCCCCGCGTAGGCCTCCTCGATCTCCTGGCGGTGGTTCGCGTGCATCATCAGCAGGCGCCCGATTCGCTCGGTGCGGCCGGTGGAGGCGTTCAACACGCGGCTCCCGGCGGCGAGCTTGCCCGAGTACACGCGGAAGTAGGTCAGCTTGCCGACGTAGGGGTCCGCCATCACCTTGAAGGCGAGGGACGCGAACGGGGCATTGTCGTCGGCGGGACGCTGGGCTTCCTGCGGGCTGCCGTTCGCGCCCTTCTTCGGCGGCTCCATGCCCTTCACCGGGGGAACCTCGACGGGAGACGGCAGAAGCTCGACGATCGCATCGAGCAGCGACTGCACTCCCTTGTTCTTGAAGGACGAGCCCAGTAGGACCGGGGTCACCTTGATGTCGAGAGTCGCCCGATGGAGTGACTTCGCGATCCGCTCGTGGGGGATCTCCTCGTCGTTGAGGTAGGCCTCGAGCAGGTCATCGTCATAGTCGGCGCAGGCCTCGATCAGATGGGTGCGGTGCTCGTGGGCGAGCTCCTTGAGGTCATCCGGCACCTCCTCGTAGGAAAACTCGGTGCCGAGCTCGTCCTTCCAGACCAGTGCCTTGTTCTCGATCAGGTCGACCACGCCCACGAAGTCCGCCTCCTCACCGATCGGGATCTGGATCGGGAGCGGGTTAGCCCCGAGCCGCTCGCGCATCGTCTCGACGGCGGCGAAGAAGTCGGCCCCGGTGCGGTCCATCTTGTTGACGTAGGCGATCCGCGGGACCCGGTACTTGTCGGCCTGGCGCCAGACCGTCTCCGACTGCGGCTCTACGCCGGCGACGGCGTCGAAGATCGCGATCGCGCCGTCGAGCACGCGGAGGCTGCGCTCGACCTCCACGGTGAAGTCGACGTGACCGGGCGTGTCGAGGATGTTGATCCGGTGCCCCTGCCACTCGCAGGCGGTCGCGGCGGATGTGATCGTGATGCCGCGCTCCTGCTCCTGCTCCATCCAGTCCATGACGGCAGCGCCCTCGTGGACCTCACCCATCTTGTGGGTGCGGCCCGTGTAATAGAGGATGCGTTCGGTGGTCGTCGTCTTACCGGCATCGATGTGGGCCATGATGCCGATGTTTCGAGTCTTCTCTAGGGGAAAGCTGCGAGGCATGGATCCTGTCGTTCGTACTGGCGTGAGGGAGAGACGGAACGGTTAGTCTGAGTTCGGAATTCGCGCACAAAAAAGGCCCTTGCGGGCCCGAGCGCAAACGTCTCTTACGACCCGAACTGCTCCTATGTCGCGCCGTTCTCCATCGAAACGGTTAACGCCCACGGCCCCCTCCGGGGGAGTCCTGAGCGACGGACGATGATAGCAGCGGCATGATGGCTCCCAGGAAGGGAATCCGCCGCGGGCTGGGACGCCGCAAGAAGTCTCGCGACCGCCTCGAGGAGCTCACCGAGCGCACCCGCCGCGAAGCTCGCGCGATGAGCCGGCGGCGGCGCGCCGAGGCGCGGCGGGCTGTCCGCCCGGAGGTCGACATCGGCGTCAGGCTCAAGGGGGCGGCCTACGAGACGCGCCGCAGGCTGCGACCACTGGGCGCGCCGGTCGCGGCCCTCTTCTCCTGGATCGGCCCCTATATCAGCCGCGCGCTGCTCTTCGTGATCCAGCTGGTCGCGGCGCTGATCGCGCTGATCCTGGAGATCGGCCAGATCGTGGTCGGACGGATCGCCGGAGCGATCTATGGCGCGGCGTTGGTGCTCGTGGAGGCCGCACGTCGGCACGTCACCCCCAGGTCGACCGCCGCGTTCGTCGGTGTTGCGGCAGGCGTCGGACTCGGGGTCTCGCAGTTCTTCGACTACCACGGCGTCGAGGTGGACGCCCCGGGCTATGCGGGACGGCTCGGCGCCGAGGTGCCCGTTCCCATCACCGGGACCGAGACGGCCGGGAGCGCTCATCTCTGGCTGCTTCTCCCGGTCGCGGCCGTCGCGGTGCTGCTGGTCCTTGCCACCTTCCGCGGGCGGCCGCGGTTGGCCGGCGCGGTCTCGCTCTGCGGCGTGATCGGCATCGCGATCGCGATCGCGATCGACCTTCCTCAGGGACTCGATGCCGGTCGGCCTGGGCTGGCGTTCACCGGTACTCAGGCGGTGCTGCTCGAGGGATTCTGGGCCGAGGTCGCCTGCTCCGCCGTCCTCATCCTCAGTGGCGGACTGCTCGCCCTCTACTCTCGGCGTGTGAGAGGCGAGGCGAGACGGCGTGACCGATCCGGTGGGGACATACGGCGCTCGCCCCACCAGGAGGTCGGTGGAATCCCGCCGGGCCTCCAGGCGGGGTCGTGAGAAGACTTCCCGGTACCGAGACGCTGCTCGTGCTCGCCTGTGCCGCGGCCGCGGCGATGCTCGGCGCCTCGCAGTTCACGGACCTCTTCCACCTCACGCCTCCCGGTGGCGAGGCGCTGAAAGCGATCGACGCCGCGGATCAGCATGGCTACGCGACGCTCGTGCTCGCCATCTTCGCGCTGATCCTGATCGTCGTGACGGTCGTGGCCCGCGGTCAGCCGCTCGCTCAGATAGCCGCGGTCGCGGTCGCGGTCTGCGGCTTGGTCGCCCTGCTGATCTTCCTGATCGGCGACCTGCCCGACGTCAACAAGATCGGCACGCTCGACGACCCGCGCCAGTCGTTCATCGACGCCGAGGCAAAGCCGGTCGCAGGTTTCTGGCTCGAGCTGGTCGGCTCGCTGGTGCTCACCGTCTGTGGGGCTGCGCTCGCCACGATGAGTCCCGGCGCGACGAGCACGACCGAGCTTCACGGCGGCCGCTCCCACGAGAACTCACTGTCGGAGAGGGGCGAGGGCTCACCCGCCCTACCGTCGCAGTCAGCGCCGCTCGTTCGAACGCGGGAGCGGCGCCGCTACCAGCGGTAGTGCGCGAAGGCCTTATTGGCCTGCGCCATGCGGTAGATGTCGTCCTTCCGCTTCCAGGCGTTGCCCTGCTGCCTCGAGGCGTCGAGGATCTCGTTGGCGAGCCGCTCGGGCATCGACTTCTCGCCGCGAGCGCGCGCGAACTCGACCAGCCAGCGAATCGCCAGGGTGCGGGCGCGCCTCGCCGGGACCTCCACGGGTACCTGATAAGTGGCGCCGCCGACGCGGCGTGAGCGCACCTCGAGGACGGGGGTGAGCTGCTTGATCGCGCCCTCCAGCTCCTCTACGGGGTTGTTTCCCGTCCGTTCGCCGACCAGAGCGAGTGCGTCGTAGGTGATCTGCTCCGCGAGCGACTTCTTGCCGTCGCTCATCACCTTGTTGATTAGCTGCTGGACGAGCCGGCTCCTGTAGACCGAGTCGGGCTCGAGCAGCCTGATCGTGGCCTGGTTGCGGCGCGGCATCTAGCTGGCCTTCACTCCGTAGAGCGAGCGGCCCTGCTTGCGGTCGGACACGCCGGCGGCGTCCAGGGCTCCGCGCACGACCTTGTAGCGCACCCCTGGGAGATCCTTGACCCGGCCCCCTCGGACGAGGACGACGGAGTGCTCCTGCAGGTTGTGCCCCTCCCCCGGGATGTAGCTCGTCACCTCGAGCCCGTTGGTGAGCCTGACCCTGGCGATCTTGCGAAGGGCCGAGTTCGGCTTCTTCGGCGTCACGGTCGCCACACGGGTGCAGACGCCACGTCGCTGCGGGGCGGCGACCCGCTTCTTGCGCCCCTGGCCGGACTTCAGTCCCGGCGTCGACATCTTCTTCTTCTTGTGGGTTCGCCCCTTGCGGACGAGCTGATTGGTGTTAGGCACGGCGGCGAATGGTAGCGGCCGAAGGTCGCCGCGCCGGGTGGCGAAACACCGAACTCTGTCCCTAATCTGATCCCGATGCGCCTGTTCCGACGAAGTGAACAAGCGGATGCGCCGGTGTTGGCCGTCGACATCGACGGTGTGATCAGCCTCTTCGGCTTCGATCAGCCGCTGGAGCCGGGCCGCGGCGATCCCCGGAACTTCCCGGGCGAGTTCCACCTGATCGACGGGATGCTCCACTGCATCGCGCTCGACACCGGACCGTGGCTGAACCAGCTCTCGAAGACTTACGAGCTGGTCTGGGCCAGCGGCTGGGAGGACCGCGCCAACGACCATCTCCCGGGCATCCTCGGGGTACCGGAGCTTCCCTACCTGACCTTCGACGGGCGGGCGCAGTTCGGCACCGCCCACTGGAAGCTCGAGGCGCTCGACGAGTACGCCGGCTCGCGCCCCCTCGCCTGGGTCGACGACAGCCTGGAAGAGAGCTGTTACCAGTGGGCCGAGCTGCGCGAGGGGCCGACGCTGCTCGTCCCGACCGAGTCGGACGTGGGCCTCACAGCGGCGCACGTCGACGCGCTCGAGTCCTGGGCGCGGGACGGCTTCGAGCCGCGCTAGGAGCGCATCCTCAGCGAGTCTCGCTAGGACCGCATGCGCAGAGCCTTCAGTGCCGAGGTAGGCCCGGCTGCGCTGCTACGTAGCCCATCGGATACCTAACTGCGCAATCGCTCCTTCGCAAGCCGTTGGGCCACCTTGGCCAGCGTCGTCCGGACATGCTCGGGTTCGAATCGCACCTGGGCGTGAGTGAATCGGAGCGTCGTCAGCCCCGCCGATGTGTGCGCCTGGTCCCGGAGCCGGTCGCGAGTCTGCTGCGCCGCCGTCCGGTGATACCTGAGACCGTCCGTCTCCACCACGAGGCCGAGGTCAGGCCAGTAGAAGTCCACCTTGAAGCCGTTCAAGCGCTGACCGGTCTGGGGCAGGGACAATCGGGCCCGCCGGGCGATCGGCAGGAAGAGCCGCTCGAGTTCCGAGTCGGTCAGCCGGAAAACCTGGCGATCGAGAAGCCGGCGGAGCACACCAACGCCGGGAGCCTTCGATAGGCGTTCCAGCTCGGACCGGAGCCTCTCCGGATCAGTGAGGGAGCGCTTGTCTGCTTCCGCGATCGCCGCCTCGAGCTCGTTCCGCGACAGGCGTGTCGCGATATCGATCAGCGTCCGGTTGGGACTGGTTACCGGAATGCCTTCTCGCCTCGTCACCTCCCCTGCCTCCAATGCTCTTCTATGGACGCGGATTCCCGGAGCCCGAGGCGCTCTGCCGGCTGGCACCGAGACATCGACCGTGGCCGGCGGCGATCGGGTGACCTCCCGCACCGGTCGAGCGACCTCCCGCCGGGGCGGAGCGATTTCCCAGAGCTCGGCCGCGCTCAGATGACTGAGGACCGCACCTCGCCCGCAGCGAAGAACCGCGGCCATCCAGATGCCGCGACGGCTCAGCTCCGGGCGACCGAGGGCGTAGACGCCCCGCCGACACCCGATGAAGCGCGGCCGGTCGAGACCCGGTGCTTGATCGACTGAGCGCTCACGCCCAGATCGAGCAGCTGAGCGTGACTCACCACACCGTGCTGGCTCCGCGTAAGCGCCCAGACCGACGATTGAGCAGTTGAGTAGCCCATGGGCTACCTAAGAGCTCAATAGAGGCGTGTCGCCCCCTCCCAGTGCTCGATCCTTCTTGGCGCAGCCAGTCGCGAGGGGCTACGGGCGAGCGCCATGAAGCGTGGACTGATCGGGGGTAGACTCGCCGAGATGGATGGGGTGCTGCCGATCGTTTTCCTGGCCGTGATCCTGAAGATCCCGGTCCTCTTCGGCCTCTGGCTGATCTGGTGGGCGGCGCGGGCCGAGCCTGAGCTGGACGATGCCGGCGGCGCGGACGACCACAGCTTCCGGCGCTGGCGGCGCGATCCGAGCAAGCCGCGCGACCCGCGCCGCGGCGGCCCGCACGGCGGCGCCGCGCAGGCGCAGCCCAATTGCCCGCCGGGGGGCCGCACCCGGACGCCCGTGATCGAGCCGCGCCTCGCTCCCGGGATGGCCGCGCACGAGCGGCGCGAGCGCACGCCGGTCGGCAGCTAGAACACCGAGTCCACAACCCACAGGAGGGAACCGCATGGGACAACCAGTCGTGCACTTCGAGGTCGTAGGCAAGGACGCCAAGAAGCTCCGGGACTTCTACGCCGAGCTCGCCGGCTGGAGCTTCGGTGACGCGCCGGAGGGACCGACCGAGTACTACGTCCTGCCCCGCGAGGGCAACACGAACTCGGAGGGAGTCGGGATCGGCGGCGGCGTCGGCGGCGGGCCCGAGGGATACGAAGGGCACGTGACCTTCTACATCGAGGTCCCCGACGTGGGCGCTGCGCTCGACAAGGCCGAGTAGCTCGGCGGCACGAAGATGATGGGCCCGGACACCCCGATGGAAGGACTGACGATCGGTCTCTTCAATGACCCAGAGGGCCATACCGTCGGGCTCGTCCAGGCGCAAGGCTAAGAGACCCCGCCGGACCGGCGGGGATGGGTCAATCCAGGGCGTTCGTCGCGCGGGTGGCGCGGAATTTCGGCCGTGGTGAGATGCCTCGATCCACGGCGAAATTCCGCGACAGGACCCGCGCGCCTAAGCGCTAGGACTTCTCGGCCTCTTCGCCCTCGCCGGTGCCGGCGGTCTGCCCGGCGCCCGGCTGCTCGATCTCCGAGGCGAGCTCCTCGAGCTCCTCGGCGAACGAGGGGCCGAAGCCCTCGAGCTGGGATCCCTCGCCGTCACCGGCGACCTCCAGCTCCTTGGCGAGCTCCTCCTCGGAGAATTCCTCGACAGGGGGCTGGGCCGGCTCCACCGGCTCGATCTGCAGCGAGCGGTAGTGCTTGAGGCCGGTGGCCGCCGGGATCAGCTTGCCGATGATGACGTTCTCCTTGAGGCCCACCAGGCGGTCGCGCTTGCCCTCCAGAGCGGCGTCGGTGAGCACCTTCGTCGTCTCCTGGAAGGAGGCCGCCGAGAGGAAGGACTCCGTGGCGAGCGACGCCTTGGTGATCCCGAGGATGACCTCCTCGGCTCGCGCCGGCGTCTTCGTCTTCTTGCCCTTGACCTTCTCGTTGATCGCGTTGAAGACCAGGCGATCCTCCAGCTGCCCGGGCAGCAGCTCGGTCGAGCCCTTCGACTCCACCCGCACCTTCTTCAGCATCTGGCGGACGATCAGCTCGATGTGCTTGTCGTTGATGTCGACGCCCTGCGTCCGGTAGACGCGCTGCACCTCGGCGACGATGTAGACCTCGGTCTCGGTGCGGCCCCGGATCGCGAGGATCTCGGCCGGGTAGAGCGAGCCCTCGTTGAGCTGGTCGCCGCCTCGACCCGCTTGCCCTTCTCGACCAGGACGTTGGTCCGCGGCGGGAACGAGTAGGCGTGCTCCTCGCCCTTGTCGTCGGTGATCGTCAGCTTGACGGCCTTGTCGGTCTCCTCGAGATCCGTGACCTTGCCGGCGACCTCGGCGATCTTCGCCAGGCCCTTCGGCTTGCGCGCCTCGAAGAGCTCGACGACTCGCGGCAGACCCTGGGTGATGTCCAGGCCGGCGACACCGCCGGTGTGGAACGTCCGCATGGTGAGCTGCGTGCCCGGCTCGCCGATCGACTGCGCGGCGATGATCCCGACCGCGTCCCCGATCTCCACCAGGGCAGCCGGTCGCGGGCATGACGCCGTAGCACTGGCGGCAGACCCCGGACTCGGCCTCGCACTTGAGCACCGAGCGAACCGGGACCGTCAGCGTCCTCGTCGCTCCTTGAAGCCCTCGGCGATGCTCCTGCGAGCTCGGCCCAGTCGATCAGCTGGTCGCGCTTGAGCAGCTCGCGGCCGCGCTTGGTCGTGGACTTCTTGGCGGCCACCCGGCCGATCAGGTTCGGATTGAGCTCGCCGCCGTCGCGGTAGAGCGGCATCTCGACGAAGTCCTTCGTCTTGCAGTCGTCGATGCGGACGATCACGTCCTGCGCGACGTCGACCAGGCGCCGGGTGAGGTAGCCCGAGTCGGCGGTCCGCAGGGCGGTGTCCGCGAGCCCCTTCCGGGCGCCGTGCGTCGAGATGAAGTACTCGAGCACCGAGAGGCCCTCCATGAAGTTGGCCTTGATCGGCCGCTCGATGATCTCGCCCTTCGGATTGGCCATCAGGCCGCGCATGCCGGCCAGCTGGCGGATCTGCTTGAACGAGCCGCGAGCCCCCGAGTGGGCCATCATGTAGATCGGGTTGAGCTTGTCGAGGTTGTCCTCCATCGCCTGCCCGACCTCCTCGGTCGCGCTGTCCCAGCGTGAGGTGACGGCCTCCTTGCGCTCCTCCGCGGTGATGTAGCCCTCGTCGTACTGGCTCATGATCTCCTCGGTCTCCGACTCGTAGCGCTCGAGGATCTCCTCCTTGTCGGGAGGAGCGACCACGTCGTTCTTCGAGATCGTGATCCCGGCCTCGGTGGCGAAGTGGAAGCCCAGCTCCTTGAAGGAGTCGAGCACCAGCGAGACGGCCGGAGCGCCGTAGCTCTCGACCAGGTCGCTGACGATCTCGTTGACGTCGCGCTTCTTCAGCGAGCGGTTGATGAACTGGTAGCTCTCGGGGTCGTACTCCTCCTCGAGAGCATCGGCGATCGCCCGCTCGACGCGGTCGTTGAAGATGATCCGCCCGACCGTGGTCAGGAAGTGCTCGTGGCCCGGCCGGCGGTACTCCGCGTAGTCGTGCAGCTGGACGATCCCGTTCTCGTAGGCGAGCTCGGCCTCCTGCGCGGTCCGGAACGGATGCGGCTTCTGCGTCGAGCTTCGCGGGATCGAGCTCCTCGACGTCGTCGTGCGAGTAGGTCAGGTAGTAGAGCCCGAGGACCATGTCCTGGGTCGGCGTGGCGAGCGGAGCGCCGTGCGCCGGCGAGAGGATGTTGTTGGAGGAGAGCATCAGGATGCGCGCCTCCGCCTGCGCCTCCGCCGAGAGCGGCAGGTGCACCGCCATCTGGTCGCCGTCGAAGTCGGCGTTGAACGCGTGGCAGACCAGCGGGTGGATCTGGATCGCCTTGCCCTCGACCAGGACCGGCTCGAAGGCCTGGATGCCCAGTCGGTGGAGCGTCGGGGCGCGGTTGAGCAGCACCGGGTGCTCGTGGATGACCTCCTCGAGCACGTCCCAGACCTCGGGGATCATCGAGTCCACCATCTTCTTGGCGGCCTTGATGTTCTGGACCTGCTTGCGCTCGACGAGCCGCGCCATGATGAACGGCTTGAACAGCTCGAGCGCCATCAGCTTCGGCAGCCCGCACTGGTGGATCTTCAGGTTCGGCCCCGAGACGATCACCGACCGTCCCGAGTAGTCGACGCGCTTACCGAGCAGGTTCTGCCGGAAGCGGCCCTGCTTTCCCTTGAGCATGTCCGAGAGCGACTTCAGCGGCCGGTTGCCCGGCCCGGTGACGGGGCGGCCGCGGCGGCCGTTGTCGAACAGCGCGTCGACGGCCTCCTGCAGCATGCGCTTCTCGTTGTTGACGATGATCTCGGGCGCGCCGAGGTCGAGCAGCCTCTTCAGCCGGTTGTTGCGGTTGATCACCCGCCGGTAGAGGTCGTTGAGGTCCGAGGTCGCGAAGCGACCACCGTCGAGCTGGACCATCGGACGCAGCTCTGGCGGGATCACCGGGACGACGTCGAGGACCATCCACTCCGGCTTGTTCGCGGACTTGAGGAAGGCGTCGACGACCTTGAGGCGCTTCACGGCGCGGGCCTGCTTCTGGCCCTTTGAGGTGTTGATCGTCTCCTCGAGCAGCTCCGCCTCCGCCTCGAGGTCGACCTGCTCGAGCAGGTCGCGGACGGACTCGGCGCCCATGCCGCCGCGGAAGTACTCGCCCCAGCCAAACGGAGAACCGAAGCGGTCCTTGAGCTCCCGGAAGGTGGTCTCGTCGTTGATGACCACCTTCGGCTTCATCTCCGAGAAGATCTTGAAGACCTCGCGCAGTCGCTCGGCCGCCTCGTCGAGGTAGGCCTCGGTGTCGGAGATCTCGGCCTCGAAGGTCTTGCGGAGCTCCTTGGCGGTCTTCTCGCGATCCTCGGCCTTCATCCGCTTCACGTTCGAAACGGTGTCCGCCCAGAGCTCGTCGTCGTCGTTGAAACCCTGGGTGCGTGCCGGCGGGCGGAGCCTCCTCGTCGCCGTCGGCGACGCCCAGGTAGGCGAGACGCCGCTTCAGTGACTCGTTCAGCTCCTGGGTGCGCTGCTCACGCTCGCGCTCGTACTCGCCAGCCTGCTTCTCGACCTCCTTCTCGAGCTTGCCGAGGTCCTTCTGCCGGGCCTCCTCGTCCACCCAGGTGATCACTGAGGCGGCGAAGTAGAGGACCTTCTCGAGCTCCTTCGGAGCCATGTCGATCAGATAGCCGATCCGGCTCGGGACGCCCTTGAAGAACCAGATATGGGAGACCGGCGCCGCCAGGTCGATGTGGCCCATGCGCTCGCGGCGAACCTTGGAGCGGGTCACCTCGACGCCGCAGCGCTCGCAGACGATGCCCTTGTAGCGGACCCTCTTGTACTTGCCGCAGTAGCACTCCCAGTCCTTGGTCGGACCGAAGATGCGCTCGCAGAAGAGCCCGTCCTTCTCCGGCTTCAGCGTCCTGTAGTTGATGGTCTCGGGCTTGGTGACCTCGCCGGAGCTCCAGCCCCGGATCTTCTTGCCCGAGGCAAGCCCGATCTCGATCGCGTCGAAGTTATTGATGTCGATCACTTCTTTGCTGCCTCCTCGGCGTCAGCACCGTCAGTACCGCCGTCGCCCTCGGCGACGACCTGCTCTTCCTGCTCGTCGGCTGCCTTGTCCGTGTCCTTGTCCTTGTCGCCGGCGCCGTTCCCGCCGTCCGCGCGCACTCCGGAGAGCTCGATGCCGAGCTCCTCCGCGGCGCGCAGGAGGTCGTCTTCCTCCTCGCCCATCTCAACTCCGGCCCCCTCCTCGGAGACCACGTTGGCGTCGAGCGCCAGGCTCTGGATCTCCTTGAGCAGGACCTTGAACGACTCGGGAATCGAGGGCTCGGGGATGTTCTCGCCCTTCACGATCGACTCGTAGGCCTTGACGCGGCCGACGGTGTCGTCGGACTTGACCGTGAGCATCTCCTGGAGGGTGTACGCCGCTCCGTATGCCTCGAGGGCCCAGACCTCCATCTCGCCGAAGCGCTGGCCCCCGAACTGCGCCTTACCGCCCAGCGGCTGCTGGGTGACCAGCGAGTACGGGCCGGTCGAGCGCGCGTGGATCTTGTCGTCGACCAGGTGCAGCAGCTTCAGGATGTACATGTAGCCGATGGTCACCTTGCCCTTGTAGGGCTCGCCGGTGCGGCCGTTGTAGAGCTGCACCTTGCCCTCGCAGCGGTTGCCAGGCCGCTCGCGCTTGTCGATCCCGAGGTCGATGCCGCGATCGGCGTTCTCCTCCTGCCACTGGACGAGCGCGTCGTCGACGTCCTCGACGGTGGCGCCGTCGAAGACCGGGGTGGCCACGTGGACGCGGCCGCCGTTCCGCTGCACCTCCCTATAGGAGGGGGAGTCGTCGTCGTACCAGCCGTTGGCGGCGACCCACCCGAGGTGGGTCTCGAGGATCTGGCCGATGTTCATCCGGCTCGGCACCCCGAGCGGATTGAGGATCACGTCGATCGGCGTGCCGTCTTCCATGAACGGCATGTCCTCCTCGGGCACGATCTTCGCGATCACGCCCTTGTTGCCGTGGCGGCCGGCGAGCTTGTCGCCCTCGGCGATCTTGCGCTTGGTCGCGACGTAGACGCGCACCAGGTCGTTGACGCCCGGCGGCAGGTCGTCGCCCGCCTCGCGGCTGAAGGTGAGGACGTCGATGACGACGCCGCCCTCGCCGTGGGGGACCTTCAGGGAGGTGTCGCGGACCTCGCGCGCCTTCTCCTTGAAGATGGCGCGGATCAGCTTCTCCTCAGCCGTCAGCTCGGTCTCGCCCTTCGGCGTGACCTTGCCGACCAGCAGGTCACCCGACGCCACCTCGGCGCCGATCCGGACGATGCCCCGCTCGTCGAGGTTCCTGAGGCTCTCCTCGGAGCGGTTCGGGATGTCGCGGGTGATCTCCTCGTCGCCGAGCTTCGTGGTCCGCGCGTCGATCTCGTACTCCTCGATGTGGATCGAGGTGAGCTCGTCCTCCTTGACGAGGCGCTCGGAGATGATGATCGCGTCCTCGAAGTTGTAGCCCTCCCACGACATGAAGGCGACCAGGCAGTTCTTGCCGAGTGCGATCTCGCCGCCCGCGGTCGAGGAGCCGTCCGAGAGGACGTCCCCGGCCTTCACGTTGTCCCCGACCGAGACGATCGGGCGCTGGTGGATGATCGTGCCCTGGTTCGAGCGCATGAACTTGTGGAGGGAGTACTCGTCCCTCTTCGAGCCGTGGGTGACGACGATCTGCTCCGCGTCCACCGCGGTGACCTCGCCGTCGTTCTCGGCGATCACGACGTCGCCGGTGTCGATCGCGGCGCGACGCTCCATCCCGGTGCCGATCAGCGGCGGCTCGGGCTTGAGGAGCGGAACGGCCTGACGCTGCATGTTCGAGCCCATCAGGGCCCGGTTGGCGTCGTCGTGCTCGAGGAACGGAATCAGCGCCGTGGCGACCGACCAGATCTGCGTCGGTGAGACATCCATCAGGTCGACCTGCTTCGGCGGCACGGCGACGGCCTCGTCGTCGCGGCGGCGGCAGAGGACGTACTGGCCCTTGAGCTTGCCGGTGTCGGGATCGACCTCGGCGTTCGCCTGGGCGATCGTCATCTCCTCCTCCTGGGTCGCGTCCAGGTGGACCACCTTGTTGGTGACCACGCCGTCCTTGACCACGCGATAGGGGGTGGTGACGAAGCCGTGCTCCGAGACCTGCGCGTAGGAGGACAGGGACCCGATCAGGCCGATGTTCGGCCCCTCCGGCGTCTCGATCGGGCACATGCGCCCGTAGTGGGTGGCATGCACGTCGCGGACCTCGATCGGCGCGCGCTCACGGGTCAGGCCACCGGCGCCGAGCGCCGAGAGGCGACGCCGATGCGTCAGCCCGGCCAGCGAGTTGGTCTGGTCCATGAACTGTGAGAGCTGCGAGGAGCCGAAGAACTCCTTGAGCGCGGCGACGACGGGCCTGATGTTGATGATGGTCTGCGGGGTGATCGCGTCGGCGTCTTCGGTCGTCAGGCGCTCGCGGACGACGCGCTCCATCCGGTAGAGGCCGATGCGGAAGGCCTCCTGGATCAGCTCGCCGACGGTACGGAGCCGGCGGTTGCCGAAGTGCTCGTACTCGTCGAGATGGTCGTGGATCGGCTCGCGCGGATAGGTGGCCGCCTCGGCGGCGTAGTCCTTGATCGGGTTCTCCTCGTCGATCTCCTCGGGGATCCCGAGGATCTTCGGGATCGAGACCAGCTCCTTGACCAGGGCGATGATGTCGTCGTGGGTCAGGACCCGGGTGTCGAGGTCGATGTCCAGGTCGAGCCGCGCGTTGAGCTTGTAGCGGCCGACCCGGGTGAGGTCGTAGCGCTTGGGATCGAAGAAGAGCTGCTCGAGCAGGGCCCGCGCGGCGTCGACCGAGGGCGGCTCGCCGGGGCGCTGCTTCTTGAAGAGCTCGATCAGCGCGCCCTCCTCGTCCTTGGTCTGGTCGGTGTCCGCCGCGATCGTCTGGCGGATGTAGACCGAGTTGTCGAACAGCTCGAGGAGCTTCTCGTCCTCGACGTAGCCCATCGCGCGCAGCAGAACGGTGACCGGCAGCTTGCGCTTGCGGTCGATGCGGACGTAGACCCGCCCCTTCTTGTCGATCTCGAGCTCGAGCCAGGAGCCGCGGGCGGGCATCAGGTTGGCGATGAAGACCTGCTTCTCGCGGTCCTTGGGCTCCATCACGTAGGCGCCCGGCGAGCGCACCAGCTGCGTGACGACGACGCGCTCGGTGCCGTTGATGATGAAGGTGCCGCGGTCCGTCATCCACGGGAAATCGCCCATGAAGACGGTCTGCTCCCGGATCTCGCCGGTCTCCCGGTTCTGGAAGGCGACCTTGACGTTGAGCGGCCGCGAGTAGGTCATGTCCTTCTCGCGACACTCCTCCACCGTGTTGGGTGGATCGTCGAACTCGAAGTCCCCGAAGACGATCGCGAGGTTCCCCGTGTAGTCCTCGGTCGGGGAGATGTCGTCGATCGTCGCTCGCAGCAGTCCCTCCTTCGGGTCGACCAGCTCCGCGAAGGACTTACGCTGGATATCGATCAGATGTGGGACGTCGAGTGGGTTCTTTAGGCGGGAGAAGCTCCTACGGGTTGCGGGGGCAGCGTTGGTTCCGGCCAACTGGGCGACTCCTCAAAGTATTCGAAGGATTGTGAGACCGCGCAAGAAACAGGCAGCAGGGCTCACCGGCGCGCGAACCGTGCATAATAACGCACGGCAACCCTTTTGTCAAGGGTCGCTAACACGCCCCGGTTGGGGCAGTTCCCGGATCTTACTCCGATTCCCAGCGCTCGTACAAGTGTAGCCGGCGCGTCTTCGGCTACTTGACCTCGGCCGTGCCGCCGGCCTCCTGGATCTCCTTGAGCAGGCCCTCGGCCTCCTCGCGCTCGATGCCCTCCTTGACGGGCTTCGGGGCCTCGTCGACGAGGGCCTTCGCCTCCTTGAGGCCGAGCCCGGTGGCCGCGCGAACGACCTTGATCACGCCGATCTTCTTGTCGCCGGCGCCGGTCAGGACGACGTCGACCGTCCCGCCCTCCTCCTCGGCCGCGCCATCGCCAGCCGGCCCGCCCGCGGCGGGCGCGGGGGCCGCGACAGCGGTCGCGGAGACGCCGAACTCCTCCTCGAGCGCCTTGATGCGCTCCGAGAGCTCGAGCACCGAGATGCCCTTCAGCTCCTCGATCCACTCCTCGGTGGTCACCTTGGTGGCCATCTAGCTCGCCTTCCTCCTTGTTCTCGTCGGAATCCTCTGAAGTCTCTTCGGACTGCTGCTCCTCCTCTGCCGGGGCTTCCTCGCCGATGTCGGCGTCGCCCTCTCCCGTCTCCGCGGCCTCGCCCTGACCGGCGTCCTCGCCCTCCGGGGCCTGCCTCCTCGGAGCTCTCCTCCGGGGATCCGGTCGGGCTCCGGGTCGGGAGGCGCTCTCCTCGGCGGACCGGGGCCTCGCCGGTGACGAGTCCCTGCTCGGCGATCTGGCCGAGCTGAAGCGCGAGTCCCTGGATCATCGAGCCGAGACCTCGGACGAGCCCGGTGAGCGGGCTGGCAACGACGCCGGCGAACTGGGCGTTGAGCTGCTCGCGGCCCGGGAGGCGGGCGATCGCCTTGAAGGAGTCGGCATCGAGGGACTCGCCATCCATCAGCCCGCCCTTGTAGTCGAGCAGCTCCCACTCGGACCCGAGCCGGAAGATCGTCTTGGCCGCCAGCGCGGCGTCGCCCTTGACGAAGGTGAGTGCCGTCGGCCCCTCCAGATGCTCCTTGAGCGATTCGGTCCCGGCCGCGTCGGCGGCGCGCAGCGTCAGCCGGTTCTTGACGATGCGGAAGCGGGCCTCGGCGTCGCGGAGCCCGGAGCGAAGCTCGGCCGCCTGGGGCACGCTGATTCCGCGGTAGTCGACCGCGAAGATCGCCTGCGCGTCCTTGAGCTCCTCGGCGAGCTCCTTCACCACTGCTGTCTTCTGCTCTCTGTCCATTTCGATCTCTGCGCCCGTCCGGCCAAGAAAAGACCCGCGCGCAGGCGGGCCAGAGCGGGCGGTCATCGCGACCGGTGACTCTCGCTCACCTGCGCCGGACTTCTGGACCTGCGGTCCCGCCGGCGGTCTCGGGCGGCAGTTCTGTGCGCGATCAGTCTAGGCGGTCGCCGCCTCCTCCGGCTCCTCGACGGCCTGCGCCTCCTCCCCATCGCCGGCTCCCGCCTGCTCTGCTTCGGGCCGTCGGTGGCCGCGGCTCCCGCGCCGGCCATGATCTCGCCGCGGCGGGTCCGTGCCGGATCGACCCGGACGCCGGGGCCCATCGTCGTGCTCAGCGTGATCGAGAGGATGTAGCGGCCCTTGGCGGCGGCGGGCTTCGCGCGGATGATCTCCTCGATCACCGCCGCGTAGTTCTCGAGCAGATCCGCCTCGGAGAAGCTGGTCTTGCCGATCGCCAGATGGACGATCGCCTGCCGGTCGGTCCGGTACTCGACCTTGCCGGCCTTGGCCTCGTCGACGGCCTTGGCGATGTCCTCGGTGACGGTGCCGACCTTCGGGTTGGGCATCTTGCCCTGCGGGCCGAGGATGCGCCCGAGCTTGCCGACCTTCGGCATCTGCGAGGGGTGCGCGATCGCCACGTCGAAGTCGGTCCAGCCGCCCTCGATCCGCTCGGCGAGGTCGTCCGAGCCGACGAAGTCGGCGCCGGCCTCGGTGGCCTGGCGGGCCGCGTCGCCCTCCGCGAAGACGGCGATCGAGACGTCCTTGCCGAGGCCCTTGGGCAGCGCCAGCGTGCCGCGCAGCTGCTCCTCGGCGTGGCGGACGTTGACCCCGAGCCGGACGTGGAGCTCGACCGTCTCGTCGAAGTTGGCGCCGGCGGTCTCCTTGATCAGGCGGACCGCCTCGGCGGGCGGGTACGCCCGGGTGCGGTCGATCTTCTCGTAGGCCTCCCGGTAGCGCTTGCCGCGTCGTCATCTAGAGGCCCTCCACCGTGACGCCCATCGAGCGTGCGGTGCCGGCGATGATCTTGGTGGCGGCGTCGAGGTCGTTGGCGTTCAGGTCGGGCATCTTGCGCTCGGCGATCTGGCGGGCCTGGTCGACCGTGATCGAGCCGACCTTCTCGCTGTGGGGCTCGCCGGAGCCCTTCTCGATCCCGGCGGCCTCCTTGATCAGCACCGCGGCCGGCGGCGTCTTGGTGATGAAGTCGAAGGAGCGGTCCTCGTAGACCGTGATCTCGACCGGGATGATCGTGCCGGCGTCCTGCTGGGTCTGCGCGTTGAACGCCTTGCGTGAACTCCATGATGTTGACGCCGTGCTGCCCCAGCGCGGGTCCGACCGGCGGCGCGGGGTTCGCGGCGCCGGCCGGGATCTGCAGCTTGATCTGGGTGAGGACCTTCTTCGCCATGGCTAGATCTTCTTGACCTGGTCGTAGTTGACCTCGACCGGGGTCTCGCGACCGAAGATCGAGACCAGCACCTTGAGCTTGGCGGCGTCCTCGTTGATCTCGGCGATCTCGCCCGAGAAGTCCGCGAGCGGGCCGGAGACGACCTTGACCGACTCGCCGATCGAGAACTGGGCCCGAGTGCGGGGCCGCTCGGCGGTCTCCCGGTGTAGCAGCCGGTCGACCTCGACCTTGGAGAGCGGGATCGGCTTGTTGCGCGATCCGACGAAGCCGGTCACACCTGGGGTGTTCTTGACCAGGCCCCAGGCGTCGTCGGTCATCTCCATGTTGACCAGCACGTAGCCGGGCATGGTGCGCTTCTCGGCCAGCACCTTCTGGCCGTCCTTCATCTCCGAGACCTGCTCGGTGGGGACGACGACCTGGCGCACGTTGCGCTCCTGCCCCATGGTGTGGACGCGGTGCTCGAGGTTCTGCTTGACCTTGTTCTCGTGCCCGGAATAGGTGTTGATCACGTACCAGCGAAACATCGTCGAATCTCCTTGGGCTCTCCTAGATGATCCGCTTGATCAACCAGTTGAAGGCGGCGTCGAGGGCGCCGAGGTAGGCCGCCATGATCACCACGAAGATGAAGCGTCACGGCCGAGGCCTGGACCAGCGTGTCGCGGTCGGGCCACTGGACCCGCTTGAGCTCCGCCCAGCAGGAGAGCAGGAAGCCGATGACGGGGCCGCGGCGCCTCTCGGCCTTCTCGGCCTGGCCCTTCTTCTGAAGCTCCCTGGCGCGCGCCTTGCGCCGCTCCTCCTTCTCGCGCTGCGCGGCGCTCGCGCCTGCTCTCGCGGGGCTCGGCCGGAGCCTCGGTGGCCGTGCCGTCCTCCGGCCGGCCGACGTCCGCCCGCGAGGGCGCCGGCGCCTCGGGCTCGGTCTCGGGCCGGACCGGCGCGGGCATGACGCCCGGGAACCGGTGATCCGTCGCCGCCGGGCATCTCGCCGGGCTTCTCGACGACCCGCTCGCCGTAGCTCCTCGACGCCGCACCGGTCTCGATGGCCGCCTCGGCCTCGGCGACCTCGCCGGAGACGCCGAGCCGGGTCGTCCTCCTGCGCGCGCTCCTCCTGCTCGGCGGCGGGGTCGGCCTGCCGGCGGCGCTGCTCGGCCTGCTGGCGCCGGCGGCGCTCGGCCTTCCGCTGTGCTCTCGTCTTCGCCATCGCGCTGGCCCCTAGCGAGTCTCCTTATGTGGGGTGTGCCGGCCGCACCAGCGGCAGAACTTCCGGATCTCGATCCGGTCCGGCGAGTTCCGCCGGGACTTGTTCGTCTCGTAGTTGCGGCGCTTGCACTCCTCGCAGGCGAGTGTCACGCCAATTCGAACATCAGAGGCCATGTCTCCTCAACTTCACTTCGATGCCGTCGACTCTTGTGCGACCGGACAGAAAAAAACCCCCGGCCCAGGCACGAGGTGAACCAAGAATAGCGACCGCGAGCCGGCCCGTCCGCTACTGCGCCGGCCGCCCCGTGAAGGCAGCGGGCACGGTAGGTTGCTCGTGTCGATCGGATGATGCCCGGGCGAACGGACGCTCGCGAATCCAAGGAGTGGAGATGAGAGGAAGCACGAGGAAGAGGGGCGGTCTGCGCAGAGGGCGACCGCTGTGGTCGGCGCCCTCGCCGCGAGCGGCGGTGATGGTGTTTGGCGTCAGCTCCTCCCAGGCAGCCAGTCAGACCTTTGACGCAACATTCGATGACGATGCCCTGAACATCAGCTGCCTGACGTTCGACATTTCGTTCCACCGAACACGCGACGATCGACGAGCACCATCGATGACGCGAGCGGCGCGTTCAACGTGCCCGCCAACCAGTTCGTATTCCCGCCGTTCAGTGGGGATGCGGCGCCCGGGGTTCCGGTCACCGTCAATTTGTCGGCCCGTCGATCCGCTCTCCGGGGCCTGACCTTGGCTACTGGGGCGATCACCATTAGCCCGCGCTCCTACCACGCGAACGTCCAGGCACTCGGCGGCCATTGCGACAAGAACGTGATCGTGTCTTCAGCACTGGGCCGGAAGTCCGTTCAACGGAGATCCATTCACGGTGCACGGAACCGGACCGATCAGCATCACCAACGTCGATCTTCAGAGGATCGGCGGCGGAAGCTCCGGCAGCTCGTCGAGCCTCCGGACATAACCGGAATCTCAGTGACCTCCACGGCTTCAGGAACGGCCTCGACCTGGCGCGGTGTAGCCGCCGCAGTGACGAGGAATCGTCGGCTCCGGCCACCCGCATCGTCCGCTCACCCCGTTCGTCAAGCGGGGCATACGGGAGCACCTGTGCGTTGCCCAAGTCATCCGCAAGCGCGGCAGGATCGCGCGAGGCCCCGGCAGGGGCTCAAGAAATCGCATCGCGATTGGCCATCTATGTCGCGCGAAGACAGCAAACTGCCCTCGATTGGACCCCACGTCAATCACGGTCCCGTAGGTCTGCCAACCAAACGGCTGCCCCAGATGCTCAATGTGGCAGCGCGTCGGCTGTGCAGAAGAGCACGGCGGAAACGGGCACGGAAGAGCGGCCGCGACTTCGTGTCTCGCGATCGGCGAGCATCTCACCGGGATGATGGCCACCGAGACTGGCTCGGCCGACGAACGCGGCCGTCAGTGGCCGTGTTGCGACGCAACCATGCTTTGGATAGCCTTCGAGCAGACCAGGGGGTTCAACACTGCCTCGCACACGGGTGTAGGGATGGCGTCATCATCCACTCAGCCAGCAACAAACGACGCTCTCAACGGCGGGCGGGCGGAGCCTGCCGCTCATTGCCGAGGTAGCGTCGCCATCCGAGCAGCCCTGGCATGCAAGGCGCCGCCGCGGATGGCTGGTCCGCCGCGCTCTCTTGGCCGCGGATATCTGCGGCCTAGTTCTCGCGTGCGTCGCCACGGAAGCCCTTCTTGGGCCTCCACCGTCGGTTTCGGTCCAGAACCTTTCTACAAGCGAGGAAGTCGCCCTATTTCTGTTGACGATCCCGATCTGGGTAATGCTCGCGAAGGTCTATGGACTGTACGAGCGCGACGAGGAGCGGCCCACTCACACAACGGTTGATGACCTGGTTGGCGTTTTCAACCTGGTTACGGTGGGCGTCTGGGCCATCGCCGTCGGGGCATGGGCTACCGAATGGGTGACCCCGGACTTTGGGAGGCTCGCTTTCTTCTGGGCGACCGCAATCGCTCTGCTTGTGATCGCACGATCAATCGCACGAGGGATCGTTCGCCGCACTTCGTCGTATCGGCAAAGGACGTTGATTGTCGGAGGCGATTCGACCGGGCAGCTTCTGGCGGAGAAGCTCGCTCAGCGGCCAGAATCCGGCATTGAGTTAGTGGGATATGTAACCGAGCGGCAACCAGGAAATGGCCTGCCCGTGCTCGGCACGCCACGAGAGCTCCCGTCGATTGTTTCTCGATTTCAAATTGACCGCGTGATCGTCACCGAGCTGGACGAGTCCGAGGCACCGGCGGTCATCCGATCGCTTCGCGCCAGGAACGTTCAGGTCGATTTCGTGCCACGGCCACTTGAAGCCATTGGCCTGAGCGGCAGCGTGTACATGCTCGACGGCGTCCCCCTCCTCGGCGTTTCGCCTATGCGGCTTTCCTGTGTCCTCACTGTTCGTGAAGCGGACGATTGACGTCGTCATATCCGGTGTGGGCCTGGTGCTATTCGCACCCGTCGTGGCCCTCATCGCCATCTTGATCAAGCTCGACTCGCGAGGTCCCGTGTTCTATCGGCACGACCGGATTGGTCGCAACGGGCGGCCCTTCCGCTTGCTCAAGTTTCGGACCATGAAGACAGAGCACTGCCGCGGCGCCGACTATGGAGGTCAGTCCGCCGAGGAGGAATTTGAGCGTTTGATGCGAGACCCCACGATTCGGGCTGAGTTCGAGAGCAACTACAAGCTCCGGGACGACCCACGCGATGACCCGCTTTGGGGCCTTTCTCCGGCGGACGTCACTTGATGAGCTACCCCAGCTGCTGAATGTGCTGCGGGGAGAACTGAGCCTCGTTGGGCCAAGGCCACTAGTGGCCGCTGAATTGGGCGCTACGAACCGGATGTGAGGACTCTTCTCGCTCTGCGGCCGGGCATGACCGGTTACTGGCAGATCAGTGGCCGCTCGGAGAACAGCTACGCCGAGCGGGTCCGACTGGATCTGGCGTATGCGAGCGATTGGTCGCTTCAGCTCGATTTTTCGATTCTGCTGCACACGCTGCGCGTACTCGCCCTCTCGCGGAGAGGAGCCTATTAACAAGCGGATCCGATCTAAGACCGTTCCCGATCCGTTTCACGAAGCTCTCGTACGACGGCAAGACGGATTCGGCTGTTAGGTGCCTCGACTGCGAACTCACGGCCGTTTCGCCCAAGGGCTTCCCGACGGTGAGGATCACTTCGCAGCTCGAGGATTGCGTTCATGAGCGCCTCCGGCTTGCCCGGCGGCACGACGATCCCGGCCCCGGCAGCTTCCACCTCTGACGCTGTCTCGCTGTCCGGTGGCACTGCGGCGACGATCGGCCTCCCAGCCGCGAAGTAGGCGGTCAGCTTGCTTGGCAGTGACATCTCATCGACGGATGACCGCTGGTTGATCAAGAGGATGTCTGCGGATTCCAGCATTTGCTCGTACCGGCCCGATGGCTGGGGCTCGAGAAAAGCAGCTCGATCGATGCGCTCCTCGACTTGCCGGCGACGTAAGCGAGCGCGCTCGCTGCCATCGCCGGCAAGAACAAACCTCACCGAATCCTTTGCTTGCGCCGCAGCATCGAGGAGGTTGTTGAGATCCTGCTTGAAGCCCATGTTGCCGGCATGTAGACAGATGAACTCATTCGCCTCCCAGCCGAACGAGACCCGATTCGGTCCACGTTCCGCGACGCCTCCAAGACACCACGTGCGCAACCGGTCGACTCTGTCCGACGGGATCCCGGCGGCTTCGAAGGAGGGGCGAAAAGCATCCGCCACGATCCCGATCCGACTCGCGCGCTTTGCCACATACATCTCTGCTTCGGCGACCAGGTTCGCGACCCTGTGGCCTGCTTCGACGCCACTCTGCTCGGCAGCTTTTCCCATCAGATCGTGGATCAATAGTCCGTAAGGGCAACGGTGATAGCGATGGGCAATCCGAGCTACGAGTCCGCTGGACAAGGCCGGGATCACTCCGAGAACCGCATCCGCCCGCGGAGTCGCAGGAAGCACCGCGGTAAAGGCGAGCGTCATCGACGCTTCGTAGACCGCCCGCTTGGACGCCGACGGCACCCGCGGGACGTAGTGCGGTAGCCGCCGCACCACGATTCCATCGAGCTCCTCGCGAAGCCCACGCCTGCTTCGCAGAGGACGCCAGGCTGGATAGTGAGGGTGGGCGGCGATCACATCAACCTCGTGACCGGTCTTCGCAAGGTGGCGCGCCATTGCGGTTATGTAGGGAGCAGTTCCCGTGGGACTCGGGCCAAAAGTAGGCCGAAATGATCAGTAGGCGCATCCCGCGGGCTAGCTTAGGGTCGTGATGGGGATCAAGCCAAGTGAGGCCACCGATGCATGGCTACTCGGCGAACTGGTGTAAGTGTCTCGCGCCGCGAATGCGACCTATACTGCGCCGCCTCAGAATCCGACCGGAGGGACGGAGAGCGTGCTGGGAGACGCGTCTCGAGTGACGGTCATTTGTATGGCGTCGAAGCGGGCACCGAAGGGAGCGCCGTTCCGTACCACCTCTGCCTAGGCGATCTGCAACCGGGCGGACCGTTTACAACTATGCCTTCGTCACCTGCACCGATCATCCGGCGAAGAGCGGCCAGCGCCGCACTGTGCGCGACTCAAATGCGGGATCATTTGTGTCGGAGGCTCTGAATGTGGGCGCCGCGCAAGCGTAAGTCCCAGCCAAGCTCTTCTCATTCGGCCCTGCTCGGAGGCTGGTGGATGAGAGACTCACCAGCTCCCCAAGAGGACACGATGACATCGCATCGCAACCCGAGGACGCTGCCCACGCACAAGACGGGTCTGGCCCGCAGGGTGCTTGAGCTGCAACCTACCCGACCATCAACTGGCAGCCGAGGCTGCGGCATCTTCAAGTGGATTCCGGCAGGTGGTGCATCGCTTCGCGAACAGAGGGCGGAAGTCTCCTTAATCTTGAAGGGCGAGGGATGAGTCAGCTGCTGGGCCTCGACGCAGAGCGCCCCACCTTGAACCCGGAATAGTTCACCCCCTAACAAAGTCACAAAGGCGACGTAAGTCAGAACATGAAGATCTTGATGGTGAACGTTTATGGCCATGTGACAGGAGGCGCCGACTCCCACTGCTTCGCACTCGCGAACGCGCTCGAGGACTAAGGGGCATGAGGTTGCATTCCTCGCGTACAGAATGCCCTCTAAATGTAGTCAAGCACGGGCGGTTCGTCCCGCTCACAGTTACTCACGAGACACGCGATGCTTTGCCTGCGCGAGAGCGAGTCTCGGTGGCGCGGAAGGCCCTTTGGAACTCTCAAGCAGCCGCAGCCACCCGCGCGCTGATCGACGAATTTCAGCCCGATCTGCTTCACGCGCACAAGCTCTACAACCAGCTCTCGGTCGCCCCGGTGGTGGTGGCGTCGGGCGCGCATTCCGATCGTGCAGACCTTGCACGACTACGAGTTCATCAGCGCGAGCCCATTCGATCACCGCGGCCGCTGGCTGGACCGGGACGAAAGCACCCTCTCGTACCGCATTTTGAACAGCGCGGTGTTTCTGGTTCGACGCTATTTACATCGCCCGCGCGTATCCGCGTGGATCTCGGTATCGAGATATGTGGCCGAACGCCACGCAGCCCATGGAATCGTGTCGACAGTTCTGCCCAATTTCGTCAGTGGGATAGAGGCGAGCCGGGCTCCGGCTTCGAGCAACGCAGGGGTGCCGTGTTCATTGGAAGGCTCAACCCGCAGAAGGGGGTCCAGGACGTTCTTGCGCTCGCCAAGGCCGAACCTGAGTTGCCGATAACCATTGTTGGAGCAGGTCAGCTCGGCAGACGAAGACAGCCGTCTCGCCTCCACGCTCCCCAACCTCAGCTTCGCCGGCTTCGTCGCGCGGGAACGTGCGATCGAGCTTCTACGCTCCGCAAGGGTCCATTTGATGCCTTCCCGGTGGCAGGAGCCGGGGCCAATGGCGGCCCTAGAGGCGATGGCGGTCGGCACCCCGGTGGTCGCATATCGAAACGGGGGCCTCGCTGAATACGTTCAGGGATCAGCCGCAGGCCGCGTTGTCGAACCTGGCGTGGAGAACATGCAGCAGGCCTGCGCTGAGCTTGTCCGGTCGCGCTTGAGTTGGGATGCTTGTTCTGCGGCGGGCCGCCGAGCTGTGAGAACCACCCATAGCGTCAATCGCTATGTGGATCGGATCGAGGAAATCTACCGGGGGGTATGCGCTACCCCTCGTAGGACGAGAGCAGATGCCGGGTGACGCACGAACAGCGCCCCTAAATGGTTGATTCCAAATCAATGGGCGCGGTGAAGTAGCGCCCCGGGGACACCGACTTGGCCGTCATGCCAGAGTCCCGCAGCCAGGGCGAGCAGGGCGCAAGGCCACCCGGGCACCGAGTCCAGGCAGGGTGCGGGCGCCGTGGCGCTCCAGCCCCGCTGGCCCTTGCAGGTCCAGAACACCGACTCGATCCACTGCCGGATGCGCCCGAGCGAGCCGAAGCGAGGCGCCTCATCCCTCCGGTCCAAGCGCAGGAGGGCGGCTCCGCGGCGCCGCCTCACCCGCAATTTGGAATCAAACGTCTATCTATGATCCGCTCCCGTCTGCTCCGGCGCGGGCGAACAGCAGGTCGCACTGCAGGGGCCTGCCGTCCGGCGCTCGCGAGGGAGGCGACAAGCCAACCACCCGAAAGCCTTGCTCGCGTGCGAAAAGGATCGTGTCGTCGAGCAGGGCCTGTCCGGTGTAGAGCTCTACCACCGAGCACTCGATAAGCATTTCCCGCACTGTGCGGAGCATCCCTGACGTGCCGCGCAACACATCGAGCTCTCTCGCCAGCACCCTGAACGTCAACCTTCAGAAGGACCGGTCCCCGGACGCCCTCGGTTGAGATCAGCTGATCGAGCCGCCGCACATCGACCGCCACCTGGTCGACCTCCGCAGTGTCCGGAAAGCCTCGAGCTGGAGCTGGGTCGGTGCAAGCAGCGACGATGAGTCGTCCGCTCGGGCCACATGCATCGTCCGCTCCCCCGCCTCGTCACTGAGAGCGTAGGGAAGCACCTGCGCCTCGCCCAGGTCGCTCACAACCCGAGTCAGTATCTGGCGAGGACGAGGCAGAGGCTCGAAGCAGAGCAGGTTTGCTTCGGCCACCTGTGGCGCGCGAAAACGGCGAACTGGCCGCGGTTCGAGCCGACGTCGATAACCGTCCCGTAGAACTCTGCGAACGGCTGCTCCTCGTGTTCGATCGAAGCGGCCACACGGTGGGCCAGGAGGGCACGGCGATAGGCCGGCACGGCCAGGAGTTGCGTCGCTTGCGCGACTTCCGCAGCCACTCGCGGCATCCCCGGCGCTGAATCGTAATCGCTGATCGAGAGCCCTGGCTCACGTGCGTAAGCTACCCGCCGCGATGCGGCTGCTGATCGTGGCGCCTACGTCTCGCCCGAGCCGACAGGGATGGGCCCACAAATAACTGGCGTGGGCAAGCCATCTGGAGTCCCCGCTCGGAGACTCGATGAGATCGTCCCGACCTACTGACAGCCGACACGATCAGCGGCTGGTCATCAACCGGGGCGAGTCCACCTAGGCCTCCCTCAGCGACCTCCTTTGGAGGCTGGCTGACCCCTCACCCGGAATGGTCGCCAGTCACGCCGCGGATATCGCCTCCGGCTTTCGCTCGCGAGCTGATCGTGGATCCAGTTAAGGTCTTCTCAAGCCCGCCCGCAAGCTGACCGAGGGTTCTAGCCATACTCGTCGAGGATCTGGGATTTGTCACTATTCCGGGCCGCGGCCGCCCTGGGTGCACGCTCCAGCTCCACGCGGGCGATCTCTTCGACCAAAATCCACAAGCTGGTTGATGGTCACAAGCTCTGAGCTCCCCAAGTTGATGGGCTCGGCTCTGCTGCCCATCGCGATCATCACGGTCCCCTGGATGCAGTCGTCGATGTAGGTGGAGCTGCGCGTCTGCTCGCCGTCCGGCGGGGCGGCACTTCTGCCGAGGGATGCCAGCGTCCCGGCGCGCCTGTCGGTGCCTATACTGCCCCGCCTCGTGCCCGCCTGCTCGGTGATCGTGTGCACGCGCCACCGCTCCCAATCGCTGGAGCGGTGCCTGGCGTCCCTCGAAGGCATGGATGGCCTCGATCCCGAGGTGATCGTGGTCGATAACACGCCAGGTGACCCGGAAACCGAGCGGGTCACCACCGGTGCCGGCGCCCGCTACGTAGTCGAGACTCAGATCCGGGCTTAGCTGGGCGAGGAATGCAGGCATCGACGCCGCGACCGGCGAGTTGATCGCCTTCCTTGACGATGATGCGGTCGCCGATCGGGCTTGGCTGAGCCGACACTTGGAGGTGCTTGCGGATGAGTCTCTTATGGCCTCAACCGGCAGGATCCTGCCAGTTGCGAAGGCGCGTGGACCCGACCTCGGCGAGGAGCCGTTTGTCGTTGATCACAACGACCCGTGGTGGTTCGAGCGCGCAAACTTCGGCGGACTCGGTGGCGGGGCAAACATGGCCTTCAAGTACGAGGCTTTCGGCCGGGGGATGCGGTTCAGGGAGACCCTCGGCCTGGGAGCCGATATTGGGGGGTTTGAGGAGAACTACTTTTGGTTCAAGATGATCGAGAGCGGCGCCCGGATCGCCTACGTGCCGGGGGCGGTCATATGGCATGGCCCTGAGCTCTCAGTCGAGCCGGCAGGCCGTCGGACCGCCCGCGATCACAGTGCGGTCGCCGCCTACCTGACGATGCTCCTAATCGAGGAGCCGGGGTTCCGGGCCCGGACGGTGCGATACATCGTCCAAGTGCTCCGCCGCCAACGGCTTCCCTGGCGTCCCGGGCGCGCACCGAGCCGCCTCAAGGTGCTGGTGAATGGGTCCAGTGGGCCACTCGCTTACCTCCGCAGCCGCCTAGCCAGCAAATGACGAGGGCCGAAGGGCCGAGTACGGTCGTCCGTGGCGGCATGCACGGGTTCCCGGACCGTACTTGCGCAGGCGCTTCGCTTAGGCGTAAGTCGACACACCGGCCATTACGGTTCTCGGCGATGCTCGCCTGGCTCAGGGGAACGATCGAGGTCGGCTTGGCCGGTGTTCTCATCAGGACCCTTCGCCTCACGGGGCGACGGGCTGGCGTGGCAGTCGTCTACCACGCGGTCGGCCTGCGGCAGGGAGATCCCGCGCGGGAGCTGGTTCCACCTCGGGAGGGCGCTCGATTCCGTCGAGAGCTGCGTTACCTGAGGCGGAACTTCAAGCCGGTTCCGGCAGCGGGGTTTGCCGCCGCTGTGGCCGCGAGGCGCCGCTGGGAGCGGTTCCCGGTGTGCGTGACATTCGACGATGACCTTCGCTGCCACTTCGAGCATGCGCTTGGCCCTCTTCAGCAGGAGGGCATACCGGCAACGTTCTTCCTTTGCGGTGCCTCGCTGCAGGGTCCGAGAAGCTTCTGGTGGGAGCGCTTGCAGCGCGCCTTCGACAACGGAGTCCCCCTTCGTCGTATCGTTGACCTCTTGCCAGCGACGGCGGCGAAACGGCTCGATGGCGAAGAGCTGGACATCCACATGGTCGCCGCGACCATGCAGGGCTTGACCCCGGCTGAGCGCGATGAGGTAGATGCCGGGCTACTGGAAGTAGCCGGCCCTGACGCGCCCGAGTCAGGCCTACGCGCGGAGGCGATCTCTGCCCTGATCGAGGGTGGGGGTTCTATCGGCTTCCATACCCTCCGGCACGACGAACTGGTGCAGCTCGACGATCGGGAGCTCGGGAGGGCGCTACTCGACGGGCGTGATGAGCTGGAAGCCGTGGTGAAGGGCCCGGTTGACCTAATCGCTTATCCCCATGGTGTGGCCGACCGGCGCGTCGCCGAGGCGGCTAGCCGGGCCGGCTTCAAGTCGGGCTTCACGACGCGGCGACGCGCAATCACACCTTCGGCAGACCCCATGTTGATGGGCAGACTGCAGCCCGACAACAAGCGCTCTCTGGGCGAGTTCTCCCTCGCCCTCAGCGTCACCCTGCTCGTCGGGCCAACCTGCGACTGACCGGATATGAGCCGCGTCACAAGCACGAGACGGAATAATCTGAAGGCCATGGATGTCGCCGATGTCTCCGTGATTGTGCGCACCATCGGGCGCCCGGTGTTGCTGAAGGCAGCGCTTGAGAGTCTTGCGCGGTGCGACCCTGCGCCGGCTGAGGTCCTCGTCATCGACCAGAGTGACGAGCTGAGCAGCAGACCTGTAATCGATGAAGTTGGCTTGTCGACAGCACGCACGATCCAGCTGCCAAGGCGCCACCGCGGGCTCGCGATGAATGAGGGCTTTAGGCACGCGAGCCATCAGTTCGTTCTCTCGGTCGATGATGACTGCACAGTTCGTTCCGACTGGATCGCAGTGGCCAGTCGAGCCATGCTCGAACGACCTGATGGGATCATCTCCGGACGGGTGCTCCCCGCCGGTGATAATCCCGAGGCAGTGCCGTCGACGATCGTTGTGAAGGAACCGAGGGACTACACCGGCCAGCGACAGCTTGGTGTGCTCTACAGCAACAACATGGCCTGCCCGCGGGACGCGGTTCTTGCTTTGGGTGGGTTCGACGAGACGTTCGGGCCGTATGCCACGGATGTCGACTTCTGTTACCGCTGGCTGAGCTCGGGACGGCCACTCAGACATGTACCGGACTTCGTGGTGTGGCACCACGACTGGCGATCGCCCGAAGAGCTGAACGAACTCTACGTGGGTTACGCGCACGGCCGCGGAATGTTCTTCGCCAAGCACCTGCGGGCCGGTGATCCCCGCATGCTGCGCTATCTCGCGGCTGATGGCTATCGCGGTCTCAGGAGCCTCTACGGGGGGTTGATCGGCGGGGTTCCCAGATATCTGGACGAAGACCGTGGGATCCTGATCGGAATGCCGCGGGGCGTCTGGGCAGGTTTGCGGAAGTTTGGTCGCGCCGGCCGGTTAGAGGATGACCGAGTCGCCGATGGCCGCGATGGCTAGCCTGGTTGAGACCACCCGGAACAATCTCGGCCAAGGTGGCGACCGCCCCGAGGTCTCGGTTGTGATCCCAACACGGGACCGCTGGAACACCTTGGAGAATCGAGCACTGAGGGCGGCCCTCACGCAGCGGGGCGTTCGCCTGGAGGTGATCGTGGTCGACGACGGATCAGAGACTCCGCATCCACAGCTTGCTGCACTCAGGGACCCCCGCGTCCGTCTGGTCAGCTCAGGACGGGCGGGTGTATCGGCAGCACGAAATGCGGGAACGGCTCATGCCCGAGCCGAGTGGATCGCGTTCCTAGACGACGATGATATGTGGGCTCCCTATAAGCTCGAATCAGTCCTCGCTGCCGTACGGAACGCGGATGCCGACTTTGGGTATTCCAGCGTTCTTGTCTTAGACACTGACCTGCGGCCTCTCGAGATCGCCAGGGGTTTCCCTTCCGGGGCCCTCGCGGACGGACTTCGACATGCCAATCAGATCTACGCCCCCGCCTCGAATCTAGTCGTCAAGGCGTCATTACTGGAAGAGGTTGGGGGTCTCGACGAGGCTTTTTCGGCTTTGACCATGTGGGATCTGTGCCTGCGATTGGCCGGTGCCGGCCGCGCGGAATCCGTCGACGAGGTGCTCGTTGGATATCCGGAAGGCAGGTGGCTTCTTGAGGATGAACCTGCAAATCGGAGGGACGCGGAGCGGATGGCAACCAAACACAAAGGCATGGCCGTTGACTGGTATGGATACGAACGCTGGGTTGCAGACACGAGCTGCAGAGCAGGCGAGCGGAGGGAGGCTGCCCGCCGATATCTAAGAGCCGGTGTTCATCACCGCAACATGAAGTGCCTGGTCCTCGCCGTAGCCGCTCTCCTCGGGAGCGGCACCGTCAACCGCTTGCGCCGGACGCCAACAGTCGAAGCCCCTGGCTGGCTTTCGCTCTACCTCGACAGCGACCAACGCCCATCCTCGCCGATGTGATCCATGTGCTGGCCAATGGGAGTCCCGTTTGATCCGTGAGGTCGCCAAACGACTGCAGTCGAAACGTAGGCGTGGGAGCAGGCGGATATACCGCGAATACCGGCGTATGAGGGCGCGACCCCCGGTCGGGACCGTTGATCTTGGGAACTTGCGTCGAACCACACCCATCAGCAACTGGTTCGGATTTGACCGGGGACTGCCGATCGACAGGTATTACATCGAGGAGTTCCTACGACAGTACGGAGAGGCCCACGGGGTGATTCGCGGGCGCGTGCTGGAGATCCGGGACGCTCTTTATGCGGGACGGTTCGGAGACGGAGGGAGCATTGAGCGTATCGACGTGCTGGACATCGATCCAGACAACCCAGATGCAACCGTAGTCGCCGATCTGGCAGAAGCACCGGATCTGCCGTCGGACGCGTTCGACTGCGTCATCTGCACGCAGACGCTGCCTTTCATCTACGACGTGCAGGCGGCGGTGCGCACGCTACATCGGGTTCTTAAGCCTGGCGGCACCACGCTGGTGACTGTCCCCGGCATCTCGCGGATCGCCCACCCGCACGAAGGGGCCCCAAGCGACTACTGGCGATTCACGACGATGTCGGCGAAGCAGTTGTTCGAGGAGCCCTTTCAGCCGGCGGACGTAACTGTGGAGGTCTACGGAAGTGTGCTCAGTGCCGCTGGTTTCCTCTACGGGCTCGCCGCCAAGGAACTAACGCCATCCGAGCTCGACGTCCGCGATCCGGACTATCAGCTGATCATCGGTGTGAAGGCGGTCAAGAGCTCGAGGCCCCTTGATCCCTCCCCATTACGGCCGTGAGCTCTGAATGGACCAGCTGACTGGTGGTTGCACCAGCCGGGTCCGCTCGACCATCTCCGAAGTGTCGTCCGGGCGCGGCGCCACCTCCAGGGTGAGCACTTCGTCATCCATCAGCTGCTGGTACTGGCTGCGGAGCCATACCCCGAGGGTGTAGCGGCCGACAGGAAGCGACAGGGGGAACACTGACCGCTACGCGATAGTCGCCGGGTTCCTGGCAAAGGCTCGTGTCCCGCTCGGCATCCGACCAGTCCTCGTCAATTACCCGTGCTCCGGTCTCGTTCAGGAGCCAGATCGCCAGATCCAATCCAGGCGTCGGCGCTCTGACACGGATGCCGAGATCGACGACGAACGGCTGATCGCGTCTCGGCCTGCTGAGCAGCTCTCCATGAAGGTCGCGGATCGCGACCGAGGTGAGGGCACAGGGGAGCTCATCATCGTCGGCGAACTCCGCGGACAAAGTCGCGGCGACGCCGCGGTCGAGGTACGAGGACACGATCTCGGGGGCGGGCCCGTCGGCACGGATCTGGCCCTTCTCCAGCCAGATCGCCCGCGGGCAGAGTCGAGTGATCGAGCCCAGGTCGTGGCTGACGTACAGGACGGTACGCCCGTGGCGTCCGACCTCGGACATCTTTCCGAGGCAGCGCTCTCGGAATGCGGCGTCCCCGACGGCGAGCACCTCGTCGACGACCATGATCGGCGGCTCGATGTGGGCGGCGGTGGCGAAGGCGAGTCGCATCCGCATCCCGCTCGAGTAGCGCTTGACGGGCGTGTCCAGGAACTGCTCGACCCCGGCGAAGCTGACGATCTCGTCGAAGCGCCGGCGTACCTCCGCACGCCGCATTCCGAGGACCGAGCCCATCAGGAAGACGTTCTCCCGGCCGGTCAACTCGGGGTGAAGGCCGGTGCCCACGTCGAGCAGGGCGCCGACGCCGCCACGCGTGCGCGCCTCACCGCTGCTCGGCTCGGTGATCCCGGCGAGGATCTTGAGCAGGGTGGTCTTCCCTGCCCCATTCGGCCCGATGATCCCGACCGCCTCTCCCTGCGAGACCGAGAAGCTGACGTCGCGCAAGGCCCAGAGGTTCTCATCGGTGTCGGGCGCGTCGCTTGACAAAGCGCCCGATCGCCTCTCGCAAGGTGTCGTATCCCGCTCGATCGGTGCCAAGCCGATAGCGCTTGCCGAGTTCCCTGACCTGAATCGCGTCGGCCATCAGATCCGGTCCGCGAAGATTCGTTCGACTCGGCGGAAGTACCAGACTCCGCCGACGAGGAGCACCAAGAGCGAGGCGACCGAGACGGCCAGCTCCGGTCCTGGGGCCGTCGCTCCCAGCAACGCCCAGCGCAGCCCATCGATCACGCCGACAACGGGGTTGAGAGAGTAGAGGTAGCGCCACGGCTCATCCACGAGCGAGGTCGGGAAGACGACCGGGCTGACGAAGAGCCAGAGCTGCAGCAGGAACGGGAGCGCGTAGCGGACGTCCCGGTAGAGCACGTTGGCGGCCGACAGCCATAACCCTCCTGCCACCGCCACCAGGACGGCCCCCAGGAGCCAGAGCGGCAGGGTCAGCACCTGCGGAGGTGGCGCGACCCCGTAGGCGGCCATCACCGGCACAAGCAGGAGCAGTCCGATCGAGGAGATCGACGATCCCGGCGAGCACCGAGGCGATCGGGGCGAGCAGGCGCGGGAACCAGACCCTCGTCACCAGATCGGTGTGCTGCGACCAGGCTGTCGGCGGCCGCGGTGACCGCGGTGGAGATGAAGAACCAGGGGACGACCCCAGCGAGCACGAACACCGGGTAGGGAAGGCCGTCGCTCGGGATTCCGGCGAGCTGGCCGAAGACCCAGGAGAAGGCCGCCATCGCGATGAGCGGCTGGAGCACCGCCCAGGCGACGCCGAGGAGTGTCTGCCGGTAGCGAAGCTGGAGGTCGCGCAGCGCGAGCGTCAGGCCCAGCTCGCGGTAGGCCCAGAGCTGGCGCAGGCCGAGGCCCGGCCACCAGCGGCTTCGGGGTCGGATCACCCGCCATGGGAGCAGCTCCGTTTCCTGTGTGGCGGGAGCGGCTGCCTCCCTGGTCGATGCTGTGAGAAGCGATTTTTCGCTGCTCATCGCCGCGCACTCTAGGGGCTCAATGCCGCCGGGGTAGAACAGCGGCGGCCTGTAAGGCCCGCCCGTACGGCAACGAGCGGCTCGGCCGGCAGAGACGGTGTTGGGGGAGATCGCCGGCTCGGAATTGCCTTTTCAGCCGAACTTCAACGCCAGGCAATGCTGGCTGCTGGCGGATACCGGTCGAACGCCCTGACGGCCAGTCCCCCACCGCTCACGTCAGGTCCGCCAGGACGTGGAACCCGAAGCAGCAAGAGCGGCAGAACGACGATCATATAAGGGACGTCTGGCGTCCTGCGCGTTCAGGAAGTACTGCGGGCTGGGTCGTCGACTATCTCCATCCGTGCGACTTCCGCCCCTCCGCAAGTTTCTCTAATGGGCTTGCACGTCGCGTGCGAACTCGGGGCGATGTCGGCGCGGTGGTGGTACTGGGTGAGGCGTGGGGGCTTGGAGGCTCAAACTCAGACTCTACTTGCCCCCAGGGCCAAACCGCGGCCTCCGTCCCGACATAGGATGATGCGCCGCCCTCTCCCGAGCCGTGACCACGAGCGAGTGGAACACGCCGGAGAAAAGCCATCAATCGTGAATAGACGCCTAATAGAACATTTGAGAATTCTTCGGTTGCGTGCGAGTCGAGCGGCGGGGCGTATTGGGCTGGGCCCTAGCAAGGAGCAGCTCAAGGTTCATGAAGAGCTCCGCTATTGGCGTGACCGAAAGAGGGAGGAGCAGACTCTTTCCAATTATCATTACTCGCGTTTCTACACAACGCATTTCGGACTGGCCCAGGAGGAATACAGGGGCAAGAGGATTCTCGACATCGGCTGCGGTCCACGAGGCAGCCTGGAATGGGCGGAGATGGCGGCGGAACGCGTGGGACTGGACCCGCTTGCAGAGTCGTATGAAACGCTAGGCACCCGGGAACACGCGATGACCTACGTGACCGCTCCCGCCGAGCGCATCCCTTTCCCGGATGGCCACTTCGACGTGGTTTCCTCATTCAATTCCTTGGATCACGTCGAAGACCTCGACCGATCGATCCAAGAGATTGGACGGGTCGTCGCTCCGAAGGGGCTCTTTCTGCTGATCACGGAGGTCAATCACCCGCCCCAGTTCACCGAGCCGATCTCGTATTCATGGGACGTAGCGGAGAAGTTGGTCCCTCCGCTCGAGCTCGTGGAGGTCCGACGCTACGAAAGGCGAGAGCGCGGCATATATCAGAGCATCGAGGCCGACGTTGAATACGACGACTCGAACCCAGAGCATCGCTCCGGAGTCCTGTCCGCAAAATTCGTCAAGCCATCACTGCCCATCGGGCCGATCAGCTGACGCTCCTCACAGGCATGTGGGCCAGTTGATACTCAGAGCCCAAGGGCCTTCGCGATGATCCCGCGCTGGATCTCCGAGATGCCGCCGTAGACCGTCGAGACCAGCGTGGAGCGGACGAGGCGCTCCATGTCGTACTCCGAGGAGTAGCCGTAGCCGTCCATCATCTGCATGCCCTCGAGCGCCACCCGGCGCGCCGTCTCGGTGACGAATAGCTTCACCATCGAGGCGTCCTTGGGCAGCATCCGGTCGGGATCCTCGTCGTTCAGGGTGGCGACCCACCAGTTCATCAGCCAGGCCGCGTCCAGCTCGGTGGCGAGGTCGGCGAAGCGGTGCTGGAGGGCCTGGAAGGAGCCGATCGGGCGGCCGAACTGCTTGCGCTCCTTGGCGTAGGTGAGAGCGTCGCGACCGCAGCCTTGACGCCAATCACGAACAGGCTCGAGCCCCTGTGAACGGGCACAGGCGAAGTTGACGCCTACCGCCCTCGCCAACACAACATGTTCTGTTCCGACTGCCGTCCCAGCCCGGCCGGGCGTGACCGACCGGTTACCTGGCGCGCAGCCGAGCGGCCGCCTGAGT
Source organism: uncultured Solirubrobacterales bacterium (assembly GCA_963801055.1). GTDB lineage: Bacteria > Actinomycetota > Thermoleophilia > Solirubrobacterales > 70-9 > DASUPK01. The sequence goes on along the minus strand of CAWDDE010000006.1, from coordinate 262,680 downwards.
GGCCCGGTCCCATAGCGACGGGTTCTTGGCGTCGGCCTGGATGCTCTGGCCCTCCAACATGCTGTCGTTGATGTCGTAGTCCCCAAGTTGCCCCTCGGGGATGTTGCCGCTCTCCACGCGCTCCAGGATGTGGGGAAGCTCTCGAAGGAGATCCTCGGAATGCGCAACCGGATGCAGGGACCACATTCCGGGATCCCGACCCAGGTAGTCGACGCGCACGAGCTTTGCCTCGCGCATGGCCTGCGACAGCGTGCCTTCGGCCGAGCCGTGGTGAGGAAGTCGGCGTAGCCGAGCGCGGAGGAGCCTTCGGACGTTCGTTTGGCTGGCGCCCTTCCGACCGAGCCTCCCTCCGAGCCCGGGATGACTGGGACGAAGAGGAGCCAACTCCGAGCGGAGGCGAGACCGGTCTACTAGGAAGACCCGGGTTGAGACATCCCCGAAACGGTAGGCGAGGACGGGGCCTGGCTCCCGACCATGAATGACACCCCCCCATCGGACCATTCGCGCGTGAACACGGTCGGGGATCTCACCCGTCCGGTGCTGGGGGTCCCGCGAACGGGCTGCAGAACAGCACCTCGGGGCGTCCCGCCAGAAGCGCCCTGGCTTCGTCCAGCCAGCTCTGACCCCCTCCCCCGAACAGCATGTCGGAGTCCATGTGCAGAACGTGGTTGAACCGCGCGGACAGCAGGCCATGGAAGTAGGCGTAGAAGGCAGCACCCCTGTGCGACTTCAGCGGCGCGGCCCTACCTCCGAAGAATGCCGCACTGACAGCGCCCCTCGCCGCCGCTGAGTAATCGACCACGGAGATGCGGGCCTTTGGTTGACCAGCACACAAGGCGTCCAGGAACTCGCGGAGGGAATCTCGGTTCTCCCATTCCCTTCCGTAGCGACCCTTGCTTTGGTGGGACTCAAGCGAGAACATGACCTCCTGCACCTGCTGCTCCCACTGCCGAAGCTGGTGAGGCACGGTATGTAGGGCGTACGAGAAATCGCGGGGGCGAGATGATTTGCAGCGTCAGCCCTCGCGGACATCCGTCAGGTCGCGCGAGTCTGCGCCCATGGGACCTCTACTCCCCGCGTCATGTTGGACCTGCGTAAGGCGGCGCTCGACGTTCGGCATGTATCGATGGATCGTGGGGACGAGCGTTGCGCGGACGAGGCGCTCCACGTCCTACTCCGTAGCCTAAGCCGCGTATCGCCTGCATGCCATCGACGGCGACGCGCTGGCCGGTCTCGATGACGAACAGCTTCACCATCGAGGCTCGGTCGGGGACCATGCGGTGGGGGGTCCGAGGTCCGGAATGATTATCTGATCATGCGCTGACCGATGGGGAAGGCCACTGTTTCGGGACGTCGCTAAACGGCTGCTGCCGAGGCGCATGCGCCGACGCATGCTTTCGGGGGTACCGGCGAGTAACGGCGTGGCCTCCCGTGGGAACCGTTGACCTCGGGAGCCTCCGCCGACCACCCCGATCAGCAACCAATTTGGGCTCGACCGGGGACAGCCGGTCGAACGCTATTACATCGAGGACTTCCTCCGCCGCCACGGGGAAGCATCAGGGGTGGTTCGGGGGCGCGTGCTCGAGATCTGAGAAGCTTCGGTATGCACGACAGTTCGGGGACCGAGCACGCCTTGAGCGTATCGACGTGCTGGACATCGATCCAGACAACCAAGATGCAACCGTGGTGGCCGATTTGGCAGATGCACCCGATCTGCCGTCGAACTCGGTTTCGATTGCGTCATCTGCACGCAGACGCTAAACCTGATCTATGACCTCCGGGCAGCGGTGCGCACGCTACATCGGGTTCTCAAACCTGGCGGCACGGCGCTGGTGACGACCCGGCTGTCCAATACCTGACGAACCGCGAGCCTTCCTATCTGATCGAGCGCAGCCAGGTAATCAGAAGAGGCACTCGGCACCCCGATCGCTTGACGTGACCTTCCAATCGCGGAGGATCCCCGGCGTGTAGAGATCAGCCCTGCTTCCAGACCAGGCTTTGGTTGCCGGCCACCGCCGCGCGCAGCCGCTGCTTCCCGCGCAGCGGGAGCTTGGCGGTGAACACCGAGCCCTGACTCACCTGGATCTTCTTGGTCGCCACCCAGCGTCCCTTGGCCCTTCGCTGGATCACCAGCTTGCCGCCGGCCGGAGCCTTGCCCCAGGCGCGCAGCCTTCGCTTGTCGATCCGCTCGGTGACGAACGGGAAACCGGAAGGCGGTGTATGAGGGCTTGGGCTGACCGTCGGCGAAGAAGATCCCCGGACTGGAGCCGCCTGTGGGTCGCGCCCGGGTGAGTCGCGAATCAGGAGATTGATCGCAACGCTCGCGCCGTCCTCCCAGAGCAAGAAGAGCTCCTCCTCGATCCAACGCGCCTGGACGTCGAGGGGGGCGCCGGCGGGATTCGGAGGGTTGCTGTCCCACCAGAACTCGTCCGCCCAGACCGGGTGCCGTCCCGGCAACACCGTCCCAGCGGCCTCGGCGCCGCGCAGCACGCGCACGATCCGATCGAGGTCCGCGCTGGAGGCGTCGTCCGGGTTGATGGCCGCCCGCCGCGGACCCCCGCTGGTGTTGATCGGGTGGTGGGCGAGAACGTCGAACCTGGCCGGGGCGGGGCAATTTTGCGTTCTCACGAATACCCGCTTCGAGGCGCCTTTCTTCTTCTTCTTCTTCTTCTTCTTCGTCTCGTGCACGCAGAGCACCTCTCGCCAAAACTGCACGGGTCGGACCCGATTGCCGCCGGGGTCATCTCCATAGGGGGAGAGGCCGGCGGTGACCACGAGCATCTGCGGGTCAACCGCCTTGACCGCCGAGTAGGCGGCATTGAGCATTTCCCTGTAGTGGGCGGGGCTGAGGGCGGTCGTCGCCCTGGTATTGCGGCGTTAGATAGCCAGGTGAGGTTGGGCTCGTTCCAGACCTGCAGCGCCTGCACGGCAGGAAGCGGCGGCGCCGGGCCGGCGCCGTCGGGATCGAAGCCGCCCGAGTAGCGTGCCGCGACCGCCCGCATGAAGTCGGCGAGGTCGGAGGGGCTCGGCTTCCAGGTGCCCGGAGCCGCCGACGGCGGCCGCCCCGGTCCCTCGGCCCAGGCGGGGGCACGTAAGATCTCAGGAGCACGACGAGACCACGGGCTTCGGCATCGCGCACGGCCGCGTCGATCGCACGAGAAGTCGTAGGAGGCGCTGGCGGGGTTGGTGGGATCGGGGGGCCGTGGATGGCGCGACGGACCGCCAAGTGAAATCGAGGCGCACGATCCCCGCCCTTGCCTCAACGGTCCGATCCAGCCAGGTGGCACGTTCGGCCGGATCGCTGGACGCGTACCGAGCCATCATCCACGAAACCGGTCACCAGACCGCGCGCCGCGGGCGCGGCTGCCGGCTGCGCAAGCGCAGCGGCGAGCGCAGCGAGCAGCCCGCAGGCCGCGAGCGCGACGATCCGCCTGACCCCGCCTCCCGCCATTACCGAAGTGGCATCTAGGTCACGCCCGGGGGCGTGGTCCGGCGCCGACGCCAGAGGACAAAGGCGAGGGCGCCCGCCAGCGCAAGCGCGAAGATGATCGGCAGGGCGACCCCCATCCCGGGGCCGGAGTCCCCCGAGTCCCCCGAGGTTGGGGAGGGAGAAGCGACGCCGCCCGGACCTTGCGAGCTGTTAGGGGCGGTCGCGGCCGCCGCCTTGGCTGCGTCCTTTCCCTCCGGCCCGAGCTTCTCGGGACTTTGGGCCGTGTTGGGCGAGCCCTGCGCTCCGCCCGGGACGGCTCCTGTGCCAGACGCGCTCCCCGTTCCCGAGGCTTCCCGCCTCCCGAGGCTTTCCCCCTCCCGAGGCCTTCCCGCCTCCCGAGGCTTTGCCGCCTCCCGTGGGCTTGTTGCCGCCCACCGCCGGGATGCTCTCCTGGTACTGGTCGATGCCGGAGTTGCCGCTGGGCACGTCCTGGGCGCCCGCGGCGGCCGGCAGAGCCAGGGCAAGCACGGTCAGGGTGATGACGATCCGGCGCACTCCCATATATACGGAATATACGGATCGCCCGCCGAAGGACTGACAGCGGCGTCAGGATCGAGGAGGTAGGTGCGTATCAATCGTTGCCATGACGCCGCCCGCTGAGAATGCACCTGCCGCGCGAGGGGAGATCGGCGGGCTCGGCCGGCTGCCCCTCCTCCGGGAGCTGGCCGGCTACCGCGAACGCCTCGGCCCGATCCTCGCCAGCACCGTGCTGCCCTTCGCCCTGGTGGTCTATCTGGCGCTCGAGGGCGGCGGCTACGACGTCGTCGTCCGCAGCCAGGTGGGGATGGCCCTCTGGTGGATCGTGCTCCTCGGCGCCCTGGTCGGGGTGCTCCCGGTGCGCCCGCTGGGGCGCGCGGAGCTGATCGGCCTCGGCCTCCTGCTCGCCTTCGCGGTCTGGACGGCCCTCGGGATCTCCTGGTCGGAGAGCAGCGAGCGCAGCGTGGAGGAGGTGGCCCGCGTCCTCACCTTCCTCGCGCGTGCTGGCGCTGTCGCTCTCGGCGCAGGATCGCGAGGCGCTGCGGAGAACCGTGCGCTCGATCGGGGCGGCGATCGCCCTGGTCGGTCTCCTTGCCCTGCTCTCGCGCCTGGAGCCCTCCTGGTTTCCGGAGAGCGAGCTGGGATCGTTCCTGCCCGCCGTTGAGTCACGGCTCGCCTATCCGCTGAACTACTGGAACGGGCTCGCCGCCCTGATGGCGCTGGGCATCCCGCTGGTGCTCGTGGTCGCCGTCGAGTCGCGCCGCCTCCTCACCCAGGCCCTGGCGACGGCCGCCCTCCCGGTGATGGCGCTCACCGCCTACCTCACCCTCTCCCGCGGAGGCGCGATCGAGATCGCCGTCGCCTTCGACCGTCTTCCTGGCGCTCCACCCGCGCCGGCTCGAGGTGCTCCCCACCCTCGCGCTCGGCGCCGCCGGCGCGGCGCTCGCGATCGCGGCGGCGACCCAGCGGGGCGCGCTCGAGGACAACCTCCAGAACGCGACCGCCGCGCGCCAGGGCGATGAGATGCTCGCCGTGATCCTGATCGTCTGCGCCGGGGTGGCCCTGCTGCGGGTGGCGCTCGGCCTCGCCATCCGGCACGGGCTCTGGCCCAGGCCGACGGTCTCGCGGCAGGCGGCGGCCCTGCTGGCCGGCGGCCTGGCGACGGCGGCACTCGCCGTCGGGCTGGCGAGCGGGGCTGCCCGACAGGCTCTCCAACGCCTGGGACGACTTCAAGCAGCCGTCAGGCCGGCGTCGGATCAGGGCCGCGAGCGCTTCTCGAGCGCGCTGCGGCAACGGCCGCTACCAGTACTGGCCTCGGCGCCTCGACGCCTTCTGCGAGCGAGCCCGCTGACCGGCATCGGTCCGGGCACCTTCGAGTACTGGTGGGCCGCGACGGGGACCTCCCGGCTTCGTCCGCGACGCCCACAACCTCTACCTCGAGACGCTGGCAGAGCTCGGGATTCCCGGCTTGATGCTGCTCCTGGCGGCGCTCGGCAGCGTCTTCGTGGTCGGGATCGGCAAGTGGAGGCGGGCCGAGGCGTACGAGCGGGCCCTGCTCGCGGCCGCCCTCGCGGCGGCGGCCGCCTTCGCGACCGCGGCGGCGATCGACTGGGTCTGGGAGATGACCGTGATCCCGGTCGCCTTCCTGCTGCTGGCGGCCGCGGTGCTGCGCACCTCGGCGGGCGCCCGCCGGCAGGCGGAAGGCAAGACGGGCAAGTCCGTCAAAGCGAGAATCGCGCTCGCCGCTCTGGCGCTGGTCTCGCTGGTGGTGATCGCGATGCCGATGCTGGCCGTCCGCGACGTGCGCCAAAGCCAGGCCGACGCGCGCGCGGGGCGACTGGACAGCGCCCTGGACGCCGCTCGGAGCGCCGAGCGCTTCGAGGGGTTCGCCGCCAGCCCCAGCCTTCAGCGCGCCCTCGTGCTCGAGGCCCAGGGCAACCTGGAGGCAGGCCGCGGCCGCGGCGCGGGAGGCAACCCGCAAGGAATCCACCAACTGGCGCACCTGGTTCACCCTGTCTCGGATCGAGACCGAGCGCGGACAGCCGGAGGCCGCCGTCGACGCCTATCGCACCGCGCGCTCCCTCAACCCCCGCTCGGCCCTGTTCGCAAGCGGAAGCGGCGCGGGACCATGATGAGGCCCTCCCAGATGCCCGATCCCGAGAGAGACGAGATCCTCGAGCCGAGGCTGCCAGCCCGCCGAGCGCGAGCGACTGCTGGAGACGGCGAGGCTGCTCGAGCAGGCGCGGCCGCGGCCGCGGCCGGCGTTCAGGGGCGCGCTCGCCAGGCGCCTGCGGGCGCGCTCCACCAGCCGCCAGCGGCTGCGATTGCTGATCGGCGCCTACGCCGGCTCGGGCCTTGCCCTGCTCGCGGTGGTGGCGGTCGGGCTGGGCGGCGTCGGGCCCCTGGCTCCCGGCTAACGCTCCGGCTTCCTCGAGCTGCGCGCGGACCTTCCGCAGCGAGCGGGAGAGAATCTGTTGGACGTTGGCGAGGCTCAGCCCAGTGAGCTCGGCGATCTCGGGACCGGTGAGCTCGCCGCCGAAGCGGAGCGCGATCAGCTCGCGCTCGCGCTGGCCGAGCTGCTCGAGGGCGTCGGCGAGATCCGGCGAGAGCCCGACGTCCGGATCCTCGGTGATCAGCTCCCGCCGTGAGAGATGGTCCTCGATCGGCTCCTGCCCGGTGGAGCGGTCCCGCCGGTAGTGGTCGATCAGCAGGTTGTTGGCGATCGACATCAGCCAGGTGCGGGCGCTGGCGCGAGCGGGATCGAAGCGGCCCCAGGCGCGCAGGGCGCGCTCGAAGGTGAGCTGGGTCAGGTCCTCGGCATCGGCGCGCGAAGCCACCCGGTAGCCGAAGAAGCCGTAGACGCCCCAGACGTGCTCCTCGTAGAGCTCCGCGATCTCCTCCCGCGCGGCGCGCCGGGCTCGGCTCGCCGCGAGCGGCGGCGCGCGCGGGCCGCCTCTGTGCACTGCTCGTCCACGCTGCTCACCCGGCGAGAGATCGTTGTCTCGAGTGCCCGCCCGCCACCCGGTTCTCGCCCAGCCCCGTCACGGCGGTTGATACTAAAGGTCTCGTAGAGCGGGAGTTGCCTCAACTGGACCGTCGGCGTCGAGACGAGGGGCCGCTGAATGCCGGGGCATCTTGCTGTCGGTTGTGGGCCAGAATTCCGATGCCGCCCAGTACCGAGAGTCCACCCTCTTACTTTCCCGCCCGCTTGGTCGCGCCTCAGTCCTGGCAAGAACGATAATTTGGCACCGGCAGGTCATTATGGATATGCGTTTCCTATGACGACAGAGCAGGCGGTCGTCCGCCGCACTAAGGCATTCGCAGAGCGCGGCGGCCGAGCTGTGAGGCTCGTGGCGAACTTTGCACCGCCCCGTGAGATCGCACTATGGGGATTGCTTGCGTGGGGAGTGCTGGACGCTATCGCTTACCCATTTGTCCGGGCCGGGCCTTTCACATTCGACCGATTGTGGATTCCGGCCCTTGCCGTCTGTCTGTTACGCGCTCCGCGCGCCTCAGCCCAGTCGGTTAGCGTTCCAAGCCGTCTCGTACTTGGGTCCGCGATAGTCCTTGTCCTTACCTATGGTATTCGGGCGGCGCTGACGGACGCTAATACGCTCGGCGCCCTCAAGACTTGGGTCGACGCCATAGTCCTTCCCGTCCTGTTGCTGGTATTGGCCCGCCAGCTGATCCGAGAGCCGCCCGATTGTCGCCGCCTGCTCGGTAGCCTTGCGATCGCCGGCACGGTATTGGCAGTAATCGGACTGCTGGGCTACGTGTTCGAGTTCGAACTCGCATCGCTTAGCGGGGGGCACTCAGATTCGATCCAAGCGTCAATGCAGTCCGGATTTCCGGCCTGTATCCCTATCCCGAGCCGTACGCGCTGTCGCTGCTCGTCTGCTTTGCGGCGACCCTCGGCTGGATGCAATTGTCGGCGTCTCCCAGACGTTACGTATTGGGGATCCCCTCGGCCGCCGTCCAGGCGCTGGCGACCGGACTGACGCTCTTCCGTGCGGCATGGATCGGCGTTGCACTCGCAATTATCTTGGTACTCGTTCTTCGAGGGAGCAAGATGAACCGACTCGCGGTGTCCGGAGTGGCAATCGCCGCCATTGTCGCTTTGTGATAGGGGGGGCTGGAGGGTGGGGAGAGCTGAGGGCACGTCTCAATAACACAGAGAACATCAATAGCCGAGTTGCAATTTACCATCAGGATCTCAACATCTTTTCAACCGATCCCGTTTTCGGAGTCGGTGTGAACCGGTTTAACGCCAGCGCTACTCCGCAAACCGCAGCGACCTTCAAGGGCGCCCACTCACTTAACTACCCGCATAACTCCTATCTCGGGTTGCTCGCCGAGCAGGGAGTAATTGGAACGGTGCCGTTTCTCCTCCTAAGCGTGGGGGTCATCTGGCTGATTCGATCCCTTCGGCGAAGGGCAACGATCGACGCCGACAAAATTCTCGCTGCATGCCTGTTGGCGGCCGCAATTGGGTACCTGGTCATGTCGCTTACATTTACCATGCTTCCGTACGGCTCATCAAACGGGTTCCTCGCCCTGTTGATCGGGGCCGCCACCGCACGACTGGATCGCCTACCCGGAGACGCCTGAGCCATTGTCCTAACGGGTTTGTCGGCGCGAGACAAATCCACACGACAAGATGAGAAGGAAACGTTACGACGTTTGCGCCGTCGTGGTCTCGGACCTGCCGTACGACGCGCGCGGGGAGAAGGAGGTCAAGGCGCTTTCGCCGAGCTGGATGCTCAGTGGCACTGGGGGAATGCGTATGACATCGATCACCCGCGCCGGCGGGCTGAGGACGGAATCGATGTGACGGAGCTCCCGTTGGGGACACGGGCGAAGGTGACACGTCGGCCCCGGCTTTTCGCTCTCCAGCCACGGACCGAGATCATCAGGCGCCGGCCGCTGTCTACCACTGCCACAACATTCATCCCGGAGTGGCAGCATGGGCGGCGAGCACAGTAACGACGCGCACTAGTTATATGGTGAGGCCGAGCCCGGGCAGCGGACCGGGCGCTCGCTTGGTGGCAAGACTGGCCCAAAGGCTGGAGCGCTTGCTCGCTCGTGATAGTGCAGCAGTCCTGACCACGAACGACTATCCGCAGCCCCATGCCACACTATGTGCCCCTTCGCTTCGAGCGGCTGAAGCCCTAGCGGCACCCAGTCGGTGGTTATGGCGTGCCCGAGGCGGGCGGCTGTGCCGGGCACCTGCTGAGCCTCTGGACGAGAACGTCACTCGATAGGGTCGAAGCGACATGGTCTTAGAGCGCTCAGGACTGTTGGACAACGCTGCCGCATTGCCAGCGCAAACGCCTGGATCCCGCTGGCTGATCTTGCTGCAAGCTCGCGAGGCGACGCAGAACGGTTCGCGCGAGAAAGCGAACTCGAGGATGCGCTCGTTGTCGATCGCCACGACATCGCCGCGAGACGGGGGCGCCTTCGGCCCCTCGTCCGCGCGGGGGCTGTCGACCACATCTGCCTGCATACGCACGACTGGGAGCGTCAGAGCTCCTCAGTTCTACCTCGCTGCCCTTGCATTGACCGGCGCTCGGAGGTGACTGTCGCCGACGAATCGGCCGCGATGACAGTTTGGAGCCGGCGAGCGATTTGGGCCGCAGCGCTGCGAATCCCTCTCGAGCTTGCTCAGGGACTCGGGTCCGTTGGCCTCGAAACCGGCCGCCTCGGAATCTCAGCCCGCCGCAATCGCAAGCCCCCCGCCTCACTTGTGAGGAGACCGACGGCAGTGTTGGCGGTCTGGCTCGGATCGGTGAATCTCCGGTCGGCGGAGCCGTCACTCACATGGGTGGGATCATGAGCGGCTTTCGCGACGCGGGCCTGAAGATCGGGCTTGTCAGTGCAATCGAGCCGCCGCCTCAGCTCGAACCCCTCGTGGACGACCTGGAGCTACTCGACGCACTCACCCCGGCCAGCGGATGCTGCGACTGACCGAATCCGTCTCTAGGAATCCACCTGTAAGGAGGGCAATCTCGCGGCTGGCGGCCCGCCTCAAGCCCTCCTTCATCTACTCAGCGTCATGAGCCGTTTCTGGCCGCCGGACTTGAAGCGGCGCTGGATCTTGATCGGCCGTTTGTCCTTGAGTGGAACTCATCCCAGGTTTGGGTGCTGGAGAACTGGTCGCGCTGGCCGGGGCCCTTGGTGAAAGCCTCCACCAGGATGCTCGCCGCGGTAGAGCGTAATGTCGCCACCCGGCCGAGCATGGTCACAGCGGTATCCGATGCTGCCAGCGAGGCGGTACTCGAGATCGGTGTCGATCCTTCAGTGATCCGCATCGTTCCAAACGCCGTCGATCTCGCAAAGTGGATCGAGGGATCGCGTCGCGGCCGTCAGCGTCTGAGATTCGATCACCCACCGTGGGTTGGATCGGCTCTTTTGGCGAGTGGCACGGCGCCGAGGTTCTGATCCGTGCCTTGCCGCGAATGGATTCGTCGGTTAGAGCATTGATGATCGGCGAGGGACTGGAGCGAGTGCGGTGCCAGCAGCTCGCGTCGGACTTGGGTGTCAGCGAGAGGGTGATCTGGACAGGTCAGGTTCCGCATATTGAGGCGCTGGCAATGCTTTCGAGTTGCGACGTGCTCGCCTCCCCGCATGTACCTCTCCGAGGCGGTACGCCCTTCTTCGGCTCTCCCACCAAGCTCTTCGAGTACATGGCACTAGGTCGACCGATCGTCGCCAGCCGGCTCGGTCAGATCGACGAGGTGCTCGATGACGGCCGCACCGCCCTTCTTGTGACACCGGGAGACGCTGACGAGCTTGCCGAGCACATTTCCGATCTCCTCAGGGCGCCGGACCGGGGCGATGCGTTGGCAAGAGCTGCGAGAGACGAAGCCGAGTCTCGGCACACGTGGGGAAATCGCGTCGAGACGATCCTTCAGGGCCTCGGATCCTGAACTTGGGTCAGCCCGGCCGCTGGGCGAGTCTGAGGCGGCTCTTCGCCGGCTCTGCACGGCGTCAAACGGCCACCCAGGCAGGTCTCTACGCCGCGTCGGTGGCTGTCATCGGGGTGCTGAGTGTCGTCACTCAGGCGCTCCTTACCCGGCTGTTGAGCGTCAGCGATTTCGGTACCTATGGGTTCTCGATCTACTTCCTGCAGTTCGTGGCTGTTCTCTTCGAATTCGGATTGTTCGTCCCGGCAGCGCGACTCGCCGCGAGGTCTGCATTGGATACCCGGAGGGAGATCACGGGCGCCGCGCTTCTGCTCTACGTACCCGTAGGGGCCCTCTTCTGCCTCACGATCTTTGGGCTCTCCTTCGTCGTCAACGACGTCTTTGCGGTCAACGCCGCCCAGCCGCTCCGAGCGGTGTCAGTCGTTGCCTTCGTCTTCCCGCTTGCCTTCATCGGCCTCCAGCTGGCGCAGGGACAGGATCGCCTCCATGTGTTCTCTGTCTCGAGCGTGGTCGGACAAGTCCTGATGCTCGCGTCGGTCGCAGCGATCTTCATTACCACCGACCACATGACAACGAGCGCCGCCGTGGTCCTGCGGGCAGTCACCCTTGGAGTGGGCTGGGCGATTCTCGCTGGTGGCGCGACCACGGCTCGCGGGAGCCGCTGGATATGCAAGGCGGTTGATGGCGGAGGCCCGCGAATGGGGGTTGAGCGTCTACGTGGGGCGGGTTCTAAGCATCGGCACCTACAGGATGGACGTGCTAATGCTCGCCGCCTACACGGATGCAACTGCCGTCGCCTACTACACGCTCGCCGGCGCGCTCGCCACGAGCGTCGGCCTGCCCGCGAGGAGTGTGGCCACGGCCCTCTTCCCGCGGATGGCGACACAAGAGGGGATCAGGCGCCGGTGGCTGCTCTTCGCTTGGGGGATCAGTTTGTCCGCCGCGCTCGCCCTCACGGTGGCCGCCGGCTGGCTTGTGCCGACGATCTTCTCGTCCAGCTATCAGGGGGCGGTGGTCCTCGTTCTCCCACTCGCCCTGGCTGAGGCGCTTCGCGGCGTCACCGTCGTCTACAACCAGTACCTGGCCGCACAAGGACTCGGCAGGCCGCTGCGGAACGCGGGCCTGATCCTTACCGGATCAAATCTGGCGGCGAACTTCGCTTTGATCCCTCCGTTCGGTGCTCGTGGAGCATGGGCAAGCGTGCTGGCCCTTGTGGCGAACCTCGCTGCCCACATCGTCGGGTACCGAGCATCTCGGCAAGCGGGGGTGGAACTCGATGACGCCTCACACTTGGCTGTCAATGACCTCCTATCATCGCCCGCGTTGATCGACGGGCGAGGGATACGAGAGTTGGGAGGTAGCTCCCCGCGATGTGCGGGTTCGTAGGCGTCTACGAGTACGGCTTGGGCCAAGGAACGCTTGCCCGCACGCTTCTCGACGACATGCGGGAGACGATCGCCACCGCGGCCCCGATGGCGAGGGCCTCTTCGTCAGCCCCGACCGCCGCGTCGGCCTCGGCCACCGGCGGCTCGCGATCGTCGATCCGCAGCACGGCGCCAGCCGATGTTCGGCGCGCGCGGGGAATGCCTCGTCTTCAACGGCGAGATCTACAACTACCCGCGCCTTCGCGAGGAGCTGAGCCGGGACGGCGCGCGCTTCGCGACCGACTGCGACACCGAGGTGATCCTGCACCTCTACGAGCGCGAGGGCGAAGCCTTCGTCGAGCGGCTCAAGGGGATGTTCGCCTTCGCGCTCTGGGACCCGCGCCGCAGCGAGCTCCTCCTCGCCCGCGACCCGGTCGGCGAGAAGCCCCTCTACTGGACCGACCGCGGCGGCACGGCTCGTCTTCGGCTCGGAGATCAAGGCGCTCCTCGCGCACCCGGCCGTCGATGCAGCGTCGAACCGCGAGGTCGCTCGCGCCGTACCTCGCCAACCTGGTCGCGCCAGCACCCGCGACGATGTTCGCCGGGATCTCGAAGCTGGAGCCGGGGATGCTGTTGCGCTGCACTCGGGACGGAGTCACGAGATCGCGCGCTACCGCCGGATCGTCGGCGCCCGCAGCTTCGGCGCGACGACGACCTCGACCGGGCCGCGCCGCGGGTCCGGCAGCTGCTCGACCGGCTCGATAGACGAGCGGCTGATGAGCGACGTCCCGGTCGGCGTCCTGCTCAGCGGCGGCCTCGACTCCACCGACACTCGTCGGCGCTCCTCAGCGACCGCGGCCGCACGCTGCCGACCTTCTCGGTCGGCTTCGCGGCGAGCCGGAGCTCGACGAGCGCGCACGCACGCTCGCCGGGTCGCGGAGCATTTCGGCACCGAGCACCATGAGATCGAGCTCTCGGAGCGGGCGGCGCTGGACTTCCTGCCGACGCTGATCCGTCATCAGGACGAGCCGCTCGGCGACCCGGTCTGCATGCCGCTGCACTTCGTCTGCGGCCTCGCGCGCGAGAAGGGCGTCAAGGTCGTGCTCGCCGGCGAGGGCGCCGACGAGCTCTTCTGGGGCTACCCCCGCTACAGCGAAGACGATGGCCCGCTGGCCGCGATCCGCGCGCTGCTGCGGCTTGCCCGAGCCCGTTCGCGCGTGCGGCTCCCGGCTGCCGCAGGACTCGAGCCGCAGCGGCTACCTCGGCGAGACCGCTGGAGGGCGTCGCCTCCGGCCGGCTGCTGCCGATGCATCTCCCGGTCGGCCTGCTCGCGCAAGCAGCGGCGAGCTCGTGCTCGGCGGAGACGGCGACCTCGGCTGGCGCCCGGTCCGCGGGCTCCGGCGGGAGGGGCCGCTCGACACGCTCGCGTTCGACACGCAGGAGTACGAGTTCGAGCGTCCGGCTGCCCGAGCTGCTGCTGATGCGGATCGACCGCTTCTCGATGTCGAACGGCGTGGAGGCGCGCGTCCCGTTCCTCGCTCCCGAGCTGGTCGACTACGTCTACCGCCTCCCCGTCGAGCAGAAGCTCCACGCCGGGCGCGACCAAGGTCGTCATGCGACGAGGCGGTCGCCGGGCCTGGTGCCGGATTGGGTCCTCGCACCGGCCCAAGCAGGGCTTCGGCGCCCCCGTCGTCTCCTGGCTGCAGCTCCGCTTCGGCGACTCCTCGCGCGAGTCTGCTCGACGGATCCCGAGCTCGACCCAATATATCGACGCGGAGGCGACCGAGCGGCTGATCGGCGAGCGTCACCTCGGCGCCTGGCCGGTTCTCAACTTCGCCCTCTGGCACCATCACTGGGTGTTGGGCAACTCGCTCGAGGACCTGATCGAGCGGGCGGCGGTCGCCAGCCCGCGACATGGTACGGAGCATACTCGACTCTGGCCACGAGCCGACCCGAGCGCGAAGGCCGCCGCCATCGAGCAGTGGACCGCCGACCCCTGCGGCTCCGGCCACATCGGAGCCGGCGAGCCGGGCGAAGCCGCCTACTTCCGCGAGCTGCTGGCGATGCGCACAGCTACGCGCCCTGGATGGAGGAAGCGCTCGATTACGAGGGCGCCGCCGGCCTCGACGTCCTCGACGTCGGCTACGGCCAGGGCATCGACCTCGCGCGCTACGCGATGGCGGGAGCGCAGGCCGCGCGGCGATCGACCTCACGCCCAGGCACGTCGAGCTCGCGAACGCGCACCTCGCGTGCGCTCGGGCTCCCGGCCGGTTCGTCCTCGAGCGGCGACGCGAGAGCGCTCCCCTTCGATGACGCCATCCTTCGACCGCGTCTCGTCCAACGGGGTCCTGCATCACACCCCGGACATGCCCGCCGCGCTGCGCGAGATCCACCGGGTCCTCAAGCCCGGAGGAGCGGCGACGATCATCGTCTACAACCGCGACTCGCTGCACTACTGGGTCCATCAGTTCCTGACCCGCGGGGTCCTGCTCGGCGGGCTGCTGCGCGAGCGGAGCATGGCGGGGGTCCTCTCCAGCGGCGTCGAGTACTCCCGCGTCGGCGCACGGCCCCTGGTTCGCGTCTACTCCGCGCCGCCAGCTCGCGGCAGATGATGGGCGACGCCGGGTTCGAGCGGGTGAACGTCGAGTCCGTCACTTCCGGTCCGCCGACACGATGCCGACCCGCCTCCTGGCCGTCCCTCGCCGCGCTCCGGGACCCGCGCCCTCGACCGCATCGGCCGGCGCGCCGGCTGGTACCTGGTGGCAGTCGCGCGACCGCATGGCCGGGATCCCCGCGCAGCGCGTGGCGGGCAAGCTCTGACGGGCGGTTCGCTGCGCGGCTGAGCCGCGTAAACCTGGTCCGCACACAGTCGGCTCACCCGGTCGCCCTCGGCGGGAGCTCGCATACCGGCCGGGCCCGGCTGCAGCGCGCTCTCGTGTCCGCGCCTACGGCGTCTCGTCGCCCGGGCCGGGGGCGCGCGGCCTTCGCGCCGCTGCCGATCGATCTGGTCGACGAGGAGCTGTGCGGCCCCTCCGGCCCCGCCCGAGGGATCCGGCCGCTGCCGACGCCGCCTGCCGGCACGAGTTCGACCTGCTCGGCTCCGGCCCGGTCGAGCTCGGCGCCGAGATCGACTGGCACCGCGACTTCAAGAGCGGGCTACGTCTGGCCGCCCGCCTTCTACCTGGACGTCGAGGTCACCCGGCTCGACGACGCCAGCGACGCGAAGGTGCCGTGGGAGCTGAGCCGCGGGCACCAGCTGCTCACGCTCGCCCGCGCCGCGCGGGTCTGGCGCGACGAGGCGCGCGCCGACGAGCTCGAGCGGCAGCTCCGCGCGTGGCTCGACGCGAACCCGACCGGGACGGGCATCAACTGGACGAACCCGATGGAGGTGGCGATCCGCGCGGTGAACTGGGTCTGGGCGATCGCGACGGTCGAGGAGCTGAGACCGCTCGACCCGGCCCTGCGCGCGGATCGTGACCCGGTCGCTCCAGGCGCACGGCCGGCACGTCGCCGAGAACCTCGAGGGCACGCCGTGGCTGCGGAGCAACCACTATCTCGCGGACGTCGCTCGGGCTCGCCGTCCTCGGCTGCTGCCTCGAGGGCGACGCTGCGGCCCGCCGCTGGCGGACAGCGCCCGGACTGCGCTCGAGCGGGAGATCACGACCCAGGTCTATCCGGAGGGCCTCGCCTTCGAGGCCTCACTCCCGTACCACGGGCTCGTCCTGGAGCTCTTCCTCGTCGCCCGCCACGTGTTCCGCTGGGCGGGAGCGCCCCTCTCGGCCGCCTACGACGAGCGGCTGCGCACGATGCTCGACGCGACGCGGGCGGTGCGGCACCCGGACGGGCGGCTGCCGCAGATCGGGGACGCCGACAGCGGCCGGATCCTCCCCGCCGGGACGGCGAGGCCGGCCACGGCCGACCATCTGCTCTGGCTCGGCGCCGCGGAGCTCGGGACGGCGGCGCCGCTCGACGGGCCCGCCCACGAGGAGGTCGCGTGGACGCTCGGGCTCGCGCGCTGGGAGGCCGTCGGCGCCGCGCCGCGCGCGGGCGCGCCGGCGCGGACGAGCTTCCCCGGGCGGGCATCTTCGTCCTCGCGAACGACCGCCTGCATGCTGTCGTCCGCTGCGGCGACGTCGGGCAGAACGGGAACGGCGGCCACGCGCACAACGACACGCTGTCGTTCGAGCTCTCGCTCGACGGGCGTCCGCTGCTCCTCGACTCGGGGACCTACGTCTACACGTCCGACCCGCGGGAGCGGAACGCGTTCCGCGGGACGGCCGCCCACAGCACCGTCGTCGTCGCGGGCGAGGAGATCAACCCGATCGACCCGACGCGGCTCTTCGAGCTTCGAGCAGGCCTCGACGCCGAAGGTGACCCACGTCGGGGACGGGCGCCTCCGTCGCCGAGCACGACGGGTACCGCCGCCTCGCCACGCCCACGGTCCACCGCCGCAGCTTCGCGCTCGACCGCGCGCGGGCTGATCGTCGAGGACGAGCTCCTGGGGACCGGCCGGCAGGTCGCCGACGCGTACCTCCACCTTGCGCCGGGCGCGGTCGTCGCCGCCGAGGGCGACGGCCGCTACGCGATCGCGGAGGGGGGCCGCCCGGCCGCGGTCCTCTCGATCCGCGGGGCCGACTCGGTCGCCGTCGAGAGCGGCTGGGTCTCGTCGTCCGTTCGGCGTTCGCGCGAGCCGGCGCCCGTGCTCCGCGCTCGCGTTCTCGAGGGCGACCTGCCGCTACGGCTCACGTGCGAGATCGAACCGGTCGAAGGAGGCCGTGGAACCCGGCGCCCCCCGACGTCTGCGTCGCCGTGATCTCCGACCTGTCGCTCGACGCGCGCGTCTGGAAGGAGGTGCGCTCGCTGACCGCGCTCGGCTACCGCGTGCGGCTGATCGGGTGCCGCTACGAGACGGAGCGCGCAAGCACCTGGTCGGTGGATGGCATCCAAGTTACGACCATCCCCTTCGGAACGCGTCGCCGCGTCAGCCTAATCCGTCGCGGTATCAGTCTGCTTTGGATGTGGTTGGAGATCGTCCGTACCAAGGCGAGCGTTTACCACTCCCACAACATCCATCCCGGTCCCGCGGTGTGGCTTGCCGCGATGCCGCGACGGGCAGGGCTCATCTACGACGCTCACGAGCTCTATGGGGAGCTCCGCGAGCGGCGTGGATTACGGGCGGAGGCGGCCCGCCGAACTGGTGCGTTGCTCGAGCGCTTCATGGTGCGACGCAGCGGCGGAATCATCACGACCAATGAGGCCCGAGCAGCCGAATTGACAAAGCGCCATGGCGTGACTGGGATCACGGTGCTCGCAAACGTTCCTAATCGTGTTGACATCCTTGCGCCTCTGAATCCTGGCTATCCGCCCAACGTTCCGGTGCTCCTCTATCAGGGCGGGATTTACGCACGTCAGCGCGCGTTCGAACCGACCGTGCGAGCCCTGCGGCTCCTAGAGGATGTGCACTTGGCGATCATGGGATTCGGTCGCGATAGCGAGCTCGCGCTGATCAAGGAGTGGGCTGAGCTCAATTGTGTGTCTAACCGTGTTCATCTCTATGGCCCGCGCCCGTTCGATCAATTGGTCCACACGGCGAGCGCGGCAACGATCGGAATAGTCCCGATTCGCCCATACAACATGAACACCTACCTTGCCGACACCAACAAGCTGTTCGAGTACCTGATGGCCGGGATACCTGTTGTTGCCAGCAACCTTCCAGAGCTCCGGCGGGTCACCGCTAACGGCGATCCTCCGGTCGGCACGGTCTTCGACCCGGAGTCGCCGGAAAGCATCGCTGGTGCCGTGCGCGCCGTTCTTGATGATCCCGTGACGTACCAGGCGCGCCGCCATGAGGCCCGGCGGCTCGCGCTCGCGGATTTCAATTGGGAAGCTCAGGAATCACGACTACTTAAGCTCTATAAAGCGCCCAAGTCTCGGAATAGACTCCGTTAGGCAGCAGGCCTAGGACATCGGCTCGGCTCTCAGGTTGGCCTGACTCGATGACGCTGAAGCTCCGTTGTGGAGCGGGAGGTACGCATCCCCGCCTACCTCGATTCCACTGGGCTCACTGTGGTGTCGACCGTCTCCGGCTGTAACACGACCGGTTCCGTCATGCCGCTCTCCAGTGACCTTGCGGCGGCAAGTGTCGTGAGCGTCGAAAGGAAGAAGCTCTGCGGGTCGGGCCGCTCCCCTCCCCCGGATCACCTCGGCGAGTTGCGCGAACTGCGCTGCGAACCCCTTGTCCTGCCTGGCCGCCCAGCCGACGCTTTCGCCGTCTGACCCGCGCCAGATGGCTCCCGCTTTGAAGTCCTCGATCACCGCGTATCCACCGGGAGCGCTGGTCTCGAATCGCTCCTTGCCCGGGCCCGCCGGGGCGTCCGCAGCGTAGTGCGATCGTGCCCACCCCGCCGTCGGCGAAGGCGATCTGCAGGCTGAAGTTGTCGGTCGCCGCCAGCGGAGCTCGGGATCCGAGGGAAAGCCGCGCGCGACGACCCTGAGCGGGTCGGTCCCCGCCTGGTCGCAGACGAAGTCGATGAAGTGGCATCCCTCGCCCTTCAACCTGCCCGCCGCCGCGCGCCAGGTCGTTGGTCCAGTGATCGGCGGCCAGCCGCCCGGCGTTGACGCGATAGGTCATCAGCCTTGGGCCGGGCAAGCCCGCAGCTCGGCGGCCAGCGGCGCGTAGCGCCGATTGAAGCCCACGAACAGCGGCGCGCCGGAGCGAAGCTGAGCGTCCCTGACCACGCGAGCTCCTCCCAGTCGAGCGCCAGCGGCTTCTCGACGTAGACCGGCCTGCCGGCGCGAGCGCCGCGGGCGACGAGCTCCGCATGGGAGTCGTGCCGGGTAGCGATCGCGACGAGGTCGAGGTCGTCGCGGGAGATGACCTCCTCGGCCCGCGCATGGGCGGCTCGAATCCGAAGCGCACGCCGCGCGCTTTCCGCCGAGAGCCCCGAGGCGGAGGCCACCGCCGCCGGCTCGAAGCCGGCATCGAACAGCCCGGGGATCAGCGGTCGCGGTGGCGAATGCGCCCGCCCCGATCAGGCCGAGTCGCGGCCGTCCCGGAGCCGCGGCGCCTGCGCGCCGTTGCCCGTTCGGTCGCGGGACGGCGTCCGGACGGTCCTCGCCATAGCGCAGCACGACGCCGACCAGCGGTCTCCTCCGACTCGAGGGCTTCGAACGCTCGCTCCGCGTCCGCGAAGGGGAAGCGGTGCGTGATCAGCTCGAGGGCCGGAGCTTCCCCTCGGCGACCAGACTCGAGGAACGCCGCCATGTTTCGCTGCTCGGTCCAGCGCACGTAGCCGATCGGGTAGTCGAGGCCGTGCAGCTCGTAGTTCGGGGTCGTACCGCCCCGGGCCGTAGGAGCGCGAGAGGCGAAGGTCGAGCTCCTTCTCGTAGAAGGGCGCCCGCGGCAGTCCATCTCCACGTCGCCCGACGACGACCACGACCGATGCGCGATCGCGCGCCAGACGCGCCGCCAGAAGTGCACCGGGTCGTTGGACTCGCGCTCGCCGCGCAGACCAAGACCGCGTCGGCCGCTCCCTCCCAGCGCGGAGCCGCCGTCCAGCTCGGAGCGCAGCATCGCCTCCGCGCCGGCGCGCGCGGCGAGCTCGAGCGGTTCGGGCTTGCAGGTCGACGCCCAGGACCCGCATCCCGCCGCGCGTGCGACCCGCACCGCGAGCTGCCCGATCAGGCCGAGGCCCGACCACCGCGACGGTGGACCCGATCTCGGACCTCGCCGCGGCGAAACCCGTTGATCGCGATCGCGCCGAGCGTCGCGAACGCCGCGTGCTCCGCGGTCCACGCCCTGAGGCACCTGCGCGCAGAGCAGTGAGGGCACGATGTCCACCTCGGCGTGGTTGGCGAACCCGCCGCCGGCGATCGCGACCCGGTCGCCGGGCGCCATGCCCCGCGCCGCGGGCCCGGCCTCGATCACCGTCTCCGGCGGCGCTGTAGCCGAGCGGGCCGAGCTCGTCGAGCCTGCGCCGCACGAGCGCAAGGTCGAGCGCACGCCCTCGGCGCACCCGATCGAGCACCTGCCGAGCCTGATCGGGCCGGGCCCGCGCCTTGCCGATCAGGCTCTTGCGGGCGACCTCGCAGTGTCGCCCGTTCGGTGCCGGCGCTCAGCACCGAGGCCTCGACCTGCACCGACACCGCGCCGGGGCCGGGCGCCGGCTCGGGAACCTCGACCAGTTCGAGGCGGCCATCTTTAAGCGGCGGGCGACCTGACGCATCAGCTCGTCCTTCTGTCCACTAGCAGAAGCGGGTATGTGCAGGTGTCCGCGGTGCGTCGTCCCATAGCGACCAGACGATGTGGATGGAGCTTAAAGGCAGGATTGGAGTCAACGTGTGCCTGGGATGCGGCACGGAGTCCCATTTGGACAACCATGCTGCGAACTCAAGTTGAATCACTGCCCCCCGCCGAGCCTGAGCATCGACGCTCTCATAGACTCGTGTTCGAGCGGCGATCGCAGGGCAGTTGCACCCTTTTGCGGAGAGATCATTTGAGCTTTGAACCAGCGCGGTCTGACCGTCCCCGAAGGCGTCGCGTCCTCGGACTGCCTTGTGACGCATACAGCCAGAGTGAAGCGGCGTCGCTGATAACCACAGCAGTCGAAAATCGTCGCGCTTGCCGGATCGTGTTCATCAACGCCGCGAAGGTTGTGAGTGCTCGCCGGGACCTACGGCTGACACAGGCGTTCGAGGCCGCGGAGCTGGTAGGAGCGGATGGGCAGCCGATCGTCTGGGTTTCACGTCTGCTGGGAGAACCGCTTCCTTCGCGCCTCAATGGCACGGACCTGATGATGGAGGTCCTCGAACTTGCGCACACCCAGAAGTGGCGGGTGTTCTTCCTTGGTTCGAGGAATGAGGTCCTAAACGACATCTGCAAACGCTGCGCTGCCGAATGGCCGGGTCTTGAAGTCGTAGGAATCCACCACGGCTACTTCGCGCCGGACGAAGACGCGGCTGTGGCAGCGACGATCGCCGAGGCGAATCCCGACGTGCTGCTCGTCGGTATGCCTTCTCCCCGTAAGGAGTATTGGATCAACGATAAGGGCCAGAGCGCCGGGACCCCGCTGGTGTTGGCGGTAGGGGGCAGTCTCGAGGTGTTGGCTGGCCGGGTGCGCCGCGCGCCGGGGACCTGGCAGAGAACCGGGCTGGAATGGCTGTGGCGCATGATGCAGGAACCTCGCCGGCTCGGCCCGCGTTATTTGATGACGAACACCATCTTTCTCTGCCTTGTCGCAGGAGCTTGGATTCGCCGTCAGGCCCGCGCCCGGAGGCTCTCGCAAGGCGAGCTGGACGCTGCGGACTTGGGGAACGAGATCGAAAGGCGCGCCGAGCGGCTTGGGTGGGCCAGCCCCGACCCCTACGACGGGCTCTGGTGGCGGTGGCCTCCTCTTCTGGTCGGCGGTCGCCGTCGACGCCAGGCGATCATGCAGCTGCACGCCCGCTCCCCATCGACCCGCGCCGTTTCCGGCGGGCCGCGCCTCCCCTGATCGCCAAGACCCTCGCGCTGTTCGGTT
Source organism: uncultured Solirubrobacterales bacterium (assembly GCA_963801055.1). GTDB lineage: Bacteria > Actinomycetota > Thermoleophilia > Solirubrobacterales > 70-9 > DASUPK01. The sequence continues at coordinate 240,908 of CAWDDE010000006.1, read as the reverse complement.
CGGCCGCCCTCGCGCACCATGAGCTCGACGGCTCATCCGAGCATCTGCGACGCGCCGAGCGAGCACTTGATCGGATGTTGCAGCTCCGCTCACCGGAGGGGGCGTTCGGCTATCCCTTCGATGTCCAGACTCGGTGGAGCTTCTATCCCGCCGCCACCCCGAACGCGGTGGTCACCAGCTTCGCGGTAATGGCGCTTCGACGCGCTGCCCCAGAGCTCGGAGAGGAGTACGGGGACGCGGCGCGGGCGGCAGCCGAGTGGATCTGCGAGGCGCTGCATACGGAGGGTACGCGTTACTTTGCCTACCACCCGCTTTCACGGAGTTTGATCCACAACGCAAACGTCCTGGCGGCAACTTCGGTCTTGGATGTCTTGGGCCACGACTCATCAGCGAGAGGCCTGGCGATGGAGGCCCTGGCGACGACGTTGGAGGCACAGAACCCCGATGGGTCTTGGCCCTATGGGACGGAACCGAACCTCCAATTTGTCGACTCGTACCACACCGGATACGTTCTTTGGAAGCTCGCAGACTCGGCGGTCGAGGTTCCACACGAGGCGCTGTCGGCCGGTGCTCGCTTCTACCGAGCGCATTTCTTCAGACCAGACGGGGGCGCCACGTTATGGCCCGACCGATTACATCCCGAGGATGCTCACTCCGCCGGGACAGCTCTCACGACACTGTCCGCACTCGAGCGAGCGGGCTTACCCGACGAGGGACTGAGGAGCCGGGTGGCCGCCCGACTGGCCAATGCACTGGTGCGCGATGACCGCGTGCTGTACAGGCGACATAGGCTTGGGGCAATTCGCACGGAGTACCTTCGCTGGGCCACCGGTCACGTCGCACTTGGACTCGTAGAGCACGCGCTGCAGGAACGCCTCCCCTCGTCGTCTTCCGGTTCAGCACACGTATCCGCCGCCAGTTGACTGTCATGCAGCAGTTTGTGCAACGTCAAAAGGACGGTGCAGCCGGGCGCTGGACGTTCCGTACCAGCCACGTCAGGCTTCGACTAATTACGGCGGCCCGAACGTATTCAGGCAGCGAAGTCGGACCGCTCTCCAATCCGCCGCAGTAGAAGCGTCCCAATCGCGGCAGTAGAAGCGTCCCCTGATCGTTTCCTGGCCCCGCCGGTTCCGCTGGCACACCCTAACGCCCAGCGCCCCTGAGCCGCAACTCCAGGGACCCGTATCCCCTCCGGGCGGGCGTACCTGGATGTTCCCATGCGAGATCGAGCCGAACCGGAAGTCATCCAGCGCGTTCCCGGGGTAGTCCTTGGACATGGAGATCGTGCCATACAGCGGGCGGCCCGCAAGTGAGGTGTCCCTGGACTCCCCTAGCTTGATCCAGGCGTCCGTCCCGACCTTCATCCGCCAGGCCGCTACGGTGGTCCCGTCATAGGTGAGCGCCACCTGGTCGCCGACCGCCCAGGGGTCTATGTGATCTTGCGAGTCGATCCAGCCCAGGCCGCTCGGCGTCGCCCGATAGAGCTGCCAAGCGTTGTCAATGCCCCACCCGGGTCGGTTGAAGAAACCGATCTCGAAGAACGTCCGCTCTTGGCCGGTCGGAAAGTCCGGGTCTACAGACAGCTCAAGGTAGTCATCCCAGGCGCTCGCCAGGCTGGCGATCGTGACGCCGACGGCAACGGGAGCCACGGCGCTCTTGGTTTGATAACCGGCGAAGCCGTAGTCGCTGGAGCTCGTCGGGTCTGGTACCAGCTGATTGTTGCTCACCTTGGCGCGGCGAGGGTCGACCGTCCCCTTCTTCACCCAGTCCGTGCTCGGCGGGGGCCCCTCATCTGGCCGGTTGAAGTTATCCACAAGCGGGAATTGTGAAAGAAGGGTCCGCTGATCAGGCACGCCGGATGAAGGCACGCCAGATGAGGCGAACTGGTGCTTCATCACGCGCCGCGCGACGCGACACGGAACGTTGCCTTGAACCACCTCGACCTGGATGGGCGGGTACCGGACCGCGCCGGCGATCCGGAAGTCGCCGCAGGACTTGATTCTCGGGGCGGTGGACTTGAATCTCAGGGCGCTGGACACCGATTCGGCCATGCCCGAGGCTGCGGTGGTCCCGCCCAAAGGGCCTCCCAGAATGGCCGCTTTCAGCACACAGGCGGCCATTAGGATCACCAAGCAGCCGGCGATCACGACCGCCACCGAGGTGCGCACTATCTCCTTGTTCTCCTGGACATCGCCGAGCCAGTATCTCGCGCGAGAGGGGCGCCTCGCTTACGACCTCAAGGTCGCTCGGTCTCAGTAGCTCCCTCGACCTCGGGCGACCGTTGCAACGGTGCGCAGCAGCAAGCGGAAGTCCTCTCGCAGCGACCAGCTGGCGACGTAGGTGTAATCGAGCTTGAGCATGTCCTCCAAAGGAATGTCGCTGCGTCCGTGGGTCTGCCATGTCCCAGTCATCCCGGGCCGGACGCGCGTCCGCATCTCGAAATGCCCGCTCACAAGCGGGGCCTCATCGAGCGGAAGCGGGCGTGGTCCCACCAGACTCATGTCGCCGCGCAGCACGTTCCAGAGCTGCGGCAGTTCGTCTATCGACCACCGGCGGAGCTTGGCTCCGAACCGCGTGGTCCGCGGATCATTCCGAAGTTTCAGCAGGCCCTGGCCGTTTGCATGGATGCTCTGCTGCCTCACCTCCGCGCGCATCGCGTCCGCTCCGTCGACCATCGTCCGGAACTTGACCGCATCGAACTCCCTGCCGTCCCGGCCAACGCGGGGCTGCCGAAAGAACACGGGCCCTGGAGAATCCAGCTTGATCCGAATCGCGACGATCGCGAACAGCGGGCTGAGAAGTACAAGCGCGGCGGAGCTGACGGCCAGATCGAGTCCGCGCTTCATCGCCGCTGATGCTCCCGACAGCTGGGTGGGCTGAACGGAGAGAACCGGAAGCCCCTCGAGAGAATGCAGAACCGCCGCGGCGTAGAGCGTTTCCGGCTCTCCGTAGACGTAATCGACACGGTGGCCATGTTCGGTGAGGAGCCGGGCCAGATGGGTCCGCTCGCTCAGGCTGGCTGAGCTCGCCCGTCAAGATCACGCGATCGACGCCCAAGCCGTCGGCCACGGACGCGATGCGGCTGGCGAAGCCATCGCCCGGCCTGCCTTCGATCGTCTCTGAGTGTTTGACATCCGCCCCATCGAGGCTGTCCAGCTCAACATCGTCCCGCCTCGACGCGTAGCCTGGAGACCACGTCAAGGCCCCACTCCGGATGCCGGAGAACCCGGCTCAGTATTCGATCCGTCCCCTCGCGATCGCCTATCAGCACGACAGGCCGGCGGTACCACGCCCGGTCTCGCGCGATTCGCCGAGCGATTGCACGGGCCACCAGTACCGCAACGATCGCGGCAATCCAGAGGACGGCCGGTCCCTTGAGCGCGATTGTGCCCGGCAGAACGGCTGCGCTCACGAGCAAGTCCAGCCACAACCACACGGTCGTAACCAAGAACACGGGGCCGAGCTCGTCCGCGAACGTATGGTCGACTCTGCGCTCCGCCAGGTGATAGAGCCCGACGGCGTTAGCGAGGGCAATCCAGACCGGCACGGACCCGAAAAGGACGAGAAGCGGTCCCGAGGAAAATCCCCCAACCCGCCAGCACATCCCCACATGCTCCCAGCCCAAAAATCGTCACCGTCGCCAAAAACTGCGTTGATTCCAACTATCGCCGCAGCAAGGCCAAGTACGTCGGCCGACAGCAGCACCCGCCGGAAGGTATACCCGTAGCGGGGGCTGCCCAGGCGGACTGTGCCGGCCGTGGGTGAGTCACGGGGCTCCTCGATCTTGCTTCGCCCCGGTGCTGACCTCGTTGGCTGAAAAGCGACCCCGCTCGGAGGGGAGGAAGGCGCCCCCGCATGCGTCATTCTCTCGGCGTGGCCCGTCTTGACCGCCTCTGACGACCCAGCCTTGCCGCCGTCGGACGGCTGGACCGACCGCTTTGCCCGCCATCTCCCTGCATCGCCACGCTCTTTGGTCTCCTCCTTGCCCCGATCAGTGTCCGAGTGCCCTTGCTCGTACTCCGAACCCCAGACACGAAAACCGAATACCTGAGTTGATATCCACCTTAGCCAAATGTTGCTGCCCGTGTCCACCGTTTCGTCGGACCGGTGTGGTCGCATAGTCCGCCTTCGCGGTCGGCGCCACCGCCCGTTCTCTGACGTAGGACGGCTCGCCCTTCGCAGCGATCCCGAGCGCTGCGAGGCTATTTGCGGCCTTGAAACCAGGCGAGGCTTTGATTGCCCCCCACCTCGGCGCGCAACAGGTGCTTACCCCGCAACTTGAGCTTGGCGACGAAGACAGCGCCCGCACCCACCTGGATCTGCCTGATCGTCACCCATTGTCCCCCCTTGAGGCGCTCGATGAGCAGCGTGCCCCCTACCGGAGCCTTGCCCCAGGCGCGGATCTTTTTCTTGTTGATCCGCTCGGTGACGAACGGGAAGCGGAAGGCGATGAGAGAGGGCTTGGGCTGGCCGTTGCTGAAGTAGACCCCCGACTGGAACCCAGCGTGTACTGTCGGCCGATCGGCGGTGTCGCCGATCTGGAAGTCGACCGCCGCGCTCGCGCCGGCCTTCCAGAACAGGAACAGCGTCTGCTCGACCCAGCGGGCCTGCACATCGAGAGGGGCGCCCACGGAGTTCGGAGGCTTGCTGTCCCACCAGAACTCCGTCACCCATACCGGGTGGCCGCCCCGCAGCGCGCCGACGCGCTCGGCGGCGCGGAGCACGTTTACGACCCGGCCCAGATCCGGCGTGGAAGCGTCGTTGGGATTGGGGCCGGACTTGAGCGGCCCCGAGCCGGTGTTGTCGATCGCCTGGTGGGCGAGGACGTCGAACGATGGGCCGGTACAACCCTGCGTCCTCACCAGCTTCTTCCTTGGGCTTCTTTTTCTTCCCCTTCTTCCCCTTCTTGCTCTTCACCTTCACAGGGTGCACGCAGAGCACCTGCTGCCAGAACGTCACGGGCCAGATGCGGCGGTTATTCGGATCCGGGTAGGGGCCACCGGGAGGATCCCCGTAGGGAGAGGTGCCGCCCGTGACCACGAGCATCTGCGGGTTTACCGCCTTCACGGCCGGATAGGAGGCGTTGAGCATCTGGCGGTAGTAGGCGGGGCTGACGGCAGTCGACCCCTGATATGCCGGCGAGAGCCAGTAGTCCTGGTTGGGCTCATCCCAGACCTGTAGCGCCTGCACGGCGGGGAGCGGGCCGGAGCCGGGATCGAAGCGGCCCGAGTAGCGGGCGGCGACCGCCTGGACGAAGTTGGCCAGGTCGGAGAGATTCGGCCTCCAGGTGCCGGGTCGTGCGTTGGCCGCCCGCCCCGGTCCCTCCGCCCAGTCCGGGGCGGAGGCGCCGAGGGTCAACAGCACCGCGAGGCCGCGCGCTGCGGCGTCGCGCACCGTCGGGTCGATCGAAGAGAAGTCGTAGGAGCCGCTCCCGGGGTTAGCGGGGTCCGGGGGCCGCTGAGACCCGACGACGTTCCGCCAAGAGACACCGAGGCGCACCAGCCCCGCCCCGGATGACACCGTCCGGTCCAGCCAGAAGGCACGTGTGCCCGGGTCGCTGGACTGGTAGTAATTGCTCGAGGCGCCGGTCACGAGGGGCTGCGCGGGAGTGGTCGTCGGAACCGCAAGGGCGGCGATCAGGCCGCACGCCACCAGCATGAGCACAACCACCCGCCCAAGTCTGCCGCCTGCCACTGACTGAAGTGTCCGATCGGTATCCAAAGTGTCTTGACTCGTCCTCTGCCTCGAAGTGTGTTGACTCGTCCGCTGCCTCGAACCCCAGCGACGGGTAATCAACACCCGAACTTCATTGAAGTTCCGTTGCTCCCGTGAGTCCCCTTTGGGCCGAGCGGGCAGCCTACCGGATCTGTCAAGTCCCGCAGGTGGAGCAAAGCCCGGAGCCGGACTCGAACCGGCGACCCCTTCCTTACCGCTCATTGGAGAGGCGCTCCTGGAACTCCACGATCGTCCGCGGGAAGTCTGGCCGGCCCATCCGACACCGTAGGCACGGCACCTGACGGAACCGGATACTCACAAGCGCCGCTATTCCTCCAAGCTGGTGACCTGATTCCTTCGGCGCGCGCCAACGACGCTCCGTAATGGCAACTCCCACCAAAGCTCGCGGCGACTCAAGAATCGAGGCACAAGAGGTCGCAGGTCGAGCCAGCGTCGTTGGCGAGATGATCGCCGCGGTGGCCCTAGTTTCCCACCGGGTCGAGTTAGAGTCATCTCAGGACGGCAAACACGGACGGCTGGGTCGGGCCGCACGAGCGCTTCGTGAAGAAATCACCCGGATTTTCCAGTACCCCCGATTATCCCCCTTCCCGTCACTGAGAGATCGAGGTCTGATGGCTAGCACGACAAACGCTTCTACCGAGTTAGTGGTACGGGAGATAGCAGCGCAGTTCCCAACGTTTCCGCCGTCTTTGGGGGGGCGACGTCTGCGACCCGACAAGCGACATCATGATCCAGAGAATCGCGTTCGATGTCGAGCTCGTGCTGCGACGCTTGCCCCCCAATCCGACTGTTGTCGATGTTGGTGGCGGCCTGGGGATCTTCTCCGCCGCGATGGCAGCCTTCGGCAGTCGATCAATACTCGTCGATGATCACTTTGGGTTACGCGACCTCGCCCTGTGGAGTGCTCTCACTGGGATCTGGGAGCGCTACGGCGTCGAGCTCGATTACCGCGACTTTCTAACTGATGGATTCAGTGACATCGACAACGTCGATGCGATTACCGCCTTCCACCTCATAGAGCACCTCCACAACAGCCCCAAGCAGGCCCTACATGAGGCGGTGTCACGGCTCAAGGCCGGCGGCGTGCTCGTCATCGCCGTGCCGAACGCCGCGAACCTTCGCAAGCGAATCACCGTTCCGCTGAAGGGCTCCGCCCCCACCCCGTTCGACCATTGGTACCAAGATCCCGTCTATCGCGGTCACGTCCGCGAGCCCGTAGTCGCCGACCTGGAAGCCATCGCTGCCGACTTAGGCCTCAGGGCAGAGATCTTGGGGCGAAACTTCCTCGGACTGGGCAGTCGGCTGCCGGCACGGAGGCGGGCGGCGAGGGTGAGCGACCGCCTCCTTAGGCGGTGGCCGAACCTGTGCAGCGACCTGTACTTGGTGGGCACGAAGAGTTAGCCAACAATTGGAGGACCGGGCGCGTACGTGATCGTCCCGAGCGCCATGCCCGAAGACGAATCGGCGAAATCAGCGGCGCTGTGCATGCAAAGCAGCACTTCCCGTGCGGCGCTACTCCTACTGGATCTGCTTGTCCTTCCCGGCGCCGCCCTTGAGCTTGTCGTTGCCGGGACCGCCCTTCAGGGTGTCCTTGCCGGCCTCGCCGTAGAGCTTGTCGTTGCCCTTGCCGCCCTTCAGGGTGTCCTTGCCGGCGCCGCCGCAGATCGTGTCGTTCCCCGCGAGGCCGGAGACCTTGTCGTTGCCGCCGAGCGCCACGATTACGTCTGCCGCGGGGCTGCCGGAGAGCTTGTCGGCCCCGTCGGTGCCGACGATGGTGGCGGGCTTGCCGTTGCAGGATTGATCATCGCTCTGCTGCCAGACGAGGCTCTGGCTGGCTCCGACCGTCGCGCGCAACGCCGCCGCGGGAAACGGCCCTGACGACCGAAGCTCGGTGAGGAACACCGCGCCCTTACTGACCTGGAGCTCCTTGATCGTCACCCAGCCTGCCCCCTGCTGTCGCTGAATGCTCAGCGTCCCCCCTCCGGAGCCCTGCCCCAGGCGCGCAGCGTTTGCTGATCGATCCGCTCGGTGACGAACGGGAAGCGGAAGGCGGTGAGAGAGGGCTTGGGCTGGCCGTTGCTGAAGTAGGCCCCCGACTGGAACCCGGCGTGTACGGTCGGCCGGTCGGCCGTGTCGCCGACCTGGAAGTTGACCGCCGCGCTCGCGCCGGCCTTCCAGAACAGGTACAGCGACTGCTCGATCCAGGCCGCCTGTACGTCGAGAGGGGCGCCCACGGAATTCGGAGGGTTGCTGTCCCACCAGAACTCCGTCACCCACACCGGGTGGGAGCCCGGCAGCGCCCCGACGCTCTCGGCGGCGCGGAGCACGTCTACGACCCGGCCCAGATCCGGCGTGGAGGCGTCGTAGCGATCGGGGCCGGACTTGAGCGGCCCCCCGCCGGTGTTGTCAATCGCCTGGTGGGCGAAGACGTCGAACGCCGGGCCGGCACAACCCTCCGTCCTCACTAGCCTTTCCGTCACCAGCCTTTTCGTCTTTCGCTTCTTCCGCTTCTTCCCCTTCTTCCCCTTCACCTTCTTCCCCTTTACCAGGACCGTTTCCTGGACCGGGTGCACGCAGAGCAACTGCTGCCAGAACTGCACGGGCCGGATGCGGTGGTTATTCGGATCTACATAGGGGCCACCAGGAGGATCCCCGTACGGAGAGGTGCCGCCGGTGACCACGAGCATCTGCGGGTTGACCGCCTTCACAGCCGGGTAGGAGGCGTTGAGCATCTCCCTGTAACGGTCGGGGCTGACGGGGGTCGACCCCTCAAATGCCGGCGACAGCCAGTAGTCCTGGTTGGGCTCGTCCCAGATCTGGATCGCCTGCACGGCGGGGAGCGGCGGCGCCGGAGCCTCGGGATCGAAGCGGCCCGAGTAGCGGGCGGCGACCGCCTGGACGAAGTTGGCGAGGTCGGAGGGATTCGGCTTCCAGGTGCCCGGTCGTGCGTTGGCCGGCCGCCCCGGTCCCTCCGCCCAGGGCGGGGCGGCGCTGACGGTCAACAGCACCGCGAGGCCACGCGCTTCGGCATCGCGCACCGCCGGGTCGATTTGAGAGAAGCCGTAGGAGGCGCTCCCGGGGTTTGTGGGGTCGGGGGGCCGCCCAGATCCCGCGACGTTCTGCCAAGAGACAGCGAGGCGCACGAGCCCCGCCCCTGAATCCACCGTCCGGCCCAGCCAGAAGGCACGTTCGGCCGCGTTGCCGGACTGGTAGTAACCGCTCGAGAAGCCGGTCACAAGGCCCTGCTGCGCGGGAGCGGTGCTGGGAAGCGCCAGCAGGGCGAGCAGTCCAAGCACGGCGAGCAGGGCGACCCGCGCGAGCCTGCCCAGTCGGAATGGTTGAAGTGTCCGGTCTGCGTCCAAGTGTGCCTTCCCGTCGACTGCCCCGAACCGCAAGGAACACAATCAATATCGCATCGGAGCGGAGCCCCACAAAGATGTCAAAGGAGGTTGACAAGGAAAACCAACCTAAGTGGGGCTTTCCTGAGGAGCCCGGAGCCGGACTCGAACCGGCGACCCCTTCCTTACCATGGAAGTGCTCTACCGACTGAGCTATCCGGGCGCGGCTGTCACTGTAGCGAGGGCCGGGAGACGGTTGGAGTGGCGATTCTCAGGGGTGGAGGGAGAGGCGCTGGCCGTTCATTCGTGCCGCGGAGTCCGAGCAGAGGAAGGCGATGGCGTCCGCCAGGTCCTCGGCCGGGGTGAAGGTGGGGCGGTCCACGTCCGGGCTCGATTCGCGGATCTGGGGGGTCTCGATCGCGTTGACGATGATGATGTTGGCGGTGGCGTTGGTGCCGGCGAAGGAATCGGCGAGGGCCAGGGTCCAGGCCTCGGCGGCTGCCTTGGCCGAGGCGTAGGCGGCGTTGGTGTTGACGGGGTTCTGGGCCGCGGAGGCGGAGACGAGGACGAAGCGGCCGTGTTCGCTCCGGGTCAGGGGGTCGTGGAAGGCGCGGCTGGTCAGCTGCAGAGTGCGGACGAGGAGGGCGTGCAGCCAGTCGTAGTCGGTGAGGTCGAAGCTGTCGATCGGATCGCCACCGCGGTAGCCGCCGACCAGGTGGAGGAGTCCGTCCACGCGGCCGAATTTCTTCTCGGCCGCGGCGGCCCAGTCGTTGGTTGCGGCCTCGTCGAGGAGGTCGACGGCGTAGGGGTCGACGCGGTCGTCGGGGAGGCCGAGGTCCTGCGCGACGGAGTCCGCGATCTCCTGGCTGCGGTCGGCGAGGGCGAGGTTGGCGCCGGCGTCGGCGAGGCGCTTCGAGACGACGGGGCCGAGGCCGCCGCCGGCGCCGGCGATCGCGAACACGCGGCCGCTTAGGTCGGGCATGGAGCGGACGCTATCCGGCTGCGCTGACTCTGCTGGATCTCTTGTCACCGTCTTGTTGTACTCCGCGCGCCATGAGTCCCATCTCCGAACGTATGTTCGCGTCATGGAGCGATTGATCAATCGCCGGCGGCAAGGAGACCTCGGCGAAGCGTCGGCTATCGAGTGGCTCACGAGAGTCGGTGCGCTGGTGGCGCTTCCCGTCGGACATAGCCCGGACTTCGACCTCGTCGCTCAGATCGGTGAACGCCTCCTCCGGATCCAGGTGAAGACGTCGACGCAGGAACTCCACACTCCGAACGAACACCTCCGCTTCCGGTCTCGCTGGTCACGTGCGGTGGCAATCAGAGCTGGAATGGGGTGGTCGAAGACTCTTCGATCCAGCAAAGGTCGACTATCTCTTTGCGCTCACGTCAGCTGGCCGCCGGTGGTTCATCCCTGCAACGGACCTCGAAGGGAAGACGGGCGGTCCAGCTTGGCGGGCCTAAGTACGCGGAGTACGAGATCGAGCCGCGCCGCACCGATCCGTGAGCTGGTCTATGGCGCGGACGCGGTTCTAGAATCTGTACCGCCGGGGGAGTATCCAAGCGGACAAAGGACGGCGGCTGTAAACCGTCAGGCTCAGCCTTCGGAGGTTCGAATCCTCCCTCCCCCACTCTGACTCGGCGGATGCTTCCGACCCTCCGGCGGTCTGGCGCGGACGCGGCATGTCATCGAATCATCAGGTCACGATCCCGCGGGCGGTCGCGACGGCCTCCTCGCTCGAACCCGGCAGACCGCTTCCGAGTCGGAATCGGAAGGGCCGGGCAGCTTCGTGATGACTCGAATCGAGGAGTACCTGGAGCGCCATGGGGCCCAGTTGGCGGTCCCCGATTAGGCGCCCGGGAATAAGGCGCTAGCCCAACCCGCGCAGGCACTGGGCCTCGGGCAGGCCCTTGAGACGCTTCAGCGTGTTGTTCTCGATCTGGCGGATCCGCTCCCGGGTCACCCCGAACGCATCACCCACCTCCTCGAGCGTCATCGGCTTCCGCCCATTGAGCCCGTAACGAAGCTCCAGCACCTCCCGGTCACGCCTGGGCAGCGCGGCCAGCGCCCTTTGCACGTCCTCCCTCTGCAGGTTGTCCGACGCCGTCTCGAACGGCGACTCGACGGTGTCATCCGCGACGAAGTCCCCGAGCTCGGAATCGTCCTCATCCCCCACCGGCTTCTCCAGCGACACCGGCATCTGGCTGACCCGCAGCACCTCCCTCACCTCGCGCACGCTCCACCCCAGCTCGACCGCAATCTCCTGCGGCTCCGGCTCCCGCCCCAGCCGCTGGACGAGGTGCCTCTCCACGTGCACAACCCGGTTCAGCTTCTCCACCATGTGGACCGGAATCCGAATCGTCCGCGACTTGTCCGCCAGCGCGCGCGTCACCGCCTGCCTGATCCACCAGGTGGCGTAGGTCGAGAACTTGTAACCCCGCCGGTAGTCGAACTTCTCCACCGCCCTGATCAGCCCCAGCGACCCCTCCTGAATCAAGTCCAAGAAGCTCAGCCCCCGGCCCAGATACGACTTGGCGATCGACACGACCAGGCGAAGATTGGCCTCCACCATGTGCCGCTTCGCGTCCATGTCCCCCCGCTCGATCCTCTTCGCCAGCTCGACCTCCTGCTCTGCCGTGAGCAGGTCGACCGATCCGATCGAGCGCAGATAGAGCCGCAGCGAATCCAGGCTGGGCTCGACGGTGAGATCGAGCTCCTGCTTGCGCCTTCCATTCGCCCCGTCCTCGGCGCCCTTGCTCTCCTTGTACGCGGTCACCCCGTCGGCCGCGATCACGTCCACGCCCTGCTCGACCAGATGGCTGTGCAGCTCCGAGACCTGCTCCTTGGTGACCTCGACCTCCTCGAGGGTGGACCCGATCTCCTCGAAGGTCAGATAACCCCGCTCCGTCCCGGTCGCGAGCAGCCCACGCAGCAACTCCTCGCTCTCCCCAAATGGCTGTTCGTCGGCCGCTACGGCCGGGCGAATCGACGCCAAACTGGCCTCCTCCTCTCCCAATGTGTCCCGACCCCACCCCCTGACCAGGGCCGGTCTACAGCGATCGGAGTATATGGACGACGCGGCGGGAACATCGACCAACTTTTGAGGCATTTGCGCGGGGCCCACCACATCGGCCAGGCATACTTGAATCGACCCGAACCCGGACATACTTGGACCTATGACCAATTCAACCCAAGCGCTCTCAGCACCGAGCCGCGACGCCCAGGCGGAGACCCCCTCGACCAGGGTGAGCCTCTCCCGCGTCGGCGTCATCGGCATCGAGAAGATCATCCGCGTCTGCGGGACCCAGAACGGGGGCCCCGCCGGCGACGAATCCCTCTACCACGCCGACCTCGAGTGCTTCGTCGACCTCAACCCCGAGCAGGCCGGCGTCCACATGTCCCGCTTCGAGGAGGTCGTCAACGAAGCGATCGACACCGTCGTCCTCGGCGAGGCGCTGCGCGCCGAGGGCCTCGCCGCGCACATCGCCGAGCGGGTCCGAGAGCGCCAGGACGGCCTCCGCGCGGAGGTGAAGATCGCGGCCCGCTACCCCGAGACCGTCCCGGCCCCGGTCTCCGGCCTGCCCACGCAGGAGCTCTACACCCTCTTCGGCACCGCGGTCGCCTCGGACCGCGGCACGCGCACCCTGACCGGCGTCGAGGCACAGGGCATGACCGCCTGCCCCTGCGCCCAGGGACTGGTGGAGGACGGGGCCCGCGAGCGCCTCGCCGAGCAGGGCTTCGATCGGGAGGAGATCGACCGTATCGTCGACGCCGTCCCGATCGCCACCCACAACCAGCGGGGGATCGGCACACTCTACGTCGGCATTCCCGAAGGCTCCGGCGCCGACGTCGACGCCCGTCAGCTCCTTCGCATCGTCGAGACCTCGATGTCCAGCGAGATCTACGAGCTGATGAAGAGGGCAGACGAGCGCGCGGTCGTCGAGAAGGCCCATGCCAACCCACGCTTCGTCGAGGACTGCGTGCGCGAGATGATCCGCCAGGTCACCGAGACCTTCCCCGAGCTCCGCGACGGCGCCTTCGTCCACGCCCGCCAGGAGAATCTCGAGACGATCCACCGCCACAACGTGGTCGCCGAGCGGTACGGGCTGCTCTCAGAGATCATCGGCGAGCTGGAGAGCGGCGAGCACTCGCGCCACCAGACCACGACGCGCGAGTGGCTCGAGGCGCCCGCCGCCCATGGTCCATGACCGGGGCCGACACCGATAAGGAGTTAGCCAGAGAAGCTGTTCGACGCGGGGCGTACCAGAAGGTCCCCGAGCTCGAACCCTTGATCGCACTGGTCCGCGAGCGGCGGCCCCGCACCGTCGTCGAGATTGGGACGGACAAGGGGGGAACCCTGTGGGCCTGGTGCCGCCTGGCGCACCCCGAAGCGTCATTGGTCAGTATCGACCTCCCGAAGGGGCTCTTCGGAGGCGGGTACTCCTGGCGCGACGCTCGACGGTTCCGGAAGTTCTTCACCCAACCAGACCAGCGCCTCCACGCGGTCCGCCGCGACTCGCACGATCCAAAGACTGTTCGGCGTCTCGAGAGGCTGCTGGCCGGCCGGTCCATCGACTTCCTGCTGATCGACGGCGATCACAGCTACGAGGGGGTGAAGCGTGACTGGGAGCTGTATGAGCCGCTCGTGGCGCCCGGCGGGCTGATCGCCTTCCACGACATCCTCAGACACGAGGAGCAGTCAGAGAGGATCGTTCCCTGCGAGGTGGACAGGTTCTGGGAGGAGCTCGCACCGCATCACCGGACGGTCGAGTTCGCCGAGCCGAACGACGACCGAGGCTACGGACAGTGGGGCGGGATCGGCGTGGTGTTCAAGCCGGAGATCGATCTCAGGCGCGATCGGCCTGAGCCCCGCCCTGCCTCGTCAGCCTCCGCCTGAAGCCGAAGAAGTAGTCGACCCCGCTGATCACCGTGGCCGCGACCGCGGCGTAGACCAGCAGGTCCACCCCGAGCGGCGCCGGGTTGACCGCGATCAGGCAGATGATCGCCGCCACCTGAAGGATCGTCTTCGCCTTACCGAGCCAGCTCGCCTGGATCACCACCCCCCGCTCCGCGGCGACCAGCCGCAGCCCGGTGACGGCGAACTCGCGGGCGATGATCACCATCGCGATCCAGGCAGCGAGCCGATCGAGCGAGACCAGCGCGATCAGGGCGGCGGCGATCAGCAGCTTGTCCGCGATCGGGTCCATCAGCTTGCCGAAGGTCGTGACCGCGTTTCGCTGGCGGGCGATGTAGCCGTCGAGGGTGTCGGTGAAGGCCGCGAGGGCGAACACGCCGGCCGCGATCGCGTCCCCGTTCGGCGTTTCGTCGAGCAGCGCCACGACCACGACCGGCACCAGAAGGATCCGGAGGACGGTCAGGGTGTTCGGCAGGTTGAGCGGGAACACGTCGCAAGTATGGCCGCCCAGCTCAGGCGCGCGCGAGCCCCCTTGCACGCTCGAACACCGCATCGAGCATCTGCTCGGTCAGCTTGCCAGTGAAGGTGTTCTGCTGACTCGGGTGAAAGCAGCCGAGCAGCGACCACTCCCGCTCCCCGGTGCCGAGCGCGGCCTCCGCGCCGTGTGCGAAGCGCGGACGCGGGCGCGGCAGCTCCGCGCCGAGCCCCGCCAGGGCCAGGAGCGACCCGGTCCAGGCGAACGAGCCGAGCGCCACGATCACCGTTGCCACGCGAAGCAGACGCAGCTCCCGGACCAGATACGGCAGGCAGTTGTCGCGCTCCTCGGTCGTCGGGCGGTTCTGCGGCGGCGGGCAGCGATTGACGGCCGTGACGTAGGCGCCCCGAAGCCGCAGGCCGTCGTCGACGCTCACGGAGGTCGGCTGGTTGGCGAGGCCGGCGCGATGGAGCGCCGCGTACAGCCAGTCGCCGGAACGATCGCCTGTGAAGATGCGGCCGGTCCGATTGCCACCATGCGCCGCGGGCGCCAGCCCAACCACCACAATCGCGGCGCGCGGATCGCCAAAGCCCGGCAGCGGTCGCGCCCAGTAGCGCTCGCCGCGGTAGCCGCCGCGGCGGCTCCGCGGCACTCCGCTCCCGCCACTCGACCAGCCGTGGACAACGCGTGCAGGAGATGATCTCCCGCGTCAATGCGGCGAAGGAGTCGGCCATCAGCGCGTGGACTCGACGCGCGTAGGCGCGCTCAGGTCAGCGCGAGGCTGCCGCGAAAGCTCTCGATCGTCCGCCTCAGGCCCTCGTCCAGCGGCGTCGCCGCCTCGAACCCGATCAGCTCCCGGGCACGGCTCGTGTCGAGGTAACGCTTGGGCTGCCCGTCCGGCCTGGAGGAGTCCCAGATGGTCTCCCCCTCGAAGCCGGTCAGCTCGCAGATCGACTCGGCGAGATCCCTGATCTTCGTCTCGGTCCCGGTGCCGATGTTGACGGGATCGGACGTGTCAAGCCTCTCGGCGCAGAGGAGCAGCGCCCGGGCCGCGTCGTCCACGTACAGGAACTCGCGCGAGGGCTCACCGGTTCCCCAGAGCACCACCTCGGAGTCGCCGCGCTCGGCGGCCAGCACGTACTTGTGGATCATCGCCGCGATCACGTGCGAGTCCTCCAGGTCGAAGTTGTCGCCGGGCCCGTAGAGGTTCGCCATCACCGGAGCGCACGAGTCGAGGCCGTATTGGCGCCGGTAGGAGTCCGAGAGAACGAGCAGCATCTTCTTCGCCAGCCCGTACGGGGCGTTCGACTCCTCCGGATAGCCGTCCCAGATGTCTTCCTCGCGGAAGGGCACCGGCGTGAACTTCGGATAGGCGCAGACCGAGCAGGCGGCGACGAGCTTCTCCACGCCAAGCTCGCGGCAGGCCTCGAACACGTTCAGTCCCATCGCCAGGTTGTCGTGAGCGAGGGGACCGGGGTTGCGGCGGTTGTAGCCGATGCCCCCCACGTTGGCCGCGAGGTGGATGACGACCTGAGCGTCCCGGAGCGCCTCGAAGCAGGCGGCGCGGTCGCGCAGGTCATGGTCGGCCGAGCGGATCGTCCTCACCTCGGCGCCCAGCGACTCGAGCAGCGCGACCGTCGGCCGGCCGAGGAATCCTGCTCCACCGGTGACCGTGACTCGCTTCTGCGCCCAGAAGGTGGGATCGGGCGAGACCATGCCCACAGGCTACCCGCGTGGCTGCCGCTACCGTTCGGCGCGTGAATCACCCGGAAACCCAGGCGGTCGCCAGATACGAGACCGTCATCACCCCGCCCCATCGCTGGAGCTGGCCGGTCAGCGGAGAGCTTTGGGAGTACCGCGACCTGATCTATTTCCTCACCAAGAGGGAGCTCCAGATCCGCTACAAGCAGAGCTTCTTCGGCGTGGGATGGGCGGTCCTCCAGCCGCTCGCGCTGGCCTTCATCTTCGCCCTGATCTTCGGGAAGTTCGTGAAGATCGACACCGGTATTCCGTATCCGGTGTTCGCAGTCGCCGGGCTGGTGCCCTGGCTGTTCTTCTCGCAGGCGGTGACGATGGGGGCGAACAGCCTGGTCCTCGACTCGGACCTGATCTCCAAGGTCTACTTCCCGCGGATCGCCCTGCCGGTCGCCAAGGCGCTCAGTCTTCTGGTCGACCTGGTGATCTCATTCGTGGTCGTATTAGTCGTCGCGGCGATCTACGGAGTCGGGATCTCGAACGACATCTGGGCGCTGCCCGGCTTCGTGCTACTCGGCATCGTCACCACCTTCGCCCTGGGCTCACTGCTGGCCGCGGTCAACGTCAAGTACCGCGACGTGCAGCTCGTTCTGCCGATGCTCGTTCAGGTCCTCTTCTTCCTCAGCCCCGTCGTCTATCCAGGCTCCTCCGTCACGGGCGACTGGGCCTACGTCTACGCCCTCAACCCGATGGCGTCGGTGCTGGACGGGATCCGCTGGGCGCTGTTCGGCACCAGCGCCCCCGGCGGCGTGGAGACCCTGATCTCGATGATCAGCGCCCTGATGCTGCCTGGTCGTCTCGCTGACCTATTTCCACCGCACCGAGCGGTACTTCGCCGACGTCGTATGAGCAGCGACCTCGCCATCGAGGTGAAGGGCCTCGGCAAGCGCTTCGAGATCGGCGCCAGTCGAGGCGGCTACCAGCTGCTCACCGAGAACATCACCCAGCGTGTGAAGGCGCTCGGGCGACGCCCGCCGTCCCGCGAGTTCTGGGCGCTGCGGGACATCGACTTCGAGGTCAAGCGCGGGGAGACCTTCGGGATCATCGGGCACAACGGGGCCGGCAAGAGCACCCTGCTGAAGATCCTCTCGCGGGTCACGCCGCCCACCGAGGGCCGCGCGCGGCTGGTCGGCCGGGTCGGTGCCCTCCTTGAGGTCGGCACCGGGTTCCACCCCGAGCTCACCGGGCGGGAGAACATCTTCCTGAACGGCGCGATCCTCAACATGAAGAGGCGAGAGATCGCCGCCAAGTTCGACGAGATCGTCGAGTTCGCCGACATCGGTCCTTTCCTGGACACGCCGGTGAAGCGCTACTCGAGCGGAATGCAGATGCGGCTGGCGTTCTCGGTGGCCGCCCACCTGGAGCCCGAGATCCTGGTGATCGACGAGGTGCTGTCGGTGGGGGATGCCGCCTTCCAGGAGAAGTGCCTGGGGCGGATGGAGACCGTCGCGGGCGAGGGACGGACCGTGGTCTTCATCAGCCACAACCTCGCCTCCGTGCGCGGCCTCTGCGACCGGGCGATGATGCTCTCCGGCGGACGGATCATGACCACCGGCCCGGCCTCGGAGGTCGTCGATGCTTATGCCGGCGACATCCTCTCCGAATCCAGCCGCAGTCTGAGGGAACGGGAGAACCGGGTCGGGGATGGCAGGCTGCGGTACACCGATATCCGCCTGGAGCGGGAAGGGGAGGTGATCGACAGCCCGGCAAGCGGCGGCGACTTCGACATCGTGTCGAGCTTCGAGACCGCCGACGGACGGCCCCTGAGCAGCGTCAACTTCGGCGTCACCATCACCATCCAGGGGGAGCAGCAGCCCCTTTTGAACCTGTACTCGGAGACCGCCGGCGCTCCTGTCCACGAGGTTTCGTCGCGGGGCGAGGTCCGCTGCCACATCGAGCGCTGCCCGCTGCCGGCGGGCCAGTACGTGGTCGGCGTCTGGTCAGACGTCAATCAGCAGATGTGCGACGCCGTCCCGCGGGCCGCCGACCTGACCGTGGCGGGCGGCGACTTCTACGGCAGCGGACGCGAGCAGCTCGGTCCCCGAACGGTGCTGGTCGAGCACGACTGGTCGGTCGCCGATCTTCCAGCGGGCGACGGCGGCAGCCCCGCACCCGGCCCACGTGCCGTCGAAGTCAACTGATCCTTCGGTGACGGCCTCGGAGTCGACAAGCGCAGAGAACCTGCGGACCCGCGTCGCTGACGTCGGCTTCTGGTGGCATTCGATCGATCTCGGAGACGGCGTTGTCACTCCCGGAGCCAAGAGCAGCGCATGGCTCGAGGCGGAGCTCGCGCGTCTCGAGCTCGGGGACCTGCGCGGCAAGAGCGTGCTCGACATCGGCGCGTACGACGGCTTCTATTCGTTCGCCGCGGAGCGACTGGGCGCCGAGCGGGTCGTCGCGCTCGACCACTACGTCTGGTCCGCGGACATGCCCGGCTACATGGCCTACCGGGATCGGCAGATGGCCGCCGGCCTCGCGGTGGAGCCGGTTGAGACACTGCCCGAGTTCTGGCGGCCCGACGAGCTTCCCGGGCGGCGACCCTTCGACCTCGCCCACGAGGCGCTCGGCAGCCGGGTGGAGGTCGTCGTCGGCGACCTGCTCGACTACGACCTCTCGGAGCTCGGAAGCTTCGACGTGGTCTTGTATCTGGGAGTGCTGTACCACGTCCGCCACCCACTGCTCGCGCTGGAGAAGCTCGCGGCTCTGACCCGAGGAACGGCGTACATCGAGACGCAGGCGGAAGTCTTCCGCGGGTCCGAGGCGCCGGCCGATGTGCCGGTTCATCGAAGGCGACGAGCTGAACCACGATCCCAGCAACTGGTGGACGTTCAACGACGCGGCCCTGCTGTCGATGTGCCGGGCGGCGGGCTTCGCGCGAGCCGAGATCAGCCCCGCTCCCGGGCATTGGAGGAGGCGTCTGATCGCCCTGCGGCGCGGTTCGGCGTTGTATCGCGCCGTCGTGCGCGCGAGCGCATGAGGGATCCCCGGACGGTTAAGGCTTCCCCCTGCTAAATCGCGTCTGGAGCGGATACTCGCGCAACAGGTTGGAGCCGAACTCCTGAGCGGTGACCGGGCGCCCGCGATGGATTCGCCGACGCTTTCGCAGGGTGCGGGGGACGGCCCTCAGGAACGAGCCGTACGCCCGCAGCACCGTCCGGATAAACCCCGCCCCCTGCGCCGCGGCAAGCTGCTGGTACTGGTAGAGAAGAATCTTGGGAAGGGACGTGAGCAGGATCGGAAGCGGCAGGTCCTTCAACTGGGTGGTCAGCGTGTTGCGGGCCAGGTAGAAGCGGGTCTGCCCGGGGTCCCGCCCGGCCGTTCCGCCTCTGACGTGATAGGCCTCCGGTGCTGGCACGTAGAGCCCCCGGTATCCGGCAAGCAGCATCCGCAGGCAGAGGTCGGCGTCCTCGCAGTAGAGGAAGTAGTCCTCGTCGAAGCCGTCGGCGCGATCGACCGCGGCGCGCCGGTACATAGCCGCCGCGCCACTGACGATCGCGGTCGGTGCGGGATCGTCGTACTGTCCCGTGTCTCTCTGATCCAGCCCACGCGGCGCGAACAGCCCGCACGTGTAGAAGTCATGGCCCGCCTGCTCGATCACATCCCTCTCCGCGAACCGGAGGATCTTGCCGGTGACAAAGCCCAGCTCGGGGTCACGGTCCAGCTCGCCGACCAGCCGCTCCATCCAGTTGGCGGACAGCTCGATGTCGTTGTTGAGCAGGGCGACGTACTCTCCGTCGCCGGCCTCGATTCCGCGGTTCACAGCCGCCGGGAACCCGGTGTTCCCTGCGAGCTCGATGACGCGCACCTCCGGCCACTCCCGCGCCAGGTACTCCGCAGAGCCGTCGGTTGAGCCGTTGTCCACGACCGTGACGTCGAAGTCCTTGAACGTCTGCTCACGCAAGGACGGCAAGATGACCTCGAGATACGTGAGGCCATCGCGCGGCGTCGCCCCGTTGTGGTTCGGGATGACCACCGAGACCTTCGGACTGGACGCGTTCACGCGCGCAGCGTACGCATCGGCCGCGTGATGGCGCCGCTGCGCGTC
This sequence comes from uncultured Solirubrobacterales bacterium, assembly GCA_963801055.1. Classification (GTDB taxonomy): domain Bacteria; phylum Actinomycetota; class Thermoleophilia; order Solirubrobacterales; family 70-9; genus DASUPK01. The sequence continues at coordinate 220,640 of CAWDDE010000006.1, read as the reverse complement.
GGCATAGACGCCCGCCTCGGCGGCCGGACGGTTCGGCGGCGTCGAGCAGGTCCTGATCGGGATCGCCGCCGGACTCTCGAAGCTCGGCGACGGAGACGAGGAGTACCTCTTCCTCGCCCATCCCCGGCAGGACGCATGGCTGCGGCCCTACCTGCGGGGCCCGATGCCGCCTGCTGCCGTCCCGGCGCGGCCGGATGAACTGGCTGGCGAGGGCGGCCGTCAGGGGCCTCGCGGAGCGCGCGCCGGGGATCGGACCGCGCTACGTCGGTCCGCCCCTCCGACGGGACGGTCGAGCGCGCCGGCGTCGACGTCATGCACTTCCCGATCCAGGACGCGTTCATCACTCGACGCGCCCGAGCATCTACCAGCCCCACGATCTCCTGCACCTGCACTTCCCGGAGTTCTTCAGCCGCTGGGAGCGGGAACGCCGGGAGCGCGTCTACCGCACGCACTGCGAGCGTGCCGAGATGGTCGTCGCGATGACCTCTTGGGGCAAGAGGGACCTGATGGAGCACTACGGCCTGCCCGACGAGAAGGTCCGCGTGGTGCCCTGGGGCTCGGTCCTCTGGGAGTACCCGGAGCCGTCGCCGCGGGACCTGAGTCGATCTGCGGGCGCGCCTCTCCCTCCCGGACCGGTTCCTGCTCTACCCGGCGCAGACCTGGCCGCACAAGAACCATGAGGGCGCTGCTCGAGGCGCTCGCGCTGATCAAGGAGCGCGAGCAGCTGGCAATCCCGTTGGTCTGCCCGGGGAGGAAGACCCGCCATTTCGGCCGGATCTCCGAGCGCGTGCGCGAACTCGGCCTCGAGGCGACCACCCGGTTCCCCGGATTCATCAGCCCGGCCGAGCTTCGCGGGCTATACGAGCTGGCGACGGCGCTCGTCTTCCCGAGCCGCTTCGAGGGCTGGGGACTGCCGGTATGCGAGGCGTTCTCGGCGGGCCTGCCGGTGGCCTCCTCGTCGGCGACTAGCTTGCCGGACTTGATCGGCGATGCCGGCCTGCTCTTCGACCCGGACGATCCGGAGCAGATCGCAGAATGCGTGCTGCGTCTCTGGCGGGATCCCGTGCTCCGCCAGACGCTGTCCGAGCGGGGCCGGGAGCGTGGCGCGATGTTCAGCTTCGATCGGACGGCGCGCCTGTTCCGGGCTCACTACCGTCGGCTCGGGCGCCGTCCCGCCACTGAGGAAGACCGTATCCTTCTGGCCAGCCCGCCCCTGGCCTGAGCGTCTCACCACCGCGGATCCATGACCGAGGCAACGACACCCGTGAGGCGCGCCGTTCTGGCGGCCAGGCGCCTGCTCTCGATCCTCGTCTCGCGCATGCGCCGCGCCTTCGGCGGCCTCACCGCGCTCGTCCTCCACGATCAGCTCGGCGACCTCAGCCGTCAGACGCAGCGACTGGGCGCGGCATCCGTCGAGTCGGTCACCTACCTCGGCGGCGAGCTCAAGGCACTGGACGAGCGGCTCTCGCGAATCGAGGACGAGCTGGCGGCTATCCGCGGAATGCTCGATCGCGGCGGTCACGATCCGGGCAGGCCGATCGAAGCTCCCGACGAGATCACGTCCGGACCGACCTCGGGCTGAGATGACCCTCGCGCCAGGCTCTGTCTGGCTGGACGCTCGGGGGACCCAGAGCGCGGCTCATGGCGAACGCGGCGTCGCCCGGTACGTCGCCGAGCACGCCAAGGCGCTGATCGAGGTGGCACCCGAGGCGATCGAGGCGATTGGGCTCGATCAGGCAGCGCCGATTCCGCCCTCGATGAACTCGCTGGTCGGGTCGGGGCTGATCGGCTGGCACCGCAATGCACGCGCCGCAGGCCATTCCGCTCCCGGCATCTACCACGTCATGTCGCCCTTCGAGGTGACGATGGACCTCGACGAGATCTGGCCGGCCTGGATCCGGCGGAGCGACGCTCGGCTGGTCGTCACTCTCTATGACCTGATCCCGCTGGTGATGCGCAGGGACTACCTGACCGAGTCCTCCTGGGGACACATGGGCACCGCCTGGATGGCCCGGCTCGGACTGATCCGATCCGCCGATCAGGTGCTGACGATCTCCCAGCGGACCGCCGACGACGCGATGGAGCATCTCGGCGTTTCGCAGGAGCGGATCACGGTGATCGACTCGGGTGTCTCGGGCCACCACTCGTCGTTGGTTGGAACGCGCGACGAGGCTTGGGCCTTGCTCGAGCGCGAGCGGCCGAAGATCCGACCGGATTTTCTCCTCTACGTCGGCGGCGACGATGCCCGCAAGAACATGGAGGGGACGATCAGGGCGTATGCGCGGCTGCCGGCGGCCCTGCGAAGGAAGCACCAGCTGGTGATCGCGTGCCGGATCGGGCCGCTGCGGCGCTTCGAGCTCCGCACCTTCGCGCGCTCTCTGGGGATCGGAAGCGACGAGATCGTCCTCACCGGCTTCGTCACCGAGGAGGAACTCGCTGCGCTGTACCGCAGCTGTGCGCTCTTCGTCTTCCCCTCGCTCTACGAAGGCGCGGGCCTGCCGATCCTGGAGGCGATGTCGTGCGACGCCCCGGTCGCGGCCAGCAACACCTCCTCGATCCCCGAGCTTCTTGGCGACCTGGAGGCGACCTTCGACCCCTCGGACCCCGTGGACATCGCGCGCTGCCTGGCCGAGGTGCTCGACGACAGGCAGGCGCTCGACTCCCTCCGCGAGCGATCGCGGCGGCGGCTCGCCCTCTACACGTGGGAGCGGGTCGCGAAGCGCACCGTTGAGGGCTACGAGCGCGCAAGCGAGATCCCGCGCGGGCCCTCCAGGCGCAATGGGAATTCCCGGCGCCCGCGCAAGCTGCTGGCCCTGGTCACCCCATGGGCCGGCGGCGGCTCGGCCGCGACCTACAGCCGGCGGCTGGTCGAGGAGCTGGTCGAGCACGCCGACGTCGATGTGGTCGTCCCGGCCGGGGAGGAGGGTCCCGACGGCGAGCCGGCCCCGGACTCGCGAGTTCGGGTCCTTAACGAGGACCAATTCGACTGGTTGCGCGGGATCCGCGGATACGACCGCTGCCTCTGCGTGCTCGGCGACTCCGCCGGGCACCTCCCCGCACTCGAGACGATGCTGAAGATGTCGGGCGTCGCTCTGGCACACGACGTCCGGCTGCTGCCTCTGTATGTCGCGATGCACAGGCGCCGCTTCCTCTACGACCCCTATTGGCTCGAGAACAAGCTCGTCGAGCTCTACGGCGACCGCCTCCCACGCGACTACCTACTGCGGATCCCGTACGACAACCCCGAGGCGAATCGCACGTTGAGCCTGACCTCGGAGATCCAGTCGAGCGCTGAGCGCGTGCTCGTTCATTCCCGCCGCCAGGCGGAGGTCATGCAGCTCGAGCGGCCTGAGGTTGCCGGCCCGACCGACATCGTCCCCAGGGCGATCCCGGCCGCTCCCTCGCCCTCCGTCGGCGCCTCGGCGGAGGGCCCGCCGGTCCGGCCGATCGGGTCCCTCACTCCGAACCTCCAGGCGGCGCTCGGGCGGCTGCCGGCGGCCCTGCCCGGCGCCGTCGCCGTCCAGATGGACGACGCCGACACCGGCGCCGAGGGCTGGGAGGCAGTTTGCGAGTGCATCGCGGCGCGAACGCCCGTGATCGTCGCGGGCAGCGGCTGGGAGGAAGAGCTGCCGCCCCCGGTCGTGTTGCCCATCTCGAGCGAGTGCACCTCGATCGAGCTCGCCGACAAGATCCGCGCGGCCGCAACCGACCGGCCCCTGCGCGACCAGGTGACCGAGGCGCAGGCTGCCTACGCGGAGGCAAACTCCTTCGCCCGCGTCGCGAAGCGCTACGCGGAGCTGCTCGGTCTGTGACGAAGGCCCTGATCACCGGGATCGGAGGGCAGGACGGCAGCTACCTCGCGGAGCTGCTGCTCGAGAAGGGCTACGAGGTCGACGGCCTCGTCCACGGGTCGACCGACCGCCGCTTCGAACACCTCGAGCAGATCATGGATCGCATCACGCTGTATCCGGGCGACCTCCTCGACGAGCACTCGCTGGTCACCGTCCTGCGCAGGAGCGACCCGGACGAGATCTACAACCTGGCCGCGATGTCCTCGGTCGCAGAATCGTGGCGGCTCGCGGTCGCCACGGCCGAGTACACGGCGGTCGGGGTGACCCGCCTGCTGGAGGGGGTCCGCGAGGTCTGCCCACAGGCGCGCTTCTACCAGGCATCTTCATCGGAGATGTTCGGGCAGGGCGCGCGAGTCACCCCAGAGCGAGAGAACGCCGTTCTATCCCCGCAGCCCCTACGGCGTGGCAAAGGTCTATGGGCACTTCATCACCGTCAACTACAGGGAGAGCTTCGGGCTCCACGCCAGCTCCGGGATCCTCTTCAACCACGAGTCGCCACGGCGGGGCGCGGCCTTCGTCACCAGGCGGATCAGCCGGGGCGTGGCCTCGATCAAGCTCGGGCTGAGCGACGAGCTGGTCCTGGGCAACCTGGACGTCCGCCGGGACTGGGGTTACGCGAAGGAGTACGTCGAGGCGATGTGGATGATTCTCCAGCGCGACGAGCCGGACGACTTCGTGATCGGCACCGGCGTCTCCCACTCGGTCGGATGACTTCGTCGATGCCGCCTTCGCCTGCGTGGACCTGAAGCGCGAGGACCACGTCCGGATCGATCCGGACCTCGCCAGGCCGGCCGACATCGAGGAGGTCGTCGCGGATCCGGCAAAGGCGAAGCGGGAGCTGGGCTGGGAGGCGCGCGTCGGCTTCGAGGAGCTGGTCGAGATGATGGTTCGCGCGGACCTCGACGCGCTGGCAAGGTCCTAGGCTCCGCCCGGCGCCTCAACCTGGAGAGACAGGGGATAGAGGACGCATGCCCATCTGCTGGCGCAGCGAGCGCTTCGGCGGCAGCTTCGGCGGCGCTGGCGCCACTCGGCGGCGGTCAGTCCTCGACTTGATCAGCGCGACGTGCACGCTGGTCCACAGGTAAGGCGCCGTCGCGGAGGACGATGTGCGGGTACTGGCTCCAGCCCTGCTTGCCGGATCTCGATGTCCGCCATCGCGTCGCTCATCAGGACCGGCCGGCTCACGGTCTCATCGGAGATCGACATGTCGAAGGGCGTGGCCGGATCCCACCAGAGGCCGTCGAGGAGCAGCGACCGGAGCTCCGGCTCGTCGAACCGCAAGAGGCCGGGGAGACCGATCCCGGGTCCCTCGAGCCGGAACTCCGTCGCCAGCGCCACCACGCCACCCGGCCGCAGGACCCGGAACATCTCCTCGACGCTGCGCCTGACGTCCGCGAAGTCGCCGAAGTGCTCGATCGAGCTGGACGAGAAGATCGCGTCGAACGACTCGTCCTCGAAGTCGAGGTCGAGACCGCTCATGTGGTCGGACCTCGAGCCGCTCGGGATTCCATGCACCGTCCCAGTAGCGCCCCGGGTCCGTGAGCATCTCCGATCCGGAGTCGCTCTCCGACCAGATGTCCTCCTGCTCGTAGAGGTCGGTGGCCACGACCTTCTCGACATGCCGCGTGAGCCAGTAGATGGTGGCCTCGTGGCCCGCCCCGACGCCGAGTACCTTCGCGTCCTCGCGCAGCGCGCCGAGGGCCCGGAACGCGCGCAGCGTCATCGCCACCTCCCAGTACTTGCGGTATTCGCGGCCGACTGGGAAGTCCGGCTCGCCGAAGTGATCGCGGTCCGACGCGTAGACGTCGCGGATCAGATCGCCGAGCTCCGGATCGGCGAAGTCCGAGAACTCGCAGAGCTTGCAGTGGGGCAAACGGGAGTCGGGCACGGCGGCAATGTATCCCGGCCCTGGCGCGCATCCGCGCCGTACACTGACGCGCTGGAGGGCATGAGCGGCATAACGGCACCCGAAACGGCGGGCCGCGTCCCGGAGTCCAGGACCCTCGAGGTCTCGGTGGTGATTCCCTGCCTGAACGAGGCCGGGTCGATCGCGAACTGCGTGCTCGCGGCCCGCAACGCTCTGGCCGACGGCCACTACGACGGTGAGGTCGTGGTGGTGGACAACGGCTCCACGGACGGCAGCGGCGCCCTCGCCGCCGCGGCCGGAGCCCGAGTGATCGACGAGCCCCGGCGCGGCTATGGAAACGCCTACCTGACGGGACTGTCGGTGGCCCGGGGCGAGTACATCGTGATGCTCGACGCCGACCTCACCTACGACGCGGGCGAGCTGCCAAGGTTCGTCGCCGAGCTCGAGGACGGCGGCGACTTGGTGCTCGGCGACCGGATGAAGGGGATCCAACCCGGCGCGATGCCGTGGCTGCATCAGCACGTCGGCAACCCGATGCTCACCGGCCTCCTCAACCGGCTCTTCGGCACCGAGGTCCGCGACGCCCATTGCGGAATGCGCGCCCTCCGCCGCGACGTCCTTCCACGCCTCGACCTCCGGACCTCCGGCATGGAGCTCGCCTCCGAGATGGTGATCCGGGCGGCCAAGGCCGACCTCGACATCCGCCAGTTCCCGATCGAGTATCACCGGCGCGAGGGCGAGTCGAAGCTGTCGACCTGGGGTGACGGCTGGCGGCACCTGCGGTATCTCCTGATCCACAGCCCCACCCACCTCTTCCTGATCCCCGGCGCGGCGATGGCGGCCCTCGGCACGCTGATCATGGCCGCCGTCCTCACTCACATCTCGTTCCTGGGCCACCAGTGGGACATCCACGCGCTGATCGGCGGAGCGCTGCTGCTGATCCTCGGGACCCAGGTGATCGCCCTCGGGCTCTGCGCGCTGGCTTACGGCGTCTACTTCATGGGTGAGCGGGACGAATGGTTCAACCGGATGCGCGCGCGCTTCAGGCTGGAGCACGGCCTGCTGCTGGGCGGCAGCGGTGATCGCGGCTGGGCGTCATCCTCGGCGGGGTGATGGTGGGGATCTGGATCGACCGAGGGCTCGGCAGCCTGGCCGAGCAGAGGCTGGCGGTGATGTCCGCCACCCTGATCACCGTCGGCACCGAGGTCTTCTTCACCTCGTTCCTGCTCAGCATCCTCGGCCTGCGCCGCCCCGAGTAGCGGATGAGGGCCCGCCTTGCGGCTGCGGTCGCGGGAACCATCCTGATCGCGGCCGCGATCTTCGCCTTCTCACTGAGCTCCCATCCGGTCATCGCCGGGACCAACACCGTGGAGCCCATCACTCCCGACCGTATCCGTTGAAGGTGGGCAGCCTCAATGCCAGCGGATAGCTCGTGTCCCGGCGGGCGCCGATCGCCTGAAGCTGCTCGTCACGTTCGTGACCGGCGGAGCCCGCCGCCTGCACGTCGAGATCACGGATCCGCGGGGCATCGTGAGCACGGGCGACCTGGAGCCGGCGGCGGCCCGGAGCAAAGGCTGATCGAGCTGAGGCCGCCGACGAGGGCGGCCCACCGCGGCGACCCTCTGCCTCTCCAATCCGGGACCGGGGCGGCTCATGATCGGAGGCGAGCTGAAGCGCTCCGCGGGCGAGCCCAAGGGCAAGGAGGCCAAGAAGCACGGCGTCGCGAGCGCGATCTTCCTGCGGCCCGGCTCCTCGAGCTGGGTCGCGGAGACGGGCACGATCGCCGATCGCTACGCCAACACCCAGACCGGTCCGCTGGGGGGCTGGGCGGTGTGGCTCGCCGCCCTGCTCGCAATCGGGGCCGCGATGGTTGGAATCTGGTCCGTGGTGACCTTGCCGGGGAGGCGGACCTGATGGAGCGGGGCCGGAGGGCGTCCGAGAGCCGAACGGACGGTGGGACGCCGACGGACATCCGCGAACGCCCGGTGGCGGCGGAGACCGGTGAGATTCTCCGCCGCACGGAGGAGATCAGGGCGGCCGGGGGTCGCCCGGCCCGGAGGCGAAGGAGCCGGCTGCCGACGGCGGCGTGGGTGTGCGTCGCGGTGGCGCTCCTCAACGGGATCGCCTGGGGCCTGATCATCCCCCTCTTCCAGACGCCGGACGAGGCGGGACACGTTGCCTACGTCCAGCACGTCGCCGAGACGGGCAAGCCACCGACCGGGAAGCTCGGCATCCAGCACTTCTCCCAGGAGGAGCGCCGCCTGCTGGACGCGCTCCGCTGGAAGGCGGTCGCGCGCCGCAAGGACGTCCGCGTTCCGGGGACCGCCTCCTTCCACAAGCGGGTCGAGCGCGACGTCAGCACCGCGGCGGACCGCGTGAGCGGGGGCGGTTACAACCATCGACACCAACAACCCTCCCCTCTACTACTACGCGGCGGCGGGCGTCTACCACCTCTCGCCGTGGACCTCGCTCCCGGACAGGGTGCACGCGCTGCGCCTGCTCTCCGCCGTGCTGGCGGCGGTGACGGTCCTCTTCACCTTCCTCTTCCTGCGGGAGCTCCTGCCGAGCACGCCATGGGCCTGGACGGTGGGGGCCCTGGCCGTCGCCTTCCAGCCGATGTTCGGCTTCACCGCCAGCGGCGTAACCAGCGACACGCGTGCTGTACGCGGCTTCGGCCGGGACCTTCTACGCGCTCGCCCTCGCCTTCCGGCGAGGGCTGACCCCCCGGCGCGGAGCTCGCGATCGGCGCCTTCGCCTCGATCGGCATCCTCGCGAAGTACAACATGCTCGGCCTGGCGCCGGGCATCGCGGTCGGGTTGCTGGCGCTCGTGATCGGCGCTGGCCGCGAGCGACGCCGCGAGGCGCTCGGCGGTGCGCTCGCGGCGGTCGCGGTGGTCGTCGTGCCGCTCGCGATCTACGCGCTGCTCAACTCAACGGTCTGGGACCGGGGACTCTACTTCGGCTCCGGCGGCGTCCAGGGGCCGACCGGGATCCAGCTCGGCAACCGGCGGAGACGACGTCGGCGAACCTCGAGGACGCGTTCAACTACATGTGGCAGTTCTACCTGCCGCGGCTTCCCTCCATGGACCCGTACTTCCCGCGAGTACGAGCTTCGCCAGATCTGGTTCAACGGGTTCATCGGCCAGTTCGGATGGCTCGACTACGGGTTCGCCCAGTGGGTCTACAACCTCGCGCTGGCGATCGCCATCGGGATCCTGGCGCTGGCGGCCAGGGAGCTGATCAGGGTCCGGGACGCGATCCGGTCGCGGATCGGAGAGCTGATCACGTACCTGACGCTGGTCGCCGGGCTGCTGATCCTGATCGGGGGGACGAGCTACATCGCCCGCCTCGGCGGCGCGGTCGGCTACGAGCAGCCGCGCTATCTCTTCCCGCTGCTCGCCCTCTACGGTGCGCTGATCGCGATCGCCGCCCGCGGGGCGGGCAAGCGCTATGGGCCCGCGGTGGGGGTCCTACTCGTCTGCCTCGCGGTCGCCCACACCGCGGCCGCGATGCTGCTCACGCTGTCCCGCTACTACGGCTGAAGAGTGCCGGGCGCGAGCGGCGAGATCTGGCTGCTCGACCATGGCGAGATCGCGGGCGGCGGCCAGGGCCTCGGCTTCCGGCTGGCCCGCGCGCTCGGCGCCCGCGGCTACGACGTGAGGGTCGGCTGCCGCCGCGACAGTCCCCTCGCCGGCTGGTGCGCCAGGGCCGGGATCGAGGTGGAGGACATGCGATTCGGAGATCTGGTCCCGTGGAGGGCGTTCTCGATCGCGCCGGCCGTGGCCCGCACCCGCCGCTTTCTGAGGAGGGTCGGCCCGGACGCGCTCGTGGTCGGGAACCACCCACGCGTGCACGCCCACCTCTACGCCGCCACGCGTGGCATCGCCGGAGCGCCCGCGATCGTCAACCTCGCCCACGAGCAGGACAGCGCAAGACGGCGATCCGCGCGCTTCGCCTACCGCCGCTTCGGAGCCCTGCTGGCCGTCGGGTCGAATGCGGCCGGCGAGTACCGAGCGCGGCTGCCGGGGGTGCCCGTCACGAAGATGAACAACTTCCTGCCGGTCGACTACTTCACCGAGGCGCGCGGGCGGCGGGTCCTCTCCCCGTCGTATGCCGAGCCGGCGCTCGGCGTGCTCGCAAGGCTGATCCCCGAGAAGGGGATCGCCGAGCTCGTCGACCGGCTGGCGACCGATGAGACGCGGGGTGGCTGGAGCAGGCTCATCGTCGGCGGCGCCTTCCAGGACGCCTCGTACACCAGGGCGGTCGAGGGGCGGGTCGGGGAACTGGGTCTGGGCGACCGGATCCGGCTGCTCGGAGAGGTCGAGGACGTGCCCGGCTTTCTCGGATCGATCGACGCGCTTGTGGTGCCCTCGACCGGGAACGAGGCCCAGCCGACGGTGATCCTCGAGGGCCTGGCGCACGGCGTTCCCGTGATCGTGCGCGAGCCCCTCCTCTCCCCTGACTACGACGACCTGCCGGTGGTCCCCTACGCGGACGCGAGCGACCTCGCTCGGATCCTGCGGGACCTGCCCACGCGACCGGCGCCAGTCGAGGAGCTGATCCGCCGCTTCGGGCCTGACCAGGCGGTCGCCGCCCTCGAGTCGGCTGCTCAGGTGGCCAGGGCCCGCTCGTAACAGGCGACCGTCTCGGCCGCAGCCCTCGGCCAGGTGAAGCCGGCGGCACGCTCGCGCCCGAGCCGCTGCGAGCCGCTCGCGAAAATCTGCGTCGCGCAGCAGGGTGGCAATCGCCTCCGCCATCGCGCCGGTGTCCAGGGGGTCGAAGTAGAGCGCGGCCTCTCCGGCGACCTCCGGCAGCGAGGCCGCGTCCGAGCAGGCGACCGGCAGGCCGCGCATCATCGCCTCCAGCACCGGCAGGCCGAATCCCTCGGCAAGCGAGGGGAAGGCGAGGCAGATCGCGGCCTCATAGAGACCCTCGAGCTCGCCATCGGAAATCCAGCCCAGGAATCGGACGCGCTCGGAGGCCCCGACCCGCCGGGCGTGTGCCCTGAGGTCCTCCTCCCAGCGGGTCTCGTACCCCGGGATCACCAGGATCGCCGGCCCCTCGATTCGCGCCATTGCGTCGATCAGACGCTCGATGTTCTTGTGCGGGCGGTGCGCGGAGACGCTGAGGACGATCGGGGCGTCGCCGAGCGAGTACCTGCTCCGGAGGGCGTCCTCGGGCTCCGGATCGGCGGACGGTCCGGAACCCGGGCCCTCGTAGATCACGTCGATCTTGCCCGGATCCACGTCGAGGAGCTCGACCACGTCGTTCCTGGTCGCCTTCGAGACGGCGATGATGCGGCTCGAGCGCCTCGCCGCAAGAGGAACGAGAGCGCTCATTCCGAGCGAGAGCGGCCCGGCGTGCGCCTCCGGAAAGCGCTTGTAGATCAGGTCGTGGATCGTGGTGACCTGGGGTACGCGGAGCAGCACCGGCGCGGTGGTGAAGAGGTTGTGCAGGATGTCGACGCCGGCGCGCCGCACGGCCAGCGGGAGCAGCGTCTGCTCCGCCAGCACGCGGCGCGCCCGGCTCGTGGCCCGGACCGGCAGCTCGATGACCGAAACGCTCCGCGTCCAGGGCTCGCCGCGAAGCGACGGCGCTCCCTCGCGTGAGGCGAACGCCACCAGCTCGAGATCGCCGCCGGCCTCGAGCAGCGCCGGGATCAGGCGCCTGGCATAGATCTCGGAGCCCCCCGTACTGCCGGGGACGAGGTGCAGCAGATTGAGGCCGACCTTCAAGGGGCGCAAGGTTCGCACGGATCGCCGGCACCAGCGCCTTCCTATGCTCCCGCGCATGGCGGCAGCCAGACCCGCGAGCTCCCCGGCGAGCACGCGGATCCGACGATCAGCGTCGTCGTCCCCGCCTATAACGAGGAGCGCTATATCGCGGAGGCGCTCGACGCGGTGCTCGCGCAGACGCGGTCACCGCTCGAGGTGATCGTGGTCGACGACGGCTCCACCGATGGGACCCATGAGGTCGTGGCCGGCTACGGGGGCACGGTGCGCCTGATCGAGCAGGAGAACCGCGGCTGCCCCGGCGCCTTCGACACCGGCTTCCGCGAGGCGCGGGGGGAGTTCGTCGCCCTCTGCCCGGCGGACGACGTCTGGGAGCCGCGCAAGCTCCAGTGGCAGCAGGACGCGCTCGGCGCCCACCCGGAGGTGGACGTCATCTTCGGCGCGGCGCAGAGGTTCGGCCTGGCGAGCGGCGCCCATCCCCGTCCGGCTCGCTCGGGCACCCTGGACGGTCGCTCTGGTTCGCGCCGGAGATGTACCGGCGGAACCTGATCGCGGACCCGAGCGCGGTCGTCCGCCGGTCGCTCTATCTCGACCTCGGCGGCTACGAGGCCCTTGGTGGGAGAGGACTACGAGTTCTGGATGCGGGCGCTCGCGGCTGGCGCGACCTTCCATTTCGACCCGAGGCTGGTGGTCCGGCTGCGCGAGCACGGCGCCAACCTCTCCTACCGGGCGCCGGACATCTGGGAGACGAACCACCTGATTCACAGCCGCTACGCGGATCTGGCCGGTGATCCGGAGCTGGTGCGCAGGACGCTCGCCCACGATTTGCTGATGATCGGATACTGCCGGGCGGTGATGGGCCGCTCCCGAGACGCCCGCCGCTCGTTCCGGGCCTCACTCGCGACGCGCCTCAGCCCGCTGGCGCTGGCGGCCGCGGTCGCCATGTCGGTGCCGGGAGTCGCCCGAGCGATCAGCTTCGCCGCGCCCCGGGTGAGGCGGGCAACCTCCGGCGCGACCTCCGCCTGAGCCATGCGGATCCTCTACGTGGCGATGTCCGACGACTACGGCGACCCAGCCGGCGGGCCGAGCTTCGAGGAGGTCAACTTCAAGAGCGCGCTCGAGGGGATGGGACACGAGCTGGTTCCGTTCGACTTCATGGCAGAGAAGCGGGATCACGGAAGGCGCAAGATGAATCGCCGGCTGTTGGCGGTCGCCAGGGAGGCGGAGCCCGATCTCTCCTTCTTCGTCCTCTTCGAGGACGAGATCGACCCCGAGACGATCAAGGGCGTCGGCGCGGCAGGCGGCCCAACCGTCAACTGGTTCACCGACGACCACTGGCGCTTCGACCGCTTCACGCGGCATTTCGCTCCGGCCTTCGACTGGTCGGTCACGACCGACCGCGACTCGCTTCCCCGCTACCGCCAGATCGGCTACGAGCGCGCCATCCTCTCCCAGTGGGCCTGCAACCGCTACGCCTACGACTGGACGGGCCGGGAGCTCGAGTACGACGTCACCTTCGTCGGCCGGTGCTATGGCGAGCGCCCGGCGACCGTGGAGCGGCTGCGCGCGGAGGGCTTCGACGTTCGCTGCTGGGGCTTCGGCTGGCCCGAGGGCCGGATCGAGCACGACGAGATGGTCCGCGTGTTCGGGGCGAGTCGCATCAACCTGAACCTCTCGGCGGCCTACTCGCCGCCGCGGGGCATCCGCACCCGGATCGCGGACCTGGTTCGACGGCAGACGCAGGAGCCGCGCAAGAGCCAGATCAAAGGCCGAACGTTCGAGGTCCCGGGCAGCGGTGGCTTCCTGCTCACCGACCGTGTGCCGCACCTCGAGGACTATCTGACTCCCGGCCGCGAGATCGGCGCCTTCTCCTCAACGGACGATCTGGTCCGCCAGGTGGGCTGGTGGCTCGACCAAGAGCAGGAGCGCGCCCGAGCGGCGGAAGCCGGATATCGCCGCGTGCGCGCCGAGCACACCTACGATCATCGCTTCGCGGCGATCTTCGCCCGCATCGGACTCGACGGACCACATTCCGCGGCCGACAACGGAGAACCTAGACTTCCGGTCTCATGAGCCAGAGTTCGCCAGAGGCACCTGCGGCACTCCCGCGCGGCGTCACCGGCTCGCCGGCAAACCTGGTCGACGGCAGGGTGCGGGTCACCGTGCCGATGCGTCGCCGGGTGCGCCTGGGCGAGGTTCGGACGAGCCTCCCGGTCGGATGGATGCTGGGCAAGCGGGACATGAAGGCCAAGTACAAGCAGTCAGCGCTCGGCCCGCTCTGGCTCGTGCTCCAGCCCCTCGGGATGTTGCTCGCGATCACGATCGCGTTCTCGACGGTGACCAGCGTGAACACCGGGAACGTCCCATACGTCGTTTTCGCGCTTGTGGGGCTCGCCGTCTGGACCTATATCCAGATGACGATCAGCGTCGCCCCGATGACGCTGCCTTCCAACCAGCTTGTCGTACGGCGAAGCCCGTGTCCCACGACGTAGCGCTCGTCACGGGAACCTTGATCGCCGTCCTCCCTCCCCTGGCGATCGTCCTCACCGCAAGCGTCGCAGCGGCGGCGATCAGCTCCGGGCTTCCGATCCAGGCGCTGACTGATGCCGCTGATGGTGGCCTGGCTTCTGTTGTTGATGTGGGGCTTCACCCTTCTGGTCGCGGCCCTCGGGGGCCGTTTTCGCGACGCCGTCGCCTTCACGCCGCTGATCGTCCAGGCCGGGATCTTCCTGACGCCCGTCGGGCTACCCGCTGGATGCAGCGGGTTCTTTCGCCAAGGTGCTTGCCTTCAATCCGGCATCGGGTTTGATCGAAGGCCTGGCGCTGGTCCCTCCTCGGTATCGCGCCTGACGGCTTTGCAATCGGGATCGCGCTTGCCGAGACCGTCGGCGCCGTGCTCGTGGGCTGGTACGTGTTCGGGCGAATGGAGCCTCGCTTTGCGGATTACGTCTGAGTCCAACGGCGGCGAGCCGAAGCCGGATCTCGCCGTCCGATGCGACGGGGTCGGCAAGAGCTATGGCCTGGGCGAGGAGCTGAGCCTCCAGCACACCCTGAGCACACTCGTGCGCCGCGCCCATGAGCATGAGCGCTTCTGGGCGCTCTCGGACGTCAGCTTCGAGGTCAGTCGCGGTGAGTTCTTCGGCATCGTCGGGGCGAATGGCTCGGGAAAGTCGACGCTGACGCAATTGATCTCCGGGATCGCGATGCAGGACACCGGAAAGATCGAAGTCTGGGGACGCATCGTCCCCCTGCTGGAGGTCGGCGCCGGCTTCCATCCGGAGCTGACCGGCCGGGAGAACGTCGCCCTCTTCGGGACGATCCTGGGGCTCAGCGCCGGTGCGATCCGGGCGGAGATGGATCGGATCGCCGAATTCGCCGGCATCCAGCGCCACCTGGACACAGCGTTGAAGCGCTACTCGAGCGGCATGCAGGCGAGGCTCTCTTTCGCTACCGCCGTTTGCTTTCCGGCCGACACGTACGTCTTCGACGAGGTTCTGGCGGTGGTGGACGAATCATTTCGGAACCAGTGCGCCGAGGAGCTCGCCAGGCTGCATCGCGACGGTCGCACGATCATCGTCATGAGTCACGACCTGGACCTGATCAGGAGCGTGTGCTCGACCGGGATGTGGCTGGACAACGGCCGAATCCGGATGCGCGGCGCGATGGACGAGGTGGCCGACGCCTACGCTCCCGCGATGCAGGATGCCGCGAAGGCGGACGGTCGCTAGCGGGCCAGCGCGAATTGCAGGAAAGGCCCATACGTCTCCACCTCGGCTGTGGCGAGAAGTACCTGGAGGGGTACGTCAACATCGACTACCCGCCCGACGAGCACTCGGTTCAGGTCTCCTCGCCTGCAGACGTGTATGCCGACATCACCGAACTCTCGTACGAGCCGGGTTCCGTGGCCGAGGTACGGCTGCACCACGTCTTCGAGCACTTCGACCGCGTCACTGCGCTCCGCCTCCTGATCGACTGGTACGCGTGGCTCGAGGAGGGCGGGATCCTGGTGATCGAAACACCGGACTTCGAAGCGAGCGTGCGGCGCTTCCTGAAGCGACGATCTCGCTCGCACCGCGGCGAGATCGTCCGCCACATATTCGGCTCGCAAGAAGCAGCTTGGGCGTTCCACGCCGACGGTTGGTACGAGGACAAATTCCGCGAGGTTCTCGAAGCGCTGGGTTACGAGCTGACTCGTGTGGAGCGCGCTTCATGGCGGGCAACCGACAACATCACGATCATGGCGAGAAAGCCGTCGCCTCCTTGGTTGTCGAGAGAGGCTTTGATCGAGCGAGCCGGGAAGATACTGGCGCTTGCGATGATCGACCAATCGGCAGTCGGAAGTCCGACTGCACCGAGTCTGGCTCCGCTCCTTGGGAAGCGGGGCACCCCTGATCCGCGCTAGCCGGCGCGTCGCTCGTCCTGGACGGGCGCCGGCTTTCGGGCGCGGCGGACGCGCCGCCTGAGCCCGTCGGGGAAGCCCCCGAGCCGGGTTCGCAGCTGATGCGCCCGGGCTGCCAGCAGACCTCTTGATCCCCAGTAGCGGCGGGCGGTGAGGTAGCGGATCGTCATGGGAAAGCTCGAGCCAGTCGGTCTCGGGGGCACCCAGATGTCCCCAGCGGCGTTTGTAGGCGGCCCAGTCCTCGTCACGCGTCTCCAGGTTGGCCGCCCGCTGAGTCAGATTGGCATGCGAGTAGTGCTCCACGAATGACGTGGGCGAGTCCAGGCATCTCCAGCCGGCGTCCTGCATTCGCAGGATCAGGTCCCCGTCGCCGTGGTAAAACCGGAACCCCTCCTCATCGGCGTACCCAACGGACGCCAGGGCATCGCGCCTAAAGAGGCCGTGGTTGACGAAAACGCCACCGCCGAAGGTGCGTCCGACCCAGTAGCGCTCCTGTTCCGGCCAGTTGCGCCAGTAGAAGGCGACGGCGCCGACGTCCTCGCCCTCCCGCTCCAAGCGCTCGAGACCGCTGCGGATCGCGCCGGGCACGACCAGGCAGTCGTCGCTCAGCATGCATATGTAGGGAGCCGTGGCCGCCTTGAATCCCAGATTCATGAATGAGCCCCACGAGCTGCGCGGGATGGGCTGCCCGTGCCAGCTGCCCCGGTTGTGCTGCACGATCGTGATCACGTCCTTCCGCTTTGCCAGCCAGCCCAGGGTGCCGTCGTCCGATCCCCCCTCGACCACGATGATCTCCGCCTCGTGGAGGGGCAGCTCCGCGCGAACGCTGGCAATCGCTCGCTTCAGGTACCAGCGCCGGTTGAGCGTGCCGATCACGACCGACACTGCAGGGTGCGCCCGAATTCGCGCTTGTCGCCATCATTGTAGCCGAGGGTTGCACCGCCTAGCCGCAGCTCGCTCCGTACACTATCTCCCAACCGCGGTCCTCGCCCCTATGCCGCCGCGCAGCCGATGACGCGCCGCCATCGCCGTCGCGTGCAGGGAAGCGCGCAGGACCGCCGCGGTCGGCCGGCCGGCGCAGCCACAGCCGCCAGCGCACCGCGGCGACCTCCGCCTCCCGCCGGGCGGCGGCGCTGCTGAGCCGGTTCTCCAGCAGTGTCCTCGTAGGCGACCAGCTCGTCCGGCAGGACCAGGAAGCTCGCTCCGCGGTAGGCCAGATTGAGCCAGGCCGCATAGTCCTCGACCTTGATCTGAAATGCCGATTGCCGAATCCACGAAACCCCCCGACCGTCAACAGCAGTGGACCGGCGCGCCACGGCCGTCGAGGTGATGATCGGGTTGTGTCGCAGGAACTCGTCTCGATCGGGACTCGCGCTGGCTGTTCAGATCCAAAGTAGGGACCGCCACTGGCTTCGTGGCATCCGACGCCACCACGTCATAGCGCCCGGTCGAGATCGCCTTACTCTGGACCCCGAGCTTGCCGGGAACCCACTCGTCATCGTCGTCCAGGAATGCGACCCACTCCCCTCGCGCGCTCTGCGTGCCCAGGTTGCGGGCCGGCTGCCGGGTTCCCGAAGTTGCGAGGCAGCCGCAGGTATCGCAGGCGCGGCTCGTCTTGCAGCCCAGGCCTCGAGCTCGTTCTGCGTTCCGATCTGCGGAGCCGTCGTCGCAGACGAGCACTTCGAGGGGGGGCAGCTCCTGGTTGAGCGCCGAGCCGACCGCTCGCTTGCACTCTTCCAGCCGCTCGTAGGTCGGGATGACGACGCTTCTCGATGGCAGCGACCGTGAGCTCGGCTGGATCCCGAACTCGCACGCCCCTGGGACTCACGAAGGTCCGATCGTTGGCTTACACGCCGCGATCGGTGCGACGCGAGAAAGAATTACGCCGAGCTCGCGGACAAGTTGATCGGACTCCATCTCTGATGAAGCTGGCGTTCATAGTTCTCGCACATCAGCGTCCCGCACAGCTCGCGCTGCTTCTGAGCAGTCTCCAGCACCCGGCTGCTCGTACCTACCTACATATCGATCGGCGAGCCAGGATCGCGCCATTTGAGTCAGAGTTCGCACGCCATGGGATTGCGGAAGTCGAGCTGCTTCCCCGCCATGATTCCCCCTGGGGCGGGATTGGCGCAGTGGACGCGGCCTTGGAGGGCTTGAGTCGTGGTTTGAGGGAGCGCTGCGATTACTTCGTCTTGCTCAGCGGTCAGGATTTTCCCCGTGCGGCCAATCGCCGAGACCGATGCAGCTTCTTCGCCGAACGCCGTGAGCGGAGCTACCTGGGGTACTTCTCGCTTCCGGATTGGCACTGGGCCTACGACGGCAGAATCCGCACGGACTTCTATACGTACGACCTGTCTTCGGCCGGCCGAGAGACTGTCTTTCCGCGGGGCGAGGAGCCCGCGCTCGAGCCTGAAGGGGAAAGCACTGAACGGGCTGCTCCGGCTTTGGACGGCCCGGAAGCCCCCACGCCGCTTTCCCCAGTATCGTGCGCCCGTTCGGCGGCTCAACGTGGTGGAACTTCAGCGCGGACAGCGGCCCGAATTCGCGCTCCGCTTTGTTCGATGCATCACCCCGACTATCGGACCTACCACAGGTACACACTCGCGGCGGACGAGATCTTCTTCCACAGCATCCTGCTTGGAACCTCGTTTGGCGAGACGCATCCGACTCGTCAACGATCCGCTTCGCTTCACTACTCTGGCCGCCTCACAGCTTCTCATCCCAAGACACTGCGTTCCGACGATCTGCCCGCGATGCTCGAAAGCGGCAAGCCGTTTGGGCGCAAATTCGATCTCCGGCTCGATCGATCCGTGATCGAGAACCTCCCGGCTTGAAGGCCGGACCATCCGACTGCAGGCCCTCGTCTGCACGCTCCTAGCCGCCGCGCAGCCGATGCCGAGAGCATCCGTTCGAGGATCCCGTCGTTGCCGTTCTCCGTCACAGTCGCGGCGTAATCGAGCAGACTCACTGACTGATCGCATGCCCCTGCGAATCCTCCACTGCGTCGAGTTCTACCACCCGAGCCCGGGGGGATCTCAGGCCGTGGTCCGGCACGTCTCCGAGGAGCTGGTGCGCCGGGGGCACGACGTCACGGTCGCCACTACGCGGCACCCGGATCGCCGGTTCGCGGAGCTCGAGGGCGTTCGCATCGAACAGTTCGACGTCACCGGAAACACCGTCCGCGGTCTCAAGGGAGAGGTCGAGCGCTACCGGTCGTTCGTCACGGCGGGCGGCTTCGACGTCCTTATGACGTACTCCGCGCAGCAGTGGACTACCGATGTGCTGCTGCCGGAACTGGATCGGATCGATGCCGTCAAGGTGCTCGCGCCGTGCGGCTTCTCCCGGCTCCGCGATCCCGCCTACGCCCCCTACTTCTCGGAGCTCCCCGCCCGGCTCGCCGAGTTCGACCAGCTCATCTTCCACGGCGAGAATTACCAGGACATCGAGTTCACGCGAGGGGTGGGATTGGAGAACCTGACGATTGTTCCGAATGGGGCGAGTCGAGAGGAGTTCGAGGGGCTCGACTCAGACTTTCGCGAGCGTCACGGCGTCGATCCGGACGAGCCGCTGCTCCTGACGGTGGGGCCACACAACTGGATCAAGGGCCACGCGCTCGGCATCGAGGCCTTCCGGCAAGCGGACTTCGAGCGCGGCACCCTGGTCGTGATCGGCAACAAGCCCCTGCGGGTGGGCTGCCAATGGGACTGCCGGCGCCGCGCCTTCGCCACGCGGGTCGCGAGCCGCGGGCGGAAGCGGGTAATGGTGATGGACGCGCCGCGGGAGGAGGTGCTCGCCGCCTACAAGGCGGCGGACATGTTCGTCTTCGGCTCGCAGGTCGAGTGCTCCCCGCTGGTGCTGTTCGAGGCGGCGGCGTCGCGAACGCCGTTCATCAGCACGGAGGCGGGGAACGCGAGCGAGATCGCGGAGTGGACAGGGGGCGGAGTCGTGGTTCCTTCGGAACGGCGGAATGGACGGTTCCACGCGAGCCCGGATGCCTTCGCCTCCGAGCTGACGCGACTCTGGAATGACGTCTCCGCCCGCCGCCGGCTCGCGGAGACAGGCCGGGAGCGCTGGCTCCAGGACTTCACCTGGGATCGGATCGCCGAGCAGTACGAGTCGGTCTACCTCCGCCTCAGCGCTGAGCGCGGCTGACCGGAGCTCGGCCGGAAGCCAGGATGCGGGCGAGGTCGAAGGCGTAGGCGTAGACGCGGAACGGCCCGAACTGAGCCTCATCGATGGGCGGTCCCCAGCGGGGCGGTGGACCCCCGAGCAGCGGCCACCCGGGACGCTCGGCGACGACAAAGAAGCTTCGCGCGTCCCGCTTCGGGGTGTACCAGGAGTCGATCCGGTGGAGTCCGTACCTGCATAACCCGTCGCCAGTCGCGTCGCACCTCTCTACCGGGTAGGTGCGCACGGCGAAATCGGTCTGGACCGTGATGACCGGCGCATTCACGTACGAGGCGTAGCCGTGCTCGAGGTGGTTCACCGCGACGAACTGCCTGAGTGACGCCAGGGCACGATCGGGATACGGAGCCACCTGCGTGTACCTGCCGTCCGCAAGCTCGAGACAGCCAAGGATCGCGGCGGCGGCGGCGGCGACGGCCAGGGGAGTCAGGGCCCGCCGGCCGAAGGCGACGGCGGCGAGTGCCAGTAGCGCCGGCCAGAGCACGGTCACGTACCGGGTTGAGCCGATGTCCTCGGGAGCTGACGAGAGAATGAACGCTGCCGAGATGGCCAGGGACGCCATCGCCCAGTAGACGGCAAGCAGGCTCGTAGCCGGGCGGTCGCGTCTTCGGAGCCCGGCGGACACACGGAAGAGCGTCGCGATCCAGAGGATCGGCAGGCCCACGACTGCGACCAGGCCCACCAACTCGAGGGCCCACCCGAGCGCACTCGACGTCTCACCGAGCCTCCCGTGGATGAAGAGCGCCGAGTCCTCGAGTAATCGCCAGACATTGGCGAGAGCGTGCGAGGTGGACGCGAGCGGAATCGGCACACCGGTCTCGTGCACTCGCGCATCGTCGGCCCAGGCCGCGAGCGCATAGCCGCCGCCGACGCCTCCCAGGCAGGCTGCGGCTCCGAGCGCGGCGACGCGTCCCGGCACTGCCGCCCGCAGCCAGCCGTAGGCCAGCGCCATCAGGAAGGGCAGGACGCCGCCGATCAGCAACAGGACGTCGCTGGACGCACCGGGTGCCAGCGTGACGGCCAGCCCGACCGCCCAGAGCGCGCGCTTTGCGCCGCCCCAGCCCGCGACGGACGGAACGCTCACCGCGAAGGCGCCGAGCAGCGCGACGTGGAAGAGGGTGTGCCCATGGGCGTTGGGGACGGCGACGTAGCCGAGTACCAGGGGAGCCGGAGCCGCCATCGCCAGTGCGACGACCAGCCCGGCCTGTCTCGAGACCCCGCGTCCGACCTGCCAGCCGATTAGTGCGACGCTCGCCACGTAGAGGACGAAGGGGCCGGCCTCCCAGAGCTGGCGGTGGTCGGGGAGCCACCGGGTCAGGTGAAGGGCATACAACGGCTCGAGCCAGGCGTAGTTCCCAAGGATGACGTCGCCCGAGCCTCGATCATCGAGAAGCTCCGCGAGCACGAAGCTCGAGGCGTTGTCGGGGTTGCGGTAGAGCGCGCCGGTGACCGAACCGATGTCCGCGAGCAGCCAGACGAGGAACGTCCCAACCGCCGCGATCGCGACCGAGAGGACGACCGAGTCGAGCTCGCCCCTGCGAGGGATGGCGTGGTCCGCCGTGGAGCTCATCCGGCGGCCCGAGATACGAGGCGCAGGACAGAGGCCCGGCGCGAGCCATGGAAGCCGGGGAGATCCCCGACGGCTCGCTCCGTGTCCTCGACGTAGATCACGCCGACACGCTCGAGCAGTGTCGGCGATGCCGCGCGAAGGGCGCTCGCCTCGGCTCCCTCGGTGTCGATCTTCAGCACGTCGATCCGCCGCTCGAGCTCCAGTACCTCGCCGAGGACCTCGTCGATGTGGCGGACCCGAACCCGGATCGCTTCGGCGTGAGGACCCCCGAGCCCGCCGTAGCGACCGGTCGGCTCGACCGAGAAGCTCTCCTCTCCCGCCCGGTCGGCCACGGCGACCTGATCGAGCGACCAGCGGTTCTCGAATGGCTCGAGGTTGCCCCGCAGGCGCTCCACGTTTTGCGGCACCGGCTCGTACAGCCAGACCCGGGCGGACGGCGATCGGGTCAGGAAGTAGAGCGCGGAGATGCCGATGTTCGAGCCGACGTCGACGACGACCTCGGCTTCCGCGTCGACCCGATAGTCCTCGCGGCAGAAGACCTCGTTGACGGTGATCATGTCGTGCTGGCTGTAGAGGGTCGGCGCCACGATCCCCTGCGGCGTGCGGATCTCGAAGCGGTGCGGGTACTCCCCGCTCGTGGTGAAGTAGCGGCGGGCGCCGTCGAGAGGGTGGGAATAGCGCCGCGGCATCCGGGCGAGCGCCACCCAGTTCGCGGGCCGCACCGCCTCGCGAGCGATGAAGCCGAGCGGCCTGTCCCCGAGCGGGCTCACGCCGGCTCCGCCAGCGCCGCGTAGGAGGCCTCCACCTGACGCAACGAGCTCTCGATCGAGAGCTCGTCCCGGTGGGCGCGGTACCAGTCGAAGGCGGAGGCCCGCAGCTCCGAGCCGCCGGCGACGGCGCGGACGATCGCGTCGCCCAGGGCCTCCGGGTCGGCGGAGTCGACGACGAAGCCGTTCACTCCTTCCTCGACGAGCTCCGTTGCCGCGTTCTCGCCGCCGCGCACCACGATCGCCGGCGTCCCAACCGAGACCGACTCGACGACGACCATCCCGTAGCCCTCCCGCTCGGAGGGATGGAGCAGGCAGGAGGCGGAGGCGATCCGGCGCATGAGCTCGTCGTGGGCGACCCTGCCCGGCAGCTCGACGACGCCGTCCAGGCCGAGCTCGCGGGACCGCGCGCGCGTCGCCTCGGTGTCCGGCCCGTCGCCCAGGATCACGCAGCGCAGCCCCGGGATCCGTTCGCGAGCGATGGCGATCGCGGGCGGAATCGCGGGCACGCGCTTCTCGGGGATGTGCCGCCCCGCGGAGACGACGAGCGGCTCCGGCCTGTCGGCCGTCGCCTGCTCACGGCCGAGCCCATCGGCCCACGAATCGCCGGCGTACTCGCCGGTCAGCCTGTCGATCGGCGCGCGGTGCCCGTAGGCCCGCAGGCGCTCCTCCGCCAAGCGCGAGAAGGTGAAGCTCCGGTCCGGCAGCCGAAGGCAGAGCCGTTCGACCGCAAATCCGATCCGACCCTTGAGCGGACCGAGATACGAGCGCCAGTAGTCCGGCCCCCAGACCTCGTGCCAGTCGGCGATCAGGCGGGCTCGCGAGCGCGAGAGCCATAGGCCGAGCCTCGCGCCGAGCAGTGAGAAGTAGGGGAAGGATGCGGTGTGGACGGCGTCGTAGCGGCGACCGTGCCGCAGCAGGTGCCAGAAGACGCCGAGGCCGAAGCGGAGCGGCGGCCAGATCCGACGCCGGCCGGAGCGCGTGTAGAGCTCGCTCCGCGGCGAGACCGCGATCGTCTCGAAGGACGTGCCGGGGCCCTCCTCGCGCCACTGCCGCCGGGTCAGGTAGGTGATCTCATCGCGCTCACCCAGTCTCTCGGCGAGGTTGCGGTACCAGCGCTCCGCCCCGCCGACGGTGTTCGGGAAGAGGCAGTCGTAGACGATCGCGATCCTCATCGAGCGCGCTCAGCGCCCGAGAGGCTCAGGCGCCCTCATGGCTGTAGCGGGTCACCTTGCCCGCCAGCTGGTCCTCGAGGGCGGCGACGTCCGCGTCGACCATCAGCTCGACCAGCTCCTTGAAGCGGACCTTGGGCTCCCAGCCGAGCATCTCGCGTGGCCTTCGACGCGTCGCCGAGCAGCACGTCGACCTCTGAGGGCCGGTAGTACTTCGGGTCGATCTCGACGTAGCCCGTCCGGATCCAAGCCCTGCCGAGCGAATGCGATCTCGACCGCCTCCCGGACGCTGTGGGTCTCGCCGGTGGCGATCACGAAGTCCTCGGGCTGGTCGGCCTGGAGCATCAGCCACATCGCCTCGACGTAGTCGGGGGCGTAGCCCCAGTCGCGCTGGGCGTCGAGGTTGCCCAGGTAGAGCTTCTCCTGCAGCCCGGCGGCGATCCGCGCCACCGCCCGGGTGATCTTGCGGGTGACGAAGGTCTCGCCGCGGCGCGGGGACTCGTGGTTGAAGAGGATCCCGTTGACGGCGAACAGGTCGTAGGCCTCGCGGTAGTTGACGGTCGCCCAGTAGGCCGCGACCTTGGCGACGCCGTAGGGGCTGCGCGGGTGGAACGGCGTCTCCTCGTTCTGCGGGGGAGGCGCGGCGCCGAACATCTCGGACGAGGACGCCTGGTAGAAGCGCGGGCTGACCCCGGCCTCGCGGATCGCCTCGAGCAGCCGCACCGTGCCGGCGCCGGTGATGTCGAAGGTGTACTCGGGGATGTCGAAGGAGACGCGGACGTGGCTCTGGGCGCCGAGGTGGTAGATCTCGTCCGGCTGGAGCTCGTAGAGCAGCTTGACCAGCGCGACCGAGTCGGCGAGGTCGCCGTAGTGGGTGAAGAGCCTGACGCCCGACTCGTGGGGGTCGTGGTAGAGATGGTCGATCCGGTCGGTGTTGAAGCTCGATGAGCGGCGGACGATGCCGTGGACCTCGTAGCCCTTCTCCAGCAGGAGCTCGGCGAGGTACGAGCCGTCCTGGCCGGAGATTCCCGTGATCAGCGCGCGCTTGGTCGGTCCCGGGGACGCGGGGCAGGAACGGGTGCGCGTCGTTGGCCTCGGCTGTTGCCCATCGCGGAATAGCGAGCGAAATCGTCGCAGGGTTTCTGCGTGGGCTGCATTCGCCAGCACCTGCGCAGCGACCTAACATCGCGCAGTCATGGGTGCCGAAACCAGGGCAAGCTCGACCGCGGTCGACTCCGAGCGGGCCGCGTACGACGAGGGCGCCGTCTTCGAGCGGTCGGACGCCTGGATTCAGCGCGTTCCACCACGTCTTCGACGACTCCCAACACGCGTGCGTGGCGAACGGCTCTTCGCTCAATTGATCGCCGAGAGCGTTCGAGACGGGGGGCGAGTGCTGGACGCCGGCTGCGCGACCGGCCAGACCGCCAGGCAAGCGGTGGAGCTTGGCGCCGAGCGAGGTCCTGGCGGTTGACCTCTCACAGAGATTTCTCGACGAGGCCGAGCGGCTGGGCGACGGCGAAGGCAAGATCGAATACCGGCTTCATGATCTGCACGATCCCCTGGACGGCCGCTTCGACCTGGTCGTCGGTCGCGCCGTCCTTCATCACATCGATTGGCGCTCGTTTCTCCAGCGAACGTTCAGCCGAGAATCTGCAGCCCGGCGGACAGATGGTGTTCATGGAACCGATGAGCCCATCCGATGACCGTCGCCTTCCACCGTCTGGTCCGCAGCGCTCACACCCCCGGTGAGTACCCGCTGAGCCGAAGGGATGTTCGCTGGCTCGAGCAAACCTTTCACCCAATGCAGGGTCCACCCGATCAACTTCCTTTCGTTCCCGGCGGGCGTGCTGTCCTCGTACCTGTTCAGGACTCCCCGACAACGCCCTGACCCGTGCGACTGACGCGATCGACCGGCGGCTCGCGGGACGCCGTTCGATGCGCGGCTACGGCCGACAGGGGATCCTCGTGATCGAAAAACCGAGCTCCGCCGGCGACCCACCCGCGGCTCCTTAACGTCGGAGCGAGAGCCGAACGACGCCCCGATGACCTTGCTCTCCGTGATCACCCCCGCGCGCAACATGGCGCGCTTCCTGCCCGACACGCTCGACAGCGTGGCGGCGCTGTCCGCGCCCCATCAGCACATCGTGGTCGACGGCGACTCCGACGACGGCACCGTGGAGCTGCTCGAGGGGCGGGAGGACCCGCACCTGACCTGGATCTCCGAGCCCGACAGCGGGCAGACCGAGGCGGTCAACAAGGGGCTGAGGCTCGCTCGCGGCGATCTACTCGCCTGGATCAACGCCGATGACGCCTACATCCCCGAGGCGGTCGACCGAGCCCTCGACCACCTCGCTCGCAACCCGGACGACGGGGGCGATCTTCGGGGCGGTCAACTACGTGGACGAGCACGGCGAAGTCTTCAGGACGCTCGTCCCCCGCAAGTTCAGCTGGCGGAGATACCTCTACTTCGGCGCCTTTGTCACCGCTCCGACGATCATCTGGCGCCGCGAGCTGCTGGCGCAGGCGCCCTCGCTGAACGAGACGCTACGTCGATGCGGCCGACTACGACTTCTTCCTGCGGCTGCTGCGGGGGGTGCGAGTCGACCGAATCGCACGAGCCACTGCTCAACTTCCGCTACCACGCGACCAGCAAGACGACCACCGACGTCTGGGTCCAACTCGACGAGGCGATGCAGATCCGACTCGGCTGGGCGCGCAACCCGTTGCAGCGAGGGATCATGCGATCTTGGGAGGGCACTCAGACGTGCGATTCTGCCGCGGATCTCCTCCTGGCCCCACCCGGAGCCGCGCGGGGTCGTTTCGCTGCTTCGTCGAATCGGCGCGCGAGGCTAGCGGCCAGACGCCTCATGCGTGACCGCGGAAGAGCACCTTGCTGTAAAGCGCCTTCTCGACCCAGGCCGGCACGGGGCGCCAGGCCCAGAACGTGCGATAGGCGAACCGATGAAGCGGCCCGAGTTCGGTCTGCGCGGCGAACTCCTTGCGACGGGCGAAGAGGTCCGCGTGCTTCGCCCGGAGCTGGCGGTAGACCTGCCGGTAGCGGCGGCGGTGCTCCTCCTGTCCCGAGTGCTCGTGCTTGCGGTACTCGTGAGTGACCTGCGGGATCTGCAATCCGCGCCAGCCGCGCTCGAGCGCGCTCAGACAGAAGTCCCAGTCCTCGTAGCCGTCGATCGCCGGATCGAATCCGCCGGCGTCCTCCCAACACGCCCGTCGGACGAGGCCGAGCGTGGCGCCGGCGATCGAGCGGTGCAGAAGGATGTAGGGGTCGAAGTCGGGGAAGCGCGAGAACCCCCGACCAGGCCCCGATCAGCTTCATCAGGCCGTAGCAGTAGCCGACGTCCGGATTTGCCTCCAGGGGCGGGCGCAGCGTGTCGAGCGCATCGAGCGTCAGCCGGTCGTCCGCGTCGACCATCAGCAGAAGGTCGGAGCCGGAATGCTCGAACCCGGCGTTGCGGGCGACGGCGACCCCGGCATTCCGCTGCCGGATCAGCTCGACGCCGTCGGGCAGGGCGTCGAGCGCTCGCTCGCGTCTCCTCGTCGGTCGAGCCGTCGTCGACCACGATCACCTTCGGCGGCCCGCCGTGCTGGCCGAGGGCGCGATCGACCGACTCGAGCACGAAGCTGCCGTGGTTGAAGCACGGGATCACCACGGTGATGTCGTCGTGGCGGGGCATCGGTCAGGGCCGCAGGGTAGTGCCCACTAGGATCGCGTCCGATGACCGAGGACCGCGAGCCGCGTCCCGTCTCCAGGTCGAGCTCCGAGCTGATCCGGTGGATGAACATCCAGGACGCCAACTCGGCCGGATTCGTGCACGGCGGGGTGGTGATGCGGATGTGCGACGAGGCGGCCGGGATCGCCGCGATCCGGCATTCGGGCTGCCGTGTCGTGACCGCCGCGATGGACCGGATGACGCTTCTCGAGCCGATCCACGTCGGGGAGCTGCTTCGTTGCCGTGCGAGCGTCAACGCGGCCTGGAGGACCTCGATGGAGGTCGGCGTCCGAGTCGAGGCGGAGAACGCCGTCACGGGCGAGCTCCGCGAGGCCGGCACCGCCTACCTGACGATGGTCGCTGTCGATGAGAACGGCGAGCCGGTCCCCGTGCCGCCGCTGAGGCCCGAGACCCCCGCTGAGGAGCGCCGCCAGCGCGAGGCCGAGACCCGCAGGCGCAATCGCCTCGCCGAACGGGAGGAGATCCTCGAGGCGCGGCGAGCCGCCGAGAGCGCGACAGGCTGATCTCGCCGCGTCGCCCCAGCGCTCCTATCCTTTCCGTGCCACAGCACCCACGGGTCGCGCTGTCGCGCGCCCTCGCATCACACGATGCCCCTTACCGCCGACAAGAGAACCGAGGAGCCGAGCCGGGTCAGCGCCGATCGGGTCCGCACGACCGTCGTGCTGCCCGCATACAACGAGGGAGCGGCCCTTCCGCACGTGCTCACCGAGCTCGGCGAGTACCTCGATCAGAGCTACGAGGTGCTGGTCGTGGACGACGGGTCGACCGACGACACCGCCGACGTCGCCGAGCGCTTTCCGGTCCGCCTCGTCCAGCACGCCTCGAACCGGGGCAAGGGCGTCGCGATCCGCACCGGAATCGCCGAAGCGCAGGGGGAGAACGTCGTGATCATGGACGCGGACGCGACCTACCCGGTGCCGGCGATCAAGGAGATGGTCGATCTGCTCGACGACAACGACCTGGTCCGGGGGATCCGGGAGTCGGAGAGCGACAGCATGCCGGCGGTCAATCGCTTCGGGAACTGGGTCTTCAACAAGCTCCTCGCGATCAGTCACGGCCTCGAGGGAACCGACCACCTCAGTGGGCTCTACGCGATCCGCCGTTCGGCGGCGGTCCGGCTCGGCACCGAGGCTCGCGGCTTCGACATCGAGACCGAGATCGGGATCAAGGCCCGCGCCCGGGGGCTGCGGGAGGCGACGATCCCGATCTCGTATCTGCCCAGGGTCGGCGAGAAGAAGCTCAGCCCCTGGAAGGACGGCCTGCGGATCCTCGGCCGCGTGATCGTGTTACTGCTGATCTACAACCCGACCCTGACCTTCATCGTCCCGGGCCTGGTCCTGATGGCGATCTCGATCAGCGGGGCGATCCTGCTCTCGAACGGGCCGGTTCAGACCTCCTACCTCGGGCTGGACATCCACAGCTTCATCGTCGCCGCCCTGGGCGTGCTGGCGGCATTCCAGCTGGTGATCTTCGGGGTCGCCGCCGCCCTCTACGGGGTCGAGGCCGGCAAGGAGCCTCCGTGGTGGCTGCGCCGGCTCATCTCGGTTCGCTTTCGGCTGGCCGTGGCGATCCTGGGGCTGGTCTTGATGCTCGGTTCGCTGGCCAGGCTGATCCAGCTGACGATCGAGTGGGCCGGCAACAACGTGTTCACCGACACCCGAGCCCTCGTCCTGTCGACCAGCTTTCTGGTCCTCGGGCTGCAGGCGATCTCCGCGGTGCTCTTCATCTCGATCTTCAGCGGGCGACTCAGCCGGGTCGCCGAGCAGGAGACGGCCGAGCGCAGCACCGCGAGCGGCTGAGCGGTCGCCCGCCGTGCCGCGATCTGATCCCGGAGCGGGCACCGCCCCGCTGGTCTCGGTGGTGGTGGTCAACTACAACGGCGCCACCGCCCTGGAGCGCTGCCTCGGGGCACTCGTCGGCGACCAAGACGACGCCGACGCCGAGATCCTCGTGGTCGACAACGCCTCCTCCGACGGGAGCGCCTCATTCGCCGAGGGGCTAGCCGAGCGCGACGAACGGGTCAGGCTGTTCCGTTCGCCGACCAACCGAGGCTATGCGGGAGCCGTCAACCTCGCGGTGACTAAGGCTCGAGGGACCTGGGTCGCGGTGCTCAACATGGACGTGGTCGTCGCCACCGGCTGGCTCGATCCGCTGATCTCCTTCCTGGAGGCCACCCCCGACGCCGGAGCCGTCTGCCCGTTGATCGTGCTCGAATCCGACCCCGGCAGGATCAACGCCGCCGGTCAGGACATCCACGTCACCGGACTCGGGTTCAACCGCCTGCTCGAGAAGCCACGGGAGCGCGCCGGCGACGATCCGTTCCGAGTCAGCGGACTGCACGGCGCCGCGTTCCTGATTCGGCGCGACCTGCTCGAGCGGATCGGCGGCTGGGACGAGAGCGGCTTCCTCTACCACGAGGACGTCGAGCTTTCCTGGCTGCTCCGGCTAGCCGGCAAGGAGATCTATTGCGTGCCGGCCTCGACCGTGCGCCACGACTACCACCTGACGATGTTCCCCCAGAAGCTGTTCCTGCTCGAGCGGAACCGCTGGTCGATGCTGCTCGCGGACCTCGGGGGCGCGACCAGGCTCGCGCTGGCGCCGCTGCTCGCGCTGACCGAGCTGATGATGTGGGGGTATTGCCTGCTCCGCGGGCGCGCATTCGTGAGCGCGAAGCTCGACAGCTATCGCTGGATCCGAGGCCACCGCGGTCGGATCCGCGAGCGCCGCCGGTTCATCGCCTCGGTTCGCCGGCGATCGGACTGGGGCGTCCTGCGCGGGCTGCGCTGGGGATATCCACTCGACCAGTTCCTCACCCTCGGGCAGAGAGCGCGGCGAGTCCGAGCGGAACCGGACTCGGCGCTTAGCTCCCGTTTCGCGCCGAGTCCATATCCTTCCCGGCGCCTTGGGCGTCTTCGCCGGAACCTACCTGTCTGCAGGGATGATCCTGCTGGCGTCCCTGCTGGTCGGGCGCGCGCTGCTGCTCGCCCTCGGCCGGCGCGAGGCGTCCTTCCTGGAGGGGGCCGTCGGGCTCGCCGTCCTGATCCTGGTCTGCACGGTCGCGATCCGGCTGCCGGGCGACGGCGGAACCTCGCTCGCGCTCTGCGCGATCCTGGTCGTCGCCTCGCTCGCCCTCCTGTGGTCGGCGCCCGGAGGCGATCCTGCTCGGCCCGGCGGTCGGGCATCGCGCTGCCAGTCGCGCTGCTCGTCGGCCTCGCTCGCCTCGCTTCCCTTCATCGCCAACGGCCACATCGGCATCCCCGGGGTTGGCCTCAACAACGACATGGCGATGCACCTGGTCGACACCGACTACCTGCTCGACCCGACCGGGCCAGAGCCGCAGAGCATCGTCAACGGCTACCCGCTCGGGCCCGCACAGCCTGGTCGCCACCGTGGTCCACCTGCTCGGCACCGAGCCGCTGCAGGGCTGGCTCGGGCTGCTGGTCGTCGCCCCGGTGCTCACCGGCGATCACCTCGCTTGCGCGTCCTGCGCGAGCTCCCGGGCTGGCGGCACATCCTGGCGCGGCCGCGCTCGTCGCGGCTCGCGTACCTGACCGCCTCGGTGCTCGGCATCGCCGGCTTCAAGGAGCTGATCGCCGGGATGTTCCTGATCGCCTTCGCGCTCGGCCTGCGCGAGATCGAGCGCGAGTCCCGACGGGCGGATCGCGATCGTGATCGGGCTCGCACTGATCACGGCGGCGATGGTGCCCGGTCTACAGCCTGCCCGGCGTCGGCTGGCTCGTGATCACCGCCGGCCTCTGGCTGGTGGCCCATCTGCTCCGGATCCGGGCCGAGAGCGGCCCGGACGGCGTCCGGCGGGTAGTGCGCGGCTCGAGGCCGGATCGTGATCCCCGCGGCGATCGTCGCTAGTGATCGTCGGGCTCGTCGAGCTGCCGAAGGTGATCGACTTCATCCAGTCCGGGCTCGATCGGCAACGTCGCCGACACGAACAGCAAGCTCCGCTACGTCGTCTCGCCGCTCGAGACGCTCGGGGATCTGGCCGAGCGGCAACTGGCTGCTCGGCACCCACGACCTCTCCGAGCTACTGGATCTTCGGCGCGATCGGGCTCGCGCGGGCCTGACCTTCGGCCTCGCCTGGTGGATCGCCGCGGCGCGACTACGCGGTCCCGGCGGCCGTCGTCTCGGGGATCGTCGTCTACCTGCTGACCAAGTACATCGAGGACGGCGGCCTCTACATCCTCGCCAAGGCGGTCGTCGTGCCCGCCTCGGTCGTGATGCTGCTCGTCGTCATGGCGCTGCTCGCACCCGGCGGCGGCTGGACGAAGCGGATCTTCGCGGCGATCTTCATCGCTCTGGCCGCCTACTCGTCGTTCCTCGCCCTGCGCGACACGATGCGTGGCATCCACCCATCGCCTCGACCAGCTTGCGGAGTTCCGGGACGAAGTGGCCGGGCAGAACGTGCTCGCGCTAACCAGTGACCGCTTCACCGACTACGCGCCTGCGCACCGCCACGGTCTACAGCCCTGCCTTCAACTCCGAGATCAGGGTCGGATCAACGGGCGCCAAGACGCAGAGGCTGCCGATCGACTTCGACTCGGTGCCGGTCGCGATTCTGAACCAGTTCCCCTACGCCGTCACCACCAGCGCTGCCTACCAGAGCCAGCCCCCGCCGGGTTGGACCCTCGCCGCCTCGAACGGACTCCTACGAGCTCTGGAGGCGCACCGGAACGACGCCTAACGTCGCGATCCTCGCCGAGGAGGCCCGCCCGGGGCGGATCTTCCGCTGCAAGCAACCGAAGTTCCAGAAGCTCCTCGCCGGTGGCGGCTGAGGCCCTGGTCTGGCCGCGGCCGGTGATCGCCAAGCGGCTCTACTGGAAGGCAGCCGGCAGCAACGGCGTCGTGCTGGAGGGCGACCAGATCGACAACAACCTCTCGCCCAGGCGAGACCGCCAGCCAGCAGATCGTCCTGCCCGCCGGGCGCTGGCAGCTCTCGATCCAGTACGCCAGCCCGGTGACCGGGATCGAGGTCGAGCGCCCGGCCTGGCCATGCAGCTGCCCGCCGGCATGGATGCGGCGATCCCCTACCGACCCGATCAGGGGCCCTACTGGCCGGCCGGCGAGGTGACCAGCCAGGGGGGTCCGATCACGGTCAGCATCCAGGCCGACGACGTCAATCGGCTGCAGAAGCTGCTCGGCGTGGACGCGCCGGCGGTGATCGGCAACCTGACCGCCGTGAACCGGGCGGGTTCCGGCTGGTCCCGACGGCGTCCGCCTGCGGGCTGTACGTCGACCACATCGATCGGCGGGCAGCCTCTCGAGCAAGACCGTCGCAGACAGGCAAGAAGCAGCCAGCCGCAAATAGCCGCGTCCCTACACTGCGGCACATGAGAGTCGGGGTCGTCGGGCTGGGATACATCCGGAGCTCGACTACCAGCGGCGTGGTCGACGGACTCGCGCGCTGGTGCTCGACTTTCGCGGCGTCACCCGCGGCATCGAGGCCGGGAACACTCGTCCGTCGTCTAGCTAGCGCCGGAAGCCCCCGTGCGATGGCCGGGAGCGTATCTACGGCTAGTGGACCGCCTTGCCGTTCGCGCGCAGCACGTACCAGTAGCCGCCGAACTCGTAGACCGCCTGGCAGAGCACCTCGCCGGGATCGTTGTCGCCCTGGTAGAAGTAGATCGGGGTGGCTGGCGTAGGTCGCCTGGAGCCTGCCATCGCTGCGACGCGTGGTGCCGATCAGGCCGGGCTTCACACCGGGGCCGGCGGCGGGCTTCGCCTTGACGATGTACGGAGGCCAGGCGGTGGCGCAGTCACCGGAGCAATTGCTGGTCTTCCCCCTGTCCGCCGTGAACAGGTAGAGCGCCCGGCCGCGGCCGTTGAACAGGATGCGGCCATAGTCGCTGCTGGCGATCTTCAGT
The DNA here is from genome assembly GCA_963801055.1 of uncultured Solirubrobacterales bacterium. GTDB lineage: Bacteria > Actinomycetota > Thermoleophilia > Solirubrobacterales > 70-9 > DASUPK01. The sequence continues at coordinate 187,472 of CAWDDE010000006.1, read as the reverse complement.
TTCGGCCTCTTGGCCGTGGCCGCCGCGTCGACGGACTCCGTCGCGGCCGCCGGCTGCAGAGTGGCCGAGGCCCGCGATTCGGTCTGGCCACTTGACGATCCGCAGGCGGCGAGGCTGGTGCCGGCGGCAACGGCCGTCAGCAGGATGAGGAGCTTCGGCTTTATGTGCATGGTCGGCAGTCCCGTCTCGCGCCCGGCCGTTACAGGCCGTAACTTCCCGCTGACATCAGGAGGAGAGAGGCTGGCGATGGACGAAACGACCAAGCGGATCAGCGCGCTCCTGCACGAGGCGGGCGAGACCCACCACACCGTCTACCGGATCACCGACGGCGAGGACCCCGACTGGGCCTCCTGGTATGCGGATTGGCTGATCGATCACTCGGAGCTGCCGGAGCTGCTGGGCGCCGCGCCGGTGCGCAGCCACCTGGTCGCCGAGCTCGTCGCGCTCGAGCGGGAGTACGGCGCTGATCAGGGCTGGGAGGACAGCTACGCCGCTCGGATCGCCGAGCGATTCAGGGTGGGAGGCTGATGGCGAACCCGCGGGCCGAGGCCGAGGACATGCTGGGCGGTGACTACGAGGCCCGCGTGCTCGAGCCCTCGCCTCCAGCGGTGAACGAGCCGCCTTACGCCGACGATCCGGTCGACCCCGGTGAGGTCCCCGAGGGTCGCGAGCTGGTCTCCCCGGTCCACAGAAGAGGTGACCTCACCTGGGACGACATCGCCCGGGAGGAGCCGGAGCTCGCAGCCTGGTGCGCCGATCGCTGGCTCGGCGCCTGGAAGCGGCTCGAGCCGCTTCCCTCTTCCTTCACCGAGACGCGGGTGGCGCTCCACAAGGTCGCCGAGGCCGTCGTCTCCCCGGCGCGGAAGCCCGAGAACGAGATCGCGCTGCGCTATACGCGCGGGGGGTTCGGCACGCCCTTCTTCGAGCAGGACGGGGCCGACTGCCAGGTGCGCGTCGAGCACGGCGAGCTCGTCCGCCAGCGGCGCAACGAGGAGACGCCGGGAGCCGCTCCCGCCCGAGGTCGATCCGACCGCGTCGAGCGCCCTCGGAGACTTCTACGGCCTGGCCTGCTCGGTGCTCGAGCAGCTGCGGGCGGACGAGCCCGACGGCGATCCCTCGCTGGTCCAGCTCTGGCCGGAGCACTTCGACATCGCGCTCGAGCTCGGATCCGAGTCGGCCGGCCGCCGAGCGAACTTCGGAGCCTCCCCGGGGGACGATGACCATGACGAGCCCTACCTCTACGTCGGGCCGTGGACGGCCGAGGTCTCGGGCGAGCTCTGGAACGCGAGGGGCTTCAAGGGCGCCGAGCTCGGCTACTCGGAGCTGATCGCGGCCGAGGACCAAAGGCGGGCGGCGCTCGACTTCATGGGCGAGCGCTATCGCGTTCTGCAGGAGGCCTAGGGTGCGGTGAGCCAGGGTCTTGAGCCGGCCGGGGTCCGTCACGCGAGCCGCCTCCGCTCCGTGACCGGGCAGCGGGAGAAGCCCAGGGCCGGACTCGAACCGGCGACCGCAGCTTTACGAGAGCTGTGCTCTACCAACTGAGCTACCTGGGCACGACCTGCTGGTTGGGGCGATTGTAGGGTCCCGATCGATGAACGAGCAGCCGCTGCTCACCGAGCGCCGCGACCGAGTGCTCGTGATCACCCTGAACCGGCCCGAGGCGCGGAACGCAGTCAACCTGGCGATGGCCGAGGCGATGGACGACGCCCTCGGCCAGCTCGACTCCGACAACGAGCTGAGCGTCGGCGTGATCGCCGGCGAGGGTAAGGGCTTCAGCTCGGGGATGGACCTGAAGGCCTTCGCGAGTGGTGAGCGCCCGTGGGCCGGCGATCGCGGCTTCGCCGGCATCGTCCAGAAGCCGGCCGAGAAGCCGCTGATCGCGGCGATCGAGGGGTTCGCGGTCGCCGGAGGGTTGGAGATCGCGCTCGCCTGCGACCTGATCGTGGCGGCGAAGGGCGCCAAGCTCGGCGTCCCGGAGGTGAAGCGCGGTCTGGTCGCCGCGGCAGGAGCGCTGCGCCAGCTGCCCCGTCGCCTACCGGGGGCGATCGCGATGGAGCTCGCCCTGACGGGCGAGTCGATCACCGCGGAGCGCGCCGCCGAGCTCGGTCTCGTCAATCGGCTGGCCGATCCGGGCAAGGCGCTCGAGGTGGCGCTGGGGCTCGCCGGCGAGCTCGTCACCAACGCTCCGCTCGCGCTCAGGGCGTCGAAGGCGGTGCTGCGGCAGCAGACGTCCTGGGACGAGGAGACCTTCTGGCGGGAGCAGGGCGCGATCATCGGCCCCGTGTTCGCGTCCGAGGACGCGATCGAGGGAGCCACCGCCTTCAGCGAGAAGCGCGCGCCCAACTGGCGCGGGTGCTAGCGGCTCTCGCTCCCGACCGGCTGCGGAGCCGTCCCGTTCGACGCGCTTCGCGTCACGGAGACGCCCGCGACGGCGTGCGCGCCGCCGTCGACGTGGATCAGCTCCCCGCTGATCGCCCCGGACCAGTCCGAGAGCAGGAAGCAGACGGCGTGCGCGACCGGTGTGGGGTCGTCCGCGTCCCAGCCGAGCGGCGCTGCGTCCGGCCAGCCGGCCGCGAGCCCGTCGAAGCCGGGAATGCCGCCCGCGGCGGGCGAGGCAATCGGTCCCGCCGAGACCAGGTTCGAGCGGATGCCGCGTGGACCGAGCTCACGCGCGAGGTAGCGGTTGACGGCCTCCAGGGCGGCCTTCGAGACTCCCATCCAGTCATACGAGGGCCAGGCCACCGACGCATCGAAGTCGAGCCCGACCAAGCTGCCGCCCCCTTCCATCAGCGGGGCGAGGTGCCGCGCGAGCGCCTGGTAGGAGTAGGCGCTCGTCCGGAACGCCTCGACGGCGCTCTCCGACGGCGTCTCGAGGAAGCGGCCTCCGATCGCGTCGGCCGGCGCGAAGGCGATCGCGTGCAGGACGCCGTCCAACCGCCCCCAGCGCCTCTCGAGCTCAGCCGCCAGCTCCGCCAGGTTGCCTTCCGAGTTGACGTCTAGCTCGAGCACGTCCGGCGGCTCCGGCAGCCGGGCAGCGGCGCGCTCCGTCATCCTGCGGGTCCGCCCGAAGCCGGTGAGAGTCACCTCGGCCCCCGCGAGCTGCGCCTCGCGAGCCGCCGCGAAGGCGATGCTCTTCCGCGTCAGGACCCCGGTGATCAGCAGTCTCTTGCCGGCGAGCATCAGGCGAGCAACCTTCCGTCCTCGATGGGCGAGAGCTCGTCCTCGGTGGAGGCACCGGACGCGGCGCCGCCGGACGTTCCCGCCGACCGGCGGTCCGCCGGCTCCGGTGCTCGCCGCCAGAGCACGACGATCTCCATGCGGGCGACCAGCTCGCCCTCCTGGTTCAGGATCCTCACCGCCAGGGTGACGAGGCCCGTCTCCTCACCCAGTGGCCGCTTTTTCGCGACCTTGGCTCGGACGCGGATCGTGTCCCCAAGCCCCACCGGGCGCTTCAACACGGCGCCGTCGAGGGAGCGCAGCGCCAGGACGACGCGCGGATCGATCGGCAGCAGGCCAAGGGCGTACGAGATCACCAGCATCCCGTGGGCGATGCGGCGGCCGAACGGGCTCTCGGCGGCCCAGGCGGCGTCCGCGTGCTGCGGGTGCCAGTCGCCTGTCAGCGAGGCAAAGGAGACGACGTCGTATTCGGTCACGGTGCGCCCCGAGGACTCCATGGCGTCGCCGATTCGGAGATCGTCGAAGTACGGTGGCGCCTCGCGCCAGAGGCCCTCGCGCGCAGGCGCCGATGGCGCTGCTTGCTGCGACTCGGCGCGTGCGGCGGCGGTCTCCGGATTCATGGCTGGCTCCTTTCGCTCTTGCTCGCTCCCAGCACCGAGAGCGCCCAGATCAGGCGCCGCCGGGTTGCGGCGGGCTCGACCACCTCGTCGACATCTCCGGCGGCTGCGGCGACCTCCGCGGTCAGGTGCTGCTCCGCGTATTCGGCGGCGAGGCGCTCGTGCTCACCGCGCGGGTCATCGGCGGACGCGATCGCGCGACGGTTGATGATTCCGACTGCCTGCCGGGCGCCCAGCACGCCGATCTCGGCCCCGGGCCAGGCGAGCACCATATCCGCGCCCAGCTCACGGGAGTTCATCGTGATGAACCCGCCTCCGTAGGCCTTGCGCAGGACGACCGTCACCTTCGGCACCCGGGCTGCCGAGAAGGCGTGCAGCAGGCCGGCGCCGCGGCGGATCACCCCGAGCGCCTCCTGCTTCGTTCCGGGCAGGAAGCCGGGGGTGTCGACGAGCACCACCAGCGGCAGGCCGAAGGCATCGCAGCGACGGATGAACCCGGCCGCCTTCTCGGAGGCCGCCGAGTCGATCGCGCCTCCGAGGTGGTGCGGTTGGTTCGCGACCACGCCCACCGGGTGACCGTTGAGACGCGTGAACGCCGTGACCATGTTGCGGGCCCAGCGTGGTGAGAGCTCGATCATCGCGCCGCCGTCCGAGACGGAACGGATCACGGAGCGCACGTCGTAGACCTTGCGGGAACTGGCGGGAACCGCCTCGCCCGGGTCCCCCCCGGCGGATCCTGGGGGACGACCGGGTCGGGCGGCACCGCTGAGCTCTGCGGCAGGTGACCGAGCAGATCGCGGACCAGATCAGCGGCGGCGTGGTCATCGTCTGCGACCAGATCGCAGACGCCGTTCCGAGAATGGACGCGGGGACCGCCCAGCTCGTCCATCGTGACGGTCTCCCCCATCACCTCCTCGACCACGTTCGGCCCAGTCAGGAACAACCGAGAGCCCTCGGTCATCACCACGAAGTCGGTGAGGGCCGGGGAGTAGGCGCCACCGCCGGCGGAGGTCCCCGTGATCACACTGATCTGCGGGACGCGCCCGGAGAGGGCGACGTGCTGCCGGAAGATCGCCCCGTAGCCACCGAGGGCTCCGGCGCCCTCGTCGATCCGGGCACCGCCCGACGCGATGAACCCCACGACGGGCGCCGACGCCCGGCCGGCCAAGTGCAGTACCCGAATGATCGTCTCGGCCTGCGCGGTCCCGAGCGATCCGCCCGCAAAGCCCTGGTCCTGGGCATAGCAGTAGACCGCGCGACCGCCTACGGTGCCTGCGCCGGCCACGACGCCGTCGCCAGCCGCCGAGCGCGCCGAGCGCGATGCGACCCGCGTGCGAACGAGCTCGAGCGAGCCTGGATCGCATAGCGCTTCGAGCCGCTCGAGGGGGGCGAGCCGCTCGCGCTGCGGCGCCTCGCGTTCGGCGAGCATCAGGTTCATGGAGCGGCCTCCACGACCAGGACGGCGTTGTGCCCGCCGAAGCCGAAGGAGTTGCTGATCCCGATCGCGGGATGGCCGTTCACGTCCAGTGGCTTCGCTCCCTCGGTGACATATTCGAGGTCGAGCCCCTCGTCGGGCTGCTCGTAGTTCAGCGTCGGAGGCGCGGTCTTGCCGCGTAGCGCCTGCAGGGTTGCGACCGCCTCGACCGCACCGGCGGCGCCGAGGAGATGGCCGATCGCCGACTTGGTCGACGAGGTCGGGATGGCCGTGGCACGCTCGCCGAGGGCCGTCTTGAGCGCCTCGGTCTCGGAGCGGTCGTTGAGCGGGGTGGACGTGCCATGGGCGTTCACGTAGGCGAGCTGGCCCGGCTCGACCTCCGCGTCGGCTAGCGCCTTGCGGATCGCACGCGCCGCTCCGTCGCCGCTCGGGTCCGGCGCCGTCATGTGGTGGGCATCGGCGGTCGCGCCGTAGCCGGTCAGGTAGCCGAGGATCGTGGCGCCACGCTGTTCGGCGGTCTCGGACTCCTCGAGGATCATCACTCCGGCCCCTTCACCCATCACGAACCCGTCGCGGCGGCGATCGAACGGACGGGAGATGCCGGTGGGCGAGGTCGCGCCCATCTCGGCGAAGGCCGCCATGGCCAGCTCCGTGATCGCCGCTTCGCTGCCGCCGGCGACGCAGGCGATCGCGTCACCATGCTCGACCATACGTGCGCCGGCGCCGAGCGCGTGGGCGCCGGCCGCGCACGCCGAGACCGTCCCGAAGCATTGGCCGCGCAGGTCGTGCTCTATAGCGAGCGCCCCCGCCGCTGAGTTGGCCATCATCTGCGGCACGCAGTGCGGCGAGACGGCGCGCTGCCCCCTCTCGCGCAGGGTGTTGTGCTCCGACTCGATCGTCGAGAGCCCGCCGATCCCGGTCCCCATCACGGAGCCGATCTCGGCTCGGTCGTAGGGGGCCTCATCGAGCCCGGCCTGCGAGATCGCCTCGCTGCTCGCAACAAGCGCAAGCTGGGTGAAGCGGTCGGTGCGGCGCACCTGGCGCCGGGTGAGGTGTTCGGTCGGCTCGAACTCCGAGCAGCGCCCGAGTCCGTCCGAAATCCCCGACTCACCGGCCGCCCAGCGTTCGTGCAGCGCCGAGGCGCCAACCCCGAGCGGAGTGACCGCGCCGATCCCGGTGATGGCGACGCGGCGGGTCATGACTGGCGCGCGGTCACGAAGTCGACCGCGTCCTGGACGGTCGTGATCTTGTCCATGTCTGCGTCCGTCACCTCGATGCCGTACTCGTCCTCGATCACCTGGGCCAGCTCGACCAGGTCGAGCGAGTCGATGTCCAGCTCCTCGAAGCGCGCGTCGGGCTTCACGTTCTCAGGCTCCTCGCCGAACTCAACGAGCGCGGCGGTCACCCTCTCGGTCACCTGGTCCTTTGTTGCGGTTGTCATCGGTCTTCCTTTCTCGGTTGGGTTGATCAGGCGGACATGCCGCCGTCGATGGGCAGCACCGCCCCGGTCACGTACGAAGCCTCGTCGGATGCCAGAAAGCGGATGCAGGCGGCGACCTCCTCGGGACTGCCCGGGCGCCTTGCCGGGATCCCGTCGAGCAGGCCGCCCGACCCGTTGGCCGTGAAGTCGCGGGTCAGCTCGGTCTCGATCAGCCCGGGGGCAACCGCGTTGACGGTGACTCCGCGACGCGCGACCTCCGCGGCCACGGTTCGGGTGAAGGCGATCAGGCCGGCCTTGGAAGCGGCGTAGTTGGCCTGCCCTGGGTTCGCGCGCAGGCCGGACACGGAAGAGACGTTGATCACGCGGCCGAAGCGGTGGCGCATCATCGGTCCGAGCGCGGCGCGGGTGAGACGGAAGGCCCCGGTCAGATTGACGTCGAGCACCCGGGTCCAGTCCTCGTCGCTCAGTCTCATCGAAAGGGCGTCGGCCGTGATGCCGGCGTTGTTGACCAGCACCAGCACGGGGCCGAGCTCCTCGGTGAGCTGAGCCAGCATCTCGTCGGCGGCCGAGGGGTCCGCGACGTCGGCGCCGAGCGCCAGTGCGGTGCCGCCGCGCGACTCGATCGAGCCGGCGACCTGATCGGCGCCCTCACGGTCGCGGCTGAAGTTGACGCCCACTGCCCAGCCCTGCTCGGCGAGGGCCCGCGCCGTGGCGGCGCCGATCCCGCGGGAGGCTCCGGTGACGAGCACGCAGCCCGCGTCTTGGGGGGCGGGACGCACCTCAGCGGCCATGGTTGTCTCGCCCGCGCTCACGCTCTCCCCTCCCACTCGACGATCCCGGCGCCCCACGCGAGGCCCGCTCCGAACGCCGAGAGCAGGACCCGCGACCCCTTTCGCAGGGACCCGTTGCCCGCGGCCTGTGCGAGCGCGATCGGGATGCTGGCGGCCGAGGTGTTCCCGTAGTCGGCGAGGCAGTCGATCACTCGGTCCGACGGCAAGTCCAACCGCTCGCCGACGGCGGAGATGATCCGCGAGTTGGCCTGGTGGTAGACGTACAGGTCGATCTCCTCGAGCGCGAGCCCGGCGTCCGAGACGACCTCCTGGGTGACGTCGGTCATCGCGGCCACCGCGGCGCGAAAGGTGGCCCGGCCGTCCATCCGGATCAGGCGCTCGTCGTGGGTCACCTGGATCAGGTCCCCGCGCCCCCCATCCGATCGCAGTGCGACCGGACCGATCAGCCCGGGGCCACCGGGGGTCACGACGGCGGCGCCGGCGCCGTCGCCGAAGAGCCCGGCGGTGCGCCGGTCGCCGTAGTCGATGACCCTGCTGAGCACCTCGGCGCCGACCACGAGCGCTGCGCGGGCGCGTCCGGATTCGAGCTGCGCGGCCGCCAGGGAAAGGGCCGAGAGGAAGCCCGTGCAGGCGGCGCCGATGTCCATCGCTCCCGCCGGATCCGCCCCGAGCCGGCTGGCTACGAGGGGAGCGGCGTGAGGCAGGAGCTGGTCCGGGGTGAAGGTCGCGACGAGGACCAGGTCGATCTCGGAGGGGTCGATCGTCGGCGAGGGCGAGCGCACGTGAGCCCGCGCCGGCGGCGAGGTCCACGAGCGTCTCGCCGGCCGCCCGGTGCCGTCGCAGAACGCCCGTGCGCGAGGAGATCCACCCGGAGTCGAGGCCGAGTGGAGTAGCCAGCTCGTCGTTCTCGACCACCCGTACGGGGAGCTCGGCTGCGACCGCGGCAATACCCGGACCCGAGGTCTGCTTGGTCCCGTTCTGGCTCGCCGCGCCGGTGGCTCGCGAAATGCGCCCGTCGGGATCGACGAGCGAGGAGGAGACCTCCCACTGCTGTCCTGGGCCGAGCTCAGGCAAGCGCCGACTCCCGGCTCGCCAGTGTCTCGACCTCGGCGTCGTCGATCGTGCGGCGGACGAGGCCCGCGAGGACCTTGCCGGGACCGACGTCCAGGTACCGGGTCACCCCGAGCTCCCTGAGCCTGTCGAGCAGCGCCGTCCAGCGGATTGGGCTGGTCAGCGACGAGGCGAGCGCGTCGCGAACGTCCTCGCCGAAGAAATCCGCGCTGGTCGAGGAGACGACCGGAACGTCGGGCTCTCGGAAATCGATCTCCTCCAGCGCGGTGCGGAACGGGCCGACCCCCGACGCCATCGCCTCGGTGTGAAACGCACCGGCGACGGCGAGCTTCTTGGCGCGGATGCCAACCCCCTTGGCCGCGGCCTCGGCCGCCTCAATCGCGGGAAGCGGGCCGGAGAGGACGAACTGCTGCGGCGAGTTCTCGTTCGCGACGGTCAGGTCATGGTCGGCGGCGAGCGCCGTGGCGCCGTCGCGGTCGCTACCGACCGCGAGCATTGCCCCGGGCTCCCCTCGGCGAGCCGCGTCATCCATGACGCGGCCGCGGGTGACCACGATGCGCAACCCGTCGGCGTCATCGATCGCTCCCGCCGCCGCCAGGGCCCCGACCTCGCCGAGCGAGTGGCCCGCGAGATACTCCGCCCGTGGCCGGCCGAGCTGTTCGTAGCCGGCGATCGAGGCGCAGTAGACCGCCGGCTGGGCGTAGGCGGTGCCGTCGGCAATCCGCTCGAAGGGATCCTCGCCGACCAGCTCGGTCGCGAGATCGAGCAGGTCGGGGCGGACGGCGGCGACGAGCTCGCGGCTCGAGGCATCGCCGACGCCCTGCCCCGGAAACAAGATCGCTGAAGCGTGGCTGGCGTCCATTGCCCTCATGACTACCCGTGGACCGCGCCGCGGGTGAAGGATCGAGGACGCGATGCCCCCCGTTCGGGGGGGTTCCGGGGGACGTGCGGGGGGTGCGGTCCCCCGAGTGTGCATTCAGCGATTTCAGTTGAGCGGTAACTCCCCAGGGACCAGCGTTAGGGACCACCGCCGAGGCCGAGCTGCTCCGCTTTGCGGGCCGCCTCGGCGCGGTTCCGTACGCCAAGCTTCCGGTAGAGCGCGGTGGTGTGGTCCTTGATCGTGTGCGGTGAGAGGAAGAGGCGCTCCGCGATCTCCCGGTTGGTGGCGCCGGCGCCGATCAGCTCGAGCACCTGCCGCTCGCGGGACGAGAGCGGGGTCGCCGGCCCCTCCGTCTGAGGTGCGAAGACAGTCATGCCCCTGCCCACCATCCGTACCGCGTTAGCGACCTCGTCGGCACTCCAGTCCTTGGAGACGAAGCCCGAGGCCCCGGCCGCCCTCGCCGCCTCAGGCGAGATCCAGCCGGCGCCCGAGATCAGCAGGACGCGGGTCTTCGGCGAGACCTCCCGCAGCGCCTCACAGAGCTCGGCCCCCGAGCGTTCGCCGAGGAAGAGGTCCACGAGCGCCACATCCGGCTTGCTGCGCCGGGCAAGCTCCACCGCCTCCTCGGTGGTCGAGGCGACCGAGCACTCTCCCATCCAGGGCTGGCGCCCAAGCAGCAGGCGGAACCCCCACTGGACGACGGCGTGATCGTCGACGACGAGCACGCTCAGCTTGCCGCCGCCGTTCAGCTGCTCGGCAGCACCAGTCGCACTCGCCACTGATCCTCCTCCCGGCCGTATTCGAGCATCCCCCCTCGCTGCAGGGCCTCGTAGGCGGCCAGCCGCAGCCCCATCCGCGAGCCGCCGCCTGTGCCGGCGCTCCCGGCCGGCGGCAGTCCGTCATTGCGCACCTCGAGTAGGAACGCACCGTCCGGCGCGTCGATGATCACCCTCACCTCGGTCGGGTCCGCGTGCTTCTCGGCGTTGCGGAGGGACTCGTTCAGGATCGACACGGCCAGCGGCTCGAGCCTCTCCGGCACGTCGACGCCATCCCGCCAGTCGACCTCGAGCGGCAGGCGCTTGTACTGGCGGCCGAGACGGTCGAGCTCTGAGCGCAGGGCGCCCTCCTGGAGATCCATCAGCGAGCTTCCAGCGGAGCCGATCAGCGCCTCACGGAGGTCGCCGAGGGCGGCCTCGATCTCTGCCGCGCAGCGCTTCTGGTCCTCGTCGGCCAGCGGCTGGTCTAAGCCGAGCGCCATGGAGACGCCGAAGAGCCGCTGCGTGACGCGCTCGTGCACCTCGCGGGCCAGGTCGATCCGCTCCGAGAGGCGCCGGCCCCGCTCGAGCTGGCGGGTCACCTCGCGAACGTGGCTCGCCAGGGCCGCGGTGCGGCCCAGGGCGCGCATGGTCGAGCGCTCGACCTCGGTGAGCTCGAACGGCTTGCCGTCGCGGTCCGCGAAGATCACGCCGAGCCAGCGCCCGGCGGCCGCCACGGGGGTGCAGGTGAGCTTGACGACGCCGGGAAGGTTCGAGTAGCGGGCCGGCACGTCCCGGGCCAGGTCGGTCGTCTCGACCACGCGGTCCTCGGCCAGCGCCCGCTGGGCGATCGGCGTCTCCTCCAGCGTGCCGTAGCCGTGGGCGATGAACTCGCGGTAGACGCCGTGGCTGCCGGCGGGGAGCACCAGCCTGCGCTCTGCGTCGTAGAGGAAGAGGACCGCCCGCTCCATCGAGGTCTGGCGGCAGACCGCCTCGCAGATCCGGTCGTAGAAGTCGTCGAGCCCACGATCGGTGTCGAGCTCGAAGAGAAGCTGCACGACCACGTCCAGGGCCTCGGAGCTGAGCGATTCCTGCTCACTGACCATCCTGAACTCTGTAGCCCAGCAGAATCGGGTCGGTTACGCTGCCCGGCCGCGCCAATGCCGCCGGATGGGTACGCCAGACTCGGCGCACCAACGTGACCTGGTCCAGCTGGATGAGGAAGTTGGCCGTCGCAACGGGACCGGACAGCTCAACGACTGCACGCCCAACTGCGCTCACGGCAAGACCCAAGACGGCGCCGATGCGGCTGTAGACGGCTTCCACGACCGCTGCTTTGCATGGAAAGCAGCGTTCGCGAGTAGCCGCGAGATACTGCGTGGGCGATGTCGGAGGAGAACGTCGAGATCGTGCGCCGACGAGAAGTGCGCAATTAGCGACGAGAAGTGCGCAAATAGCGACTTTACGCCGACCCTTGGGCTGGCTGCCCGTTGCTTGCACCGGAGATTGAGCGCTTTAGAGGGGAGATCGCTACCCCCGATGTCGAATGGGAGCCACCGGTGCCTTTCCGGGCGTCGAAGGTATGTATCGGGGCGCCGAGACGATGCAGAAGTGGATGGAGGTCATCCGGTCCGAGTGGAAGGACTTCGAGGTGACGCTCGACGAGGTCCTCTACGACAGTGGGGACGTGCTCGCAGTCGCCGAGCGGCTCCGAGGCCGAGGACGTGAAAGCGGTGCAGAGGTCGAGATGCGCGTCTTCTCGGCCTACTGGTTCCGGCAAGGGAAGCTCCGGAGGAGAGCTGCCTTCACCGAACGGAAGACAGCCCTCGAAGCCGCCGGGCTATCGGAGTAGGCGATGTCGCAACAAAACATCGAACGGAAGAATGGCGGACCTGGGACGATTCTCGGGATGCAGAGCCCTACGAAAAGCAGCGGCCTGAGGTGTCAACAGGCGAGGGGAGCAGGTCCCTGGCTAACCCCTTCGGGGGTTCCGTCAGGCACACGCCGGGGGCCTTTCTACGCCCGAGGTCCATTCAAAGCTCGACTGAGGTCACGAGACGATGAATGCAAGCTATTTGGGCTCGCCGCAAAAGGACTGATAGCGGCCCTACTCAGCGTGTCAATACAGCTCGCCGGGGCGCCGGTCGTCAAAGCTGAGCCACGCGCTCGGCACGTGCCGGTCGGAGAGGTCGATGCCCTCAGCTTCCAGAGCAAGGAGCAGCCCGGAAGAAGCGGAGTCGTTGGGGTGAAGACCTTGAGACGATTGGGCTTCACGCGCGGGACGGTAGAACCCTCCGCTCGACCAAAGCCGGCCCTCCAGGAGCCGGAGGGGTCTGGATCGGACCCAGGGCTTCCCTCCACGCTCGAGCTCATCACGCTCGTATTGATGCTCGTCGTGCTGGCCGAGCTCTGCGGCGGAGCGATTGCTGAGCGACGCCGACTACGGCCAGCATCCGGCGCTGCGACTACCGCGTTTCGCTCACGGAGCGGCAGAGGCAGAGGTGGCGAACGAGGGCGCCCGCTCGCCTCTCAGGCAAAGGGCGCCAGGACCCCGCCCCATCCCGCCGGCCGATGAGACGGGCCACAACCCGCGCTACCTCGTGGACCTAATGACCGCCAGCCAGAAACGGTCATATCGCGCGCTCTTGGCAGTTTGGATCGGCACCGTGGTCGCCTTCTGGATCTGGTGGCTTCAGAGCGATCACTGGGTGACTCCAGCCGGGATGGTCGTCATTTCGGCGATGGTCTTCTACTCGATGCTCCTTGTCGGGATGGTTCTTCTTCTTCACGTATCGGATGAAGCGGCCGAATCCGAGTCTCCCTATCCCGCGGTTGCGAACGGCCATCGTCGTGACCAAGGCGCCCTCCGAACCGTGGGTCATGTTGACGGAAACGCTCGACGGCATGTTGCGGCAGGACTACCCCTACCCCTACGACGTTTGGCTGGCGGACGAGTCCCCTTCGCCGGAGACCCTGCGCTGGTGCGAGGAACACAGCGTCAAGGTCTCCTGCCGGGAGGGAGTCGAGGGCTACCACCGCCCGACGTGGCCTCGTAGGACCAGGTGCAAGGAAGGCAATCTGGCCTACTTTTACGACCACTGGGGCTACCGGGATTACGACGTCGTCGCGCAACTGGACGCCGATCACGTTCCGACCCCGGGATACCTGCGGGAGATGGTTCGACCGTTTGGCGATCCGACCGTTGGTTACGTAGCCGCGCCGAGCGTTTGCGACAAAAACGCGACCGAATGCTGGGCTGCGCGAGGGCGCCTCTACTGGGAGGCCCCCCTCCACGGTCCGCAACAGGCGGGATACTCGGGGGAGTACGCGCCCGCGTGCATCGGCTCTCACTACGCGGTACGAACCGCCGCGCTCGAGGAGGTCGGTGGCCTTGGTCCTGAGCTGGCGGAGGACTTCTCGACCTCCCTGATGCTGGCCTCCCACGGCTGGCGCGGCGTGTTCGCGATCGATGCCATGGCGCACGGAGACGGGCCTTCCACCTTCGCCGATTGCATCGTTCAGGAATACCAGTGGTCTCGGAGCATGACCAACATCCTGTTGCAGGTCAGTAAGCGCTATTGGGGCGGCCTGGGCGTCCGCGAGAAAGTGAAGCTCGGATACAACCAGGTCTGGTACCCGCTGTTGGCCTTTTACATGCTGATGGCCCTGGTGTTTCCGGTCGCCGCGCTACTGACCGACACCCCCTGGGTGGGCGTGCCCCTGCTCGAGTTCTTCATCCGGGCAGGCTTGGTCGGCCTCGCCGGGCTCGCCATTCTCTGGTGGCTGCGGCGACAGGGATACCACCGGCCAGCGGACGCCAAGCTGATCAGCTGGGAGCGATTTCTCTTCACCTTTACCAGGTGGCCCTGGGTGCTCTGGGGGGTTGTCCAGGCGTTTGCAGGGTGGGTCTCGAGGAAGCAGTTCACCTTCAAGGTGACGCCAAAGAGGGTGACCAGGCCGAGACGGCTGCCCTTGGTCGCCCTGTTGCCCTACCCGGCGCTGGCCCTCGCCTGTTCGGTTGCCGCAATCATCATGAGTGATCCCGGCTCCGCACGGGGTTACTACTGGTTCTGTCTCACCAACGCCCTGATCTACTCGGTCGTCACCGCCGCCGTGGTCATGTTGCACGTGCGCGAGAATCGGGCTCAGCTCACCATGCCCTTGTTCAAGTTCGCAGGGGTGCAATTCGCGGCGACCGCAGCGGTCGCGCTGGCCGTCGCAACGGCGTTCGTCTTGCGCGGCCGCGACGCCTACGAGGTGCTAACTGTCACCGAGGGGCACGACTCGGTTACGGCGGCTCTCGCTTGGTTCGCGCAGGGAGCCGCGGAGATCAACCCGCCCGCGGGATCGCCAGGGCTGATCCTGGTCGCGCTCGCTCTCGTGATGACGACGTGGACTCTGGTGCCGCTCGCGCTGGCGCGACGTCTGGTGAAGTCTGCCAGCGCGGTCTCCGTGGCGCTACTCGCCGCATCGCTGATCGCGCTTCGGGGTCTGGGGCGGATTCGAATTGCTGCCCGGCTTGCCCAGCTCCCACTCGACGCCCCCGTCCGAGGCCAGCGCCAGGACCCAGATCCCCCCGGCCCCGGCCCCTGCTCAATCCCATCCTCAATCCCATCAGTCCACTCGGGCGGTGAGGACCGCCTCCCCCTCGCCGGCCGGCAGCGGCAGCGCCAGCGGCACCTCCAGCGGCAGCGGCACCGCCAGTGGCACCGGCAGCGGCAGCGGCACCGGCAGCGGCAGCGGCAGCGGCACCTCCAATGGCAGCGGCAGCGGCACGACCGATTCGCAAGGCTCGAATCCGAAGCCCACCGCGCCACAGCCCGTCCAATCGCCGAGCACCCCAAGCACGCCGCCGTCGACGAGCACCCCAAGCACGCCGCCGTCGACGAGCCAGGGTCAGGGCACGACCCCGACGACCGAGGCGCCGACCGACTCACCTGGGAACGTGCCCAGCGGCAGTGACTGCCCGGCCAGCTGCCCTAGGGGGCCCGCATGACAGTCCAGCGCGCCCATTTCGAAATTCGAGTTCGTGTAGGTTTTCGGGGATGGGAGGGGGCGATCCGCTGACTCGCCTGATTGTCGCGGTCACGGCTGGCGCGGTGTTCGCGACGCTGGCCGCTCCATCGGCCGCCGGGGCTGCTGTGAGCCTCGGGCAGACCGGAGCTCCGAACCTGGCCTGCGGCGGTCAGTTCTACCTGATTCAGTCGGCCACCGACGGGCCCCCGAGTTATGCCGTCCCCTCGGGCCCTTACGGGGTGATCACGAGCTGGAGCTTTCAGGGCTATGGCGGGGAGCGAGGGTCCAGGAACGGGAAGGCTGTTCGTCTGGCGACCAACGGCCGCCCCCAATCAGTTCATCTACGTGGATTCGACCAGGCCGGAGATCTTCGTCGCGGGCATCGTGAGAACGTTCGCGACTCGCCTCCCGGTGCAGGTCGGCGACGTTCTCGGGATGCTCGCACCGCAGCCCTGCCTGCTGGGAGGGCCAGGCCAGCCGGTAGGGGACCAGGTCAGGTTTTTCCGCAGCCCAACCGAACCCCCGAAAGGCTCGACGCAGACGACCACCGTCCTGTTGTCCGGTTTCCGGATCCTCATCGCGGCGAACGTCGAGCCGGATTCCGACCGCGACGGCTTCGGCGATGAGACCCAGGACCAGTGCCCGACCAATGCCGCCATCCAGGGACCCTGCCCTCAACCCGCTGCACCCCCGCCCACCTGCAAGGGCAAGCCCGCGACCATCGTCGGCACGAGCGGCAACGACGTGCGCAAAGGAACCTCCGGCAAGGACGTGATGGTCGGCTTGGGCGGGAACGACAAGCTCTCCGGCCTCGCCGGAAGCGACACGATCTGCGGCGGCTCGGGCAAGGACACCCTGCTCGGCCAGAAGGGCAAGGACACCCTCTACG
Source organism: uncultured Solirubrobacterales bacterium (assembly GCA_963801055.1). Lineage (GTDB taxonomy): Bacteria > Actinomycetota > Thermoleophilia > Solirubrobacterales > 70-9 > DASUPK01. Next base: position 171,400 of record CAWDDE010000006.1, on the reverse strand, counting down.
GCCAGACGGGCAAGGACACCCTCAAGGGCGGTCCCGGCAAGGACAAGCTCAAGGGCGGCCCTGGCAAGGACAAGCAGGTCCAGTAGGGCCTAGTGCAAAGCGCCGAGTTCCAAGCAAAGCAGCCATTCGGACGCGCGTTTTTGGGTCAAATCTCAGGGGCGGGTGTCTTTGAGGCGCCCCGTTCGCTATCCAGCGGACCGCCGCTTTTCGTCCAAAGCGATAGTCGCCTACTCCCGGCAGCCCGGGCTGCTCAACGCCTAGGCCGCTCTGCGAAGCCGGCGCCGGCGACAGGCAAGCGCAGCCGAGCCAGACTGGATGCGACCGAGATCTCGTCGTTATATACTTCAGCCCGGTTCCGTCCAGCAGCGTCGGCGACGTGGCGCTCGATCTGCGCCTGCATGCGTTCCTGCAAGAGCACGCAGGCTCCGGCATGCCTGTGTGGGAACAGGCCGTCATCCGAGTACCTGCTTCGTTGGAGTCATCACAGCTCCCTCCGGACTACTGGGTTGACGGCTTCTGTCCCTGCGAAGTGCTCAACTCGATCCTGCTTCGGTCAGCCCCTCGGTTGACCTGGAGCTCCCGCAGCCCGCCTGCGACCATCTTGCCGCGGCACGGCTCCCAGTGCGTCGGGATCGAATGCTGCTGACCGCCGGGCCATTCCGGTTGTCGGTCGAGAGTCACCAGGTCACGCCGAGCCGGAGGAGACGTTGATCGACGAACGCGAACTCCGTCCCAGAACCTATCCGTCGCACCCGGCTCGCCGATGCCGGTGTCCCGCAGCTACTCGGGTCGCTTCTTGCCGCAGCGTGTGCCGCTCGCGACAACGATCGCCGGGTGCCCATGTCGACGACTAACGGAGCTGAACGCCCTGACCGGCAGCCTGCGGGACCCTGCGGCCCACGGGATCGTGCCGGCCGCAGCGGGACGCAACGCGACCTCCGGGCGCCCACGCACCTGCTCTGGGTGGGCGAGCTCGAGGTCCGTTCTTCAATCCGCCGTGCTTGTCTTCCTGGCAGGTGACGCATCGTTCTTGATGTCGCCGTGCTGATGAGCGCAACCGCTCCGCGACCTCGCTCGAGCGCCGCGAACGGCAAGCAATGACATCGTGAACGCGGTCGACCGCCGACAATCGCGGCCACCTACGACTCAGAAGGGCTCCTTACCGAGCCACGGCCGGCGAACCGGCCTCCGACAGCGCTCCACCACGGCCGCGCTGGAGACTGAAGGCGCCAGCTGGCAAGCTCCTTACCGTAGGCCTGGAAACAAGCACGCCTGCGTCGGCCGACGCGCAAACAGCGACCTTCCCTTTCACCTGAGCGGGCCGTCCGTCAAAGGCATGCGACTCTACTGTTGTCCGGGGTCCGCCACGCCGGGACAGCGAATCGAAGTCGCGGCGCTCGCAGGCGCAAGCGCCGGCCGATCGAGCATCCGGATCTGCTGTGACTCGTCGCGCTAGTACGGACTCGGCGACTTCTCGGCCTTCAACGCGACGCAGACGGCTTCCTGGAGACACCGCAGATGGTGAAGGGCTACGGCTCGGGGTCTCGATGGCCCTGACCGAAGTCTGAGAACTCAGCTGGTCGGGCGGGCGTTGCTCCACTCGAATCGCAGCATCAGCTCCCGAATCGCGCTGGTCGTGAACCGCTCCCGCTCTGCTTCGACGGCATGAGTTCCTTTTGTCCCGGCTCATTGAGGAGGCTCGGGAAGGAAGCACCGGACATGCCGACACTCCCGACACCGTCGTAGGCGGGGACCGCTCCCTAACCCCCTCAACTCAACCCCCGAGGAGCGGTGGTTTCAAGAGCGGCGTTCTATGGGTCGGGCGGGTGGAGCTACCAGGAGGTTCGCTAGCCCGCTACTGGGATCAGAAGGGAGAGAGCCCATGTCCATTCTCACCATCCTCATCATCGTCATTCTCGTGCTGCTTGCGCTGTATCTGGTCAGGCGGGTTGTCTAGGCGCCCGATTCGGGTTGTCTGGGGCGTAGCTGATCGTAAACCCCGGTTGTAGCCGACGAATCCGGCTCAGAATCGAAGCTTGACGTGTTCACGCGACCGCTGCTTTGCTAAGCAGCACTCTGGGCCTAAGGCGTTACTGCACCTGCTTGTCCTTGCCCGCGCCGCCCTTGAGGGTGTCCTTGCCGGGACCGCCCTTCAGCGTGTCCTTGCCCTGTCTCGCCGTAGAGCTTGTCCTTGCCCTTGCCGCCCTTCAGGGTGTCCTTGCCGGCGCCGCCGCAGATCACGTCGTTGCCTGGCGAGGCCGGAGAGCTTGTCGTTGCCGCCCAGGCCGACGATCACATCCTCGAGCGGGCGTGCCGCTGCGCACGTCGTTGCCGTCCGTGCCGACGATCGTCGACGGCATGCCCTTGCAGGTAGGCGGCGCTCCGCTGGCAGGTTGACGGACGCGACAACCTGTATATGCGTGAATCCGTCGTGCCGACGTAGATCACGCCGTCGATGACGACGATGCTGCGTGCGGCCTCCGGCGCGGCCGTCTCGAGTTCAGTCCACCGCCTGAGGTCGGTCGTCCTGCGTATCTGCCCGTTCTCCCCGAGCCCGTACAGCGTGTCGCCGTCGACGCTGTAGTTGTAGAAGACCTGCCCGGTGTTCGTCACCTCGGCTCCATCGAAGGACAGCAAGCTGCTCGGAGATCGACTGGCGGGTGAGATAGAGCAGCTGGCCGTCGAAGTGCTCGGTGTCGTATCCATAGCCCCCTTGTGGAAGGAGATCCGGTCCATCGGACCAGTCTGTTGCCGTCGAAGACCTTGGATGTCGGATGCTTGCCGCCGCCGTTGTCAACAGCTTGCACGTAGAGCGCGTTCTGATGGACCCCGGCAAAGTAGAAGCGGCCAAAGTCGCCGCTGTTCCTAGGCGGCACGGTCAGGGCAATGCTCCACGTGACGCCCCCATCCAGGCTGCGCCAGGCGACCGCGTTATAGCCGGCGGACCCGACCATCCAAAGTTCGGCTCCCGTACGCGCGGCGATGTCGTAGACATGCAGCGATTCGCACGACGTCAAGGCCCGTCCAGGGATCCGCCAGCGGCGTCTCCGAGTAATCGTCGCGGCCGATCCTGGGGTCGATCGAGGGGGCGTAAAGGTTGCCGTTCAGGGAACGGAATACCTGTAGCTCTTCGGAGTCCGTCCAAAAAGCGGGTTCCGCAGCGAACCGATTGGTGGACAGCGCGAATGGAGTGATCGCGATCAGGTCCGGTGTTGGCGTCGTAGTCGCCATAACCCGCGTAGATCGCGCCGTCCCAGTGCTTGAGGAAGTTGAGCGTTCTCCCGCGGTCAGTCGGCTGCTGTGACGCTTGAGGGTGGGTCCCGACGAGCTCAAAACCGCCGGCTTGCGCCAGCCCGTCGGCTGGCGCGAACAATGCCGCCGCACCCGGTCCGATCAGCGATCCGGCCAGGGCCAGGGCCACAAGAAACCTCAGCGGAACTGGTGGCATGCGTATCCCTTTCGCCGCGCTTCATGTCCATCATTCTTCATCCAACCCAAAAGCGTCCGCCTCTGCAACCGTCACCATCCCCGCCACAGGACCGGTCTGGCCGATTCGAGAAAGCAGCCGCCACCAAAAGGGCGTGGTACCCGCTTGCTCTTAGGACCGGCGCCGAGAGAGAGCGATCCCGGTGACTATCTCCCGTACGACCCGTTCGGCAACGAGCGCCGTGACGTCCGCTGAGCCGACCGCGGTCGGGATCACCTCGACAACCTCGGCGCCGACGATCTGAAGACGCGAGGCGAGCTCGCGGCAGGCCCAGAGCAGATCGGCGGAGGTCATCCCTCCCGGCTCGGGCGTTCCGGTGCCGGGAGCGAACGCCGGGTCAAGCACGTCGACGTCGACCGACAGGAAGATCGGCCCCTCGCCGACCGCATCGGCAGCGCGCTCCGTCACCTCGCGTATCCCCAGTTCGCGAACGTCCTGCATGAACAGGCTGGTAATGCCCCGCTCGGCCTGCCAATCGAACTCCCTCTCGCCGGGCCAGTAGCCGCGAAGCCCGACTTGGGCGTAGAGCTTGGCGTCAATGTGGCCCTGCTCGACCAGGCGATACATCGGGGTGCCGTGAGAGACGTCGACCCCGAAGACCTCGGTGCCCGTGTCCGTATGTGTGTCGAAGTGGACCAGGCCGACCGGGCCGTGGCGCTTCGCGCAGGCGCGGATGTCGGCCTCGGCGATGCCGTGGTCGCCGCCGAGCACGATCGGGATGGCGCCCGCTTCCAGCACCTCGCCGACCGTCTGCTCGATTGCCTCGTGGCTGCGCGCGGGGTCGGCGGGCAGCACCGGCGCGTCCCCGTAGTCGATCACCCGCAACTCCGCGAAGCCGTCCAGCCTGGCCTCTAGGTGCGGGCCGGGAGGGCAGCTCGCCGCCCGGATCGCGCGCGGCCCGAAGCGGGTGCCCGGCCGGTCGGAGACCAGGTCGTCAGTCGGAGCCCCCACGATTACCACGTCGGCGCCCTCGAGCTCGGTGGGATCCTCCGTGTAGGGCATCCCGCTGAAGCTGAGCAGCCCGGCGTAGTCGGGCTTCTCCCCGTACTCGCGCCAGCGTTCCAGCGGGTCGATCACGCCCGTGGGATCATGGCAGCGCCTTGCGATGAGCGATCCGATGCGGCAGGAGTCAGGCAGCACAGTGCCCACCGCCAGCGATCCGCTGGCGGTGACCCCGGCCCGGATGCGCGAGATGGCCACGGCGATTGTCGAGCTGTTGGCCGAGGAGGAGGCCGGGCTACGGGCCAGGCCGGTGGTCAGACGCGCGTCGCCGGAGGAGCTAGCGGAGCAGATCGCCGCGGCACCGCCGGAGCAGGGACGCCCCTTCGAGCAGGTCCTCGACGAGCTGCGGGCGAACGTCCTCCCCTTCGGCAGCCGGCTCGGGCACCCGGCCTACTTCGCCTACATCCCGGGGAACAGCACCTTCCCCGGGGCGCTCGGCGACCTGATGGCAAGCGTGCTCAACATCGAGGCGAGCAACTGGATGGACTCCTCGGGCCTCGCCCAGCTCGAGCTGACGGTACTCGGCTGGTTCGCCGAGTGGATCGGATATCCAGCGGCAGCCGCGGGCATCCTCGTCTCGGGCGGCTCAGCGGCCAACCTGACGGCGCTCGCCTGCGCGCGCGAGTCGCTGGTCGGGCCGATGCGCGATGACCTCGTCGTCTACGCCTCCGACCAGAGCCACTCCTCGGTTGCGCGCGCGGCGCGCACACTCGGCTTCCGCCCCGAGCAGCTACGCGTGTTGCCCGTCGACGACGAGTTCCGGATGCGCCCCGACGCCCTCGCGGGGGCGATGGCCACCGACCGGGAGGCCGGCCGGCGTCCGCTGATCGTCTGCGCCTCGGCGGGCTCGACCAACACCGGGGCGATCGACCCGCTTGGCGAGCTGGCGGATGCCTGTCGCGCCAACGACACCTGGCTGCATGTGGACGGCGCCTATGGCGGCTTCGCCGCGCTCACCGAGCGCGGCAAGCGCTGGCTCGCCAGCATCGAGCGCGCCGACTCGATCACGCTGGACCCACACAAGTGGCTGTATCAGCCCTTCGAGTGCGGGTGCGTGCTGGTTCGCGAGGGCCGGCTGCTCGAGGAGGCCTTCCGGATCGCTCCCGACTACCTCAAGGACGCACGCGGCGCTGAGGTGGACTTCGCCGATCGTGGCCTGCAGCTCAGCCGGATGGCCCGAAGCCTCAAGCTCTGGCTCTCCATCCAGACCTTCGGTGTCGGCGCGTTCCGCGAGGCGATCGAGCGCGCCCTCGACCTCGCCGAGCTGGCGGAGCACCTGGTTGGAGAAAGCGAGGAGCTGGAGTTGCTGCGTCCAGCCCGCTTGGGGATCGTCTGCTTTCGCCGCCGCTTCGGCGGGGACCGCTCCGAGGCCGAGGTAGAGGCGCTGAACCGCCGCCTCGTCTCGGCGCTGGAGCAAAGCGGCGAGGGCCTCGTTTCCTCGACCCGGCTTCGCGGCCGCTACGCGATCAGGCTCTGCGTGCTCAACCACACGAGCACCGAACGCGACGTCCGGCACGTCCTCGATTGGCTCGAGCGGTCGGCGCTCGATAAGCAGGCCCCAGCCGCCGCGTCCGTCGATCTGCAGGAGCCGACGGCGGACCGACACCAGCCGCTCGTCGTCGGTGGCGACTCGGCCGATCGGGTCGACCCCAGCGAGCTGCGCGCACTCAAGGTCCTCGACGGCCTGGACGACGACCAGATCGAGCTGCTCGCCGGGACAGCACGGACGGTCCAGGTCGAGGAGAATGAGAGGGTCACCACCCGCTGGGGTGGGGGACGAGACTTCTACCTCATTCTCGAGGGTGAGGCGCGCGCCGAGGTCGATGGCGAGGTGGTGCGGACCATGAGGGTCGGCGAGTTCTTCGGCGAGCTGGCGGCGCTCGACTGGGGCGCCGGCTACGGCTACACCCGCCTCGCAACGGTGATCGCCACCTCACCGGCCCGGCTGCTGGTTGTTCCATCCGATGTCTTCAACCGCCTCGTCGACGAGGCACCGGACTTCGAGCGGAGGATCAGCGAGGCGGTCAGGGAACGCCTGCCTCGCTCCTGAACCGATTCGGCGATCCGTCGTCGTCAGTTGCCCGGCTCGCCCCGCGGGCTCACTATTGATGGCCTCGACGTGAACGAACCGGCTTCAAGCCTTAGCGGAAGCGGGCGACCCGCGGCGACGGGTGGCGGGCAAAGCGCGCTAGTGGACCGTACCTTTGCTCGACCACGCCTCCCATAGGCGAGACTAACCGGGAAGAGGAGACGTAGACGAATGCGCAAATACGTGATCGGGATGATCGTCGGCCTGGTCGGCGCCCTAGGCTCTTCGAGCGTCGCCGCGGCGGAGGTCACCAGCCTGAGCATCGGCTCGCAATGGACGCCAGCGAAGCAGGACGAGAAGAGGCCCGGACCAGCGAAGGTCTTTATCGAAACCAATGAAGCGCACGCGGGCGCCTTGTTTGGCCAGCCGGGGTGTACGACGGGCAATGCGCTCACGTGTTACGCGACCCCACCCTCGGTCGAGAGCCTGATCACCTTCCCGAAGGACGTCGCGGTCGATCCGGGCAACCTGCCGGAGTGCAGTCTGGCGTCCCTCACGGGCAAGTCCACGGCCGCCGCCAGGGCAATTTGTTCCCGGTCGATCGTCGGAGAGGGAAGCAGCGTGGGCAGGAGCCTGGACGGCCGGACCCTGAACGGGGTGATCACGGCGTTCAAGGGTGTGCCGTCGGGCGGTAACCCGTCGCTCTATCTGCACCTCGACATCGCGGGCGTCCCAACCAAGCCGATCCTGAATGGCATCGTCCGAGGCAAAACTCTAACGCTGCAGATTCCGCCGATCCAAGGCATGGTGAGCGAGCACTTCGACACCACGCTCAACCCGGTCGTCACCCGGAAGAAGAAGGACAAGAAGACGGGCAAAGTCAAGAAGACGTTCCTGATCTCCATCCGGTGTTCGAAGTCGCGCACCTGGACGACGACCGAGACCATCACGTACGAGAGCGGCAAGACGCTGACGGACAGCGCGTCGCAGAAGTGCAAGCAAAAGAAGAGGAGGTAGGGCCTCTCCCTTCTCAACGCCTCGGCGAGCCTCCCACCTCGATTCCGGCTGCCTGCAGGTTCTTCATCACGACGGGCATCGTTTCGCCCAGGATCTCGGTTGGACTGAACTCGACGATCTCGGCCCCGGCGTAGTGGACAGGGGTGTGGCCTGGTGGGACGTAATACGCGTCGCCGGCCTCGTAGGTCTCCTCGCGGTCGGAGAAGCGGAAACCGACCTGCCCCTTGATCACGTAGCCCCAGCGGGGAAGCTGAGCGCGATCGTTGGGGAGGCCGCGAAACAGCTCCGCCAGATCGATGTCTTCGGTGTGAGATTCGAAGCAAACCGAGTAGCCGCCCTCGAGGTTCTCTAGTCGTACGTCGAGCCCTTCGAACGCGATCCTCTCGGAAGCTGTGGCCTTGGATACGTTCGGCATTTCGCGCCCCTTTCGTTTGAACAGGTGGAGGCTGAGGCTAGGCGCGCCGGGGCTGTCCCACATCGGCTGAACCACCCAACTTCCGCCATGGGGCAGCCTGGGTGGTTTCACCCACGCGCTCAGACCAACCGGTGTTCGTAGGCGTAGGCGGTAGCCGCGGTGCGCGAGGAAACACCGAGCTTGGCGAAGATGTTGCTCACGTGACGGTCCACCGTGCGCTCGCTGAGCACGAGCTCGGTGGCGATCGCCTTGTTGGTCTTGCCGGCGGCAAGGTGGCGCAGCACCTCGAGCTCGCGTCCGGTCAACCCATGGGTGAGGCCGCGGCCACCGCCGGTGAGTGAGCCGATCCGGGTGACGTCCGGCATCGCACCTAGCTGCGCGTAAGCGCCGCCGGCCGCCTCGAGCTCCAGCGTGGCCGTCTCCTCGTCGTCCAGGGCCCGGCAGGCAAGCCCGACGAGCTCCCGCGCGCGTGCCGCTTCGTAGGGCGCTTCCAGTTGGTGCCATACCTCGCCCGCCCTGCGGAGCGAGACCAGAGCGGCGCCGGGGTTGCCCCGAGCGAGCTCGACCGCCCCCCGGGCCTGGGCGGCCATCGCCCCAAGGGCGCCATTCTCGTGGCCCTCGGCGATCGACTCGAGCTCTCCGGAGGCTGCGCGAGCGGCGTCCTGTTCATCGACGGCGAGCATGACCTCGACGTATGCGGGCAGCAGTCCGGCCCGCATACCGGGCTCTGAGATCTCGGCTTCCACCCTGCGAATCGCTGCTGCAGCCGCGCTGGCCTTCCCCTGCGCCAGGCGCATCAAGGCAAGGCCCGGCTGCGGCTCCCACCCGTGTCCGCTCGCCTCCCTGTACGCCTCCTCGGCCGCCCGGTAATCCCCCAGCAGGCGGTGGATCTCCCCCCGCTGGTAGCAGGCCTCCCCTGCCGCCGCCGGGTTCTCTGCCCGCAGGCAGCGCTCGGCTGCCCGTCGTGCCTCCTCGATCGCCTCCAACCAGGCGCCTCGCAGCTGCATGATCTGGGCGCGATGCACCAGACAGCGTCCAGTGAAGGCGACCAGGTCGGGCTGGCGCTCGCACCAGCCGCTCAGGGCGGTAGTCCACTCCTGCGCACGGCGAAGCTCGTGGGCATCCTGGCAAGCGAGGATTACTCCGCAGTAGACGATCCCGGAGGCGATCGGGGAGAGCTCGCCAGCGGTGACCGCCACCATCGACTCGTCCAGCAGCACCAGGCCCTCCTTGAGGCGCCCGAGCCGGATCAGGATGTGTCCCTGCTCATGGGCGGCCAGGGCGAACAGATCCGGGTCGTCGAAGCGCTCCCCGATTGCCGCCGCTTCGGCCGCGGTTGCGGCGGCCGCCTCCAGGTCGCCGCTCCCCTCCAGCTCGAAGACGCGCGGTAGGAGCAGATAGCCCCGCTCAACCCGGTCGCCCCCTTCGCGCTCGAGGAGCCGCTGGGCGCGACCGATCCACCCGCCGGCGCGACCCATCTCCCCACCGGATGCGAGGGTAACGCCGATCCAGAAGGCGCAGCGAAGCGCGGCCAGCCCCTCGCCCGTGTGGAGATGCGCGCGGTAGGCTCGCTCCAGCAGTCGCAGGTAGTCCTCCTCCCGCCCGAGCATGTAGGCCGTGGTTGCGAGCAGCTCAAGGTCCTCCGCTCCGAGCCGGTTCGACCGTTCGGCGGCCGCGAGCGACTCGTAGGCGTCCGTCCACGCGTGGTCTGCAAAGGCCTGACGCCCTCGTTCGAGTTCACCGACGTCATCCGCCACAGCGGGATTATCGTCGCCCTTCTGGCAGCCGAAGCTCCCGCGGGAGGGCGAGGCGATACCTAGGTGGCGTGCTCGGCGAACCGGTAGCCCACCCGGCGCACGGTGAGGACCAGCTCGGGATTTTGCGGGTCGCTCTCGACCTTCTGGCGGAGGTTCGAGATGTGGACGTCGCAGGCGCGGACGTCGCCACGAAACTCCGTCTGCCAGAGCTCCTCCATGATCTCCTTCCGCGAGAAGACCTGGCCGGGGCTCTCGGCCAGCAGCCTGAGGACCTGGAACTCTGAGCGGGTCAGGTTGATCGGCTCGCCCCGCACCGTGACCAGGTGCCGGGCCAAGTCGATGGAGACCGGCCCCGTCTCGATCGCGGCCCCCTCGGCACCGGTTGAGCGGTCGAGCTCGCGGCGGCGCAGCTGTGCCCTGACCCTGCCGAGCAGCTCGCGCACCGAGAACGGCTTGGTGACGTAGTCGTCGGCACCGACCTCGAGTCCCACCACCTTGTCGACCTCCGCGTCCTTGGCGGTCAGCAGGATGATCGGCACCGGACTGTGGGCGCGGACCTCGCGGCAGAGATCGAGGCCGCTTTTGCCCGGCATCATGATGTCGAGGATCAGCAGGTCGAAGGAGTCGTCCGAGATCTGTCCCTCGGCCTCCTCTCCGTTCGCCGCCAGGGTGACCTGGAAGCCCTCCTGCTCGAGCGCATAGCCGACGGACTCGCGGACCGAGAGCTCGTCGTCGACGACGAGGATCCGGTTGGAGGCGGGAGGCGCTGGGTTCATGCGACCGGTGTGGGGGTCGGCTTGGCGGCTCGCAGGCGCACCCAGAAGGTGCTGCCCTTGCCGGGCTCCGAGCGCAGCCCGATCTCCCCACCCATCACGTTCACCATGCGCTTCGCGATCGACAGCCCGAGGCCGAAGCCCTCGCCCTCGAGCACGCCCGAGCCCCGATAGAAGCGATCGAAGACGCGATCCTGCTCCTCGGCTGGGATCCCTTTTCCGGTGTCCTCTACCTCGATCGTCACGCTGGCTTCTTGCCCCCGCGAGGCGCGAAGCGTAACCGTGCCCGGCGCCGGGGTGTAGGCGCAGGCGTTGGCGAGCAGCCCGATCATCACCTGGCGAAGCAGGACCGGATCGCCCTCCGCGACTAGGTCGGGTTCGACCTCAGCGCGGAGCTCCACGCCCTCGGGGGTCTCGATCCACTCGGTCGCCTCCTCCGCCGCGAGGGAGACGTCGACGACCTGGGTTGGATCGCGCTCGCCGGCGGCTTCGACCCGCGCCAGGGTGAGCAGCGACTGGGTCAGCCTTGTCATCCGCTCGGCGTCGAGCGCGAGGCGGATCAGGAAGCGGTCGCGGACCTCGGGGTCGTCCTTCGCCCCGCTCTGCAGGACCTCGATGCCGCTCATGATCGCCGCCAGCGGGTTGCGCAGCTCGTGCGCCGCGTTGGAGACGAACTCGGCCTCTGCCTGCTCGCGCTTGAGCTCCTCAGTCCGGTCCCGGACCACCAGCAGCACCGCCTGCTCGGCCCGGACCCGGCGCGCCTGCACCCCGTAGAGGCGGCCGTCGATGGGGAGCACAGGGATCTCGTCCGAGCCCTGCTCCGCCGCCCGCCGCAACGACGGAATCAGGGCCGGGGCGGGTCTGCCGTTTCGCAGCAGGCGGGCGGCCGCGGGGTTCGTGAACCGGGCGGTGCCATCCTCGCCGGCCACGATCACCGCCTCCGTCAGCCCGTCGAAGATCGCCGAGAGGCGGTCGCGCTCGGTGGCGAGCATGCTGAAGCTCTGGCGTAGCTCCTTCCGCATCGTGTTGAGGGAGCGCGTCAGGTCCCCGATCTCGTCGCCTCCGCCGGGCGGTACCGGGACGTCGAAGCGGCCAGCGGCCATCTGCTCTGCCGCCCTGGCCAGGCGCCGGATCCGGATCGCGATCAGCGAGGAGGCAAGGAAGCCGACCAGCACGCCGATCGCGGTCGCGATCAGCAACGCCCGTAGGCGGTCGCCCTGGAGCTCGTCGAACGCGTGGGTCAGCGAGGGGGGTGGCTCGGCGCTGACGATCACCGCCCCGCGGACGGGCACCTTCATGTCGCCGAAGATCGGAGCCGCGGCGATCGTGACGTTGTCGGGGAGACTCGCCTTGTAGCGCCGCCCGTCCAGTGCCACACGAAGGGCCTCGGGCCGCTGCTGCACGGCGGCGAGACCGGCGAGATCCTGGCCCGGAGCAAGTGGGTGTCCATGCCGGTTGAGCGCCCAGGCATTGAATGTCCTGCTGTTCACCTGGGCGAGAACGTTCGCGGCGTGCAGCTTGTCGACGCTGCCGAGGTCGTCAGCGAGGCCGGAGGTCTTGCCGACGGCCAGGTCCGCGGACTCGCTCTGCAGGGTGCGACCGGAGGAGTCGTCGACGAAGACGTAGACGGAAGCCGCGGTGATCAGGCTGACCAGCGCGAAGGCCGCGCCGAGCCAGAGCCGCATCGGAATCCGGCGGCCTCTCTCCCCACGCTTCATGAAACGGGTTGTTCCTTCGGCTTCGCCTCGGAGCACCCTCGCATTCCCCTCGGCCATGGTGCACAGATTGTTACCGCTTGCTCACACTTCCGCTGCAAGGGTCGCAGCCAGGCGCAGCCAGAGGGCCTCGAGGGCAAGTTCCTCGGAGACGTTGACGCGCAGGCGCCGGCGCGTGTCGAGGACCCACTCGAGGGCGGCGCGGGCGCGTGCCGGGTCGAGTCCCTCCGCGTCCTCGGCCAGTTGATCGAGGCGGTCGGAGTTGAGCACCACGTCCTCGGCACCGGCCGCAATCGCGGCGAGGTCGCGGTACCAGGCGCAGCAGAGTGCGAGGCCCAGGTCGAGTGCCTGGGTACGGGCGCGGCGCTCGGTGCGCCTCACCTGTTCGATCGCCTCGCGCGTCAGCTTCCCCTTCCGGCCGCGCCGAGCCGCGGTCTCGCCCTCCTCGAGCAGCCGGCGCTCTTCCTCGGCGCCCGCCTGCTCGCCCGCCTCGCTGGCGGCCTCGAGCAGCTCGCGCCAGGGCTCCGCTGCGCCGGCTTCCGAGCGCGGGGCCCGGGCGGCGGCCTCGGCGGTCGCCCGAAGAGCCGCGCCGCCCGCGCTGGTCAGGAGGCGGGCGAGCTCGGCGTCGCCGCCGCTGAGGCGGGCGGCGGCTGCCGCTCCTTCAGTCGCTCCCAAGGACTCGAGCACGGCGTCCGGCGCCAGCGGGCCGAACTCGATGGGGGTGCAGCGCGAGAGGATCGTCTCGGCGAGCTGCTCCGGCTCCGAGCAGATCAGGATGAGGTGCGCGAACGGCGCCGGCTCCTCCAGGGTCTTGAGGAGGGCGTTCTGACTCTCGTCGCGCAGGTCCTCGGCCTCCTCGATCACGAAGACGCGGCGACTCCCCTCGGCGGGGCTGAGGCTGGCGGCGCGGATCACCGACTCGCGGACGTCCTCGACAAGGTGCTGCGCACCCGGGGGGCGCAGCCAGACGAGGTCGGGGTGTGGCGAGGGATCGAGCAGCGCGCGACGGCGGGCATCTTCCGGGTTCGGGGCGCCAACGGCGAGGAGCTCGGCTGCGAACGCTCGCGCCGCGGCCGCCTTGCCGGAGCCCCGCGGCCCGCGGAAGATGTAGGCGTGGCCGGGTGAGGCGAGCGCCGCCGCCAGGGCGACCCCCGCCCGCGGCTGGTGCCGGGTCGCCTCGGCCAGCGCCGCGGGAACGGGAGTTCCGCGCCGCGCCGCTTCCATCACGCCCTCACCCCTTGCACCTCGGCGAGCACGGCCGCGTGGACGGCGCCGCGCTCGGCATCGCCGTCGATCACCCGGATGCGCTCGGGGTGCCGGCGGGCCACCTCGTCATAGCCCTCGGCCACCCGGCGCTGCAGCTCGATCCCCTCGCCCTCGAACCGATCGGCCCTGCGGCGCCCAATCCGCTCGCCGGCCCGATCGGGGTCGATGCGCAGCAGGATGGTCAGATCCGGCCAGACCCCGCCGGTCGCCAGGTCGCAGATCTCCTCGACCCGCTCCACTCCCAGCCCGCGCGCCACACCCTGATAGGCGACGCTCGAGTCGCTGAACCGGTCGCAGACCACCGCCCGCCCCCGGTCCCGCGCCGGGGCGATCACCTGCGCGACCAGCTCGGCCCTCGCGGCGCAGAAGAGAAGCAGCTCCGCCATCGGGTCGAGCTCGAGCATCGGATCCTTGAGAAGCTCGCGGATTCGCTCGCCGGTCTCGGTGCCCCCGGGCTCTCGCATCAGCACGACGTTCTCGCCGAGCGCCCGCGCGAGCAGCCTGGCTTGCGTCGTCTTGCCTGAGCCGTCTATCCCCTCGAGCGAGATGAACATCCGCAACTCAGGCTAACCCCAGCCCCCAGCGGGGCCGCCCCGCCGGTGTGCAGTTCGCGCAATCCGCGGGCGTTTTCCGGGCCACTGACTTGCGCCTCCCATTAATAATGGGTATGCATGGCTGCGCGCTCGAGTGTTGCGATCCGATCTTCGGGAACGGCGCTCCGCATCAGGTCGAGAGTTCCTCCCCAGCCGAGCGGTCGCACGCTTGCCGCCTGCACCTCCGCTGGCGGCCGGCGGATCTCCGCCCGTAACTAGTTCTTCGTCCGGGGCTTCGAGCGCGAGCCGTTCTTGGCGCGCGCGCCGTTGCCGGTCTTCGAACGTGAGCGCGAACCGTTTCGCGCCCGCTTGACCTTGGTCGCCGAGGCTTGGCCGGCGATCTTCTGGGCTTCCTTCACGGCCTCCTCACCCTGGCCCTGGGAGTCGGCCTGCCCATCAGCCGCCGCGGCGGCCTCCTTGGCGGCCTTCGCCTTATCTCGCTCCTCGCGCCTGCGCTTCATCTCGGCCATTGAGGGGCATTCGTCGTTCAGGCAGAGCTTCCACGGGCGCCCCCGCCAGGGGATCACCTGGAGGCGCGGCGTCCGTCCGCAGACCGAGCAGATCTCCTCGATCTTGTAGAGACCCTTGACCCGTTGCGGGAGCGGGAAGGTCTGGTCGCAGGAGTCGGGCGAGTCAGGGTTGTCGCCGTCCCAGCCCTGGCAGCCGACGAAGCGCTTGCCCGACTTGCGCGCCTTGATGATCCGCAGCATGTTCGGGGAGCCGTCGGGCTGCTTGCGTCCCGCTTCCTGGCAGACGATGCATGGCCCCAGGACCCGGTCCTGGTCCATCCCGGCCCAGACCTCACGGGCGAACTTGCGCCACTTGGCGTCCTCGTCCTCGGTCTTCACGTCATCGCCCATCTCGTCGAACGCCGAGCGCAGCAGGTCGCGGCTGTCCGCCAAGACCGCGTCCCTGCTCATCTCCCCGGCGGCGATCTGGTCCATCTCCGACTCCATCTCGGCGGTCATGTCGGGCGTGGCCATCCGCGGGACGTAGTGCTCGAACGCCTTCGACATCGCGATCCCCGTCTCCGAGGGCTCGGGCGGGTTGCCGAAGACGTAGCCGCGGTCGTAGAGCTTCTGGATGATGTCGGCGCGGGTGGCCTTGGTGCCGAGGCCGCGCTCCTCCATCATCTCGATCAGCTTGCCCTGGCTGATCCTGGGCGGCGGCGGCGTTTCCTTGCCCTCCAGCTCGACGCCCTCGAGGTCGAGCTGCTGCCCCTCATCCAGCTTCGGGATCTCGGTGTCGGCGGAGCGCGCGTAGGTGTAGATCGCCGCGAAGCCGGGATCGATCACGACCGAGCCGCGCACGAAGTAGGTCTCGCCGGAGTCGGCATCCGCCCTGCCCCTCGCGGTCTCGATGTTGGCGCGGGTCGACTCGGTGACCATCGGCGGCGAGAAGGTGGCCAGGAAGCGGCGGGCGACCAGCTCGTAGACGCGGCGGTGCGCCTCCGAGCGGGCCTCGAGGCGCTTCGGGTTGACCGCCTGCGTCGGGTAGATCGGCGGATGGTCGGTCGTCTCCCGCTTGCCGCGGGTCGGCTCGAGCGAGCGCCCGTCGAGGAGGAACTCCGCGGCCTTGAAGTCGTCGATCGCGACGAGCTGCTTGACGAGCTCCTTGGTGGCGAGGGACTTCGGATAGACGGTGTTGTCGGTTCGCGGATAGGAGATGTAGCCGTCCATGTAGAGGTCCTCGGCGATGCGCATCGCCCGCGAGGGGGTGATGCCGAGGCGGTTCGACGCGTCCGTGGTGAAGGCCGTGGTGTTGAGCGGCGCGGGGGGCTGCCGCGTGTTCTTCCTCGCGCTGATCTCCTTGACGGTGCCGGGGCTCTTCGAGTTGGCGACAGCGGCCTCGGCCTCGGCCTTCTCCCAGAACCGGTCGGTGGTGTGCTCCGCCGTGAAGCTGCCGTCGGGATGCGCGAAGCTCGCTGTGACCTCCCAGAAGGGCTCGGGCTCGTGGGCGCGGCGCTCGAGCTCGCGCTGCACGATCAGCCCGAGGGTCGGGCTCTGCACCCGGCCCACCGAGAGGAAGTTGGAACCGAACCTGCGGGTCGCCATCGAGACGGCGCGGGTCAGGGTCGCCCCCCAGATCAGGTCCATGTCCTGGCGAGCGGCGCCGGCGTTGGCGAGCGGCATCGAGAGCTCGTCGAGGTTGTCGAAAGCGCGCTGGATCTCGTCCTTGGTGAGCGCCGAGTAGCGGGCCCGCTTCACGCCCGCGAAGTCGCCGTTCACGCTGGTGGCGAGATGTGGGTTGGCCTCCACGACCTCCTGCAGGGCCTCGAGCCCGATCAGCTCGCCCTCGCGGTCATAGTCGGTGGCGATCACGATGTCGTCGGCGTCCTTCGCGACCTTCTTCAGAGCGCGCACGACGTTCTTGTCCGTCGGCTCCTTGATCAGCTCGGCGTCGATCAAGTCGCGGGGATTGGTCTCCTGCCAGTTGCTGTAGGACTCGGGAAACGCCGGATTGAGGACGTGCCCCTTCAGCCCGATGGTCATCTGGGCCCCATCGGGCCCATCCCAGCTGTAGTACGGGGTCTTGTAGGACGCGCCCTCGGTGGCGCTCCCCCCACTCAGGATCTCCGCGATCTTCTTCGCGCTGTTGTTCTTCTCTGTGACGATCAGTCGCATGTGGCCCCTTCCACGGTAGCCGCGACTCGAGATGTGACCCCGCGGGGTGCGAGAGCGCTCCACAGAGCAACCCCTCTCTCGAGCCCGGCCGATGCGGTCGGCGAGGGTAGCAGGGGGTTCGCCTCCCCCCTGCCCGTTTTGGCGCTCTTTTGCCTAAATCCGTTGCGCTCCCAAACCCCTCACAACGCCCTCAGCCCGCTCTCGTAGGCTGCCCTCATGAGGTCGGTTGTCACAGGCGGCGCCGGGTTCATCGGCTCCCATCTGGTCGATGCTTTAGCCGCGCGCGGGGACGAGGTGCTGGTGCTCGACGACTTCTCGAGCGGCAAGCGAGAAAACCTGACAGGGGCTTTGCAGGGCGGGGTCGCGGTGACCGAGATCGACGTGGCCGACTCCCCCGCGGTGCTTGCGGCCGTCGAGGGGTTCTCGCCGCAGAGCGTCTTCCACCTGGCGGCCCAGATCGACGTGCGTCGCTCGATGACCGACCCGGCCTTCGATGCTCGCCTGAACGTGGTCGGCACCGTCAACGCGCTCGAGGCGGCGACTCGCGCGGGAGCCTCGAAGTTCGTCTTCACCTCCACCGGGGGTGCCATATATGGAGAGGGGGCCGAGCGCACCGATGAGTTGCCTTTCGCTGAGACGGCGCGCTGCGACCCTTTCTCGGTCTACGGCCAGAGCAAGTTGGCAGCCGAGGGCTACGTCGGCTTCTACGCACGAGCCAGGGGCCTCCCGGCCACCACCCTGCGTCTCGGCAACGTCTACGGCCCCCGGCAGGACCCGGCGACCGAGGCCGGCGTGGTGGCGATCTTCTCTGAGGCGGGCAGCGATGGCCGACGCCCTACGGTGTTCGGCACGGGCGAGCAGACCAGGGACTACATCCACGTCGGCGGACGTCGTCGCGGCGCTCCTCGCGGCGCAGGCGGCCGACGAGCCCGGCCCGCTCAACGTCGGCACGGGGATCGAGACGTCGGTCCTCGAGCTCGTCGAGCTCGTTGGGATGGCACTGGGGCGCGATGACTTCGAACCCGAATTCGCGCCGGCCCGCGAGGGGGAGGTGGAACGCACGGCGCTTGACACCTTCCTTGCTGCCGAGCTGCTCGGCTGGCGGGCGGAGCGCACGATCGAGACCGGTCTTCGGCAGACCCTGGGGCCCGGGCCTGACCCCCTCTAATCTCTGCCCCATGCCGGCACAGGCGTTCGAGGGCAAGGAATGTGTCTGCCAGTTCCATCGCGGGATCTGCGACCAGACCTGCGTGCGGGACATGCTCGAGACCCCTCTATATATGGCCGCGATGAAGCTCAAGGGCCGCCCCTGCCTGGTGATCGGGGGCGGCGACGTCGGCCTTGAGAAGGTCGAGGGCCTGCTGCTCTGCGACGCCGACGTCCGGCTCATCGCTCCGGACGCGGTCTCGGAGCTCGCCGGCTACGCGGCCGAGGGCTCGATCGCCTGGGAGCGGCGCGAATTTCGGGACGGTGACCTGGACCGGGCATTCCTCGCGATCGCGGCGACCAACGACACCGACGTCAACATCGCAGTCTCAGAGGGCGCCGAGCGGCGGGCGATGCTGGTCAACGTGGTCGACGTGCCCCCACTCTGCAATTTCATCCTGCCGGCGATCGTGCGCAGCGGGCCGCTGGCGATCGCGATCTCCACGGCCGGCGCCTCCCCCGCGCTCGCCAAGCGGATGAAGCGCGAGATCGGGGAGTCCTACGGCGAGCCATACGCGCGGCTCGCGGTGATCCTCAACGACCATCGCGCCTGGGCGAAGGGGACCCTCCCTACCTATCAGGACCGCAAGGAGTTCTTCGAGGGGATCGTCAACGGCGACCCCGACCCGGTCGAGCTCATCAAGCGGGGCCGCGAGGCCGAGGTGCAGCGGCTGATCGAGGCCGCCAAGGAGCGCAGCGAGGAACGGCTTCGCCATCAGGTCGCGGCCGCAAGCGGCCGCTAGCCGGCCGGCAGCGCGTAGATCGCCACGGCGGCGTATTGCACGGCGGCCGCCGCGATCACCAGGACGTGGAAGATCTCGTGATAGCCGAACACCTGCGGCCGCGGGTCCGGCTTGCGGCGCGCGTAGACGATGGCCCCCGCCGAGTAGAGCGCGCCGCCCAGAGCGATCAGCCCGACGCCGACCGGGCCGATCTCATCCCAGAGCTGCGGCAGGGTCACGATCGCAACCCAGCCCGTGCCCACGTAGACCAGAGCGCTGAACCAGTAGGGGGCGCTGATCCAGACCAGGTTGAGAACGATCCCCGCGGCGGCGGTGGCCCAGACGACGATAAGCACCGCGCTCGCGAGCGTCCCGTGCATGACCAGAAGGGCGAAGGGGGTGTAGGTGCCCGCGATGAAGACGAAGATCATCGTGTGGTCGAGGCGGCGCATCCAGAGCCGCACCTCCGGAGTCCAGGTGACGCGGTGGTAGAGGGCGCTCGTGCCGAGCATCGCGGAGAGCGAGAACGAGTAGATCGACATCGCGATCACCTCGCGCGCGCCGCTCGCGGCGAAGATCAGAGCCGCGCCCGCACCCAGCGAGACGAAGAACGCCCACTGGTGAGAGACGCCGCGGAGGCGTGGCTTCTGGGAGAGCTTGTGTGCGACTTCGTGCGCTGCCAACGCGGCGGTCTCGCGCGCCGCGGCGACCTGCTTGACCTGCCGCGTCCCGGGCGGCCCCGAGTCGTTCCCCTGCCCCGGCCCTGGCACTGCCGAGCCGCTCGCCGGCAGCCCCGGCCGCGTCTCGCGCAGCCGCGAGCGGATCGGGGCTGGAACGTGATTCGTCGCTCGCCCTGGCCATTGCCCAACCATAGCCAGGCCGGGCGCGGCGAAGGTGAGCCGGGTTGATCCGGCCCGCGCAGCCACACCGACCAGGGTCGGATCGACTCGATCGTGAGCAGCTCCTCGGGCCAGGGGTTCTGGGCGAGGCGGGCACGGACCACCGCCTCGTCGTCGGACGCTCTGCTTTCGGGCAGGCGCAATCTGACACTACATGTAGTGGTATCAGCCTTTATCGTTAGCTCCGAACACTAGGCTCCGGTAGACTTGAACAGGTGAACTGTCCACGCTGCGACTCCTCCACCAAGACCCTCGAGACTCGGCGCGTGCCGGACGGCGCCGTCCGCCGCCGCCGCGAGTGCACGTCTTGTGGTCACCGCTTCACCACCTACGAGCGGGCCGTCCCCGAGAGCCTCGAGGTGATCAAGCGGGACGGCAGTCGTCAGCCGTTCGACCGGGAGAAGCTCCGCACCGCGCTGGTCCGGGCCTCTCACAAGCGGGACGTCGATCCGCGCCGGCTGGAGGAGATCGTCGAGCGCGTCGAGGCCGAGGCCCGGCACGCCGGGGGCGAGCTGAGCGCCGCGCGGATCGGGGAGCTCTGCCTCGAGGGACTGGCGAAGCTCGACCACGGCGCCTATCTGCAGTTTGCGGGAACTCTTCCGGATGCCGCTCGGAGCACCTCGTGAAAATCCCCGCAAACACGGAAGAAGCACGGCCCCGGTTCCGTCCGAACCGCAGAGGATGCTGCAGTGCTCACCCCAAAAGCCGAGTGAGAGGAGACAGCTGATGGCCAGGGCCACGTCGAGGGCAGCAAGGACGACCGAGAAGGGCCTGGTCATCGAACGCCGTTTCTCCACGGCCGGGGTGCACCCCTACGACGAGCTCGAGTGGGAGAACCGGGACGCGATCATCGGCGATCCCCAAGCTGAGGGGGGTCCCGTCTTCGAGCAACGCGGCGTCGAGTTCCCGAAGAGCTGGTCGCAGAACGCCACCAACATCGTCGCCCAGAAGTACTTCCGCGGGCAGCTCGGCTCCTCCGAGCGAGAGACTTCCGTCAAGCAGATGATCGGCCGAGTCGCCGGCCGGATCGCCGAGGTGGGCCGGGAGGCCGGCTACTTCGCACGCGAAGAGGACGGCCGCGCCTTCGAGGACGAGCTCACCTCCATCCTGGTCAACCAGAAGGCCGCCTTCAACTCGCCGGTCTGGTTCAACGTCGGCTGGAAGAAGCCGGGTGAGGAGCAGGCGTCGGCCTGCTTCATCCTCAGCGTCGAGGACGACATGGACTCGATCCTCGCCTGGAACACCAAGGAGGGGATCATCTTCAAGGGGGGCTCGGGATCCGGCATCAACCTCTCCAAGATCCGCGGCTCGATGGAGCCGCTCTCCAAGGGCGGGATCGCCTCCGGCCCGGTCAGCTTCATGCGCGGTGCCGACTCCTGGGCAGGGGCGATCAAGTCGGGCGGCGGCACGCGCCGCGCGGCCAAGATGGTCGTCCTCGACGTCGATCACCCGGACATCGAGAGGTTCATCTGGTGTAAGGCCGACGAGGAGAAGAAAGCGGCGGCGCTGAAGGCCGCCGACTTCGACATGCGGCTCGACTCCGAGGCGTTCGCCTCGGTCCAGTTCCAGAACGCCAACAACTCGGTCCGGGTCACCGACGAGTTCATGGAGGCCGTCGCCAACGACGAGGACTGGGACCTGACCGCTCGCACCGATGGCAGCGTGGTCAAGACGGTGAAGGCGCGCCAGCTGATGGACCAGATCGCCGAAGCCGCCTGGCAGTGCGCCGATCCGGGGGTCCAATACGACACCACCATCAACCGCTGGCACACCGATCCCAACACCGGGCCGATCACCGCGTCGAACCCGTGCTCCGAGTACATGTCGATCGACGACTCCGCCTGCAACCTGGCCTCCCTGAACCTGATGAAGTTCCGCAACCCGGACGGGACCTTCAACGTCGAGGACTTCACCCACGCGGTCGACATCGTCTTCCTGGCGCAGGAGATCCTGGTGGGCTTCTCCAGCTACCCGACCGAGCAGATCACGCGGAACGCGAGGGCGTTCCGCCAGCTGGGGCTTGGCTACGCGAATCTCGGCGCGCTGCTGATGGCGGAAGGCATTCCCTACGACTCGGGCGAGGGCCGTGCGATGGCCGCCGCGATCACCGCGCTGATGACCGGGCGCGGCTATCGCAAGTCCGCGGAGGTCGCGGCCGCGATCGGCCCGTATGACGGCTACGCCGAGAACCGCGAGCCCCATAACGAGGTGATGCGGATGCACCAATCCGCCGCCTACGAGATCGACGACGAGCTCGTCGAAGAGGCGCTGCTACACGCGGCCCGGGAGAGCTGGGACGAGGCGGTGGCCCTCGGCGAGCAGCACGGCTACCGCAACGCCCAGGCGACGGTCCTGGCCCCGACGGGGACGATCAGCTTCCTGATGGACTGCGATACCACCGGGATCGAGCCGGACTTCTCGCTGGTCAAGTTCAAGGAGCTGGTCGGCGGCGGGCAGATGAAGATCGTCAACCGCTCGGTCAACCTGGCGCTCGAGACGCTCGGCTATTCGACCTCCGAGATCGAGCAGATCGACGCCTACATCAACGAGCACAACACGATCATCGGGGCGCCCGGCCTGAAGGACGAGCACCTCGAGGTCTTCGACGTGGCCGTCGGCGAGCGCTCGATCTCGCACACCGGCCACATCGACATGATGGCCGCGACCCAGCCGTTTCTCTCGGGCGCGATCTCGAAGACGGTCAACCTGCCGGAGTCGGCGACCGTCCCCGACATCGCCGACGCCTACATCGACGGCTGGAAGAAGGGCCTCAAGGCGCTCGCCATCTACCGCGACGGCTCCAAGACCGCCCAGGCGCTGAAGACCGACGCCGGCGAGAAGAGGTCCGAGCCGGCCGAGGCCGCCCCTGCGCGCAAGAAGATGCCAAGGGAGCGCCAATCAATCACACACAAGTTCACAGTCGGCCAGCAGGAGGGCTACATCACCGCCGGTCAGTACGAGGACGGCTCGCTCGGAGAGATCTTCCTCACCGACATCGGCAAGGAGGGCTCGACGATCAAGGGCCTGATGAACGCCTTCGCCACGGCGATCTCGATCGGGCTCCAGTACGGCGTCCCCCTGGAGGACTTCGTCAACAAGTTCAGCTACATGCGGTTTGAGCCCGAGGGCATCACACGGAACCCCGAGATTCCTTTTGCGAAGTCGATGCCCGACTACATCATGCGCTGGCTCGCCAGCCGCTTCATCGACGACACCGACTACCTCGAGCAGCTCGGGATCCTCACCGACGAGGTCCGTGCCAAGAAGGAGGCCCAGCAGGCCTTCCCGATCGACGACACGAACGGCCACGCGAACGGCGAGGGCAAGGGAAACGGCTCCGCGGAGCCGCCGACCGAGGCAAAGCCCCCTACGGCCGCGCTCACCGATGAGCCGCCGGTCGTGCCGGCGAAGATCGGAGCCGACCTCGAGCTCGGCCCGGCCTGCGACCAGTGCGGGGGCATGATGCAGCGGACCGGAAGTTGTTACACGTGTCCCTCGTGTGGCAACAACACCGGCTGCGGCTGAGCCTTAGAGCTTCCCTTTCCGCGATCCTCGCTCTCGCCGGGCTCCTCCTCTCTGCGCAGGCTGCGTTCGGCGCTCTCCAAGGCGGCTACGACGAGGCCACGAGGAAGCTCGAGGAGGGTTTCAAGATCGTGGCGACCGAGCGGATCGGCTCGGACACCGAGTGCTATCCGGCTCCGGAGGGGATCGCGGCGGTGCTCCGGCGGGAGATGGGGATCGAGGTCGTGCTCGCCTCGAACCTCGATTCGGTGCAGGGCTTCGACCTCGTGAACGTGATCAGGGAGGAGACCGAGTGCAACCGCCTAGTTCTCGCGATTCGCGCCGGGGCGAAGGGGAGGGTGTTCGTTCTCGATTCCGACTACGGCCCGGTCTACGTGCAGGGTGGCGGGGGGCTCAGTCAGGAATCGCTGGCCGGCGGGATCGGCCCGCTCAAGGATCTCACGGCCGCAACCAGCGTCTTCCGGATGCATTCGCTTGACGAGACGGCGCGCTTCGAGGTTCACTGCCCCGGGGGGACCTCCCCACTCGGCGGCGGCATGTTCAACGCGACGCCCCTGGGCGGCGACGGAGAGGGCATCTACCCACACTCCTATGAGCGGCTCGGGGTACAGAGCGGATTCCACGTCACCGCCACGCTCATCGATCCGAGCAAGGCTCGCACCACCACGCACCGCGGACTCCTCCAGGTGGCCTGCGGACGCGGGCTCGTCCCGACGGCCTCGCCGCACGAGACAACGTTCGTCAGGCGGCACGGGACGGGGACCGTGACGGCTCGCTGTCCCGAGGGCACCCAGCTCTTCTCCGGCGGCTTCCAGCGCACCAACTTCACGACGCCCGGAATCGTCGGCTACGGCGGAATCATGTACGGCGGCAACTACATCACCGAGTCGAGGGCGGTGGGGACGACCGCATGGCGGGTGAGCGCCGGCGCGGTCGATCAGGACGGCGGCGAGCTCACCGCGATCGCCTATTGCGCGGAGGATCGGAGCCTCCCGCTCACGGAGGTCTCGGCCTCGGCCTCGGTCGACGAGGGCGAGGCGGCGACGGCGACGACACCGCCGTGCCCGGCGGACCGCGCGCTGATCGCCGGCGGATTCAGCTTCGGTGGCTCCCATGACGCCCTCTTCGCGGACGGATACTTCACTCGCAGGGGCACCTGGTCGGCCACCGGTTACGGCTGGTTCGGCTCGGCCGAGCTGACCGCGTACGGCTACTGCGTCAAGGCGCGAGACACCGTGGATCGCACCGCCTTCCCGGTGCCGCCGCCCGCCACCGCGGAGCCGGCCGAGGAGGAAGAGGAGGACCGCTCAGCGCTGATCTATGTGGGCCTCGGGCTGGCCGGCGTCGCGCTCGCCGTCTGGCTCATCCGCCGCCGTGGCAGCCACCGCTAGGTCGTCTCCCGCAGCAGAGGCGGGACCTCTCGCTACCCTCGAACGAGATGGCTACCTGCACCCACCTCGACCAGATCACTGTCGAGAAGCCGGTGGAGTTCGCCGGCTGCGAGGACTGCCTGAAGATCGGCGGGACCTGGGTGCACCTGCGCGTCTGCCGGAGTTGCGGCCATGTCGCCTGCTGCGATTCCTCTCCGAACAGGCACGCCAGCAAGCACGTCGCAGCGGCCGACCATCCGATCGTCAGCTCGCTCGAGCCCGGCGAGGACTGGTCGTATTGCTACGTCGACGACGTCGCCTTCATCGTCTGACGCTCAAAGCGCGCCGGCCGGAGCGGCCACCGCGGAGCCCTCGGCACGCATCACGTCAGCGGCGGCGCGCCGCCCCGACTGGATGGCTCCGTCCATGTAGCCCATCCAGCGGGTCGCCGTCTCGGTGCCGGCCCAGTGGATCCTGCCCACCGGCTCGCGGAGCCGGCGGCCGTATCCGGTCCAGGCGCCCGGGCCCAGCACGCCGCCGTAGCAGCCGCGCGAGTAGGGCTCGGTGCTCCAGTCCTTCTCCACGTAGAGCGCCGGGTGCGCCGCGCGGCGACCGAACAGCCGCTGGAAGCCGCGCAGGACCGCGTCCCGCCGCTCAGACTCGCGGACCGCGGCGAGCTCGCGCGCGTCCCGCCCCTCGAGAAAGCCGATCAGTCCCGGGCTGCCGTTGGGCGGGGTGTTGTCGAAGACGACCTGGGCCGGGCCCGGCAGGCTGATCGCCTGACCGCTTAGTCCATCGGCGCGCCAGAAGGGATCGTCGTAAACGGCCATGCACTTGATCACGGAGCCCATCGGCATCCGCTGGGTGAGCTGGTCGCGCGGGCCGGGCAGCGGCGGGTCGTACTCGATCCGGCCGGCGAGAGCGGGCGGTACGGCGACGATCGCACGGCGCGCGCGCATCTCCCCGGCAACGACCCCGCCGGCGTCCGCGCGGATCGCATGGACCGGGGCCGAGAGCTGGACGCGATCGCCGAGCTCCTCCGCCATCCGCACGGAGAGCTGCTGGGTTCCGCCCACGAGGCGGTCCTGCTGCGCCCCTCCCTCGGTGTCGAGCAGGTCGTCCCAGCCGTCGGCCGCCGCGGCGTAGAAGAGGACGTGGAGCAGCGAGACGTCGGCCGGTTCGACCGCGAACACCGCCCGGCAGACGGTGGCGAGGGCTTCGCGCGCCGTCTTGGTCTTCGCGACGCGCCGGATCCAGGTGGCGAAGCTCTGCTCGTCCAGGCGCTCAGCCTGCTCGGCCTCCCAGGGAGCATCCGGATCGATTCGCTTGATCAGCCGCTTCAGCTTCAGGTCCGCACGCCCGTAGTCGAGCATGACCAGCGGCCCGAGCATCGGGATCGTGCCGCGGTAGCGCTTCACCTTGCCGCGGTTGTCCTCGAAGAGGTTCCTGCCCTTGGTGTGCGTGGGGTAGGTGTCGATACCCAGGTCCCTGGCGAGGCCCAGGACCTCGTGCTGGGTCGGGCCGACCCACTGGCCCCCGAGCTCCACGACGTCTTCGGGGTGCTCGCCGACCGACTGGCTCAGGGTTCGTCCACCGACCCGTTCGCGGGCCTCGAGCACCTGCACGTCGAGTCCGGCGCCGCTCAGCTCACGCGCCGCGGTCAGCCCGGCGAGGCCCGCACCGACGACAACGACGTCGCAGTCACGCATCGCCCTAAGTATCCCGATCCCGAGTAGGTGCTCAGCTCACCAGCTACCAGAAGATCGCGTTCATCGGAGGCTGACCTCCCCGTCGATAACCGGGATCACGCCCCCGCCCACCCGCGGGCGGCCCTCCACCATCTCCACCTCGAGCACGCTGGGGCGTCCCATCTCCTCCCCCTGACTGATCACGATGCGCTCGCGGCCGGCCTGGGCCGAGAGATAGGCCCCGAGCGGGCCGGCCGCGGAGCCGGTTGCCGGGTCCTCCCCGCCGATCACGGCGCGCGAGAACATCCTGGCGCGGGCACTCTCAGCCTCCTCGTCGACCCAGACCAGATAGAAGGTCGGCGTCTCGCCGGCCCGCGGCTCTGCATCACGAAGCAAGGCATCGATGGACTCGAAGTTCGGGGCAGCGCGGGCCAGCGAGCCGGCGTCGGATACCGGCACGATCGCTGTGGGCAGCCCGGTAGAGACGACCTGCGGGGGCAGATCCTGATGTGCTTCGGCGGAGCTGAGCCCGACCGCGTGCATCGCCTCCTCCGAGTCGAGCGGGGTGCCGAACTCCGCCTCGTTCTGGACCATCTCGGCCCGCCAGCGATCGCCGTCCCTCCGCACGTTGATCGGCTGAAGCCCGGCCTGGGTCTCCTGCACGAAGCTGGCCTCTTCCAGGCCGCGCCAGCGAGCCACGGCGACGGCCGTGCCGAGGGAGGGGTGCCCGGCGAACGGGATCTCCTGCTGCACCGTGAAGATCCGGTTGCGGTAGTGGGCGCCCTCGGCGTCGGCCGACTGCACGAAGGTCGTCTCCGCAAGTCGCAGCTCCCGAGCCAAGGCGAGCATCGCCTCGTCCGCGACGCCATCGGCGTCGTCGACCACGGCGAGGCCGTTGCCGGCCAGAGGCCGCTCCGCGAAGACGTCGAGCCAGGCGATCCGATGGTTCACGCGCACATGATCGCGATCGTGCCTGGCATCCCGCTTTCCGGCGTAGGGTGCGGCCTCGGGAAGACAAACCAACTTGGGAGAGAGAAATGGACCAGAGCTATCCGCTCACCTATTCGGTGGACTACCCGGACCGTGACCTGGACCGGCTGACCACCTTCTTTCGGCTGTTCACAGTGATCCCGATCGCGATCGTGCTCGGGGCTGTGTCACACGCGGCGTTCGGCGGCTGGAACAGCTACGGGACGACCTATATCACCGCGGGCGGGATCCTGTTCGGGGGGCCGCTTCTCATGATCCTGTTCCGGAAGAAGTACCCGCGCTGGTGGTTCGACTGGAACCGCGAGCTTATGCACTTCACCCAGCGGGTGTACGCCTATGGCGCGTTGATGAGCGACGTGTACCCGTCGACCGACGACGAGCAGTACGTCCGGCTAGAGATCGACTACCCGAACGCTGAGACCGACCTGGCCCGGGGCATGCCGCTGGTCAAGTGGTTCCTGGCGATCCCGCACTACATCGTGCTGTTGTTCCTCTACATCGCAGTGATCGTCTGCGTGATCATCGCCTGGTTCGCGATCCTGTTCACCGGGCGCTACCCGCGCTCGCTGTTCGACTTCGTGGTGGGCGTGCAGCGCTGGGGCCTTCGGGTCGTCGCCTACGCGCTCCTCCTGGTCACCGACAAGTACCCGCCCTTCTCGCTGGAGGAGCAGACCGGACCCACGCAGACCGGACCCGCCGCCGGGTGACTCAGTGACCGTGGTGCTCGTGCACCACCGCGTGCCCACGGCCACGGGCGATCAGATAGCGGTTCGCCCAGAAGGCGAAGGGATAGGCGATCGCGAAGCCCGCGGCGATGCTGCCCCAGAAGAGCGGGTCTCCGAGCCCCGCTTCCAGGGCGCTTGGGATCAGGGCGATGGTCCCGTTGTCGATCAGCTCCATGATCGTGATCGAGACCGTGTCGGCCGCCAGCGCCGTGGTGACGATCGTGCGTGGCGCGAGCCGAGCGCGGATCAGCGGCATCGAGGTGAGCAGGAAGCCGAAGAAGTAGGCGAGCGCAACCGCCAGCGCGATCTGCGGGACGTTCCCCCATCCGAACGCGGTCGCCAGCGCCATCCCCAAGACCTCTCCGATCACGCAGCCGGTCAGGCAATGGTTCGTCGCCGCGACCGACAGCCGGTTCAAATCCGAGCGGGCAGCCTGGGCGTGTGCGGAGATCTCCATCTAGTGGACGTGTTCCGGCGCGTGCATCCCTCCGTGGACATGCTCCGGCTCACCGCGGCGGGCGGTCAGGTAGAAGAGCGCGGCGAAGACCGCCAGTCCGACCAGATTGAGGACGAGCTTGTAGTCGAGCTCGACCGAGCCGAAGATGTCCGAGCGCGAGGGGCGGGTGTCGGGGATCAGGCCCGCCACGCTGAAGAGGCCGTCGACCAGCAGCGCCGAGAGCACGATGGTGACGAACATCAGGGCCGTGATCCGCAGCGCGTAGGCGCGCCCGTAGTACTTGATGTAGGCGGCGACGATCGGCAGCACGATCAGGTCGGCGAAGATGAATGCGATCACGCCGGCGAAGCCGATCCCGCCGGACCACAGCACGGCCGCAAGCGGGGCGTTGCCGACCGAGCAGACGAAGCTCAGCACGGCGATGATCGGCCCGGCGATCACGTTCTCGAGCGTCTTCAGCCCGGACGGCGCGTCCTCGACGAAGAGGAAGTTGAAGAAGTCGTCGCCGAGCAGGCCGATGAACCCGGCTAGGAAGAAGCCGATCGTGATCTCCTTCCAAAGCATCGTCCAGTCGCCCCGGAAGTTGTGGGCGACGTCGGTCCAGGCATCGACGGAGGCGATCCTCTCCCTCCAGCCCCGCTCCGTCTCCGAGGAGTGGTGCACATGGCCCGCCTGCGCCTGCTGGGCGTGCTCTCGGGCCTGCTCCTCGAGCTGGGGCGAGACGAACCGCCGTAGCAGGATCGCCATCAAGACGATGAGCACGATCCCGCCGACGAACTCCGCGAGCGTGAACTGCCAGCCGATCAGGATCCAGATCACCAGGCCGAGCTCCCAGACCAGGTTGGTGGAGGCGAACTGGAAGGCCAGCGAGGTGATCGCCGAGGCCCCCTTCTGGAAGAGCGACTTGGCGATCGCGATCGCGGCGTAGGAGCAGGAGGAGGAGGCGGCGCCGAGGCCGGTCGCCCTGGCGAGGGGGCCGATCCCGCTACCGGAGAGCGCCGACTCGATCCGCTGACGCGGTACCCAGGCCTGCACGATCGCCGAAATCGCGAAGCCGAGGACCAGGGCCCACCAAACCTCGTAGGCCATCAGGAAGGACTGCTTGAAGCCCTCCCCGATCGTCGAGATCACCTCCGCCATCGGTTGACGACTATACCCCATAGGGGTATGCTGCCGACATGGCGAATACCCAAACACCCGGATACACGGCGTCGAAGGAGCAGCTGCTGAAGCGCCTCGCGCGCGTCGAAGGACAGGTGCGCGGGGTGACCCGGATGGTGGAGGAGGACCGCTACTGCATCGACGTCGTCACCCAGATCGAGGCCGCCCAGGCCGCGCTCAACAAGATCGCGCTGGGTCTCGTCGACGACCACGTCCGCAACTGCATGCGCGGCGGCAAGGGCGCCTCCGAGGAGCAGGTGGAGGAGCTGATGGGCGCGGTCGGCCGGCTGGTCAGCTCCTGAGCACGGCGTTCGAGTCGGTGCTGTCCGGCTACGGGTTCAGCACGCCCGCCAGGACGGGAGTGATCAACGCGGCGATCTGGCGGTGCCCCGCTTCGTTCGGGTGCAGCGTGCCGGCGGTGCTCGCGATCACGTCGCGGATATGGATGAAGCTGACGCCGCCCGGGCCGATCGGCAGCGGCTGGCCGCTCAGGCCCTCGCCCAGCGTCCGGACCCAGCGCTGGGGCCCGGCGCAGAGCCCGTGACCGCGGAAGCGCTCGGCGACGCCGGTCACCGCCCGCCAGTCGTGGTCCTCGGCGGCCGCCTCGACGCGCGCGTTGAGGGGCTGGAGCACGTGCTCACGCGCCCAGCGCGACTCGTCCGGGGCGACGCCGCCGAAGAGCATCGTGCAGTCTGAGCCGTCCGCCGCCGTGGTCGGATCGAAGTAGTCGACGATGATCACCCGCTCCGCCGGCACCAGCGGATCCAGCGCGGCGGCCAGCCGATTGAAGCGCTCGGGCAGCTCGGCCAGGCGCGCGTTCACGTACTCCTGCAAGGTCGGGAACCTGGCGCTCGCCGGGGCGAAGGGGAAGTCCGGGTTGAAGTGCTTCTCCCAGCAGCGCTTCACCAGGTCGCAGAACTTGACCGCATTGGAGAAGCCGACGTCGTTGGCGCCGATACTGATCATCACCGCGGCGAGCCCGCCGGAGCCCTTGGCGCGGGCGGCGGCGTCGCGGACCTGGTCGATCTGCGCTTGCCCGGGCTGGAAGGGCGCGGGCTCGATCCCCTTGTAGGGCTTCAGCAGGCCCTTCTCGATGCTCGCGCCGGAACAGGCGTAGTTGAGGAAGCCGATCTCGGGATGCGGCTCCTGCACCTCCCTGGCGGCGATCGTCTGCCCGGCCGTCGCCGAGCGGTGGCAGGCCCGGCTCTCCCAGCGCGGCGCCGAGGGGGCCGGGTTCCCCTCGCCAGAGGCGACCGAGTCCCCGATCGAGACGATCGCGCTGCCCTGGTTGGGCGGCGGTGAGCCATCGCCTGAGCCGCAGCCCGCACTGGCGACAGCAACCGCGAACGCCACCGCCCCAGCGAGCAGGGCTCGTCGAGGGCCCCTCATCCCGCGCCCAGTCTAGGGACGGGGTCCGCTCTCAATTCGTCGGGGGGCTCTGCGAGGCTCCGCCAAGGTGCTGGATCTTCAGCCGATACGGGATTGGCTGCGGAGGCTGGACTGGCCGTGGGACGCGCTGCTGGTGCTGCTCTGCGCCGGCGTCGTCGTCTCGCTGATCTTCGGCTGGACCGAGGCGGCGGCGCTCTTCGCCGGATTCCTCTTCGGAGCCGCGCTGATCCTGCGCTTTCCGCCCGCGGTCGCCGGCGCCGAGCCGCTCGGCGCCTTCCTGCGCGGCCTGCGGCCGCTGATCCTGCCCGGAGTGATCGTCCTGATCGCCGGCACCGTCGCCTACTCCTGGCTGGTGCCGTTCCTGCTCATTCCCGCGCTGGTGGTCGCTGCCTGGTATCTGCTGATCTCACCCGAGCTCGCTCGGACCCGGGAGGCGTTCAGCGAGACCGCGGGCTGGCTCCAGCGGGGGCTGGGTAGCTGGGGGCACATCGTCGTTGGATTCCTTCTCCTGGCCGGGATCGCCGGGATCATCATCGTCGTCGCCGGCCTCAGTCCGGACGTCTCGCTCTACGAGGACCGGCCCGGGATCTCGAACGCGATGCTCACGGTCGCCCTGGTGGCCTGGATGGCCGCCGTGGTGCTCCGCCTCGGCGGCTTCGCCACTTCCTGGTTCCGGGCGGTCGTGGCGATGATCTCCGTGCTGGCGGCGCTCCGCGTGCTGATGGTGGCGGGCCTCCTCCCCGGCCACAACTGGCTGATCCGCCACGCCGAGTGGCTGACCGCCGGCCACCTGCTCCTGCTCACCGTGCTCGGCCTCGGCGTGATCGTCGTCGGCGACGCGATCATCAGCCTGATCCCGCGGCTTCGGTTCCTCCCCAGCTGGGGTGCCTTCCCGGCCTGGCTCGGGCGGATCCTGCGCGGGCTCGGCTTCGGCGCCGCGGTCCTCGCCACCGTGGCGCTCGGGATCGCCGCCTTCTACGGCGTGATCAGCTCCGAGGCGAACGGCCGCGACGGCATCACCCCGAGCGACGAGGTGATCGCGGGCAAGGTGGTGAGCCCCAAGCGGGTCCCGCTCCTCCAGCTCGCCGAGCAGTACCAGCCCGTGCTTGTGATGACCGACGCGGAGAAGTGGGCGCCCGTGAGCGTCGACTCCTATCTCCAGGACACGACGCACCCGGCGATCATGATCCGGCCGGATGGAAAGCGCCAGCGCGCGCCCGCGACGGCCAACCTCCCCACCTCCTCCTCCTGCCACGGCGCCCGCCCGCCCTGCTTCCACCTCACGATCGACTGCCCCTCGGGCTCGGACGACTGCGCCGAGGGCCAGCCGGACCGCGCCGACCAAGGCACCCAGATCCCCGACTACCGCGACGGCGCCGTCTACGTCCGGATCATCACTCGCAGACAGCCCGGCGGATCGCCACAGGCCTTCAACGGCACCGGCCCGTTCGGCAAGAGTCTGAAGACCCTGATCCAGTACTGGTACTTCTACCGCTACAACGAGTGGACCCGGCCGATCCTCGGCGGCCGGATCGTGCAGCGCCACGAGGGCGACTGGGAGGCCGTCACGGTCGGCTTTTCGGGCAAGGCGCCGCTCTTCGTCGGCTACTCGGCCCACTGCGGCGGCTCGTGGGTCGCCTGGTCCAAGGCCCAGCTCGCCGAGACCGCGCCGCCGCGCGTCCACCCGCTGGTCGCGGTAGCCGAGGGCTCACACGCCAACTACACCCGAACCCAGGACCGGCGCGCCCCGGACTGGGCCGGATGCAAGGGCGTCCCGCGGGGGACCACCACGGTGTTGAGCTACGCCTCCAACATCCGCGACGAGACGAGCTACGGCTGGGACTGGCTCCCCGCCCGGACCTTCTTCGTCAACAACATGAAGCAGCCGATGAAGTTCCCCGGAACCTGGGGCGGCAACGACTACACCGAGCTGATCAACGAGCGGGATCAGCGCCTCGGCCCCAGCGGCCACGGCCCCGCCACGCCGAGCCTGCAGCCCCTCTGGTACGACCCGGTCATCACCATCTTCTGCTCGAAGCATTGGCATGGCCCCCAGCCCTGCGGCGGCTGAGAAAGCGTCATACCGATTTTTGGATGAGAAACCCCTGCAGTCGCCACTAAGACGACCGATCCAACCTCCCGCCCAGCGCTACAGTCACCGGGTGGACTGCCCGGCTTGCGGCCACGCCAATCCCCCGGGCGCGACGTTTTGCGGCGAGTGCGCGGCGCGGATCGGCGAGACCATCGATTGTCCGCGTTGCGGCGAGCGGAATCCCGTCGGCCAGCGCTACTGCAACGTGTGCGCGGCCGAGCTCCCGCCCGCTGGAGGTGGTGGGATCGCCCCGGCCGGACCCGGACGCGAGCCGAGCTCGTATGTGCCCCGGCACCTGGCGGCCCGGATCCGCGCCGACGCGGCGGCGCTGGAGGGTGAGCGAAAGCTGATCACGGTGCTCTTCTGTGACGTCGTCGGTTCGATGAGCATCGCGGAGCGCCTCGGTGCGGAGAGCTGGCTCTCTGTGGTCGATCGCCTTTTCGCGTTGATCTCCCAGCAAGTCCACCGCTTTGAGGGCAAGATCGACTCGTTCACCGGCGACGGCGCGATGGCGCTCTTCGGCGCCCCGATCGCCCACGAAGACCACGCCAGGCGCGCCGGCTACGCGGCGCTGGCGATCCGCGACTCCGTCGCCGAGCTCTCGAGCCGGCTCGAGGCAGAGCACGAGATCGACCTCAGGCTGCGTCTCGGCCTCAACTCGGGCGAGGTCGTGGTGGGGGCGATCGGTGACGACCTCAGCCTCGATTACGCCGCGCTCGGTCACACGGTCGGCCTCGGGAAGCGGATGGAATCGGCGGCGGAGCCTGGCGCCATCTACCTGACTGAGCACACTGCCCGGCTCGTCTCGGGCTACCTCGATCTTCACGACCTCGGCAAGCAAGAGGTGAAGGGGGCGAGCGAGCCGCTCAGGGTCTTCGCTCTGCGGGGGGTGGGGCCGGCACGCGGCGCGCTCGATGTCTCCCGCCTCCGCGGGCTGACCCCGTTCGTGGGGCGCGAGAGGGAGCTCGAGCACCTGGAGGAGGTTGTGGAACTGGCGCTCGCCGGCGAGGGACAAACGGTAGGCCTGGTGGGCGAACCCGGCGTCGGCAAGAGCCGTGTCTGCGCTGAGTTCGCGGCTCGTTGCCGCGAGCGCGGGATGGCGGTCATCGAGGCAAGCGCCCATGCCCACACGAGCGCGGTGCCGTTCCTGGCTGTTCTCGAGATGCTGCGCTCCTTCTTCGGGGTCGTTCAGGGCGACTCGGACGAGGTGGCGCGGGAGCGGGTTGCGGAGCGGCTGCGGGCGATCGACGTTCACCTTCTCGAGGAGCTCCCGCTGCTCCTTGACTTCCTCGGGATCTCCGATCGTCCGCTCGAGGCGATGAGTCCCGAGGCCCGCCAGCGCCGACTGCTGGCCCTGGTCAGGGGCCTCGTCCACGCCCAAGGCGCGGATGCCCCGACGCTGATCGTGCTCGAGGATCTGCAGTGGGTCGACGCCGCCAGCGAGCGATTCCTGGCGAGTCTGGTCGAAGCCCTCCCCGGAACTCGAAACTTCGCCCTGGTCAACTTCCG
This sequence comes from uncultured Solirubrobacterales bacterium, assembly GCA_963801055.1. Taxonomy (GTDB): domain Bacteria; phylum Actinomycetota; class Thermoleophilia; order Solirubrobacterales; family 70-9; genus DASUPK01. The sequence continues at coordinate 136,992 of CAWDDE010000006.1, read as the reverse complement.
TCCCGGCTACCGGGCCGAGTGGATGGGGCGCACCCACTACCGCCAGCTGCCGCTTGCCCCCCTGGACGAGGAGGCCGGCGCAGCGCTGATCTCCGAACTGCTCGGTTCGCACCGCTCGCTGGTCGAGCTTTCAGGCCTGATCCGCGAGCGCGCGGCCGGCAATCCGTTCTTCTGCGAGCAGATCGTCAGCTCGCTCGCCGAGCGCGGGGTGCTCGAGGGGCGACCGGGCGTATTCAGGCTCGCCCATCCTGGGATCGAGATCGAAGTCCCAGCGACGGTCCAGGCGGTGCTGTCTGCGCGAATCGATCGTCTCGCCGACCGCGAGAAGCTGGTGCTGCAGAACGCGGCCGTAGTCGGGCGTGAGTTCCCGCGCCGGCTGCTGGGGGAGGTGGTCGCATTGCCGGAGGCCGAACTCGACTCCGCGCTGCGCGAGCTTACGGATGCCGAGCTCGTCTTCGAGGCGGAGCTTTACCCCGAGTCGCAGTACGCCTTCAGGCATCCGCTGATGCGGGAGGTCGCCTACGGCCTGCAGCTCTCCCCAGCGCGCAGGCGCACCCACGCGGCGATCGCGCGCGCCCTGCAGGAGCTCGACCCAGACCGCCTCGATGAGCACGCCGCCCTGATCGCGCAGCACTCCGAGGCAGCGGGCGAGCCGCTGGAGGCGGCCCGCTGGCACGCACGCGCCGCTGTTTGGGCCGGTTTCAGCGACCCCGCTGCTGCGCAGAGCCACTGGCAGCGGGTGCGCGAGCTCGATCCCGAGCTGCCCGCGAACGACGAGGCCGACGGGCTCCGCTCGACCTCCCGTCTGATGCTGATCGCCATCGGATGGCGGCTCGGCGCCGAGGTCGATGAGTCCCGGCGGCTCTTCGAGGAGGGACGGGAAACCGCCGAACGGATCGGCGATCGAGCGACGCTGGCCCTCGCTGCACGGGGGGCTCGGACTCACGGTCGGCACCTGCGGCGGCGACATTCCGGACTGGGTGAGTCTCGCGGACAGGGGCGTCCAGATCGCAGAGCAGGTCGGAGATCCCAACCTGATCGTGAGCGCGCTGGTCGCCGCCGTCTACCCCCGCGTTCTCCTCGGCCGCCCCGAGGAGGCCCTCGCCGGGGCAGACCGCATGCTGGAGTTGACTGCCGAGGATCCGCAGATCGGCGGCGGGATCATCGTCGCCAACCCTCGAGCGATGGCAGCCTCGTTCCGCGCGCTACCGCTGATGTCGCTGGGGCGCCTCAGCGAGGCCCGGCAGGCGCTGGTCGATGGCGCCGAGCTCTGCCGCCGCTGGGACCGCGAGTCGCTCGGCTGGACGCACGGGTACCACTGCTTGATGGCCGTGTATGGCGCCGAGCCGGCCGGAACCGACACCGTCACGCACGCCAGGCACGCGGTGGAGATCGCCGAGGCCCTCGGCGACGCGTTCTCACGCGTCTCCTCCTCCGGGTGGCTCGGCGTAGCGCACGCCATGGTCGGCGAGCTCGACCAGGCCCAACAATGTTTCGAGCGCACCCTCACCCTGATCGCCGAGCGCGGCGTCGGACTCGACCTCGAGCCGCTCGTCCGCCAGTGGCGGGCCGAAGCCATGGCTAGATCCGGCGAGCCCGAGCAAGCCGTCGCCGAGGTCGAGCTGGCCCTGCGGCTGACCGAGGAGCGCGGAGTGAGGGCGTATTCGGCCGGCGTCCGCTGCTCACTCGCGGAGATGCTGATCGAGCGCCGGGATCCGGGTGACGCGGAGCGGGTCGCCGGGCTGATCGACGAGGCGGAAGCCGTCGCTGGGGAGATCGGCGCCCTGCTCGACCTGGTCGCCCTCGGGCGGGCTCGCGCCGGCCTCCATGAGCTGCGCGGCGAGTCCGACGCGCGCGAGCGGGTACTGGCCGAATCCCTCGAGCTGGCCAGGCGCATCGACGCCCGCGGCCTGATCGCCGAGCTGGAAGCCGAGACCGGCGCTCGGTCGGCGTCTTTCGGCAGCGGCGTGACCCGCTGAGGCGATGCGCCTCCGAGCCTTTCTTTACTCCCTCTGAGAGCGTTAGGCTGACCGAGCTGTGGCGAGCGCAGCCACTGACCCACTCTCCGGCATCGCCAGCAGCGAGGAGGAGCTCGACTGCTACTCCGGGCTGTATTCGAGCCGCGCCAACGTGCTGCGGCCGGAGAATCTGGATCAGCTGCGGCGCATCTTCGCCTACGCCCGCGAAGGCGGGCATCGGGTGACGTTCCGGGCGGGCGGGCATTCCTTCGACGGTCAGGCGCTCGGCGACGACCTTGTCGTCTCGCTGGTGCGTTTCGACCAGATCGAGGTGTTCGCGAACGAGAAACGGATGCGCGTCGGGCCCGGAGCGACCTGGGGTGCGATCCTCGCGAAGCTGCAGCCCCTGGGCCTGGCGCCGGCCGTGACCGTGACGACCGAGCACGCCACGGCGGGGGGCACGCTCTCGGGGGACTGTCTTTCGAGGTTCTCGCCGGCCTACGGCAAAGAGGGAAATCAGATCGATAGCTTCGATCTGCTGACCACGGAGGGAGAGCTCCTGACATGCGGGCGACCCCGCGAGGGAGTTCCCCAATCGGACTGGACGCGAGAGGAGCGCGTGTTCCAAGGGGTCATCGGAGGGCTGGGGTATCTGGGCGCCGTCGTCGGAATCAGCTACCGGGTCCTGTCGGTCGGCCAGACCGAGGGCCGGATCGGGGTGCTGACGAGGGTCAACAAATACAAGACATTCGAACACCTCGCGGCGGACCTGGTGCCGCAGGCCGAGCAGACGTATCTGGAGCAGTCCGATCCGCAAGACCCGGACAAGCTCGACGCCATCTCGTCGGCCCTCGATACCCGGGCGAACGGCGCCCAGGCCGCCCTGCTCTTCCGGTCGGCCTTCACCCCCGAGCGACGTCGCCGGCTGATGGCGCTGTATCGACCCCGGCTTGCGGTGCGCATCCTCGTCGAGTTGCTGATGAGGGTGCGCTTTCTCTCCGGACCTCTGTGGCGCTTCTGCTTCCGCTTCCTCTACCGCAACGACGAGAAGTACATAGACGATCTCGAGGGCTTCACGTTCTTCATGGACGGCAACGCGCGGGTCAGGGGCGCGGCCAAGCGCTTTGGGATCAACCTCGACATGATCCAGCAGACATTCGTCGTCCCCAGCGATCCGAGGGCGGAAGGGGGCTGGGACCGCGCGCGGGACGACCTGGTCGAGTGGCTCGAGTACACGCACGGCTTCCTACTCGAGCGGGGCCTGACCCCGACGATCCACGACGTCCTCTTCATACCCAAGGACTCCCCCTTCCCCTTCCTCTTGTCCGCGAGCGCCGACCTGTCCGGGTTCGCGGTGTCATACGCCTTCGAGACATCGGAGAAAGCGGAGCTCGAGCGCATCAAGGAGGCCTTCAGCGAGATGGCGGAGGTCCTGCGCGAGAAGTTCGGAGGGCGCGTCTATCTGGTGAAGAACGTGTGCGCCGAGCAGAAGACGCTGGCCGCGATGTATGGCGACCACGCCGCCGCCTTTTTCGATCTCAAGCGCGAACTCGACCCCCACGGAATCCTGCGAAACGCCTTCCTGGAGCGCAACTTCGGCGACCTGCTCGAAGCAGGCTCTACCCCTACAAGGGCGACGATTCCGCGTAGCTGAACTCGATGCTCTCCGTGCTCACCCGCGGCGGCTGGGCGGGCAGCAGGACGACGGCGAAGAGGGAGCCGCCGACGCTCATGCGCTTCGTGGAGGCGTTCGCGTATGGCTCCGACCGAAGCTGGGCGGCGGCCTAAATAGCGAGCGGCCCGCCGAAGCGGGCCGCTCGAGGTTGAAACGGGACCAACGTCCCGTGCTCCACCCAGTGCCTCAAGTTTAGGCGCGGAGGGCGCCGGACTCGAACCGGATCCAACCCTCGCGGGCCGGACGCATCCATTCTGGGTGGAGCGCCTCGCCTTGAGACTTCAACCCTCCGGCACCGACCTCAATCCCCCACTGATCGATGACGCCTGGCGCGCTGGATGCGCCGAAATATCCGGAATTCAGTCGTAGAGCGTGAACGCCGCCAGCACGACGTAGATCGCGACCAGCGCCACGCCCTCGAAGATCCTGGCCTCACCGTCGCCCGTGATCTGCCAGCTGACGATGGCCGTCACGAAAAGGGCACCGATGTAGACGGTCGGCAGGGCGAAGGTGAGCGAGGTGTCGAAGGGGATCGAGATCAGCACCAGCGCCGGGAAGAGGAAGGCGGCGATCTGCGCAGCCGAGTTCTTCACCACCGAGATCGCCACGTCGTACCTGCGCCTGGCCGCCAGGAAGATGCTGGTGACGTGCTCCACCGCGTTGCCGGCGATCCCGACGATCACCAGCCCGGCGAACGCCTTGGAGATCCCGAGCGACTCGACCGCGGGGTCGAGGGCGTGGATGAACCAATCGGAGACGAAGGCCGCGCCGACGGCGCCCGCGACGAGCAGGCCGATCGAAGTGCCCAGGGAAAGGCGTGGCCGTGCTCCCTCCGGCGGGGGGACGTCGGAGCGCAGGTAGCCCCAGGCCCAGAAGCCGTAGACGACCAGCAGGCTGCAGGCGCCCACGATCGAGAGTCCCTGGACGTGATGGCTCGCCTCGGTGCTGGACTCGATCGCGAGCCCGACCACGACGATGACGAAGAGCGTCACCAACCCGAGCGTCGCGGCGTCCTGCGGCAGCCGGGTCCTGAAGCGCATCAGGTCGTCGTCGGAGGCGAGCACGCCCGTGACGATCACCAGACCCTGCACCAGCAGGGCATTGGCGAGGATCGACCCCACCAGCGAGGTCTGCGCTACCACCAGCTCCCCCGCCCCCAACGCGAAGAGGACGACGAAGAGCTCCGGCAGGTTCCCGAGCGTCGCCTGCAGAAACCCGGTCACCGCCGGCCCGAACCGCAACCCGACCTGCTCGGTCGCCACCGCCACGACCCAGGCGAGCGCCGCCAACGCGAGCGTGGCCGCGGCGAAGGCGGCGACGGCCGACGCGTTCGAGTAGCGCAGCACCCCGGCGATCGCGGTGATCGCCGCCGTCCCCACAAGAAGGAGCCGCTCCCGTGTGGTCACGTGGGGAGACTTTCAGACCCACCATCGCCTAATAGGGTCAGCGCGACGACGGCCCCGGACGCGGGTTTCTAGGAATAGCTACAGGAGGGAAACGGGATGAATTGGCTCAGACGCCATCTCAGCTACGCGAATGTCGCGGCTTCACTCGCGCTAGTGATCGCCATCGCCGGTGGCACAACGGCGATCGCAGGCAGCGCCAAAGCGCCGAAGAACTCCGTCGTGTCGAGGAGCATCAAGCCGGGCAACGTGACGGCCAAGGACCTAGGCACCACGATCAACGTCTCGGCGACAAATACTGTCAGCGACCCGTCACCATTCGATGGGGACTATGCGACGGGCGGCGCGGAAGCGCAGTGTCCATCTGGTGCGCGTGCCTTGAGCGGAGGGGGTGGGACGGGCGGCAGCAGACGTGTCCTTCAGTTCTCCGGGCGGGTAGGCGAGGGCTGGCGCATTTCGATCGGCATCGATGATCCAGGGCCAGCGCCCGTGTCCGCGACTGTCACCTGCCTCCTTGCCAAACCGGGAAAGCCCCGCACGGAACCCTAGCCGTACACGACAACCTTGCGCTTTCGCGATGCTCCGGCCTCGTAGGGGTAACCACTCTGCCGCTTGACGAGAGCGCGGAAGACATAACCCACACGGCCCATTGTCTGTGTGAAGCGATACAGGCCTCTGAACCGGCGGTCCTGGTCGGTTCGCAGCTGCTTGAACGTACGCCACTTGCGACCCACCCTGGCCTGCAAGGTCACGGCCCGGCCATCCCCATTTGGTCCGGGCACTGCTCCACGGAAATGGACTGGCTGTCCGTTCGCAACGGACTTCTCCCCGAGTGACAGGGAGGGCACCACCGCGGATTCAAGCCGCACCTGCTGCCTGAGGGTGCGGGTGTTGTAGCGATACACGAGCTCGATGGCACGCGAAGCGCCCGGGTCGAGCTTCGTTGCGAACCGTCCGTTCGGCTGGGTCGTCACCGTCGTGACGAGCTCACGGGAGGCATCCGCGAGCGCGATCGTCTGGTAAACGCATACCGTCCCTCCGGTAACGGGACGGCCGCTCGATGTCGCCAGCGCTCCTCGGATAACGGGTGCCTCGCTAGATCGGACCGATGCCTGCGCTCGAAGCCTCCCACCTACATCGGCCCCTGCGTCGAGTCGTGCTGCCGGTTGCGATCCGGAGGCGGGGCAAGAGTTGTCGACGTCCACGAGGCGCCGGAGACACGGCGTGGACTGATTGCCTCCGGCGTCTGTGCTGCAGATACTGAGGTCGTTCGGCCCGTTGACCCACCCCGGATCGTTCTGCGTGTCCAGGAGCAGCGTCCGAGAACCGGGAGCGTCAGCGCAAGGCTTGACACGCTCATAGCTTCCCTGGGCGAACGACGGCATGCAGATCGCGTCCACTTTCGAAACCACGCCGTTGACGTAGACGGTGACGGAGCGGACGCCACCCCCTGTGTCGGTTGCGGCTGCCTGGACCGCCTGAACTCCATAAACGGTCCCGCCGTCGAGAATCTCCCCGCTCGCTGTGATCTTCGGAGCAACTAGATCGTCAACCTCAACCGAGACGTTGGTGCTCCATGCGTAGGCCCGGTTGCTCGTGCAGGACTGGCCGGTGCGCCAGCACATCAGCCAGATCCCGAAGTGATCGGTGTTCGAGAGTAAGGAGTGGGCCCATTGGTTGGGGCCGTTCCCGCCGTTCAACGGTAGATAGCCGCCGGCGGCCGTGGCCATTGCGGGCCCGTACCCATCGTCGGACCCGTAATGGACGTCGACCTCGGCCGTCTTGAAGACCGTTCCACCAGGGGCGCTGACCTGCCAGACCAGGCGACCCGCGGGCCCACTCGTGCCATGCGCGTCGAGGCGAAGCCCGTATCCAGAGCCGGTTCCGCACTCGTTCGAGTATGAGATCCGGTAGGTACCGGCACTGATCGTGTACGGATCAGTTGCATAGGGCTGGGCGGACGGCGTGCACTCCTTGACGAAGTAGTTCGCATGAGCGGCTCTCGGCGCAATGAGCCCGATCAGCACGAGGATCACTAGCGCAGCGATCGCGACCATGACCCGCCGGCTGCGGCGACCTCGACCTGGGTCGATGTGGAACTCTCGCGTTGCGTACTTCTCTACTGGAGCCATCGGCCTCCTAAGGCCGCGCAGCTCGACAATCGTCCCCCGTCTCATTTCTCGATCCCGAATCCGCTGCCGGAGCCGCCGCTCCCAGTCGATCCTCCGCCCCCGCCGGATGGGCCGCCGAACTCGCTACCTCCACTAGCGGTCGACGACGATGTCGGCTTCGGCGCCGACTCGAAACTGAACTGGCGGACCTTCTGCCGCACCGGCGCGGGCTCCTGGTCGACTGGGGCGGTCGCCCCCACGTCGGTGGGGGCGACCTGATCGCTTTCCGTCGGCCGCGCCGGCCTGTCGTCGGCAACCGTGGTCGCCGTCGGCTCGGCCGGCTCGGCCGGCCGCTCGAGCGCCGGCTTTGGCACGCTCGGACCGCGATCTGCCGCACCCGGATCCACCAGACCTGTGGCCACGCAGGTCGCTCCGCCGGCGGCCGTCGCGCCGCAGATCGCAAGAACCTTGGCCACGGCCGCAACGCCGGCGCCGCGGGTGCCGCCTGCTGTGGCCAGCGTCGTCACCTCTCCACTGCCACCGCCTCCGTGCGAAAGCACCGAGTAGGCTGCCTCGCGGACCTTGTCCACAGCGACTCCGGCGCGCTCGGCGATCCACTCGTGCGGACCGCCGCCCATCGACTGATCGAGGAGCGTGCCTCCTGGCATCAAATCGAAGATCCTGCCCGGGATCGCGCGATAGGCCCGCAGCTTTGCGCGGCAAGTGGCGCAGCTCCTGAGATGGAACTCGACGGCGTCGGCGGATCCGTTCGCATCCTCACCGTCGGCCATCTCCGAGAGCGCGGCGGCGAGCTCCTCGCAGCGGCGGCCCTGTTCGATGTCGGCAAAGACCTGGAGGAATCGCTTCCTCCCCTCCGCCATGCATCTGTTGATCTTCGTATAGGACCAGCCCGTGATCTCGCCGATCTCGGCGTACGAATAGCCTTGGGCCTTCAGGGTCAGCGCACGAACCTCTTGCGGCTTCAGCGCCTGAAGCGCCTCTCCGCTACGCGTGACTCGCTCGCGCCGAGCGAGCCGGTCGGTCGGCCCGGGACTCTCGGAGGCGATGAATTCGAGCGGATCGCGGTCGTCGTCCTCGCTCGGCGGCCGCGGCGAGCCCAAGAGCCGCTCACGCTGGCGGCGCACCGCCAGCGCCTCGCGCTTCGTGACCGTCTGCATCCAGCGGACCAGCGCGTCCCCCTCGATCAGCGGTGCTTTGGTTAGCAGGATCTCAAGGGCACGCTGGTAGGCATCCTCGGCGTCATCCCCGCAGATCGAATAGCGGCGCGCCGTCCGCCGAAAGACGTGGTCGTGACTCTCGATCAATGCGCTCGCTGCGCGCCGCCGCGACTCGGGCGAGGCGGTTGCCTCTCCGGCCTCGTCTGCGGATCTGGCGTCGGCCCGAACTCGATTAGTTGTTTTTCCGAGCGCACCCAGACGCCTCACCTCCGACACATCCGACTGAGCCGAAAACTGCCACGACTCGCCCCGCGCCGCCAGCGGTCGGGTCCGCAATTTGCACAGACCGCTGCGCTTAAAGACTCCGCAAATTGCGCGATCGCCGTGACGATCGTCCGATCTTCGCCTCCTTGCCGACCCGGCAACGCCCTGCCATAGTCAGCCGGTGTCCGTAGGGAGGGGAGTGATCGCGCTGGCCACCCTGGCCGTTGCCATCGCCTGCGGGCTGGGTGCGGCTTCCGGATCGCAGGCCGCAACTGTCGGCGCCCAGCCGCTGGCGAAGCAGCAGGTGAAGCTCGTCTTCTTCAAGGCCAGGGTCCGCTCGGACGGCTTCGTCACCCCGGGGCAGGCGGAGACCGTTGCGATCTCCCACATGCCACCGCGAACCAGATTCAAGATGGCGATCGAGCCTCCACCCACCACGCCGCAGTGCGGCGAGTTCTACTTCTGCGACTTCGCGCCGGTCTCGCCCACTCCGGGCTCGCCGCCGTTCCGCACCTCGGGCAAGGGGCGGGCCCTCGTCACCTTCGTGATGCCATCGACATACAACATCGCCACCGACCCGTTCGATCCTCGCACCCGACGCCCCGTCAGCTTCGCCAACGGCCAGTCGGTCCACATCGACGTCGACGGGGTCAGGAGGCTCCACCGGATGAGGAAGATCGGCTTCGGCTTCGGCCGGGCGATCGTGAAGACGAGCTCCTAGCTGCGAGCGGACTTTCCCCGCGGCCGAAATCCCGAGCTATCCTCGCTCGCCCGTGAGCACCTGCATCGTCACCGGAGGGGCGGGGTTCGTCGGCTCGCATCTGTGCGAGTACCTGCTCGGGCGCGGTCACCGGGTGATCTGCATGGACAACCTCGACACCGGGACGCTCGAGAACATCGAGCACATCCGGGACGAGAAGTTCGAGTTCCGCTCTCAGGACCTGACCGAGTACGTCGAGGTCGACGAGCCGGTCGACTTCGTCTACCACCTGGCCTCGCCGGCGAGCCCGATCGACTACGCAAGGCTGCCGCTCCACACCCTCAAGGTCGGCTCGCACGGCACCCACCACATGCTCGGCGTGGCGAAGTTCAAGCGGGCCCGCCTCCTGCTCGCCTCGACCTCGGAGGTCTACGGCGACCCGGAGATCCACCCCCAGTCGGAGGAGTACTGGGGGAACGTCAACCCGATCGGCCCGCGCGGCGTCTACGACGAGGCCAAGCGCTACGCCGAGGCGCTGACGATGGCCTACCACCGCCAGCAGGGCGTCGACACCTGCATCGTGCGGATCTTCAACACCTACGGCTCGCGGATGCGCCCCCACGACGGCCGCGCCATCCCGACCTTCCTGCGCCAGGCCCTCCAGGACAAGCCCGTCACCGTCTTCGGCGACGGCAGCCAGACCCGGAGCTTCTGCTACGTCGACGACCTCGTCCGCGGCCTCGTCCTGCTCGCCGAGTCCGATGTCCACCTGCCGGTCAACATCGGCAACCCGGACGAGTACACGCTGCTCCAGCTCGCCGAGACCGTGATCGAGGTGGCGGGATCGCGGTCGGAGATCGTCTTCGAGTCGCTGCCGGTGGATGACCCCAAGGTCCGCCAGCCAGACATCACCCGCGCCAAGCAGCTGCTCGGCTGGGAGCCCGAGGTGGGCCTCGGCGACGGGCTGAAGCGGACCATCGACGAGGCCGGCGTCGAGCGCCTCGTCGGGCAGCCGAGCTAGCTGCCCGCCAACTCGGGGTCCAGTCCCGCGTCGCGCAGCGCCTGCTTGCGGTCGGTGGAGATCTCGAGCTCTGTGACCTTCCCGTCCCGGAGACGGAAGCGAGCGCAGCCGGGGAGCTCGCCGAGCGGCACCCCGCTCGCCTTGCCCCGGCCGCTGAAGCGGTTGAAGGTCACCACCTGGTCGCCGGCGTCGAAGTACTCGAACGCCTCGGAGCGGAAGTCCTCGAAGGTGTGGAGCCAGCCGGTCCACTCGCGCCCCATCGCCTCCACGCCGCGAGCGACGCCCTGCCTGAGACCCTCGGGCGTGCGGAAGACGATCTCCGGATCGGCCCAGTCGACGGAGCGTGAAGTCGCCACGAGCCCACGCCTCGTGTATCCGGCGAACCACGTCGACGTTCTCGCTCGACACCCCGCGGGCAGTATCGCGCCCCGGGGGCTTCGCAACCCGTCTACGGGATCGGCCGGCCCGGGTACTGGATCTGCTGCACGGACCAGCCGTTGCCGTCCGGATCGCTGAAGAAGACGAACCGCCCCCAGGGGAACTCCTGGACCTCTGAGACCTCGACGCCGCGCTCGGCGAGCTCTGCCCGCGCGGCCTCGGCGTCCTCGACGACGAGCTGCATGCCCTCGAGGCTGCCGGGCTCCATCTGATGGGCGCCGGTCGTGAGCGCGATCGAGCAGGCGGATCCGGGAGGGGTGAGCTGGACGAAGCGGATCTCGTCGCTCACCCGATGGTCGTGATCGTCGCTGAATCCCACCTGGTCGACGTAGAAGGACTTGGCGCGGTCGACGTCCGAGACCGGCACCTGGATCAGCTCGAGTCGCCAGTCGATCTTGGTCTTGGTGTCCGCCATCGAGATTTCCTTTCGGTCGGCGTCGGAAAGTAAGCTTCCCTTGCGTGATGAGTTACTTAGCTGCTAAACATCTTAGTAGATAAGGGATTGTCGTGTCGGCCGCCCAAAGGCAGAAGAAGGACCTGATCGACGAGCTCGTCAGCGAGTTCCGGATCTCGGGCAACCTGGACAACGCCTTCGACAACCTGGCGGCCGAGCGGCTCGGCGTCAACCCAACCGACCTGCACTGCCTCAACATCATCGAGAACAGCGGTGGACTGACCGCGGGCGAGTTGGCGGGGGAGGCGGGACTGACGAGCGGAGCAGTTACCGGGGTGATCGACCGTCTCGAGCGCGCCGGCTATGCCCGGCGGGTCTCGGATCCTGCCGACCGGCGCCGGGTAAAGGTCGAGGTGACGCCGAAGTTCTATGCCCGCGCAGACAAGATCTGGGGGCCAATGGCGGCCGACTGGGAATCCCGCCTGTCGAGGCGCTTCACGGCCGAGGAGCTCGAGCTGCTGACCGAGTTCCTCCGCGCCACCAACGAGCTCTCTCGCAGGCACCTCGAGCGCCTACGAAAGATGAGCTGAGGCAGCACCCTGCTGCCATCGAGTACATCCTGGTTCCCGACCTGCTCGTATAGGGAGCCATATGGCGACGACCCAGCAAGAGAAAGGCCAAGCTCTCCGCGCTTTGCACGAGGGCGAGCCGTTCGTGATCCCCAACCCCTGGGACGCGGGGACCGCCAAGCTGTTGGCGGGCCTCGGCTTCAAGGCGCTCGCCACCACCAGCGCCGGGCTCTGCTTCCGGCTCGGGCGGCCGGACAAGGTCCTCACCCTCGACGAGGTCACCGCCCACATCACGGAGCTCGACCGGGCGACCGACCTGCCGGTCTCGGCCGACCTCGAGAACGGCTACGGCCCGGCGCCCGAGGACGCCGCGGGCGCGATCACCCGCGCCGCCGAGGCCGGCGCCGTCGGCGGCTCGATCGAGGACTACGACCCCGAAGCCGGCATCTACGACTTCGACCACGCAGTCGAGCGGGTGGCGACGGCGGTGGAGGCGGCGCGGGCGCTCGACTTCCCGTTCATGCTCGTCGGGCGGGCCGAGAACTTCTTCCGCGGCAACCCCGACCTCGAGGACACGATCAAGCGGCTCCTCGCCTACGAGGAGGCCGGCGCCGACGTGCTCTACGCGCCCGGGGTCCGGGAGATCGACGGGATCAAGGCGATCTGCGAGGCGGTCACGAAGCCGGTCAACGTCTTCTCGATGGGCCTGAGCCGCGACGAGATCTTCGCGGCCGGAGCCCAGCGGATCAGCACCGCCGGTGGCCTCACCTTCGCCGCCGCCAACGCGGTGATCGAGGCGGCCGAGCGGATCCGCGACGACGGGGACTTCTCCGGCCTCGGCCTGCCGAACCGCGTCACCGAGCTCGGCGCCTAGCGCGCCCGCTACTCGGACGGGACGTCGGTCGGCATCTTCATCTGCCGGCCCGCGAGCTTCGAGAACACCCGGTCGGGAAGGACGCCCTTGAGGCGGGCCCCGATCTTGGCGTCGGTGCCGACCAGGTACCGGTGCCTGGGGTTGTCCGAGCTGATCGCCTTCCAGATCACGGTGGCGACCTTCTCCGGCCGGATGCCGCGGTCGGCGGTCTCGTTGAGCACCTCGCCGAAGCGGGCGAGCTGGCGGCCGTAGAGGCGGCGGGCGTCCTCCGGCATCCTCTCGACTCGCTCGCGGACCGCCTCGTTGCCCTTGCCCCAGATCTCGGTGTCGATCGAGCCCGGCTCGACGACGACCACGTCGATCTCCCAGGGGCGCAACTCGTGGCGGAGCGACTCGCCGAGCGCCTCCACCCCGAACTTGGAGGTGTTGTATGGCGATATGAAGGGGCTCGCGACGCGTCCGCCGATCGACGCGAGGAAGACGATCGTCCCCTTCGCCCGACGGATCAGCGGGATGAAGGCCTGCGTCACCGCGACCTGGCCGATCAGGTTCACCTCGAGGGCGCTCCGCAGATCGTCGAGTGACATGTGCTCGATCGGGCCGCCACCGCCCCCGACCCCCGCGTTGTTGACCAGGCCGACCAGGCCCTTATCGCGGAGCCCCTCGGTCACCTGTTCCTCTGCCGAGGCGATCGAGTTCTGGTCGGTGACGTCGAGTGTGATCGGAGTGAGCCGGTCGGAGCTCCGTCTCTGGAGCTCTTCAGCATCGGGCTGCTTGCGGACGCCGGCGAAGACCCGATAGCCCTTGCGGTCGAGGAAGAGGGCGGTGGCCCGGCCGATGCCGGTCGATGCCCCGGTGACCACCACCGCGCCGGACTCGTTGCCAGCCATCAGGTGGCAGACCCTAGCGCCCGGGGTCGCGCTAGGTTCCCGCCCTGTGACTGCCTCCGTGCTCGCGGTGGTCGGAGCGCGGCCGAACTTCGTCAAGGCCGCCCCGGTCGTCGAGGCCCTTCAGGGAACCGACGGAGTCTCGGTGCGGCTGCTGCACACCGGCCAGCATTACGACCGGCCGCTGTCCGGCAGCTTCATCGAGCACCTCGGCATGCCCCAGCCCGACGCCAACCTCGGGGTCGGATCCGGCACCCATGCCGAGCAGACCGCGGGAGTCCTGATCGGAGTGGAGGCCGACCTGATGGAGCATCCGGCCGACCTGGTCCTGGTCGCGGGCGACGTCAATTCGACCTCCGCCGCCGCGCTCGCCGCCACCAAGCTCGGCGTCTCGGTCGGGCACATCGAATCGGGATTGCGCTCGCGCGACTGGTCGATGCCCGAGGAGGTGAACCGTGTCGTTACCGACCACGTCTCCCAGCTCCTCCTCTGCACGTCCGAGGATGCGGTTGCCAACCTCGCCGGGGAGGGGATCGCCGGCGACGGAGTGCAGCTCGTCGGCAACACGATGATCGACAGCCTGCTCCGCATCCTCGACGACAGCGATCGCGACGCCGTGCTCCGCGCGCACGGCGTCGAAGCGCAGTCGTTCATCCTGGTCACCCTCCATCGCCCAGGCGTGGTCGACGACGCCGAGCGGCTCGGGGAGGTGATCTCGGTGCTCGGCGAGCTCGGCACGAACCTGCCCGTGCTCTTCCCGGCCCACCCGCGCACGACGGCGCGGGTTCGCGACGCCGGGATCGAGGTCCCCGACCAGGTGCGGATCGTCGAGCCGATCGACTACGCGGACTTCATCGCCCTCGAGGCGAACGCGCGCCTCGTGGTCACCGACTCCGGGGGTCTGCAGGAGGAAACCACGGTGCTCGGCGTGCCCTGCCTCACCTACCGCACCACCACCGAGCGCCCGATCACCGTTGAGCAGGGCACGAACGAGCTGGTCGGCATCGACCCGGACGTGCTCCGCGAGGCGGCCCAGCGCGTGCTGGTCGCCGATCCGCCGGCGAATGCACCCGAGATCCCGCTCTGGGACGGGCAGTCCGGGCCGCGCGCGGCGGCGGCCATCGAGGAATATCTCGCCCAATTCGGATAGCGGAGCAGGAGCGCGGTCGGGCGGCGCGAAAGGGCGGGGCATGAAGAGCGCAAGCCGGACGCTGGTCAAGTCGCCGCCCGAGCTCTGGGAGCTGATCGACCAGCCCGACCGCATGCAGGGACTGATGTGCGGCCTGCTCGGACGAGCCACCGAGGTGACCGTGGATCAGAGGAAGCCCGAGTCGGTCCTGCGCTGGCACGCCGCCGGCGACGGCGATCAGGCATGGATCGAGGTCGAGCTGGCCGAGAAGGGCTGGGGGACGCGGGTCGAGGTGAGCGCCGAGAGTCCCTCCGAGCCGACCAAGCTGGAGGGCTGGCTCGACGCGGTCCTCGAAGAGCTGGCGACGCCGCAGAAGCGCCCCTTCGAGAGCATGGGCGACGTGCCGCAGCGGAAGGCGCCGGAGCGCGAGGCCCCCCCGGCGACGGCACCCGTCGAGGCGCCGCCAGCGGAACTCCCGCCGTGCCGGCGGCGCCCGCGGAGGATCCTCGGCCGGACCGGCCCGGGAAGTTGCGCCGCATCTTCGGCTTCTGATCCGGCGACTCGACAGGCATAGTCCGAGATAGTTGAGTGTGCAATGATCTTCGGGATGAAGGCTTTCGTCCTCGAGGACTTCGACTCTGAGTCGGCGCTCCGCGACCTCCCGCAACCCGAGCCGGCCGAGGCCCAGGTCGCCGTCCGGGTCAACGGCTCTTCCGTGAACCCGGTCGACAACGCGATCGGCTCCGGCGGACTCCGTGGGATGGCCGAGTACGAGTTTCCGGTCATCCTCGGCCGGGATTTCGCAGGCGTCGTCGGAGAGGTGGGCGAAGGTGTCGACGCCTATACGAAGGGCGACGAGGTCTTCGGATTTCTGGCTGCGACGGATCCCGAGGTGCACAACGGCGCCTGGACCGAGCTCGCCCTGGTTCCGACGGCGGGCGGGCACGTCACCAAGAAGCCCGCGGAAGTGGACTTCGCCAGCGCCGGAGCGGCGTCCGTCGCCGCCTTGACTGCGCTCGCCGCCATCAATGTCCTGGAGCTGAATGAGGGCGAAACCGTCCTGATCGTCGGCGCCACCGGCGGCGTTGGGAGCTTCGCGGTCCAATTGGTGAAGCGCGCGGGAGCTCACGTCATCGCACCGGGCCTTCCGGAGGACGAGGGCTACCTCGTGGACCTGGGCGCGGATCACGTCATCCCCCGGGATGGCGACGTGGCGGCCCAGGCGCGCGAGCTCAAGAGCGGCGGCGTCGCCGCCCTGATCGACGCCGTCTCCTATTCCCCGGAGGAGCTCGAGGTCTACGCCGCCGCGCTCGCCGATGCCGGACGGGTCGCCTCCCCTACGAGCGCGGCGGGCGAGGGCCCGGGCCGGCACAACGTGAACGGCTCGGGCTCCGACGGGGCGATCGAGCAGCTCGCGCGGCTGCTCGCTGACGGCGCTCTCCGCGTGCCGATCCAGCGGACTTACCCGCTGGAGGAGGCCGGCGCCGCCCTCTCCGACCTGCCCGGCATGCACACCCAGGGCAAGCTTGCCATCGCCGTCGCCACCTGAGCCTTCCGAACGCTCACTCGGCAACCCCTATCTATCCTGTCCGGCATGGCCACGAGGCCGAAGGACGAGGCAAAAACCGAGGAGGCGAAGGGCGCAGCTTCGGACGGCCCGCCCGACAGTCCGAACGGCAGCAGGCCGCCGTCGACGAGGACCTGCACCGCTACATAGCACCCGTCGTCGGGCCCGACGACCCGCGGAAGATCACCGACTCGGGGATCGAGATCAAGCGCCTCTACGAGGAGGACGACGTCGCGCCCGGCCTCCAGGAGCGGCTCGGCGAGCCCGGCGAGTACCCGTTCACCCGCGGCATCCATCCCGGCATGTACCGAGACCGGCTCTGGACGATGCGCCAGTACGCGGGCTTCGCCAGCCCCGAGGACACCAACGAGCGCTATCGCTACCTGACCGAGCACGGCTCCACCGGGCTCTCGATGGCCTTCGACCTGCCGACGCAGCTCGGCCGGGACTCAGACGACCCCCTCTGCGCGGGCGAGGTCGGCCGCACCGGCGTCCCGATCGACACGATCGAAGACATGCGGATCTGCTTCGAGGGCATCTCGCTGGCCGAGATCTCGACCTCGATGACGATCAACGCCCCGGCGGCGATCCTGCTGCTGCTCTACGAACTCGTCGGCGAGGAGCAGGGCGTTCCGTCCAAGGAGCTGCGCGGGACGGTGCAGAACGACGTCTTGAAGGAGTACGTCTCGCGCGGCAACTACATCTATCCGCCCGAGCCGACGATGCGGCTCACGACCGACATCTTCGCCTACTGCAACGAGAACGTCCCGAAGTGGAACACGATCTCGATCTCCGGCTACCACATGCGCGAGAAGGGCTGCTCGGCGGTCCAGGAGGTGGCCTTCACCCTCTCCAACGCGATCGCCTACGTGCAGGCCGGGATCGATGCCGGACTGGACGTTGACACCTTCGGCCGGCGCCTCGCGTTCTTCTTCAACGGGCACAACAACGTCTTCCAGGAGATCGCCAAGTTCCGGGCCGTGCGCAGGATGTGGGCGAAGATCATGCGCGACCGGTTCGGGGCCACCGACGAGAAGGCCCAGACGATCCGCTTCCACACGCAGACCGGCGGGGTGACGCTGCAGGCGCAGCAGCCGGAGGTGAACATCATTCGGGTCGCCCTGCAGGGTTTCGCCGCGGTCGCCGGCGGCACCCAGTCCCTACATACCAACGGCTTCGACGAGGCGCTCGCCCTGCCCAGCGAGCGCTCCGCCCGGATCGCCCTGCGCACCCAGCAGGTGCTCGCCCACGAGTCCGGCGTCGCCGACACCGTCGACCCGTTCGCGGGCTCCTACTTCATCGAGTCGCTCACCGACGAGATCGAGGAGCGCTCGTGGGAGCTGATCAAGAAGGTCGAGGACCTGGGCGGATCGGTGAACGCCCTCGAGTTCATCCAGAAGGAGATCGAGGAGTCGGCGATCTCCTACCAGGAGCGCTACCGGACCGGCCAGGACATCATCGTCGGCGTCAACAAGTACGTCACCGACCAGGTCGACGACGTCGACATCCTCAAGGTCGACCCCGAGTCGGAGAAGCGCCAACTCGAGCGCCTTGCCAAGTGGAAGGCCAACCGCGACCAGGCGGCGGTGGATCGGCGGCTCGAGGAGCTCCGCGAGGCCGCCCGCGCCGACGCGAACCTGCTCCCGCCGATCAAGGAGGCGCTGCGGGCCGGCGGGTCGATCGGCGAGGTCTGCGGCGCCATGCGCGACGTCTTCGGCGAGTACCGGGGCGGGGCGTTCTTCTAGGCGGGCTCGGCGGTCGGGTGGCACGCGCCGACGAGCTCGCAACCACCGATGCGGATCCTGCGGCCGATGACGCCGGCCGCCGACCGTAGACTGCTCGCCATGAGAGAGAAGAACCCGGTCACCCACGAGGAGAAGCTCGCCTACCTGCGCGAGCTCCGCGAAGAGGCCATCCACGCGGGCAGCGACGAGGCCGTCGAGAAGCAGCACGAGAGGGGCAAGCTCACCGCGCGCGAGCGGATCGACAAGCTGCTCGACCCGGGCTCCTTCGAGGAGCTCGACACGTTCGTTCGCCACCGCACCCATGAGTTCGGGATGGACAAGCGCCGGCCCTGGGGCGATGCGGTGGTAACCGGCTACGGAACGATCGACGGCCGCACGGTTTTCGTCTTTTCCCAGGACTTCACCGTCTTCGGCGGCTCGCTCGGCGAGGCGATGGCGGAGAAGATGGTCAAGGTGATGGACCTGGCCGCCAAGGTCGGGGCGCCGGTGATCGGGATCAACGACTCGGGGGGCGCGCGGATCCAGGAGGGCGTCGTCTCGCTCGGCGCCTACGGCGACGTCTTCGTCCGCAACGTCCAGTGCTCCGGGGTGATCCCGCAGATCAGCCTGATCATGGGACCGTGCGCCGGCGGAGCGGTCTACTCCCCGGCGATGACCGACTTCATCTTCATGGTCAAGGAGACCTCGCACATGTTCATCACCGGCCCCGAGGTGATCAAGACGGTGACCGGCGAGGAGGTCGAGTTCGAGGAGCTCGGCGGCGCGATGAGCCACAACAGCAAGTCGGGCGTGGCGCACTTCGCCGCCGACGACGAGGAGCAGTGCCTGGAGGACGCGCGCTACCTGATCAGCTTCCTGCCGCTCAACAACCTCGAGCTCCCGCCCCGAGTCGAGCCCACCGACGATCCCGACCGCGAGGACCCCGAGCTCGACTCGATCGTCCCCGACGACCCGCAGAAGCCGTATGACATGCGGGACGTGATCTCGCGGATCGTCGACGACGGCGAGTTCTTCGAGGTCCACGAGCACTTCGCCCAGAACATCGTCGTCGGCTTCTCCCGGCTCGACGGCCATCCGATCGGCGTGGTCGGAAACCAACCGAAGCACCTCGCCGGTGTCCTCGACATCAACTCATCGGAGAAGGCGGCCCGCTTCGTCCGCTTCTGCGACGCCTTCAACATCCCGCTGCTCACCTTCACCGACGTCCCCGGCTTCCTGCCCGGCACCTCGCAGGAGTGGGGCGGGATCATCCGCCACGGGGCGAAGCTCCTCTACGCCTTCACCGAGGCCACCGTCCCCAAGCTCACCATCGTCACCCGCAAGGCCTATGGCGGCGCCTACGACGTCATGAACTCCAAGCACATGCTTGCCGACTTCAACTTCGCCTGGCCGTCGGCGGAGGTCGCGGTGATGGGGCCGGAAGGGGCCGTCAACATCATCTATCGGCGCGACCTCGCGAAGTCCCCCACCCCCGACGAGCGCCGCGCCAAGCTGATCGACGACTACAAGGCGCACTTCGCAAACCCCTACGCGGCGGCGGAGCGCGGCTACATCGACGACGTGATCGAGCCGCACCAGACCCGGCCGAAGCTGATCCGAGCACTGCGCACCCTGCAGACCAAGCGCGTCGAGGGGCCCAAGCGCAAGCACGGGAACATCCCGCTCTAGGCATGGGAAGGGTCGTCGTCGGCATGAGGACCTCGGTCGACGGCTTCGTCGCCGACCGGGAGGGCGACTCATCTGCCCTCTACCCCGACATCGGCGAGCTCCGAGAGAACGAGGTGGTCAAGCAGGCGATCTCCTCGACAGGCGCCGTCATCCTCGGCCGGCGCTCCTACGACATGGCGGACGGGGACATGACCGGCTACGAGTTCCAGGTATCGGCATCGGCATCGTCCCTGTGCTCTTCGGCGGAGGCATCAGGTTCCTCGACAGGCTCGGATCGAATCGGGTCGAGCTGGAGCGGATCAGGGTGACCGAGACGGCGGCCGATACGGACATCCGCTTCCGCGTGAAGAACCAGAAGCAGCAGGCGTCCAGGCAAAGGGCGTCTGCCGACCGCGAGGTAGGTTGAGGCCATGGCCGACAGGAACGGCAAACGCCAACCACCGCGTCCGCAGATCGAGATCCAGGGCGCTAACGCCTCCCCGGACGAGGCGGCAGCGATCGCCGCTGCGCTCGAGCGGTTCCTCTGGGAGACGTCACCCGCACCCCAAGCCGCGCCGCCGAGCCGCTGGCAGCAGGCCGCGCTCAGGGAGGGGGTCGAGGCTCGTTCGCAGCTCGCCTGGGGATGGGGTCTTCGCTGACCCGCAAATTGCGGACTTGCCACGCGGGCCTCATTCGAATAGAACATCGAGCACAAGCACACGCATCGCGCTCACAGAGGAGGGCACGTGGCCGTCGTAAAGATCATCGAGCTGGTCGGAAGCTCCAAGAAGTCTTCGGATGACGCCGCGCAGCAGGCGCTGAAGCAGGCGCAGAGCTCGCTGCGGAACATCCGGGCGGTCGACGTGGTCTCAACGGGGCTGCGCGGCGAGAACCTCGACGAATGGCGCGCCCACGTTCGCGTCGCGTTCCTGGTCGAAGGCTCGGACGTCGACTGAGCTTGGGAGGAGAGTGGCGGCGGGCGCCGGCAGGGCGACGCCCGCCGCCCCCTTGACGCCCTAGAGCTTCACCACGGGCGCCTCGAGGGCGCCGTCTTGCCAGCGCTCATAGACCGCCTGACAGATCGCCAGGTCCTGGATCGCCAGGCCGGTCGAGTCGAAGAGCGTGATCTCTTCCGCCTCGCGGCGCCCTTCGCCGCCGCCAGTGATCACGTCGCCGAGCTGCACCACGTCCTCGCGCCCGATCAGGCCCGCGTCGACCCCGTTCGCCAGCTCGCCGCCGGCGCTCGCCTGCTCCCACTCGTCGCAAAAGAGGCGGCAGCGCTCGATCGCCTCGAGCTCGACCTCCTGCTTGCCGTGCGCATCGGCGCCGAGGACGGCGATGTGCTGCCCCGGCCGCAGGTCGCTCGCCAGGATCACGGGCTCGTCGCCCGGCGTCACCGTGACCACCACGTCCTGCACGGCGGCCTCGGCCCGGTCGCCGCTCCGCCAGCCGAGCTCGGCCGCCAACGCGCCCGCCACCTCGGGGCGCACGTCGGAGCAGACGCCTGGTCCGTAGCCGGCCGCCCGCAGACAGCGCGCCGACCAGGCGCCGTTGACGCCCGAGCCGATGATCCCGACCGATTTCGCGTCCTCCGCCCCCAGCAGCTGCGCGGAGACGGCCGCGGCCGCGCCGGTCCTCAGCGAAGTCACGGACGAGCACTCGATCACCGCCAGCTCCTCGCCGGTCTGCGCGTCGGAGAGCAGAACCTCGCCGCGCACCACGGGCAGCCCTCTTGCGCTGTTCCCCGGGAACGAGGTGACCCACTTCAGCAGTGCCAGGCCAGCGCCTCGGGCCGGCATCGCCCGGAAGTCACCGTGCGGCGGGCTGTCTAGATAGACCTTCGCCGGCATCTCCCACTCCCCCCGGCCGAAGCGCTCGAACGCCTCTCGGGTGCGCTCGATCGCCGTTCGAGGACCAATCGCCGCGAAGACCGCCTCGCCTGAGATCACCGGAACCTCAGTCACACGACCATCTATACAGGGCGATGAATATGAGAGTCCCCAGCGGTCCTATTGGACGAACCCACCAACGAGAGGAGTCAGCATGCTCGAGAACAGCAAGGCCTACAGCGGGTTCGCGGTCGATGACATCGACAAGGCCGTGGATTTCTATGGCGAGACGCTCGGCCTGAAGACCTCCGTGCTCGACGAGGGCAACCTGATCCAGATCGACCTCCCCGGTGACCGGCCAGTGCTGGTCTACCTCAAGCCCGACTTCAGTCCCGCCACCTACACGATCCTCAATTTCCCGGTCGACGACGTCGACGCGGCGGTCGACGAGCTCGGCTCGCGCGGGGTGACCTTCGAGCGCTACGACGGGTTCGAGCAGGACGAGAAGGGCATCGACCGGAGCGGCCCGGCCGATGGGATCGCCTGGTTCACGGATCCGGCCGGCAACATCCTCGCGGTGCACGGCCAGATGTAGCCACCCGGAAGCCGCCCGGCTAAGCTCAGCGGTCGCGCGCGCCGATAAACACCTGAAACTCGATCAGGTTTGCTAGATTGGCCTGGCGTTAAACGCCGGGCAAGGCTACGTCGACGAAAGGACCTGTCGCTCTTCCATGGAGCCGGTTTCCGCCCCTGAAAAGAAGGGCGCTGCCACCAACGGCACGCCCAAGGCGAAGAAGCCCGTCGACCCTGCCTCCCTGAAACAGGACCCGGCGAAGAAGCAGCACGGCAAGGGCAAGCTCGGCTCGCTCGAGAACCCGGAGGTCTACGACAACGTTCCCGGGCACGTCATCCCGATCCTCGAGCGCGAGTTCGACGACTTCGACACCGAGGCCGCCCGCTTCCTGCGGGGTGAGCAGACCGAGGAGCAGTTCATCGGCTTCCGCCTCAAGCAGGGCGTCTACGGCCAGCGCCAGCCCGACGTGCAGATGATCCGCGTGAAGCTCCCCCTCGGCGGCGTCAGCCCCGAGCAGATGGAGGCCTTCGCCGACGCGATCGAGCAGTTCGCGCCCCTCAACAAGGGCCACATCACGACGCGCCAGAACGTCCAGATCCACCACATCCCTCTGCCCGACGCAGCCGAGTTCATCCGCCAGATCAGCGAGGCGGGGCTCTCCTCGCGCGAGGGTTGCGGCAACACCATTCGGAACGTGACCGGCGACCCGTGGGCCGGCGTCGCCGACGACGAGCCGTTCGACATCACCCCCTACGCGGCGGCCTACTCGCGCTACTTCGTCCGCCACCCGACCACCCAGCTCATGCCGCGCAAGGTGAAGACCGCCTTCACCGCCAGCGACGCCGACCGCGCGATCACCGGCATCCACGACGTCGGTTTCATCCCGAAGGTGAAGGAGGTCGACGCCAGGCAGGTGAAGGGCGTCGAGATCCGGATCGGGGGCGGCACCTCGATCATGCCCCGCGTCTCTCCCACCCTCTACGACTTCGTCGAGCTCGACAACGGCGACTACCTGAAGGTCACCGAGGCCGCCCTGCGGATCTTCGACCGCCAGGACTGGCTCCGCGAGAACCGCATGCGGGCCCGCATCAAGGTGCTGATCGACAAGATCGGCATGGACGCCTTCCGTGAGCTCGTCGAGGAGGAGCTCGAGGGCGATTGGGTCAACGAACGCGACTTCTCGATCGACCACCTCCTCTTCATCCACGCCGAGGAGGCCAACGCTCCCGGCCGTGCCGGAGTCCTACGGCAGCCCCAACGGCGACAAGAGCGAGTTCGAGGCCTGGGTCGACGCCAACGTCGAGCACCAGCGCCAGGAGGGCTTCGTCACCGCCACGGTCAAGGTGACCCGCGGCGACCTCACACCCGAGCAGTTCCGCGGCCTCGCCCAGATCATGCGCGACTTCACCGGCGGCTACGCCCGGACCACCGTGCAGCAGAACATCGTCCTGCGCTGGGTGCGACCCGAGTCCCTCTACGACCTCTGGCTCCGCCTCAAGGAACTGAATCTCGGCGAGGGCGGCGCCTTCAGCGTCACCGACGTGGTCAGCTGCCCCGGCACCGACAGCTGCAAGCTCGGGATCACGGCCTCGATGGGGCTCAACGAGGTGCTGCAGCAGCGGCTCGAGGAGATGAAGATCACCGATCCGCTCAGCAAGCAGATCCACATCAAGATGAGCGGCTGCCCCAACGGGTGCTCGCAGCACCACATCGCGACGATCGGCTTCTACGGGGCGTCGATCAAGGTCGGCGACCACACGATTCCCGCCTACATCCCCCACATCGCCGGCAACTTCGAGGGCGGCGACGTCGTCTTCGGCCATCGCCTCAAGGCTCGGCTGCCGGCGAAGCGCGTGCCGGATGCGGTCGAGCGCTGGATCCGCCACTACGAGGAGAACCGCAACGACGGCGAGAACTTCAACGCCTTCGTCGACCGGACCGGCTTCGACGCGTTCGAGGAGCTGATCTCGGACCTGAAGCTGCCGGTCGAGTTCAGCGCCGACAACCTCCTCTACTTCATCGACTGGAACCGCTCGGAGCCCTACAAGGTCGAACGCGGCGAGGGCGAGTGCGCCGTCTGATGGAGCCAGCCGCCACCAGGGGACTGCCGGGCGCCGAGGCGAACGGAAACGGGCGCAAGGGAATCCTGCACGAGGCCTCCGCGACCGAGCACGCCGCCGTGCCCGACGCCGAGCTCGACGGCCTCGGCTTCGACCCCGAGGTCGTCGCCGCGGAGCTCGAGGACGCGAGCGCCGAGGAGGCGCTGGGCTGGGCGCTCGACACCTTCCATCCGGGGATGTACATCGCCTGCTCATTCCAGAAGACGAGCTCGGTGACGGTCCACATGGCGAACAGCATCAACCCGGATGCGCGTTTCTTCTACCTCGACACCGACGTCCTCTTCCCCGAGACCTACGAGACGAAGGACCGCCTCGCGGCGCACTACGGGATCAACTTCCACCGTTACAGCTCGATCACCCTGGAGCAGCAGAAGGGTCTCTACGGCGACGAGCTCTGGAGCCGCGACCCCGACGCCTGCTGCGGGATCCGCAAGGTCGAGCCGATGCGCTCGGCGCTGGCCGCCGTCGATCTCTGGGTCTCGGGCATCCGCCGCTCGGACTCGCAGACCCGCGCCGGAGCGCCGAAGTTCGGCTGGGACAAGCGCTTCGGCCTCTGGAAGCTGAACCCGCTCGCCGACTGGTCGGAGGAGCAGGTCTGGTCGTACATCCACCAGCACGACATCCCCGTCAACCCGCTCCACGACCAGGGCTACCCGTCGATCGGCTGCACGCACTGCACCCGGAAGCCCGCGGCCGGCGAGGACGCGCGGGCCGGTCGCTGGGCCGGACTCGACAAGACCGAGTGCGGCCTCCACGGCTAAGGGCGCAAGACTCGCTACGCTTCCCGGCTTCCTGATCGACCCGATCGCCCTTCTTCCGTCGCCAATCCCTTGACTCAGACCGCTACCGCGCTGCAGCTCACCGATCGCCAGACCGCCGACTTCGAGCTGATCGGCAACGGCGGCTTCGCCCCCCTCACGGGCCCGCAGGGCTACGACGAGTGGAAGAGCGTCGTCGAGACCATGACGCTTGTGAGCGGCGAGTACTGGCCGATCCCGATCACGCTGGCCACGGACCTCGGCGTCTCCGAGGGAGACACCGTCGAGGTGACCAGCGACGAGGGCAAGGCGCTCGGCCGCCTCAACGTCAGCGAGATCTTCGAGCGTGACCTCGAGGCGGAGGCCGAGAACGTCTACCGGACCAGCGACAAGGAGCACCCGGGAGTCGCCGCCATCTTCGAGGAGGGCGCGCGCTGCATCGCCGGCACCTACGAGGTCGACGACCTACCCGATCACGAGGACGCCTTCATGCGCCGCTACTTCACCGCCGACGAGTCGCGCAAGGCCTTCGAGGAGCGCGGCTGGAAGCGCGTCGTGGCTTTCCAGACCCGCAACCCGATCCACCGGGCCCACGAGTATCTGACCAAGTGCGCGCTCGAGATCACGGATGGTCTCTTCATCCACCCGCTGATCGGCAAGACCAAGGCCGGCGACATCCCGGCCGACGTGCGGATGCGCTGCTACGAGGTCCTGATGGACGATTACTACCCCCAGGACCGCGTCATCCTCGGCGTCTTCCCCTCGAAGATGCATTACGCGGGGCCGCGGGAGGCGATCCTGCACGCGATCGCGCGCCGCAACTACGGCTGCACCCACTTCATCGTCGGACGCGACCACGCGGGCGTCGGGGACTACTACGGGACCTACGACGCGCAGCTGATCTTCGACGAACTCGACATCGACAAGCTCGGCATCCAGCCCCTCTTCTTCGAGCACTCGTTCTGGTGCAACAAGTGCGAGGGCATGGCGTCGGGCAAGACCTGCCCGCACGGAGCCGACGACCACGTCTTCCTGAGCGGCACCAAGGTGCGGGAGATGCTCGGCAGCGGCGAGTTGCCGCCCGAGGAATTCAGCCGCCCAGAGGTGGCTCGGATCTTGATCGACTCCTACAAGGAAGAGGGAAATGGCTGACGACAAAGGCTTCACGCTGTGGTTCACGGGGCTTTCGGGCGCCGGCAAGACGACCATCTCCCACCTGGTGGAGACCGAGCTGCGCGACCGCGGCTCGCGGGTCGAGGTGCTCGACGGCGACGTGGTCCGCGAGAACCTCTCCAAGGGTCTCGGGTTCTCCAAGGAGGACCGCGACACCAACATCCGCCGGATCGCGTTCGTCGCGGACCTCCTCTCCCGCAACGGCGTGCCGGTGATCACCGCCGCGATCTCCCCCTACCGCGAGCTCCGCGACGAGGCGCGCGAGCTGATGGGCGACCGCTTCATCGAGGTCTTCGTCAAGGCCTCGGTCGAGGTCTGCGCGGAGCGCGACGTCAAGGGCCTCTACGAGAAGGCCTTCAAGGGCGAGATCAAGGAGTTCACCGGAGTCTCGGATCCCTACGAGCCGCCGCTCAATTCCGAGCTCACGCTCGACACCGAGCACCAGTCGGCCGAGGAGTCGGCCGCGGCGATCCTCTCGCTGCTCGAGGAGCGGCAGTTGATCCCGGCGGCGCAGCCCGCCTAGCGCCTGGGAGGCAGCTCCGGCTCGCCGAGATCGTAGGTCGGATAGGCGCAGAAGGAGTCGAACATCTTGTGGGAGGGGCCGTGAAAGTCCGAGGAGGCGGTGGCAGCGAGCCCGCGCTCCCGGCAGACCTCCAGCAGGAACTTCGTCTGCGCCCGGTCGTGAGCCGGATAGAAGCACTCCACGCCGTCGAGCTCGAGGTCGGCGATCAGCGCGGCGACCTCCTTGGGCTCGCCCATGTCCCAGAACGGGTGGGCGAGAACCGCGGCGCCGCCGGCTTCGTGGATCAGCTCGGTCGCCTCGGCGGCATCCGGCCAGCGACGCGCGACGAAGGCCTTCGCTCCCGGCACCAGCCACTCCTCGAAGAAGGCGTTCATCTCCTCTGGCTTCACGCCGGCCGCCCTGGCGATGTGGGGGCGGCCGACCGACGAGGCGTTCCCGGCCTCGGCGATCGCATCCTCGAAACGCACCGGGACGCCCTGCGCATCGAGGCGCTCGACGATCTCCTCGGCGCGGGTGATCCGCTCACGCTGGGCCCGGCGGCAGGCGGGCGCGATCGTGGTCGTGTCCACCCAGTACCCGAGCATGTGCATGTCATCGATGCGTCCGTGCACACACGACATCTCGGTCGCGGGCACCAGCACGATCCCCAGCCCCTTTGCGGCCTCCGCGGCCTCCGCGACACCATCGATCGCGTCGTGGTCGGTGAGCGCGAGCGTCGTCACCCCCGCCTCCGCCGCCGCGGCGACCACCCCCGCGGGCGGCAGCTCGCCGTCGGAGAACGTGGAATGGCTCTGAAGGTCCATCATCGGCGGCGCAGGATATGAGGATCTCCGCGAAAGCCGACTACGCCGTCCGCGCGGCGGTCGAGATGGCCGCGGCCGGCGACGAGCCGGTCAAGGGCGAGGTGATGGCCGAGGCGCAGGGCATCCCCCTGCAGTTCCTCGAGCACATCCTGCTCGAGCTCAAGCACGCCCGGCTGGTACGGGCGCGGCGCGGCGCGCGCGGCGGCTACTGGCTCGCCCAGCCCCCCGAGGAGATCACCCTGGCGAGCGTGATCCGCGCCGTTGAGGGCCCGCTCGCGAACATCCAGGACCAGGCCCCCGAACAGACCAAGTACCCGGGCAACGCCGAGCGGCTCAGCGACGTCTGGATCGCGGTTCGGGCCTCGCTGCGCCGGGTGCTGGAGCACGTCACGATCGCCGACCTGCGCGACGGCAAGATCCCCGACGACGTGCTCGAGCTGACCCGGGACGAGGGCGCCTGGGTCACCCGTTAGCTCCATTCGCCACTAGAAAACCGAGCAATTAGGGGGAAAAGGCGGCTTCCGCTAAGGTCGCCGCTCCCTTTTAGGACTCTTTCGGTCATAAAAGGGAACAAGCTGGGAAAGCGGCTTCGTCCACCAGCCGCTTTCGCCCCACCCCCAGGCACGTCTCAAATGGATCCAGCGATCGTCTTCTTCGGCTTCGGCGTCGGCTTCCTGGTCGGTCTCACCGGCATGGGCGGCGGATCCCTGATGACGCCCCTCCTGATTTTGATCTTCGGGATCAAGCCCACCACGGCGATCGGCACCGACATCTTCTACGCGGCGATCACCAAGACCGCCGGCGGGTGGCGTCACCTGAAGTTGAAGACCGTGAACCTGCCGCTTACCTGGTGGCTGGCGGCGGGAAGCGTCCCCTCGGCCATCGCGGGCGTCTGGTTCCTCGACTATCTCGAGGGCAGACTCGGTGACGATCTCGATGGCACCGTCTTCGCGATCCTCGCCGGCTGCCTGCTGGTGGTGGGGGCGATCACCCTGCTGCGCAGCCTCTTCCTGGCGGACATGTTCGAGGAGCGCGACAGCTTCGAGATTCACACCCGTCACAAGGTGGCCGCGGTCGCGATCGGGGCGACCACGGGCTTTGTGATCGGCTTGAGCTCGGCGGGGAGCGGCACGGTGATCGCGATCATGCTGATCGCGGTGTTCCGGCTGACCCCGCGGAAGGTGGTCGGCACGGACGTCTTCCACGCTGCGATCCTCCTCTGGGCAGCGGGCATCGCCCACATCTTCTCCGGCAACGTGGACTTCGGCCTAGCAGGGAACATCCTGGTCGGCTCGGTCCCCGGCGTCGTGCTTGGCTCGAACATGTCAGTCAAGTGGCCGCAGGGCATCCTCCGCACGGCCCTGGGCATCGTCTTGATCGCCGCCGGGGTGGCGATCCTGAATAAGGCGAACACCGCTCTGGTCCCGTACACGGTCGGGTTCGCGGCCGTCGCCTTCATCGGTCTCTTCGCGGTGCAGCTGCTGCTCCGCCGCGAGGTGGAGCAGGACCCCGCCGAGCAGGAGTGGCTGCGCAAAGCGGCGGTCGTGGCCTCGCACGGCGACGAGATCGAGCGGCACGAGCAGGTGGAGGCCGAGCTCGCTGCGCGGGCGAATGGGCACGGGCGCACGGCGCATGCCGACGTCGAGGATTAGCGGCACCACGCTCTGCGGGCGCCGCCCGGTGGCCGCTTAAACGCAATACTGCTCCGCCGTGTTCGAGAAAGTCCTGATCGCCAATCGCGGCGAGATCTCCATCCGCGTCGCCAGAACGCTCAAGGAGATGGGGATCGGCTCGGTCGCCGTCTACTCCGAGATCGAACGCGACGCGCCGCACGTCCGCGAGGCCGACGAGGCCTTCCTGCTCGGCCCGGCCACGTCCCGTCCGAGAGCTACCTGAACGTCGAGAAGATCCTGCAGGTCGCCAAGGACGCCGGGGCAGAGGCGATCCACCCCGGTTACGGCTTCCTTGCCGAGAACGCCCCCTTCGCAGCGGCCTGCGAGCAGGCCAAGATCACCTTCATCGGCCCGCCTCCCAAGGCGATCGAGGCGATGGGCTCGAAGACGGAGGCGCGCCAGATCATGCAGAAGGCGGGCGTGCCGATCGTCCCGGGCGCCACCGAGCCCGTCAGGGACGTGGAGGAGGCGAAGAAGCAGGCCAAGGAGATCGGCTACCCGATCGCCTGCAAGGCCGCAGGCGGAGGCGGCGGCAAGGGCTTTCGCGTCGCCCAGAGCGAGGACGAGCTCGAGGAGGCCTTCGAGGGCGCCTCCCGCGAGGGCGAGAGGTTCTTCAGCGACCCGACCGTCTACCTCGAGCGATACCTGGAGGACCCGCGGCACGTGGAGGTCCAGATCCTCGCCGACGCCAAGGGCAACGTCATCCACCTCGGCGAGCGCGACTGCTCGATCCAGCGCCGCCACCAGAAGCTGATCGAGGAGTCGCCCGGACCCCGGGTCGACGAGGAGATGCGCGAGCGAATCGGCAAGATCGCCACCGACGCGGCGACCGCGGTCGGCTATCGCTCCGCCGGGACCGTGGAGGGGCTCCAGGTCGGCGAGGACTACTTCTTCCTCGAAATGAACACCCGGGTCCAGGTGGAGCACTGCGTCACGGAGATGGTCACCGGCTTCGACATCGTCCGGGAGCAGGTCAGGATCGCGGCGGGCGAGAAGCTCTCGATCTCGCAGGAGGACGTCGAGCTTCGTGGCCACGCGATCGAGTGCAGGATCAACGCGGAGGCCGCCCACAAGAACTATGCGCCCGCCCCCGGGCGGATCACCAGCTATCGGGAGCCGGCGGGACCGGGGGTGCGGGTCGACTCCGGGGTCGAGGCGGGCTCCGAGGTGACGCCGATGTACGACCCGATGTTCGCCAAGCTGATCGTCTGGGACCTCGACCGTGAGAAGGCGACCGCGCGAATGCTGCGCGCCCTGGGCGAGTACGAGATCGAGGGGATCACGACGCTCGTCCCGTTTCACCGGGCCCTGCTCGCCACGAAGCAGTGGGCCAAGGGCGAGACCTGTCGTGACCTCACCGAAAACCCCGAGTGGCTCAAGTCGCTCGCGCCCGAGGCCGCCGCCGCCCCAGGCGGCGAGGAGGCGGCCGCCGACGGCAAGGCAGAGCGCAGCTACCAGGTCGAGGTGGGCGGGAAGCTCTTCGACGTCAAGGTGATCGGCGAGGTCGCCCCGGCCGCCGCTTCAAACCCCGGCGCCGGTCTCAGGAAGCCCGCGAGACGCGAGCGCGCCGCCGGCGGGGGCGGCGCCCCCGGCGGCAGCGAGGACCTGACCTCACCGCTTCAGGGCACAGTCCTGCGGGTCGCCGTCGAGCAGGGCGCCGAGGTCTCCGAGGGCGACCTGATCGCGGTGATCGAGGCGATGAAGATGGAGAACGAGATCACCGCTCATCGCTCGGGCAAAATCACCGAGCTGCCGATCTCCGCGGGGGCCTCGGTCACCAGCGGGGCCTTGCTCGCCAAGATCGAGTGATGCGGGGGTGCTCCGCATATGCGAGGGGGCGCCGGTAGGCGCCACCCGTTTCACGGGTGAGGAGCAACCGGTTCAGTTACTTCGCGCCGAGCTTCGCCGCGGCGTCGCGCAGGTTCCGGACCGTGGCGTCGGGGGCCTTGCGGCCGTCGAGCTTCTCGCCGTGGCGGTTCACCCAGATCACCGGCACATTCAGCTTCAGGGCTGGGGCGATGTCGGCCTCGTAGCCCGCCGCGATGTGGACCCAGCCCTTCTTCCCGCCAATCCGGCGAGCGCATTCGCGCAGGTGGGTGGGGTCGGGCTTGTAGCTACGGACCTGCTGGGCGGTCACCACGAGGTCGAGGTCGGTGCGCAGATGGCGCCGCGAGATGCCGAGCAGCTTGTCGTCGATGTTGGAGATGATCCCGATCTGGTAGCGCTCCCTGAGCCGGCCCATCGCAGCGTTCGCCTCGCGAAAGGGAGGCCATGACCCCACGCTGTCAGGCAGGAACTGGGCACGGGAGGGCTCGATCGTCCAGCCGATCTCCTCGGCCGTCTGGACGGCTGCCCTGCGCAGGACCTCCGCGTAGAGCTCGTACGACCCCGACATGATCTGAGCCTGGATCTCGAAGAAGCGGTCCAGGAACGGCTTCTCCTCGATGGTGAGCCCGTCGCGCTCGGCCTCTTTCCTGAAGGCGTCCCCGATGCCCTTCTCCCAGTCGATCAGGGCGCCGTAGCAGTCCGTCGTCACCCACTCGATGTCTTTCAGCTTCGGAAGGGCCATGAGAGCCGCGGGATTATGGCAATTTGCCTTTTTTCGGCGCCTTCGCCTGTCTCGGGGGCTCAATCTGGGCCTCCGGTAGGCTCTCGCGGCCTTGGATCTGCTCGAGTACCAGGGAAAGCAGCTCTTCGCTCGCCATGGAGTTCCCGTACCCGAGGGCCGGGTCGCCGACACCGTCGAGGGCGCGGTCGAGGCCGCCGAGGAGATCGGCTACCCGTGCGTGATCAAGGCGCAGGTCCAGATCGGCGGTCGCGGCAAGGCCGGAGGCATCAAGGTCGCCGAGGATCGCGCCCAGGCGGAGGAGCACGCGAACGCGATCCTCGGGATGGAGATCCGAGGCCCTCGCGGCGAGGGCCCCTTCACCGTCCACCAGGTCTGGGTCGAGCGCGCCTCGGAGATCGACGCCGAGTACTACGCCTCGATCATCGTCGACCGCTCCGCCAAGAAGCTGCTGACGATGCTCTCGACGATGGGCGGCATGAACGTCGAGGAGATCGCCGAGACGGATCCGGACGCCCTGGTCCGGCGCCACATCGAGCCCCGCGAGGGCTTCGGGGACGCCCAGGCCCGGGCTCTGGCAGAGGAGGCCGGCGTCGCGGAGGACGCCCGTGAGAAGACCGGCGCGCTCCTGGTGAAGCTCTATGAAGCATTCGACCAGGGCGACGCGACCCTGATCGAGGTAAACCCGCTGGTGGTGACGAAGGACCGGGACGTGCTGGCGCTCGACTCCAAGGTGACGATCGACAACTCGGCGCTCTTCCGCCACGAGGAGCTCGCCGACCTCGAGGAGAGCTTCATCGAGGACCCGCAGGAGCGGATTGCCAAGGAGAAGGGGATCACCTACGTGAAGCTCGACGGCGACATCGGCATCCTCGGCAACGGGGCGGGGCTATGCATGTCGACACTCGACGTCGTCGCCCAGGCCGGAGGCAGGCCCGCCAACTTCCTCGACGCCGGCGGCGGTTCCAAGGCGGATGCGATCGTCGATGCGCTCGTGGTGATCACCTCGGACGAGAAGGTCCGGGCGATCCTCTTCAACATCTTCGGCGGCATCACGCGCGGCGACGAGATCGCCAAGGGAATCATCGAGGCTTCGCAGCGGGTCGAGATCGAGGTGCCCTTGGTGGTCCGGCTGGACGGGACCAACTCCGAGGAGGGGCTGGCGCTGCTCGCCGACGCGAACCTGCCGAACCTGCACGTCGAGAAGACCATGCTCGGAGCCGCCGAGAAGGTCGTGGAGCTCGCCAAAGCGGCCTGATGTCGATCATCGTCGACAACGAGACGAAGCTCGTCATCTCCGGGCTGACCGGGCGCGAGGGCAGCTTCCATGGGCTGCGAAACCGCGACTACGGGACCGACGTGGTCGCCGGTGTGACTCCGAAGAAGGGCGGCCAGGACGTCGACGGGATCCCGATCTTCGACTCGATCAAGGAGGCCGTCGACGAGCGCGGGGCCAACACGTCGATGATCTTCGTGCCGGCCCGGTTCGCGGCAGCAGCTATCGCCGAGGCGATCGACGCGGGAATCGACACGGTGATCGCAATCACCGAGCACATCCCGGTCCACGACATGCTCCGCACTTACTGGAAGGCGCGTGACGCCGGCGTTCGGCTGATCGGCCCGAACTGCCCTGGCGTGCTCAGCCCGGGCAAGGCCAACGTCGGCATCATTCCCGCGCAGTTCTTCGACCAGGGATCGATCGGCGTCGTCTCCAAGTCGGGGACCCTGACCTACCAGATCGGCAACGAGCTCAAGCAGGCGGGCCTCGGCAACTCCACGATCGTCGGGATCGGCGGCGACCCGATCGTGGGCTCCGACTTCATCGACATCCTCACCCTGTTCGAGCAGGACGCCGAGACCGAGCTGATCGTGATGGTCGGCGAGATCGGTGGCGACGCCGAGGAGCGGGCCGCCGAGTTCATCGCCGAGAACGTCTCGAAGCCGGTGGTCGCCTACATCGCCGGCTTCACCGCCCCGCCAGGCAAGCAGATGGGACATGCCGGGGCGATCATCTCCGGCTCATCCGGGACGGCCCAGGCGAAGAAGGAGGCGCTCGAGGCCCAGGGCATTCAGGTCGGCAAGAGCCCAACCGAGACTGCCCAGCTCGCCGCTGAGACAGTCGGCGCGAAGGCCTAGCGCCTAGGCCGTCTGGCGCGAGGAGCGGCGGCGGAGTTTGGCGCGGGCGCGGGCCGCGCGCTTCTGCTCCTCGCTCTTCGTCAGGACCTTCTTGCGGGGCCGCTCACCCGATGCCGCCACGGCCGGCCCCGGCTCGACTGCCGGGGTGAATGGTGTCGCCACAGAGGCTTCGCGCTCATCGGCGGGCCCCGTCCTGCGCTTGATCTGCTCCTGCTCGATGCGCCCGCCGAGCAGCTCCTTGGCGGCGCGGACGGCCTCCTTCGCCGTCAGGTAGGTCGCCCAGGAGACGATCTTCGAGTCCTCGACGAGCCAGAGCCCGCCGAAGCGGCGGTCGATCACGGCGCCGTCCTTGGGCTTGCCCCGCTCCCGGCAGATGCCGACCACCTTTCCGGACCCGATCTCGGCGACATCCTCGAGGTCGAAGCGGTACGTCTCCCAGCTGTCGAGGTAGCGGCGCATGGCGCGCTGGACCTTGTCGTGGCCCCAGACCAGATCGCCGTCGGGACGAGATGCCCGCTCGTCCCAGCGAACCAAGGGGTCGGCGAGGGCGAGAGCGATCTCGCAGTCACCGTTTCCGTAGGCCTGGAGCGCGATCTTGACGAGCTCGAGCGAGGCCGGCATCGGGAAACAGTATGCCTTCCCGATCGGCGGCCTCCATCCCCCGCGAGTGGAGTATGGCACCGTTCGTATACTCGACGCGCCAGTGGCCGAACGGACGATCAGCTTCGCGCGCGGCGCCCCGAGCGCCGACATCCTTCCCCACGAGGCCGTGCGGGTGGCGGCCGCTCGTGCACTCGAGTCCGACTGGGAGAAGGCACTCAGCTACGGCACCGGCCGTGGCCACCCCGGGCTCTGCGAGTGGATCGCCGAGCTTCACGGCGTAGAGCCCGGGCAAGTGATGGTCACCAACGGGTCGATGGAGGCGGCGGCGCTGCTCTTCAGGCACCTGGTCTTCGAAGGGGATCGCGTGATCGTCGAGCAGCCGACCTATGACCGCACCCTGCTGCTCCTGCAGCAGGCGGGGGCGGACCTGATTCCAGCGCCACTCGAGGCGGACGGAGTCGACCCCGGGGTAGTCGGCGCAGCGACCGCGGAGGGACCGGTGAAGCTCGCCCATCTCATCCCGAACTTCCACAACCCGGCGGGGTGCACGCTCTCGCTCGAGAAGCGAAGCGCCCTGGTTCAGCTGGCGGCCGATCGGGACTTCATCCTGTTCGAGGATGACCCCTACCGGCTGATCTGCTTCGAGGAGGCCCGGGCCAAGACCATGCTCGAGATGGACAGCGCGGATCGGGTGATCCACGCATCCTCGTTCTCGAAGTCGGTCAGCCCCGGCGTCCGCGTCGGATACCTGGTCGGCCCCACCGAGCAGATCGCCACGCTCGCCAAGCGGGCGAACGAGACCTACATCTCACCCAACATGCTCGCCGAGTCGATCGTCTTCGAGCTCTGTCGCTCCGGCGGCCTCGAGGAGAACTTGAAGGTGGTGAATGCGGCTCTGCGCGACCGGCGCGATGCGCTGGTCGAGGCGCTTCGCGAGCACATCCCCGAGGCCGAGTTCGTCGTGCCCGAGGGCGGCTACTTCCTGTGGCTGGACCTGAACGACGACGTCGACACGAAGGCGCTTCTGGCCGAGGCCAAGCAGGAGGGCGTCACCTTCGTCGCCGGGCCCGACTTCATGCTCGCGGGCGGCACCGCGAGCCTGCGCCTCTCCTTCGCCCCCGTCCCCGCGGACGAGGTGCCCGAGGGCGTGCAGCGCCTGGCGCGGGCCCTGGAGCGGGCCCGGGCGGAACGCCCGGCCGGGGCGGAAGCGGCCTAGACGCGATCCCCGAGGATCTCGCGAGCCCGCCGGTAGAGATTCAGATCCTCCGCCCGAGTCGGGTAGGGCTTGCGCTTCTGCTCGTTGCGGTGGGCCTCGATCGCCCTGGCGATGGCGACCAGCCTGCGCTCGGCGAGGTTGCGGTCGGTGATCAACGTCCTGGTGGTTGCTTCCATCTCTTTCCCCTGTTTGTCGAGTAACTTAGTCGTCTATGTGCCGCTCGGAGCATGCCCGAGTCTCCGCCCCCGACCTCAAGCTGCGGCTAACAGCTGGTAAAGATGGCGCGCGGCCTAGTGCCGCTACCGCCCGTACCGGTCAGAGCTGATCACCAGCTGCTCCGGCAGCGGCGGGCGCGGCGGAGGAGCCGGATCGGCTCTCACTGAAACCGTCTCCGCGACGCTCTTCGAGACCGGGTGCCGCCCGTCGTCCGAGCCCACTACGACCTCATCGGGGCTCGAGCTCTCCAGCGTGCCCTTCAGGCCGGGATGGATGCCGGTGCTCTTCAGGTAGTGCAGGATCTCCTCGGCCTCGTTCTCGAAGCGCAGGATCTGGACCTCGGCCCCGGGCTCGACGTCGGCCAGGAGCACCCCCTCCTCCCTCGCGCCCTCGATGATCGGGTGTCCGTGCGGACAGGTCTTCGCATCGCCGATCGCCGCGAGCATCCTCTCCTCGAGCACCGGCGACATCGCGTGCTCGAGCCGCTCCGCCTCCTCGTGGACCTCGTCCCAGGGGACCCCGAGCACGTCGGTGAGGAACCGCTCGATCAGCCGGTGGCGCCGGACGATTGCCTGCGCCTCGTCCCGGCCGCGGTCGGTGAAGGTGAGCGACTTGTCGTCGGCGCGCTCGATATAGCCGTCCCCTTCGAGCCGGCCGATCATCTCGTGGACCGTGGGCGGTGAGAGCTGCATCGCGCGGGCGATGTTGGCGCCGTTGATCTGCAGCCCGGCCTCCTGCAGCCAGAACATCGTCTGGAGGTATTCCTCCTCCGCCACAGTCGCCTGGGCCATGTGGCGATGCTACCGAGAGCGACTGTGCCGCTTCTCGAGCGAGCGCCGGAGCGCCTCGAGCCGGTCGTCCCAATCGGCGCTCACCATCTGGATCCAGTGCGCCGCCTCGTCGAGGGGCTGGGGCCGGAGCTTGTAATGCGTCTCCCTGCCGATGCGGGTGACGCTGACAAGCTCGGCCCCGCGCAGGGCGCTGAGATGCTTGGCCACGGCCTGGCGCGTGATCGGCAGCTGAGCGGCGAGACTGCTGGCGGTCACGGTGCCGCCGCGCGCGAGTGTCTCGACCACGCGCCGGCGGGTCGGATCGGCGAGCGCGACGAAGACGGAGTCGACCTGTCGGTGCGCCGGAGCCCTCAAGCGACGAGTGTGAATCCGAGTGAGCGGCGAAGTAGCGCGAAGCGGGAGGCCCAGGCTCCAGAGGCAATCGCGGTCGGGCCGATCGGCGTCTCGACCACGGTCACCCGCGTGCCAGCCAGGGACGGCCTCGATCGCTGAACTCGACGAAGCTCTCGCCCTCACCCGGGCGCGACCAGGTGAAGGCGAACCTTTCGCCTTCCTCCATGGTCTCGACGGTTCCAGTGCGATGGTCGCCGCCGTCGCGGACGGCGATCTCGCCGCCCTCTACGGGATCGAGCTCGACCTCCGGCGCCAGCCACTCCTGCAGGCGGTCCTCGTCGGTGAGCGCCTCCCAGACCTCTTCCGGGCTGGCCTCGACGAGCGTCTCGCGCTCGACCCAGGGCGCCTTCTCGTCCGGCTGCTGCTCCACCGAATTGTCATCTCGCAACTTCATGGTTGCCTATGGTACCGTAAGAGGTCGTGCAACCGAAAGGTTGCATTGAACCTTTTTGAGAGGAGGTCGCGATGCCGCTGGTTCCGATGGTCGTCGAGCAGAGCGCGAGAGGCGAGCGCTCCTTCGACATCTACTCCCGCCTGTTGGGCGAGCGGGTGATCTTCCTCGGCCAGCCGATCGACGACCAGGTGGCGAACCTGATCGTCGCGCAGATCATTCATCTCGAGTCCGAGGACCCCGACAAGGACATCTCCCTGTACATCAACTCCCCCGGCGGGGTCGTCTACTCGGGGATGGCGATCTACGACGCAATCCAGTTCGTCAAGCCCGACGTGAGGACCATCTGTTACGGCATCGCGATGTCGATGAGTGCGCTGCTGCTGGCCGGCGGCGCGAAGGGGAAGCGGATGGCGCTCCCCAACTCCCGGATCCTGATCCACCAGCCGAGCGGCGGTTTCGAAGGCGTCGCCTCCGACATCGAGATCCACGCCAAGGAGACGCTCGATCTGAGGGATCGCCTCGACGCGATCTACGCGAAGCACACAGGCAAGTCCAAGAAGCAGGTCCACGCCGACATGGAGCGCGACCGCTTCTTCAAGGCGAATGAGGCAGCCGAGTACGGCCTGATCGACCGGGTGATCGAGCAGCGGGAGCTCGAGCAGCGGCGGACCGGGTTCTCCGCGAACGGCGGCGGCTAGGCTCCGGCCAGCGTCGAGACGATCGCCTCGTAGACGCCCTCGCCCATTCGCCCCTCCGTGACGGTGACGTTGGCGCGTCCGCCGATCGCCTCCCGCAGGGCCGGATCCC
The DNA here is from genome assembly GCA_963801055.1 of uncultured Solirubrobacterales bacterium. Classification (GTDB taxonomy): domain Bacteria; phylum Actinomycetota; class Thermoleophilia; order Solirubrobacterales; family 70-9; genus DASUPK01. The sequence continues at coordinate 98,857 of CAWDDE010000006.1, read as the reverse complement.
GCTCCGGACCGTTCGCCGGCACGAAGAAGCGGCCGACGACGCCCGCAACGTCGAGATCCTCGACCGAGTCTCCGATCGCGATGCACTCCTCGGGGGCAAAGCCGCGGGCCCGCATGTGGAAGGCGACGGCGTTCGCCTTGCTCGCACCCTCCGGCAGCAGGTGGTAGGCGTGCGCCGGCCCGTCGATCCCCTCCATGGGCGCGAAGATGGCGCCGTTGTCGATCAGGCGCAGCCCATTGTGGCCGCGCTCGGCGAGCAGCCGATTCCCCTCACCGACGTCGACCTTGCCGCGGAAGAGCAGGGAGAACACACGCTCGCGATGCCAGGGGTTGTGCCACTCGAGCCGGCCCGCGAAGTGCTCGAAGAGCTCGTCGGGGATGCCACGGTCGACCATCGTCTCGGCGAGCGTCTTGCCCGGGTCGGCTTCGAGATCTCCCACGAGCGCAGTCCTCTCTCCGTCGATCACCACCAGGCAGCCGACCTCGCAGATGTAGGAGGTCGAGCCGATCAGCTTGGCGTCCTCCATCACGGACGACTCGCGCCTGCCGGACTTGATCACCACCTCGACCCCGGCGCGGTCGCACGCTTCAAGCGCCCGGGCCTGGAGCATCGAGAAGCTGCCCTCCGAATCGCGGAAGACCGAGCCGTAGCGGCCGAGCAGGGTGCCGTCGAGGTCCGTGTAGACACAGCGCAGGGCCAAGGGCCGTCAACCGTAGTGGGTCGACGAGAGGGTGCTCCGCAGGAGCAACCCGTTTAATGGTGGCTGTGGCGCAGTGGAAGCTGAGCGACCGAAGGCTCGACCTAGACGGACCCCTCGGCGTGGGCATCGTCAACGTCACCGAGGACTCGATGTTCGAGGGAGCGCGGAGCGGAATACCCGAGCGCGCGATCGAGGACGGCGTGGCCCTGGCGAAGGCGGGGTTCGAGATGCTCGACGTCGGTGCCGTGGCGGCGCGCAGCGCGCCGCCGGTAGCGCCCGAGGACGAGGCGGAGCGGCTGATCCCGGCCGTCGATGGCCTTGCCTCCCGCACCGAGCTGCCGATCTCCGCCGACACCGTCTCCTCGGAGGTAGCCGGTCGGGCGCTCGAGGCGGGGGCTGTCGCGATCAACGACATCGGCGGCGGCTCCGATCAGATGCTCGAGCTCGCCGCGGGATCGGGCTGCGGCCTGGTGATCATGCACATCGAGGGGCCGCCGCGCGAAGATCGCCCACCGCGCGCGTACGACGACCCCGTCGATCACCTGAAGGGCTGGTTCGCCGACCGACTCGACGCCGCTCTGAAACGGGGAGTGGAGGAGGAACGGATCGTGCTCGATCCCGGCCTCGACTTCGATCTCTCCGTAGCGGACGACCTGGAGGTGATGCGGCGCCTCCCCGAGCTCAAAGAGCTCGGCAGGCCGCTGTATGTCTCGCTCTCGCGCAAGGACTTCCTGGGAGCGGTGCTCGCGGGGTCCTGGGAGGAGCGGGCGCCGGCGACCGATCGGGAGTGGGCAACCGCAGCGGCCGTGGCGCTGGCGGTCACAGCCGGAGCCGACCTGCTGCGCCTGCACGATGAGAGTGCGCTCCAGTCGATGCGGATCGCGGCGGCCATCGAGGCGCCGCGCGGGGCTCGCGTTGGCTAGCCGCGCCGCGGTCGCCGGGGGCGCCTGGGAACCAGCGCTGGACCCCGCGCGCGAGGACGGGCGCCTGGTCGCCGAGTCCGCGGAGGCGGCGACGATGGCGAAGCTCACCGATCTGCCCGACTCGCTCCATCCGGCTCTCGCCGAAGCGCTTAGGGCGGCTGGGATCGAGTCCCTCTACTCTCACCAGGCAGCCGCCTACGAGACGGCCCGGAGCTCCCACCTGATCCTGACCAGCGGCACCGCGTCCGGGAAGTCGCTCTCTTTCAACCTGCCCGTGCTCGACGGGATCGCCGATGAGCCCAAGCGGCGGGCGCTCTACCTCTATCCGACCAAGGCCCTCGCCCAGGACCAGGCCCGCAAGCTCGGGGAACTGCGCCCGCCGGGGCTGCGCGAGGCGATCTACGACGGCGACACCCCACGCGAGGACCGGCCGTCGATCCGGCGTCGCGCCAACCTCGTCCTCACCAACCCCGACATGCTCAACGTCGGCGTCCTCCCCCACCACAAGCGCTGGGGCGACTTCCTCGCGAATCTCGGCTGGGTCGTGGTCGACGAGGCCCACACTTATCGCGGGGTGTTCGGCTCCCATGTGGCGAACGTGCTGCGGCGGCTGCGTCGGGCCGCCGGCCTCTACGGGGAGGAGCCTCGCTTCGTGCTGGCCTCGGCGACGATCGCCAACCCGCGCGAGCTCGCGGAACGCCTCACCGGACTTGACTTCGCGCTGCTCGACGACGACGGCGCACCGCGAGCCGGGCGGGAGATCGCGATGTGGAACCCGCCGGTGATCGAACAGCGGACGATGACGCGCCGCTCGCCCGTCTCGGAGGCGGCGGATCTGCTGGTCGAGCTGGTCTCACGCGGGGTGCGGACGATCTGCTTCATGCGCAGCCGCCGCGGAATCGAGTTGATCAACAGGTTCGCCTCGGACGAGCTGGCGCGCCGGGGGCAGGGCGAGCTGGCTGAGCGGATCGCTCCGTATCGCGCCGGCTACACGCCGCAGCAGCGCCGCGAGATCGAGTCGCAGCTCGCCTCGGGGGACCTGCTCGCAGTCGCCGCAACCGACGCTCTCGAGCTCGGGATCGACGTCGGGGAGCTCGATGCGGCGATCTGCGTCAACTTCCCGGGCACGGTCGCCAGCCTGCGCCAGATGTGGGGGCGCGCCGGCCGGAGGCGCCGAGGCCTCGCCGTCTACGTCGCTGGAGCGGACGCCCTCGACCAGTTCTTCTGCCGCCATCCGGACGAGTTCCTGGAGCGGCCGGTCGAGGCGGCGATCCTCGACCACCGCTCGGAGCAGATCCAGATGCAGCACCTGCTCGCGGCCGCCTACGAGGCGCCGCTCGGCCCGGAGGACGACGAGATCCTGGGTGTGGGCTGGCGAGAGCGCGCCGAGCGCATGGTGACGATGGGAGAGCTGCGGCGCGGCCGCGGGGAGCGCTACCTGACCCGAAGCGGCGAATTCGTCGCCGGGCGAATTGCCCTGCGGTCCGCCTCGGCTGACAGCGTCGCGGTGGTGGATTCCACCTCCGGCGAGATGCTCGGCAACGTCGAGGCCGAGCGTGCCTTCTCGACCGTCCACCCCGGCGCGATCTACCTGCACCTCGGGCGCTCCTACGAGGTGGCCGAACTCGACATCCGCACCCGCCGGGCGATCGTGAGGCCCTTCGAGGGCGACTACTACACCCAGGTGAAGAAGGAGACCGAGGTCTACATCGAGGGGATCGAGACCCAGCGCGGCGCCCTCGGGGTCGAGCTCAACTTCGGCACGGTCTCGGTTTCGGAGCAGGTGATTGCCTACCAGCGAAAGCGCCTCGGCGACAACAAGGTGATCGACATCGTCTCGCTCGATCTGCCGGAGCAGGACTTCGTCACCCAGGCCCTCTGGTACGTGATCTCAGATCGGATGGCGGCGGCGCTGCCGAGCGAGGTGCTGCTCGGGGCCCTGCACGCCTCCGAGCACGGACAGATCGCGGTCCTGCCCCTGATCGCGATGTGCGACCGCTGGGACATCGGCGGCCTCTCCACCAACATTCATCACCAGACGGGCTCGCCGACGATCTTCATCTACGACGGGCACCCCGGTGGAGTCGGGATCACGCGGCGCGGCTACGAGGAGTTCGAGCGGCTGGTCTCCGACGCGGACCGCCTGATCCGCGAGTGCCCCTGCGACGACGGCTGCCCCTCCTGCGTGCAGAGCCCGAAGTGCGGCAACCTCAACGAGCACCTCCACAAGGGGGGAGCGCTCGAGCTGATGGGCCGGATGCTGCGGGAGGGGAAGACCACAGCCCGGAAATCGGGGCAGTCAGCCGGCTGAGGAGTCCTGGAGCGAGACCTGGGCCGCCTCCAGCGCCTCTGCCTTGGTGGGAAAGCCCTGAACCCGCACGATTGTCCCGTTCCGGAACCAGAAGACATCGGTTTCGTCCGCCTCGATTCGGAGGTCGCTGCCGCGGCCGCGGGCGACGATCTTCGTTTCGACGACCACGGCATGGCCGAGGTCGATGATCTCCCGCGGCTCCCAGCGCAGTTCAGCAAACACCTCCTGCAGCATCCGCCAGAACTCCTTCGTCGCCTCGCGGCCGCGGTAGGTCGTCGTGTCGGGCACGTCGGGACGACCGTGAAGCTCGAAGTCCGGGGCCAGGCTGCTCCACAGATCAGGCGCCACCTCCTCGGGGTCGACGAACTCGTCGCCGCTGCGATCGATCGCGTTGATCACCTCGTAGTTGCGCCGCACGAGCGCGACGTTCTCCTCCGACACAGCACTGCAGTATCTCGCTCGAGCGGTGGATGGCCAGGCCGCTCGGCGAACCCGGCCGCACCTGACACACTCGCGGTGATGACGCGGCGGCTGCAGATCTCGGTGATCGGCGCCGGCGAGGACGACGAAGAGATCCTCCGCGACGCCGAGGAGGTGGGCCGCGGGATAGCCGAGGCGGGGGCCGTGCTCGTCTGCGGCGGGCTCGGCGGCGTGATGGAGGCCGCCTCGAGGGGCGCCTCCGAGGCTGGCGGCACGGTGCTCGGGATCCTCCCCACCCTCTCGCCCGCCGACGCGAACCCTTACGTCACCCACGCGGTCGCGACCGGGACCGGTCACGCCCGGAACCTGGCGGTGGTCGCGTCCGGGGAGGCGGTGATCGCGGTGGGTGGTGAGTGGGGAACGCTCTCCGAGATTGCCTACGCGCGCAAGCTCGGCCGCCCGGTGGTCGCAATCCAGAGTTGGGCTCTGCGCAACAGGGCGGGCGCCGACCTCGGGATCGTCGAGGCCGAGACCGCCGAGGAGGCCGTCAGCGCGGCACTCGCACGATCAGCGCGCTCCGCTGTAGCGGGCCCGGAGCGCCAGAATCGCGAAGGCACCTGACCAGGCGAGCGGAGTGGTCGAGGTCGGTGAGCCCGTAGTGGCATCCACCCGCTCCGGCAGCGTCCCCGCCGGGGTGGCCGCTCGGCACGATGCTCCGCATCACGGCGCGAACGCTAGCCTTTGCGCCTCCCGGCGAGGTAGCTCAGTTGGTAGAGCACACGACTGAAAATCGTGGTGTCGGCAGTTCGATTCTGCCCCTCGCCACTTCCGGCATCTAGGCCGCGGGTCAAGCCAGCTGCTCGAGGATCCGGGCCGGGGGATGGCCCTCCATCTCGAGGGCCTCCAGCACATCGGCGCGTCTCACCTCGCAGAGGACGACGGGGGTGCATGGCCCGGACCGTCGCGGTCCGGGGCACCTCGTGCAGGAGCGCAACTTCGCCGACCCACCCCCCAGGCCCAATACTCCCCTCCACATTCCCGCCCTGCTCGACGGTGACCTCTCCCGCCAGGACGATCCCCATCGTGTCTCCAGGGGCGCCCTGCTCCCAGAGAGTTTCTCCCGCCGCAAGCTCACCGCGGCGAGCGCGATCGGCGAGCTGCCGGACCACCGTCGAGCCGAAGCGGGCGATCCAGGGCACGCCCTGGAGCGCATTGTGGAGGGATCCACTTGCCAGATCGGTGTCGGGGGAGGGTGGTCGACGGACCAGCCCGGAGTGCTCGCTCCCGGTGAGCGCCCAGACGAACTGGGACCGATCGAGCTCCAGGAGCCCGAGTGCGGTTCGAGCCCGGACGGTCGCCGTCCGCTGGATGCCGTGAAGGAGCGCGATCTCGCCGAACGATTGGCCGGAGCCGAGAGTGCGGAGGAGATGTCCCCCGGCGAATACCTCGGCCGTTCCCGACTCGATCACGTAGAAGGTTCGGGCGTCTCGATCGCCTTCACGAATGACCTCCTGCTCGGGAGCGATTCGTCCTGGCTTCAGGGCCGCAGCCACCGTCTCCAGCTCGACCACCCTTAGCGCTGCTAGGAGTGGAACGTGTCGGATCAGCTCGATGCGCGCGACTCGGCGTCCTGCCGCCGAGTCGACCCGCGAGAGTTTCCTCCAGGCTGCCAGCGCGAAGAGAGCCGTGGCGGCGCCGCCGGCGGCGATGGCGCCCCGGGCGCCTAACGCGGCCGCGAGCACAGGCACCAGTAGCGTTCCACAGCCCTCAGCTCCCTGCTTCAGGGACTCGGTCACGGCGGTCATCTGGCCCAGCCGGCGGGCGTCTGCGACCCGCGGCAGAACGGCTGTGGCGGAGAGGTCCGCCAGCGCCATTCCGACACCCCATACAACGAGCAATACGAGCGCGGCCGCCGGCGTCGCCAGCGCAGCGACGCCGACCAGCGTCAGCCCGACCACCGCGAGGCTCGCGCCAAGAGCGGTCGCCAGTCGCGGGCTCCCGACGAGCAGCGAGGCTGCCGGAACAGCGATCACGGCGCCGACACCGGCCGCCGCCGCGAGCTGTCCGAATCCGGACGTGCCCATGTCAAGGAAGCCCTCTGCGGCGAGAACCGCGAGTCCGAGCCACGCGCCACGAACCGCCGTGCGCGTTCCCGCCAGCTCGATCACCAGCCTTGAATTCGCGTGCCCGGCAATCGCGGCGAACGCGCTGAGCCCCTGGCGGGCGGCGGCGAGCAGCCCATCACCGCCAGCCGCCCCCGGCGGGGAGGGGCCTCCGGGCCTGCGGGCGATCACCTCCGTTCGGACGCCCAGGGCCCCGGTCAGCAACGCCGCAATCGCGAACAACGCCGTGGCGCCGGTGAATACCGCCGCGAGCGAGATCGTCGCGATCAGCAGACCACCGAGCACCAAGCCGGCGGCCTGCAAGACAGTCCGGGTCGTCGAGAGTACGCCGGCGATGGCCCCGAGCTCGTCCGGTGACCGAGCCATGAATGGGAGAACGGCGGCCTGCGCGGGCCGATAGGCGGCGGCCACCATGGCGTCGACGGCGAGAATGGCGGCCACCACGCCAAGAGGCCATCCGGCAGCGAGCGCGGCCGCGGCCGCCCCAACCACGATCGCCCTGCTCAGCGCCGTCACCGGCAGGATCCGTTCGGGTGGTCGGTGCTCGCTGAGGGTGCCGGCGATGGGGCCGGCAATCGCCGTCGGTAGGTATAGGACCGCGAGCAGCCCGACCGCCGCCTGGCCGCCCACCTCGAGCAGGTAGACGGCAAAGGCGCCGGCGATCATCCATTCGGCGACCGTGACGGCAGCGAAGGCCGCCACGAGCAGGCGCCCGTCTCCGCTTCGCAGGGCCTGCTGCCAGGCGCCTCCGAGTTTCACCGGCGCATTGTTTCAGTGCACTGGGTCAGCCGCTCGAGCCGGACTGCTCCATGAGCAGGGCGCGTAGGCTCTCGTGATCCTCCGCGCAGGCGGAGCACCCGTCCAGGTGCCCCCGCATGCCGGGGATGGCGGCGTCCGCGTCGGCTCCGGCGCCTGCGGGACCCTCCCCGAAGTCGCGGGGAGGGTCCCGTCGCATCGCCGGCGATTCGTTAGAGACTCCGTCCCTGATGGCACGCAAGAAGGCGATCGTCGGTGCGCATCTCGCTCCCACGCGACCACTGAAGGAAGCCGACGCGGTTGGCGCTGACTGCGTCCAGATCTTCCTCTCGGATCCGCAGGGCTGGGAGAAGCCGGCACCGAGGAAGGACGCCGAGGAGCTGCGGGCGTCGAAGATCCCGCTCTACGTCCACGCGCCGTACCTGATCAACGTCTGCTCGCCGCGCAACAACGTCCGCTACGGCTCTCGCAAGATCCTGCAGCAGACCTGCGAGGCGGCGGCGGAGGTGGGCGCGGCTGCCGTGATCGTGCACGCCGGCCACGCCGAGGACGGGATCGCCCAGGGAGTGGGTCGCTGGCCGCGGACGCTCGAGATGCTCGAATCCCACGTCCCCGTGCTGATCGAGAACACGGCCGGTGGCGAGAACGCCGTCGCCCGGCGCTTCGATGCGCTCGCCCGGCTCTGGGAGGCGGTCTCGGCGGCGAACTCCGGCGTCGAGACCGGCTTCTGCTTCGACACCTGCCATGCCCACGCGGCCGGCGAGGAGCTCGGCGACGCGGTCGCCCGCGTGCTCGCGATCGTCGGGAGGATCGAGCTGCTCCATGCGAACGATTCGCGGGACCCGCCTGGGACCGGCGCGGACCGCCACGCCAACCTGGGCAGGGGCCAGATCGGGCCAGAGGTGCTGCGCGAGATGATCAGGGCCGCGGGGCCGCCCGTCGTGGTCGAGACCCCGGGTGGACCCAAGGACATCCGGGCCGATCTCGAGTTCGTGCGCACCGCGCTCGCCTAGGGACGTTTCCGCCCAGCGACGCCTGCACCAAGGTCCAGTTCGGGTTTACGGCGAGGCCAAGTCGGAGGGGCGCAACCGGGTCTGGGAGCGGCCCGCGGTCCTCGCGGAGGTCACGTCCTCAACCGCGATGCAGGCCCCCAGCGCGGCAACCAGCACAGCGAGCTGAGCCAGCGCCGAGGTCGTCGGACCGAGGGCGATCGTCGCGAGCGCGAGCACCAGCGCGACCGCGCGCCAGGGCTTGAAGGGGAGGCCGAGTGCGCGCCGGAAGAGCGCATGCCCGGCGAGGTAGATGGCGGTCCCGCCTCCCAGCGCGAGGGCGCGGGCGAAGCTGAGCGGATCGAAGGCATGTCCGATCGCGTGCTCGAGCGCCGCGGCGATGCAGACGATCCCGAGCAGGATCAGCAGGTGGGCCCAGTAGTAGGCGACGTTCGCCGCGTAGAACTCGCGCTTGGTCGGGGTCATGGCGCGCAGGGCATCCTCCGCCTCGTCTTGGTCCGCCAGGAAGTAGACCCACCAGAGCTCCGTGCTCAGGGTGAGCCCCAGGATCGCCACGGCCATCAGCTGCCAGGTGATGTCGAGTCCGGAGGCGCCGATCCCGACGGCGACCACGGACTCGCCCAGGGCGACCATCACCACTAGGCCGTGGCGCTCGACGAAATGGGAGGGCCGGATCCAACCCGCCTCCTCGGGCACCAGGGCGGGGGTGATCGCAAAGATCGCCACCGCGACGCCCCAGAGCGCGTATTCGGCGGCGCCCCCGATGATCGCCCCCACCAGGATCAGCGTACCGGCGACGACGTTCATTCGCGCGAAGCTCCAGACACCGGCCACCGACCAGCTGGCTGACTGCATGTAGAGCACCGTGTGCACCGCGATCACCACCAGGTACGCGCAGGCGAAGACAACGCCGTTCTCCGTGAAAGCGGTCGGGATGCTCAGCGAGATCGCGAAGAACGCGGCCATTCCGGCGAGCAGAGGCAGGCGCAGCGCCGTCCGATCGGGCGGCACCGCGTTCGTGAGCCAGGCGAAGCCGGCGTACATCCACCAGATCGCGCTCAGCATCAGGACGATCTGAGCGAGGGACTCCCCGTCGGGCTTGGCGGCGAGAAGGGCGGTCAGCTGCGTGATCGTGAAGACGAAGACGAGGTCGAAGAAGAGCTCGATCGACGAGACGCGAAGCTCTTCCTCCCGATGCGGCGCGGCTGCCTCCACTCTTAGAGCTTGCCTGATCGCGGATTTCGGGCCCGTCGGGGCGGCGCTCGGCGGAGAGTTCGGTCCGGGTGCGCCTCTACTTTCAAATAGTGATGGCTGAGACCCTCTTCGAGAACGGGAACGGCGGCGCGCCAACCCCTGCGCAGCCCGTCCTGCTGCGCGAGCTCTCGGACGGTGACGAGGTCTGCGGCGCCTTCGTGGTGCGCGAGCGCGAGCGCCGACAGAAGCGCAACGGTGAGCACTACCTGCGGATCGTGCTGGCCGACAGGACCGGGACGGTCCCGGCGGTCGCCTGGGAAGGCGTCGCCGAGTGCTTCGAGGTCTGCGCGCCGGGCTCGGTCGTCCTGGTCAGCGGGAGCTTCTCGACCCATCCCCAGTTCGGCCCGCAGATCAAGCTCGCCGCGGTGCGCCCCGCCGGCCCCGGCGAGTACGCCGCCGAGCAGCTGGCCGAGCGGCCGGCGCGGGCCATTGACCTGCTCGAGGCGGACCTGCGAGAGCTGATCGCAACCGTGCAGAGCCCCGCCCTGCGCGAGCTGCTCGATCGCTTCTTCGCGCCCGGCACCGAGTCCTGGGCGCGCTTCCGCGAGGCGCCCGCGGCCAAGCACTACCACCAGGCATACGCCGGGGGACTGCTCGAGCACACCCTGTCGGTCGCCCAGGCGGTGAGCGCGGCAGCCAACTTCTTCCCAGGCATCGACCGCGAGATCGCGGTCACCGGAGCAATGCTGCACGACATCGGCAAGACCGAGGCCTACAACGACGACCCGCTCGCGATCGAGCTGACCGACGCTGGCCGCCTCGAGGGTGAGATCCCGCGCGGCTACTACAAGGTGCGGCGCGAGATCGAGCGGATCGAGGATTTCGATCCGGACCTCGCCCAGGCAATCCTGCACATCATCCTCTCCCACCACGGGCAGCTCGAGCACGGCTCGCCGGTCGTACCGGCCACCCGCGAGGCGACGCTGGTGCATGCGATCGACAATCTTGGCGGCAAGCTCGGCAGCTTCGACCGGCTGGAGCGCGAGCTCGCCGATGGGGAGAGCTGGTCACGCTTCGACCGCGGCATCGACGCCTCGGCCTTCTTCCGCTCGCGCGCCGCTTAGCCGGGGCAAACGCACGCGCAAATTGCGCATTTGGATCTCTGATCCTTAATGCTGCGGATTGGGCGTCAAGGGGTCGGGTCTATGCTGCCTCCGCGATGGCCAAGGACACCGAGAAGCTGATCCGACAGCTCTCGCTGATCTCCTACCTCATGGCCCAGGGCAGGCCTACCTCGGCGCTCGAGATCAAGCGCGAGGTGGAGGGGTACAGCGACATGAACGACGACGCCTTCGCGCGCCGCTTCTACGCCGACCGCGCGGAGCTCGAGAGCCTCGGCATCACGCTTCAGGTCGAGAAGCCCGGCGAGAGCCTGCAGGGCTACGAGTCCGAGCTCTACTCGCTGCCGCCCGAGAACTACTACCTGCCCGAGATCCGGTTCGGCGACGACGAGCTGGCGGCCCTGCAGACGGCACTTCACCTTCTTGACGGCGAGTTCGCCTACGCGGAGCCGCTGCGGCTTGCGCTGCAGCAGGTCTCGTGGGGGCGTCCGAGCCCACTGACCGCCCCGGAGCAGTCTTCGGTCGAGGTGCGGATGACGGCCAAGGCCGATGGCGCCGAGGTCTCCCAGCGACTCTCGAAGATCGAGACCGCGATCTCCCGGCGCAAGACGATCGAGTTCACCTACTACACGATCGAGCGGGACTCCGAGGAGAAGCGCAAGGTGGACCCCTACCACCTGGTCTACCGGGGCGGTCAGTTCTACTTGATCGGCCACTCGCACGAGCGGGACGGCATTCGCGTGTTCCGCCTCTCACGGATCCGCGGCAAGGTCTCCTACGCATCGAAGGCGGAGCACGACTTCTCGCCGCCCGAGGAGTTCGAGCGGCGGGACTACGCCCGCCGAGCGGAGTGGCAGCTGGGCGAGACCCAGGGCCGGGCGAAGATCTTCTTCCGTGACCGGATCGCCTGGCTGGTCGAGCGGGACTTCGGGCGGTACGGCGAGTTCCGCAACCCCGGCCGCGGCGACGGCTCGCCCGGCAAGGGCCGGATCTTCGAGACCGACTACGCCTCCAGCCGCCAGATGGTCGCCTGGGTGCTGCACTGGCGCCGGAACGCGACGGTGCTCGACCCGCCCGAGCTCGCCGAGGAGGTCGCCGAGCGGCTCGAGCTGCTCAGCGAGCGCCATTCCTCCGACTTCGAGCCCGCCGACGTCGTCCGAACGGTGCCGCCGACCCCGCGCTCGGCGCGGTCCAACGGGCGCTCGGAGTCCTCGATCCGCCCGGAGCGGTTCGCGCGGCTGGTGACGCTCGCCGGGATGCTGATCGAGTCGGCCAAGGGCGATGCCAGGCTGCCGGTCGCCGACGTCAAGGAGCGCCTCCACGTCACCGAGGAGGAGCTCCGGGACGACATCGATCTCCTCAACGTCGTCAACTTCGGCGGCGGCACCTACGTTCTCTACGCCGAGCTCCAGGGCGACGAGATCGAGGTCGACGCCGAGCCCTACGGCGACAACTTCGCCCGCCCCGCCCGCCTGCTGCCCCTCGAGGCGAAGGCGCTGGTCGCCGCGATCGATCTGTTCGGGGACCATCTGCCCCAGAGCGGCCTCGCCAGCGCCCGCAAGAAGATCGTCTCGGCCCTCGGCCACGACCCCTCGGAGGAGGGTCTCGAGATCGCGGCCTCCGGCGGTGACGACTCCGACGTCGCCCGCAAGGTGAACAAGGCGATCGAGGGCCGCCGGGTCCTCGCGATCCACTACTACAAGGAGAACGAGGACGAGTTCACCAAGCGGGAGATCGAGCCCTACCGCCTCGCCAACGGACCGGAGGGCTGGTACGTCGCCTCCTATGACCGCCGCCGCGAGGACGTCCGTCACTTCCGCCTCGATCGGATCAAGGAGGCCGAGATCTCGAAGGAGAGCTTCGAGCCCCGCCCGGAGGTCGAGGAGATCGCCGCGATCGAGGGAGGGTGGCTCTCGGGCGAGCAGGTCCCGGCGGCCGACGTCGCCCGGGTCTGGGTCTCCCCCGAGCGCGCCCGCTGGGCTCGCGAGGAGCACCCCGTGATCGAGGAGCTCGCCGGAGGTGCCGTCGTGATCGAGGTGCCCTACGGCAGCACCGACTGGCTGCTGCGGGAGATCCTCAAGGGAGCCGGGGAGCTCGTCGTCCTCGAGCCCGAGGCCGCCCGGGAGGCGATCGCACGCGAGCTTGAGGTGGACGCCGGCGCCACCTCCGTCAAGGCCGCCTAGCCGCCACCAGGCCACCCGCCCTCGGAAGACGGGTCGCGCTGTCGCGCGCCCTCGCATCGGGGCGCAGCCCCGAGCGGTTATGCGGTGTGGCCGCCTGTGGCCGCGTAGCGGTGGTGGATCGCGAGTGAGTTGCCGTCGGGGTCCCGGAAGATCGCCTGCCAGCAGACGCCGCTGTCGATCGTCTCCGTGACGAACTCGACGCCGCGTGATTCCAGCTCGGCCTTCGCGCCCTCGTAGTCGTCGACGTGGAACTCGAGCGGTGTGCTGTTCGGACTGAAGTCGATCCCGAACGCATCGACCTGCATCAGCGCAATCGTCACGGTCCCGGTCTCGAATTCCCCGGCGGGCATCTCACCCCACCGCTTCCCGAATGGAAGCCCGAGCACCTCCCCGTAGAACTTGGCCGCGTCCTCGTAGTCCTTGACCGGCACCGCGATGAAGTCAACGCCGCTGATCAACTCTGTGTTGGTTGCCATGAATGCACCATGCCAGATCGCTAGGGGTGGCCGGCGTGCGAGTCCGGCGCCTCAACCGCGAGCACCTGACCAGTCCGCGGGCCCTCGCCGACGGCCTCGGTGCCAGCCCAGTTCGCAACGTTCATGAACAGCGTCCTGCCGTCGTCTCCGCCGAGCATGCAGGCGAAGCAGAAGCGGTCCAGCTCGATCGTCTCCAACACCTCGCCTCCCTCGCGAACGCGCACGCAGGAGTTGAACTTGGGGCTCCAGACGGCGCCTTCGTCGTCCATGCAGATGCCGTCGCCGCCCTCGCCGAGATCGGCCCAGACGCGCCGGCCAGACAGACCTCCGTCCTCGTCGATATCGAAGGCGGTCAGCCTTCCCTCGTAGGACTCGGCGACGATCAGCGTCGAGTTGTCGGGCGTGACCACCATCCCGTTGGGGAAGGCGAGACCGTCCGCCACCTGCCGGGCGGTGCCATCGGGGGCGACCAGGGCGATGATCCCGGGCTTCGGGTCCTCGCCGCCCATCAGGTCGAACTCGATGTTGTTGATGTAGGCGTTGGCACGGCCGTCAACGACGATCTCGTTCCACCCATGGTCCGAGAGCGCGGTGAGGTCGACGTGGGTCACAAGCGAACCGTCGCCCTCCATGCGAAGGAGCCGCTGCCCGGCGGTGACGAGCATCGGCCCGCCGGGCAGCCAGTCGATCGAGAACGGAAACGCGTCAACCCGCGTCATCACCTCGCTCCGCCCGTCAAGGTCGAGAGCGATCACTTCGTGCGCGACCCAGTCGGAGAACCAGAGCCGGCCCTCGTGCCAGCGCGGCGATTCGCCCAGGCCGATCCCCTCCATCATCAGCTCTTGCTTTGCTCTTGCGGCGGGCGTCACGACCCCGCCTCCGCCGCCTGCGAGTAGCGCAGCGAGCCGGGCGTGGTCAGCAGCTCGCCGGTCTCGAGCAGCGTCTTCAGGCCCGAGAGGATCATCGGCCAGCCGCCATAGAGCTCGGGGTTGGCGTCGATCGGGAGCTGGTCATGGATCACCGTCAGCTGACAGGAGTCGGCGACCTGCCTGATCTCCCAGGTCACGCGCGACGCTCCCGCCGCCTTCACCTCGTCGCTCCAGAGCGCCGTGAACGTCTGCACGAGCCGATGCGGCGGATCGACCTCGATGTTCTCGCCCTCGGCGATCTCGATCACGCCGGGAACTCCCGAGCTGTACCCGGACCCCGGCGTCCACTCCGAGGTCGTGCCGACTCCGAAGCTGTACTTCGCCCGCATCTCGGGATCGGTGATCGCCTCCCAAAGCCGCTCGGGCGTGGTCTTGATGTAGATCTCGAAGACCGTCATCGCGGTCTCGCCATTGGGATCCTGCGTCAGCCGGATCTGGTGCGGCACATCGAACTGCTCAGCCATCGTTTGCCTCCTCGAGTTCTCTCTTCAGGCCCGTGAGCGAAGCGGCCCAGGGCTCGGCGTACTTGCTGACCCAGCGCTCGTAGACGAGCCGGATCGGGACGGGGTTCAGGAAGTGGAGCTTCTCCCGGCCGCGCTTGCGCGTGACCACGATGTTCGCCTCCTCCAGAACCTTCAGGTGCTTCATGACGCCGAAGCGCGACATCGGCAGCTTCCGCTCGAGCGCGGTGAGCGTCTGCCCGTTGCGCTTGTAGAGCCGATCGAGCAGCTCCCGCCGGGTCGGGTCGGCCAGTGCCTTGAAGACCTCGTCCATGGTCCAGAGAGTATATGTGACCTTTTGGTCACATGTCAAGCGGGATGCCGCAGGGGTGGAGAATGCGACGGATGTCGAAGTCGGCCGACGTCCGGGTCCTCGTGGCCCACAACCCCGGACCGATGACCCTGGAGGGGACGAACACCTACGTCATCGGGCGCGATCCGGCGGTGGTGCTCGATCCGGGCCCGGCTGAGGAGGCTCACATCGAGGCGATCCGCGCCGCGACCTCCGAACGCGGCGGGATTGGGACGGTACTGCTCACCCATGGCCACGCCGATCACAGCGAGGCGGTCGCGGCGCTCGGCATCGAGCCCTCTCGGCCGGCCGACGGCGAATGGGTCGCCGGGCTGCAGGCGATAGCCACTCCCGGCCACGCCGGGGATCATCTTTGCTTCCTCCTGCCGACCCGCTCGGATGACGCGGGGCCATACGCCTGCTTCACGGGAGACCTGATCCTGGGCGAGGGCTCGACGATCGTCGGCCCCCGCGGGACGGGCGGCTCCCTCCGCGACTACATGGAGTCCCTCGGGCGGCTGCAGGCGCTCGACCTGGAGGTGCTCTACCCGGGTCACGGCCCGCAGGTCGACGATCCGCAGGCCAAGATCGCGGAGTACATCGCGCACCGCCAGGAGCGAGAGGACCGGCTGGTAGCCGCCCTGAATCGAGGCGAGCGCTCCAAGAACGCCCTGCTCGCCGAGGTCTGGGACGACGTGCCGGAGCAGCTTCGAGACGCTGCCGCGATCGCGATGCAGGCCCACCTCGAGAAGCTCCAGGACGAGGGCCGGCTTCCGTCGGACGTGCGCGACTGACCGCCTGAGCCCGGCCCCTGGTATGAAGTTCCGATGAGCATGGATCTAGGCCGCCTACTCCGAACCGGCGCCAAGGGAATGGGGATCGGCACCGCCCTCTTCGGTGGGACCGCGGCGGGACTCTGGTGGCAGCTCTTCCACCGGCCCCTACCCCGTACGAAGGGGGATCTGAGTGTCCAGGGCCTGGAGGGCCGGCTCGAGATCGCCCGCGACCGCTGGGGGATGCCGACCGTACGGGCGCAGACGGCGGCGGACCTCTGGTTCGGCCAGGGCTTTTGCCACGGCCAGGACCGGCTCTGGCAGTGCGACGTCCAGCGACGAATCGCGTCGGGCCGGATCTCGGAGGTCGCCGGGCGCAACGGGCTGCCGGTCGATCGGCTGATGCGCACGCTGGGCCTGCGCCGGGTCGCCCTGCGCGAGGAGGCGGAGCTCGAATCCGATCTCCGGACAATGCTCGACGCCTACTGCGCGGGGCTGAACGAGGCGGCGCGGACCGCCTCTGCGCCGCCCGCGGAGTTTCAGCTCCTGCGCTTGGAGTTCGAGCCGTGGAGGCCGGCCGACATGTTGGCGGGCGGCAAGCTGCTCTCCTTCGGCCTCTCCACGAACTGGGAGCGGGAGCTCCTGCGCGCCGACCTCGTTCGCGAGCTCGGCGAGGAGCGAGCCGCCAAAATCGACCCGACGTATCCGAAGGGAAACCCCATTGTGCTGCAGCCCGGGCAGGGGTTCGACGGCGACGGCCTGCGGCTGGCGGAGCAGATCGGCCGAGTGCGTGACCAGATCGGCCTCGCGGCGGCCGCAAGCGGCTCGAACAACTGGGCGGTGAGCCCGGCCCGCTCGGTGACGGGAGGCGCACTGATCGCGGGGGATCCGCACCTGCCGAGCGGGATGCCCGGCGTCTGGTACGAGCTCGGCCTGGAGCTCGAGGGCAGGTTCTGCCGAGGCGCCTCCATCCCGGGCCTGCCCGGGATTTCCCTGGGCCAGAACGACGACGTCGCCTTCGCCTTCACCAACGTGATGGCGGACGTCGAGGACCTCTTCGTCGAGCGAATCGAGGACGAGAGCTACGAGTTCCGCGGCGAGCAGCGCCCGCTCGAGATCATCGAGGAGCTGATCGCCGTCCGCGGCCAGGATCGGGCCGAGCCCCAGGAGATCCGACTCACGCACCACGGCCCGATCGTCAACCGGGCGCTCGGTGCCGATGACGAGCAACCTCTCGCCCTGCGCTGGGCGGCGCTCGACGAACCCGCCATCTCTCGGGCGTTTCTGGGCGTCCTGGAGCCCCGCAGCGGGCCGGAGTTGGTGGAGCTCCTGCGCGGGCTGACCATGCCGGTCTCGAACCTCGTCTGGGCGGATCGGCACGGATCGATCGGCTACAAGATGGTCGGCCGGATCCCGATGCGGAAGGGCGACTGCCCGGATCTGCCGAAGCCGGGTTGGACAGGCGAATTCGAGTGGGAAGGATGGATCCCATACGACGAGCTGCCGGAGCTCGTCGATCCCGTCCAGGGCTACCTCGTCACCGCGAACAACCGCGTGGTCGAGAGCTCGTATCCGCACCACATCACCAGCGACTGGCTGGACGGCTATCGCGCGGCGCGCATCGAGCAGCTGCTCGCCGAACACGAGCAGCATGACCTGGATGGGTTCCGCCGCATGCAGACCGACCTCTATTCGATCCCTGGGGATGAGGTCGTTCACCGGCTGGCCCGCTTGGAGCCGGCCAGTCAGCGCGAGACCAGCGCGATCGAGCGGCTGAAGAGCTGGGATCGCACCCTCGGCCCCCGGACCGTGGCGGGGACGATCTACCAGGCCTTCCTGCTGCGCCTGGCCCGGGAGTTCACCAGGGCGGCGATCGGCGACCGCGATCTCGCCGAGCGGTATCTGGATCGCGCCGACAACGGCTTTCTCGCCCACGTCACCTCGCCCTGGCGCTGGCACTCCCACCTGCTGGAGCTCTGGGAGGAGGCCGACGAGGAGCTGATCCGCGGCTCCTGGGACGAGCTGGCGCTCGAGGCATTGCGCGGTGCCCTGGATGATCTCGAGGAGCGCTTCGGCCCGGATCCAGAGCAATGGCGCTGGGGCCAGGTCCACGCGCTCGAGTTCCCCCACGCGCTGGGCGCCGGGCATCCTGTCGCGGACTGGGTGTTCAACCGAACGCTCCATCCCGGTGGCGGGCAGGAGACCGTCGCGCAGGTCGCCTACAACCCGATCGACCCCTACCACGCGATCTGGGCGCCGAGCTGGCGGATGGTCGCCGACCCCTCGGAGCCGGAGCGCTCCCAATGGCAGGCGTTCACGGGCCAGTCCGGGCACGCCTGGAGCGGGCATTACGACGACCTGCAGCCGCGCTGGGAGGCTGGCGCGATGCAGCCGATGGCGGGCGAGGGCCCGTTCGAGACCCTGGTGCTGACCACGGCCGATGGCGCGGCCGGGCAGCGTTGATGCCTTCGCGGCGCGACCAGATCAAGCTCACCGAGGACGAGCAGCGCGAGCTGATCGACCGCGAGAGGATCGTGGTCGTCTCCTCACTCGGCCCGCGCGGCTGGCCCCACGTGATGCCCCTCTGGTACGTCCCGCGAGACGGCGAGATCTGGATCTGGACCTACGCCAAGTCGCAGAAGGTGAAGAACCTCGAGCGCGACCCGCGCGCAACCCTGCTGATCGAGACCGGGATCGAATACCAGGAGCTGCGCGGCGTCCAGATCGAGGCGGAGGCCGAGCTGATCCGTGACATCGATCGGATCGTGGATTACGCGAAGGAGCTCACCATTCGCTACACGGAGGGAATCGACTCGATCGAAGGCGAGGCGGCCGCCGGACTCCAGGCCCAGGCCCCGAAGCGGGTTGCGATCCAGTTTCATCCCAAGCGCGTGTCCAGCCTGGGACCACCGCAAGCTCGGCGGGGTCTATTAGTAATCGGGCTGGGCATTTTCCTGCAAGGCCCAATTCCGACAAGCCTTTCGCTGGAAAAGTGGGAGAATCCCGGCCCTCTTGTGATGAACCTCGCTCCCAGGGAGATTCGATGCGACGGATCGCAATAGCTCTCACGGTCATCGGGACGATGCTGCTCGGCGCCGGAAGCGCCCAGGCCGGCGTCCTCAGCAGCTCCGGCGGGATCATCACCTACGCCGCCAATCAGGGGGAGAAGAACGACGTCCTGGTTGGTACCGACGTGCTGTTTGGCGGCACGGTGCCGGTCTACACCGTCAAGGATGCCGACGCCAACCCGATCACGACGATCCCTCCGTGCGAGTTCATAAACGGAGTGGCCACATGCAGGCCGGAGGGGGTGAGCAGCTTCATCGTCGACGTGCGCGACCGCGACGACACCGCGCAGATCGCCGAGACGGTAGGGCTCGGCGCTCTGATGATCGGTGGCCGCGGCAACGACACCCTGATGGGCGGGCTAGGCGGCGACATCCTCAAGGGCAACGACAATCGGGATTCGCTGCGCGGTCGCCAAGGCACGGATACCTACAAGGGCGGCCGCGGCCGCGACAACCTGCAGACCCTCGACGGCATCACGGACACCTTCATCTCCTGTGGTGACGGCAACGGCGACGTGGTCCGAAAGGACAGGATCGACCCGAAGGCTCACCATTGCGAGTCCAGCAACCGCGGGAACCCCTCGAAGCCCCACTAGACCGCTCCGGACCTTCGCATCGCTTTCCCAGCTCCGCTCGGTGCTCGCGGCTTAGCCTCTAGCCTGCCGCGACATGGAAGAGCTCAAGGGGCTGATCCTCTCGGGGGGCGCCGGAACGCGGTTGCGCCCGATCACCCACACCTCGGCGAAGCAGCTCGTGCCGGTGGCCAACAAGCCAGTGCTCTTCTACGGGATCGAGGCCCTGGTCGAGGCGGGGATCACCGAGATCGGCGTGATCATCGCACCCGAGACGGGTGAGGAGATCGAGCAGGCCGCCGGCGACGGCTCGGCCTTCGGCGCCTCGATCACCTACATCGAGCAGGAGGCGCCGCTCGGTCTCGCACACGCGCTGCTCACCGCCGAGGACTTCCTCGGCCAGAGCCCGTTCGTCATGTACCTCGGGGACAACCTGCTGCGCAATGGGATCGTCGAGCTGGTCGAGGTGTTCCGCCGCTCCGAGCCCGACGCGCTGATCCTGCTCACGCACGTCGACGACCCTGGCTCCTACGGGGTTGCCGAGCTCAACGGCGACCGAGTCGTCCGCCTGGTCGAGAAACCCCAGGACCCACCCACCGACCTCGCCCTGGTGGGTGTCTACATGTTCGGCCCCTCGATCTTCGACGCCGCGCGGAGCATCGAGCCGTCGGCGCGGGGCGAGCTCGAGATCACCGACGCCATCGGCGCGCTGATCGAGTCCGACAGCCGCGTCGAGCCCCACGTCGTCAAGGGCTGGTGGAAGGACACCGGGAAGCTCGAGGACATGCTCGAGGCGAACCGCCTGGTGCTAGAGGACATCGAACAGCGGATCGATGGCGAGCTCGACAGCGAGTCGCGGGTCGAGGGCCGGGTCGTGATCGAAGCGGGCGCCAAGCTCGAGCGGACGGTGGTTCGCGGGCCGGCGATCATCGGAGCCGGCGCCAGGATCTCGGATTCGTACATCGGGCCCTACACCGCGATCGACCGCGACGTGCTGATCACGGGCTCCGAGGTCGAGCACTCGATCGTCCTGGCCGGCTCGAGCATCCGCGACCTGCACGCCCGCATGGAGGCGAGCCTGCTTGGCAAGAACGTCAGCCTGAGCCGCAGCGAGGGAATGCCCAAGACCCTGCGCTTCCTGGTCGGCGACAACGCTGATATCTCAATCCCATGAGGGTGCTGGTCACGGGAGCCGGAGGCATGCTCGGCCAGGACGTCGTCCGCGTCGCCGAGGACATGCGACACCAGGTGGTTGCGCTTACCCACGACGACCTCGACGTGACCGACCCCGCGAGGGTCGAGCGGGTGATCACGCGCGAGCGCCCGGGCGCGGTGATCAACTGCGCGGCCTGGAGCAACGTCGACGGTGCCGAGGAATCCGAGCCGGATGCATCCCTGATCAACGCCCAGGGCGCAGGTTTTGTGGCGGACGCGGCCAACAAGGTGGACGCCAAGGTCGTCTACATCTCGACCGACTACGTCTTCGACGGGACCAACGGCCCGTACGGCGAGTCCGACGACCCCGCGCCGATCAACGGCTACGGGCGGACGAAGCTGGCCGGCGAGCGGGCGACGGCGCTGGTCAACGGGCGCAGCTTCATCGTTCGCACCTCCTGGCTGTTCGGCCCCCACGGAGGGAACTTCGTGGAGACGATGCTTCGTCTCGGGGGGGGCGGCGGGCCGGTTGTGGTCGTCCACGACCAGGTTGGCTCTCCAACCTACACGGGGCATCTGGCGGTCGGGCTGCTTCGGCTGATCGACAGCGCGGCCTATGGCATCCACCACATGACCGGCGAGGGCAGCTGCTCCTGGTACGAGTTCGCGATGGAGATCTTCCGCCAGGCCGAGGTGGTCACACGGGTGATGGCATCGACCAGCGAGATGATGGAGCGGCCGGCGAAGCGGCCCGCCAACTCGGTCCTGGTGAGCCGCCGCTCCGCGCCGATCAAGCTGCCGCCCTGGCAGCGCGGCCTCTCCGACTATCTGGCACGCCGCGACCAGGCCGAGACGGCGCCCAGGCGGCGATCGAGCGCCTCCCGGCGACAGCCGATGCTCGATTGGACCCGGCGGGAGCGCGCCGAGCGTGAGGCCGACGGGGAGGAGATCGCGGAAACCGGCGACGGCGAGGGACAGGACGCCGCATGAGGCTGCTCATAGCCGGCGGCGCCGGCTTCATCGGCTCGAACTACGCGCGGCTTCGCCTCGAGGAGCATCCCGAGGACACGGTGCGCGTGCTCGACAAGCTGACCTATGCGGGTCGCCGCGAGAACCTCGAGGGGCTGCCTGTAGAGCGCCTCGAGCTGATCGAGGCAGACATCGCCGACCGCGACGCCGTCGGGGCCGCCCTCGACGGCTGCGACGCCGTGCTCAACTTCGCCGCCGAGTCCCACGTCGACCGCTCGATCGAGGCGCCGGGGGAGTTCATCACCACCGACGTGTACGGAACCTACATGCTGCTCGAGGCGGCCCGCGACGCAGGGGTGCGCCACCTCCAGGTCTCGACCGACGAGGTCTACGGAGACTTCTTCCAGGGCTCCGCCACGGAGGAATCCCCGCTCAATCCCTCGTCCCCCTACTCGGCCTCGAAGGCCGGGGGCGACCTGCTGGTCGCGGCCTTCGCGCGAACCTACGGAGCGGAGGGTCTGATCGTCCGGGCCTCGAACAACTACGGCCCGCGCCAGCATCCGGAGAAGCTGATCCCGCTCTGCATCCTGAACTCGCTCGCC
Source organism: uncultured Solirubrobacterales bacterium (assembly GCA_963801055.1). Taxonomy (GTDB): domain Bacteria; phylum Actinomycetota; class Thermoleophilia; order Solirubrobacterales; family 70-9; genus DASUPK01. The sequence goes on along the minus strand of CAWDDE010000006.1, from coordinate 76,780 downwards.
GGCGATCCGCTGCCGGTCTACGGGGACGGCATGCAGGTCCGCAACTGGCTCTTCGTCGAGGACTGCTGCGCGGCGATCGACACCGTCCTCGAGCGCGGCGAGCCGGGCAACGTCTACAACGTGGGCGGCCCCGACGAGTTGACGAACCTCGAGGTGGTCAAGCGCATCCTCGCCCTCACAGACCGCACCGAGTCGCTGATCGACTACGTCAGCGACCGGCCTGGACACGATCGCCGCTACTCCCTCTCGGCCGCTCGACTGCGGGAGCTCGGCTGGGAGGCGACGGTCCGCTTCGACGAGGGCATCGAGCGGACCGTGGCCTGGTACCGGGAGAACGAATGGTGGTGGGCGCCGATCCGCTCCGGCGAGTACCGCGAGTACTACGAGCGCCAGTACGGCAAGACGCTGGGCGCCGGGCAGTGAACTTCCGCCGCCTGCCGACGGAGATCGAGGGCGTCGTGCTGATCGAGCCGACCGTCCACGGCGACGAGCGCGGCTTCCTCGTGGAGACGTTCCGCGACAGCGAGATGCACAACCTCGGCATCGAGGTCGACTTCGTCCAAGACAACCAGAGTCGCTCCGACGCAAGGGTCCTGCGCGGCATCCACATGCAGCGCGGCCAGGCCAAGCTCGTCCGCTGCCACCGGGGGCGGATCTTCGACGTCGCCGTCGACCTGCGGCCGGACTCCCCTACCTACAAGCGGTGGGAGGGCTACGAGCTCGACGACATCGATCACCGGCAGCTCTTCATCCCCGAGGGCTTCGGCCACGGCTTCTGCGTGCTCTCGGACACGGCCGACGTCCTCTATCGCCTCTCCAGCTACTACGACCCCGAACTCGAGAGGGGCATCGCCTGGGACGATCCGGAGATCAAGGTCCACTGGCCGATCTCAGACCCGATCCTCTCGGAGCGGGACCGGAGCGCGCCCACGCTCGCGGAGCTGTCGGCCTCCCTCCCCGGCTGAGGCGGCCGAGGCTACTTCTTCGGATCCGGGTCGCTGAGACCGGGGTGCACCCCGGCTCCGATCTGCTGCTCGTCTACGACCCTCTGAAGCAGGGCGATCAGCCTTTTGCTTTCGGCCTCGCTCATGCCCCGCGTCAGGTCCGCCTCGTGCTCCGCCGCAATCTTGCGAGCGCGGGTGAGCATCCGTCGACCCTCGCCGGTCAAATAGAGGGCGCGAATTCGACGATCGGTTGGATGGAGACGTCGCTCCACCAGCCCGCGGCGCTCGAGCTCGTCCACGATCGCGACCATCCGGCTCGCCGGCGCCTGAATCGCCTCGGCGATCGCCTGCTGCGAGAGTCCCTCGGCGGCGTCGACCACGTTCAGCACGCGGAACTCGGGCGGCTGCAGATCGAGCGTCGACAGCCGCTGGGCAAACCGGCGCGAGGCGTACATCCCCACCTGCGAGAGGAGGAAACCGAGGCTCGACGACGCCCTGTCACCTCCGACGGGCTTGCCGCTTCGTGCACTCGTCACATTGCGCCGATGAGTTTCGTCCTTAGATCTAGTCATAGGTAGCGTCGCTCGCTTCGGGCGAGCCGTGCAAAGTGACTATAGAAGATCGTTTTGCTATAAATCATTCAAGAAGTGAATCGTTCACAACGTAAGGACTTGTATCGGAGGGAAAGGCATGACTCGTCGCCTAGCTCGTCTCGCTGACATCGCCTATCGCCACCGCGGCCGCGTTGTCCTGGGTTGGATCGTGGCCTTGGTCGTGATCATCGGGGTCGGGTCCTCGCTTGCGGGCGAGTACCAGGCCGACTACGACACGCCGGGCTCGGAGTCGAAGGCGGCGAGCGACATCACCGAGCAGCGCTTCGCGGGCTATTCGGGTCAGGAGATCTTCGTCGTCTGGAAGGACCCGGCCGGGGCCACCAGTCCGCAGGCCCAGCAGCGGATCAACGCTTTCCTCGCTGAGGCGGAGAAGGTCAACAACGTCTCCCCGCACACTCCAATCCGGGTCTCTGACAACGGCGAGATCGGGGCGACCACGCTCCCGATGACCGTTCCCGGCTGGGACTTCAAGGACGACGACGCCAGGAAGATCGTCAACGCAGCGGAGGACAACAGCGGCAACGGGCTCGAGATCGAGCTCGGCGGAGATCCCATCTACTCCGTCCAGAGCCAATCGAGCCCTGAGGGCATCGGCTTCCTCGGCGCCGCGATCGTGCTGTTGATCGCCTTCGGCTCGGTTGTTGCGGCCGGGCTGCCACTGGGCGTCGCACTCGTCGGTCTGGGGATCTCCTCGGCCGGGCTCATTCCTCTGCTGTCCAATGTGATCGACGTGCCCGACTGGACCACGGCGGTCTCCGGCCTGATCGGGATCGGCGTCGGGATCGACTACGCGCTTCTCGTCCTCACCCGATTCCGCTCGGCGTTGAGAGACGGCAAGGATCGCCACGACGCGGTGGTCGAGGCGGTGACCACCGCGGGCCGCAGCGTGATCATCGCCGGCTGCACGGTCGTGATCGCGGTGCTCGGGCTGATGCTGACGGGGCTCAGCTACATGTACGGGGTCGCGATCGCCACCTCCCTGGCGGTGCTCACCGTGATGGTCGCTTCGATCACGCTGCTGCCCGCCTTCCTCTCCTACCTCGGGCCGCGCGTCGACAACCTCCGGATTCCACTCCTCGGCCGCGCGCTCAGGACCGACCGACCGACCACGGGCGAGTCGCCCGCCGCGCGCTGGAGTCATGTCGTGCAGCGGCGGCCGTGGCCGTTCGCCATCGGAGCGCTGGTGGTCCTGCTGGCGCTGGCGGCGCCCGCACTGGGCATGCGCCTCGGCTTCCCGGACGCGGGCAACGACCCGCCCGACTCGCTGACTCGCCAGGCCTACGATCTGAACACCGAGGGATTCGGGCCCGGTACCAACGGCCCGATCCAGATCGCGGCGAAGATCCCGCCCACGCGGGAGGCCGAGTCCCAGATCAACGCCTTCGCGAACACGCTGCGAAGCACGCCTGACGTCGCGTTCGTCGTCCCGCCGCGGATCAACGAGGCTCGCGATGCCGCGCTGATCACGGTGATCCCGAAGACCTCGCCGCAGGACGAGGCCACCGAGGACCTCGTCAAGCACCTGCGCAATGACGTCGTCCCCGACCAGTTCGAGGGCACCGCTGTCGACGTCCAGATCGGCGGTGTGACCGCGGCTCTCGAGGATCAGAGCGAGTACATGAAGGGCCGCATGCCGCTGTTCATCGCCGGCGTGGTCGGGCTCTCGTTCCTGCTCCTGCTGGTCGCCTTCCACTCGCCGCTGATCTCGCTGAAGGCGGGGATCATGAACCTGCTCTCGGTCACTGCCGCCTACGGCGTGATGACCCTCGCCGCGAACGGCGGTGGGCTAAGCAACCTGATCGGGATCGACCACGAAGTGCCGATCGCACCGTTCATGCCGGTGATGATGTTCGCGATCCTCTTCGGGCTCTCGATGGACTACGAGGTCTTCCTGATCTCTCGGATCCGCGAGGAGTACTTGAAGGATGGCAACACCAGCCGGGCGGTCGCGGATGGCCTCGCCAAGACAGCGAGGGTGATTACCGCGGCCGCGGCGATCATGGTCGTCGTCTTCCTGTCCTTCGTCACCTCGAACGAGGTCTTCCTGAAGCTGTTCGGGATCGGCCTCGCGGCGGCGGTCTTCCTCGATGCCACGATCGTCCGATTGGTCCTGGTGCCGGCTGTGATGCAGCTGCTCGGCAAGTGGAACTGGTGGATCCCGAACTGGCTGGAGCGGCGGCTGCCACGGCTGGACGTGGAGGGGGTCGCACCCGCCGGCGCCGAGGGCCGCGCGTAGGAGATCCCCTCCTTTGGCGCCTTTCCGACCTACGTGGGTCGGAAAGGCGCCAACCCCACCGTTTGTCGCCTTTTCTCCCGCACGTCTGGGAGGAAGGCGACACGCGCTGCCTAGAGCTTCGCGAACTCGGCTCTAATCGCTTCGGGACCGAGTGGGTCGATCGGTAAGGTCAGTAGGTTGGCCATGAGTACGTCCGCGACCCAAGAGTCACCCCTGGAGCCCTTCTCAGAGCCGGTCAGGAAGTGGTTCCAGGCGTCATTCGAGGCTCCCACGCCTGCCCAGGCGGCGGGCTGGCCCGCGATCGCCTCGGGTGCCCACTCCCTGATCTGCGCCCCGACGGGGTCCGGAAAGACGCTGGCGGCCTTCCTCTGGGGGATCGACCGGCTCGCCCGGGAGCCCGAACGGCTCGGATCGGGAGTGCGAATCGTCTACGTCTCGCCGCTGAAGGCACTTTCCTACGACATCGAGCGCAACCTGCGCGCCCCTCTGCAGGGGATCGGCGCGCCGATCTCGGTCGCGCTGCGCACGGGCGATACCCCCCAATCCGAGCGCCGGGCGATGCGCCGCGAGCCGCCGGACATCCTGATCACCACGCCCGAGTCGCTCTATCTGATGCTCAGCTCCCAGGCCCGCGAGATCCTCGGCGGGGTCGAGGCCGTGATCGTCGATGAGATCCATGCGGTCGCCCCGTCAAAGCGCGGCTCACATCTCGCGCTGACCATGGAGCGCGCTCCTGATCATCTCTGCCGCGCCCGCGGGGGCCCATCCGACCGACGCCGTGCATTGACGGATGACCCGCGCAGAGCGCGCCCAGACGGATTCAGCGGATCGGTCTCTCGGCCACGCAGCGTCCGCTCGAGCGGATCGGTCAGTTCCTCGTCGGCACCGGCCGCGACTGCGAGCTGGTCGACGCGAGCGAGCCCAAGCAGCTCGATCTGCAGATCGTTGTCCCGGTCGAGGACATGGTGGAGCCGAGCCCGCTGTCGAACAAGCGCCGGGACGGGGCCGACACGGGCAAGACGCCTCACCCGAACGTCGAGCACTCGCCCGAGCGGATCGACCCGGGGCCGATCGAGGCATCGCTCGACCCCGCCACCAACACGCGCTCGATCTGGCCGGCGATCTACCCGGAGCTCCTGCGGCTGGTCCGCGAGCACAACTCCACCATCGTCTTCGTCAACAACCGCCGGGCCGCCGAGCGGATCGCCAAGCGCCTCAACGAGATGCACAACGATGAGCTCGAGCAGGAGTTGCCGGCGACCGAGCATGCGGGCAACTCCAAGGACGGAGGCGAGGCGCCCAGGGAGATCGCCCGTGCCCACCACGGCTCCCTCTCCCACGAGGAACGCGCTCTCGTCGAGGAGCTGCTCAAGTCGGGCGAGCTCCCCTGTCTCGTCGCCACCTCATCGCTCGAGCTTGGTATCGACATGGGAGCGGTCGACCTGGTGATCCAGGTCGAGTCGCCCAAGTCCGTCACCCGCGGACTCCAGCGGGTGGGTCGCGCCGGCCACACCCTCGGTGAGGTCTCGAAGGGCCGAATCTTCCCGAAGTTCCGCGCCGACCTGCTCGAGTGCGCGGTGGTCGCCCGCCGGATGCGCACGGGCGAGATCGAGGAGACGGTGATCCCCCAGAACCCCCTCGACGTGCTGGCCCAGCACCTGGTCTCGATGGCGGCCCTCGACGAGTGGGAAGTCGACGAGGTCGAGCGCCTGGTTCGCTCTGCGCAGCCCTTTGCCGAGCTCTCCCGCGAGCAGCTGGAAAACGTCCTCGACATGCTGGACGGCCGCTACCCGTCCGAAAAGTTCGCCGAGCTGCGCCCGCGGATCGTCTGGGATCGCACCAAGGGCAAGATGCGCGGTCGCCCCGGAGCCAGGCAGCTGGCCGTCGCCAACGCCGGCACGATCCCCGACCGGGGCCTCTACGGGGTTCACTTGCCGGATGGGCGGCGCGTCGGCGAGCTCGACGAGGAGATGGTCTACGAGGCGCGGCCGGGACAGACCTTCCTGCTCGGGGCGAGCACCTGGCGGATCGAAGAGATCACCCGCGACCGGGTCATCGTCACGCCCGCTCCCGGCACTCCGGGTGCGGTCCCGTTCTGGCGCGGCGACGGGATCGGCCGACCTGCCGAGCTCGGAAAGGCGATCGGCGCGTTCTCGCGCGAGGCCGTCAACACCGACCCGAAGAAGCTCGCCAAGCAAAACGACCTGGACAAGCTCGCCGCGCAGAACCTCGTCAACTACCTGACCGAGCAGCAGGCTGCGACCAGGGTCGTCCCCTCGGACGAGGCGATCGTTGTCGAGCGCTTCCGCGACGAGATCGGCGACTGGCGCCTTTGCGTGCTGTCTCCCTGGGGTGGCCGGGTACACGCCGCCTGGGGCCTGGCCCTGTCGGCCAAGATCCGGGACGAGCGGGACCTCGAGGCCGATGCGATCTGGTCGGACGACGGGATCGTGGTCCACCTGCCCGACGCCGACGAGCCGCCCCCCGCCGACCTGGTGATGATCGAGCCCGATGAGATCGAGGACCTGGTGATCCGCGAGCTCTCCGGCTCCGCCCTGTTCGGCGCTCGCTTCCGCGAGAACGCGGCACGCTCGCTGCTGATCCCGCGAGCCTGGCCCGGCAAGCGCACCCCGCTCTGGCAGCAGCGTCTCAAGTCCCAGAGCCTGCTCGAGGTCGCCCGCGACTTCCCCCGCTTCCCGGTGATCCTCGAGACCTACCGCGAGGTGATGCGCGACGTCCTGGATCTCCCTGCCCTGAAGGATCTGCTCCGCGACCTGCACTCGCGCCGGATCACGATGGTCGAGGTCGAGACGCCGACGGCGTCGCCCTTCGCCTCCTCGCTGCTTTTCGACTACGTCGCGACCTACATGTATGAGGGCGACACGCCCAACGCGGAGCGCCGCGCAGCCGCGCTCGCGCTCGACCGCGACCTGCTCGCCGAGCTGCTCGGCCAGGAGGAGCTGCGCGAGCTGATCGACCCCGAGGCGCTCGAGGAGGTGGCCGAGCAGCTGCAGCACCTGACCGAGGCGGGCCAGGCCAAGGACCGCGACGGGCTCCAGCAGATTCTCCGCCGCCTCGGCGACCTGACCGCCGAGGAGTGCGAGCAGCGCACCGAGGAGGGCTACTCGGCCAAGTCGATGCTCGACAAGCTGGTCAAGGAGCGTCGCGCGGCGGTGGTCAGGATCGCCGGTGAGGAGCGCTACATCGCGGCCGAGGACGCCGGCCTTTACCGCGACGCCCTCGGCGTGCCGCCGCCGGCCGGCCTGCCCGAGAGCTTCCTGGAGCCGGTAGACGACGCCCTCGTCTCCCTGATCCGGCGCTACGCCGCGACCCACGTGCCCTTCCCCACCCGCCAGCTCGCCGAGCGCTATGGCGTCGACCCGAGCTCGGCGCTGCGAGAGCTGGAGCGCTCCGGAGACGTCGTACGCGGAGAGCTGCTCCCCGGAGGCACCTCGCGCGAATGGTGCGAAGCCGATGTCCTGCGGCGGCTGCGCCGCGCCAGCCTGGCCCGCCTGCGCCAGGAGGTCGAGGCCACCGACCAGCGGGAGCTTGCCCGCTTCCTGCCGAGCTGGCAGAACGTCGACGCCCACGGCCGCTCGGGGGCCGGCCCGGATCGCCTACGGGAGGCTCTGGTCCCCCTGCAAGGGGTGGCCCTGACCCCGAAGACCTGGGAGCGCGACGTACTGCGGCGGCGCCTCGGCGAGTACAGCCCGACCTGGCTGGACGAGCTCTGCACCAGCGGCGAGCTCGTCTGGGTGGGCGCCGGGGCCCTGGGGCGAAGTGACGGACGGGTCGCCCTCTACTTCCGCGAGGACGTGCGGCTCGCCGGCCCCCCACCGGCAAACGCCAAGATCGATCCGCCCGAGGGCGAGATCCATGACGCGATCCGAGAGCGCCTGGCACAGGGGCCCTGCTTCTGGCTCGACCTGCTGGAGCTCGACGGCTCGGCTGAGGAGCTCCACGAGGCCCTCTGGGACCTCGCCTGGGCTGGCGAGGTCACGAACGACGCGTTCGCGCCCCTGCGGGCGCCCCGCCTTCGCGCGGCCCAGCGCTCGGAGCGAGGCGGGCGTCGCTTCGCTCGCCGGCGGGCTGCGGCAGCGGGGACGGTGATCGGGCGCTGGTCGCTCACCGCGCCCCTGTTCGAGGGCGCTCCCTCGGCGGGACCTCGCATGCGCGCATTGGCCGAGCTGATGCTGGAGCGCCATGGGATCGTCGCCAGGGAGACGGCAATCGCGGAGGGCATCCCGGGGGGCTTCGCCTCCATCTACGGGGAGCTCCAGAACCTGGAACTGCTCGGGACCGCCAGGCGCGGCTACTTCGTCGAGGGCCTCGGCGGGGCCCAGTTCGCCTTACCGGGCGCGGTGGAGCGGCTGCGCAGCCTGCCGCGCGCCGAGGGATCCCTCCAGGTGCTGGCCGCCACCGATCCGGCCAATCCGTACGGGGCGACGCTCTCCTGGCCGAAGCTCGAGGGCCAGCGGCGGCCCGCTCGGACGGCGGGCGCCTACGTGATGCTCCGGGACGGCGAGCCGCTGCTCTACGTCGAGCGCGGCGGCAAGGGGATCCTCCGGCTCCAGGAGCTCAGCGACGAGGAATTCGCCGCCACCCTGGCCGAGCTCGCGGAGGCCGCCCAGCGCGGAGTGATCGAGCGCCTGGCGATCGAGCGACTCGACGGCGAGCCGGTGATCGGCTCGGGCATGGAGGGGGCCCTGATCGAGGCCGGCTTCAGGCGCCAGCCGCGTCGCCTGGTCGCCTGAGATGCGAGGGTGCTCCGCAGATGCGAGGGCGCGCGACAGCGCGATTCGTCGGATGTCGCAGGAGCAACCCGGTTAGTCATGGCCGAGGGCGACTCGATCCTCAGCCTCGCCAGGCGGCTCGACAGGACGCTGGCGGGGTCGGTGCTCGCGGCGCGCACCCCAGGGCCGCGACGCCCCGTGGGTCTACCCGTCGACCGGATCGACGGCAGCGTGCTCGAACGCGTCGAGAGCCGCGGAAAGCACCTGCTCTTCCACTTCGACCCCGGCACCGTCCTCCACAGCCACCTCGGCATGCGCGGCTCCTGGCACCTTTACGGACCCGGCGAGCGCTGGCGGCGGCCGCCGGCGCAGGCCTGGATCGTGCTCGCCGGCGACGGCTGCGAGGCGGTCAATTTCGGCGGATCTGTGATGCGGATCGCGACCGAGGGGCAGCTGCGGCGCGATCCGCGTCTGACGCGGCTAGGGCCAGACCTGCTGGCCGCTGATTTCGACGCCGCCGCGGCAGCCCGTGCCCTCCGCGGGGCTGGGCCCCAGGTCGAGATCGGCGAGGCCCTGCTCGATCAGAGCCTGGTGGCGGGAATCGGCAACATCTTCAAGTCGGAGGGCTGCTTCCGGGCCGGGATCAATCCATGCCGCCGCCTCGAATCGCTGAGCGACGAGGAACTCAAGGCGCTCCTGGAGGTGACCCGCGGCCTGATGCTCGAGGCTGTCGAGACCGGCCACCAGCCCGATCGCGTCTACCGCAAGGTCGGCAGGCCATGTCCCCACTGCCAGACGACGATTCGGTCTCGCGCACAGGGCGATTCGGCGCGGCTCAGCTATTGGTGCCCCGCGTGCCAGCCTGGCTGAACGCGCGATAATCGAGGCGGGATGCAGAGCGGAGCAAGAGAAGCGATCGTTGAGCTGCTGGGGGGTGTTCCGCTGTTCTCTGAGCTCTCTTCGGAGGAGCTCGACGAGGTCGCCCGGGTGGCGATCCCCCGCAGCTACCCGCACGAGACGCGGGTCTTTCACGAGGGTGACCCCGGAGATGCCTGCTACATCGTCAGCCTGGGCAGCTGCCGGGTAACGCGCCAGCACTCGGACGGACGGGTGATCACCCTGGCGACACTCGGCCCGGGGGCGATCTTCGGCGAGCTGGCGATGTTCGATGGAGAGGGGCGCTCGGCGAGCGTCGAGACCGCGGAGGACACTGAGCTGCTGGCGCTGCCCGCGACCGACATGCGGACCCTGATCGGCTCGCACCCGGGGATGGCGAAGAAACTCATCGTGGCTCTCACTCGCCGCCTGCGGGAGGCGAACGAGCGGATCTCGCGCCAATCCTTCCAGACCGTTCCGAGCCGGGTCGCCGGAGTCCTCAACCAGCTGCTCGCCGAGGAGGCGGTCACACCCCTGGTTCGCGACGGAGTCACGATCCGGCTGCGCCAGTCCGACCTTGCCCAGATGGCCGGAACGTCGCGCGAGAGCGTCAGCCGCTTCCTCGCCACCCTCGAGCGAGCCGGGGTCGTCCAGGTGGGGCGCGGCCGGGTCACCGTTATCGAGCCCGCGCGGCTGGACGCCTACATTTTCTAGCGGTGGCCAGGCCGCTCCATCCTGAGCGAGGGCGAAGCCCGAGCGGTTATGTGGGGCGGCCGCTTGCCACCGCGATCTGATGGCGACGCCGCGTCCCGGCCGCGAACCGGACTTCGCCGAGCAACGCGCCTGGATGGTGGAGCGCCAGCTCCATCGACGCGGGATCGAGGACGAGAGGGTTCTGGCAGCCATGGCGGCCGTTCCCCGGGACCACTTCGTCCCCGAGTCCGTGCGCTCCAGCGCCTACAACGACTCGGCGCTGCCGATCGGGCACGAGCAGACGATCTCTCAGCCGTGGGTGGTCGCCGCCATCTGCCAGGCACTCGAGCTCGACGGTGACGAGAACGTGCTCGAGATCGGGACCGGCTCCGGCTACTCGGCGGCGGTGCTCGCCGAGCTGGCCGACTACGTGATCAGTCTGGAGCGCGTGCCAGAGCTCGGCGAGACGGCGCGGCGCAAGCTCGAGGAGCTGGGGGTCCGCAACGTCGAGGTGATCGTCGGAGACGGGAGCCGCGGTTACCCGGAGGCCGCTCCCTACGACGCGATCGCCGTTCACGCGGCCACGCCGGAAGCCCCCCACAGCCTGCTCGCGGAGCTGGCGAGGGACGGCCGGCTGGTCGTGCCGATCGCGACCGGGTCGGCGGACCTTCTGACCGCCTTCGTCAGGGAGAACGGCGACCTGCACCAGGAGACGATTGGCCCGTGTCGCTTCGTGCCCCTGATCGGCGCCGAGGGCTTCAGGCCGCCCGAGAGCGACTGACAGAGCGACTGAAGTAGGCTCGCCCGGTGAATTCCGCCCTTTACGTGCTCAACTTCTACTCGCCGATCTTCGTCGACCAGCTCCGCAGCGGCCGGAAGACCGCGACCATCCGGCTGGGTGACAAATCGCGCAAATACAAGCGCGGTCAGGTCGTCTGGATCACGGTCGGCTATCGCCATCAGCCGCGCGAGAAGATCTTCGCCGCCGTGATCGACGACGTCGAGGTGAAGAAGGTGCAGGAGCTCTCCCCCCGCGACGTCGAGCACGACAACCCGGAGTTCCGCCGCCGCGAGGAGACCGTCGATTTCCTGGCCACGATCTACACGCGGCCGATCTCCGACGAGGACACCGTCACGGTGATCCGTTTTTCCCAGATCGTCGAGCGACCGAGCACGCAGTTCGGGAACGGCGAGACTCCATCCCGGAACTGAACCGTGCGCTTGGGCGCCTCGTAGATTCAGTCGATGGCCGAATACCGGTTCCTCACCACCTGGCTGTTGCAGGCGGAGCTCGAGCGGGTCTGGGAGGCGATCTACGACTCAGAGCGCTGGCCCGAGTGGTGGAAGGGCGTGCTCGAGGCCGACAAGCTCGAGGAAGGCGATGCCGCCGGGGTCGGGCAGTACGGCCGCTATGTCTGGAAGTCCAAGCTTCCCTACCGACTCGAGTTCTTCGTGCGAACCACCGAGGTCGAGCGACCGCACCTGCTGGTGGGGGAAGCGAGCGGCGAGCTGGCGGGAGTCGGACGGTGGCGCCTGTTCGAGCGCGACGGCGTTACGGCCGTGCTCTACGAGTGGAACGTGCGCACGACGCGGCCCTGGATGAAACTGCTCACCCCGATCGCCCGCCCGATCTTCGCCGCCAATCATGACTACGTGATGCGCAACGGCGGCCATGGCCTGGCCGAACTGCTCGGAGCGCCGCTTCTGGCGATCGACTAGCGGCCGAAGCTCAGCTCTGGCTACAATCAGTCCGGCTGGCACTCTCCCATTGAGAGTGCCAAAGCTCAAGAAGCTTCGAAACCCCCCAACCGACCACAGGAGGAATGCCGATGAAGCTGAAGCCGCTCGGCGACCGCCTGATCGTTCAGGCGGTCGAGGAGGAGGAGACGACCTCAAGCGGGATCGTCCTCCCCGACACCGCAAAGGAGAAGCCGCAGAAGGGCAAGGTGCTCGCTGTCGGCGAGGGTGCGATCAACGAGGACGGCAGCCGCCGCCCGCTCGACGTGAGCGAGGGCGATGAGGTCCTCTACTCCAAGTACGGAGGCACCGAGATCACCGTAGACGGCGACGAGCTGCTCGTCCTGCGCGAGTCGGACGTGCTCGCGAAGGTCGCATAGCCGAAGAAACTTAGGAAGGAGGAACAGTCACATGGCTCACAAGGAGCTGAAGTACGACGAGGACGCGCGAGGCGCCCTCCAGGACGGTGTCGACGCCGTGGCCAATGCGGTCAAGGTGACCCTCGGTCCGAAGGGGCGCTACGTCGTGCTCGACAAGAAGTTCGGCGCGCCCACGATCACCAACGATGGCGTCACGATCGCTCGAGAGATCGATATCGAGGACGTCTTCGAGAACCAGGGCGCTCAGCTCGTCCGTGAGGTGGCCACCGCCACCAACGACGTCGCCGGCGACGGCACGACGACGGCGACGCTGCTCGCCCAGACCATCGTCCGCCACGGCCTCAAGAACGTGGCCGCCGGCGCCAACCCGCTCGGGCTGCGCCGCGGCATCGAGAAGGCCGTCGAAGAGGTGGTCGAGAACCTCCGCGAGAAGCAGTCGAAGGACATCGCGGGCAAGGAGCAGATCGCCCGAGTCGCCGCGATCTCCGCGGCCGACGACGAGATCGGCAACATCATCGCCGACGCCATCGACAAGGTCGGCAAGGACGGCGTGGTGAACGTCGAGGAGGGCCAGACCTTCGGGATGGAGCTCGAGTTCACCGAGGGCATGCAGTTCGACAAGGGCTACATCTCGCCCTACATGGTCACCGACCAGGACCGCATGGAGGCCGTCATCGAGGACCCCTACATCCTGATCGCCAACCAGAAGATCGGCTCGGTGCGCGACATCCTGCCGGTCCTCGAGCAGGTGATGCAGGGTGGCAAGTCGCTGCTGATCATCGCCGAGGACGTCGAGGGCGAGACCCTGGCGACCCTGGTGGTGAACAAGCTGCGCGGTACGTTCACCGGCGTCGCGGTCAAGGCGCCGGGCTTCGGTGACCGCCGCAAGCGGATGCTCGAGGACATCGGCATCCTCACCGGCGGCGAGGTGATCACCGAGGAGATGGGGCTGAAGCTGGAGAACACCCAGCTCGACCAGCTCGGCAAGGCGCGTCGCGTCGTGGTCTCGAAGGACACGACCACGATCATCGACGGTGCCGGCGACTCCGAGCAGATCAAGGGCCGCATCAAGCAGATCAAGTCCGAGGTCGAGACGACCGACTCCGACTTCGACCGCGAGAAGCTGCAGGAGCGGCTGGCCAAGCTGGCCGGCGGCGTCGCGGTCGTCAAGGTCGGTGCGGCGACCGAGACCGAGATGAAGGAGAAGAAGCACCGCGTCGAGGACGCCCTGCAGGCGACCCGCGCGGCGCTCGAGGAGGGCATCGTCCCGGGCGGCGGCGTCGCGCTGCTCAACGCCCAGGAGGCGATCTCCCTCGACTCCTACGATGACGACGACGAGCGCACCGGAGCATCGATCGTCCAGCGCTCGCTCGAGGCCCCGATCCGGCAGATCGCCGAGAACTCGGGCTTCGAGGGCTCGATCGTGGTCGAGAAGGTACGCGGCCTGAAGCCCGGCGAGGGCCTGAACGCCGAGAACGGCGAGTACGGCGACCTGGTCGCCGACGGGGTCATCGACCCGACCATGGTCACCCGTTCGGCGCTGCAGAACGCGGCCTCGATCGGAAAGAACATCCTCACCACCGAGGCGATCGTCGCCGAGCCGCCCGAGAAGGAGCCGGCCGGCATGCCGGGTGGCGGCATGCCCGACATGGGCGGGATGATGTGATGCGAGCCGCCCGCGGACGCGAAGCGGAGCAGGCGGCGAGTATGTGAGGTCCCGCGCTACTCTCGCCCTAACAGGCGAGTGCCCGCACATCGCGGGCGACTTCGAAAAGAGGCCCGGCTTGCGCCGGGCCTCTTGCTTTGCTGGGCCGGTGAGCAAGCTCCGGATCGCCGGCCTGCTGCCGCTCGACGGTAGGGGAGCCCGGGCCTAAGCGCCGAGCACTGCGCCCATCCGGCGCGGCTGCACGCCCAGGCTCTCCACGTCCGCCGTCCCTCGCCGGGTGGTCATCGGCACCTCCATCAGCTCGGCCTCCTCCCAGGTCGCGAACACGGAGGGGCCGGCGAGCAATTCGAGCGCCCGCAGCCCCACATGCACCAGGGGCAAAGGCACATGCACCAAAGGGCGCTCGCGCCCGCTCGCCTCCACCACCAGCTCGACGATGTCGTCATAGGAGAGGAGCTCGGGACCGGCCAGTTCGTACCGGCCATTCGATCCCGGCCGGCCCGACCCATCGCCGTTGATGGAGGCAACGACGCAGCGGGCCACGTCGCGTGCCCAGATCGGCTGGTAGAGGGCGTGGCCCGATCCCGACACAGGCACCGCTGGCAGGAGGGCGAAGCGCTGCAGCAGCGTGATCCAGGGGTCCCCGGGCCGGTAGATGATCGAGGGTGCGAACACGGTGGTCGACAGCGGGGACTCCCGCACGGCCCGCTCGGCGAGCGCCTTGGAGCGGAAGAACCGGGTCCGCTGGAACGCTGTCGCGCCCATCGCCGAGAAGAAGACGAAACGCTCGACTCCCGCCCGCTCGGCGGAACGAAGCAGGCGTTCCGTGGCAAGCCCGTTGAGCTCCTCGATCGTGCCGCCCGGCTGGTCGCGGATGGTGGCGGCCAGGTGGATGACAGTGTCGACGCCGCGCATCGCGTGCCGGAGCGTGAACGGGTCCCCGATGTCCCCGAGGGCGATTTGCACGTCGACCCGGTGCTCCCCGAGCTTCCGCGGATCGCGGACCAGGGTGCGGACCTCCTGGCGCTGAGCGAGCAGCGGAGGCAGGAGCTCTCCACCGACCACGCCGGTTGCTCCCGTGAGGAGGATCACGCCGTCACCTTAGCCAGCCGCCGTTGGCCGGCCGCTGAGCCCGCGGCTCGCCTAAAATGTCGCGTCCCGCGGCGCCCAATGGGCGCCGCAATCGCAACGACGACTCGGCAAAGGAACAGGCGCCTTGGCATACGTCATCGCGGAGCCCTGCATCGGCACCAAGGACAACTCCTGCGTGGAGGTCTGCCCCGTCGACTGCATCCATCCGACGCCCGACGAGGCCGGCTACGACAACGTCGAGCAGCTCTATATCGATCCCGACGAGTGCATCGACTGCGATGCCTGCGTAGAGGCTTGTCCGGTCGACGCCTGTTTCGCCGAGGACCAGCTCCCCGACGAGTGGTCGAAGTACATCGAGGTCAACCTCGACTACTACAAGTCCAGGGCTTAGACGGTCTCAGGATGAGCTCGCCGCCGGGTAGCTAGGAAACCCCGCCCGCTTCCGCGTAGACCTGGGCGCGACGAGCCTCGGCCGGGCGCTGCCCCGCCCGCAAGATCGGAGCCGCCACCAGCCCGAGGTAGAGCAGTAGGTAGACGTTCCTGGCGGCGACCGGCCAGACGAAGCTGCCGCTGAGGGCATCGACCCCGTCGTAGTTCTGGAGCGCGATCTGGGTGAAGAGGACCGCGACCAAGAGGACCAGGTTCTCCCTGCCGAGCCCGTACGCGCAGGCCGAGATCGGCAGCAGCCAGAGCAGGAACTGGGGCGAGAGGACCGGCGCGAAGACCACCAGCACCGCGAGCAGCGCGGTGACCAGCTGGAGGTTGGATGCCTTCGAGCGCCAGCCGACCCAGACGAGCCAGAGGTAGCCCGCCGCCCCGATCACCACCAAGATCCAGCGGGCGGCGGTCGCTCCCGAGGCAGAGATCTCGAACCCGCCGTGGCCGACCCGAGTCGAGATCCCCGAGGCTCCGAGGACATGGGCGACCTCGAAGGCGCTCGCGCCGAGGCTCTCCACCTGCAGGGTGCGCTCGGTGTGGTAGCCGATCGCCGAGCCGAACTCGTCGCCCGTCACGATCACGGCCGCGGCGCTGAGGAGGAGCGGGATCGCTCCGGCCACGATCGCGCGTCGCAGGTTCCTCTCGCCCCGGAGCAGGGCCGGGTAGAGGAAAAGCGGGAAGGCCTTGATCGCCACCCCGACCGAGAGCAGCGCCGACCAGGTGGCGGAGCGGCCCCGGTCACGTGCCAGCACGGCCGCGAGCACGAAGAGGGTGGGAACGAGATCGAAGCGCTGGAGGGCCAGAGGCCCGTAATCGATCAGCGACCTGTCGAGCACGACGCCCGAGAGAGTCACCACCCCCACCGTGTAGATCCCGATCGCAGAGAGCACGCGCTTCGTGTCGCCGGGCAGGGCGAGGGAGATCAGCACCACGATGCCGAGGTCGAAGACGAGCATCTCCCACATGAAGCCGTCGGCAAAGCCCTGCCTGCTGTCGTCGACGTAGACCGGCGCGATCAGGACCGGCACCGAGAGAGGCGGGTATTCGATCCGCTGGTCGCGGTAGGGCAGGTCGCCTCCCTTGATGGCCTGGGCCTGGGGAGCGAAGTCGTTGATCAGGATCGACGACCAGTCACCGATCGTCGGGACGAAGAGCGCGAGATGTAGGGCGCAGACAAGGGCCGCGGCGGTCGCCCGCCAGCGGGTTGCCACCTGCCTACTGCACCATCGGCAGCTCTGTCCCGCCGACCCCGCCGCCGTTAGATCCGGCGGCGGTGTTTGTGGCCGCCGCATCTGGAGCCGCGGGGACCGCCTGCATGACCGGAAGCTCGAGCGGGGTGGCGGCGACGATGCCTCGGGCCGCCTCGCGAATCATCTGGGAGGCGGGAGCGTCGGGGTCCTCGATCACGAGGGGCTTGCCCTCGTCGGCGTGCTCGCGGAGCTCGCCGGAGAGCGGGACCTTGGCGAGCAGCGGCACGTCCAGCTCGTCCGCGAGCAGCTTGCCGCCCCCCTCGCCGAAGATCGCCACACGCTCGCCCTGCGGGCCAGTGAAGGCCGACATGTTCTCGATCACCCCGAGCACCTCGAGATCCACCTTGGCGGCCATCTCGGCCGCGCGCCGGGCGACGCTCTGCGCGGCCGGCTGGGGGGTGGTGACGATCAGGATCTTGGCCTGCGGCAGCAGCTGGGCGAGCGTCATAGAGACGTCTCCTGTGCCGGGAGGAAGGTCGAGGAGCAGGTAGTCGAGCTCGTCCCAGGCGACGTCCTCGAGGAACTGCTGGATCGCCTTGTGCAGCATCGGGCCCCGCCAGACCACGGCGGCGTTCTCCTCGACGAAGAAGCCAATCGACATCACCGTTGGGCCGGCGGGCGAGACCGGCGGGATGATCTTGCGCTCCGGTGAGACGTCCGGCTTCCGGTTGATGCCGAGCATCCTCGGGATCGAGTAGCCGTAGACGTCGCAGTCGAGCGCGCCGGCCTTGTAGCCCTCGGCGTGAAGCGCGGCGGCGAGGTTCGCGGTCATGGTGGACTTGCCGACGCCGCCCTTGCCGGAGGCCACGCAGATCACGTTCTTGACCTGGGCCAGGGCGCCCTCGGGGAGCTTCGGTCGGCCCAGCCTCTGTTGGAGGTCCGACTTCTCGCCATCGGAGAGGACGTCGAATCCGACGTCGACCGCGTTGACCCCCTCGAGCTCGGCGACGTTCGTTTGGACCGCCTGCTGAAAGTGCGAGCGGATCGGGCAGCCGGGGGTGGTGAGCGAGACGACGACCTCGACGCGCCCGTCCTCGCGGATCTCGATCGAGCGGACCATCCCCAGGTCGACGATCGACCGGCGCAGCTCCGGGTCGATCACCTGCGTGAGCTTCTCGGTTATCTGCTCCTTGGTGGGCACGACCCAAGTGTACGCAGACGTGAAAACCGGGCCACTAGGGCCCGGTTTTCGGGGGAGGAGAGGTTGCTGCTTTCCATCCGCGAGAGTCGCGGAGGGCTCCTCCGGGCACGCCACCTCTCAGGGCGACCCGGGCTGAGCGTCAGATGCGCTCGCGCACCCGCTTCACGGTCGGCTCCAAGCGCTCGCGGTAAACCGGCTCGACGCGCTCCTTGACGATCGGCTCGACGCGCTCTTTGACGATCGGCTCGAACCGCTCCCGGTAGACCGGCTCGACGCGATCCCGCGCCTTACGGGCCTGACCGACGAGCTGCTCCGTGACCTGACGGCGGACGTCTCCACCCTTCGTCTCGGCCTTTTCGAGCTCGCTGCCGAGCCGCTTGCGGAGCGCCTCGATCTCGGCGCTCCTGCCGCTTCGATCGCGGAGGTTCTGGACACGCTTCTGCAGGATGTCGACCTCCCGCGAGCGAGTCTCAGCCTTACGCCACGTCTCGGCGGTGTTGCTCACCGCGTCGGCGACCGTCGGAACGGCGCCGACCGCGACGTCCACGGCCTGCAGCGCCTGCTCGGAGGGCTTGCGGGTCTCGGGGGCCGTCTGGGTCTTCTCCCGCGTGTTTGCGGGGGCCGTCTGGGTCTTCTCTTGCGTGTTTGCAGTCTTTCCGGTCTTTGCAGCCATATCGGCTCTTGATCCCTTCAGCTCGGTTTCTCTCGGACTCATCGCTCGGGGCGAGTTCGGCAGGCTAGCACCGAACACACGTTCCACGAACACATGTTCCTAACCAGCCCCAGAGGTTCGGTTACACCACAAGCGGCCGCTACCTGAAGAGCGCGAAAAGGCTCCGCTCCCGCACGGCCCCCACGCGGTCGACCCACTCGGCGGGGCTATCCAGCTCCTCCGGCCTGGGCAGGGCGTCCGGGCCGCTCCAGGCGCGATTCAGCGTTCGGATGCCGTGGGCGCGGACCACCTCGTCGGCGAAGGCCTTGCCACGCCGGTATTGCGCCAGCTTCATCTCGAGGCCAAGCACCTTGGAGACGATCGAGTCGAGCAGCCCGCGGCGCTCGCGATCCCGGTCGAGGGCACGACGCAGGTCTGTGTAGCCCGGGTCGAGCCGGTCGCCGACCGCGTCCATGACGTGCTCGGCATAGCCCTCGACCAGCGTCATGATCGCCATCAGGCGATCGACCAGACGGCGCTGGTCCTCCGGCAAGAGCAGCGTCGCGAGCTCGCCGCTCTTGACCGACCGCAGCAGCTCGCGCGGGTTGAGCCGGGCGAGCTTGCCGAGGATCTCACTGGGCTTCACCTCGACCGCCGCCTTCGCGAAGAGCTCCTCGGCGATCCCGCCGAGGTGCTCGCGAAGCCACGGGACCGCAGCGAAGTGCACGGCGTGGGTCGTCTCGTGTAGGGCGATCCAGCGCATAAAGAGGTCGCGATCCACCTCCAGGCGGGCCCGCGCGGCAGAGAGGTTGGGTCCCACGAAGAGCAGCCTGGGCGCTCGGGCCGGCCCGATCAGCGCGACGTCATACTGGCCGATCACCCGCTGCGAGAGATAACCGACCGTGAGGCCGACCTCCGCGCCGGTCGCGGCCCGCACGATCGTCCGCTGCAGCCCCGACGCCCTACCGCTGCCCGAGCCCTTCATCCGGTCGTCCAGGCGCTCCTCCACCCTCGCGGAGAGATCCTGGAACGACTCGAGATTCACCCGCGCCCACTCCCCCCGGTCCACCAGCTGGGCGGCCGGCAGGCGACCTTTGGGCCGCAGACCCGTGTACCGGCGGACGAGGTGGGCGGCGCGATCGGATTCCGAGCGCAACTCCTCCTCGGTCCCGTCCCACTCCGGCCCCGAGCCCCCCAGCCCGATCGCCAGCCGCTCGGCCAGGCCCCAGTCGACCAGCACCCCCCGGCTACCGCGTCCGGCCTCGCTCGCGCCATCACGAGAGGAGCCACGCTCGCTCGCCGGGCGCTCAGGCATGCACGGCGTCCTGGGCGTCCCGCAGCACGCGCAGGTCGCTCGCCGTCCGCGCCGCGGCGACGTCATAGCGCGCTGCGAGGTCGAGAGGCGCATCGGCGAGCGCGCCACCCGCGAACTCGAGCGCTGCCCCGGCGCACCTGGCGATCAGCTGACCCGCCGCCGCGTCGACGGAGCGCGCGTTGCGCGTGGTGATCATGCCGTCATACCGTCCGGCGGCGACGTAGCAGAGCGCCACCGCGATCGATCCCGGTACGCGAATCCGGTAGGTGCGGCCCCGGAGCAGCTCGGCGGCCTTCAAGACTCGCTCGGGCTTGGTCGCCTCCAGGGCGATCACCTCTAGCCCCTCGCCGGTCGCGACCTCCAGCGGGCGCCCGTTCATCAGCGCGTCTCCGTCGATGCTCGCGGTGAACTCCTCGGCGGCGCCGAACTCGTAGACGTATCCGAAGGTGACGTCGTCCATCGAGTCGCCCTCGGCCACGGCCACGCTGAGGCTGTGGAGGGGGATCGTCCGGCGGGCGTTGAGCGAGCCGTCGATCGGATCGATGATCACCCGGATAGGTGACTCGCCGTCGCCGAAGGTGACTGATCCGCGCTCCTCGGAGACGGCGGTGAACGAGTGGCCCTCCCGATGAAACGCCTCTAGCTCGGCGAAGATCGCATCCTCGCAGAGGCGGTCGATCACCAGCGTCCGGTCCCCGCCCTCGCCCACACCCTCGAACTGAGTCCGCTGCTCGATGGTGCGGTGCTCGTCGAAGATCCGCCGCTGCACCTCCACGGTGCGGCGGCACGCGGCTGTCCACTCCTCGTTGCTGGGGCCCCCGGCGCGAGACGCCTGCGCCGCGTCGCCGGCGCCTCCTGCCTCAGTCATGAGCGAGCACCCGGCGAGGTTAGCGACTGGTTTCGCGCGGCCAGCGGGAAGTTGCCTCGAGGCGGCGGACGCATGAACTAGCCTGAAATCGATGGGAGACGAGCGCGACCACGTCGCTCCGCGGCTGACCGAGCAGCAGGAGATGGTCGTCGCCCACCAGGACGGCGCGCTGCTCGTGCTCGGTGTCGCGGGAAGCGGGCGCACCGAGTCGCTCGCCCGCAGGCTCGGCCGCCTGATCGACGAGGGGCAGCGGCCCCTGGTGCTGACCAACTCAGTGGCGGCGGCGCGGCGTATCAAGAGAAGGGCGGAGGAGGCGATCGAGGGCGCCTACGAGGAGCTCGTCGTCCACACCCATCCCGTGGCGGCCGCCCGCCTGCTCCGCGAGCACGCGACGGAGGCCGAGCTGGATCCGTTCTTCGAGTCCCTGAGTCCGGCAGAGCGCCTCGCGATGCTGCTCGACCGAATCGACGAGCTGCCCCTGCGCAGACACGAGATCAGAGGAAACCCGGCGGGGCTGCTGGCGCGAATCGTCGACCGGATCGACGCCCTCAAGTCCGCCGGCGTGACGGCGGATAGCTTCCAGCGGTGGGCCGCTGAACAGGCGGGCACCACGCGCTCGGAGCGCGATTCTGCGGCGCGAGAGCGTGAGTTCGCGGAGATCTACGAGCTGCATGACTCGATGCTCCGCTCGGCGGGGGCGATGGACGACATCGATGCGGTCCTGGAGCTGAGCAGGCTGCTCGGTGGGCGACCCGCGCTCGCCGACGCAATCTCCCAGCGCTTCCCGCACCTGCTCGTCGACGAGCTCGAGGACGCCTCCCCGGCGGAGCGTTCGCTGATCGCGGCGCTCATCCGCGGCTCCGCCTCCACGGTGCTCTCCTGCGACGACGAGCAGGGGTGGGCGCCGTGCCGGGCTGCCTCGGCATGGGTCCGGCGGGAGTTGAGCCCACAGGAAGTCCTCCTGGAGCCGACCTGGCGCTACGGCGGAGATCTGCTGGACGCAGCCCACGCCGTGGTGGCGCCCGCGGAGCGGGGCGCCGAGGTCCCGCGCCGGGCCGCCGGGCCCGCCACCCGGGTCCGCTTCTGGGCGGGCATCAACGAGCGCGCCGAAGCCCAGGCGATCGCGCGTGACATCGAAGCGGCCCTGGCCGCGGGCGAGGTGATGATGGAGCAGATCTGCGTCGCTGTCCCGAAGGGCCGGGGCCGGGCCCGGGCGATCGCCGCCGCCCTCGAGGAGCGGCGGGTGCCCTACCGGCTCAGCGGGCCAGGCGCCTTCTTCCAGCGGCCGGAGGTGCGCGACGTGATCGCCTGGCTGCGCCTGCTCGCCGATCCGACCGACGCCGCCGCCGCCGTCCGCGCCCTGACCCGGCCGCCGGTGGAGTTGCGGTCCGTCGACCTCGCTCGCTGCACGACGATCGCTCGCCGCCGCAAGCTCGACATGGTGTCCGCACTCGAGGCCTCCCTCGAGAGCCCCCAGATCCCGCCCGAGGCGCGCGATCGCATCCGTGAGTTCCTCCGGCTCCATCGGGCCGCCGCCCGGGCGATGGGCGAAATGCGTGCCGACGTTTTCGTGCGGCGGCTGATCGAAAGGATCGGCTTCCGCCGCCATCGGCTGTTCGCGGCCCACCCGGAGGCGGCCGAGCGGCTGCGGAACCTATCGCGACTCGGCGAGCTCGCCGCCGCCTGGACCCGCCGCGAGCGCAGCGGCTCGAACCGCGACTTCGTCCGCTACCTGGTGGCTGTCTCCGAGGCGGGTGTGGCGCCGGTCGAGGAGCCGAACGACCCGGTGGCCGACGCGGTCCGGGTGATGCCACTGGAGCGGACGAAGGGTTTCGAGTTCTCGCGGGTCTACGTCATCGGACTGGACGCGGGGGCGGTGCCGGGCCCGGCTCCGGCCGGGCCTCCGGTTGTACCCGAGGGCCTGGGAAGCGGCACCCCGTCGCACGAGGACGACGCGAGGCGCCTGCTCTACGTCGCGATGACGCGGGCGACCGAGGAGCTGGTCCTGACTCGCCCCGCCGGCACCGAGGCGGGGGCCGCTCGCCCGTCGCCCTTCTACGAGGACGCGCGCGCCGTCCTCGACGCCGGCGAGCAGGAGCACGGCGAGGAGCTCTTCGGCCCGGCCGAGGGCCTGCAGGCGACCTATCGGATGATCCAGGACGAGGTGCTCGAGGAGGCCTGGCGCGCGGGCGGGAAGCTCCGGGAGCCGCGCCTCGACACCTACGTCGACGTCACCCGCGCGGTCGGCCGCTTTTTGGAGCTGGTCAAGCTCGCGGGGCTGGTCCAGGGGTCCAGCGAGGAGCCCGTGGCCGACTCCCTGGCGGCGATCAACGACCTTCTCGACCAGGCGATCTCACCCGAGCAGCGCGAGGCTCTGCGCGACTCCGGCCTCGACGCCTACCTGCTCGATGAGGAGGGGGCGGCAAAGCGGCGGCGCCAGCTGATCGCCCAGCGCGATGAGCCCTCGCTGGAGGCCTTCCTCCCTCGGCGCGGGGAGGGACTGGCTCTCTCCGCCACCGACATCGAGCTCTACCGCACCTGCCCGCTGAAGTACAAGTTCGCGCGGGTCTTCGGGATCCCACAGGAAGCCACCATCAACCAGCGCTTCGGGATCGTGATCCACCAGGTACTGGAGCGCTTCCACGGCCAGCAGGCCGGGGGAGAAGCCGACGCGGGCAGTCTGGAGCGGCTGATGGCGCTGTTCGCCGTCGCCTGGCGGAGGTCCGGGTTCGGCGAGTCCGACGACGAGCTTCAGTTCCGCGAGAAGGCGATCGACGCTCTCCACCGTTACCACGCCCGCGAGGTGGCGAGCGGCTCGCAACCACGCTGGGTCGAGCGCAAGTTCGACTTCCGGATCGGCCCCCACCATTTGCGGGGCCGCGTCGACCGCGTCGACGAACTGCCGGGCGGCGGCTACGAGCTGATCGACTACAAGACCGGCGACCCGAAGCCGCAGCGCGAGCTCGAGTCGGACGTCCAGCTCGCGATCTACCGGCTCGCCGCCCGCGAAGCCTGGCGCCTCGAAGGGGCGGCCGGCAGCTACTGGTACGTGCTGGCTGACGAGAAGGTCGCGGTCGGCGGCTCCGCCGACGACCTCGAGCGGGTCGAGGGGGTCGTGCTCGAGGTGGGCGAGGGGATTCTCGGCCAGGACTTCGAGCCACGGCCCTCCCCGGAAATCTGCTCCTGGTGCGATTTCCGGTTGATCTGCCCGGCGTCGGAGGCATGATCTAGCTGTACATTTGTACAAGAATGTGGTACATTTGTACACATCATGTTGGCGTGGATCTATCTGGCGGCTGCGATCGCGACTGAAATCGTAGGCACGGTCTTCCTCCGGTTCACCGACGGCTTCACCCGTCCCGCTCCCTCGACCCTCGTCATAGCCACATACGCCGCCTCCCTCTGGCTCACCGCGCTTGCCCTGCGCGAACTCGAGATCAGCCTCGTCTACGCCGTCTGGGCCGGTGTCGGCACCGCGGCGGTCGCCGTGATCGGGATGGCGGTTCTCGGCGAGTCGGTGAACGCGCTCAAGGTGGCCAGCATCGCACTGGTGATCGGCGGAGTCGTGGGACTGAACCTCTCCGGTGCCAACTAGCCTGGCCGACATGGCGCAGCAGGCAACCGCGGGTCGCCGGGAGCAGATCCTCGAGGCGGCTCTGCGCGTCATCGGCCGCGCGGGCCGCCAGGCGGTGACGCACCGGGCGGTCGCGGAGGAGGCCGGCGTTCCCCTCGGCTCTACGACCTATTACTTCGACTCCAGGGATGACCTGCTCCGGCAGGCGCTCGAGCACGTCGCCGCCAGCGAGGTCGAGCGCTACGGCAAGCTCGGCGAGGAGCTCCGCTCGATGAAGTCACCACGCGAGCTGGCGGACAGGCTGATCGCGGAGCTGGTCGCGGCTGCCGAGGACCGAATCGCCTACATCGCCGAGTACGAACTCTGGCTCGAGGCGGGGCGGCGACCCGAGCTCCGTACCGCCGCACAGAGCTGGTGCGACGCCGAGCAGCGCTCGGTCGCGGGAGCCATGGAGGCACTGGGCAGCGCCGATCCCGCCACCGACGCCAGCCTGGTGGTCGCCGCCCTGGATGGGCTCGGCGAGAGGATCCTGGCCCGGGAAGACGACCCGGCTGAGGCCGCGGCGGAGCTGCGGCCGGAGCTGCGGCGCCTGATCGAGCGCCTGGTCGCGCCAGATCGCGACCGCAGCGGTCGCTAGTCGTTTCCCTGCTGTCGCAGGTAGCGCTCGAAATCGCGGGCCAGCGCCTCACCCGAGGGAACGTCGTCCTCGAGGATGTCGAGGCGCTCGGACTGTTCCTGCTCGAGGCGCTGGACGAGCTCCTCGATCTCCGGGTTGGCCGAGACCGCGCGGCTCACCTGACTCTCGTAGGACTCAGCCTCCTCCTCGAGGCCGGAGGCCTCGACCGCCACCCCCACGAGCCCCTCGAGGCGGCGCAGCAGCGCCAACGCGGCCTTCGGATTGGGGACCGCCGCGACGTAGTGCGGCACGGCCGCCCAAAGGCTCGCTGAGGAAATGCCTTTGCGACCGCAGGCGTCGTGAACCACCCCAACGACCCCGGTCGGGCCTTCGTACGTCGAGCGGGTCAGGTCGAGGCGCTTTACCAGCTGCTCGTCCGAGGCAAGGCCGGTGATCGGCACAGGCAGGGTGTGGGCGACGTCGGCGATCAACGCGCCCAGCGTGACGACCATCTCCACTCCCAGCCTCTCGGCGGTCTCCGCGACGCCGTCGGCAAAGGTGCGCCAGCGGAGGTTCGGCTCGGTGCCAGCGAGCAAGACCAGGTCGCGTTCGGAGCCCTGTGGCGTCGCGGCAAGGAGCACGTTGCCGGGCCATTCGATCTCGCGAGTCTGACCTTCGGTCAGCCGGATCGTCGGCCTGTTCGCCTGGAAGTCGAAGAAGTCCTCCGGGTCGATCTGGGCGATGACCTCGGCTTCGAGGGACTCCGCCGCTGTGGTCAGCGCGGTGGTGGCGGCGCCGGCGGCATCGTTCCAGCCGGCGAACGCACAGACCAATGCCGGGGAGCGAAGGTGAGGAGGCTCGGCCTCCCAGACGAGCGCGTCCATTCATTCGAGACTAGCGAGTCGGGCCCTCCGAGGTGTCCGGTCAAGCCTGGAGACTCACGCGATGGAACAAACGGCCAGGACGTCTCGCATCGCCGAGCTCCGGCCGGGCCAGCGCTTCCACGGTGTCTATGCCTGCGTGCGTAAGGACCGGCTTTCGGCGCGCAACGGCTCGATCTACCTGAGTTTGGAGCTGCGCGACAGCAGCGGCTCGATCCCGGCGCGTGCCTTCCGCGAGGTCGACCGGCTGGCGGCACGGTTCGACCGCGGCGATGCCATCCGCGTCTCGGGAAGGGTCGAACGCTTTCGCGGCGAGCTGGTCGCGGAGGTCGAGGAGGTCCAACCGATCGAGGTCTCCGAGCTCGATCCGGCCGAGTTCCTGCCGGCCGCCTATCGCGACGCCGAGGAGCTCGACGGGTTCCTCGAGCACCTCACCCGCGAGGTGCACGACCCTGCTCTCCGCGAGGTCGTCGAGCGGATCCTCTACACAGAGCCGGTCGCCGCCGATTTCCGCCGCGCACCCTGCACGCGGGCCGGCCATCACGCCTACGTGGGCGGGCTGGTCGAGCATACCGTCGCGGTGGGGACCTTGGTCGGCGAGGTCTGCCAACTCCATCCGCGCCTCGACTCCGATCTGCTGATGGCGGCCGCGCTCCTCCACGACGTCGGCAAGGCGCGCGAGTTCACCTACGGCGCCGAGTTCGGGATCACCGAGGAGGGCCGCCTGATCGGCCACCTGGCGCTGGGCGCGGAGATCGTCGGCTCGGCCGCCGGCGCTCTGCCGCCGGATCGTCGTGCCGGGCTGCTGCATTGCGTTCTCTCCCACCACGGCGCCGAGGGAGGGCGCGGTGGGGCGGGTGGACGGGGTTTCGCCACCCCGGAGGCGCTCGCCCTCTACCGGCTGAACGCCCTCGACGCGGGCGTCAAGGGCGCGCTCGAGCAGGGTCTCTAGGTCGATCGGCGGGTCGCAGCGCCCGGATGACGAGCTGCGTCGCAATCACCAGCGCCAGCCCCGCGAAGGCCAGTTCGAGCGCCCGCTGGGAGATCTCGTTGGCGACGACCACTCCGATCCCGACCCCGAGCGGCGAGAGGCCTCCGATGACGAGCCCGTCCCGGACCCGGACGTTGCCGTAGCCGAGCTGGCGCCACACCGCCACGAGCGCGACCGGGACGATCGCCAGCAGCGAGGTCGCCTCCGCCCTGACCTGGGACTCGTCGAGGAAGATCGCGAGTGCGGGTACGAAGAGGACGCCGCCTCCGACTCCGAGCAGGCCGCCGACCATCCCGCCGGCGAATCCCATGATTGCCGCGGCGATCTCGCTCACGGCACGATCAGCTCGATGGCGATCACGACGAGGAGCACCGCAAAGAGCCAGGAGATGGCGCGCTCGGGCAGGCGCTGCTGGAGGGCGGTGCCGGCGATCGCCCCGCCGATGGCCGGGATGCCGACCAGCGCGGCGTTGGGCGGATCGACGTTGCCGTAGATCGCCTGCAAAGCGACCGCGAGCGCCGCGATCACGACGATCGCCATCAGGCTCGTCCCAGTCGCCTCTCGCTCGCCGTACCCGAGCCAGACGATCAGCAGCGGGACCATCACGCTGCCGCCGCCCACGCCGAGCAGGCCGCTGAAGGCGCCGGCGGCCGTCCCGATCGCCGCCAGCTTCAGGGTCGGGGACATGGCGGGCGATACTAGAGCGCGTGAATGGCGGGAGCGCAGAGGAAGGCGGCACAGGCAACGGCCGGCTCGACTCCCTGATTGCGCCGCTCCGTGAGCATCCGGAGCGGTCTGCGGTACTCACCGACGTCGATGGGACGATCGCACCGATCGTGTCTGAGCCCGCCGATGCGGCAGTGCCCGAGAAGACGCGTCAGACCCTGCGCAGGCTCGCCGAGCGCTACGCGCTGGTCGGCTGCCTGAGCGGCCGTCGCGCCCTCGACGCGCGCCGGGTCGTCGGCCTCCATGAACTCGCCTACGCCGGAAACCACGGCTTCGAGCTGCTGCTCCCCGGGGAGGACGAGGTGCGACCGGATCCCTCCCTCGACGGCCACGAGGCCGATGCACCTCGCTTCGTGGCCCGCCTCGATCGATCCGAGCTCGAGCGGGTGGGTATCAGGACCGAGGACAAGGGCGCGATCGTCGCGCTGCATTGGCGGGGAGCGCCGAACGAGGGAGCCGCCGAGTCGCTGGCCGAGGAGATCGCGAGCGAAGCGGAGCGGCAGGGACTCGTCCCGCATCGGGGGCGCAAGGTGTTCGAGATCCGGCCCAACGTCGCGATCAACAAGGGCATCGCCGTGGCCGCTCTGATCCAGACATATTCGGCGGCCACAAACACCGCCGCCGGACCTATCGACGCGGCCCTCTACGGCGGGGACGACCGCACGGACCTCGACGCATTCGCGGCGCTGCGGACTCTCGCTGAGCACGGCGAGCTCCAGACCGCGGTCTGCATCGCCGTGGCATCCGACGAATCCCCGCCCGAGATCTCCCGGGCCGCGGACCTGACCGTCCCCGGGCCCGAGGGGTTCGTCCCCGTGCTCGAAACCCTGGCCGAATAGGGTCGCCCCCGATGGCGTTCTGTGACCTGCTGCGGATGACGGTGCTGCTCGCCGCGGGGGCGGCGACCGTCCTCGCCACGGTGACGGTGATCGCTGTCGCCGGGTCGAGTGACACGCTCACCCTGATCGTTGCCGCGGTCTGGTGGACGATCGCCCTGGTCGGGGGCCTGATCCTCGGGCGCCCGGCGCGGGCCGCAGATGCGATGGGGCCGGTTCTGGCCCAGGCGCGCACGGCGACGAGCCTTCCCTCGATCGGCAACCCGACCCGGGCCGCTCTGGCGAGGCTCTGGCCGATTGGGGCTTTCGCCGTGATCGCGGGCGGGCTCGGGTTCGTCTTCCCCGGTGTCGCGGCTGTCGGGACCGGCTTCGCACTTGCGGCGGCGCTCACCTGGCGGGCCCGCGAGGGTGCGGTCGCCGCCATCGAGGAGCGCGACGGCGTCCGCTTCTACGTCGAGCCCGGGTCGGCGCTTCAGCCCGTCAGGCTGATTCGAACGCCCGGCCTTCGCCGCGACCGCCCGCCGCCGGGACACCCGCCGCCGCCTCCGACCGCTCCTGCTTGACGGCTTCGCACCCAGTCGCGACCGACTTCGCCCGCCCCACCCAGCATTAAACGAGTCACCCCGCGGCTTTCGCCACGGGGCGCTCTCGCATATCGGGCTTCGCCCTCGCTTCCCAAATGGAGCGGCCTGTGCGCTCGTTAGGCCGGAGCAGCCTCGGCCTGAGAGGCCTCGGCGTTCGCCATCTCCACGTGCGCCTTGCTGTCGCGCGTGCGGATCAGGACCAGCGTCGCGACGAACCCCAGCAGGGCGATCACGGCGCCGCCGAGAAACGCGCTCTGGAATCCCTCGGTGAGCGCGTTGGGCAGCGTCGACTGACCCGTCGCCATCACGTCATTCGTGCGCGAGGTGGCGATCGTCGAGAGGACGGCCAGCCCGAGCGCTCCGCCGATCTGCTGCGAGGTATTGATCAGCCCGCTCGCCAGACCCTGCTCGCGCTCCTCGACCCCGGAGACGGCCGCGATCGTCGAGGTCACGAAGCCGAGCCCGAGGCCGATAGCCGCCAGCAGGGAGGCACCGAGGATGTCGGTCAGGAAGCCACCGCCGAGCGACACCTGGCTGAACCAGGCGAGGCCCGCTGCAACGAACAGCATTCCCGCCGCCAGGATCGGCTTGAAGCCGAACCGGGTGACGAGCTGCCCGCCGAGGCCGGCGGCCACGATGATCGTCAGCGCCAGCGGCAGGTACGAGAGCCCGGCATGGATGGCGCTGTAGCCGAGCACCTGCTGCATGTACAGGGAGATGAAATAGAACATCGAGAACAGGGAGGCGCCGAGCAGCAGCCCCACCACGTTCGCGCCCGTCAGGGTCCGCAGCCGGAAGATCCGGAAGGGAACGAGGGGGGCCTTCGAGCGGAGCTCGATCGCCACGAAGATCCCGATAAGCGCCGCAGCGCCCGCCAGCAGGCCGATGATCTTGGTCGACCCCCAACCCGACTCGCTGGCGTCGAGGAACGCATAGGCGAGCAGGGAGAGACCGGCGGTGACGCTGACCGCTCCCGCCGCGTCGAAATGCCGCGTGACGGACTCGGAGCGGCTCTCCGGGATCAGACCGGGCGTCAGCGCAAGCGCGATCGCCGCGACCGGCACGTTCACCCACAGCACCCACTCCCAGCCCAGACCGTCGGTCAGGATCCCGCCGAGGAGCACGCCCGCCGCGCCTGCTGAGCCGGCCACGGCACCCCAGACTCCCAGCGCCTTGTTGCGCTCGGACCCGTCCTGGAACAGCGAGGTGATGATCGAGAGGGCGGCCGGGGAGACGATCGCCGCGCCGAGCCCCTGCGCCGCGCGGGCGGCGATCAGCTGACCCTGGGTCGCGGCGAAGCCAGCCGCCAGGGACGCGATCCCGACCACGGCCAGACCGGCCATGAAGACGCGACGCCGGCCGAGTAGGTCCGCGGCGCGACCGCCGAGCAAGAGGAACCCACCGAAGGCGATCACGTACGCGTTCACAATCCAGGCGAGGTTCGACTCGGAGAAGTTCAGTGCGTCACCGATGCTCGGCAGGGCGACGTTGACGATCGATGCGTCGAGTACCACGATGAACTGCGCGAGGCAGAGGAGGATCAACGCCGTCCACCTGCGTTCCAGATATTCCTGTGCGGTTGTCATCCCCCTTGACTCCTTTCGGTCGCTTCCCGGCTGCTCTTGCCGGCCTCACCTAGACGACGAATTGGCTTTCTCCAAATGGACATCTTCGTGCTGTATCGTTCTATTCGGAAACGGAGTTCCGGTTTCGATTAGAACTATACGGAATTCTGATTCCGTTTGCAAAGTGAGCATCGGCACACGTCGTAAGAATCGCCGCGAAGGGAACGAGGCCCAATGACAGCCGTACAGAGACCAAGTCAGCCCCAGCCGAGAAGAGCGCCGTCGAGCGGGTGCTCCGGGCCGACGCCCGCCGCAACCACGAGGCGGTCATCGCAGCCGCCAAGTTGCTCTTCGCGGACGAGGGCCTGGAGGCCCAGATGCCCGACGTCGCGAAGGCGGCGAAGGTCGGAGTTGGGACCGTCTACCGGCACTTCCCCACCAAGGAGGACCTGATCGCGGCGCTCGCCGCGGAGCGCTTCGAGCGTCTCGCTGAGAAGGCGCGCGAGGGCGTCGCGGCGGAGGATCCCTGGGAGGGCCTTTGCGCCTTCATCCGCTTCTCGGCCCAGATACAGGCCGATGACCGCGGTCTCTGCGAGGTGATGGGCTCACGGCCCGAGGTGATGGCCGATGCCGCGTACGCGGTCGGCCTGGACGAGCTCTGCGACAAGCTCGTCAAGCGCGCGCAGCGCTCCGGGGACCTGCGAAAGGACCTCGACTGGGAGGACATCCCGATGGTCGCCTGCAGCCTCGGGCGAATCACGGCGGCGGAGGCTGGCCCCGCCGTCGGCCGCTGGCCCCGGCTCGTCGAGATCGTCATCGACGGCCTGCGGGCGCCCGGCAGTTCGAAGCTGCCGAAGCCGCTCTCTAGCGAGCCCTCTTTCTGAGCGGCGCGAACGAGCGCCACGTGCGCGTGTTCGCGATCTGATCGGCGCTGAGCCAGGCCCGCCGTGCGGTCGCGACCGAGTACTTGATGTTCGCCAGTGTCTCCGTCCCGTGGGCGTCGGTGTTGCAGACGATCCGCACTCCCGCCTCTGCGGCCAGCTTGGCGTGATGCTCGTTGAGGTCGCGGCGATTCGGGTTCCCGTTGATCTCCATCATCGTGCCGGTGCGCACCGCCGCCTCGGCAATCCGCCTGATGTCCACGGCGTAGGGCTCGCGACGCAGCAAGAGCCGGCCGGTCAGATGCCCGATGCAGTCGACCAGCGGGTGCTCCATCGCCGCGATCACCCGCTCGGTCATTGCCTTCTCCGAGATCGTGAACGAGGTGTGGACACTCCCCATCACCCAGTCGAGCTCGGCGAGCAGCTCGTCCGGGTAATCCAGCGACCCGTCGGTCCCGATGTTCACCTCCGAGCCGGCGAGCAATCGGAAGCCCCGCGGCGCCGAGTCGTTCCACGCTCGGATCTCGTCGATCCGCCGGGCGAGTTGCCTGGCGCTCACGTCGTTGCCGAAGCCGTGGCTCGCGGAGTGGTCGGTGATCGCCAGGTAGGCGTAGCCGCGCCCGCGCGCCGCCTCCGCCATCTCCTCCAGCGAGTTGCGCCCGTCCGAGAGGGTGGTGTGGCAGTGGAGGTCGCCGCGAATGTCGTCGACGGTGACCAGGTCCGGAAGCTCTCCGGTGTCCCCCGCCTCGATCTCGCCGCGACCCTCGCGCAGCTCGGGCTCGATGTAGGGCAAACCGAGCAGCTCGTAGACGCCCGCCTCGTCGGCGAACCGGTGGACCTTCTTGCCCTCGACCTCGGCGACGCCGTGCTCGCTGACCGAGAATCCGCGGGCCAGCGCTCGCTCACGGAGCTCGACGTTGTGCTCCGCCGACCCGGTGAAATGCTGGAGCAGGTCGCCGAAGGTCTCCTCGGTGCCGATCCGCAGATCGACCTTGAGTCCGGAATGGGTGAGGATGCTGGCGGCGGCATCTCCTCCGCGCCGGGTCTCGGCGGAGAGGCCGTGCGTGGCCAGGGCCTGGACCAGGCCCGCCGGGTCGTCCGTGGTGGCAATCAGGTCGAGGTCCTTGCAGGTCTCGGTCCACCGCCGGGCGGAACCGGCGAGCTCGATCCGGTTCGCCACCCCGAGCTCCTTCAGGTCGCCGCAGATCTCGTCCGCGATCGGAAGCACCTGCGAGAGCAGTAGGCGCTCGCCGATGCCATCCTCGGTCACCCCCTCGAGCGAGGAAAGGATGTTCTCCTCGGTCTTCGGGCCGAGGCCGCGGATCGCGCTGATGCGGCCCTGCTCGGCCGCCTCCTTCAGCTGAGTCAGGTTCTCGACCCCGATCTCGTCATAGATGCGCCGAGCCGTCTTCGCGCCCAGCCCCGGCACGCGCGTCACCTCCACCAACGTCGCCGGGAACTTCGCCTTCAGCTTGTCGGCGGAGGGGATGCTGCCGGTCTCGATCAGCGTCTCGATCTTCTCTGCCAGGGTCTTGCCAATCGCTGGGAGCTCCGTCAGCCCGCCCTCCTCGGCGAGCTGCTCGATCGAGACGGGGCTCTGCGCCACGGTCCGGGCCGCCTCCCTGTAGGCGAGCACCCGGAAGCGGTCGGCACCGTCGAGCTCGTAGAGGATCCCGAGCTCGCGCAGGGCGGCGGCGATTTCCGCATTCCGCATGATCAGACAAGTTATTGGGGAGCCAAAGGCGGCCCGGCGCCGGCGATTCTCCCTGCCCTGCGGCTAACTAGCCTTAGCGCGTGCCCAACGCCGCGCCCGAGGCTGACCGAGCCTGGGTCATCCTGCCGACCTATGACGAGGCCGAGAACCTCGAACGGATCGTGGGCGCCGTCCTGGAGCAGCTGCCGCCCTCCGCGACGGTCCTCGTGGTCGATGACAACTCGCCCGACGGCACTGGCGAGATCGCGGACCGGCTGGCTCAGCTCGAATGAGTCGGTCCGGGTACTTCACCGGGCCCGTAAGGAGGGCTTGGGCCCGCCTACCTGGCCGGCTTTCACGTAGCCCTCGATGCCGGCGCCCAGCGGATCATCGAGATGGACGCGGACTTCTCACACGACCCGGCCTACCTTCCGAGGCTGATCGGGGCCGCCGAGAACGCCGACCTCGTGATCGGCTCGCGCTACGTGCCGGGCGGCGGGGTGACCGAGTGGGGACAGATGAGGAGATTCATCAGCCGTGGCGGGAGCGCCTACGCCCGGATGGCGCTGGGCCTGCCCATCCGCGACCTCACCGGCGGCTTCAAGTGCTTCCGCCGCGAGGTGCTCGAGGCAATCAACCTCGACACGATCGAGGCGCGGGGCTACGCCTTCCAGGTCGAGACGACCTATCGCGCGATCAAGGCCGGCTTCCGGGTGGTCGAGATTCCGATCGTCTTCAGGGACCGCCGCGACGGGACGTCCAAGATGAGGGGGGCGATCGTCGCCGAGGCGATCTGGCGGGTCCCTGCAATGAGATTCCGGCGGCGGTGACCTGCTTCACTTTGTAAAGTAAAGGTTGAGGGGCTGGCTAGACTCAATAACGGACCTTCAACCCACGACCGAGGAGACCATCGTGCCGGGCAAGCTTTCTGATGTAACCGACGCCACGTTCCAGTCCGACGTGATCGACGCCGACGGGCCCGTGCTCGTCGACTTCTGGGCTCCCTGGTGCGGTCCCTGCCGCGTGGTCCATCCCGTTCTCGAGGAGATCGACGCGGAGCGGGACGACCTCACCATCGTCAGCCTCAACACCGACGAGAACCCACAGACCGCGGCCAAGTACGAGGTCCTCTCGATCCCGACGATGATCGTCTTCAAGGGCGGCGAGCCCGCCACCCGCCTGGTCGGCGCGCGCCCGAAGGCTCGCCTCGAGCAGGAGCTCGAGCCGGTTCTCGCCTAGCCGCCACCAGGCCGCTCCATCATGAGCGAAGGGCGAAGCCCTGAGCGGTTGTGCGGGGCGGCCGCTTGTGGCGGCGATCTGATGGCGAAGCCGTCTAGATGACCCTGGTCCGCTACTACTGCGCCGCCACCCTCGACGGGTACATCGCCGAGTCCGACGACACGTTGGACTGGCTGCTCAACTACGAGGGGGAGTTCGAGGGAGCCGACTCTGACGAGGGCCAGGGCGGGTACGAGAGCTTCTACGCGGGAATCGGGGCCACGGTGATGGGCTCTGTGACCTACGAGTGGGTACTCGCACACGGTGGCGGCTGGCCCTATGCGGACAAGCCGACCTGGGTCCTGAGCTCACGCGAGCTCGATCGACCGGAAGGCGACCGGGTCGACATCCGGGTCGTCGACGCCAAGATTCCGGATCTGATCGACGAGATGCTCGCCGCGGCGGGCGAGCGGGATCTCTGGGTCGTCGGTGGCGGCAACGTGGCATCCCAGTTCGCCGATCACGACCTTCTCGACCGGGTGGAGGTGACCATCGTTCCGGTCGTGCTCGGCCAGGGAAAGCCGCTCTTCGACCGGCGACTGCCGGGCGGGGCGATGCAGCTGATCGGAGCACGGACCTTCTCGAGCGGGATGGTCGGCCTGACCTACGAGGTCAGGCGGTCCGGAGCCCGCGAATCCGGTCGGGGCTGAGCTCCCTCAGCGAGTCGAGCACGAGCTCCGCGAGAGCGAGGGCATCGGGATCGGGAGGGAAGTCCTCGTTGGGGACAGCGATCACCGCCATCCCCGCCGCGTGTGCCGAGCGAATCCCGTTACCCGAGTCCTCGATCGCCGCGCACGACTCCGGATCGACTCCCAGGCGCCTCGCCGCCTCCAGGTAAACGTCGGCTGCGGGCTTGCCGCGCTCGACCTCCTCCGAGGAGACCGTCGCGGCGAATGCGTCGGCGAGTCCCGCCTTCTCGATGACCAGGTCGATCACGTTCCTGTTCGAGGATGAGGCCACCGCCAGCGGCCACTCCCGAGCCAGGGAGCGCACCTCATCGGTGGCGCCGGGCAACAGAGGCAGCCGCTCCCGGTAGCGCTTCGCGACGCGGTCGGCCACCTCTGCCGAGATCTTCTCCGGCGGGACCGGGACGCCGAGCTCCTCGTGCATGTACCGGGACCACTCGACGGAGCTCATGCCGAGCATGTCCCACTTCGCGGTGTCCTTCCAATGGCCGCCGGACTCCTCGGCGAACTCCCTCTTGACGTTCACCCACGTCGTCTCGGAGTCGAGCAGGACGCCATCGAGGTCGAAGATGACGGCGGCGATCCGGCTGCCGGCTGGCTCCGGGGCCGCCACTCAGGCCTTGCTGACGGCGATGCGCAGCTCGCGCCCCTCGATGGTGGCCTTCTCGCCCGCGCCGTCCGCGCCGTAGTCGACCGAGGTCGCCAGGGTCTCCCCCGCAATGTAGGTCTCGTGCTCGCGAGCGGCGGCGAGCAGCTCGTCGTCGCCGCCGAGCTCGAGCGCAATCCGGTCGGAGACGTCGAGGCCAGCCTGCTTGCGGGCCTCCTGAACGGCGCGGACGACCTCGCGAGCCAGCCCCTCGCGGCGCAGCTCGTCGTCGAGATCGAGCTCCAGGGCGACCGCGTGACCGGCCTCCGCCTCCACCTGGTAGCCCTCGAGCGGCTCCATCACCAGGTTGATGTCGTCGGCCGAGAGCGTGTGCTCCTTGCCGTCGATCGCAATGCCCACCTCAGCCCCGGCCTCGAGCTGCTCGGCGACACCGCCGGCGTCGAGCGCCTCGACGGCGGCCGCCACCTGGGGCATCTTCTTACCGAACCGCGGACCGAGCGACCGGTAGTTGGGCCTGACCCGGTAGGAGACCAGCTCCGCTTCGGAGTGAACGAAGTCGAGCTCCTTGACGTTGAGCTCCGAGGCGACGACGTCGGCGAGCCGCTCGATCGCCGCCCGCTCCGTCTCCGAGGCGACGACGACCGCCCTGCGGAGTGGCTGGCGCAGCTTCACCTTTGCCTGCGCGCGGGCCGCGCGGCCGAGTTCGATCGTGCGCCGGACCGCGTCCATGCCCTCCTCGAGCTGCCCCTCGATGAGCGCCTCGTCCACCTCGGGGAAGTCGCAGAGGTGGATCGAGTCCGGGTGCTCGCTCGTCCACTCGCCAACCGGCTGCTCGAGCGCGGTCTCCTCGCCGAAGAGAAGGTTCGCGTAGATCTCGTCGGCGATGAACGGCGTGAACGGGGCGAGCATCTTGGCCGTCTCGCCCAGGCAGAAGCGAAGCGTCTCCAGCGCCGCCCGGTCCCCATCCCAGAAGCGGCGGCGGTTGAGTCGCACGTACCAGTTGGAGAGCTCCTCGGTGTACTCGGCGATCGCGCGGGCGGCCGTCGTGCAGTCGAAGCCCTCCATGTGCTCCCTGACCTCCGCGATCGTCCGCTGCAGGCGGGAGACCGCCCAGCGATCGAGCTCGGTGACGTCCTCGGAGCCCCCGCCGGTCCACCTCGGGAGGTACGGGAGCTCCCCGGTCTCGACGCCCGAGGCGTTGGCGTAGGTGACCCAGAACGAGTACGTGTTCCAGAGGGTGAGGAGGAATTGTCGGACCGCCTCGCCAACCGTCTCGACCGAGAAGCGGTAGCCCGTCCAGGGCTGCTGCGAGGCGAAGTAGTACCAGCGGAATGCGTCGGCGCCGTGGCGGTCGATGACGTCCCAGGGCTCGACCACGTTGCCGCGGCTCTTCGACATCTTCTGTCCTTCCGGGTCGAGGATCAGGCCGAGGCAGACGACGTTGCGGTAGCTCGAGGTGTCGAAGAGCAGGACCGCCTCGGCGAGCAGGGTGTAGAACCAGCCGCGGGTCTGGTCGATCGCCTCGCAGATGAAGTCGGCGGGGAAGCGCTCCTCGAAGAGACCGGCGTTCTCGAACGGGTAGTGGAACTGCGCCCAGGGCATCGAGCCGGAGTCGAACCAGGCGTCGATCACCGAGGGGACCCGGCGCATCGTTCCCTCGCAGCCCTCGCGCTCGCAGGCGAATGAAACCTCGTCGATGTAGGGGCGGTGGAGGTCCTCCGGGATCTCACCACCGCGTTCGGAGATGTCGGCGATCGAGCCGGCGCAGAAGCGCTCCTCGCAATCCTCAGCGTCGCACTCCCAGATCGGCAGCGGCGTCCCCCAGTAGCGGTCGCGTGAGAGCGCCCAGTCGACGTTGCCCTCGAGCCACTTGCCGAAGCGGCCGTGCTTGATGTGCTCTGGATGCCAGCCGATTTCCTCGTTGGCGGCCAGCATCCGGTCGCGCACCGCGGTGGTCTTCACGTACCAGCTCGCCTTTGCGTAGTAGAGGAGCGGCGTGTCGCAGCGCCAGCAGTGCGGATAGGCGTGCAGGTAGGTCTCGGCGCGCAGCAGCCTGCCCTTCTGATCGAGGGCCTCGACGATGTCCTGGTCCGCCTCCTTCACGAAGCGGCCGGCGAAGTCGGTGATCCGCTCGTCGAAACGGCCCCGGTCGTCGACCGGGTTCTGCAGCTTGATCCCGTACTGCTCGCCCAGGCGGAAGTCGTCCTCGCCGAAGGCAATTGCCGTGTGGACGAGCCCTGTCCCCTCGTCCGTGGTGACGAAATCCGCGAGCAGGACGGTGTGGCCGCGAGGGCCGTAGTCCGTGATGTAGTCGAAAGGGGGCTCGTACCGGGTTCCGGCCAGGGCTTCGCCGGGGAAGTGGGCGAGCACCTCGGCCTCGTCGCCCAGGGCGTGCTCGACCCGATTCCGTGCCAGCACGAAGACCTCATCGCCGAGGCGTGCCCGGACGTACTCGATCTCGGGCCCGGCCGCAACGGCTGCGTTCGTGATCAGGGTCCAGGGCGTCGTGGTCCAGACGAGCAGCTGATCGCCGGGCTCGAGCGGTGACTCGGGGATCTGGTCGCTGGCGGCGGGCTGCCGGATGGGGAGCTTGACGTATACGGAGGGGTCCTCGACGTCGTGATAGCCCATCGCCACCTCGTGCGAGGAGAGCGCGGTGCCGTCGCGCGGGCAGTAGGGGACGACCTTGTAGTCCTCGTAGAGCCGCCCGTCGTCCCAGATGCGCCGGAGCGCCCACCAGACCGACTCGATGTACTCGTTGGTCATCGTCACGTAGGGGTCGTCGAGATCGAGCCAGAAGCCGATCCGCTCGGTGAGGCGGTTCCACTCCTCGACGTAGCGGAAGACGGACTCGCGGCAGCGGTCGTTGAACTCCGCGATCCCGTAGTCCTCGATCTCCTCCTTCGAGGTGATCCCGAGCTCGCGTTCGACCTCGAGCTCCACGGGAAGCCCGTGGCAGTCCCAGCCGGCCTTGCGGGGGACGAGGTGGCCGGTCATGGTCCTGAAGCGGGGATAGATGTCCTTGAAGACGCGGGCGAGGACGTGATGGGAACCGGGGGGGCCGTTCGCCGTCGGCGGTCCCTCGTAGAAGCCCCAGAGGGGATCCGACTCGCGGTTGGCGAGCGAGCGGTGGAAGACATTGCGCTCGCCCCAGCGCTCGAGGATGCGCTCCTCGAGCTCTGGGAAGGACTGCTTCGGGTCGACTGGCCGGAATCTCGCCATGAGCGGCGGATTCTGGCAGCCGGGCGCGCCGGGCCCGACCCGGCTCGGCGAGATCAGCCGGGCAGGGTGAGGGAGCCGTCGTCCTCGATCGTCCAGCGCGGGTTGTGCGCCACCTCCCACGGGTGACCCGTCGGGGTCGATGAAGATTCCCGAATGTCCGCCCCAGAAGGTCTTGCCCGGCTCTCGCCCTATCGTGGCGCCGGCCGCGCGAGCCTCCTCGATCACCTGGTCGACCTCCTCCGGCGAGCGGGTGTTATAGGCGAAGGTCACGCCACCCCAACCTCCGGCGTCGCTGACCGCGCTGTCCTCCGCCAGCTTCGCCCGGTCCCAGAGGGCGACAACCATGCAGCCCGCCTGGAAGAAGACCACGTCATCCCCCTCCTCGGCCCCGCTGCGCCAGCCGAGCGCCTCGTAGAAGTTGCGGGCGCGGTCGAGGTCGGAGACCCCTAGCGTGACGAGTGTGAGGCGCTGGTCCATTTGAGCTCCCTTCAGGTCGGATTGAGCCCGACGCTAGCGGGCAATCAGATCCCTGGCCTGGGCGACCTGAGATCTTCGTCGGGGAGGGTTTACGACCCGCGCTGGCGAGCAGCATGCAGATATGACGATTGGCACTTCTCTGTTCCTGATCGCGGTCGGCGCCATCCTGCGTTATGCGGTCAAGGACAACTGGCAGGCCGTGGACATCCCAACGGCCGGCCTGATCCTGATGATCGTCGGCGCCGTCGGATTGGTCCTCGGTCTCTACCTGACCTTCGTCCGAGGCAGGCCGGACCCGACCCTCGACGACCACGTCGAACCTCGTCGGCGCTCGGGCTACTAGTAGCCCGCTACGCCGCGCGGTCGAGCTTGCGGCAGAGGTCTGCGAGCTGCCGCTTCTCGGTCTCGTCGAGCACGCCGAACGCCTCCCGGACGCGCTCCGCGTGCCCCGGGAACGCATGTGTGACGAGGTTGTAGCCCGCCTGGGTGAGGGCCACGGCGACCGCTCTGCGGTCGCTCTCCAACCTGCTGCGATTGACGAAGCCGCGGTTCTCGAGGGTGTCCAGCACCTCGGTCGCGGTCGCCTTCGAGGCCCCGAGACGGCGGCGCATCGTCCGCAGCTCGAGGCGCCCCCCGGCGCTGGTCAGCAGGACGAGCATGGTGAAGCCGGTCGCGGAGACGCCGATCCTCTCGAGGTCCGCCGCCAAGCGGCGCGTCAGGATCGCCTCGGCCCGCACGAGCGCCTCCAGGGCCCGATGGGCGAGCGGATCGATGGGGCGAAGGGGCGTCGCCTCGTCGGTCACCGCTGATCAAGTTATGGGCCGCGGCGGACGTACGATCACGTCATGCGCCAGGCAGTCGCCCTCACGGTGGTGGCCGCAGCCGTCGTCCTGATCGGCGGCTGCGGCAACGAGCAGAACGACGAGGCCCCCGCGGCCTGCCTGGCCGGCAACCAGGCGTATCTGCGGTCGCTCGAGAGCGCTCCCGCGCCGGTTCGGCTGGCCGGGACCACACCGATCTCCGACTGCCTCGTCCCGGAGCAGGATGCGGGCCAGCTCGCCAGCATCGGCCAGGAGATGATCGTCGCGGCGACCAAGCTCAACGCCGAGGCCCGGCGTGACCCGGCGGGCCCGGCTCCGCTCGAGCTCGGCTACCTGCTCGGCGCGGTCAGCAAGGGAGCCGATGCCATTCACACCGACCTCGTGCGTCGGCTCAACTCCGCCGCTCGCTTCAGCCAGACCGGCGGGACGCTGCCGGCGACCTTCGAGCGCGCCTTCGGACGGGGCTACGCCGCCGGCCGCCAATCCGGGTAGATAGCCTGAGTGGGTGGCGACACGAACCGAACTGTGGGGTGATGAGACGTCCAAGGCCGTCAAGAACTTCCAGATCTCGGGCCAGCCGATCCCCGCGCCAGTCATCCACTGGCTGGGCAGGCTGAAGGCGGCCGCGGCGCGAGCGAACGCCGAGCTGGGCAAGCTCGACGCCGACCTCGCCGAGCGGATTGCGAAGGCGGGCGACGAAGTCGCCAATGGCGAACACGACGACCAGTTTCCGATCGACGTGTTCCAGACCGGCTCAGGGACCTCTTCGAACATGAATGCGAACGAGGTGATGGCGGAGCTCGCGGGCGACGAGGCTCACCCCAACGACCACGTCAACATGGGGCAGTCCTCCAACGACGTCTTCCCCTCCGCCGTGCACCTCGCCGCCCTGGGCGAGGTCCACTCCGACCTGCTCCCCGCCCTCGACGAGCTGCGCGCCGCGCTGGAGCGCAAGGCCGACGACTTCGCCGACGTGGTCAAGGCGGGGCGCACGCACCTGATGGACGCGGTCCCGGTCACCCTCGGCCAGGAGTTCTCCGGATATGCCGCGCAGATCCGCCTTGGAGCGGAGCGGGTTCGCGCCACGCTCGGCCGGGTGGGACAGATCCCGCTCGGCGGCACCGCCACCGGCACGGGGCTCAACACCCATCCTGAGTTCGCCGCGAGGGTCCGCGAGAAGCTCAGCGCTGAGACTGGGCTCGACATCTCCGAGCCCGCCGACCCGTTCGAGGCGCAGGGCAACCGCGACGCGCTGGTGGAGCTCTCGGGCGCCCTCAAGACAGTGGCCGTCTCCCTGCTCAAGATCGCCAACGATCTTGCCCTGATGGGCTCCGGACCGCGCGCAGGGCTCGCCGAGATCGTGCTGCCCGAGCTGCAGAAGGGCTCCTCGATCATGCCCGGGAAGGTCAACCCGGTGGTGCCGGAGGTCGTGATCCAGGTTGCCGACCAGGTGATCGGCAATGACACCGCGATCACGATGGCGGGGAGCCAGGGGCAGTTCGAACTCAACGTGCGGGTGCCGCTGATCGCCCGCAACCTGCTCGACTCGATCAAACTGCTGGCCTCCGCCGTGCGCACGCTCGACGAGAAGTGCGTCAGCGGCATCGAGCCGAACGAGGTGATGCTGGAGCGTCACGCCGAGGCGACGCTGGCGACGGCCACGGCGCTCAATCCCCACATCGGCTACGACCGCGCCACAGAGATCGTCAAGGAGGCCCATGCCTCCGGCCGGCCGCTGCGCGAGGTGGCGCGGGAAAAGGGAGTCGACGAGGAGATCCTCGAACAGGCGCTCGACCATCGCAAGATGGCGCGCCCGCACGACTGAGCGCTAACACTTGGGATTCGTGTCGGGGCGCGCCGGCTCACAGCAGGTGCGGATCGCAGCGTTCGTCGCCATCGCGATCGCCCTCGGGCTCTGGCTGTTGATCGTCGTCCGGCAGGTCGCCGACGGCGGCTTCTACTCGGACGACTGGGCGATCCAGTGGGAGTGGCACACCTACGGGTTCTCCGAGGCGGTCTCGCGGCAGTTCGACATCCTCGGGGCCAAGCCGCTCCTCGGCATCCTGCTGATCGGCTCATACGAGGTGCTCGGCACGGATCCCGCCCGCCATCACCTCGTCGTGGCGCTCCTCACCCTCGGCTGCACGGTCGGCTTCTACTTCGTCATCCGCGGCCTTCGCTTTCCGCCCAAGGACGCCATCCCGATCGCCCTGTTGGCGCTGCTCTTCCCTTGGGCCTCCTCGGTCAGGTTGTGGCCGACAGGCGGTCTCAACAACTTCGCCGTCCTGCTGCTCTTCGCTGGCTTCCTGATCGCCCTGCGCGGCCTGCGGGTCGAGGGCCAACGCGGCATCCTGATCCACCTGGCGGCCACCGCCTGCTACGTGGCGAGCATCCTCACGTACGAGGTCACCACCGGCGTCGCGTTGTTCGCCTGGACCGCCTACGCCTGGCTCGGCGGCTGGCGCCGGGCGCTCCCTCGAATGGCGCTCGACATCCCGGCGGTCGCCGCGGCCGCGATCTACACGGCGGAGAACACGAACAAGCATGTCGAGACGCTCGCCGAGCAGCTTCGCCACGTGCCCGATATCGCCCGGGGGGGTGCCGACGTGATCGCTGCAACGCTGCTCCCCGTCTCGATCCCGGCGGAGATCTCCCCCGCCGTGACCGCGATCGTCCTCGGCGCCGCGCTCGCAGTGCTGATCGCCGCCGCGCTGCGCTCGCGCGCTCCCGCTCGGGTCGATGGCACCCCTGGGATCCGCTGGCCGGCCGTCGCTGCGGTTGCGCTCGGGGCCCTCGCCCTCTGCTGGGTCGTCTACGTCCCGCAGGCCTTCTACACGCCCACCTTCCGGGGGATCGAGGATCGCGTCAACATCCTCGCGCTCTATCCGGCCGCCGTGCTCGTCTGGGCGGTGATGCGGGCAGCGGGCTCGCTGCTCCGGCGAAACGGCTACCTGCTCGCCGTCGCGGGCTCAATCGCCGTGGCGATCGGCTTCGGGATCCAGGACATCCACCAGCAGGACGACTGGCTGCGCTCCGCCGAGTTCCAGCCGAAGGTGCTGGCGGCCGTCGAGCGCGCCCATGCCCCGGACGGCGCCGTCGTCCTCGCCTTCGACTACCCGGCGGAAACCGCGCGGGGGGTGCCCATCTTCGACACCAACTATGACCTCAAGCCGGCCGCGCAGCTCCGTACCTCGAGTGAGATCCAAACCTACCCCGTGTTCCGGGGCTCGACACTGCGCTGCTCGCCCAAGGGCGTCGCCATTGATCGCCTGGCGACCCCGCTGTACGACAGGATCAGCCCCACC
The DNA here is from genome assembly GCA_963801055.1 of uncultured Solirubrobacterales bacterium. GTDB lineage: Bacteria > Actinomycetota > Thermoleophilia > Solirubrobacterales > 70-9 > DASUPK01. The sequence goes on along the minus strand of CAWDDE010000006.1, from coordinate 33,402 downwards.
GAAGCGGGCACCGCGAAGCTCCAGCAGTACTCCAACGTCGTCTTCGTCGACGTCGGGAACGGGCGGCACGAGCTGATCCGCTCACGAGGGCAATGCACCCGGGCCCTCGCGACGTACCGGCCCGGCCCGTCGCTGGACCCCTAGTCCTGGAAGGTGACCAGGCGCTCCTCGGTCAGCTCACGGACCGCGTAGTCGGGGCCCTCGCGGGTGTTGCCCGAGTCCTTGACGCCGCCATAGGGCATCTGGTCGGTACGGAAGGTGGGCACCTCGTTGATCAGCACGCCGCCGAACTCGAGCACCTCGCCGGCCTTCTTCGCCCTGCCCAGATCTCGGGTGAAGACCCCCGCCTGGAGCCCATACCGTGAGTCGTTCGCCATCTCCAGGGCCTCGTCGAATGTCTTGAAGGTGTGGATCGTCGCCACGGGCCCGAAGATCTCGTCCTTCCAGGTGTGGCACTCGCGCGGGTCGTTCCTGATCACGGTCGGCGCGAGACAGCGATCCTCGTCGACCAGCTCGCCGCCGGTCAGGATCTCGCCGCCCGCAGACTCGGCCTCGTCGAACCATGACTTGACCCGATCTCGGTCGTCGCGCGAGATCAGCGGCCCGACGTCGGTGTTCTCGTCCATCGGGTCGCCGGTAACCAGGGACTCGACGTTGGCGACGAAGCGCTTGGTGAAGTCGTCGGCGACGGATTCATGAACCAGGATCCGCTGCACGGAGATGCAGCTCTGGCCGGCGTGGGAGAAGGCGTGGAGCTTGGCCTTGTCGGCGGCCTGCTCCCAGTCGCCGTCGTCGTTGACGATCAGCGGGGCGCTGGAGCCGAGTTCGAGGTTCACCTTCTTGTGCGGGGCCTTGGAGCGGATGGCCCAGCCGACGGGCGCGGACCCGGTGAACGTGATTGCACGGATCTGGTCGCTCTCGACGATCGCATTGCCGACCTCGGACCCAGACCCGCAGACGACCTGCAGCCAGTTCTGGGGCAGCCCGGCGTCGTAGAAGACCTCCGCAAGCTTGATCGCTGAGATCGGGGTCTGCCCAGCGGGCTTGAGTACGACCGCGTTGCCGGCGGCGATCGCGGGACCGAGCTTGTGGGCCACCAGATTGAGCGGGAAGTTGAAGGGGCTGATCGCGCCGACCACGCCGTACGGGACTCGGATCACGATCCCGAGCTTGCCCTCCCCCGCGGCGCCTGCCTCCATCGGCACGGTGTGGCCGGTCAGGGTGCGGGCGGCGACGGCGGAGAACTGCATCGTCGAGACACAGCGCTGGGCCTCGAGCCGCGCCGTCTTCACCGGCTTGCCGGCCTCGGCGGCGATCGTCATGGTGAGGTCGTCCTCGCGCTCGCGGACCAGCTCGGCCGCGCGGTCGAGCACGGCGGCGCGTGCGTGCGCCGGAAAGCCGCCCGCATCGAACGCACGCTGCGCGGCCTCAACGGCCTTCCCGACGAGCGCCGCATCCCCCTTCGGCACGCGACCGACCACGGTCCCGTCATAGGGAGCCTCCACCTCCGACCACTCGCCGGTCTCGATCCATTCGCCGGCGACGTAGAGCTTGTGGTCTGTGGCCTGAATCGTCTCGGTCGCCATCGTCTTCTCCTTGACTCTCCTTGAAATTCCCTACTCACAGCCTAGCCCGCCGCAACTTCCCGCCGAGAGGGCCGTTATTCCTTGGGACGATGCTTCGGGGGCTCAGGACGATCGTGCTCGCGGCGGTGCTCTGCGGTCTCGCCCTCCCCGCGTCAGCCTCGGCCAAGATCTGGATCGTCAAGGGCGCCGGCTTCGGCCACGGCGCGGGGATGAGCCAGTACGGCGCCTACGGCTACGCGAAGAATGGGTTCGGCTACCGCGACATCCTCGGCCACTACTACACCGGCACCACGGTCGGGGCCGTTACGGATCAGACGGTGCGGGTGCTGCTGCGAGACGACGCCCGCAGCGTCAGCTTCCGCGGTGCCGGCTCGGCCTGTGGGGCGGCTCTCAAGCCGGGCAAGGGCTACGTCGCGAAGCAGAAGGGATCCGGCGTGGTGGTGCGCTCCAAGAAGGGCAGGGTGATCGCGCGCTGCGGGCCGGCGATGACCGCCGCCGGAGCCCCGACGGTCACCGTCGCCGCCAAGGGCACCTACCGAGGCTCACTCGAGGTGCGCGCATCCTCGGGCGGCCTCGACGCGATCAACGTCGTGAACCTCGAGGACTACGTCAGGGGCGTGGTATCGAAGGAGTCCCCTGCGTCCTGGCCTCCCGAGGCACTCAAGGCCCAGGCGGTGGCCGCCCGCTCTTTCGCGCTCTCGACGGCAGCCCACGGCAGCAGCTTCGACGTCTTCGACGACACCCGCAGCCAGGCCTATGGGGGCGTCGGGGCGGAGACCGCCAAGACCGACCAGGCGGTGAGAGCCACACATCTGCAGGTCGTCCTCTACGCCGGCCGGGTCGCGCAGACCTTCTTCTTCTCCACCTCGGGCGGTCACACCGAGAACAACGAACTCTCCTCGCTCGGCTTCGGCCAGCCGCCGATCCCGTACCTGCGGGGCGTGGACGATCCGTATGAGGCTGAGGCGGGCTCGCCCTACGAGCGCTGGAAGCGGAAGTTCTCGCTCGCCCGGATGAACTCCGCCCTGCGGGGGCTCGGTCTGCGCGGCAAGCTCCGGAACATCGTCGTCACCCAGCGCGGAGTCTCGCCTCGGATCGTCCACGCCAACCTGATCGGCACGCGGCGGCACCACCACCGTCGTAGGCCCGCAGCTGCGTGACGCCCTCGCGCTGCCGGATACCTGGGCGTTCTTCAAGAAGAAGTAGCTAGCAACTCTAACCGTCCGGATATGGCTGCAACGGGATGCCGTGGTCCCTGCCCCGGGTACCGAACTCGTACGCCGCCGCCCCCGAGACCTTGAGGCTCTCCGCCGGCCGGCCGTCGAGCTCGACCTGCAGGTCGAGGTCCGAGATCGAGCAGTTGAGCGTGTTGTGCTCCGGGCCGACCGGGTCGGCGTAGATCCAGGCGACGAAGTCCTTGGCCGGCGCCCGGACGCTGCCGCTCACCGCCACGTGCTTGCCCTTGAGCTCGAAGCGCGCGCTCGTCGGCTGCTCTGAGATATCGGTGCTCGGGATGTGGCCGAAGCCGCCGAGCCGATGCGCGGTGCCGTCCAGCATCAGCATCGCGTTGCCGACCCACGGGGTGGTCGCTCCGCCCAACTTGATCCGGCCGGCCGCCATGTCGAAGTAGTCCTCGGGCGAGCGGCCCTCGAAGCCGGAGCCCTGAACCCAGACCCAGCGCTCGGCGTGCTCGGCGCCCCAGTTGTGGCCGATCATCCCGCGCCACCCCTCGACCCCGATCGGCTCCCCGTCCACCTCCAGCCGCCCGTTGAAGACCGCGTCCGGGTACGGGCTCAGGAACTTTGTCTTGGGAAGCCGGGTGCGGTAGAGGAAGTCGCGCGGTAGGTGGTGGAAGGGCTCGTGCGAGTCGGCAAAGCTCAGGTCCCACCTGGCCTCGAGCGCGTCCGTCGCGATCCGTCCGGTGGCGCGGCCGTCGGTCAGAGTCGCATCGGCGACGCGGATGTAGGAGTCGGGCGCCGCGGCAAGCTCGTCGGCGCCGAACTGGCGCTTGGTGGCGCGGGGCCCCGCGGCGCTCGAGTCGAAGAGGACGAACCAGAGCGCACAGGTCGGGGCTTCCCCCGGGCGCTTGTGAACGGTATGACGGATCCAGGCGCCCCGCCCCCCGCCGGGCTGGGTGAGCTTCAGGTAGAAGCTCTCGTAGTGCCCGGCTTTCTCGGGGACGTCCGGGAATCGCGCCTTGGTGCGCATGGCCGCCGGGACGCTATCGCTCGACGCCTTCGAGTCAGGCGGTGAGGCGAGCCGCCCGCGAGCGGACCTCCGCTACGAGCTCGTCGGCGGCAGGCACCACCCGGTCTCGCATCAGGACCCGTCCGGCGACCACGGTGGTGTCGACCACCGAGCCGCTCGCCGCGTAAACCAGGTCGGCGTCGAGGTCGCCGGCGGAGAGCTCGGGGTCCGAGCTGCGCAGGAGGAGGAAGTCGGCGGGCTGCCCCACATCGAGTCGCGTTCCCCCGAGTATCGGCGAGCGCATGCCGCGGGCGATCGCCAGGGCCTGACCGGCGGGCAGCGTCGAGGGGTCGCCGCTGAACTGCTTCTGGCCCAGGGCGAAGAGCTTCACCTCCTCGAACATGTCGAGATTGGAGTTCGAGGCGACGCCGTCAGTGCCCAGCCCGACCGCGACGCCGGCTCGCGCCGCCTCGGGATACGGAAAGACCCCCCCGACGGCGAGCTTCATGTTGGCGGCGGGATTCGTGACCACGGTCGCGCCGCGTTCGGCGATCAGCTCCAGCTCTGCTTCGTCCAGCCAGACGCCGTGCGCGAGCAGCGTTCGCGCTCCGAGGAAGCCGAGCTCGTCGAGATACGGGGCAGGGCGCTTACCGTGGGCCTCGAGGCAGTCACTCACCTCCTGCTCGGTCTCGGAAATATGGATCTGTAAGGGAATCTGTCGCTCGGCGGCAACCTCGGCGATCCAGGCGAGCGACTCGGAGCTCACCGTGTAGATCGCATGCGGGCCGAGGCTGGGGCTGACGCGCGGGTTGGCCTCGGCGATCCGGTCGAGCGACTCGAGCACCTCGCCCCTCATCCCCTCGCCCTTGGCGGGGTCGAGTCGGTCGATCAGGACGCTGCTGATCGCCGCGCGCAGCCCCGCGTCGACCGCCGCCCGGGCGGCCTCCACCCCGTGCCAGTACATGTCGAAGAAACGCGTGGTCCCCGAGCGGATCATCTCCAGGCACGCCAGGCGGGTACCCCAGTAGACGTCGTCGGGCTCGAGCTTCGCCTCTGCGGGCCAGATCCGGGTGCGCAGCCACTCCATCAGCGGCATGTCGTCGCCGAAGCCGCGGAAGAGGGTCATCGCGGCATGGGTGTGACCGTTCACCATCGGCGGGCTGAGCAGGAGGCCGTCCGCGTCGATCACCTCGTCGCCGACTCTGGGGTCCACGGACGGGCCCAGCTCGGTGATCACCCCGTCCTCCACCCTCAGGCCGACCACCTGCCCGCCGAGCACTGCGTCGGTGATCGCGAGGCTCAACTGAGCGGCGTCCCCGTGGCGAGGGCCGGCAGTACGGACTCGAGCGCGGCTGACAGGGTCTTCGCCGTGCGATCCCGCCCGTGCTGATACTCCTCGACCGTCAGCGGCACGCTCGAGATGCCGTTGGCGAGGTTGTCGATCGTGCAGACGGCCGCGTATGCCAGCCCCGCCTCTCCGGCCAGCACCGTCTCGGCGGCGATCGTCATTCCGACGACATCCGCGACCCTGGCCAGGGCCCGGACTTCGGCCGGCGTCTCGAAGCGCGGGCCGATCGTCTGCGCGTAGACGCCGCCGTCGACGAGCTCGGTCTCGCTGCGGACCCGCCACGTATCAAGGATGACTTTCCGCCAGTCGGGATCGAAGCCGGGAATGGAGTGGCCTCGCGGGTCGTCGTAGAAGCTCGGGGCGGTCTCCGGGGCGTAGAAGTCGTCGGGGCAGATCAGCGTGCCAACCTCGAGCCTCTCGTCAAGGCTCCCGGCGGAGCCCAAGGCGAGTACCCGGTTGCAGCCGAGCTCGCACACGGCGCGGAGGTTGGCGCGGTGGTCGACGAGGTGGGCGGGGACGGTGCGGTCGAAGCGGTGCCGTGCGATCGCGACGGCCTCTCCGCCGTCGATCGCCTCGACCGGACGCGCGCCCCCCACGTCGACCACTACTCGGTCGCCGTCGATCGGCTCGGCGCCCTCGGGAAGGCTGAAGCCGTAGATCAGCCCAAGACGATCACCGGTCGGTCGAGGCGCGGTCATCGCCGCGACTCTAGTCCGAGCCACCGGCTATGTCCTGATGTGGACCACCTCGCCGTCGCGGACGACGTAGTCGCGGCCCTCGATCCGCAGCGTGCCACGTTCGCGCGCGGCGGCGTACCCGCCCGCGTCGACGAGCTCTTCCCAGGCGATCACCTCGGCGCGGACGAAGGCGCGCTGGATGTCAGTGTGGACGCGGCCCGCAGCGTCATAGGCCGTGCCGCCACGGGGGAGAGTCCGCGCCATCGCCTCCTTGCCCGGATCCGCCGTGAAGAAGGTGATCAGGTCGAGGAGCTCGAACGCGGCGCGGATCAGGCGCTCGAGCCCAGACCGCTCGATGCCGAGCTCGTGACGCATCTCCTCCGCCTCGTCGGGATCGAGCTCGCGCAGCTCCGCCTCGACCCGCGCCGAGATCACCACCACCTTGGCCTCCATCTCATCGGCATGTGCGACGAGGTCCGGCGGCGCCTCGGTCTCGCCCTCGTCGACGTTGACCACGTAGAGCACCGGCTTGGCGGTCAGGGGCGAGAGCTTGCGAAGGGCGTCCGGCGCGGCCTCCGGCACCGGGACCTCGCGCGCGGGGCGCCCGGCGGCCAGCGCCTCGACGACCCGGTCGAGCCAGTCGCGCTCGGCGATCGCCTCCTTGTCGCCCGATCGCGCCTCCTTGCTGACTCGCTCCAGGCGGCGCTCCGCGCTCTCGAGGTCGGCCGCGAGCAGCTCGGTCTCGACCAGCTCGGCATCCGCAACCGGGTCGATCCGCCCCTCGGGGTGGGCGACCGCGCCCGCGCCGTGAGCCCGGATCACGTGGCAGATCGCGTCCGTCTCCCGGATCGAGGCAAGGAACTGGTTGCCGAGGCCCTCGCCCTGGGACGCGCCCTTGACCAGGCCGGCGATGTCGTGGAAGTCGATCGTCTCGTGCACGACCTCCGAGGAGCCGACCGTCTCGGCGACCGACTCGATCCGCTCGTCCGGGACCTGGACGACGGCAACGTTGGGCTCGACGGTGGTGAACGGATAGTCACCGGTCTCTGCCCCTGCGGCGGTCAGGGCGTTGAACAGCGTCGACTTGCCCGCGTTCGGGAGCCCGACGATCCCGATCTTCATCGGAGGCGTCGCACCTGCCTAGAGCGGGGCGATCAGGCCGAGGCCGGTGCCCAGCAGCGCCCCGGCGATCACGTCGGAGGGGTAGTGCATGCCGAGGTACGGACGGCAGGCGGCGATCGCGGCCGCCAGGACGTAGAGGATCGCCGCCTCGGGCGCGATCCGCGTCATCGCCGTGGCGCAGGCAAACGACGAAGTGGCGTGAGCCGAGGGGAAGCTGAGCGCACTGGGAGCGCCTCCCAGCGGCGGCAGACCCTCGAGCACCGGCCGCGGGCGCCTGACGATCACCTTGACCGCATAGTTGAGGCCGATTGCGACCGGCCCAAGGATTCCCGCGACGATCCAATCCTCGCCGTTGTCGGGGTCGGCGAAGGCGAGCACGATCCCGATCACAAGCCAAACCGCGCCGTACTCGCCGATCCTGCCCAGACCCTTTCCGACGGCTTCCGCCCTTGGCCCATGGAAGCGCGTCCGCATGGCGTAGAGCAGCCGACCGTCGAGGCGAGCAAGCACGGCGGCGCAGGATAAGGACCTGGCCTGATCCGCGACAATCGGTCCATGGCCGAGACAGCCAACAGGGTGATGGTGCCCGGCTACCGGCACGTGCCCGGCAACCATTGCGGCTCGACCGCGCTGCGCAACCTGCTCGGCTTCCACGGCACAGAGATCTCCGAGGAGATGGCGTTCGGGCTCGGCGCGGGTGCCTGCTTCTACTACGTCGTCCTCGACGAGCACTCCCCGTCGCGCTTCACGAACGGCCGGGCGGCTCGGCTCGAGGAGAACTTCCTCGAGCTCACCGGCGCCCCGCTGCGCCTGAGCACCGACGCAGACCCGGAGGGCTCCTGGCAGATGGCGAGGGAGGCGGTGGACGAGGGGAGGCCCGTCCTGCTGCTCACCGACCTCTACTACCTCGATCACTACGGCCGCTCGGCCCACTTCCCAGGCCACGCGGTGGTTCTCGCCGGATACGACGAGGAGCTGGCCTGGCTCTCCGACACGGCCTTCGAGGACCTGCAGACCACCTCGCTCGAGGGCTTGCGCGAGGCGCGGCACTCCCAGCAGCCGGTCTTTCCGCTGGAGGGCCACGCGATCGAGCTTCCGGAGGGCGTCGAGCTCGACCGCGATGACCTGCTTGCTCATGCACCAAAGGCGATCGAGCGGGCCGCCAGCCAGATGCTCGAGCCGCCGCTCGGCGACTTCGAGGGGCTGCCGGCGATGAGGCGCTTCGCCGCCGAGGTGGCCAGCTGGCCGGAAGTGGCCGAGGACTGGCAGTGGTGCGCGCGCTTTCTCTACCAGGTGATCGAGCGGCGCGGGACTGGCGGGGGCAACTTCAGGCGGATGTATTCCCGCTTCCTGGAGGAGGCGGACTTCGATCAGTCAGCGCTCGCGGCCGAGGCCGCCGAGGACTGGAGCAAGCTTGCCCTCGCCGCCCGGACCGCGAGCGAGCCTGAGCAGCCGGATCCCGAGCAGTGGCGGGCGCTGGGCGACGAGGCCGCGCGGGTGCTCGACGCCGAGGAGCGGCTCTGGGCCGCCCTCGCCGCGCGCGGCTAGCCCTTCACGAACCTGGCGAAATACCCGAGGGCGTTGCCCACCCGCCGTTCGTAGGCGAGCCCGACCCCGCTGGCCCGCAGCCGTATCGGCGCGAGCCTGACGTAGTGCGGGTCCCCGAGCAGCTCCCCGACCACCAGCCGCCCGCCGGGCTTCAGCACCCGCGCCAACTCGCGAAGGGCCGCATCCTGATCCGGGATCTCGCCGAGGACGGTGACCAGGAACGCGGCATCGTAGGTCCCGTCCTGGTAGGGCATCCCCGTGGCGTCGGACTGCGTGGGCGTCACGTTCGAAAGACCGCGCTCTCCGGCGCGTCTCATCGTGTGGTCGAGCATCTCCTGCTGAAGATCGAGGATGTCCACCTGGCCACCGGGCTTGATCCACTCCGCGACGTCGAGCGTGTAGTAGCCGGTCCCTGGACCGACCTCGAGGATCCGCTCACCCGGCCTGGGGTCGAGTATCTCGCGAAGCCGCTGCCGGGTGATCAGCGGATGCGGCGCCTCGACCCAGAAGCGCTGCCCGTAGGGGCAGGCGGACGGGTTCTTCCGCCACCAGAGCGCCGCCCCGGCGACGACGGCGGCAGCGCCGAGCACCAGGTGGCGCAGCTTCATCCGGTGAAGCCGATGCGATGCTCGCCCGGGGCGCCTCGCACGAAGACCACCTCGCGGAGGTCGAGCGCCACCGTGCCGTCCTCGGTCTCGAGGTCCGACCAGCCGTCGGCCTTGTCGAGGGCCTTGCGCAGGTCCCTGAGCTTTTCGTCGCTGATCCGGACGGCCACCACCTGACCGCCCGAGAATCCGATCTCGACCCTTCCGGAGGCCATCAGTGCGCCTTCGCCGGTTCGACGATCTCGGTGAGGACCCCGCCGGTCGAACGCGGATGGACGAAGGCGACTCGCGACTGCCGGATCCCGACCCGCGGCTCCGAATCGATCATCTCGATCCCCGCCTCCTTGAGCTTGCCCAGCACGCCCTCGATGTCGTCCACGGCGTAGGCGACGTGGTGCAGGCCCGGGCCCTTGTTGTCGAGGTACTTGCCGATCGGGGTGTCCGGCCCGAGCGGACGCAGCAGCTCGACATGACCCTCCCCGATGTCGAGCAGCACCGCCTCGACCCCCTGGCTCTCGACGGTCTCGCGGTGCGCCACCGGCATCCCGAGCGTGCCCTCATAGAGGGCAACCGCCGCGTCGAGGTCATCGGTGGCGACGCCGATGTGGTCGATCCGGCCGAGCACGCGCTTGAGTCTACGTCGCGGGCAGTGGATCGCCCTGCGCCCGCTCGCCGTCGGCTTCCTGCTCGACGCGGAGGATCTCGCGCAGCGCCGCCACCCCGACCTCGAGCTGCTCGGGAGTCGGCTCCTTCGTGGCGATCAGCCTCTGGATCTCGTAGCCCGGGCGATGGAAGGCGCGCGCGGCGGAGGTATCGGAGTTGCGCTCGCTCCAGGCGAACATCTCGGCGGCCAGCGAGGCGCTGGCGACCCCCACGGCCGCCCTGGCGAGCGGGCCGGGCCGCTCGAGCGCGCGCTCGAGCAGGAGCTGCCCCGCCGCCGAGAGCACCAGCATCGGGACGACCAGGTTGGACCCGCAGCGCTCGTGCTCCTTGGTGGCGGAGGCTGGATCGTCGGAGCCGGCCTCGTAGGCGCCGATCGCCTTGTGCTCGACCCCGTGGTAGGCGGCCAGGTCACGATCGCTGAGCGCCACCATCGCGGGCGCGAGGCCGAGGGCGGCCTGCAGCAGCTCACGCGCCGCGCTCGAGCCCCGGCGTCGGAGCGCCCGGCTCGCGCTCGAGGCGACCAGCATCGCGCCGATCACCCGGATGTCCTCGAAGGGAAGCCGCGCGGCGGGCAGCCTGATCCGCACGGTCGGGATCAGCATGAAGGCCTCTGCCAGCCTCAGGGGCCCGCGCAAGAGCGGCACCCGGGCGGCCAGGTCCGGAGCCACCGCCGGCTTCCGGTCGGAGGCGACCTGGATCTCGCCGGAGTCGTCCCGCGCGGCCGCCGACCATGAGGTGGGGCCGTGGATCAAGAGCCCGTTGCGCAGCGCCATCCCGCCGAGACGCAGGACGTAGTCCTCCTGCGCCGAGCTTCTGTCGCCGTTCTGGCTCGCGTCGCTCACCCGAGCATCCTCCGGGGCAGCTCGTAGAAGAAGCTCGCCGCCAGCTCGACGTCGGACGCGGGAACGCGCTCGTCCGCTCCATGTACGAGCGGCGCTGCCTCCAGCAAGCCGATCTCGCGATGCGGGCAGAACCCGTAGACCACCGCGTCCGGGAAGGCCGTGCGGAAGGGGTTGCTGTCGCTGAACCCGGGCATCACCATCGGCGCCAAGCCTGCACCCCGATCGACCTCGCGGACCCAGTCGCGGATGGCGTCCGCGAGGGGCGACTCCATCGGGGAGGTGTTGCCGACCACGCCATCGCTGAACTCGACCGTGTAGTCGCCCTCGCCGATCAGCGTCTCGAGCTGCCTGAGCGCCTCATCCTCGCCGTAGCCCGGCGGCACGCGGCAGTCGATCAGCGCAACCGCCTCCGACGGGATCACGTTCGCTTTCCTGCCCGACTCGGCGATCGTGGGCGTCAGCGTCACGCCAAGCATCGGCTCGACGAGGTAGTCGGCGAGGAGCGGCTGCGCGGCCCGAAGGCGGTCGAGCCCGGCCCGCACCCCCTCTTGGTCGGGGAAAGGCTCGCCGAGGAGCGCCTCCAGCAGTGCCTCGCCGACCGGCGTCGGCTCCGGCGGCGGCTGCTCGGTGAGGGCGGAGATATAGCCGGCGAGCTTGAGCAGGGCGTTGTCGCCGATGCGCGGCACGGAGGCGTGCCCGGCCCGGCCCGTGGTACGGAGGCGCATCCGGAAGATCCCCTTCTCGCCAACGCTGAGCGTGTAGAGGCGCCGGCCCCCGAACTCGACCAGCGAGCCGCCGCCCTCGTTGACGACGAAGTCGCTGCGCACCGCGTCGGCATGATGCTCACAGAGCCAGTGTGCGCCCAGCCCGCCGCCGACCTCCTCGTCGGCGGTCAGCACCAGGAGGAGATCGCCCGCCGCGGGGCGCCAGCCGCTGCCGCCGAGCATGACGCAGGCCGCGACCTCCGAGGCAACCTGGCCCTTCATGTCGAGCGCGCCCCTGCCGCGGACCCAACCGTCGACGACATCGCCGGCCCAGGGATCGAAGCTCCACTCGTCGGGGTCGGCGCGGACGGTGTCGACGTGGCCGAGGAGGGTGAGGGTCGGCCCGTCCTGGGCGCCGCGCAGCCGGGCGACGAGGTTCGGGCGACCGGGCTCGCCCTCGAGCAGATCGCACTCGAAGCCGGCGGCGGTCAGCGTCCCGCGCAGGAACTCCTGCACGGGCCGCTCGTTCCCGGGCGGGTTCACCGTGTTCGTCTGGATCAGGCGGCCGAGAAGCTCGACCGCCCAGGGGCCGAGGCCCTGGGGGACGGCGGTCGTGGCGGTGCCCTCCTCCATCGGGCCCAGCTTAAGGGAGGGGCGCTCCGGCCAAGGCGCGCCATGCCGCGGGTTCATACTGGAAGCGCATGGGGAACCCGAACGTCGAGCGCGTCTACGAGCTCCTCGCCGCGTACCTGCAGGGCAACGAGGAGAGGGTCCGGCAACTGATCGACCCCGAAGGCGAGATCTACGGCGCCCCCGGCATCGTCAATTCCGGTACCTACGGTGGCTATGAGGGCTTTCGGCAATGGGTGAGTCAGTGGGAGGAGGCATGGGCCGAGATCAGCTACGACCTCGGTGAGATCGTCGAGGTGGATGAGTCAATGCTGGTCGTGCCGGTCCACGTCGTGGGCCGCGGGGCATCCAGCGGCGTCGAGATCGACACTGTCTTCGGCTGGCTCTACGAGTGGAGGGATGGGCTGGCGACCCGTTTTCACGTCTACCCGAGTGTCGAGGACGCGACGGAGGCGGCCGGGCGCCTGGCCGGCGAGCACGCATGAGCGAGCGGCTCTTCGAGACGGGCGGCGAGGCCCGCCGGACCGGCGTCCCGCTGGGGGAGACGCCGCTCGCGACCAGGATGCGCCCGCGATACCTGGACGAGTTCGTAGGGCAGAGTCACCTGCTCGGCGAGGGCTCGGCGCTGCGGGTCGCAATCGAGTCCGGAGAGCCCCACTCGGCGATCTTCTACGGCCCGCCCGGAACCGGAAAGACGACGCTGGCGCGGATCATCGCAGCGCGGGTCGAGGGCGCCTTCGAGGAGCTCTCTGCCGTCAACGCAGGGCGGGCCGAGGTCAGGGAGGTGATCGCCCGCGCGGAGGAGCGCCGCGCCTCAGGGCGGCCGACGATCTTCTTCCTGGACGAGATCCACCGCTTCAACAAGGCACAGCAGGACGCTCTCCTCCCGGCCGTGGAGGAGGGCCTGATCACGCTGATCGGGGCGACGACCGAGAACCCCTACTTCGAGGTGAACTCGGCCCTGCTCTCCCGGACTCAGATCTACGAGTTCCGGCCGCTCGCCGACGACGAGATCGAGGGCCTGCTGCGGCGGGCGCTGACCGACGAGCGCGGGCTCCCGGGCTCCCCGCCGATCCCGGACGAGGCACTTCGGATGCTGGCGGCCCGGGCCGGCGGCGATGCGCGCGTCGCCCTGGCGGCGCTCGAGCGGGCGACCGAGACCACCGCCGCGGCCGGCGAGAGCGAGGTCTCGATCGCAGCCGTCGAGGACGCCCTGCAGCGCAAGGCCCTGCTCTACGACCGCCAGGGCGACAAGCATTACGACTACATCTCGGCCTGGATCAAGGCGACCCGCGGATCCGACGTGGACGGCTCGATCTACTACCTGGCGGTGATGCTGGAGGGGGGCGAGGATCCCCGCTTCATCGCTCGGCGGATGGTGATCTTCGCCTCGGAGGACATCGGCAACGCCGATCCGCAGGCCCTCCTGATCGCCAACGCCGCCGCCCAGGCGGTCGACCGGGTCGGCCTGCCTGAGTGCGCGCTCAACCTAGCCCAGGCCGCCGCCTATCTGGCCCTCGCACCGAAGTCGAACGCCTCCACCCGCGCAATCTCCAGGGCCGGGGCGCACGTGCGCGAGCACGGCGCCGCCGAGCCGCCACCGTACCTGCAGGACTCCCACTATCCAGGCGCTCGCAAGCTCGGCCGGGGCGAGGGCTACCGGTACCCGCATGACGAGCCGGACGCCGTCACCGACCAGCCGCTCGCACCCGAGTCGGTCCGGGGCGAGCGCTTCTACGAGCCGACAGACCGCGGCTTCGAGGCGGAGCTCCGGGAGCGGCTCGAGCGACTGCGCAAGCTACTGGGCGGACGCGACCAGAGTTAGCCGCACGTTAAGCGCATGAGGTCATTGCTACCGCCGCAACCTTTCCGGCAAGGACGTGTTCTGAGGGTCGTCTGACGCTCTGGCAATCGTGCGGTTCGCCGGAGCCGGCGCGTAAAAAGCCGGGGAGTGGACACGGAGGCCGGGAGCTCGGGGATTGCTCTCGGCCTCCACTTCTTTCGGCCGACATGGTCGGCAGGAGGGAGAGATGGGAGAGCGGCCTCGGCGGGAGGCCGCCCTCCCCGTGTCAGCTTCCTGACCGGCCGGGCCGCGGGTGAATTTCCGGCCCGCGGCGCCACGTAGAATCGCTCCCGACCGAGCGCAAGCGACGAGAGGAAGCAGCGATGGAGGCGAGCAGCTCCCGCAGCACCAGCACTGGCCGGAAGTCAGGCGCCGACGGCGGGAGCGGCAACGGCGCCGCGCCCGCAGGGTCGGACAAGAAGGCCAAGTCCTCGAAGCGATCCAAGGGCGCGCCGGCGCTCGAGTCCTTCAACCCAGCGACGGGGGAGCTGATCGGGGCCGTCGAGACGCTGACCTCCTCAAAGGTGCAGGGCGTCGTCGACGACGTGGCGGAGGTCCAGCCGTTCTGGGCCGCGCTCTCGCTCGAGGACCGTGCCCGCTACATGCGTCGCGCGGGCGACGTGCTGCTCTCAGAGCTGGACGGGATCGCCGAGCTGCTCACCGACGAGCAGGGCAAGCCCCGGGTGGAGAGCTACACGATGGAGATCCTGCCGACCGTCGACGCCCTGAAGTGGATCGCCGACAACGGCCCGGAGATCCTCGCCGACGAGAAGCTCTCGATGCCGATGTTCCTGAAGTCGAAGAGCGCCAAGCTCACCTACGAGCCGATCGGGGTCGTGGGCGTGATCGCTCCCTGGAACTACCCGTGGTCCATTCCCTTCGGCGAGGTCGCGATCGCCCTGATGGCGGGCAATGGCGTCGTCCTCAAGCCCGCCAGCCTCACTCCGCTGATCGGCGAACGGATCCGGCAGACCTTCGAGAAGGCGGGGCTCCCCGAGGGCCTGGTGCGGACCGTGCACGGCGGCGGCCGGATCGGCGACGCCTTGGCCAAGTCGAGCGCGGGCAAGATCTTCTTCACCGGCTCGGTCGAGGTGGGCCGCAAGGTGGGGGTCGTGTGCGCCAGGCGGATGAAGGGCTCGGTGCTGGAGCTGGGCGGCAAGGACCCGCAGATCGTCTGCCCCGACGCGGATCTCGCCAACGCCATCTCCGGCTCGGTCTGGGGCGGCTTCGCCAACGCCGGTCAGACCTGCTCGGGGATCGAGCGCGTCTACGTCCACCGGGACGTGGCCGACGCCTTCCTCGAGGGCGTCGTCCGCGAAACCGAGCGGCTGACGGTGGGCGACCCGCGCGACTGGACGACCGAGATCGGCCCGATGGTCTCCGACGAGCAGGCGGGAATGGTCAACGAGCTGGTCGAGGACGCCGTGAAGAACGGCGCCGAGCAGCTCACGGGCGGTCCCACCAAGGTCGAGGGCATGAAGGGGAGCTTCATCGCGCCGATCGTGCTCACCGGCGTCACCCACGAGATGCGGATCATGAAGGAGGAGATCTTCGGTCCGGTGCTCCCGGTGATCACGGTCGATAGCGAGCAGGAGGCGGTGGACCTCGCCAACGACTCCCAGTTCGGTCTCGGGGCGTCGATCTGGACCAAGGACCGGGCGAAGGGAGAGCGGATGGCGCACCAGATCCAGTCCGGAATGGTGTGGGTGAACGACCACTCCTTCTCGCACGGCGCCTGTGTGTGCGCCTGGGGCGGCGTCAAGGACTCGGGACTCGGTCGCTCGCACTCCAAGTTCGGCTTCTACGAGTGCGTGAACATCAAACAGCTGGCCTGGGAGCCGGGCTGGACCCGCGATCTGTGGTGGCAGCCGTACGACCGCAGGCTCGGCGACGCGATCCGCTACTCCGCGCAGCTGCTCTACAGCCGGAACGGCAATCGCCTCAAGGCCCTTCGCGAGGGGTTCCGCCCGCTCGTCGAGGTGACCCGACGGGCGATGCGCAAGGGCGGCTAGCCCCGAGCTCGAAGCGGGCCTACCGCCCGTACCCCGCTAGATTCGCGTTATGCGAGGGTGCGCTGGTAATGCAAGGGCGCGCCGCCAGGCGCGACCCGACTGATGGGTGAGGAGCAACCCGTTTGACGTCGCAAACGGCCGCCGTGGAAGGGCTGTCGGGCGAGGAAAGCCCCGCAAGCGACGCATCGGCGCCGGCGATCGAACTGGTCGGGCTGCGGCGCGAGTTCGGCGATCGGACGGCACTCGAGGGACTCGACCTTCGGGTCGATCCAGGAGGGAGCGTCGCGGTCCTCGGTCCGAACGGATCGGGCAAGTCGACCCTGCTGCGGATCCTCGCCGGCCTCCTCCGGCCGAGCGGGGGTGAGGCCTCGGTACTCGGCTGCGCCTTGCCCAAAGACACGCATCGCCTCCGCGGGCGAATCGGGTATCTCGGTCACGAGCCGCTGCTCTATCGCGACCTGACCCCCAGGGAGAACCTCCGGCTCGCGGCAGCCCTCCACGGGCTCGAGTCGGCGGCCCCGGGGGCGCGGGTAGACCGGCTGCTCGACGCCGTGGGCATGTCCGGCCGATCGAACGACCGCGTCGCCGAGCTCTCGGCCGGGATGCTGCAGCGGGTCGACATCTGCCGCGCCGTGCTTCACGAGCCGGAGCTGCTCTTGCTCGACGAGCCCGATGCGCACCTCGACAGCGAGGCCCGGCGGCTGGTCGCGCCACTGATCGCGGCCGGGAACGGCCGCACCCGCGTCGTCTCAAGCCACGACCGGGAGACGGCGGTCGCCGGCGCGGACGCGGTCCTGGAGCTCGGATGACCCCGTTCGCCGCGCTCCTGCGCAAGGACCTCCGCGTCGAGCTCCGCACGCTCCGCTCCCTGCCGGCGATGGCGCTGTTCGCCGTCACCGCCTTCGTCATCTTCCGCTTCGGGCTCGATCGGACGAGTCTCGACGGCGAGCTCGCCGCCGGCGTGCTCGTCCCGACCCTGCTCTTCGCCGCGCTGCTCGCCATCAACCGCCTGTTCGTCGCCGAGCGCGAGGAGGGGGGCTTCGACCTGGTCAGGTTGGCTCCCGTCGACCGCACCGTCCTCTTCGCCGCCAAGGCGAGCGCCCTCGTGATCTACCTCGTCGTCCTCGAGCTGGTCGCCGTGCCGATCTTCGCGCTCTTCTTCCTCGACTCGGCGTCGGGCCTGGTCCCCTTCGCCCTCGTCCTCCTTCTGGCCGACATCGGCTTGGCCGCCATCGGGACATTGATCTCCACGATCGCGACGATGTCGAGCGCGCGCGATCTACTGGCGCCGCTGATCCTGTTGCCGCTGCTGGTTCCGCTGGTGATCGCGACGGCCGGGGCGGGCGAGCACCTGCTGGCCGCGGGCGGCCCTGATTACGGGCGCTTCGCTACGTGGCTTGGATTGCTCGGCCTCTACGATTTGATCTTCCTCCTGGTCGGCTACGCCACCTTCGACTTCCTGCTGGACGACTAGCCGCGGAGCATCGGATGGCCAACGCGCTCAAATCGATAACGCTTAGCCGCCTCGCGATCGCGACCGTCGCGGTCCTCGGCGCCGGCTATGCGCTGGCGTTCTTCTACGCGCCGGAGGACGCCGACCAGGGCTTCATCCAGAAGATCTTCTACCTGCACGTTCCGCTCGCGACCGTGGCGCTGCTGGGGTTCATCGTCGCGGCCGTGCACGCGATCCGCCACCTGCGGACCGGGGACCCCGAGCACGATGCCCGCGCCTACGTCTCGATCCACATCTCGGTGATCTTCGGCCTCGGCGTTCTGCTCACCGGGGCGATCTGGGCCAAGGGGTCCTGGGGCGTCTGGTGGGAGTGGCGCGAGCCGACCCTGGTCAGCTTCTTGATCGTCTTCCTCCTCTATGCGACCTACTACCCGCTGCGCTACGCGATCGAGGACCGCGACCGGCAGGCGCGCTACGCGTCCGTCTTCGCGATCACGGCGGGGGCCTTCGTGCCGCTCAACTTCCTCGCGGTGCGGCTGGCAGAGCCACTGGTCCACCCAAGGACGTTCTCGTCCGCCGGGGGCCTCCCCGACTCGATGCTGTTCGCGTTCCTGGTCTGCCTGGCCGGGATGGCACTGCTCTGGGTGACCCTGGTCTGGTTCGAGCTCGACGCGAAAGCCGCCTCGGCGAATCTCGGCCGGATCAGGCGGGCTCTGGAGGCGGCGACATGACGCCGTTGCTCGCGATCGAGAGCGCCGACCGCTACGTCGGCGGCGCCTATCTCGTCTTCCTGTTGCTGCTCTTGATCTACGTCGCGATCATGGCCGCCAAGCTGCAGCGGATCCAGCGCGAGCTGGGCTCACTCGCGGAGCTCGCCGAACGGCGCCGGCCCCGCCCGGGGGAGCACGACGTCGGGCACATCCACGAGCGAGAGCACGAGATCGAGGCCGTCCGCCAGGGGGAGCGATGAGCGGCCTGCTCGCCCTCGGCGTCTCCCACCGCACCGCCCCGCTCAGCCTGCGGGAGCAGCTCGCGCTCACCGAGGGCCGGGCCGCCGGCGTTCTCAACGCGCTGGTCTCCGAGGAGCCGATCAGCGAGGCTGCGGCTCTCTCCACCTGCAACCGCACGGAGCTGTACCTGGTCGCGACAGACTCGGTCGAGGCCGAGACCGCGGGTCTCGGCGTGCTCGCCAGGGAGGCCGGGATCCCACCGACTGAGCTGCTCGGCCCCCTCTACTCGCTGCGCGGAACGGAGGCCGCCCGGCACCTCTACCGGGTCAGCGCCGGTCTCGAATCGATGATCGTCGGCGAGGCCGAGATCCAGGGACAGGTGAAGCGCGCGTACGAGCTCGCGCTCGTCGAGGGCGCCACTGGGCCGATCCTGAACCGGATGTTCCGCGGCGCGCTCGCGGCGGGCAAGCGGGCGAGGACCGAGACGGCGGTCGGGGAGAAGGGCGTCTCGATCCCGTCGGTCGCAGTCGAGCTCGCGCAGCGAAACCTCGGCGATCTCTCGGCCCGCCGGGTGCTTCTGATCGGGGCCGGCGAGACCTCCGAGCTCACCGCCCGCGCCCTCGCCGCTCGCGGCTCGGAAGCCGTGTTCATCGCCAACCGCGGTTACAAGCGGGCGATCTCGCTGGCCGAGCGCTTCGGAGGCAACGCTGTCCGCATCGACGAGCTGCCGCTCCAGCTGATCAGCGCCGACATCGTCGTCTCCACCACCAACTCGCCGCACCACCTGATCGAGCGCGCCGAGCTCGAGGTGATCATGGGCCAGCGCGAGGGCGCGCCACTGCTGCTGATCGACCTGGCGGTGCCGCGGGACATCGATCCGGAGTGCCGTGGGGTCGAGGGGGTGAGCCTCTACGACGTCGACGAGGTGCAGGCGATAGTCGAGCGGAACGCCTCCGGACGCGAGGCCGAGGCACGCCGCGCAGGCGCCATCCTGGATTCCGAGCTGAGCCGCTTCGAGCACTGGCTGGGCTCCCAGGAGGTCATGCCCACGGTCGCCGCGCTGCGGGAGCGCGCCGACGCGATCGTCTCCCAGGTCCTCGCCGAGAACGCCACGCGCTGGGAGAGCCTCTCGCCGACCGACCGCGACCGGGTCGAGACGCTCGCTCGCGCAATCGCCAACCGGCTGTTGCACGAGCCGACCGTGAGGCTTAAAGGCACCGCCGACCGGGAGGACGCCTACCTGCAGGTGAGCGCGCTCCGGGAGCTGTTCGGCCTAGACGCCGGTACCGAGCCCGAGACCTCGTCCGGTGAGAGCGCGGACGTCACCTCCCTGGACGAGAGACGCCGCCGCTCAGAACGCGGCTAGAGGTATGGCTGCGCCACCGCTCCGGCTGGGGACGCGCGGTAGCGCGCTCGCGCTCGCCCAGGCCAAGCTGGTCGCCCGGGCGCTCGGCGGCGCCGAGATCGTGCCGATCAAGACCTCCGGTGACGCCCAGCCTAAAACGGGTCGCGCTGAGGCGCGCCCTCGCAGCAACGACAAGGCCCGCTTCGTCAGGGAGATCGAGCGGGCCCTGCTCGACGATGAGGTCGACCTGGGCGTGCATTCGGCGAAGGACCTTCCCAGCGACCTCCCGGAAGGGCTCGAGATCGCGGGTGTGCTGCCCCGAGAGGATCCACGTGACGCCTACGTCGGCCATGTGACCTCCCTGGGCGACGTCCCCGAGGGCTCCCGGATCGGCACCTCCAGCCTGCGCCGCCGCGCCCAGATTCTCGCGCTACGGCCCGATCTGGATGTAGCCGAGGTCCGGGGCAACGTCGACACGCGCCTCGACCGGCTCGAGGCTGGGGACTACGACGGGCTTGTTCTGGCCGCGGCGGGGCTGCGCCGGCTGGGGCGCGCCGAGGAGATCGCCTTCGAGATCGAGCCCGATCAGCTGGCTCCGGCGCCTGGCCAGGGCACGATTGCCATCGAGTCATGCCACTCGAAGGATCGACCCGCGGCGGCGGCCGAGTCGGTCACCGACCGCGGGGCCCTGGCCACCCTGTTGGCCGAGCGTGGGTTGGTGGCGGCCCTCGATGCGAGCTGCAACACGCCCCTGGGGGCCCTCGCGACGATCGAGCACGGGGGCCGCATGCGGATCCAGGCGTTCTGCGGCCTGCCGGACGGCAGCGAGTGGCTCCGCGACGAGATCGATGAGGACGACGCCGATCCCGAGGCCGTCGGCCGTGCTCTCGCCGAACGGATGAAGGCGGCGGGGGCGACCGACATCCTCGAGCGGGCGGAGAGCATGGCGGTCGCGTGAGCGACGGTCCGGGGATCGTCTACCTGGTCGGCGCGGGGCCCGGCGACCCGGGCCTGATGACGGCTCGCTCGCTCGAGCTGATCGTCGCCGCCGACGTGATCCTCCACGACCGGCTGATCCCCCGGGACGCGCTGGCGGCGGCCAGGCCGGACGCCGAGATTCTCTACGTCGGCAAGCAGCCCGGCGAGGCGAGCGTCCCCCAGGAGGGAATCGAGGAGCTGCTGATCGACCGCGCGCGTGAGGGCAAGATCATCGTCCGCCTGAAGGGCGGCGATCCCTTCGTCTTCGGCCGGGGCGGCGAGGAGGCCGAGGCACTGGCGGACGCCGGGATCCCGTTCGAGGTCGTTCCCGGGGTGACCGCGGGCATCGCGGCGCCGGCCTATGCCGGCATTCCGGTCACCCATCGCGACGACGCCTCGGCGGTCGCGTTCGTCACGGGGCACGAGGACGCCGGTAAGGAGGACTCCGCGCTGGATTACGACGCGCTGGCCCGCTTCCCGGGGACCCTCGTCTTCTACATGGGCGTCAAGGCCCTGCCGCGGATCGCCGAGCGCCTGATCGCCGCCGGACGGGATCCGTCCGAGCCCGCCGCGGTCGTGGAGCGCGGCACCCTGCCCGGACAACGCACCGTCAGCTCCACGCTCGAAGGTATCGCCGCGGCGGCGGAGCGGGCGGAAATTGGTCCGCCCTCGGTCACCGTGGTCGGCCCGGTCGCGGCCCGCCGCGAGCGGATCGCCTGGCTCGAGGGCCGGCCGCTGCACGGCAAGCGGGTCGTCGTCACCAGGGCCCGGGCGCAGGCGAGCGAGCTCGCCCGCCGCCTCGACGCGCTCGGCGCCGAGCCGATCGAGCTGCCCGCGATCCGGATCGAGCCGCGCATCGACTGCAGACGAGGTGCGCCGCGCGGTCGAGAGCCTCCACGCCTACGCGCTCGTCTGCCTGACCAGCGCGAATGGCGTCCACCTGCTCTTCGAGGCGATGGCCGCCCAGGGCAGGGACGCCCGGGCTCTGGCCAACGCGAGTGTCGCCGCGATCGGCGCCGGCACCGAGGCGGCGCTCGCCTCCTACGGGATCCTCGCCGACATCGTTCCGGAGCGGTTCGTCGCCGAGGAGCTGGTTGAGGCGCTGAACCGCCTGCAGCTGGAGGACAAGCCGGCGCTCGTCGCCCGCGCCGCCGAGGCGCGCGAGCTTCTCCCCGATGCGCTCCGCAAGAAGGGGGCCAAGGTGGACGTCGTGACGCTCTACGAGACGGTCGCCGAACAGCCCGATCCCGATGCCCTCGAGCGCGCCCGGGATGCCGACTTCATCACCTTCACCTCCTCCTCGACCGTCCGAAACTTCATCCAGGCGACCGGGAACGGGATTCCCAAGGAGGCCCGTGTCGTCTCGATCGGTCCGGTCACCAGCGAGGCCGCCCGCGAGGCCGGCCTGACCGTCGACGTCGAGGCCGAGCGCCACGACATCGACGGCCTGGTGGAGGCGCTGCTCGGCGCGGTTGCCCAGGCGGATCGGTGATTGGATTCGGCCGTGGCGACGCCTCGGCCGATCACCTTCCTCTCCGACTACGGCTACGAGGACGAGTTCGCCGGCGTCTGCCGCGCCGTGATCTCGCAGATCGCACCGGGCGCGCCGCTGATCGACCTCACCCACGGGATCGCCCGACAGGACGTCCGCCAGGGCGCGATCACGCTCGCCAACGCGCTTCCCTCGTGCCCCCCGGGGGTCCACCTGGCGGTGGTCGATCCCGGGGTCGGGTCGGCTCGCCGGGCGGTCGCGGTCGCCGCCGCAGAGGGCCGCTTCCTGGTCGGCCCCGACAACGGGCTGCTCTCGCGCGCCCTCGACCGGCTCGGAGGAGCCCTCGACGCGGTGGAGCTGTCGCGTTCGCCCTTTCGGCTCGAGCCGGTCTCGGCGACCTTCCACGGCCGGGACCTGTTCGCGCCGGTGGCGGGACACCTGTCGCTCGGCGCCCGCCTCGAGGAGGCGGGCGAGTCGATCGACCCGGCGTCGCTGACGACGCTCGACCTCCCCACCCCCCGGATCGGACCCGGCGAGGTCGTCGCCCATGCGATCCATGTGGACGGCTACGGCAACGTCACCCTCAACCTCGACGCCTCGATGCTCGCCGACGGACCGCTGCGGCCGGGAGACGCAATCGAGGTCCGGGCTCCCGACGGCCGCTTCGACGCGGTCTGGGCGCGGACCTTCGCCGACGTCGACCCGGCCGACGTGCTCCTCTTCGAGGACTCCTCGGGAGCGCTGGCGCTTGCGGTCAGCGGGGGCAGCGCCGCGGGGCTGATGGATCTCGCGCCCGACCGCGAGGTCACGCTGCGCCCGCTCTGATGTTCGGCTCACCGCACCGCCACTTCCGGATCACGGACTCGACCAACGAGCGCGCCAAGGACCTCGCGATTGCGGGGGCCCCGGGCGGCCTCGTGGTCACCGCTGACGAGCAGACCGCGGGGCGAGGACGTCGCGGTCGCGAGTGGTTCGCGCCGCCCCGATCCTGC
Organism: uncultured Solirubrobacterales bacterium; assembly: GCA_963801055.1. Lineage (GTDB taxonomy): Bacteria > Actinomycetota > Thermoleophilia > Solirubrobacterales > 70-9 > DASUPK01. Next base: position 10,425 of record CAWDDE010000006.1, on the reverse strand, counting down.
CTGCTCTACTCGGCCCTGCTGCGGCCGTTCGCCGTGGATCAGCCGGCGCTGCTTCCGCTCGCGGTTCCGGTAGCGGTCTGCGAGGCGGCCGAGGGGGTGGCGCCGGTGCGCTGCCAGGTGAAGTGGCCGAACGACGTCTGGGTCGAGGAACGCAAGGTCGCCGGAGTCCTGGTGGAGGCGCGCCCGGAGGAGGGCTGGGCGGTGATCGGTGTCGGCCTCAACGTGGCGATCCCGCAGGACGACTTCCCGCCCGAGCTGCGTGAGACGGCGACCTCACTGCTCCCGACCGAGGCCGAGGACGGACTTCCCCCCGGAGGCGCGCCGGGCATCCGGCGCGCGCTCGAGGCGCTCAACGAGTCCCTCGCGCGCTGGGTCCGCGCGAGCGACGAGCAGGTGCTCGACGCCTTCCGCGCGCGCGACGCCCTCGCCGGTAGACGCATCTCATGGCAGGGCGGCGAGGGCGTCGCCGTGGAGATCGATGAGCGCGGTCACCTGGTCGTCGAGCGGGGCGATGGCGAGCGAGTGGCCCTGGGCGCAGGCGAGGTCCAGCTGACGCTCGGCCGCTAGGGCCGAGGAGCGCCTCAGCTACGCCTTGTAGCTCTCGGATTAGCCGGGCGCGCGTCACTCCGCCGACTCGACCTCGTCCGGCTCGGCCTCCTCCGACTCCGGCGCCGCGCCGTTCTCGCCCTCGGTGACCTCGAGCTCCTCGAGCTCGTGCTCGTCGGTGTGCTCGGCGCCGGCCTCGGCGGCGGCCCCGTTCCTCTCCGGTGCTCCGCCGTCCTTCGAGGCCCCCTTGCGCTTGCGCCTCCTGCGGCGGCCGCCGGACTTCGGGAAGTTGCGGAGCAGCTCGCGGGCGACTGCCGACGGCTTGCGGGCGGCGCGCATCCGCGCCCCACGCAGGACCTCCTCGCCCTCGGGCGTGTGCGCGATCCCCGCGGCCAGCAGCGCCGCGGCAAGACGCCGGTCCTGGTTGCGCGCCGCATGTACCAGGCGGCGCGCGTTGCGGCCATGGGCTCGGCCGGATGAGTTGACCAGCAGGCCGAGCAGGCGCTTGGTCTCGGGCCAGCGCTGCACGGCGTACTCCTCGTGCAAGTCGCGGGTGTAGTCGGCGAGCCGCCAGACCCACGCCTGAGCCTGGTCGCGCCGGCCGATCCGCCTCTCGGCGAGCGCCTCGAGCAGGACCTTGGTCCCGGCCCGGCGGTCGTCGCGCGACCAGGTGCCGACGGTGTCGATCGCGTCGTCGAGGGCGTCCGCGTCTCGGAGCGCGGCGATCTCTGCCAGCGCCTTGATCCGCAGCTGCTGGTTGCGGTTGCGCTGCACGCAGGTGAGCAGGAAACGGCGGCGGAGCTCCTTGCTCTGGTCGTTCTGGAGCATCGCCTTGGCCCGGCGCCAGCCGGAGGGATTGACCCGCGCGCCGGCGAGGGCGGCCCAGACGTGCTGCTCTGAGTGATTGAGGTTCTCGACCGCGATCCGCCAGAGCTCGCGCTCCAGAACGCGGAGGCGCCGGTTCGGATCGTCCGAGACCGGGACCACGCGCTTCTCGACCCGGACCCGGCGGCCGCGGCCACGGCGCACCGGGCCGACCACGATCGCGCCGCCGCGATAGACGTCGCGGTCGAGCAGGCTGTGCAGGGTGACGATGGTCTCGTCGTGGGTGGTGGCCGGGTGGACGAAGTCGATCACCAGGCCGGCCTCCTTACCCGGATTGCGGCGGGTGACGCGTCCGACGCGCTGCTGGTAGACGCGACGCGAGGCGGTCGGGGCGAGGTGCATGCAGATCGTCGCGCGGGGCGAGTTCCAGCCCTCGGCGAGCAGCATCGCGTTGCAGAGCACGTCGACCTCGCCTCGCTCGAACCCGGCGAGGATCTCGGCGAGCTCGCGCTTCGGCGTCTCGCCGGAGACGGCGCGGGCGTTGATCCCGGCGTCCTGGAAGGCCTTGGCGACGTTGGTCGCGTGCTTGACGCCCGCGGTGTAGAGCACACCCGGCACGCGGCGGAAGCGCGACCGGTAGAGGTCGGCGATCGCGACGTTGAACGGCGTCTGGTCCAGCAGCTTGGCCAGCTCTTCCTGGTCGAAGTCCTGATCCACCTCGCCCTTGCGCAGCGGCACCTTGGCGATCGTCCGCACCCCGGGCCCCGGTGGTATCCGGACACAGCGGAGCGGCGCGATCACGCCGCGGCGGGCGGCCTGGGCGAGGTCGAAGCGGGAGGTCTGTGTTGGGAAGAGATCGGTGACGTGGCGGGCGATCAGCGCGCCGGTCGCGGTCATGCCGATGAAGACCGGGCCGGGCCAGGCCCGGATGCAGGCGCTGGTCTTCTCACCCAGCGCGGTGTGGGCCTCGTCGCAGACCACGATCGAGTACGCATCCGAGACGCGGCTCGCGTTGCGCACGAACCACTGGTAGGTCTCGACGGTGACCGGGCCGTAGGGATGGTCGGCCCCGTCGAGCAGGGGCGGCGAGAGCCGGTCGGCGTAGCCGCGGTCGGAGATCTCGCCGATGAACTGATCGACCAGGTTGCGGCGGTGGGTCAGGATCAGGATGCCGCCCGTCCGCGAGGCCTCGACGAAGCCGACCGCGGCGACGGTCTTGCCGGAGCCGGTGGCGTGCTCGAACCAGAAGCGGCGGTTGGCGCCCGGGTCCTCGGGCGCCTCCTCCACCACGTCCTCGTCCTCCTCCCCCCTCCAGTCCTCGGCCTCCTCGGCCTCGGTTGCCTCGTCTTCCTCCTCTTCGAAAGCCGTGTCCCCGCCGTCGGCCTCGGAGCCGTCCTCAGGCTCCTCCTCCTCGACGGCGGCAGCCGCGGCGGTTCGGCCGTTGCCGTTCCCCGTCCACGGGTGCCCGTTGATCCGCTCCTGGACGTCGGCGATCAGCGCGGCCAGCGTGCCCGAGAGGGCATCCACCTGGTGGGCGGAGAGCTCCGCGCCGTCGGCCAGATGCGGCTCCTCCTCGGAGAGCAGGCGCTCCAGGCCGAGCATGAGGGAGAAGTCGCGGCGCCACTCGATCGAGGGTGCCTCGTTGCCCTCCTCGATCTCGGCGAGAGCGGCATCCAGCGCCCTGCGCCGGGGCGTCCCCGGGGCGAGGTCGCTGGGCTTCTCGCCCTCGAGCAGGAATGGCTCTCGCGCGAACTCGCGCGCTCGTTCGATGTCGGCGCTGCTCGGCACCTTTGCCGCTTTGGCGGCCGGCTTGGTGGTCTCAGCCATCGAGGCTCTCTGATCTGCCGCTCCTCGCCAATCGGAGGGATGGCGAGGCGCATGTGGCCTGATCATGGGGGACACCCGAGATACGGCTTTCCGCTCCGGGCTCTCCCTGGGTCCAGGAACTTTGAGGGACCGGTAGGAATTAAAGCACTCTTGATCCCTGACCCGTATTCCCTAAGCGTGAAATCCGATTCACGGATCAACCGGGCGGTCCGTGGGACCGTTGCCGCCGTGGCTCTGGTAGCCGCGCTTGCCCTCGCCGCCTGCGGCAGCTCGGGCAACGGCAACCCGGACTCCCGGCTCACCCCCGACCAGGCCAAGGCCCCCCTCGCCGCCGCGCCGCCTCAGCTCGCAGCGATCCGCAGTCAGGCCAACCAGCTGCTCGGCGGAGGCACCGACGCGTTCGGAAGCCGGCTCGATCAGCTCCGCGGGATCCCGGTGGTCGTCAACAAATGGGCGTCCTGGTGCGGGCCGTGCCGGTTCGAGTTCCCCTGGTTCCAGTCGCTCGCCGAGAAGCGCGGCGGGCAGATCGCCTTCCTGGGCGTCAACTCGAATGACTCGGACGGCTCCGCCGAGCAGTTTCTCTCCGAGCTGCCGCTCCCCTATCCCTCCTACACGGATCCCGACCTGAAGATCGCGCAGGAGCTCGGCGGACCGCCCCAGGCCTTCCCCACCACGACCTTCTACGACCGCACGGGCAAGCTGGTCTTCACCCATCCGGGCGTCTACCAGGACGAGTCGGACCTGGTAGCCGATGTCGAACGCTACGCAGGCGGATAATGGGTTCATGACCGAACTCGCCATCGCACTGCTGGTCGTGGCCGTGCTGCTGTTCATCGCCGAGGCGCACGCCCCGACCACGATCCTCGGGCTGCTCGGCGTCGCGGCTCTCGTCGGCGCCGGCTTCGCCTGGCGCGACGCCGGACACGACCTGCCGGTCGCCGCGATCGTCGTTGCGGGCGTCATCCTTGCGGGGTTCGTCGTCTTCGCCTCCCGCAAGGCCCTGGCGGCGCAACGAGACGAGCCCGTCCGTACCGGTTCGGAGGAGCTGATCGGAGCGATTGCGGAGGTGCGCGAGCCGCTGGACCCCAGCGGTCAGGTCTTCATACAGGGCGCCCTCTGGCATGCCCGGACCACAGACGGGGGCGAGATCGGACCAGGCAATAGAGTCCGCGTCAAGGCGGTGGATGGCCTGACTCTGGAGGTCGAGCCGGTCCCCGACCAAGACCCGGCAACTGTCGAGAAAGGGGCCTGACCATGACGGTAGCGATCGGCGTCGTCGTTGTCATCGCGTTCTTCGTGCTGATCTTCCTGGGCGCCTCGGTCCGGGTCCTGAGGGAGTACGAGCGCGGCGTGATCTTCCGTCTCGGGCGGCTGATCGCTCAGAAGGGGCCCGGCCTGATCCTGTTGATCCCGGTGATCGACCGGATGGTCAGGGTCGACCTGCGGACCGTGACGCTCAACATCCCGCCGCAGGAGGTGATCACCCGCGACAACGTCCCGGCCCGCGTCAACGCGGTCGCCTACTTTCGAGTGATCGACCCGAACAACGCGATCGTCGAGGTCGAGAACTTCCTGCTAGCCACCTCCCAGATCTCGCAGACCACCCTGCGCTCGATCCTCGGCAAGGCGGACCTCGACCAGCTGCTGGCCGAGCGCGAGCGGCTCAACGAGGACCTGCAGAAGGTCATCGACGAGCAGACCGAGCCTTGGGGGATCAAGGTGACTACGGTCGAGATCAAGGACGTCGAGATCCCAGAGCAGATGCAGCGAGCGATCGCGCGTCAGGCAGAGGCCGAGCGGGAGCGGCGGGCGAAGATCATCAACTCCGAGGGCGAGTTCCAGGCGGCTGAGAAGCTCACCCAGGCCGCGGACATCATCTCCAGGAACCCTGCGGCGCTTCAGCTGCGCTACCTACAGACACTGCTCGAGATCGGCTCCAACCAGAACACGACGGTCGTCTTCCCGCTCCCGATCGAGCTGATGGACGCGTTTGTCGAGATGCGGTCCAGGGCTGCGGGCAGAAGCTCTGCCGGCGGCTGACCCTCTCGGCTTGTCCGCCGACTGCCGCCTGAGCGTCACCGTCCGTCCTGCGCGTGATGCAGCGGAGGTCGAGGCGGCGATGGACCTTCGCGTCCTCGTCTTCTGCGGCGAGCAGGGAGTCGATCCCGAGGAGGAGATGGACGACCTCGACGACGAGTCGATTCAGATCGTCGGCCTCGATGAGGGGGGAGTGATCGCGACCTGCCGGCTGCGAGATCTGGGCGACGGTCAATGGAAGCTCGAGCGCATGGCGGTCGAGCGGCGGCTGCGCGGGCTCGGGGTGGGCGGCAAGCTGCTGGGCGGCGCGGAGCGCGAGGCAGGCGAACGCGGCGCGGCGGAGATGGTCCTGAACTCGCAGTCGCAAGCCGAGCCGTTCTACGCCGCGCACGGATACGTGGCCGAGGGAGACACCTTCATCGAGGCCGGGATCGAGCACGTGCGGATGCGAAAGGCGCTCTAGATGGCGGAGGAGAAGCCGACCGCCGAGATCCGTCTCGACCAGCTCACCGGCCTGCGGACGATCCTCTCGCCCGCCCGCGCCGACCGCCCCTTCGACTTCGGCGGGATCGCGACCGAGCCCGACCCAAACGCGGCCGAGAACTGCCCGTTCGACGAGGGGCGCGAGGACCGCACGCCGCCCGAGACCTGGGCGGACCGCCCGGGAGGGGGCGAGCCCGACTCGCCGGGCTGGCTGGTGCGCGCCGTCCCCAACCTCTATCCCGCTCTGGCGCAGGCCTGGGACGGCGACACCGGCGCCTCTGCAGCCGGATCCGAGCCGCGCCTGGACGAAGGCGTCACCCCGGCCGCTGACCCGTTGCGCGCCACATCGCGGGGTCGGGAGCCCGACCTCTTCCGGGCGTCGCCGGCGACCGGCTTCCACGAGGTGATCGTCCATTCGCCCCGGCACCGCACCTCGCTCGGCCAGCTCGACGACGAGGAGCTCGCGGTGGCCGTGGCCGCTTGGCGCGAGCGGATGAATGCCTACGCGGAGCGTGCGGCGTACGTCCAGCTGATCGTCAACGAGGGGCGGGAGGCCGGAGCGTCGCTCGAGCACAGCCACGCCCAGCTCTATGCGCTCGGCTTCGTCCCCGGGGCGGTCGCCCGGGAGCGGGAGCGGTTCGCGGCCTACAACCAGCACACCATGGGAGGCGACCTGCTCGCCGAGATCGCCTCCGAGGAGGTGCGGCGTCGCGAGCGGCTGGTGGCAATCGACGACGACGCCCTGCTGATCTGCCCCTGGGCGTCCCGCTCCCCATTCGAGCTTCGGATCGTCCCCCGGACCCCGGCGCCGAGCTTCGAGCGAGACGGCGAAGTCGGCCTCGGCATGCTGCGCACCGCGCTTCGGGCCCTCGAGGGACGCTTCGACTCGGTCCCGCAATTCAACGCCTGGATCGTGACCGCGCCGCGCGGCGCCGAGAGCTTCCACTGGCACCTCGACATCGCGCCCCGGATCGGGATCCGCGCGGGGTTCGAGATGTCCACCGCCGTCGAGCTCAACGTCTTCCCACCGGAGCGGGCGGCGTCGGAGCTCCGCGAGGCGCTTGGGTAGGGTCCCGACCCGTGCCGCCGGTCCGCCGACCCATCCCCCGCTTCATCGCCGACGCCAGCGTCGAGGGCCTGCCCTACGGGCGCTGGGCCCAGCGGCTCCGCGACGAGTTCGCCAAGGCTTGCGAGCCGCACGTCTCGGAGGCGGGTGGGCCGCCGGGCGAGGTGACCTGGTTTCCCGAGAGGACCTGGGGCAGCCGGGTCTATGTGCCCGCTGTGGCGCCCGTCGAGGGCGCCCAGGAGCCGAGCGAGTACTTCGGCTTCGTCTCCTTCGTCCGGCCGACGGAGGGCGCGGGTGGCGACGCGGGTGCGTTCGAGGCGCGGGCTGACTTCACCGACGTCACCGCGGATCAGAACCCGGACTGGATGATCGACCTGAACGACGAGGTGATCGGCCCCTGGCGGGGCGAGGGCGACCGGCGCGGAGACGTCACCCTGGTCTGGGGCACGCCGCTGATCCGCGGCGCGAGCGCCGCGACCGCGGAGCTCGAGGCCGAGGTGGTCGACCAGACGCCGGTCACGGACGAGCGCTTCACGCTGATCGCACTCGACGCCGTCAAGGGGTTCCCGGACGAGCTCTACCTGGAGGTGAAGATCTGGAGCTCCCAGGGTCAGCAGCTCGCCGCCGAGAGCCTCTACGAGGAGCCCGAGTAGGGCCGCTTACTCCCCGGAGCGAGCGACCTCGGGGGACACTACCCTCACACACGGACCAGCCCCGATAGCTCAGCTGGATAGAGCGACTCCCTCCTAAGGAATCGCTCTCTCCGCTGCTGGTGCTCCCCAGCGCCCCGGGCAGGATTCGAACCTGCGACACCGGCCTTAGGAGGGCCGTGCTCTATCCCCTGAGCTACCGGGGCTGGCCGATCAGAGGGTATCTGTGACTCAGAGCATCAAGCGGGTGGTCCAAGACGCGACCAGGCCCCATCTCGAAAGCGCCGCCTGTATGGACAGGGACTTGTTTCGGAGCGCGCCTCCTTCTCGCGCGAAGGAGGAGCATCCAAAGACTGCATCTCTTTCGATCTGTCTCTTCACTCGGCGCTACTAAGCCCAGCGACCCGAGCTGAGGTTTCTAAGCACCTGAGCCAGCCTGGGTTCCACGGAGACCGGTTTAGTTGGATTTCTAATCGCTCGGATGCGCAGAGAACGATGACCGCTTAAGCTCGGAGGTTGGTATGGCGCTGAAGGCAACACCGGAACAACGCGCTGGAAAGACCAGCGCTTTGTTCAAGCTGTTGATCACCAGCGTCCTGGCAATGGTGCTTATCGCTTCATCTGGCATTGCCGCCCAGGCCAGCGCTAAGCCCGGCTCGGGCAGCGGCACTGCCAAATTCACTGCGGTCGCGGTTCATCCTCAGGCCGCCAGTCAGGACGGAACATCGGTGGGTAGGACAATCTCGGCCCTGGAGTCTTGGAACGGAAGGCTCTATGCCGGCTATGGCGATTACACCGCCAACACCGGTCCGATCACGATCAATGCCTTCGATGGCACCAGTTTCGCCTCGACCCTGCCGCGGGATCAGCTGCATCCCTGCGCTCAAGGCGTGACCACCCCGGAAGCCTGTACCGCCAAGACCGAGTCGATCTACATCTTCCGCCAGTTGGGCGGCAAGCTCTACGCGCCCTCGATCGACCCGCGGGGCAGCACCAACCCTGACTACGCCTTTGCCTCCTCCAATGCCCCCGGCAGCGCCACCTGGCTCAATCCCCCGGGCCAGGCCCAGCACGTCTTCGACATGGCGACCCTGACCGGCTCCGACCTCTGGTTCGTCGGCTCGGACTACCCCAACGGCGGGACCAACGCCGGGGCCTGGCGCAGCCTGGATGGGGGCGCCACCTGGACCGAGGTGCTCAGCCAGCCGCCGCTTGACGACAACGGCAGCAACTTCTCCCGCTTCTACGGCGTGGTCGCCTACCAGGGCAAGCTCTACGTCGAGCCCTACGACAGTCAAGCCGGTCCCCAACCCAACTCGAAGGTCTTCGATCCGAGCACCAACAGCTGGTCGGACGGGCCAGGGCTGGGAACCCTGACCAAGGCCGCGGTCTTCGCCGACAAGGTCATCTACGAGTCAGGCAGGATCAACGGGGGCCAGCTGGGGAACCTGATGACCTTCGACGGCACCAATCTCGGCTCGGCCTACAGCGGGATGCGCGACTACGCGATCAGCGGCAGCTGGATCTACGTGCTGGGCAGCGATCAGCAGGTGAAGAAAAGCCAAGACTTGGTTAAGTGGACCCCGGTGGCGACGGCACCGAAGACCGCCCGTTCGATCGGGATCTACAACAACTCAATCTGGGTTGGCGGCACTGATGCCACGCTGTATAGGTGTAATTGCTTGTAAGGCTCGGCGCTAGCGCGAAGCCGGGGACTGTCTCGCAGCCGCCAGCCGCCGCCCACGCGGGCGCCGTTGCCGCGACGGACTCGACTCGGCTGCCCGGCGGCTCGCGCACGCCGAACTCCTCGGGGAGAGAAGGGGAGGACCGGCGATCCTTGAGGCAGGACTCTCGCTTCCGCGGCCGAGGCGATCACCCCCTGGCTCGAGGAGGCGGAGCGGGGTATGGAGGGTTCGAGCTCGCGGCCGTTCGGATACCTTCCGAGCGTGATAGGCGACCGAACCGGTCTGGTCCACGCATCAAAGAACCTTGCGAGGCGCTCTCGGATAGTGCACGCGCCGAGGCGCTCTCCGATAGTGCGCGCGGCGTATCGGTCTTTGCGGGCGACGTTGGTGCGTCGAAGGGAGCCGGTGCGGGTGTGGCGGGAAGCACTTCCCCAGGAGATCGACTTTTGGAGCGTGTGCTTCGGGCTCGGGCCGCCACGGAAAACGCTTTGGGCGACAAGACTTGATGACCGATCCCCGAGCCCCGATGCTGGACCCGCTGATGACGTTCTTGATCTGGCAAATCCCTGACGAGACCATCTCCATCATCGACGTTGGTGCGGGTCCGCTGACGAAATTGGGCAAGACGTATCCAGGAAAGACCTTGCGGATCACGGCGACCGACCCATTGGCACCCGAATACGCTCGCATCATGCGGGAGGCGGGAATCGACCCGCCGGTCCCCCCGATTGCCTGTCGCGGCGAAGACCTCCTCGACCTGTTTCGGCCAGCGACGTTCGACATTGCGTTCGCCCAAAACGCGCTCGATCACTCCATCGACCCTGTCCGCGTGATCACGAACATGGTTCACCTCGTGAAGGAAGGACGCTCCGTGGTCCTGCGACACCTGAGGACTGTCGCGGTGAAAGAGCTGTATCGGCACCTCCACCAGTGGAACTTCGACATCGAGGACGGCGAGTTCGTGATCTGGCGAACCCGAAGGGACAAGGTCCGTATGGATCGAGTGCTGGGTCGCATCGCCACGGTCGCCTGCTGGAGAGAGGCGACTGGGTCGTTTGTCTATTGACCAAGAAGACGCCCGAGGAGCGCAGTGGCGATCGGCGCGAGCTCACTCCGCCCGAGAAGGCGAGGATGGCACGGCGAGTTTGATCAGCATGACACCCCCGACCGGGATTCGCGCTGATGGCACGCCGTAGCTGCGGCACCGGCTTCGGCAGCACCTTGATTTGGCATTTTGCTCAGCGCGCTCCCCGGCGGTCGAGAGCGCTCGCTGAGTAAAAAAACTCTTCGGGCCGGGGGCAGTCTG
>CAWDDE010000005.1:0-147316 GCA_963801055.1 uncultured Solirubrobacterales bacterium | reverse complement strand
CAAGGTCGAGCACGTGCTCGCGGCGCCCGACGAGGACATCTTCGACGGGATCGTGCTCGACACCAGCGTGCTGCCCGGCGGGCACCGCTTCGTCGACGCGGATCAGGTCGAGGAGATCTTCGAGCGCGGCGTGCTGCTCAAGATCGATCAGGCCGAGGCGGAGAAGCTGCCGGAGCCGAGCGAGAACCCCGCGACCATGGAGGTGAGCCCGGACGACGTCGCGGAGGGCGACGAGGACAGGCTGAAGCGCAAGCTCCGGCGCGCCTGGGATCTGATCTCCGGCAAGACCTAGGTCAAGGCCGAGACACGGCTGCGCCCCTGGGCCTGGCCGAGATCCGCCGACGGCCCTGGGCGCGGTCGCTCGACCAGGTAGAGCAGAGCGAGCGGCAGGAGGACGTCGAGGGCGAGGCCGAAAAGGCTGGCGATGTTGTCGCCGGTCGAGTAGTGCTCCGTGGTCGTCAGGTGGTAGACGAAGTGGGGGATGCCGGCGACGAAGAGCGCGATCGCGGCCGCCTGGATCACCCGCCGCTCCATCCAGAGCGCGGCGAGGGCCGCGAGCACTGCGAGGCCGAGCTCGGCGGCGCCGAAGTCGCGCTCGAGATGCTCGTTGTAGGGCGGCAGCGCGGAGACCCAGTGGGTCGAGCCGCCCGGGAAGTTGTCGTAGAAGCCCTTCGGCGCGACCAGGATCCAGACCGCGACGAAGCCGATCGTGACCGCCAGATAGATCAGCGCGAAGCGGATCCAGCCCCCTGTGCCGCTCGACTCCATGAGAGCGCCCTCACGCGGCGGAACGCTCAGCCGACCGCCTGTTCCTCCGCACTCCTGATCGCTCGGTCTTCCGCCACGGAATGGCGCCAGCAGGGCGGTCAGCCGCGCCGCCGTCCGCGGGCCGATCGAGTGCGACGGCCTTCGGGCAGCACGACGAGCTCGGCGTCCGGGATCAGCTCCGCGACTCGCTCCGTCCAGTAGGCGGGGACGAGGTGGTCGCGCTCGGGCCGGACCACCAGAGTCGGCGCCTCGATCTCGCCGAGCTTGTCCTCGATCGGGTCCTCCAGCGCGCGGCGCAGGGTCCGCACGCTGCGCCACGGGCCCGGCGTCGATGAGGTCGTGCGCGACCGTGGGGGCAAGACGCGGAGATGAGTGGGGGGCGTTCCGCGCCCAGCGCAGCGCCAGGCGCGCCGCGCGTGCGGGCGCGTGGGTCGAAGCGTCGGCCCGACGAGCACGAGGCGATCGACGGCGGCGGGGTGGCGGGCGGCCGAGATCGACAGCGACCTGGCAGCCGAAGGAGACGCCGATCACGATCGCCGGCGCGAGCCGGTTGTCGAACAGCCAGCGCCGGAGCGCATCGGCGAGCCCCGGGACGTCGAGCGGATGGATCGGCTGCTCGCTCATCCCGAAGCCGGGCAGGTCGGGGGCGAAGACCGGCCGGCGCGTGCCGAGCGCCCGGATCAGCGGCTTCAGCGAACGGCTCGAGGAGAGGCCGTGGACGAGGACGATCGGCGTCGCCTCGAGCTCGGGGACGCCGTCCGAGTCCGTTGCTTCCGTTCATGCTCGGACCGCTCGCTTGAGCTCAGCGTCGGCACGCGAACGAACACGCGGTCCCTGCCGGCGTGCGTCCAGCCCCCGTATACGCCGTTGCGGCGCGGTCCAACTGCCATCCGCGAGCCAATATACCCGCAAATTGCGGATTGATGTGCACTGCGCTTGACCGTCGCTAGGCCCGCACGGCCAGTGCGACCCGCCCGCGCAGGTGCTCGAGCAGCGGCTCGACCGAGAGCTCGCCGCAGCCCGGCGCGCTCGAGGATCTCGGCCGGAGAGAGCCGGCGGCCGTGGCGGTGGACGCGCTCGCGCAGCCACTCTCCGAGCGCGGCCAAGTCCCCGCGCCGCGATCCGCGATGGGAGGTCGCCGAGGTCGCGCCCAGCGGCCTCCCAGAGCTGGCCGGCGATGATGTTGCCGAGGCTGTAGGTCGGGAAGTAGCCGAAGGCGCCGCCCGCCCAGTGCACGTCCTGGAGGACGCCGTGGGCGTCGTCGGGGACCTCGAGCCCGAGGTACTCGCGGTAGCGCGGCGTTCCAGGCCTCCGGCAGGTCCGCCAGCGGCAGCCCGCCCTCGAAGATCTCGAGCTCGAGCTCGAAGCGGATCAGGATGTGCAGGTTGTAGGTGACCTCGTCGGCCTCGATCCGGATCAGGGAGCGCTCGACCCGGTTCGCGGCGCGCTCGAGCCCGGCCGCGTCGACCTCGTCGAAGGCCCCGGGGAACCGCTCCCGCAGGCGCGGCAGGAGCCTCTCCGAGGTAGGGACGGCCGCGGGCCACCCAGTTCTCCCAGAGGCGGCTCTGGGATTCGTGCAGACCGAGCGAGCGCGGCTTCGCGAGCGGGGTCCGCCGAGCTCCGGATCGACCCCCGACCTCGTACAGCCCGTGGCCCGCCTCGTGCATGGCGCTGAACAGCGCCATCGCCAGGTTGTCGTCGTCGTAGCGCGTGGTCGAGCCGGATGTCGCCGCGCCCGATCGAGATCGCGAAGGGGTGCTCGGTCGGGTCGAGTCGCCAGGAGCCCTCCGGGAAGGGCAGCTCCGAGATCAGCTCCGCGATCAGCTCGCGCTGCGCCTCGACGCGGGAACTCGCCGCGGAACGGATCATCGCCCGGACCGGCGCCGTTCTCGGTCGCCTCGGCGACCAGCGGGACGAGGCCCTCGCGAAGCTCGGCGAGCACCGCCCGCATCCGCTCGGTCGTCATCTCGGGCTCGTACTCGTCGAGCAGCGGGTCGTAGGGATGCGAGAAGCCGGGGAATCCCTCGTAGCAGTCGGCGAAGCGGCGGGTGAGCTCGACGTTCCGCTCGAGGTGCGGGAGGAGCATCGAGAAGTCCGAGCGCTGCTTCGCCTCGACCCAGGCGTTCTCGGCGATCGAGCTCGCGCGGGCGATCTCGGCGCGCAGCTCGGCGGGCACCCGGCGGGCCTTCTCCCAGTCGCGCGACACCACCCGGGCGAGGTCGGCCGTCGATCGACTCCCCCGGCGGAGCGTCTCCCTCGGGCTCGGAGCGGACCTGGTCGATCAGCCTGCCGATCTCGTCGGCGGTGAACATCTCGTGCCGGACGCGGGCGAGGGTCGCGAGCGTCTCGGCGCGCGCCTCCGCGCCGGCCGACGGGCATCATCGTCCGCTCGTCCCAGGCGAGCAGGGAGGCGGCCCGGCTCAGGTCGTGGATCTCGCCGAGCCGATCGCGCAGGTCTTCGAGGCGCCCACTCCCGGGAATCTAGAGACGATGGCCTGACCTACCGCCGTGCCCCCGCTAGGGATAGACGCTGGCGAGGTCGTCGGTCGTCGTGACGACCTGGCTGAACCCGGTGCGGTCGAACGCCTGTCTCACCAGTGCCGGAGGATTGACGATGACAAATCGCCGGTCCCCCTCCATGGCCCGTATGTGGGCCGCAGCGACCACCCCCATGCCGGTCGAGTCCATGAAGCTCAGGCCGCTCAGGTCAATCACCAGGAGCTCGGGCCCCTCGGACTCGATGCCGCTGAGCGCTTCGGTCACCTGGTCGACGACCTGAAGATCGAGGTCACCCCGGATCCTGACCAGCGCACTGCGCCCTTCGGTCTCGGTCTGCAGGTCGAAATTGAGCATCCCAATCAGCCGCGCTCGGGGTCGGAGAGGACAAGGGGAAGCATCCCACGGCTCTGCGGAGCGCGCTCACGGGGCGGGCGGTCCCTCGGCGGATGACCCTCGAGAGCCCCTCGAGCCAGCGCTGATGGAGCCGCACCATCATCGGCCGCAGCACGGGCTTGACGATCTGGATACCGGGCCCCTTCTGCGTCTCCTCGGTGCGGACGAAGGTTCCGCCCGCCTGCGGCCTCAGCAGCCAGCCGTGGTAGCCGCGGCCGCCCAGCTCCTTAGCGTCCCAGGCGATTCGCCTGAGGTGGCTCGTACTCGACGACCTCTGAGGTGACGAAGGCGCCGAAGCTGAACCAGCGGAATCGGCTGCCGAGCTCGATCTTCGGCCACGGCCCGCCCAGGTGCCTGACCAGACGTGCATTCGAGTAGTAGGTCGGCCAGAGATCCGGCCGGCAGAGCCACGCCCAAATCGCCTCGGGCTCGGCGGGCATCTGCAGCTCGTTGACCGCGTGGAACGCCGAGACCTCGGGGCGATGCTCGTCGGGCCAGCTGATCACGGTCTCGCCGTCGCCCACCGGCGGAACCTATCCGAGCGCTCAGTGAATGTGGAGGTTGACGTCGAAGAAGACGACCAGTGGCCAGAGCAGGATGGCGAGCAGAGCCGATACGACCTGACCGACGCTGTCGTGATGGATGTAGTTGTGATCTCCCGCAGCGAACACACCGATCACCAGGTAGATGACCGTGAGCAGGCCGGGACCGCCGCGCCGGTACATGCTCAGTCCGGCCGCGACCTCTTCGGCCCGCTCCTGTGCCGGCCGGCGCGGTCCTCCTCCTTCTCGGCGGCCTGGCGCAGCTCATCGGCCTTCTCTCGATGGCCCTCCGCCATCGAGACGTGGCCCTCGGCCTCGGCCCGTCGCCGCTCGCGTCTCGCGCTTGCGCGCGATTCGGCGGCGCTGGGTGGCCGCGCGTACCACGAAGAGCAGCACGGCGATCACGACCACGGCGATGACGATGATTGCGACGGTTGACATCTTCCTGAGTCTCCTCCCAGCGGTTCCTTCCGGTTGCAAGCCGAGAAGTACCCCGACCGCAAGCGCCGAAACGCCACTGGCCCCGTCAGCCCGCCCGGCGCTACGGTGCATGACGTGGCCGAGGTCGTCTACAAGAAGCCCGACTGGTTCACGGCACACGTCGTCAACCCGCTCGTCAAGGGGCTTCACCGGTTGGGGATCGGCGTGCAGGGCTCCCAGACGCTCGCCGTGCGGGGCCGGAAGAGCGGCGAGATGCGGACCAACCCGGTCAACCCTTTCGAGCTCGACGGGCGCACCTACCTGCTCTCGCCGCGCGGCACGACCCAGTGGGTCCGCAACCTGCGCGCCGCCGGAGGCGAGGGGGAGCTTCGCAGCGGGCGCAAGGTGCGTCGCTTCCGCGCCACCGAGGTCCCGGACTCCGAGAAGCTCCCGCTGCTCCGGCTCTACATGGACAAGTGGGCCTGGGAGGTGAAGGGCTTTCTCGGGATCGACGCGGACGCGCCCGACGAGGAGCTGCGTCGGATCGCGCCGGACCACCCGGCCTTCGTGCTCACCTTCGAGGACTGACGGGTTGCTCCGGCTAGCTCGAAGCGCCGTCCGCCGCTCGATCGAGACCGAGTAGGCCTTCGGCCGGGCGGCCAGGATCGGGTCGTCCGAGGGCTCGATCCCGTCGGTGAGCCGCATCGGGTCGAAGACCACCGGATTCTCCGGGGTCTCCGCCTCCTCGACGACCTCGATCACCTCGAGCTCGCCGAGCTCGACGACCTCGTGCTCGCCCTCCCACTCGACGGTCGGGTCGTCCAGCGGGTCACCGTCCGTTGGCGAGCGTGAACTCGAGCGTGAAGTGGGCGATCCCCTCCGCCAGCCGATCCCGGATCTCCTCCTGCAGGTAGTCGCGGTCGGCCGAGTCGCGCTGCTCCTCGCTCAGGTACTCGGTGCCCGCCTCCGGCTCCCAGCTGTAGCGGCCCCAGTGCGCTGCCGCCGTCGGCGTCGACCAGGCAGAAGGCGTGCAGGGCACGGTAGTCGGAGGTGGCGAAGCTGGTGGTCGGGGCGAGCTTCGGCAGCCCCTTCTGGAGCGCGACGCCGGTCTCGGGGTGCTCGGCGAGGTAGGCGCCCAGCTTCTCTGGGTCGGGCTGACCGGTCTCCGGGTCCGGGATCCGGGCGCGGGTCAGCTCCAGGAAGTCCTCGGGGGTGCGGGCCAGGAAGACGACGAGCGGCACCGAGACGATGTCGGTCGCCTCGCCGTCGGGCAGGTGGAACTTGACCGCCATCCCCCGGCCGGCGAGTGGGTCGGCATCCGGGGTCCGCGGGTGGCCGCTCGCGTTCGAGAAGCGGATCGTCGCCTCGACCGGGTCCCCCTGCAGATGCGCGGCCCGCGACAGCCCCTTCGCCTCGGGGGTCGCGGTGAAGGTTCCCGTGCAGATCGTCCCCTTGGCGTGGACGGCCCGGTAGCCGGGGTGGGGACCGCCGTTGACCGCGCTCGAGCGCGTCGACGATCTCCTCCCACATGGTTGCGGTCGCCACGATCGGGACACTAGCGCCGTCCGGGAGAATCGGCCGATGCCGCAGGCGACGCTGCTCTACGACCGCGACTGCGGGTTCTGCCGCTGGTGCCTCGCCAAGGTCCTCGCCTGGGACCGGCGTCGGCTCGATCCGCCCGGTCGCGCTCCAGTCCGAGGAGGCCGGACGGCTGCTCGGCGGGATGCCCGAGGATCTGCGGATGGCCTCCTGGCACCTGTTGAACCGGGACGGGACGGTCCGCTCCGCCGGTGCCGCCTTCCCCGAGCCTGCTGCGGCTGCTGCCCGGCGGACGGCCGCTGGCGGCGCTCGCAGCGCGTACCCCCCGCGCGACCGAGCGCGCCTACCGCTGGGTGGCGCGGCACCGCAGCGTCTGGGGTGGGCTGGTCACCGAGCGGTGCGAAGCGCCGGGCCGACGAGCGGATAGCCGAACGGCTTCGCCATCAGGACGCGGCCACAAGCGGCCGCACCACCTAGCCGGAGCTAACCCGCGGCCTCCGCCCGCCGCAACCCCGTGATCGCGAAGGCGAACATGGCGGCGAGCAGCACGGCGATGATGCCCAGCGTGGCGAGGTACTCGGAGCCCGTTCCGGCGATCAGGTCGCGGACGGTCTCCATCACGTGGGTGGCGGGGTTGAAGGGGGCGACGGCGTGGACCCAGCCGCCGAGCAGCTCCCGCGGTACGTAGACCGGCGCCAGGAAGAGGAAGAGGAAGACCGGCACCTGCATCAGCGGGGTCGCCTGCAGGCTGCGGAAGCGGAGCGCGACCCCGGCGGCGAAGAGCAGACCGGCGACGTTGATGATCGCGGCCAGTCCGTACATGCCGAACAGGTCGAGCCCGCTGCCGCCGATGTTCATGCCCACCGCCAGCCCGATCAGGGTCACGGCGGTCAGGGTCACCGCGGCGCGAATCAGGGCGACCACCCCGTAGCCGAGGATCAGCGCGGTGCGGTGGGGGGTCGCCAGCATCAGCCGGCGACCGAATCCGAACTGGAAGTCCGCCGCGATCGAGAAGCCGCTGAAGACTCCGCCGAAGGCGGCTGCCTGGCAGAGGACGAAGGCGAAGATGAAGGAGGTGTAGCCGGGGCCGTAGTCGAAGCCCGGCACGTTGCTGACCGCCGAGAGCCCGCCCGCGAAGGCGGTGAAGAAGAAGATCGGCATCAGCATCGGCGGCAGGAAGAGCAGCGGGTTGCGAGACCAGGGTGTGCAGCAGCCGCCAGGCCAGCCCGCCGGCGACCGAGAGGTAGCGCCTCATGTCCGCGCCATCCTTTCCCTCAGACCCGAGCGAGGCGAAGGTCAGCCCGAGCGCGAGGATGCCGAGCGCGCAGCCGAAGCCGAGCGCAAGCGCCTCGCCGTCCCAGCCCGTGATCAGGAGGCTGCGCAGCCCCTCGATCATGTAGCTGACCGGGTTGTAGGTCGCGATCGTCGCGGAACCAGTCGGTCTGGATCAGGTTGCGGGGCAGGCTCATCGAGCTGAGGAAGAGGAAGACGAAGATCAGCGGGAAGAGGCTCTGGACCGATTCTCGGGCGTGTTGCTCCGCATGCCCACCGCGAGCCCGACCGAGCCGAAGGCGAGCGAGATCGCGATCGCCAGCAAGACCATCACGACGCGCGCCGCCGAAGCCGGCCTCGATCTGCGCGCCGGCGAGCAGCCCCACCGAGATGTAGGTCGCGGCCTGGAAGAGGCCGAGCGCCAGCGTCCCGGCGAGCTGGCCGGCGACCAGGGCGGCGGGATGGATCGGCGTCAGCTGCAGGCGGTTGAAGAAGCCGCCCTGGTTGTCCTCGGCGAGGTTCTGGCCGGTGCCGATCACCGCGAAGACACCCGCCTGGATGAAGGCGAAGGCGAGGGCGAAGGTGACGTAGGAGTCGGTCGGGAAGCCCGGGAAGGGAGGTGGCCGACTTGAGCCCGACGGAGTTGATCGCCAGCAGGATCAGGGGAAAGGTGGTCGCGGGGATGATCGCCGCGGGCTGGCGGACGGTCCGCATGATCGAGCGGCGCGCCAGCTCAGGTGCCTGGATCCAGATCGACGGCCGTCGAGCTGTGCGGGGGAGCGGCGCGTCTACGGCGGCCGCCTCCATTACGCCGGTGCTCCCTCGAGGGCGGGCTGCTCGCCCGTCTCGCCCTCTTCGGCGGCCTCGCGCTGCGCGCCCTCCAGCGAGCGTCCGGTCTTGGTGAGGAAGACGTCGTTGAGGCTCGCCTCGTGGAGCTCGAGGTTCGCGACCCGCACCCCGGCCTGATCGAAGGCCCGGATGATGTTCGCGAGCTCCTCGCTGCCATCGTCGAGCCTGACGGCGGCGCCCTGCGGGGTGCCGGGGACCAGCTCGCCGAAGGGCCGGAGCAGCTCCTCGGCGCGCTGGCGCTCGGCGTGCTCGGCGGGGACGACCTCCACCGTGGGACGGCCGACCTCGGCCTTGAGCTCGTCCGGCGTGCCCTCGGCGACGATCTTGCCGTGGTCGATGATCCCGAGGTGGTCGGCGAGCTGGTCGGCCTCCTCCAGGTACTGGGTGGTGAGGAAGAGCGTCATGCCCTCGTCGCGGGACAGATGGGCGACCTCGTCCCAGAGCGCGGTGCGGCTCTGGATGTCGAGGCCCGTGGTGGGCTCGTCGAGGAAGAGAACGCGCGGTCCGTGCAGGAGCGCGAGGGCGAGATCGAGACGCCGCTTCATGCCGCCGGAGTACTCGCGCACCTTGCGGTCGGCCGCGTCCGAGAGGCCGACGCGCTCGATCAGCTCGTCGCCGCGCCTGGTCCGGTCGGCTTTCGACATTCCATGGAGAGCGCCCTGGAGGCGCATGTGGTCGCGGGCCGTCAGGTTCGGGTCCAGGGCGGCGTCCTGGAGGGCCGCGCCGATCGCATCGCGGACGGACGCGCCCTCGTGGACGACGTCGTAACCCGCGACGCGCGCCGACCCGGCGGTGGGAGGGAGGAGGGTGGTGAGCACGTGAACCGTGGTCGATTTGCCGGCGCCGTTCGGGCCGAGGAAGCCGTAGATCTCGCCCGGCCGGACCTCGAGGTCGATCCCGTCGACGGCGTGCACTCCGCCCTTGAACTCCCGGACGAGGCCGTTGACCTCGATTCCGTTGGCGTCTGGCTGCGTTCCGTTGCTGGTCGGCATCCGGATCCCCCTCCGGGTCCAATCGCTTGCAAGGTTGGACGGCAGTATACATAGATATTTGAACCTTGCAAATGTCGTGATCGCCGAGTAATATTGCTTGGAGATGAGCAAGGGCAAGGAGACGAAGAAGGGATGGCCGGGCCCCGGCTCGTGGCTCGCCGGCGAGGTCGGCCGGACCGATCCGGGCAGCGAGGCCTGGAGCCTGATGCACTGGATGATGGTCACCAACAAGCAGCGCCTGGTCACGATGGCGCAGGAGTTCGAGCTCGCCCCTCAGCAGATGATCGCCCTCCGCATGCTGGGCGCCGGCCCCCGGAAGATGAGCGACCTGGCGCAGTCGCTCTTCTGCGACAACTCGAACGTCACCGGCATCGTCGACCGCCTCGAGGAGCGCGGCCTGGTCCGGCGCGAGGCCGCCGAGGGAGACCGGCGCGTGAAGCTCCTGGTGCTCACCGACGAGGGGGAGCGGATGAGGGTCGAGATCACCAAGCGGATGGCCGAGCCGCCCGCCCCGATCGCCTCCCTGTCGGAGGAGGATCAGAGAACGCTTCGCGACATCCTCAAGCGGGCGATGGACAGTCTCTCCGAGGCCGAGGTTGCGGACGCGCTGGCGAGCAAGGCGCCGGCGAGGGCCCGATGAGCTCGCGCGAGCGGATTGCAGACGAGGTCGGGAGCTGGCCGGGGGTCGAGAGCGGGCCGGGGCGCTTCGGCAGCCTCCGCTTCACGCTCGGCAGGCGCGAGCTCGGCCACCTGCACGGCGACCGGATCGCCGACCTCCCGCTTCGCCCCGAAACTGCCCGCCGGCTGATCGCCTCCGGCGAGGCCCGCGAGCATCGCTTCACGCCGCAGGGCTCGGGATGGGTCACGGTCGAGCTTCGCTCGGACGACGACGCGGATCGCGTGATCGAGCTGATGCGGGCGAGCTACGAGCGGGCCGTCGAGAAGCGGCCGGAGCTCGCCCGCTAGGTCGCCTCTGGGGCGGGGGTCGGCCCCTCCGGCGGGGCCGGCGTCGGCCCGCCACCCTCCTCCTCGGCCGCGGCGACCTCCCTGCGGTACTCGCGGTACTCCTGCACCGCGATCTGAATCGTCGCGGCGGAGGGGATCGCCAGGATCGCGCCCAGCACCCCGAACAGGGTGCTGCCGAAGAGGACGGCGACCAGGACGATGAAGGCCTCGATCTTGGTCGCGCGCTTCTGGATCTGAGGCTGGATCAGGTAGTTCTCGACCTGCTGGTAGACGATCGCGAAGACGACCCAGATGATCAGGGTGACCGGGAAGTGGACGAACGCCGTGACGATCGCGACCAGGAAGGCCGCGATGGTGGCGCCGACCACCGGGATCAGGTCGAAGACGAAGACGACGACGGCCAGCGGACCGGCAAAGGGCACTCCGAGGATCTTCAGCATGATGAACGCGGCGAGGCCGGCGATCGTCGCCTGCAGGAGCGCGCCGCCCACGTAGTTCCCCACCGCGTTGGCGATCCGGCGCAGGGTCCGCTCGATTCGCTCGGCGTGCTCCGGTCTCTGCATCCGGATGAAGCTCTCGACCCATCTTGGGCCGGCGGCCACCATGAAGACGCTCAGGATCAGGATCGACACGCCGGCGAAGATCGAGCTGACCAGCCCGAAGCCGATGTCGCGCAGCACCCCGGCGGCGTCGCCGGCCTTGCTCGGCAGCTTGTCCGCCTCGTCACTCAGCTTCTGGGTGATGTCGTACTTCTCGTTGAGGTCGTTGAGAGTCTTGTTCTCCTTGACGTAGTCCTCGACGTCCTGGACGTAGCTCGGCGCGTTGGTGGCGACGTCGCTGACCTGGTTGACGATCGGCGGGATCAGCACCGCCCCGAGCCCGATCGGGATCGCCAGCAGGCCGAGGTAGACGAGGGCGATCGCGAGTCCACGCTTCATGTAGCGCTGGAAGAAGTTGACCGGGCCGGCGACGGCGATGGCCAGGAAGGCGGCGATGATCAGCCAGCTGATCGGCCTGCGCAGCAGGTAGATCAGGTAGAGCACCAGCACGACGCCCGCGACGACCAGGACGTTGCGGGCGATCGCGCGTGCCGGTGAGTCGATTCGTGGCATGCCGACCCTCTCTATTCGGGGCCGGTGAGCCGCTTCCTGGGCGACCGGGCACGGCGAGTGCCTAGTATCGGCCCATGGCAGAGGAACCGCTCGCCGAGGGGCCGCGGGGGCTCGCAGACGGGGTTGAGATCCGACCCGCGCGCGAGGATGAGATCGAGGAGCTGCTGCCCCTGATGCGCGCCTACTGCGACTTCTACGAGTCATCGCCCGCCGACGAGGGGGTGATCGACGATGGCGCGCACCCTGATCAGCGACCCCTCGCAGGGGGCGGTCTTCATCGCCCGCGAGGATGGCCGCGCGATCGGCTTCGCGACCCTCGACTGGAAGTGGTCGATGCTGAAGGGCGCGCGGATCGGCTACCTCGAGGACCTGTTCGTCGACCCGGCGGCCCGCGGCCGCGGAACCGCCGACGCCCTGATCCAGGTCTGCGCGGACCGTTGCCGCGAGCTCGGCATGCCCGCGATGGAGTGGCTGACCGCGCCGGACAACCGCCGCGCGCAGAAGGTCTACGACCGCACCGGGGCGGCCGTCGGACACGTACCTGGAATACGACCTGGAGCTATGACGGACGAACTCCGCGCCGCCGTCGGTGCGGTCTGGCTCAACCACGTGCGGCAGGGACATGGGGAGCCACTGCTGCTGCTTCACTCGCTGGGCGGCTCGCTGGTCCAGTGGTCACCGGTGATGGACCGGCTCGCCGCCGAGCGCGAGGTGATCGCCGTCGACATGCCCGGCTTCGGTGAGTCTTCGCCGCTGCCCGACGGGGTCTCTCCGAGGGCCGCCAACCTGGCGACGGCTGTCCTCGACTTCTACGACGCCCTCGGGATCGAGGGAACTCCCGCGGTCGCCGGGATCTCGCTCGGAGGTTGGGTGGCGATCGAATGCGCCCGGCAGGGCGGCGCCTCGGCGGCGATCGGACTCTGCACGGCCGGGTTCTGGAAGCGCTCCCTCGAGTCCTCCAACCGCAGGGTCGCCCGTGCAAGACGCCGCGGCCGCGTCCTCGCGGCCGCTGTTCCGGCCGATGATGCAGAGCGCCCGCGGCCGGCGTGAGACCTTGGGCCGGTTCATCTACCGGCCCGAGCGGCTCAGCCCGGGCGAGGCCGCAGGCGATCGCAAAGGCGTACGTGACCGCGCCCGGCATACGAGGAGGCGAGCGCCATGATGCGGGCCGGCCGGGTCGAGGAGCTGAAGGGGATCAAGGTCCCGATCACGCTCGCCTGGGCCGAGCACGACGCCCTGGTGCGGAACAAGCCCCTGCCGCGGGGCGTGCTGCCGAAGAGGGTGGAGCAGGTGGAGCTGCCCGGCTGCGGGCACGTCCCGACATGGGACGACCCGGACCTGGTGGCCCGGGTCGTCCTCGCCGGAGCTCGGCGGAAGCGCTAGCCGGCTAGACCGAGCGCTGGCACGAGCGGATGCGGCCGAAGCGCCGCAGCTAGGGTCCAGTGCCGGACCCACTCGAAGGAGCCGAGATGAGCGAGCGCAGCGAGTACGCACCGGGAGAGTTCTGCTGGGTCGACCTGGCCACCACCGACGTCGAGGGAGCGAAGATGTTCTACGGCGAGCTGCTCGGCGTCGAGGCCGGAAGCCGGCGCCCGGCCCGACCCGAGGAGACCGGCGGCTACGGGTTCCTTACCAAGGACGGAAAGCATGATCTGCCGGCTATGGGACCGACGCAGCAGGAGGGCCAGCCGCCGGCCTGGTCGAGCTACATCAAGGTCGAGGACGCCGACGCGACCGCGGAGAAGGTGAAGGAGGCCGGGGCCAGGTCCACGCCGGGCCGTTCGACCTCCCGAACGAGTCGGGCCGGATTGCCGTGCTGCAGGACCCGACCGGCGCGTTCGTCTGCATCAACCAGCAGCAGGGGCATCCGGGCGCGCAGCTCGTCAACGAGCCCGGCACCTGGACCTGGAACAACCTGATGACGCGCGACCCCGAGGGCGCCAAGGACTTCTACGGGAAGGTCTTCGGCTGGAAGGCGAGCCACAACGAGCAGGCGCCGCCGAGTTCGTC
This sequence comes from uncultured Solirubrobacterales bacterium, assembly GCA_963801055.1. Classification (GTDB taxonomy): domain Bacteria; phylum Actinomycetota; class Thermoleophilia; order Solirubrobacterales; family 70-9; genus DASUPK01. The sequence goes on along the minus strand of CAWDDE010000005.1, from coordinate 133,954 downwards.
TGGACGTGGCAGGTCGACGGCCAGCGCTGGCCGGAGGGCCTCGGCGGGCTGATGGGGATCAGCAGACGACCTGCCGGCCGACATGCCCGCCCACTGGCAGGTCTACTTCATCGTCGAGAACGCGGACGAGGCCATCGCGCAAGGCGGAGCGGACGGAGCGGCAGGCTCGGCTTCGGTCCGATCGACGTCCCGTCGGCCGCTTCGCGATCCTGGTCGACCCGCAGGGAGCGGCCGTCTCGATCCTCGAGTCGCACTACCCGGAGCCGCGTTAGCGGCGTCCGGCAGCTCGGCGCAGAGCCCGCTGACGACGACCTCCGCCCGGTCGGGCTGAAAGCCGGCGCGCGCGGCGGAGCGCCGGGCCCGCCCAGGTCGAGCGGGGTCTCCAGGTCCTCGATCCGGCCGCAGCGGCGGCAGATCATGTGGTGGTGGGCGTCGGCGCGCGTGTCCCAGAGCAGCGTGCCGCCGCCGCCGTTCACCCGCCTGACGATGCCGAGCTGCTCGAAGAGCTCGAGCGTCGCATAGACGGTGGGGAGGGAGACGCCGGGCAGCCGCTCGCTCGCCTCGGAGAGCAGCTCCTCGGCGCTCAGGTGCCGGTTGCGGTCGCGGAGCAGGCGGTGCATGACGACCCGCTGGGAGGTCGCGCGTAGGCCCGCGCTCGCGCAGCAGCTCGGCGAGCTCGGCGTCGTCGCGGGGCGGAGCTTGTGTGTGTGTCTTGGTCGTCATCTGATTGGAGATCCGGTGAGGTCAACCTAATAGATCATCCTAGATCTTAGGGACACCTTATCTTAATTAGCTTGTATTATGGTCGCATGAGCGAATTGGTGGCGCGGCTTGCAGGCAGGATGGCCCCGGCCGACGAGGAGCGGTTCATGCTCCAGCGGGTCCAGCCGGCGCTGATCGGGCTGATCGACGGCACCGTCTCGACTCTGGCCCCGATCTTCGCGACCGCGTTCCTCGCTGGCTCGCATGCGGCGCTCTTCGTCGGGCTAGCCGCGGCGCTCGGCGCGGGGATCAGCATGGGCCTCTCCGAGGCCCTCTCCGACGACGGGGCCGTCACCGGGCGGGGCACCTCGCTGTCTCGCGGGCGTGATCACGGGCGGCGCCACCTTCTTCGGGGGCAGCTTCCACGCCCTGCCGTTCGTGATCAGCGACCTGAACACCGCGCTGCTGGTCGCCTCCTTCACGGTCGGCTGTGAGCTGATCGGGATCGCCTGGATCCGCAAGCGCTTCCTCGACGTCTCGCTGAGGAGCTCGCTGGTGCAGGTCACGCTCGGCGGCCTGATCGTCGCGGTCACGGGTGCGTTGATCGGCCAGGCGTAGATGCGAGGGCGCGCCGCAGCCGAAGGCGAGGCGCAGATGCGAGGGCGCGCGCTAGCGCGACCCGATTTGTGCTGATGGCGAAGCCGTCTACCAGCGGCTCGTAACGACTTTTTTCCGCGTGTAGAAGTCGACCGCGTCGCGGCCGTTGGCGTGCAGGTCGCCGTCGAGCGAGTCCTTCCAGCCCGAGAACGGGAACCACGCCACCGGCGCCGGCACGCCGATGTTGACCCCGAGCATTCCCGCCTCGACGCCCCAGCGGTAGGCGCGGGCGGCGGCGCCCGAGGTGGTGAAGATCGAGCCCGCGTTGCCGTAGCGGGAGCCGTTGGCGAACTCGATCGCGGCGTCGAGGTCCGGGACTCCGACGAGGGCGAGCACCGGGCCGAAGACCTCCTCGCGGGCCAGCTCCGACTCCGGATCGGCGACGTCGACCAGCGTCGGACCGAGCAGCGCCCCGGCCTCGCCGCCGCCGATGCGGCCGTCGAGAAGGACGGCGGCGCCGTCGGACTCGGCGGCGGCGACCGCCGCCTCCGCCCGCTCTCGCGCCTCCGGCGCGACCATCGGGCAGACGTCGGTGCCCGGGTCGGCGCCGGGACCGGTCGTGAGCGCCGCCGCGGCGGCGCGCAGGGCCTCGCGCACTTCGGCCTGTCGGGCCTCGTCGCCCGCGATCACGCAGACCGAACCGGCCAGGCAGCGCTGCCCGGCCGCTCCGAAAGCCGATCCCATGATCGCCGGCACCGCGCTATCGAGATCCGCGTCCTCGGCGACGATCATCGAGTTCTTGGCGCCGCCGAGCGCCTGGACGCGCTTGCCGGTCTGGGCCGAGCGGGTCGCGATCAGCCGGGCGGTGCTCGCCTGGCCGACGAAGGAGACCGCGTCGACGCCGTCGTGGTCGAGGATCGCCTCGACCGCCTCGCGCCCGCCGTGGACGAGGTTGACGACGCCGGGCGGGAAGATCTCCTCCTCGTCGATCAGCTCGCAGATCCGCTCGGCCGGGCGCGGGTCGCGCTCCGAGGGCTTGAGCAGGAAGGCGTTGCCGCAGGCGACCGCGTAGGGGAGGAACCAGAGCGGGATCATCGCCGGGAAGTTGAACGGGGTGATCGCGGCGACCACGCCGACGGGCTGGCGGACGAGCTCGACGTCGACGCCGGCGGCGACCCCCTCGAGGGTCTCGCCCTTGAGCAGGTGGGGGATGGCCGCCGCGGACTCGACCGACTCGATCCCGCGCCCGACCTCGCCGTCGGCGTCGGCGAGCGTCTTGCCCATGTCGGCGGTGACCAGCGCGGTGAGCTCCTGCCGGTGGCGCAGCAGTGCGTCGCGCAGCGCCAGCACGGCGCGGGCGCGCTCCTGCGGCGCCACCTCGCGCCAGGCGGGCTGAGCAGCGCGAGCCGCCGCTACCGCGGCGTCGACGTCGGCCCGACCCGAGAGCGGGACGCGGGCGGTCAGCTCGCCGGTCGCCGGATCCCGGTCATCGAGCGCATCGCTGGTGCCGGCGTCTCGCCACCGGCCCGCGATGTAGTTCTGGAGCGTCCGTGCCTCGGCCGCGGTGGCCATGGGAGCAGACTAGCGCCGGCGCGCGCGGCGGCGGCGAGCGCGGTGACGGGGGAACTGGCCAGGCTCGGCCTCCTCCTCGAGGACCTGCTCGATGGTCCGGCCGCTGAGGACGGATTCGGGCTGTGAGGAAGTCGGCCTGCGCCGGGCGTCGGCGCCCTCGTCCCGCTTCTTGATCAGCAGCCACTTTCGCGCTCGCCGGCCGGGCGGGTCCGGACCAGCGCGTAGGCGCCCTTGATCTTCTCGCCGAGCATGAAGAGCTTCACGTCGCCCTTCTCGATCGCCTTCGGCCAGCTCCATCGGCTCGCCGCGCCGGGTCTCCGAGATGTTCTGGAAGACGCCGCGGTCCCAGACGATCATCGGTCCGGCGCCGTACTCGCCCTCCGGGATCACGCCCTCCCACTCGAGGTACTCGAGGGGATGGTCCTCGGTCCGCATCGCCAGGCGCTTGTCGCGGGGATCGAGGGACGGCCCCTTGGGGACGGCCCAGGACGCCAGCGCACCGTCGACTTCGAGCCGCAGGTCGTAGTGCTCCGAGGTCGCCGAGTGCTTCTGGAACGCGAAGCGGGGATGGCGGCGGCGGGCCTTGGACTTCCCCTTCCCCTTCGCCGGCTTTCCGCTCGGCTCGTTTGTCTTGGAGAAGTCGCGCTTGCGCTCATACTCCGAGAGGGATCGTCTCGCTCGAGGCACTAGACCGCCCCCTCGAGCTCCGCGATCGAGTCGGCGAGCGAGCCCCGCAGGTCGTCGAGGTCCGAGATCGCCTCCGGGTCCGAGCAGAGGCCGAAGGCGAGCTCTCCCCCGAACGAGACGATCGACAGGCGCAGGGCGTGCCGGTCGGCGGGCTCCGCGAAGGAGCAGAACTGCTCGACCGCATGCCCCAGGATCAGAGGCCGCTGCCGCGGTCCCGGCACATTCGAGACCGACAGCGCGAACTCCCGCGGGCCGGAGGTCAGCCTGGTCACGCCGCGGTACAGGGGCCGGAACCGCCCCAGCGCGTGGAAGAACGCGTAGAGCGTGTCCGCGTCGTGATCGAGCTTCCGCTCGCTCGTCTCGGAGTTGATCTGGCGAAGCCGGGCGATCGGATCCTCCTCGGCGATCGGCAGGTCGAGGTTCATGAACGAGTCGCGATTGCCGAGCTTCCCCTCGGCCTCCTCCCGGACGTGCAGGGAGACCGGGCATTGGACTCGCAGGTCGCGGGGCGATCCATCGCCGCTTCGCAGCCAGCGGCGCAGCCCACCGGCGACCACCGCGAGGACGACGTCGTTGACGGTGGCGCCTCCCGGGCGCGGTGCCCGATCCGCTTCACTCGCTCGAGTGGAAAGCTCGTCCAGGCGACCTCGCGCGCCGGCCCGATGTGGCGGTCGAGGTCCGAGTCCGCGCCGGGCCGCAGCTCGCGCCAGAGCGCTCCGGGCAGGCGGACCAGGATGCGTGCCTCGCGTGCCTCGCTTGCATCGGGGGGCGGCCGCGCCGCAGCCGAGGATCCGGCCGTGGGGCCCGGGCCGGGGGAGTGGGCTGCGGGCTGCGAGGACGGCGATTCAGCCTCCGGGTCCCAGAGGAGGCCGGCGGCGAGCCGGATCGCGCTCACCCCGTCCGCCATCGCATGGTGGATCCGCCCGACCAGGGCGGTTCGGTCGCCGGTCAGCGGGAGCGCGTCGAAGCGCCACAGCGGCCGGGTGTGGTCGAGGCGCTCGGAGAGCAGATCCCCGACTGCGCGCCTCAGCTCCTCATCGGAGAGCGGATCGGCCCGATCCGGCTCGGCGATGTGCCAGCCGAGGTCCACATCGGGCGCCTGAACCCAGGCCGGCCGGCCAAGCCGCAAGCGGGGCTCCTCCACCCGCTGGCTGAGCCGCGGAAACGCCCCGATCCGTTCCGCGACCTGGTCGCGAAGCCGGTCGACCGAGAGCGCCTTACCGTCGGAGCCGGGGGCGACGACCAGAACCTTCCCCGTGTGGCCCTTGATCGTGGGTGACTCGAGGCGCAGGATCTGGGCGTCGTCCTGGCTCAGTCGCTCTCGCGTGGTGCTCACACCCTGATCATCGCGCCCGCGGGCGCCGCTGTCACGCCGTTTTCCGCTGTGACGGTCGGGTAAGGGACGGGGGAGCGATAAAGGAGACGATCGAAAATGGGTCAGCACATCGATGAGGCAAAGGGCCGCACGAAGCAGGCGGCCGGCAACCTCACCGACGACGAGAAGTTGAAGCGCGAGGGCAAGATCGACCGCGCAGTTTCGAGCGTCAAGGAGAAGGTCGACGACGTCGCCGACAAGGTGAAGGACAAGGTCGGCAGCGACCGACGCCCGCGCGACTGACCGCCCGCCTGAAGAAGCTGAAGCAGGGAAGCAGAAGGGCCGGAGTTCACGCTCCGGCCCTTTCTTTTGTGGAGGGGGGAACTACTGAGCGAAGTCCCGCAGTTCCTCCCGATGACGGGGGCCCGCCGGCGGGGGAGACTGGCGCGTGCCGGGGGAGTAGGAAACCCGCCCGCCGCCGCTTCGACTCATACGGGCCGCCCTAGGGGGGCGGCCCGTTTTCATTCGCGCTTCCGGGACGAGGGCCCTCGCCATCTCGCTCGGGGCCGCCGCCTCGCCGCGCAGCTCGAGCAGACGGATCGCGACGACGACGACCGCCAGGCCCTCGATCGGCTGGAGCAGACCCTCGGCGACGAGGTCGACTGCCGTCACCAGGGCGAGTCCGTGGAAGGGAAAGGTGATCGCCTGCACGGCCAGCTCGGTGAGCAGGATCACCCCGACGACGATCGCGAAGACCCGCCGGAGGTTTCCGCGGACGAGCTCGACGCTGCGCCTGCATCGCGGCCAGCGGGCCCCGATGCTCGAGCTTCATCACCGCGGGCGAGATCCCGACGTAGGCGAGGAAGATCAGGCCGGGCACGACCAGGAGGAGGATGCCGATTGCGGCTCCGATGCTGACCAGGAGGTCGAGCACGATCAGGCCGCCGATCGGCAGCGAGCGGATCAGGGTCGAGAGCGGGGGCAGGGGCTGGCCGGCGCGCCAATCGACGTCGGCGGCGGCGGTGAGCCCGGCGTAGATCGCCTGACCCACCAGGTTGACGGCGGCCGTCAGCAGGACGGCCCCGAAGAGCGCGATGTCCTTGGCGCTCCGGAAGCCCTCGACGTCCCGGCCGTCGAGCGTCGCGTCCAGGATCGACTGCGGCAGCAGAATGACGATCGCGGCCGGGATCAGGAACGCCCAGTGGCGCCGGTAGACCGTGAATATCTCGCTGAAGACGGCACGCAGCGAAAGTTGATGCGTCGCTCGCCGGCCGTCATGCCTCGATCAGGTGGGGGAGGGGGTTCGTCGGCACGTGGATCCAGCCCTCGCGGACGGCCCGGTCCGCCTCCGTACCCGGGTCCGGAGGCTGGGTGAGCCCGAGTGCCGCTGCGCGTGCAACGAGCGAAGCGATCAGGGCGTCGAAGCAGTTGTGATCGGATTCGGCCGCCTGGCGCTGCTGCACCGTCATCTCGAGGCCGCCCAGCCCATCCTCGAGGCGAGACAGCAATTCGGGCAGCCGGGAGGCCCCGACCTTGCTCTTGTAGCCGGTCGCCGAGAGCCCCCACGAGTTCAGGGCGGGTGCCGGATAGGCCTCGATCACCTTGCCGGCACCGGCGCGGTCGACCGGCTCACCCATCGCGGCGAGGCGGTCCAGCAGGTATGCACAGCGCATCGCGACCACCGCGATCAGATCGGTGGAGACGCTCAGCGGGCGGCGGGCACCGCCCTCGATCAGGCGCCGGTCCGTCGCCCGGAAGCTGAGGTGGAACCGGTAGAGGTCCTGGTCCTCCTCGCGGCCCGGCCATCCGGCCCGATCTCGGTGGGCGACGACGGCGTCCACGAACTCGTCCGGCCAGCCAAACGGGGCATCGATTCCAACCTTGTCGGCGAGCACGATCGCCTCCAGCAGCGCCTCGTCGTCGAGCGCCGAGCGGAGGTCCGTGACCACGGCCCGGCCCGATCGCCAGTCGACTGCGCACGCGCTGGTGTTGGCCGGCTGCGCGGCGAGATCGATCCCGAGGGTCCGCACCCACCCGATGGTATTTATGGTGTCGTCATGGAGGAAGTCATTCCCGGCGTCTGGCACTGGACAGCCGAGCACCCGAAGATCCAGATCGAGGTCAGCTCGCACTGGGTGCCCGCGTCCGGCGCCCTGATCGACCCGTTGCTTCCGCCCGGCGAGGGGATGGCCGCGTTCCGGGAGGAACCGCCCGAGGTGATCCTGCTCAGCAACCGCCACCACCTGCGCCACGCCGAGCGCTTCGCGGATGAGTTCGGTTGCTCGATCGAGTGCTCGAAACCGGGACTGCACGAGTTCGAGGGCGGTCCGCAGGTTCAGGGATTCGACTTCGGCGAGGAGGTGGCGAGCGGGATCGAGGCGCTCGAGGTGGGCGCGATCTGCCCGGATGAGGCCGCCCTACTGATCCGCGACGCGGGCGCCCTGGTGATCGCGGATGGGATCGTCCGCTACGGAGGCGAGATGCGCTTCGTCTCCGACCGCCTCCTCGGGGACGATCCGGAGGCCGTCAAGGTCGGCCTCCGTGAGGCCTATTCCCGGCTGCTCGACCGCGACTTCGACAACCTGCTCTTCGCCCACGGCGATCCGCTGATCGGCGGCGGCAAGGAAGGACTTCGGCAGTTCGCCGAGGTCACCTAGGCTGCGAATCGGGCCCGGATAGGCTGCATTTGTGGGCCGCGAGGACTTCGAGATAGGGGACGGCATGCCGGAGATCGCCGCCGCCGGCGGCGTGCTCCTTGCGCGCGACGGCGAGGGCCGCACCAAGGTGGCGGTCATCCACCGCCCGAAGTACATGGACTGGTCGCTGCCCAAGGGCAAGCTCGAGGAGGGTGAAAGCTGGACCGAGGCGGCGCTGCGCGAGGTGGAGGAGGAGACCGGGTACCGATGCGAGCCGATCGCCGAGCTGCCCCACGTCTCCTATTTGGACCGAAAGGCGCGGCGCAAGCTGGTCCGCTACTGGCTGATGGAGCCGGTCGAGGGTGGTTTCGAGCCCCACGGGGAGGTCGACGAGCTTCGCTGGGTGACCCCGGACGAGGCCGACGAGCTGCTCACCTATCCGCATGACAAGGAGCTGGTCCGTAAGGCGCTCCGCCGGTACCGGTGGCGCCGGTTCACCCGGGCGCTGATGCCCTGGTCACGCCAGCCGATGCCCGGCATGTGAGCCTGCCTGGGCGGGTAACGAACCGGCTCTACGATGGACTGTGGAGTACGGCAAGGTTGGAATTGACCTCGACGGAAGGAGCAGCGCCGTGACAAACAACACCGAGACCGCGATCCTCGCGGGAGGCTGCTTCTGGGGCGCGCAGGAGCTGCTTCGCAAGCGCGACGGCGTCATCTCGACCCGCGTCGGATACACCGGCGGGGAGAACGCCGAACGCGACCTACCGGAACCATCCCGGCCACGCCGAGGCGGTGGAGATCGTCTTCGATCCCGAGCGGATCTCCTACCGGGACATCCTGGAGTTCTTCTTCCAGATCCACGATCCGACCACCAAGGACCGGCAGGGGAACGACATCGGCACCAGCTATCGCTCGGAGATCTTCTATACGACCGACGAGCAGCGCAGGGTGGCGGAGGAGACGATCGCCGACGTCGACGCCTCCGGCCTGTGGCCGGGCAAGGTCGTGACCGAGGTGAGCGAGGCCGGGCCGTTCTGGGAGGCCGAGCCCGAGCACCAGGACTACCTGCAGCGCTACCCGCACGGCTACACGTGTCATTTCGTGCGCCCCGACTGGAAGCTCCCGCACCGCCAGGCCGCCGCTTAGCGGCCACGGCCGGTCCACTCTGAGCGCAAGCGCATGGAGCCGGTGCCTGTGGCCGCGATCTGATGGCGAGCGGCCCCCGGAGCGCCCTCGATAGCGTTGGCGCGTGCCCGCCGCCCCCGGACGACGAGACGCCGACGTCGTCGTGGTGGGCGCCGGCCTTGCCGGCCTGGTGGCGGCGCGCGAGCTGGTCGCCGCCCGGCGGAGCGTGCTCGTCATCGAGGCGCGTGACCGGGTCGGCGGCCGCACCGTGAACGCCTCGATCGGCGCGGGCAAGGTCGTCGAGATGGGCGGGCAGTGGGTCGGGCCGACCCAGGACCGGTTGCTGGCGCTGGCGGGCGAGCTCGGGATCGAGACCTTCCCGACCTATCACGAGGGCCGCAACCTGCTCGAGCTCCGCGGCAAGCTCCGCCGCTACAAGGGCACGATTCCGCGCCTCGCGCCGCACGTCCTGCTCGATATCGACCGCGCCCGGCGCAGGCTGCGCCGCGCGGCCCGCCGGGTGCCGGCCGACGCACCGTGGACGGCCCCCAAGGCGGCTGAACTCGACTCGCAGACGCTGGCGAGCTGGGTTCGCAAGGCAGCCCGCACCAAGAAGGCGCGCAGCCTGCTCGAGATCGCGACCGGCACCGTGATGGGGACGGGGACGGCCGAGCTGTCCGCCCTCTGGATGCTCTCCTACGTGAGCTCGGCCGGGAGCTTCGACGCGCTGCTCGATGTCGAGGGCGGCGCACAGCAGGACCGCTTCGTCGGGGGCTCGCAGCTGATCTCGCAGAGGCTCGCGGCGGAGCTGGGCGACGCCGTAGTCCTCAGCGCGCCGGTGCGCCGGATCGCCCAGGACGGAGGCGGCGTAGGGGTGGAAGCCGACGGGGTTCGGTCGCGGGCGCAGCGGGTGATCGTCGCCGTCCCACCGCCGCTCGCGGCGCGGATCGCCTTCGCCCCCTCGCTCGGCGGCCGCCGTGACCAGCTCACACAGCGGATGGCGCATGGGGCCCTGACGAAATGCGCCGCCGTTTATCCGGAGCCCTTCTGGCGGGAGCGGGGCCTGACTGGTCAGGCGGTCAGCGACGGCGAACCGGTGACGGCGACCTTCGACAACTCCCCACCCGACGGAGCCCCCGGAGTGCTGCTCGGCTTCATCGCGGGAGCAGAGGCGATCAGGCACGCTCGCCGCTCCGAGGCGGATCGGCGCCGGGTGGTGCTGGAGTGCTTCGAGCGGCTCTTCGGGTCGGAGGCCGCGCAGCCCGGGATCTACATCGAGACCGCCTGGGCCGAGGAGGAGTGGAGCCGGGGCGGCCCCGTCTGCTCCTTCGCCCCCGGGGCGCTCGCCAACTATGGCGAGGCGCTGCGTCAGCCGGCGGGGCGGATTCACTGGGCGGGAGCCGAGACGGCGACGGTCTGGTGCGGCTACATGGAGGGGGCGGTGCGCTCAGGCGCCCGCGCGGCCGAGGAGGTGCTCGATGCGGAAGGATGGCGGCTGTGAGCGTGATGCGGACGCGTTGACGACGAGGTCGCCTTCGCCGGCGCCGCACACGTCGCGGGGATGGTGCGCGCCAGGGAGGTCTCACCCAACGAGCTGGTCGATCTCTATCTGGAGCGCATCTCGAGGATCGAGCCGAAGCTGAATGCGTTTCGCGTCGTGCTCCCCGAGCAGGCCCGCGCCGACGCGAAGCGTGCCGAGGAACGGCTCGCCTCCGGCGATGAAGCGCCCCTGCTCGGGGTGCCAGTGGCGATCAAGGACAACGTCGACTACGCGGGCGAGGTGACCACTCACGGCACGGCCGCGTACGGCGAGGCCGCCATTGAGGACAGCCTCACGGTCTGCAAGCTGCGCGAGGCGGGGGCCACGATCATCGGCAAGACGAACCTTCCCGAGCTCGCGTTCTACGGCTTCACCGAGAGCCCCACCTGGGGCGACACGCGCAACCCCTGGGACGCGTCGCGGACCTGCGGCGGCTCGAGCGGAGGGAGCGGCGTGGCGACGGCGGCTGGAATGTGCGCGATCGCTCACGCCACGGACGGGGCGGGCTCCATCCGGTGGCCGGCCGCCTACTGCGGGCTCTTCGGCCTCAAGCCCCAGCGCAACCGCGTCTCACTCTCTCCGGACCGCGAGCACTGGTATGGGCTTTCCGTCTCCGGCTGCGTGAGCCGGACGGTGATGGACACCGCCCTCTATCTCGACGTGATGAGCGGCGCCGAGAGGGGCGACTTCGAGTCCCCGCCAGCGCTGGAGCGGCCGCTGGTCGAGGCCGCTCGAAGCTCACCGGGAAAGCTGCGGATCGCCTGCACGACGAAGACCGTGCTGCCGGTCCGGAAGGCGCCGGAGGTGCTCGCCGCCTACGAGGAGACGGTCGGGCTGCTCAGGGAGCTCGGCCACGAGGTGGAGGAACAAGCGCCGCACTACGGCCCCATGCTGACCGAGTTCTATCCCCTCTATTTCCGAGGGATGCGCGACGAGGGGCTGTCTCTTCCTCACCCGGAGCGGCTCTCCGCGCAGACACAGGGCTTGATGCGCCTGGGCCGCCTGTTCAGCGACCGCCGCCTGGCCAAGGTCCGCGACCGGATGCCCGCAATGGCCTCGCGGATCCAAGGCATGTTCAAGGACTTCGACCTGCTGATCACTCCGGCGACGGCACAGCTCCCCGTGAAAATCGGTCACTGGCGCGGGAAGGGTGCGCTGCGGACCATCAACGGGATGAGCAACGTCTATCCGTACGGGGCTGCCTGGAACTACACCGGTCAGCCCGCCGCCGCGGTCCCGGCGGGCTTCACCGACTCTGGGCTGCCCCGCTCGGTCATGCTCGTCGGGCGGCCCAACGATGAGGCGACCCTGATCTCCCTCGCCGCCCAGCTCGAGGCCGAGCGGCCCTGGGCGGACCGAACGCCCGACGTCTAGCCGGCGGCGGCGATCTTCGCCGGAGCGGCGATCTCGATCTCCTGCGTCTCCGCCGCCATCTCGACCGTGCCGGCCGGGCCGCCGAGCTCGACCCAGCGCTCCTGGGCGGTCTGGTGGAAGCGATCGAGGAAGTCGTCCGAATGCAGCGGGTCGTGATGGAAGAGCAGCAGCCGCTGCGCCTCAACCCGCCGCGCGAAGGTGAGGGTGTCGGTGAGCTTGGAGTGGCCCCAGCCCACGTGTTCGGGGTACTCCTCGTCCGTGTACTGGCAGTCGTGGATCAGCAGGTCCGCATCCCGGGCGAGGTCGAATCCGGAGATCCACTCAGGCTCCAGCGTCTCGAGTGGAGCCCCGAGGCCGGGCTCGTGGTCCGAGATGTAGGTCAGGGTGGTGTCGGCGTCGGTGATTCTGTAGCCGAGGGTCGGCCCGCGGTGGGTGACCGACTCGGCGCGGATCGTGGCGGGACCGAGCTCCCATTCGCTCGCGGGCGTGTCGAGGAAGCTGATCCCACAGGGAAGCTCGCGGACCTCGACGGGGGAGAGGGGAGCGGAGATGTAGCGCGCGATCCGCTCCTCGAGCGACGCCTCGGGCGAGGACGGCCCCCAGATCGTGATCTGGGACTCCGAGGAGAAGCACGGCGCGAAGAACATCAGCCCCTGGATGTGATCGAGGTGAAGATGGGTGAGCAGGATGTTGATCTTGGGCAGGCTCCTGGCGATGCCGACGCCCAGGCTGCGGATCCCCGTGCCGGCGTCGATGATCAGGGTCGATCCGTCCGAGAGCTCGAGCTCGACGCACGAGGTGTTGCCGCCGTAGCGGTTCATCTCAGGCCCCGGCGCCGGGACCGAACCCCGTGCTCCCCATACCTTGAGCTTCATCTGCCTCTCACCGTCTCCTCTCTCCTCCCCAGCCTATAGACCTCTAATCGGCGCCATGGGAGTTGCCTCGCGTCCAGATGAAGATCATCGCTCCCGCCTGCCCGCCCTCGGCGACGATCGGCAGGACGGTGGACTCGATTTCGAAGGCGTCGCCCTTCATCGAGCGCATGGTGAAGGTCCCGTGCGCAGGCTGGCCCCGGCGGAGCGCCTTGGTGGTCGGGATTTCCTCGATCGGGAGCGGCGCCCCGTCAGCGTCGAAGGGACCGATCGCCTGGCTCCACTCCTCGGCGGGCGTCCGCGCCGACTCCTCGAAGGAGATCCCCAGCATCGCCCCCGCTGCCTCGTTGTAGAAGACCAACGCCCCTCTTACATCCACGAGGAAGGCAGGCGTGGAGAGGCTCGTGAGGAAATTCCGGGCCAGGATCAGCTCGAGCGACTTCTGCTCCATCGCCACAAAGTCTCCCCTATGCTCGCCGTGGGATGCGTGACAGGGCTACGCCCCCGGACGCTGGGGCCAGAGGGCACGGCCTACGTCGGCGTCCTCGGGGGCGTAGTGGCGTTTCCGTAGGTGACTGGGTAGCCGCCCCTTCCTTAGGTCACTTGACGGTGATCTCCCCGGTCATGCCCATCTGCCTGTGGTTGTCGACCGGGCAGTAGAACTCGTACTTCCCGGGCGGCAGGTTCACCTTCAGCGTTCCGGACTGCCCGGACGAGACGTCTCCTTCGATCTCCTCGTCCTGGCCGTTGACGTCCTCGATCTCGAGCGAGTGAGGGTAACGCCCGTCGTTCTTCAGGTTGAAGGTGACCTCGCCGGACTGGACGGTCGGGTCCGAGGGGTTGAACTTGAATTCGGTGGCGGCCAGGCTGACCGTGCCTGCGCCGCCCGCCGTCGCGCCACCGGTCGTTGACGCCGGGGGCGCCTGGGTGGCCGCGTTGCTCGTGTCGTTGTCGTCGCCACCGCCGCAACCCACCATCGGCACCGCGACTGCGGCCCCAATCGCGAGCAGAGCCGCAAAACGTCGGTTCAAGCGCATCCACCACCTCCACTGCGTTCGTAGTCGTTGGGCAGGGCGCTTCGGCGCCTGCCTAAGCTCCTACGCGCGCGGGCCGATCCCGGATTGAACCCGTTTCTCGGCCGGGAGAACGGCGATCCTCGGCCGGATGAGACGCCGGCCGAGGTCGCGACACGCCTGCTTGATCAGATCAGGGCACGCGTCCCGCCAACCCCGGCGGGCCGACGGGCGCGCGTGGATGGTCCCCCACGCGTACGGAGAGCCAAGGCTAGGAGAGCTTCCCGATCTTGAAGATCTTGGTTCCGCAGTCCGGGCAGGTGCCCTGGATAGCCGGGCGCCCATTCTTCATCGTGACCTGCTGCGGATCCTTGATCTCGACCTTCTTGCGTTCCTTGACGCAATAGCCCTCAGGCATCGAGGACCTCCTTTCGAGCCGATTTCGCGCGTCACGCTAGAGCACTCAGCGGACGTGCGTCCCAGGCGTGGCGCAATTTAGTGGCATACGCCACTATCTACGGCTTCTTGGTCGCCCCAGGCGTCGTCGCGGTGGTCGTCGTGCCTGTAGGCGCTGCCCCCGCGGCTGCGCCCTTGGCCGCGGCGCCCGCGGCCACCTGGGCCTGCAGCGTCGAGATCGTCGCCGCGGTCTTTGTCTGCTGCTTCTGGAGACCCGAAATCGACTGCTGGAGCTGGGCGATCGAGGCGTTGAGCGCGTTCTGCGTGTCCTTGCTGTTCTTCGTCACTGCACCCTGGAGCGAGTCGACCCTCTTCGTGAGTGCGTCGAGGTCGCTCTTCTTGGCGCTGTCGGACCGGTTCGTGAGCCCGAAATAGAGCGCCGCGCCCGCAGCCGCGATCGCGAGCAGCACGGCTAGGGCGCCGAAGTAGGTCAGCCGTGCCTGTTTGCGCTCGATCTCCGCCACCCACCCCTGCAGGCCCTCGATGCGCTCCTGCAGGTTGGGGTCCGGCGATCCGGTGCCGGCCTTCGCGGCCACTGGCGTCGTCGGGGCCTTGGTGGCGCCGCTCTTGGTGCCGGTGCCGGCCTTCGCCGCCTCGGGAGGATTCGATTCGGCCTTCGAGGCCTCCTCTGGCTGCCTATCAGCCATCACCGCCATCCTAGAGGCCCCCGGGAGCCTTGGCCCCATACCATTTCCCACCCATCCCGGTAAGGAGGCGCAGATGCCCGAAGCAGTGATCGTCGACACCGTCCGCACGCCCATCGGCAGGGCCTTCAAGGGATCGCTGGCCCAGCTGCGGCCGGACGAGCTGGGCGCCTTCGTCATCGACGAGCTGCTCGAGCGCAATCCAGAGGTCCAGCCGTCCTCGGTGGAGGACGTCTTCTGCGGCTGCGGCATGCCGCAGGGCCTGCAGGCGTTCAACATCGCCCGGATAATGGTCCTGCTCTCCAAGAAGCTGCCCGAGACGGTCAACGGCGTGACGATGTCGCGCTACTGCGCTTCCAGCCTCGATTCGATCCGGCATGCCGCCAACGCGGTGCGCGCCGGCCAGGGGGACACCTACATCGCCGCCGGCGTCGAATGGGTGAGCCGCTACAACGAGCGGACCGAGCCCGCCGGGGTGGCGGATCAGAACGAGCGCCTGCAGGGCAAGGACGGGACTCCGAACGCGTACATCGAGATGGGCGTCACCGCGGTGAACGTGGCCAAGCGATACGAGGTGAGCCGCGCGGACATGGACAAGTATGCCCAGCGCTCGCAGGAGCTGGCGGTCAAGTCCCAGGAGGACGGCTTCTTCGACCGCGAGATCGTCCCGGTCGAGCTCCCGGACGGCACCGAGGCAACGAAGGACGACGGCCCGCGGCCGAGCTCGACGCTCGAAAAGCTTGCCGAGCTGCCCGAGGCGTTCGAGGGCGGCGGTGGAGTCACCGCCGGCAACTCCTGCCCGCTCAACGACGGCGCGGCAGCCGTGCTGGTGATGTCGGAGGATCGCGCCAGGGAGCTCGGCCTGAAGCCGCGTGCGAAGATCGGCACGGCGGCCACGCACGGCAACGAGCCCGAGTACATGGGTGTCGCCCCGATCGGGGCGATCAAAAAGGTGCTCGACCGAGCCGGGATGACGATCAAGGACGTCGAGGCCGTGGAGCTCAACGAGGCCTTCGCCGCCCAGGTGATCCCGATCATGGCCGAGTGCGACATCTCGCTGGAGAAGCTAAACACGCACGGCGGGGCGATCGCCCTTGGCCACCCGTTCGGCATGACAGGGGCCCGGATCATGGGCACCCTGCTCAACGCGATGGAGACCGACGACCACCACGTCGGCCTCGAGACGATGTGCGTCGCCGGCGGGCAGGGCGAGGCAATGCTCGTCGAGCGCCTCAACTGACGCCGCGGCTCCTTCAGGCGCGCCACCCGTGACGGCCTACACCCGAAGCCCCTCGACCAGCTGTAGCAGGGCCTGCTCCACCTCGGCCCGGGCCTTCCGCGGCCTGTCGGCGTAGGCGATCACGAAAGCAGCCTCGGAGAGGGCCGCGACGAAGAGGTGCGCCATCGGCTCCACAGCTATCGGGCGAAGCACGCCGGCCGCGACCGCGCCCTCGAGCGCAGTGCGCGTCAATCCGAGGCCGTGGCGGTTGTCGATCTCGCGCCACTCCTGCCAGCCGAGGACCGACGGGGCGTCGGTGAGGGCGACCTGCTTGACGGCCGGCTCCTCGCAGGCGTCCAGGAAGGAGCGCATTCCGTTGAGCATCAGCTCCCAGGGATCGCTGGCAGCCTTCATTCTGGCGCCGATCCGCTCCATCAAGCCACCCTCGACCCGTTGGAAGACGGCGCGGAAGAGATCGCGCTTGTCCTCGAAGTGGTGGTAGAGCGCGCCGCGGGTGACCTTGGCGCGCGCGACGATCTCCTCGGTCCCCACGGCGGCATAACCCCGCTCCGTGAAGAGCTCGAGCGCAGCCTCGATCAAGGCCTCCCGGGTCGCGCGCGCTTCCGTCTCCCGGCGTCCGACGTGCGTAGGGGTCGATGCCATTGACATACAGGCTGTAGGTTAAGCACCGGCTCGGCTGGTGGAGATCTGCGGTACCGTCGCCCAAGGATGTCCCCGGAGCGCTTCACCTCGCTCCTGGAGGCGGCCAGGCAGGGGAGCGAGGCCGCCTGGGAGGAGCTCTATGGCGGGCTTGCGCCCGGCGTCCTCGGCTATCTGCGCGCGAACAACGCGCCGGATCCGGAAGACGTCCTCGGCGAGGTCTTCCTGCAGGTGGCGCGCGACATCTCCACCTTCGATGGCGAGGAGAAGGGCTTTCGGTCCTGGGTCTTCATGATCGCCCACCACCGCCTGATCGACGCCCGGCGCCATACGGCGCGCCGCCCCGTCGATTTCTCCCCGGAGCCCCCTGAGCCGAGCGGCCGGGCGGACGACGCGGCGGAGGAGGCGCTCGCCCGAATCGGAGTCGAGGAGGTCCAGCGAGTGCTCGCCGCCCTCTCCGACGAGCAGCGTGCCGTCCTGCTTCTCCGCGTGCTGGCGGACATGAGCATCGAGGATGTCGCGAAGACGCTCGGCAAGCGCCCGGGTGCGATCAAGGCGCTGCAGCGCCGCGGGCTCGCAGCGGTGCAGCGGGAGCTGGCGCGCAAGGCGGTAACCCTGTGAGCGAGAACGGCGCTTACGAAGGTGGGATGAGCGACGTCGTCGTATTCATGAATGCCCTACGTGCGGCTGTGCCCGCGCACCCCGACCCCAGGCTCGGGGGGGACCTCGTTCCGCGCCTCGCGGCGGCCGCCCGCGCCTCGACGATCGAGGCGGAGACACGGGTGGTGCGGCAAGGCGCCGCGGACGGCACCGCCACGGCGAGACGACGGCGGCGGTCGCTACTCACGTCGGTAGCCAGGGTTGCCGTCGCCGTCGCGCTGATTCCGCTGGTGCTTGCCGGACTGGCGGTCGCCGGAGTCACCGTGCCCTCGCCCGCCCGCTCCGCTTTCGATGCGATCGGGATCACGCTGCCGAACCAGCCTGCGAAGGGGAGTGGGGTGAGCTCGAGCGAACAGCGCTCCGCGCAGCCCGCAGCCGAGGACACCCGGGGCGCCGGCAAGCTTGGGACTGTCAGCCAGGGCAAGTCTGCGACCGCCCACCAGCATGCTCTCGAGCAACGCGCGAAGGCAGAGGGCGAGGCGATCGGCCACGACCGCGGCAAGGCAATCGGGTTGAAGGACCTGACGCCGCCCGGGCTATCCGGCGAAACGGGTCCCCCCGCTCATTCGAACGCCGGTGGCTCGTCGAACAGCCACGCAAACAGCCACGCGCACCCGCCACATCCCACGCCCGTCCCGAGCGGTGACGCCACGGGCCAGACGACGACCCTCCAGGATCAAGCCGTAGTCGGCCAATAGGCTGCCTCCTCATCCGCTTGCGGCTGCTCCGGCAGTTGCCCGCGAGCGGCAGAACGCAAGGCCGCTGGCGCGGTCAGTCCTCGAACAGCGCGTAGCCGTAGGAGCCGCGCTTGTAGGCGAGCTTGGCGATCGCCGTCATCCGCTCGTCGTCGTTCGACTCGATCTGATCGAACCGGCTCTCCACGCGGGCCGCGGCGCGCCGGCAGAACGTGTCCGCGATGAACCGCTCCTGGCCCGAGGGCTCGACACCCTGGTCCTCGAAGATGTGACTGACGCGCGAGAGCAGCGCCACCTGGGCGTAGATGTCGGCGACGTTGTCGGCGAGCCGCTTCTGCTGGAACTGCCGCTCGATGATGTCCTTCCGATGCTCCCGCAGGAGCTTCTCGGTCACACTCGCCAGCCGCTTCACCTGCTCGGAGACCGCAGCGGCGTGGTCGGACAGCTCCTCGTGGGCCATGCTGAGCTTGTCGGGCCTCACCTCGCGCTGGATCCGCTCACTGGCATAGTCGATCAGGACCCCAATCGATCCGATCGGGTCGCTCAACTCGATTTCGGAGAGGCCCTCGAGCTTCTCGCCCACCGGCTTGAACCCCCCGAGAGCGATGAACGCTCGCAGGACGTCGTTGGCGCCCTCGAAGATCGGATAGATGCGGGTGTCGCGGAGCACCTTCTCGTAGGGCAGGTCCCGCATGTAGCCCTCGCCCCCGGCCAGCTGGAGGGCCCGATTGGCCGCGTACCAGAGGAACTCGGTGCCGGAGACCTTGCAGATCGCCGACTCGAGCGAGTAGTCGGGGACGCCGGCGTCGACCAGGCCGCAGGTCAGGTAGGTCATCGACTCGAGGCCGAACAGGTAGGAGACCATCCAGCCGATCTTGTCCTGGACGAGCTCGAAGTCGGCCAGCGGGCGGCCGAACTGACGACGCTCCTTGACGTGGTCGATCGCCAGGTCGAGCAGCTTCTTGGCGCCGCCCACCGAGCCGCTCCCGAGGCCGATGCGGCCGTTGTTGAGGACCTGCATCGCCACCCGAAAGCCCTGGCCGGGCTCGCCGAGCACGTTCTCGGCCGGCACGCGGACGTCCTTGAAGTAGAGCCGCCGCAGGTCATTCGCCCGCAGGCCCATGGTGTCGTAGCGCTCGCCCACCTCGAGGCCCCTCATCCCCTTCTCCAGCAAGAGCGCGATGTGCCTGTCCTCACCGCCCACCTCGGCCCGGGCGAAGGTCGTGATCACGTCGGCTCTGGAGCCATTGCCGATGTATCGCTTCTCCCCGTTCAGGAGCCAGGAGCCGTCGGGTTGCTCGACCGCTCGGGAACGCACGTGGTAGGCGTCCGAGCCGGCCTCCGTCTCGGTCAGCGCGAAGGCGGCGAGCTTCCGGCCGCTGGCGAGATCGGGGAGGAAGCGCTGCTTCTGCTCGTCGGTGCCGAAGAGAGAGATCCCCTTGAAGCCGATCGACTGGTGCACGCCGAGCACGATCGCGAGGGTGGCGTCGATCTGGCCGATGGTTTCGAAGACCCGTGGCGTATCCCGTCTGCGAGAGGCCCTGCCCGCCATATTCCTCCTCCACATAGAGCCCGAGCGCCCCGATCTCCCCGAGGTCGCGGAGCACCCGGTCCGGGATCCACCGCTCCTCCTCCGCCTGCCTCGGGTCGTAGTGATCGGCGCAGTACTCGCGGATCTGGGCGTTGAGCTCTCGAATCCGGTCCTGTTCTGAGCGGTCGGGGTCCGGCCAGGGGAAGACGAGCTCCTCGTGGATCTCGCCGAGGAAGAGCGACTTGGCGAACGAGGAGACGGACTCCCCGGCCTCCTCCCTCCGCGGGATCGCTTCGCGGACCGCCACGTTGTGAGACTACCCAGCCATGCGCCGATCGCTCGCATTCGCCTGCTGCGTGGCCGTGCTCGCGGGCTGCGGTGGGTCGAGCCATCCCAATGTCGAGCCCGAGGCGATGCTCGACTCCGCCGCCGCTCACCCGATCTCCACCGCCCGCACCGAGATCGACCTCCGCGTGCAGGTCCACGGGGCGCCTCGGCTCTCCGCGCCGCTCCACCTACGGCTCGAGGGCGGATACGTGAGCGGCGGCGATCGCCGCATTCCCAGCTTCGACTGGAGGTTCACCGCGAGCGCCCTCGGGTTCCCGGTGGGTGGGAAGGTCGTCTCGAACGGGCGGAACGGCTTCCTCACCGTCTACGGCGACAGCTATGAGATGGGTACGGGCCCGTTCGCTGAGGCCAACGCCTGGATCAACCGGACGGACGAGTCGGACGAGCCGCTCGACGTGCGGCCGCGTGATTGGTTCGGGCGAGCTCGCCTCGAGGGCGAGGGAAACGAGGGAGGGGTCGATTGCGAGCGTATCGCCGCACCGCTGCGCACCGTTGCCCTGCGCGGCGATCTCGATGCCGTCGCGCAGGCGTTGCACCTCTCGTCGTCGCCGGCGGTGCGCGGCACGGTCCGGGCTTGCGTCGGCTTCGACGATCGCGTCTTTCACGAGTTCGCCGTTGACGCGGATGTGGGCATCCCGCCGGCGGACCGGCAGCGGCTTGGCGGAGTCACCTCTGCCCGGGTCGAGCTCGAGATCGTGAACAGTGACGTCGGCGAGCAGCAGCAGATCTCAATCCCGACGGGTGGCGGCTACCGGCCGATCCGGGATCTGTTCCTCACCCTTAACGACCTCGGGGTCCCTTAGGCTGAGCACATCGAATCCGGAGGGAGAAGCCCAGAGGAGCGCCGAGCTGCGGCCGAGGCGCGCGCTCGGACACGCCGCGACGAGCCGGTGCCGACGGACGACGAGGAGCTCGTCGGGGGAGAGGATGAGCGCGGAGCCGATGATGCGAGGGCGCGCGCCGGCGCGACCCGTCACATGGGGGCTCGGCACTACGGCGGCGGGGACGTCTATCTGCGCCGCAGGCTGATCGCCGGCGCGGTGGTGATCGTCCTGATCGTCGTGATCTTCCTGCTCGTCGGCGGCTGCTAGGCGCCGCTAGGCGAGATCCTCGGTCTGGTCGGCGATCAGCTTTGCCAGCGCCAGCGACGAGGTCGCGGCCGGGGAGGGCGCGTTGCGAACGTGCAGCGCGCGCTCGGTGCGGTGGACGACGAAGTCGTCGACCAGCCGGCCGTCGCGGTCGAGTGCCTGTGCGCGGATGCCTGAGGGCCCGGCGAGGACGTCCCGGACCTCGAGTTCGGGGATGAAGCGCCGCAGCTCGGAGAGGAACGCGCGGCGGCTGAGCGCGTGCCCGAGCTCGGTGGTCCCGGTTCGCCAGAAGCGGCGGATGAGGCGCCAGGTTCCCGGCCAGGCCAGGGTCGACGCCAGGTCCGCGGGTCGGACCCGGGCCAGCCGGTAGGCGTCGCGGGCGCCCACGATGAGAGCGGAGGGGCCGAGCAGCACCTCGCCGTCGATCCCTCGGGTCAGGTGCCCGCCGAGGAAGGGAAGGTCGGGATCAGGGACCGGATAGATGCTGGCGCGAACCAGCTCGCGCCGCTCGGGACGAAGTCGCAGGTAGCCACCGCGGAAGGGAACGATCCGTGGCTCTGATGCCGCACCGGCGGCGACCGCGAGGTGGTCCGACCACGCCCCGGCGCAGCTGATCACGAAGCCCGCCTCGGTGCTCCCGCGCTCGTGCTCGACCGAGATGCTTCGGCCCCTCGGGACCAACCGCTTGACCCCCGCACTCGTCAGTACGGACCCACCGGCGGTCTCGACGTCGCCGGCGAACGCCCCGGCCACGCGCGCGAAGTCGACCACCCCCGTAGCGGGCGAGTGCAGGGCCCCACGCCCGCGGGCGTGGGGCTCGATCTCGGTGATCTGCGTCCGGGCCGATCCGCCGCAGGCCCGGGACCCCGTTCTCGCGGCCGCGGCGCTCGAGCTCGTCGAGGCCGGGCAGCTCGGACTCGGAGGTGGCGATGATCAGCTTGCCGCTCCGGCGGGCCTCGATCCCTCGCTCGTCGCAATACGCGTAGAGCAGGCGCGCGCCCTCGACGCACAGCCGAGCCTTGAGCGATCCGGGGGCGTAGTAGATCCCGGCGTGGATCACACCGCTCGAGTGGGAGGTCTGGTGCGCCGCAAGCCGATCCTCCCGCTCGAGCACGCAGAGGCCGGCATCGGGGTGGCGGCGGAGCAGCTCGCGCGCCACGGCGAGCCCGAGGATGCCGCCGCCGATCACGACGAAGTCAGCGGTCGGCGGTGGCTGGGTTGTGGCTGGAGCTGCCATGCGCTGCGATCCTAGGTGGGGCTGCCGCCCGGATACGATCGACACGTGGCGCTGCCCCTGAAGCCCCCGGTCAAGCCGCAGCTCGCCCTGTCGCGCAAGGTCCTGCCGGAGGGCGAGGGCTGGGCATACGAGCCGAAGTACGACGGGTTCCGGGCGATCGTCTACGTCGACGGCGACGACGTCTACATGCAGTCGCGAGGCGGGAAGCCGCTGCGCCGCTACTTCCCCGAGGTTCGATTCCCCGAGGGCCGCTACGTGCTCGACGGCGAGCTGGTCATCCTGGACACCGACGGGCGGGAGGAGTTCGATGCGCTCCAGAACCGACTGCATCCGGCCGAATCGCGGGTGCGCATGCTCGCCGAGCAGACGCCCGCGCTCTTCCGGGCCTTCGACCTGCTCGCCGAAGACGGACAGAAGCTCACCGGGAAGCCCTTCGCCGATCGCCGCGCCGCGCTCGAGGAGATGATCGCGGCGGCGCCCGGGCGCAAGAAGACGGCCTCGGGATCCGTGGAGGTGACCCCGCTGACAACCTCGCCGAAGAAGGCGGAGCCCTGGCTCCTCTCGGGCGAGGGTGTGATCGCCAAGGAGCTGGGCGCGATGTACAAGCCGGGCCAGCGCAAGGGCATGGTCAAGGTCAAGCGGGTGCGAACGATCGACTGCGTCGTCATGGGCTGGAGGCCCGGCAAGCACGAGGGGACGGTGGGCTCTCTGATCCTCGGCCTCTACGACAACGCGAACCTGCGGCCGATCGGCCACACCTCGGGGCTGAAGGCGAAGGAGAAGAAGGAGTTGGTGAAGACGCTCGCCGAATATGAGACCGGCGAGAAGGGTTCGGGCGATCCGAGCCGCTGGGACGCCAACCGCGAGCTCGAGTGGTACGAGCTACGGCCCGAGCTCGTCGTCGAGGTCACCTACGACCACACCTCCGGCGGCCGGATCCGCCACGGCTCCAAGATCGTCCGCTGGCGGGACGACAAGGACCCGAAGGACTGCAAGATCGATCAGCTCACCTAGCGGCCGCAGACGGCCCGCAGGACGTTGCTGGCGATCTCGAGGCCCCGGGTCCGCCACCCTTCACTGCGGGTTTTTCGTCCCGGCGCCCGCCTTCCTGGCCCGCGACGGCTGCACCCGCTTGGGCTCGCCGCGCTGCTTGGCGAAGTGCGGCGGCCAGGGGGCGTCGCCGAGGCCACCCTCCTCGTCGCGCCGGGCGAGGTCGAGCAGCTGGTCGAGCGATCCCGCGTGGTCGTCGATGTCCGCCGCCGGGTCGCCCTTCTTCCGGACCCGGTTCGGGACGGTGTCGAGCCGTAGCTCGGCAGGGTCGACGTCCGGCACCTCGCTCCCACTCGATCGGGCAGCAGACGCGCGCGTCCGGGACGGGCCTGACCGAATAGCCCGACGCGATCGTGCGGTCGCGGGCGTTCTGGTTGTAGTCGACGAAGACGCCGTGACGCTCCTCCTTCCACCACTTGCTGGTCGCATTCCGTGGCAGGCGCCGCTCGACCTCGCGGGCCAGCGCCAGCGCCGCCCGGCGCACCTCGATGTAGTCCCAGCGCGGCTCGATCCGCACGTTCACGTGGATGCCGCGAGAGCCCGAGGTCTTCGGGTAGCCGACCAGACCGTGTTCCTCGAGGACGTCCCGGACACAGAGCGCCACCTTGCGGACGGTGTTCCAGCGAACCCCGGGCATCGGGTCGAGATCGACCCGAAGCTCGTCGGGCCGATCGAGGTCGCTGCGGCGGACAGGATGCGGGTTGAAGTCGACCACCCCCAGGTTGACCGCCCAGACGAGGTGCGCCGCGTCGTTGACGACGAGCTCGGTCGCGGTGCGCCCGCTCGGGAAGCTGAAGGTGGCCGTCTGCAGCCAGTCGGGCGCGCCCTTGGGAACGCGCTTCTGGAAGAAGAACTCGCCGTTGACCCCGTCGACGAAGCGCTTCATCGTCCCGGGCCGCTCGCGGAGCTGGTTGACGGCGGCCTCCTCGACGGCGATGTAGTACTCGGCCAGGTCGAGCTTGGTGAACCGGGGCTTGGGAAAGAAGAGCTTCCCCGGGTTCGAGAGCTTCACCTCGCGGCCCGCCACCTCGATCGTCGTGAAGTTCGCCTTTGCCACCGTGGACATCTTCGCCATTACGACCGCGGATCCGAGCCCGAGTCATCGCGCTGATTGAATCCGCGGATCGAAACTCTCGAGACGCTGACCTACGAGGTGACCGGCCGAATCGCCCGGATCACCCTGAACCGGCCCGAGCGGGGCAACGGGATCACGCTCGAGATGCCGCGCGAGCTCGCCGACTGCGTCGAGCGGGCGGACCTCGATCCCGAGGTCCACGTGATCGCGCTCGCCGGCAACGGCTCCGGATTCTGCGGCGGCTACGACCTGGTCGCGTCCGCGGAGGGAAACATGGAGGGCGTCGCGAGCCCGGAGGCGCCCCCCGGGTCGCCGCTCGATCCAGTGGTCCAGGCCCGCAACCACGACCCGCAGGGCACCTGGGACCCGGTCGTCGACTACCAGATGATGAGCCGCAACCTGCGTGGCTTCATGAGCCTCTTCCACTCCGACAAGCCGACGGCTTGCAAGGTGCACGGCTACTGCGTCGCGGGCGGCACGGACATGGCGCTCTGCTCGGATCTGATCGTGGCCGAGGACACGGCCAAGATCGGCTATCCCCCGGCGCGGGTCTGGGGCGTCCCGACGAGCGCCCTCTGGGCGTTCCGGGTCGGGCCGGCCCGCGCCAAGCGCCTGCTGCTCACCGGCGACTCGATCGACGGCACCACCGCGGTCGAGTGGGGCCTCGCCGCGGAGGCGGCCCCTGCGGCCGAGCTCGACGAGCGCTTCGAGGCGCTGCTCGAGCGGATCGCCCGGGTTCCGGTCAACCAGCTCGTCATGCACAAGCTGCTCATCAACCAGGCGCTCTACGCGCAGGGCCTGCAGGCGACGCAGTACCTCGGCGTCTTCTTCGACGGGATCGCCCGGCACACGCCCGAGGGCTTCGCCTTCCAGCGGCGCGCCGCCGAGGCCGGCTTCAAGGAGGCCGTCCGCGAGCGCGACGAGCCCTTCGGAGACTTCGGGCGGTAGCCAGTGGCCGTGAACCCGGAGATCACCGCGGAGAACGATCGCCGGCTGGCTGCCGGGCACCTTCCCGGGCGACATGGCGATCGAGCCGGTCGAGATCACAGACGAGGTCGCGACGGGCCGCATGGTCGTCGACAAGCGCCATCTCCATCCGGGTGGCTTCATCCACGGTGGGGTCTGGACCGCGTTCGGGGACTCGGTCGCCGCCTGGGCGACCTTCCGGAACCTGCCGCCCAACCACGACTTCACGACGATCGAGCTGAAGCTGAACGTGTTCGCCGCCGGTGTGCCCGGTGACGAGCTGATCTGCGAGGCGCGGCCCCTCCACGTCGGTCGGAGCACCGCGGTGATCGAGGCGAAGATCCGAAACGGCGCCAAGCCCGTCGCCAACCTGATCGTCACCCAGTTCGTGCTGCCCGGCCGCGACCCGCGCGCCGAGCGGCCGGCCCCGGGCGACTACCCGCCCGGCGACTAGTCCGCCGCCTCGACCGCCAGCATCTCGCGGCCGCAGGCGCTTCGCCTGCTCCGCGGTTGAGGCAAGACGAGCTTGCCGCTGGTCTCGATCATGATCAGCCCGACGCTGTCGAAGTCGGACATCCGCTGCTCGAGCGCGATGTCGGCGAGCTCCGTCCTCGGTGATCGCCTCCTTGGCATCGCCTTTCGGCCGGCTTGCCGTTGCGAAGCAGCACGCTCGGCGTTCCCTCCAGGATCCGCGCGGACCCGGGCGCTGCGGTAGGTGAGCGGACGAAGACGTAGTTGGCCACGAACAGCGTTCCCGGCGCCGATCACGCCGCCGGTGACCGTGCTGTCGTTGCCGATCAGCGCGTTCTGCAGGGCGTTCGAGGCGAGCAGCAGCACCGCCAGATCGAGCACGTTGATCTGCGCCAGCTCCCGCTTTCCGCCGAGCCGCAGCGCGATCGCAAGGAAGATGAAGACGAGCAGCGAGCGGAAGATCTTCTCGTCGATCCCCAGGTGGAGATCGAAGAGGCTGCCGCCGAGTGAGCCGAGCGGGAGGGCCATCCGCCCGGAGTTCGACCAGCGACAGCCGGCTCCTGCGCTTGTCGCGAACACGGGCAGCGGCTAGGGTCGGATCTGCGGGCGAAGCGGAGGAGGATTGATATGGGAGAGAACGCAGACGCAGTCAAGGAGCGCTGGGCGGATTTCGCAAAGGGCGACCTGGACGGGGCCGTCTCGACGACTGACGAGAACGCCGAGATCAGGTTGCCCGAGACGTTGCCCTGGGGCGGGACCTACACAGGCCCCGAGGGGTTCAAGGAGATGATTCAGAAGTTCCTCTCGGAGTTCGAATCGGTGGACCCAAGGCCGACCGCCTTCCTGGAGGCCGATGACGGCGAGACCGTCGTCGTCACGGTCGAAGGAGTCGGCAGGACGAAGTCGGGGAACGAGCTCACCGGCCGCTCCGTCTGGCTCTACAAGGTCAAGGGCGGGAAGTTGATGAGCGCTGAGTTCTTCGGCGACACGGCTCAAGCGCGCGACGCACTGAGCTGAACCGCCGCGTCATGGGACGCGGTGAATTTCGAACAGGTTGGTCCCGACCCCCTGCGCCGGCAGCCCCGCGGTGATCGCGACCAGATCGCCCGACTCGGCGATGTCGTGGTCGCGCGCGAGCGTCGCGCAGTCGTCGAGCAGCTTCCGGATGCTGGTCCAGTCCTCGGCCTGGGTAGAGCTGATCCCGAAGAGGAGGTTCATCCGGCGGACGGTTTCGAGCCTGGGCGAGACTGCCAGCACGGGGATGCGGGGTCGGTGGGCGGAGATCAGGCGGGCCGTCCGGCCGGAGTTAGTCGGGCAGACCACCGCCTTCAGGCCGAGCCGGTAGCAAGCCGCCACGGCGACCTGGGCGACGGTCTCGGCGATGTCGTGCTCGTGCTCCTCGACGCGAGTGAAGACCCAGCTCGCCGTACTTGAGGTGGGGTTCGGTGACTCGGGCGATCCGATCCATCACCCGGACCGCCTCCACCGGGTAGTCGCCGATCGCCGTCTCCTCGGAGAGCATCACCGCGTCGGTGCCGTCGTAGATCGCGTTGGCGACGTCGGTCACCTCGGCCCGGGTCGGCCGCGAGGCCCGCACCATCGTCGCCAGCATCTGGGTCGCGGTGATGCTGGGCTTCGAGGCGCGGCCCGCGAGTGTGA
The DNA here is from genome assembly GCA_963801055.1 of uncultured Solirubrobacterales bacterium. Lineage (GTDB taxonomy): Bacteria > Actinomycetota > Thermoleophilia > Solirubrobacterales > 70-9 > DASUPK01. The sequence goes on along the minus strand of CAWDDE010000005.1, from coordinate 106,759 downwards.
TCAGCCGCTTCTGCGCGCCGGGGACCTCCTCGATCGGCAGTTCGACCCCGAGGTCTCCTCGGGCGATCATGATCCCGCTGTCGGCGGCGTCGATGATCTCCTCGGCGCGCTCGGCCGCCTGTGGCTTCTCGATCTTCGCGATCAGAGGGATGTCGGCACCGCGCTCGCGCACGTGCGCCTCGACCTTCTCGAGGTCGGAAGTTCTGCGGACGAACGACACTGCGAGCAGGTCGATCCCGTTCTCGCAGGCGAAGGCGATCCAGGGCTGATCCGAGATCCCGGTCTCGGGTAGCTCGGTGTCGGCGCTGGGCAGGTTGACGCCCTGGTGGGAGCTGACGGCACCGCCGGCCTCGACCTCGAGGGTGACCTCGCCGTCCGCAACAGAGACGACTCGCAGCCGCACCCGGCCGTCGGCGAGGAACACCGGGTCGCCCTCGTGAACCGCCTTCGCGAACCCTTCCCACTGCACCGTGAGCAACTCCGGGTTGCCCGGGGTCCCGTTCGTCTCGCCCCGCATCCGCACTGTCGAGCCGGAGTGCAGGACGGCGACGTCGCCCTCCAGGTCGCCGAGGCGCAGCTTGGGGCCAGGCAGGTCGCCCAGGATCCCGACCTCGCGGCCGAGCTGCTCGCTCGTCTGCCTGATCCGGCGCACGGTCTCCACGTGCTCCTCGGGTGTCCCGTGGGCGAAGTTGAGCCGGAAGACGTCGACCCCCGCCTCGAAGAGCTGACGCAGCACCTCCGGCTCCCTGCTCGCGGGCCCGACCGTCGCGACGATCTTGGTGCGGCGGGCGTTATCCGAGGGTGCGCCGCTAGGCGCAACCCGATTTGTTCCGGAGGACGCCATTAGCGGCGCCTCCCGTTCCGGCGAAGTGTTGCGCGAGGTGCCACTAGCTCTGTCCAGACGTCCGCGTTTGCGGAACCGGCCTCGCCGGCGCGGCCGGCCTCGGCGCGGCGACCGCCCCGGTCGGCGCCTCATCCGGAGGCGGCGGACGCTCCTCCAGTTGCTCGATCACCGGGATGCGCCAGACGACGCTCGCCAGCACGAGCCCGGCCGCTGCCGACAGCAGGGCGATGAAGAGCTGGCCGCCGCCCATCGGGGTGAGATCGAAGAACTCCCGGACGACCGGTACCGCGAGAGCCAGCGCATAGAGCGCCCCGAGCGCCGCCACCAGGGCGAGCATGTAGCTCTGGATCGCGATGTGCTCCCTGCCCGGGGCCGCGCTCGAGCAGCAGGATGAAGCAGAGGCCGAGCACCACGAGCGTGGTGGTCGCCGCCGTCCGGCCGGCCTCCAGCGAGCCCCCGGCCACGGTGTCGACGAGGAAGAAACTGGCCAGCGACGCGAAGGCGATCGCCAGCCCCGCCGGGACGGCGAACGCCGCCAGCGCGCGCAGCAGCCTGCCCCGGTAGAGCGGCCCGTCGCTGGGCGCCAGGGCGAGGACGAAGGACGGGATCCCGATCGTCAGGAAGGCCGCGAGGGTGAGGTGCCTAGGCAGGAATGGGAAGGCCCAGCCGGGGACCGCGACGAGCAGGATCAAGGCCGCGGCATAAACGGTCTTGGTCACGTAGAGGCGGCCGAGCCGGTGGATGTTGCGGGCGATCCGCCGACCCTCGGAGACGGCGCGCGGCAGGCGCGAGAACTGGTCCTTGAGCAGCACGATGTCCGCGATCCCCTTGGTGATCTGGCTGCCCGATCCCATCGCCACCGCCATCCTCGCCCGCTTCAGGGCAGGCACGTCGTTGACCCCGTCGCCGATCATCGCCACGAAGCGGCCGCGGTCGGCCAGGGCCGAGACGAGCGCCTTCTTCTGCTCGGGCCGGATCCGGCAGAAGATCGTGTTCTCCTCCGCGATCCGGCCGAGGGCCGCGCGGTCCTCGGGCAGCTCATCGCCGGTGACCACTCCCGCGTCGGCTGGGACGCCGACTGCCGAGGCGACCGCCGTCACGGTCTGGGGCGCGTCGCCCGAGATCAGCTTCAGGTCCATCTCCTGCTCGCGCATGTAGCGGATTGTGTCCTCCGCATCGGGGCGGAGCGTCTCCTCGAGCACGATCAGCGCCAGCGGTGTGACCGCCGGGGGCGGATCCGAGTAGGGGTTGTCCGGGAGCCCCCCGGAGGCGCGGCCGAAGGCGACGACGCGCCGCCCGTTCCGGGTGTGCTCATCGAGGCTCCTCTGCAGCGGCACTGACAGCGAGAGAGAGCCGCGCGCCATCAGCACGTCGGGGGCACCGAGGACATAGGTCTCACCCCGCCCGAGCGTCAGCCCGCTCCACTTCCATTCCGAGGAGAAGGGGACTTCCGCACGCACCCGCTCCCCGGTCGCCGGATAGGTCTCGGCGATCGCCTCGAGCGTCCGGTTGCGCTCGCCCGCGCTGGCGGCGAAGCGCGCCAGCGCCTGCTGCGCCGCGCTCGCCTCGGAGGGATCGGCGACGTCGACCGAGACCAGCTCGAGATCGCCGGTCGTCAGGGTCCCGGTCTTGTCGACGCAGATCGTGTCGACCGCCGCCAGCGCCTCGGGCGCGCTCATCTGCTGGACCAGCGTGTCGAGCCTGGCCAGCCGTATGGCCGCGACGGCGAGCGTCACGCTCATCAGCAGGACGAGCCCCTCCGGGATCAGCGTGATCAGCCCGGCGGTCGCGGTCTGCGCGCCCTCATGGAGCGGGGTGTTCCTGGCGCTCAAGGCGAAGATCAGGACGACGGCGAGCGGGATCATCAGCCAGGTGCTCGCCTTGAGCACCAGGTTGACCTCGTCCTGGAGCGGCGAGGGCGGGTGGCGGAAAGATCGCGCCTCGCCGGCGACCTTTTCGGCGTAGCTGTCCTCGCGGACGGCGTCGACCTCGTAGTAGCCCGAACCCGTCAGGCAGAACGAGCCGGAGAGGGCACGTTCGCCGACGCGCTTGCGGACGCCGTCGGCCTCGCCGGTGAGCAGTGACTCGTCGAGGGTCAGTCCGCGGCTCTCGGTCACCTCACCGTCGGCCACCAGCTGATCGCCGGGCTCGACGCGGATCCAGTCGCCCGGAACGACCTCCTCGGCTTGCAGCTCCGCCAGCTGACCATCCCGCACGACCTTGGCCTTCGGCGCCACGAGCACGGCGAGGTTGTCGAGCGTCTCCTTGGCCTTCAGCTCCTGCCGGATGCCGATGTAGCTGTTGATCACCGCGATGAAGCCGAAGAGGGCGTCGGCGAAGAGACCGAGCGAGAGCACGATCACGAAGAAGACGCCGATGATCAGGTTGAAGAATGTGAAGACGTTCCCGGCGATGATGCTGGCCGTCGAGCGGCTCGAGCGCTGCTCCACCGGCCCGAGCTGGCGCAGCCGTTTCGCGGCCTCCTTGCTCGACAGCCCACCCGGATGACGCTGGTCGTCCACTGCCGCATTGTTAGCGAAGCCGGACGGCGTCAATGTCAAACGCTCGCCGCTTCCCAGAACCACTCGTCGAAGGGACGGACCGCGCCGCGCCGCAGCCGCCGGCGCCCGAAGTAGGCAAGCTCTTCGGCCATCATTGAACGGGTCGCTCCTCGGCTTCGCCTCGCGTAAGCCGCACTCCGCGCCGCCACGCCCGGGACGCCCGCCTCCCAGGCGCGGAGGCCGATTGGCTGGCAGCGCCGCCAGGGGACGATCCTCCGGCGGCTGTCGAGCGGGTAGCTGCGGGGAAGCCCGGCGTCGCGGCAGCCGGCGTCGGTGACCACGTTGAGGTAGCGGTCATCCGGCACCCGGGTCCGGACGAGCACCGGGCCTGAGCCGGGTCGCAGATCCTCGGGTCCGTACGGTTGTCCTTCGAGCTTGCGGTAGACGTTCGCGCGAGCCACCTCGAGCGAAGCGCAGAGATAGACGACTGGGAAAGACTCGGGCGGGTTCCAGCGGCCGCCCCGCTCGGCGGCGTGGCGGCCGTCGAGCTGGTCATCCCAGCGCGGATCCGCGACGCGGAAGTACGGCCCGCCCCGCCGGATCGTCCTCACATCAAACGGGTCACGCCGTCGCGCGCCCTCGCATCAAACCGTTGCCGCCCAGTCGAACGAACGCCGAACCAATGTGAGCAGCTCGTCCTCGCGGTCGCGCTCGATCATCTCGAGCATCGAGAGCCCGCCGTAGGCGTCGGCGCGGCGCCGCGCGATCCCCGGAATCCGCTCGGGCTTCAGCCGGTGGCGGAGGAGTTCGCAGATGGCGGCTACGGTCGCGACCTTCGCCATCCGGCTGGAGGGGACCCCGCGCTCGCGCCACTGGCCGACCGCCTGCCGACTGACACCGAAGAGCCGTCCGAGCTCGGTCTCGGAGAGCTCCAGGCCAGCAGCGATCGGGTCGAGCAGGGTGGGCGTCAGGACTGGACTCATCGTGAGTCATCCTAGCGCAAGCATTTCGCAAGCTAAGGCGGCCCCCCCGCCGACTCGCGCGCGCGCTCCAGCCCAGAAACCAGGAGGAAGCACTAGGGTTGCGCAGCGCATGGGTTTGAAGCTTGGACTCAACCTCGGTTACTGGGGAATCGGCCCCCAGGGCGACGAGGCGAGCGAGATCGTGTCGGCCGCCGAGCGCATCGGCTTCGACTCGGTCTGGGCGGCCGAGTCATACGGCTCGGACGCGGTGAGCGTGCTCGCGTACTTCGCCGCGAAGACCGAGACGATCCAGCTTGGCGCGGCGATCATGCAGGTCCCGGCCCGCCAGCCCGCCGCGGCGGCGATGGCCGGGGTGACGATCGACGCCCTCTCGGGCGGCCGCTTCATCTTCGGCTTTGGTCCGTCAGGGCCCCAGGTCTCGGAGGGCTGGTACGGCGTTCCCTACGAGAAGCCGTGGGGGCGGACCCGCGAGTACGTCGAGATCGTCAAGCAAGTCGTCGCGCGCGAGGGGCGCCTCGAGTACCAGGGCAAGCACTTCACACTTCCCTTGAGGGAGGGCGAGGGTGTCACCGGCCAGGGCAAGGCGCTGAAGCTGAATATGCACCCGATCCGGAGCGAGATCCCCATCTATCTCGGGGCGATCGGCCGCAAGTCGGTCGAGCTCGCCGCCGAGATCGCCGACGGCTGGATCCCGATCTTCTTCTCGGTCGACAAGTGGGAGGAGGCCTGGGGAGAGCACATCGAGGCCGGCCTCGCCAAGGGCGGCCGTTCGCGTGAGGACTTCCAGGTCTCGCCCTCCGTGCAGGTTGCGATCGACGGGGACCTGGACGCTGCGCGTGGGCTCGTCAAGGCCGGGCTGCTGCTCTACATCGGCGGGATGGGTTCGAAGAAGACCAACTTCTACGCCGACCTGACCCGCCGCTTCGGCTTCGCGGAGGTCGCCGACGAGGTCCAGAGCCTCTACCTCGACGGCAAGCGCGAGGAGGCGTATGGCGCGATCCCTGACGAGCTCGTCGACGCCACGGCGATGATCGGCACCGAGGATGAGATCGCCGAGCGGGTGAAGCGCTTCGCCGACGCCGGTGTCGACCGGATGATCGTCTCCCCGGTGCACGGCAACGCCGAGCAGAACCTCGCCACGCTCGAGAAGCTGTCCGAGATGCTGGGGGCGGGCTCCCCGGCATAGCTTCGCCCGTGTCGCAACCGGACGTCGACGTCGTCCTCGATCAGTTCGCCGCGGTGAATGAGCGGGACTTCGACCGGGCGATGGACCGATATGCCGAGGACGTGAGGCTGTTCGCTTCGCCGGCGAGCGGGCCGAAGGCCGGCGTCTTCGAGGGGAAGGAGGCCGTCGGCGAGTGGTTCGGGGACTGGTTCCGGAGCTTCGCCTCGGGATATCGATTCGAGGTTGAGGAGGCGCGCGAGCTCGACAGCGGCGTGATCTTCATCTTCGCGACCCACGGCGGCAAGGGCCGCATGAGTGGAGCAGAGGTCCGCGGCGAGACCGGCTATCTGTACCGAGTGCGCAAAGGCAAGGTCAGTCAGGTCGGCTTCTACGCGGGTCGGGAGGAAGCCCTCGAGGCGGCGGCGCTACCGGAGTGGGTCGGGGCCCAAACCGACTAGATTGCCGCGCTCAATCCCCGCCGTGGGCAGTGAATCGTCCGGATGAAGATCGGAGTCCCAAAGGAGACCGCCCAGGGAGAGCGCCGCGTGGCGCTGGTCCCCGACGTGGTGAAGGCGCTGGTCGCAAAGGGCATCGACGTGGAGGTCGAGTCTGGCGCCGGCGAGGGCGCCTCGCACCCGGATGCCGAGTACTCGGACGCCGGGGCGAAGGTCGGAGCGGACGTCTGGGGCGCGGACATCGTTCTCAAGGTGACTCCGCCGACCGAGGATGAGGTCGGGCGCCTGCATGACGGTCAGGTCGTGATCGGCTTCCTCGAGCCTCTCACCAACCCGGCGCTCGCCAAGTCTCTCGCCGAGGCGAGGGTCACCAGCTTCGCGATGGAGTCGATTCCGCGGATCACCCGCGCCCAGTCGATGGACGCGCTCTCCTCCCAGGCCAACCTGGGCGGCTACATGTCCGTGCTGATCGCCGCGCGGGAGTCGGGCAAGCTGTTCCCGATGATGACCACGGCGGCGGGGACGATCCCGCCTGCCAAGGTCCTCGTCCTGGGCGCCGGGGTCGCCGGCCTGCAGGCCATCGCCACTGCCAAGCGCCTCGGTGGGGTCGTCACCGGCTTCGACGTGCGCTCGGTGGTCAAGGAGCAGGTCCAGTCGCTCGGCGGGCGCTTCCTCGAGGTCGAGGCGGTCAAGGATGCCGAGGGCGAGGGTGGCTACGCGCGTCCGCTCACCGATGAGGAGAACGAGCGGCTGCGCGCTGAGCTCGGCGAGGCCGCCAAACGCCAGGACGTGATCATCACCACGGCGCAGATCCCCGGGCGGCCGGCCCCACGGCTGATCACCGGCGACGCGATCAAGGGAATGGCACCCGGCTCGGTGATCGTCGACCTCGCCGCCGAGACCGGGGGCAACGTCGAGGGCTCGAAGCCGGGGGAGACCGTCGAGCAGAACGGCGTCAAGATCATCGGCCCGGCGAACCTGCCAAGCCAGATGGCCGGCAACGCGTCGGCGCTCTACGCGAAGAACCTCCAGAACCTCGTCGAGCTCCTGGTCGACGAGGAGGGGAACCTCGCAATCGACAACGACGACGAGATCGTCGCCGGCGCCTGCCTGACCAGAGACGGGGAGATCGTCAACGAGCGAGCCAAGGAGGCAGCGAACCAATCATGAGTCTGATCACAGAGATCACGATCTTCGTCTTGGCCGCCTTCGTCGGCTTCGAGGTGATCTCGAAGGTGCCGACGACCCTCCACACCCCGCTGATGTCACAGACCAACGCGATCCACGGCATCGTCATGCTCGGCGGGCTGATCGTGATCGGCTCGGCCGACGACAGTCTGGAGAAGGTCATCGGCACGATCGCGATCGCCTTCGGCACGATCAACATCGTCGGCGGGTTCATGGTCACCGACCGGATGCTCGGCATGTTCCGCGGCAGGGATCGCAAGCCGAAGCAGGACGGTGAGGCAGACACAAATCGGGCTGCTTCTGACGGGGCACCCTCGGATAGACCGTCGGAGGCCGGTCAGTGATCCCAGCCCCGCCGCTGGCGTTGTCGCAGAGCAGCGACTTCGTCACCGCCTGCTACATCGTCGCCTTCTCCCTCTTCATCTTCGGGATCCAGCAGGGGACACACCCGCGCACTGCGCGCCGGGGCAACCTGATCGCCGCCGCCGGGATGCTGGTCGCGGTCGCGGTCACGCTCTCGCTCGACCTGATCGGCAACGGCGTCCTGATTCTGATCGGGATTTTGATCGGGACGGCGGTCGGCGTCATCGCCTCACTCCGGGTGCAGATGACCGCCATGCCGCAGATGGTCGCCCTCTACAACGGTGTCGGCGGCGGCGCCGCGGCCCTGATCTCCTGGTCGGAGTTCAGGCATGCGACGAGCGGGGGAGCGAGCATTCCGCTCGACGTCATCGTCCCGGTCCTGTTCTCGACCGTGATCGGCTCGGTCTCGTTCTGGGGGTCGAACATCGCCTTCGGGAAGCTCCAGGCGATCCTGCCGAGCCGCCCGATCCAGTTCCCGGGACAGCACATCGTCAACGGGCTTTTGCTCACCGCGATCCTCGCCGGCTGCATCGTGCTCGGCATCGACCACGACTCTCCCTCGCAGGGTCTCTACATCGGGGTCCTGATCGCCGCCGCGGTCCTGGGGAACCTGTTCGTCCTGCCGATCGGGGGCGCCGACATGCCGGTGGTGATCTCGCTGCTCAACGCCTTCACCGGGCTGGCTGCCGCCGCCGCGGGCTTCGCGCTCGACAACGTCGTCCTGATCGTCGCGGGCACGCTGGTCGGCTCCTCGGGGACGATCCTCACGATCGAGATGAGCCGGGCGATGAACCGCTCGATCGGGAACTTGCTCTTCGCGGGCTTCGGCGCGGTCTCCGCCGCCGCCGGAGAGAGAGAGGAGCGCCCGGTGCATTCGATCGGCCCCGAGGACGCCGCAATCAAGCTCGGCTACGCCGACTCGGTCGTCTTCGTCCCGGGCTACGGCATGGCGGTGGCCCAGGCCCAGCATGCCGTCAAGGAGCTCGCCAACGAGCTCGAGAAGCGGGGCGTCAACGTCAGCTACGCGATCCATCCGGTGGCTGGGCGGATGCCCGGTCACATGAACGTGCTTCTGGCGGAGGCGGACGTCCCCTACGAGCAGCTCAAGGAGATGGACGAGATCAATCCCGAGATGCCGCAGATGGATGTCGCCGTGGTGATCGGGGCGAACGACGTCACCAACCCCGCCGCCAAGGACGATCCCAACTCGCCGATCGCGGGCATGCCGATCATCGAGGTCGACGACGCCAAGGAGGTCATCGTCATCAAGCGCAGCCTCAGCCCCGGCTTCGCCGGGATCGACAACGACCTCTTCTACGAGGACAAGACGTCAATGCTGTTCAGCGACGCCAAGGGCGCCGCCTCCGAGATCGCGGCGCAGGTCGAAGAGCTCTAACTGTCGAAGATCTGCCCGGATTGCCGGTCCCTTCAGTCGTCGTGACGGCGGAACCGCGGCAGCGCCAGGCCGATGATGAAGCCGAGCACTGCGGCGAGCAGCAAAGCAAAGACCAGCGGGATCGTGGTAGTCGAAAAGAAGAACTTCACCTCCACCTTCTGGGAGTTCTGAAAGATGAAGATGGCCGCGATCACCGCCACGGCCACGATGAAGTAGAACCTCGCGCCCCTCTGCTTCCTTGCTTGGGTCCTCTCCCGCTCGGCGCTCACGGCGCGACCCTAGCATGGGCTCTTGGCGCTGATCGGCGACCGATGTGTGACCGGCTTGGGCCTTCCGTGACAAGGCCCTGACTAGCTTCGCCCGAGTGTGGCCGAGCGAGATCGGGTCAGGGGACGGTCGAGTGGATCGCCCTGATCGCCCTGGTCTCGGCTGCACTCGGCGCGCTCGGGTCGGTTATGGGCCTGCGATTCGGCGGGATGGCACTGGCTGACGAGATCGGCGAGCGGATCGTCTGCGCGGTACGGCTCACAGAGGATTGCCGGAACGAGCCGAGGTTGCGCGCGGCGAACGGCGCTGAGGTCGCCGCGCTCCTGCGCGCCCACGCACCCGCCCTGCTCTACGAAGACGGGATGACGACCCTGCCGGTCGATTTCCGCGCCTGCAGATCCGATGCCTGCGCCCTCGGGCCCCACACGGGCGCGGTCAGCCGCTCGGAAGCCGGTGTGCGGACCGTCGCCTTCACCCACGTGATCGACTGCCGGCCGGGGCACGTGGTGGGGACAATGAGCTGGGGCGGCAACTGCTCCGGGACTCGGGCCGGCAACCTCTACCTCCAGTACTGGCTGTACTACCCGGGCAGCGCCACCGCTGAGGGGAGCACTCCCTTGAAGGCCGCGATCCGCAGGGTGAGCACGGCCCTCGGGCATCCGACCTACCACCCCGACGACTGGGAGGGGTACCAGGTACGGGTCGGACCGGGCGCGAGCTTCGCGCGAGCCACGGCCCACCGCGGCTACAGCTACCAACTCGCCGCGCCCCTGGTTCCCTACAGGCTGAGCAGAGGCCGCCGCGGCGCCTGGCGCCTGGAGCCAACCGCGGCGGCCCTCAACGGCTGGGGGCCGGAGAGCGACACCTACTTCATCTCCGGCGGCAGCCACGCGGGCACCACACGGGTTCAGCGGGGAGTCTCGCGGACGACGAAAGACGGGCGGCTGGTGTTGATCCCCATCGAGACGCTGCCCGGCCGGGAGCGCTACTCGTTCGCGATCAGCCCGCCATGGCGGAAGCGGGTCTACTTCGACCCGGAGTACGACGGAACCGACTAGCGCGGCGGCATCCTGAGCGCGCCGTCGAGCCGGATCGCCGTCCCGTTCAGCATCGTGTTGGAGACGATCTCGCAGGCGAGCTCCCCGTACTCCTCGGGGCGGCCGAGCCGCGACGGGAAGGGGACGCCCGCTCCGAGGGCCTCGCGCTGATCCTCGGGCAGGGCGGCGAGCAGTGGAGTGTCGAAGAGGCCGGGGGCGATGGTCATCACCCGGATGCCCCGGCCTGCCATGTCGCGAGCCGCGGGCAGAGTCAATCCGACCACCCCGCCCTTCGAGGCGGAGTAGGCCACCTGGCCGATCTGGCCGTCCCAGGCCGCGATCGAGGCGGTGCTGATGCAGATGCCCCGCTCGCCCTGGTCGTCGGGGTCGTTGTCCGACATCACCGCGCAGGCGAGCCGGAGGACATTGAAGGTTCCGACCAGGTTCACCTTGATCACGTTGTGGAAGATCTCGAGGTCGTGGGGCCCGTGCTTGGAGGCCGTCCGCTGGGCCCAGCCGATCCCAGCGCAGCAGACCGAGATGCGCAGTCCACCGGGCGCGTCGGCGGCTGCATCGACCGCGGCCTGCACCGGCTCCGGCTCCATCACGTTCGCCTCCATGAAGGCGGCGCCCTCACCCAGCTCGGAGGCGAGCGCCTCTCCCTTCTCGGCGTTCAGGTCGGCGATCACGACCGAGGCGCCCCGCTCGTGCAGGGCGCGGGCCGTCGCGGCTCCGAGCCCCGAGGCGCCCCCTGCGACCAGCGCGCTTGCCCCCTCGATCTTCATCGGCGCGAGACCCTAACGAAGACGTTCACAAAACCGCCCAGCCGGATAACCCGTCTCGCTAGTCTTGACCGATCGCGGAGGTTGCAGCACCCACCACCGAGGGTGGGGCTGGTCCCGCTTCCGACCGCAAGGCCGAGCTGGCCGGGCGTCTGGAGGAGGCACGTCGTCACACTCTCACGCTGATCGAGCCGCTCACGGAGGAGCAGCTCAACCGGGTGTACGACCCGATTCTCAGCCCACTGATCTGGGACCTCGGGCATATCGCCAACTTCGAGGAGCTCTGGCTCGTCCAGCGGATCGGCGGCCGCCAGCCACTCCGGGGCGACCTCGGCGAGCTCTACGACGCGATCGAGCAGCCGCGCAAGATCCGCGGAGAGCTGCCGATCCTGCGGGCCGACGAGGTTCGGCCCTACCTGGAGCAGGTCCGCGAGCGGACCCTCGAGGTCCTCGGCGAGATCGAGCTCGATCCCGGGGATCCTCTGCTGGCGGACGGCTTCGTCTACGAGATGCTGCTCGCCCACGAGCACCAGCACAACGAGACCATGCTGCAGCTGCTGCAGATGGTCGAGGCCTACGAGCCGGCCGAGGTCGACGGCTCGGCCTCGGCCGAGCCGATCGCCGATGGCCCCGAGATGGTCCTGGTCGAGGGCGGAGAGCGTGAGATCGGCGCGCCGCCCGAGGGCTTTGCGTACGACAACGAGCGGCCCCGCCACTCGCGTCGAGCTGGCGGCCTTCTGGATCGACCGCACGCCGGTCACCAACGCCGACTACATCGCCTACATGGAGGAGACCGGGGCGGAGCCGCCGATGTACTGGGAGCGCGACGGCGGCGGCGGCTGGATCCGCACAGCGATGGGCCGCACCGATGACGTCGATCCCCGGCAGCCGGTCATCCATGTCTCCTGGCATGAGGCCGACGGCTTTGCGCGCTGGGCGGGCAAGCGGCTGCCGACCGAAGCCGAGTGGGAGGCCGCCGCCGCGGGTGCGAGCCGCGAGCGCGCCAACCTCGACCAGTTCTCATTCGGTTGCTCGGCTGCCGGCGCCTACGCGGACGGCGCGTCGGACTGCGGTGCGGTCCAGATGCTCGGCGATGTCTGGGAGTGGACCAGCTCGGACTTCGTCGCCTACCCCGGCTTCAAGGCCTTCCCCTATCCCGAGTACTCGGAGGTGTTCTTCGGCGACACCTACAAGGTCCTGCGCGGCGGAGCGTGGGCGACGCGCCGCGACGTGATCCGCACGAGCTTCCGCAACTGGGACCTGCCAGAGCGCCGCCAGATCTTCTCCGGCATTCGCTGCGCTCGCGATGAATCCGAGGCCGAGGCAGAGTCTCTGTAACGACTGATCCGAACCCGAGACGAGCACGCAAGGAAACGCGGACCCCGGACCGCTCATCAATCCCGCCGACACAATCACCGATCGCATCACCATCGAGGTGAACCTGCCTCCCGGCGGCCCCCTCTCCGGAATGGCGGCCGACGTCCGGGCCGGCCTGACCAGGCCCTTCAAGGAGCTCTCACCGCGTTACTTCTACGACGAGCGCGGCTCCGAGCTCTTCGAGCAGATCACGGAGCTCGAGGAGTACTACCCGACGCGCTGCGAGCGGGCGATCCTGGAGAGCGAGGCGGCAGCGATCTGCGACGCGGCCAACCGTCCTGCCAGCCTGATCGAGCTCGGATCCGGGTCGGCGCGCAAAACCCAGGTGCTGCTGGACGCCATGAGGTGTGCGGGCTGCCTGGAGACCTACTGTCCGGTCGACATCTCGGAGGAAATCACCCGAGAGACCGCGGAGAGGATTGCCTCCGAGTACGAGGGGATCAACGTGCGCGGACTGGTCTGCGACTTCGAGTTCGACCTCGAGCGGGTCCCGGTGGGGGGCCCGCGGGTGATCGCCCTGCTCGGCGGCACGATCGGCAACTTCGCTCCCCATCAGCGGGCCGGCTTCCTGCGGCGGATCTCGAACCTGCTCGGCCCCGATGACCGTTTCCTGCTCGGCACCGACCTGGTCAAGGACGGGGCCATCCTCGAGGCCGCCTACAACGACTCAAGAGGCGTGACAGCCAAGTTCAACAAGAACGTCCTCGCCGTGCTCAACCGGGAGCTCGGCGCGGATTTCGACATCGACGCGTTCGAGCACGTCGCCCGCTGGGACCCGGAGAACCTGTGGATCGACATCCGCCTTCGGTCGTCGGCCAATCAGGTCGTCAACGTGGCGGCGCTCGACATGCTGGTTCCCTTCGGCGCCGGCGAGGAGATGCGGACGGAGATCTCCACCAAGTTCCTCCGGCCCGGCCTCGAGGGCATCTACGCCGAGGCCGGACTCGAGCTCACCGACTGGTGGACGGACCCAGAGGGTCTCTACGCCCTTTCGCTGGCGCGCGCTGCCGCCGACTGATCCGAGCGGACGAACCGACGACCGCGAGTACGGCCGCTCCTGGAAGCGTCGGCGAAGTGACCTTCGGCTCGCGGCGGTCATCGCGGCGCGAGCGCGTCGATCAGCTCGCCGAGCTTGTCTGGCGTCGTGATCGGGGTGAGGATGGGCAGCGTGATCCCGCCCTCGACGAAGGCGGCCAGCCGCTCGTGCATCTGCTCCGGTGAGCCGAAGATGAACATCTCCTCGATCAGCTCCCACGGCGCGGCGGCCGCGGCCTTCTGGCGGTCCTTCGCCTTCCAGGCGTCGACCATCTCGTCGATCCGCTCGCCGTAGCCAAGCCAGCGATAGAAGGCCTCGTAGACCGGCACGGTTACGTAGGACGAGAACATGAACCGGACGAGCGGCTCGACCTGCTCCCGCTCGCCCGGTATGCAGAAGAAGCGGCAGAGGAGCTCAAACCCGTCGGGCGCACCCTCGAGCTGCCCGGCCACCCTGGGCAGCCTCTCCAGGGGGAGGAAGTTGGTGATGGCGCCGTCCCCCTTCTCGACCGCGAGCCGCAGCATCTTGCCCCGCAGCGCCGCGACGATGATCGGGACCTTTTCCTCCGGCGGGCGCTCGAGCTTGAAGCCTCCCTCCGCCCGCTCGCCCGCGAGCGCGGTCCTCAGGAAGTCGATCGTCTCCGACATCTTGCTGAGCGGCTTCTCGAAGGGCATCCCGTTCCACCCCTCGATGATCCGGTCCGAGGAGGCGCCGATGCCGAGCACGAACCGGCCGTGGGAGGCCTCGGCGAGCGCCGCCGTCTCCTGCGCGAGCAGCGCGCGCCCGCGCTGCATCACGCCGACGACGCCGGTTCCCAGCCGCACCCGCTCCGTCCACACCGAGGCCAGGGCGAGCGGCGAGAAGCCATCGGGCCCGTTCGTCTCGCCCGACCAGAGATCGGTGTAACCCGCCGCCTCGGCGCGCCGCACCAGCTCCGCGTTGTCGGACAGCGGGATTCCGGTGAACGGAACGGTTAGTCCCCACCGGCTTGCCATGACCGCGACCCTATAGATGGAGTTGGGATAGGGTGGTCCGAGGGTGACCCAGATGCGAGGGTGCTCCGAAAGGAGCAACCCGTTCATGAGTGAGGATCAACCCGATTCATGATGGACACCTCGAAGCTCGGTCGCTCCGAGATCATCGGGATGGTCGCCGCGGCCGTGCTGGTGCTCGGTCTGTTCCTCGAGTGGTACTCGCTCTCGACCGATCCGAGCGTCGTCCAGCGGGGTGGCGATCCGGCCAACTGGGCCTGCGGGGTCGGTGACTCGAGCTGCAGCGGCTGGGAGACCTTCCCGATCATGCGCTGGCTGCTGCTCGCGGCCGCCGCCGCCCCGTTCATCCTCTCCTGGATCGTGATCCGCGGCCACGCACTCTCCTGGCCGCGCGGCGAGCTGACCGCGATCGTCGGCCTCACCGCCTTCGTCCTGATCGCCTACAACGGGATCGTCGACAAGCCGCAGGACGGGCTCGAGATCGGTCTCGCCTTCGGCTACTGGCTCGCGCTGCTCGCCTCGATCGGCATCTTCGTTTCCGGCGGCTTCCGAGCCGTGGAGAGCGGGGGCGGAGCTCGGCGAAAACCGCCGGCCACGTTCTGACCGAGCGGCCACCGGCCGCACGCAACGTCCTCACGCTAAACGGGTCGCGCAGAGGCGGTGTTCGTGGCCGCCGCATATGGCGAAGCCGTACGCCGATAGCCTCTGATCCAATGGCCGAATCCGAGCAACACGTGATCTCTCACGACGTCCGCGACCCCTCGCACCCGGATCGCAACCTGGCGCTCGAGCTCGTTCGCGTCACGGAGGCGGGGGCGCTTGCCGCCGGCCGCTGGGTCGGACGCGGAGAGAAGGAGAGCGCCGACGGCGCCGCTGTCGACGCGATGCGGCTGATGCTCGACACCGTGCCGATGGACGGCATCGTGGTGATCGGCGAGGGGGAGAAGGACCATGCCCCGATGCTCTACAACGGCGAGGAGATCGGCGACGGCAGCCCACCGGTCGTCGACATCGCGGTCGACCCCCTGGAGGGGACCACCCTGACCGCACGCGGGCAGCCCTCGGCCCTATCGGTGATCGCGCTCTCGGAGCGGGGCAGCATGTTCGACCCCGGTCCGGTCGTCTACATGGAGAAGATCGCGACCGGCCCGCGGGCCGCCGACCTGATCAGCCTCACCGATCCGCTCGAGGACGTGATCAGGAAGATCGCCGAGCGCAAGGGCGGGGAGCCCAGCGACGTCACGGTGATCATGCTCGACCGCCCTCGCCACGAGCGGGCAGTCGAGGCTCTGCGGGGGGTCGGCGCGAGCATCCGCTTCATCTCCGACGGCGACGTCGCCGCGTCGCTCTTCGCGGTCATGCCGAACACCGGCATCGACCTGCTCTGGGGCGTCGGCGGGACCCCTGAGGGCGTGCTCTCGGCCTCTGCAATCAAGTGCCTGGGCGGCCGGATGCTGGGCCGACTGTGGCCCCGGGACGACGATGAGCGCAAGGTGGCCGAGGACGCCGGCTATGACCTCGATCGGGTGCTCGACACGGACGACCTGGTGGCCGGCGAGGACGTCTTCTTCGCCGCGACCGGCGTAACCGACGGCGACCTGCTCGACGGGGTCCGCTACCTCGACGATGGCCACGCGACAACCGAGTCACTGGTCATGCGGTCGCGCTCGGGCACCGTCCGCCGGGTGCAGGCGACGCACAACCGGCCAAAGCTCCGGGAGGTCGTCGGGGCGCGTTACGGCTAGCGGCCACCAGGCGAAGCCGTCACCCATCTACTGGTAGAGACCCCGTGTCGTCGCGCTCATGCCGGAGCGAGTTGATCACCGCGCCAGCTAGCAGCACCAGGCTGATCGCGTAGAACCAGACGAGGGCAATCAGGATGAAGCCGATCGTTCCCCCGATGCGGTGCAGGTCGGAGATGGTGTTGAGGTAGAGGGGGAAGATGTAGTTCCCGCCCGCGGTGATCACCGAGAAGAAGAGGGCGCCCGGCCAGACCGAGCGCCATGGCATGTGGCCCTTTGGGACGGCCCAGTAGATCGCCGAGATGATCAGGAAGGTGGCAACCAGGCCGCCGACCACCACGATCAGGGTCCTCAGGGGGCCGAAGTCGGAGAGGCCGAACGGGAGGTCGTCCGCGCCCGAGAGCACCGCGCTCTCGACGGTCGGGACCGTGACGCTCGCCAGCAGCAGGAGGACGAGCCCGAGCAGCATCACCAGCGACCAGCGCTTCTGCTGCACCCAGCCGCGGCACTCGACGTGGTAGATCCGGCAGAAGGCGGTGTCCATCGCCCCCCAGAACGAGGCGCCGATCCAGATCCCGCCGACGATCGCCGCGATCCCGATCGTGGTCGAGCTCGCCCGAACCCGGTCGATCGCCTCCTGCAGAGTCCCCTGCTCGATGTTGGGGAAGAGCCGCTGGATGTCGAGGACGACGCTGTGCTCGATGTCCGGGCTGTTGACGACCTGCCCGAAGACGAAGAGCACGAGCAGCGCGAACGGAAAGACCGCCAGCATCAGGTTGTAGGCGACCATGCCGGCGAGGCCGGTGATGTTCTCCTTGTAGGCGCGGTTCCAGAACGCCCGCAGCCAGGGGCGCCGCCAGAGCTGCCAGCGTGGGTATCGGGGTGCGTCGGATCGCCCGACGGGCCAGACATTCATGCGTAACGAACGTCCGGAAAGGGGTACCTCGGTGGGCGGCCGGAACTTTCCCCCAAAACGGTTGTTTTTCCCTCGCCAAGCGGGTTGTGGGGGCCCGGACAGTCGTTGACTTCAAAAAATATAGTGGCTACCATTCGGACGGACGTTGAGGAAGACTCGCAATTCCTAGGCTCAGAGAAGGCAATTCGACGCGGACGCGGCTTCACCGCTCCGCGTTTTTGTGGCCTTTGAGGGGGAATTGCAATAAATGTCCTTTCGCCAGGCCGACGTGATGGAGGGCCCCACAGATCTAGATAGGTGGGCCCGGCAGCCCAGGAAACCGAACCACAGCCAGGAAGGAAGAGCGTAGGCCAATGCTCGTAGCGGAGATCCAGGAGCTTGAAGAGGTAAAGACGCTGGTCACCAGGGGCCAGCAGCTGGGTGTGCTCACCTTCGGCGACGTCGCCAGCGCGGTCTCCGAGGTCGAGCTCGACGAATCCGACGTCGAGGACCTCTACGGCCACCTCGAGAAGAACGGCATCGAGCTGGTCGAGGACCTCGACCCGGCTCAGAAGGCGGCCGCCGAGAACGAGCGCTCCGACGGCAAGCGGGGTCGCAAGCGCCAGAAGGCGCTCGACCTGAAGCCGGACATGACCACCGATTCCCTGCAGCTCTTCCTCAAGGACATCGGCAAGGTCAGGCTGCTCACCGCCGCGGAGGAGGTCGAGCTCGCGAAGCGCATCGAGCGCGGTGACCTCGACGCCAAGCAGAAGATGGTCGAGTCGAACCTCCGCCTGGTCGTTTCGATCGCCAAGAACTACCGCAACCAGGGCCTGCCCTTCCTCGACCTGATCCAGGAGGGCACGCTCGGCCTGGTCCGCGCCGCCGAGAAGTTCGACTACCGCAAGGGCTTCAAGTTCTCGACCTACGCGACCTGGTGGATCCGTCAGGCGATCGCCCGCGCGCTCGCCGACAAGGCGCGGACCATCCGCATCCCCGTCCACGTCGTCGAGAAGCTCAACAAGATCGGCCGTGCGGAGCGCAAGCTCGTCACCGAGCTGGGCCGCGAGCCGACCCCCGAGGAGATCGCCGAGGTCACCGGCATCGAGCCCGAGGAGGTCGACTCGATCAAGCGCTCGGCGCAGGCCCCGGTCTCCCTCGAGAAGCCGGTCGGCGACGAGGAGGAGTCGGAGTTCGGCCAGTTCATCGCTGATGAGCGCGCCGAGTCCCCCTTCGAGCGGGCCGCCGAGCTGCTCACCAAGGAGGCGCTGAAGGAGGCCCTCGAGAACCTCTCCTACCGCGAGCGCCGCGTGCTCGAGCTCCGCTACGGGCTCGGCGGCGAGCACCCGCGGACCCTGGACGAGGTCGGACGCACCTTCAACGTCACCCGCGAGCGGATCCGGCAGATCGAGAACCAGTCGCTCAAGAAGCTGCAGTCCCTCGCCGAAGCGCAGAAGCTTCGCGAGGTGGCATAAGTCGGGTTGCGCCTCGCTTCGCTGCGGCGCACCCTCGCATCTCGATAGGCCGCGCCGGGCGGCGTCATCGATCCTTGCGTTCGGAGCACACTTCGCTCCCTGCTTCCTCGCCCCCGCCTGCCTCTCGCCGCTCAGCGCGGTCGCATAGGCTCCTCGCGGACGGCCAGCGAGGAGAGGAGAAGGCATGCTCATTTTTTTCAGCGGACGGCACCTGAAGGGTGGCCACTGGGACGATTTCCGCAAGGCTTGGGGAGGTGGGGCCGACGAGGAGCCCCAGGATCTGCCCGAGGGTGCGGTCATCTACCACGCTCGCAACATCAAGGACGAGGACGAGGTGATCTCCTTCGGCATCTTCCCGGTGGAGCGCGACTCGATCAACGTCATCCGCGGCAGCGAGGACGACGAGCTGAAGCGGCAGGAGGAGATCGCGAAGCACGTCCACGACATTCCGCTAGAGGGGGTCTATGAGGTGGTCGAGGAGATCCGGCCGTAGCTTCGGCCCCGCAAGGCAGGGTCGAGGTAGCGGCCCACACCCGTTGATCCAGCCAAGCGTGTCCACGCCCGGACGAGGGACGGGCAGCATCGCTTCACAAAGTAAAGCTTTGCCGCTATCCTGGGCTCGTGTTCGACCGCGAATGTCCCGTGTGCCGGACCGCCGAGATCATCTCCGGCAAGTGGACACTCCTCATCATCCGCGATCTGGCGGATTCCTCGCTTCGGTTCTGCGAGCTCGAGCGGTCGCTGGAGGGCATCAGCCCCCGGACGCTCTCGCTGCGCCTCAGGGCGCTCGAGGAGCAGGGCATCGTCGAGCGCCGCACGTTCCCCGAGGTCCCGCCGCGCGTCACCTATCAGCTCACCGACAAGGGTCGGGCCCTCGTCCCGCTGATCGAGGACATGCGCTCCTACGGCCGCCGCTGGCTGCCCCAGGAGGAGCCAGCCGCAGTACTCGAAGCGGCGCGATAGCGCCGCGCCTGATGCTGGGCGGCGCCCGCTCCTCCGCCTGATGGCGAAGCCGTAGCTGCAACTCGCCATTCACCCGCAGGAACGCGCTCGGCGACGGGCGAATTCGGGGTGCGTGACGACGCTTGAGAGCACGACCGAGCGCCTCGAGGAGGCGTTGCGCCGGCTCGCCGTGGAGGCGGCCGACCTCTTCGAGGAGCTGCTCGCAGGCGGGGCGGAGCTGCCCTACGACCTGGAGCCATCCGACGACGGGCCACTGCCGATGTTCTCCTACGCGCCGCTGACGGGGCAGTTCATCGAGCGCCGCCTGGCCGAGGTGCGGCGGTTGGAGGCGTTCATCGAGGTGCGGGAGATCGTCGGCGAGGAGGCGGCAATCGGCTTCATGATCGGGCTTTGGGACGGCAAGACCGAGTTCGACGTGGCCGGCGACCGTCTGCGGGGCGCCATCGACGCCGTGATCTCGATGATCTCCTCCGATTCCGACGCGGCGACCCCGGCCGGCGAGGTGATCGTGCCGCTGGTCGGCTTCCACATGCCCAGGGACGAGATCGAGCTTGACGGGGTACGGATCGTGCGCGCCGACCAGATCGAGGACGCGCCGGTCGACGCGATCGACGCCACGCGCTCCGGCGGGCGCGGAAAGCCTGGCTTCCTGGCCTGCCTGAGCTGCGGACTCGCGACGGTCGCGCCCGCCGCCGCGGTCGCCGACGACCTGCGTCGCGCCCTGCGCACGATGAGGCTGTTCAGACCCGGAGCGGTCGGCCTCTACGCCCATGGGTGGGCAAGGCGCTCCAGCGGCTGGGAGCGATTCGGCACCGGCGTGGGCCGACCGCGACAGGGCGGCTATCGATTGACCGGGAATGAGGTCGCGGAGCTCGAGAGCTTCTCGCGAATGCTGGCCGAGCGCGGCTCGCGGATCCCCTCGCTCGACTGGGCGGCATCCCGGTTCGAGCTCGGCGCCGAGCGCGCCTCTCTGATCGAGGCGCTCAGCGACTACCTGCTCGCCCTTCGCGGCCTACTCGAGGGCGGCGGTCCGGCCAGGACCTCGCTCTCCGCGCGCGTTGCGGCCCTCGCCTGCGCGCCACACGAGCGCGAGCAGGGCCGGGTCGCCGTCGAGCGGGCCCTGGCGATCGAGCGCAAGCTGATGAGCGGTACCCGCTACAAGCCGGTGGCCGGCGCCTCGCCGCTGGACGTGATCGCGGAGCTCGAGGAGCTGCTTCGGCGGCTGCTCAAGGGGCTCGCCACGGGCGAGCTGGGAGGCGACCTCAGAGCGGCCGCCGACGAGGTGCTGCTCTCCGAGGGCCTCTCGGCGATCCACGTCGACACCCCTGGTATCGCGGAGACCGCCGAATGGCGGCTCCCCGACCCGACTCCCGATGACGCGCTCGACCTCTCGGCGATCGTCGATGGCAATCTCGGCAGCGCCGAGATCGAGGTCCGCCGCGCCGAAACGGAGATTAGGACGGAGACGAACGAAACGGGCGATTTGTCCGTCCGCAGGGGCGGGGAGGATCGGCAACCGACGACGAGGATTGTCGTCGATGACGTCGAACTACCCGAGATCATGGGCGCTGAAAGCGACCATCGCGTTACGCCCGCACCCGACTTCGGGGATCGCGCGGATTGGTTCGCCGCCGGGGACGGCGAGCCGGAATGGCCGGCGTTCGCAAGCCCGCGGCGCAAGCACAAGCACGACGCCGACCGCCAGCCGTCAACCGACCGGGTCCGCTACCTCTTCCCTGTGCCGGACGCCACCGACTGGAGCGTCGGTGAGCTCCGGTACGAGCGTAAGAAGTCCAGCTAGCGGCCACCAGGCTGCTCCATTTCGGGAGCGAAGGGCGAAGCCCGTAGCGACTTATGCGGGGCAGCCGCTTGTGGCCGCGACCTGACGGCGAAGCCGTCAAGCGGCTCCGCTTGCCGCCAACGCCTCGCGCTGCTCCTCGCTCGCGAACAGGTAGCGGTCGATCTTGAGCAGGGCCTCGAGGTCGTGGACGTCCTCGTCGAGGTAGGGGACGCGGATCACCGCCTTCGGCTTCAGCTCGCGCTCCAGGTGCTCGACGTTGCGGGCGTCGCGCTGCGCGAGCGCCTGGTAGTCGGCGAAGTTCTGAGCCACGCGCTCGGCAAGGTCGTCGTCGAGCAGCCCATGAAGGTCGGCCTCCGCCTCGCCCTCGCCGTCGTCGTCGGCCTCGTAGTGGACCTTGTTGACGATCACCCCGCCCACCGGCAACTGGGCCTCGACCAGCTTGCGGTGGAAGTAGACGGCCTCCTCGATCGGCTCGCCCTGCGGGCCGCATACGACGACGAAGGTGGTAGCCGGGTCGCCCAGCAGCTCCGAGACCCGCTTGGCGCGCTCGCGGAATCCGTCGACCATGCCGCTGAATGCCTGGAAGAACTCGCTCAGATCAGTGAGCAGGTCGAGCCCCGTGACTCGCTTGAGCACGCTGAAGGCCATCGAGCTGCCGCGGCCGACCACCCTGGTGGCGAACCCGGTCGGCCTCATGAACATCTGCATGCCTCGGCCCTCGATGAACTGGGTGAGGCGCCGGGGAGCGTCCAGGAAGTCGAGTGCATTACGGGATGGAGGGGTGTCGAGGACCAGGAAGTCATAGCGACCCTCCTGATGAATCTCGAAGAGCTTCTCCATCGCCATGTACTCCTGGGAGCCCGCGAGCGCGTTGGAGAGCTGGCGGTAGATCCTGTTCTCGAGGATGCGGTCGCGGGTCTCCGCGTCGGGCGCGTGCTTGCGGACGAGCTCGTCGAAGGTGGCCTTGGCGTCGAGCATCATCGCCCAGAGCTCGCCGCGCATCTCGACGCCGGCGCTCTCGAAGAGCGCCGGATCAACTCGCCGGGGCGTGTTCTCGAGCTCCCTCAGCCCCAGTGAATCGGCCAGCCGCTTGGCGGGATCGATCGTGAGCACTGCGACCTTCTGGCCGCGGGCTGCCAGGCCGGCGGCGAGGGCCGCGGAGGTGGTGGTCTTGCCCACTCCTCCCGAGCCGGCGCAGATGCAAATGCCGCGGCCCGCGACGATGTCGGCGACGGAGGGCACTAGCCGAGGGCCCCCGCGAGACGCTGCAAGGAGGCGACATCGAGGCGCGGCTTGAAGATGAACGGCAGCGTCTTGACCGGGACCGAGACCCCCTCCTTCAGCCGCCGCAGTTGCGTTCTCTGCGATCGCGAGCGGCGGTACTCGGAGAGCGCGGCCCGTATGGCGGCGCGGGCCGGCGCCGCGGCCTCCTCGAGCACCCGCTCGAGCTCAGACGCCTCACCGTTGCTGAAGCGCTCCGGATAGAGGGCGTTCATGTACACACGGTCGACCTCCATCCCGACGTCGTCGGTGAGCGTCCGCTCCAGGGAGGCCGTTTCGTTGACCGGCAGCTCCTCTGGCAGTGAGACGATCGTCACCCCGGTGGCATTGTGGTCGGTGATGAATCGATCGAGCTCCTCCGCCTGGGCATGGACGGGTCCGACGCGGGCGATGCCGGCGAAGGTGCGCGGCGTCTGCAAAAAGCCGATCCCATGGCCGGTGGCCGGAGCATCGACGATCACCAGGTCGTACTCGCGGGCCTTCTTGACGCGGCGGTTGGGCTGGGCGAGCTCCCAGATCTTGCCGATCGTGACCAGCTCCTTGAGGCCAGGGGTGGCCGCGGTCAGATAGTTGAAGATCCGCGAGCGCACCAGCAGGTCGCGCATTGTCCTTACCTTGAGCTGGAGCAGCAGGTACTCGCGGAGCGAATGGTCCGGGTCGATCGAGATCGCCCAGAGGTTGTCCGCAACCTCGACCTCGTGGAAGCCGACCTCCGCACGCCTGAACACGCGCGAGGCGGTCTCCTGGCCACCCACCTCACAGACGATCGTGCGCTTGCCACGGGCCGCGGCGGCGAGGCCCAGCGCGATGGAAATCGTCGACTTGCCGACGCCTCCCTTGCCGGTCACGAAGACCAGGCGCTTGTCGAGTAGTTCAGGCAGGGCTCGGATTCTTCCAATTGCCGAGATGCGACGGCCACGCGCGCATCCAGGCGTGCATGGTCGTGGAATTGATCATCTCTGGAGAAGGAAACCGGGCGTGGCCTCCGAAATAGCCGCAAACAGATGGGATTCTTCAACCGAAACGACGCGGTCGAAGAGGTGGCAGAGAGCGGCCGCATGCGGCCCGATGACCTGCTTGGCCCGAAGCCCGACAGGAACGACGGGGACAACGGGAAGGACGCCAAAACGCCGAATGACGGCGCTTCGACGCCCGAGGGAACCGCAGGCGAGGCCACGGAGGACGCCTCCAAGGCCAAGCAGCCGGAGAAGCCAAAGAACGAGGGCCCGGCCAAGGTGATCGCCTTCGCCAACCAGAAGGGCGGCGTGGCCAAGACGACCACTGCGCTCAACCTCGCGGTCGCGTTCAAGGAGTCGGGCCACCGCGTTCTGGCCGTCGACATGGACCCGCAGGGCAACCTGACCATGAGCCAGGGCGTCGACCCCGACAAGGTCGACAAGAGCATGTTCGACGTGCTCGTGCACAGGTTCCCGATCAGTGAGGTGATCGTCGAGCGCGAGATCGACGTCGCCGTCGCCTCGATCGACCTGGCCGGCGCCGAGATCGCGATGAGCACCCAGATCGGCCGTGAGCGGGCGCTGCAGAAGGGCCTCGAAGAGGTGAGGGACGACTACGACTTCGTCTGCATCGACACGCCTCCGAGCCTCGGCCTGCTGACGGTGAACGCGCTCACCGCCGCCGACAAGGTGATCGTGCCCGTGCAGTGCGAATACCTCTCGATGCGCGGTCTCGTCCAGCTTCAGAACACGCTTCAGATGATCCGGGAGAACCTCAACCCCGGCGTCGAGATCGAGGGCATCCTGCCGACGATGCTCGACTCGCGGACCGTCCACGCCAAGGAGGCGGTGGAGATCCTCGAGGAGAACTTCGGCGAGCTTGTCTTCAAGTCGCGGATCCGCAAGGCGATCAAGTTCGCCGAGGCGCCGGTCCGCGGCACCTCGGTCCTCAAATACGACCCCAAGTCGAAGGCGGCGAGCGCCTACCGCGATCTCGCCAAGGAGGTTCTCACCAATGGCTCGTCGTAAGCGCGCCAGCATGCGCGAGGGCCCGCTTGCCGATCTCTTTCGCTCGACCGACGAGTCGGTCCGGCCGGAGGAGGTCAAGGTCACCGTGAAGTCGAACGGCGGCGGCCGGGTCGCGGTCGAGGAGCCGAGCCAGGAGACCCCCCTGCCCGAGCCCGTCCCCGAGCCGACCCCCGAGCCTCTTCCGGAGCCCACCCCGGACCCCGTTCCGGAGCCCGTGCCGGGCCCCGAGCCCGTGCCTGAGCCGACTCCGCCCGAGCCGGTCGCGGAGGGGAAGGTCGAGGAGCCGGAGATCGAGATTCACCACGAGGGCCTCGAGCGCCTGATGGGCGGTCCGGGCATCGACATCCGCCCCAAGTTCGGCCGCGAGGAGCCTTCGACCGATCGGCCCGCCACGCGCCAGCCGGTCGTGCCGCGCACCCACCAGGCCGTCCTGCGGGTCGTCGGCGTCGGCGGCGCCGGCGTCAACGCCGTCAACCGGATGGTCGAGGCGCAGCTGCCCGGCGTCGAGTTCCTGGCGATCAACACCGACCTTCAGTCCCTGCAGACCTCGAATGCCGACGTGACGCTCCATATCGGCGGCGAGATGACCCGTGGGCTCGGAGCCGGGTCCGATCCGAGGGTCGGATATCGCGCGGCCTTCGACGAGCAGGACAAGATCAAGGAACTGCTGAAGGGCTCCGACATGGTCTTCCTGGCCTCAGGGTCGGGCGGGGGTACGGGCACCGGCGCGGCCCCGGTCGTCGCCAAGCTCGCCCGCGACATCGGCGCGCTGACGGTCGCCGCGGTCACGAAGCCGTTCGCCTTCGAGGGCGCCCGCCGTGCGGCGCTGGCCGAGGAGGGCATCGCCGCGCTCGGCAAGGAGGTCGACACGATGATCGTCGTGCCGAACGAGCGGCTGCTGAAGATCCTCGAGCGCCGGACCTCGATCACCGACGCCTTCCGGGTCGCCGACGACGTCCTGCGCCAAGCGGTCCAGGGGATCTCCGACCTGGTGATGCTGCCCGGTCTGATCAACCTCGACTTCGCGGACGTGCGCACGACCATGCTCGAAGCCGGCGACGCGATCCTCGGCATCGGCATGGGCGTCGGCGAGCACCGGGCGACCCTGGCGGCGGAGAAGGCCGTCTCCTCGCCGCTGCTCGAGACCTCGGTCGAGGGTGCGCACTCAGTGCTTCTTTCGATCACCGGCGGGCCGGATCTTTCGCTGATCGAGGCGAGCGAGGCCGCCGACATCGTCAGGGCGGCGGCCCACCCCGAGGCGGAGATCATCTTCGGCGCCAGCGTCGACGATGACATGAGCGAGGAGGTCTGGATCACCGTGATCGCGACCCGCTTCGATTCCGCCTTCGCGCACCGCCACCGGCGTGGGCCGCGTACCGAGCCGCGCGAGCGGCGACGGCCCGAGCGGGATCCGGCGCTGCGGCCGGAGCGCTACTCCGACCCCATCGGTAACTGGCGCGCCAGGCCCCACGTGCGCCACGGGAGCGCGGAGGAGCTCTACGGCGACGGCAGCGGAGGCGGCGGATTGGACCGACGCCCGACGGAGCCGCGCCCGATCGACGGCCACGTCCTCGACGTGCCCGAGTTCACGCCCGAGGATTGATCGCGCCCGCAGCGCGTCCAGCACTGCGGTAAATCACGGATTCGCCCCCTGGGCTACGGGCCGCCTACGCTGCGGGGCCATGTCAACCCCCAGAGGAGTGGTCGCAGCGGGTCATCCGCTGACCGCGGAGGCCGGTGCCCAGGTGCTGCGCGAGGGCGGTAATGCGGTCGACGCCGCGATCTGCGCGGTGCTGACCTCGTTCGTCACCGAGAGCCAGCTGACGGGCTTCGGGGCCGGGGGGTTCATGATGGTCCACGAGGCCGGCGAGGACACCCTGATCGACTTCTTCGTCGCCGCCGGCGGCGCTGACGGGGTGGAGCGCAGGGCCGAGCTGATCCCGATCCCGGTCTATTTCGACGAGACGCCCCAGACGTTCAACTGCGGGGTCGCCTCATGCGGCGTGCCCGGGACGGCGGCTGGGCTCGAGCACGTCTGGCGCCGCTTCGGTTCGATCCCGCTCGCACGGCTGGCCGAGCCGGGGATCGAGCTCGGACGCAAGGGCGTCCGGCTCACCAAGGCCGCCGAGTACTTCCATGAGATCCTCCACCCGATCCTGATTTCGACGCCGGAGTGCGCCGCCCTGTACACGCCGGGGGGAAGGCAGCTGGTCGAGGGGGACACGTTCCACTACCCGGAGATGGCCGACGCGCTCGAGCGCCTCGCGGCGGAGGGCGCGGAGCCGTTCCGCCGCGGCGACGTCGCGCGCCGGGTCAGCAACTGGGTGCGGAAGCGGGGCGGCACCCTGGGGATCGACGACATGGCCGCCTACGAGCCGATCGAGCGCCGGCCGGTCCGCGCGCGCTTCCGCAGCTACGACGTCCTTACCAACCCGCCGCCGTCCTCCGGCGGCATCCTGATCGCCTATTCGCTGGGAGTGCTGGAGCGCCTGGGGGAGCGCTCGGGTGTCGAGGAGATCGTCGCGGCTACCGAGGCCGCCAACGCGCGACGAACCGACGACTTCCACGAGGGGCTGCACGACGACGCGTTCGTGGAGCGGTTCCTCGCCGCCGACCTCGACGAGGTCACCGAGCGGATCCGCCAAGGGAACTGGGCTGGGGGCCACGGCGGGGCCGGTGGGCCGGCGGACCGGTTGGGCTCGACCACCCACGTTGCGGTGCTCGATGCCGAGGGGAACTGCGCCTCCGTCACCTGCTCGAACGGGACCGGCTCCGGAGTGCTGGTGCCCGGCACCGGTGTGCACGTCAACAACATGCTGGGCGAGGAGGACCTCAACCCGCACGGGTTTCACCGCATTCCGCCGGGCCGTCGGGTGAGCTCGATGATGTCGCCGACGCTTGCCCTCAGTGACGGCGAGGTCGTGCTGGGGCTGGGCAGTGCCGGATCGAATCGGATTCGCTCGGCGATCCTGCAGACCGCGGTCAGGGTGCTGCAGGACGGCATGGACGCCGGAGACGCCGTCCGGGCGGGCCGCATTCACTTCGAGGCCGGCACGGTCCAGGCCGAGCCGGGGGTCGAAGAGGAGGGCCTCGCGGACCTCGAGCGCCGGGGCGTGCCGGTGGTTCGCTGGAAGCGCGAGAACCTCTACTTCGGCGGGGCCCAGGCGGTCGCCCGCAAGCCGTTGACCGGCGATCTCAGCGGCGGCGGCGACCCGCGGCGCGGCGGGGCGGTCGTACTGGCTTGAGCCCTCAGGTTCCCGGGAACTGGACCTTGCCGTTGCCGCTGGCGCGCTCGGCGGCCTCCTCGGCGCGCTCCAGCGCCTTGCCAACTGCTCCCAGCGCATTGGCGAGCAGGGTCATCCGCTCGTCCTCGTCACGCATCTCGAGCAGCTGTTGCTTCGTCTCGGCTGGCAGCTCGATCCGGGCCGCGATCGCGTACGCGGAGGCGTGGTCAAGCTCGGTGGGATCGGGCCGCTCGCCCGTGGCGCGCTCCGCGAGCTCGGCGAACGCCTCCCGCGCGGCGCTGGCGGAGGCCTCGTCGATCGGGGGCACCTCCTCCTCGGGGATCAGCTCGACCTCGCCTGCCGGAAACTCCGATGACTCGAATCGGTCGAGCACCTTGAATGGCGCTTCGCCGCTGACGACGATGTTCAGGCGCCCGTCGTCGAAGCGCTCGAGTACGTCGTCGATGCGAGCGGTACAACCGATCGATCGCGCACCCTCGTCGTCGCGCAGGACGATGCCGAAGGGCTCATCCTGCTCGAGAGCGGTCCCCACCATTCGCTTGTAGCGATCCTCGAAGATGTGCAGCGGGAGCTGCTCTCCGGGGAGCAGCACGAGAGGCAGCTCGAAAATCGGGAGCTCGAGACCCGCCATTCGTGCCGATTCTAGGATGATGCGAGGGCGCTCCGTAAGCAAAGCTCAGGAGCCACCCGTTAAATGATGGCCGGCATGGACTTCGAGGCCGAAGGGCTGCTCGGCAACCTCAATGGGAAGGCGCGCGAGGCGCGGCTGGCCTTGCTCAACGAGCTCGCCGATGAGGGCGTAACTCTCGAGGAACTGAAGGGGGCGGTGGAGGAGAACCGCCTCGTGCTGCTTCCCGTCGAGCGGGTCTTCGATTCGGGCACGCAGCACTACACCGCGCGACAGATCGCCGAGCTCGCGGGGCTCGAGCAGGACTTCCTCCTGCGGCTCCTCCGTGCACTCGGCGCACCGATCCCCGAGGACGATCAGCCGGTCTACGCGGACGCCGACCTCGAGGCGGCCAAGCGGGCGAAGCTGTTCCTCGACGCCGGGCTTCCGAAGGAGGGGGTCCTCGAGACCTCCCGTCTGATCGGCATCTCGATGGCGAACCTCGCCGACGCCAACCGCGAGATGGTCGGCGAGGTCTTCACCGAGCCGGGAATCGACGAGCGCGAGCTCGCGCTGCGCTACGCGGAGGCCGCGAGGACGATGTCCCCCCTGCTCGGCGAGACGCTGCTGCACGCATACCGGATCCATCTCCGGGAGGCGATCCGCCGGGCCGTCGTCACCGAGGCCGAACTCGCTGAGGGGCGATTGGGGACTGACGAGATGACGATCGCTTTCGCCGACCTGGTTGGCTTTACGCGTCTGGGCGAGTCTCTCGACATCGAGCAGATCGGCGACCTCACCGGCAGGCTGTTCGAGCTCGCCTCGGACGCGGCCCAGCCCCCTGTTCGCCTGGTGAAGATGATCGGCGACGCGGCGATGTTCGCCTCACGGGAATCGCAGCCCCTCCTCGATGCCGTCCTGGGGCTGGTCGAGTCCGCCGGAAGGGAAGAGATCCCGCCGTTGCGGGCGGGCGCCGCTCGGGGCCAGGCTCTCGGGCGCGGGGGGGATTGGTACGGGAGGCCGGTGAATCTGGCTGCCAGGATCACCGGCTTCGCCCGGCCGGACAGCGTGGTCGTCGACCAATCCGTGAAGGACTCGATCGCCCAGTCGAATGGACGACCCTTCGACTTCTCGTTCGCCGGCAAGCGCAGCTTCAAGGGGATCGAGGGCGAGGTGCCGGTGCACCGG
Source organism: uncultured Solirubrobacterales bacterium (assembly GCA_963801055.1). Lineage (GTDB taxonomy): Bacteria > Actinomycetota > Thermoleophilia > Solirubrobacterales > 70-9 > DASUPK01. The sequence goes on along the minus strand of CAWDDE010000005.1, from coordinate 77,191 downwards.
GTCCGGCGGGCGAACGGCCACTGAATAATTCGCCGTTGAGGCCCTGCCGTAACGCTGGATAGATCTCCGAGTCTGGACCGAGATGGCACTGCTGATGCTGTTCGCGCTCGTGGCCGGGGCGGGCACCGCCCTGTCGCCGTGCGTGCTTCCGATCCTGCCGGCGGTGCTCTCGGCCGGGGTCACCGGAGGGAGGCGGCGGCCGCTTGGTGTCGTCACCGGGTTGGCGATCTCGTTCACCTTCGCCACCGTGGCGCTGGTGTACGTGATCAACGCCCTCGGCCTGCCGAACGGATTCGCCCGCGACCTCGCCATCGTCGTGCTCTTCGCGTTCGGGTTCTGCCTCCTGGTCCCACCGATCGGCGATCGCGTCGAGGCGTTCGCCAGCCGGCTCACTCCGGGCCCAGCTCGCTTCCGAGGCGATGGCTTCGGATCGGGACTCGTGGTCGGCGCCAGCCTCGGCCTCGTCTACGCGCCGTGCGCCGGGCCGATTCTGGCGGGGGTGATCGTGGTCTCGGCAGCCCAGGACTTCACCGCCGGCCGGCTCGCCGTCGCCCTCTCCTACGCGGTGGGCTCCGCCATCGTGCTCTACCTGCTGCTGCTCGGTGGCCGGCGGCTGGCGGAGACGTCTGGCGCCGGTCCGCGGCCGCGTCCAGATGGCCCTCGGCGCGGTGATGGTGATCGTCGCGGTGGCGATGACGGCGAACCTCGATACCCGCTTCCAGACCGCGATCGCGAGTGATCTACCCGGCTTCCTGGTCAACCCCACCGGCGGACTCGAGAACAGCGATGTCGTGGCCGCCGACCTGGCGAAGGTGCGCCAGGGCGGTAAGCCAATTGTCGACCCGTCAGAGCTCGACCAGCCGGTCAGCCTTGCCAGCTACGGGCAGGCCCCGGACTTCACCGATACCCAGGACTGGTTCAACACCCCCGCGGGACGGTCGCTCTCGATGAGCGAGCTGCGCGGCAAGGTCGTCCTGATCGACTTCTGGACCTACACATGCATCAACTGCATCCGCACGCTGCCCTACCTCGAAGCGTGGCAGCAGCGCTATGGGCGTGACGGTTTTACGGTCGTGGGCGTCCACTCTCCCGAGTTCCCCTTCGAGAAGGATGCAGACAACGTCCGGGCGGCGATCCGGCAGAATCACCTGACCTACCCGGTGGTGCAGGACAACGACCTGGGAACCTGGGATGCCTGGGGCAACCAGTACTGGCCGGCGCACTATCTGGTCGACGCGGTGGGCAACGTCCGTGACGCGCACTTCGGCGAAGGCGGCTATGCCGACACGGAGCGCGCCATCCGCACCCTGCTGCGGGACGCCGGTCACGGCAGCCTGGGGGCGGGGGCACGAGCGAAGGCGCAGGCGCCTTCGCCTGGCGAGAGGACGCCGGAGACGTACCTCGGTGCCGCCCGGGCCCGCGGCTGGGTCAACGGCACGATCCATCCCGGCGATCAGGACTTCGGCGGAGCGCCCGGGTCGCTGCCGGCGAACGGCTTCGCCTACGCGGGCCGCTGGGGGATCACGAGCGAGGACGCGACCTCCGGCGCCGGGGCGGAGATCGATCTCGAGTTCAACGCCCGGCGCATCTTCCTGGTGCTGGGCTCACCCGACCGCGCCCGCTCGATCCAGATCCTCCTCGACGGCAGGCCGATCCCGGCCCGTTTCGCCGGAGCCGACGTCCGCGGCGGGCGGGCCACGGTCCAGGCCCAGCGCCTCTACCGCCTGGTCGACCTGCCGGCGGTGGCCCGGCACCGGCTCTCGCTGCTCTTCGAGCCGGGGATCTCCGGCTACGCCTTCACCTTCGGGTAGCTGTCCGCAGAACCCGCAATGAAGGGGCGAGTGGGAGAACAATAGGATCAGCTCATGGACCCTGACCGCGCGCGCCAGAGGCTGAAGGAGGAGCGCGCCCGGATCGAGCGGGAGCTCGAGGCGATCGGTGCCCAGGAGCCCGGCGAGGAGCCGGAGGACACCGGTGATCAGGCAAGCGAGCTCGACCAGGCCGGTAAGGACGAGGCGATCCGGGAGGACCTGCAACGCACGCTCGAAGCCGTCGAGCGAGCGGAGGCGCGCCTCGAGGACGGGAGCTACGGCAAGTCCGTCGTCAGCGGCGAGCCGATTCCCGACGGGCGACTCGAGGTGATCCCGTGGGCCGATCGGCTGGTCGATGAAGAGCCGGGCGGCCGCGGCTAGGCGCCCGGAGCCCGTCGGGCGGCGACCAGCAGGTTGTAGAAGAGCTCCGGCGGGAGGTGCGGCTCGAGCACCTCGTTGTCCAGTCGTTGCAGCGCCAGGTAGCTGCGGAACGCGAAGCGGCGCCAGCCCGAGGGCACCTGGTCGGGCTCGGCGCTCGCCTCGAGAGTCCGCACCGTCCAGCCGTGGATCGACGCGAGCAGCTCCTCGCCACGGACCCTGACTTCGGTGAGGCCCGCGCCCGCGCACAACCGCCGCAGCTCGCCGGGAGAGAAGGCGTGCACGTCGACCTCCAGCTCGAGAGCGTGGCCGTTGCCCTTGGCCTCGGGGTCCTCGTGGCGTGGCGAGGCGCGCATCGCCCGGCGCCAGAGCGGCGCGGCGAGCATGGCCGTGCGCTTCGGGATCGCTGCGAGAAAGTCTCCATAACGGGAGGGCTCGCCGCAGAACGTGACGGTTCCGCCCCGCCGCAGCACCCGCGCGAACTCAGAGAAGGCCCCGTCGAGATTCGGGATGTGGTGCAGCACCGCATGGCCGAAGACGAGGTCGAAGCTCTCGTCCGGGAAGGGGAGCGTCTCCGCCTCAGCCGCCGCAGTCCGGACCTCGACCCCAAGCCGCGAGGCATTCTCCTCGAGCGTTGCCAGCATGCCGGGGGAGATGTCGGTGGCCGTGGCTCGTTCGATCAGGCCGGCCTGGAGGAGGTTGAGCGAGAAGTAGCCGGTCCCGGCGCCGATCTCGAGGGCGTCCCCGAACGCCCGCTCCGGCCGGCCCCCGAGCGCCTTGCGCAGCTTGCCGGTCACTTGGCCCTGGCCGAGGTCGCCGAAGTCGATGCCCCACTTGGAGTCGTATGAGGCGGCCGCCGCGTCGTGGTAGCGCTCGTTGACCTCCTTGATCCGCTCTGGGCTGATGCGAGGGTGCGCCCTATGCGAGGGTGCTCCGAAAGGAGCAACCCGTTTCATGTTTGGCGCAACCCGTTGTATGCCGGGCACGGCAGAGGATCTTAGGCGCGGGGCCCGAGCGCGGCGCCGGAGGTTTGACGCCGTCTAGCGGTTGTTGGTCCCGATCGCGTGCAGCGACAGGACCGATCAGCACCACCCCCACGGCGGGCCTCGGTCCCTAACGTCCCAGGCGTTGAGCGGAGCAGACCGAACCTACCTGCAGGTGAACCAGCCCGATGGCGTACCGCCGCTCGAGCTCACCGGCGAGCGCACGCTCCCGGACGTCCCCGAGGAGAACTACTGGTACAGGCGTCACGTCGCCGTGTACGAGTGGATCGCCGCGCGCTGCGCCGGGCTGCGCGTCGCGGACCTCGCCTGCGGCGAGGGATACGGGTCGGACCTGCTGGCCGAGCGCGCCTCCGAGGTGATCGGTGTCGACGCCAACCCCGAGGCGTTCGAGCACGCTCGCGCCCGCTACCGGCGGCCCAACCTGGGCTTCCGGCGCGGCCTGGTGGAGGACTTCGACGATCCGGTGGACGCCGTGGTCTTCCTGCAGACGATCGAGCACATCCACCAGCCCGACCGCCTGCTCGCCCGGGTCGCCGAGGTTGCCCCGGTCGCGTACATCTCGACCCCGAACCGGCTTACGCTGGCACCCCCCGGGGCGGAGAGGTCGGACAACCCCTGGCATCTGCGCGAGTACGACCCGGCCGACTACCGGGAGCTGCTGAGGCCGCATTTCGACCGGGTCGACCTGTTTGGGCTCTTCCATGCGCGTAAGCTGCGCGCGCACGAACTGGCGATCCGAGTGGGCTGGGACCGGATCCATCCGGCACTGCACATCACCAAGCCCTTCTACGACCGCTTCATCCCGGCGATCGGGGCCCGCGACTTCCGCCTCAGAGTCGGAGGCCTCGATAGCGCCCTGGACCTCGTGGCGATCTGCCACTCCTGACGATGGCCGACCGCACCGTCGGCGATCTCGCCATAGTCCTGCACTCGCATCTGCCCTACGTGGAGGGGTTCGGGACCTATCCGTTCGGCGAGGAGTGGCTCTTCGATGCCTTTGCTCGCTCGCATCTTCCCGTCCTCGACGTCGCCGAGCGGCTGACGATGACCGTTACCCCCGTCCTCGCCGACCAGCTGGAGGCGGATGGCGTGGGGGAGAGGATGCGGCGCTTCCTCCGCCGGCACCGGGTCGACGCCGCGGACCGCGACGTCGCCGATGCGGGGGCGGCCGTGAGCCCCGCGGCCAAGGCGGAGGCCGACCACTACACCGGGGCGATCAGGCGTCTGAGCAGGCTCGGGGGCAAGCCCCTGCGGGCCTTCCAGGAGGCCCACGCCGGGGGCCGGATCGCGCTGATGGCCTCGGCCGCGACCCACGCCGTGCTGCCCAAGCTCGCCACCGCGGCCGGTCGCAGGCTGCAGGTCGATGCAGGGCTCCGCTCCCACGAGCGACGCTTCGGCGAGCCGAACGGCTTCTGGCTGCCCGAGTGCGCCTACGTCCCGGGCCTCGAGGCCGTTTTGGCGGAGCGAGGGATCGCCTACACCTGCCTCGACCAGAGCTCGCACGAGCGCGGTACGGCGGCGCTCACGTCGATTCGGTTGCCGGGCGGACCCGTCGCGTTCACAATCGACTGGCCGACGGTCCGCCTCGTCTGGTCGAAGGAGGGCTATCCCTCGGACGGCAGCTATCTCGAGTACCACCGGCTCTCGCAGAACGGGATGCGCCTCTGGACGATCTCGGGGACGCCCTACGAGCCTGCTGTGGCCGCGAAGCGGGCGACCGAGCATGCCGCGTCATTCCTGGCCGCCGTCCGCGATCGCCTCGAGCGGCACCGCTCCGAGCGAAGCCGCCGCGGACTCTGCGTCTTCGCGGTCGACACCGAGCTGCTCGGCCACTGGTGGGCGGAGGGGCCGATCTGGCTGCGGGAGGTGATCGAGGGCGCTGAGCTCGACGGCGTGCGCCTGCTCACGCTGCCGCAGGCCCTGCGCGAGCACGAGCCCGAGGAGCGTCCCGCATCCGAGGCCAGCTGGGGCGAGGGAAAGAGCCTGGAGACCTGGGACTCGCCCCCGGTTTCGGACCTGGTCTGGGCGACCCGCCGTTGTGAGCTCCGCCTGCTGCGCGTCCTCGCACGGCGCGCGGTGGAAGTGCCGGCGGCAATGCGCGCAGCCCGCGAGCTGCTCGCGCTGCAGTCGAGCGACTGGGCCTTCATGGACCACGGCGGTCTGGCCGGCGACTACCCGTACGCGCGGGCGACCGCACACGCGGAGGCCCTGCTGGAGGCCATAGACTCCGCCGAGGCTGTCGACCCACGCCTGCGCAATCTCGCCCCGGACCTGAGTCTGGCGCCGTTGCTCGAGCCGTAGACGATCGATGAATCGAGTCCTGATCCTCTCCTGGGAGTACCCCCCGCTCATCGAGGGCGGTCTGGCCAGACATGTGCGAAAGCTCTCGGAGGCGCTGGTCGAGCGCGACACCGAGGTCCGCGTCCTCACCCGGGGGGCGAGGAGTCGCCCGCCGAGGAGGTGATGGCCGGAGTCCACGTGCACCGCGTCATGGAGCCCACCCGGCCCGCTGAGCTCAACGAGTTCGTCGCCTGGGTCGAGCGCATGAACTCGGACATGCTCGCCGCCGGCGTTGAGCTCGGCGACCGTTACGCCTTCGACCTCGTCCACGGGCACGACTGGCTTGTCGCCAACGCGTGCGACCATCTGTCCCGGCGATTCGACTCCCCGCTCGTCACCACGATCCACGCGACGGAGCACGGTCGCCACCAGGGCTGGGTCGACAAGCACCCTCAGTCGTACATCCACGGCGTCGAGACCTGGATCACGAACCGCTCGGACACCGTGATCGCCTGCTCCACGTTCATGCGCGAGCAGATCGTCGACGTTTTCGGGGTCCCCGAATCGTCGATCGAGGTGATCCCCAATGGGATCGACCCCGAGGACCTCCAGCCCCAGCACGATGACGGGCTCCGCCGCCTGCGCGCCGAGTTCGCCGATCCAGGCGAGTCCCTCCTGCTTCTTGTCGGACGGCTGGTCTACGAGAAGGGCTTCCAGGTCGCCCTCGAGGCGCTCCCGCAAATCATCGAGCGCCTCCCCGACACGCGCTTCGTGGTCGCCGGCTCCGGCACTCACGAGCAGGAGCTCCGCCGCCAGGCCGAGGAGCTCGGGTTGCTGGATCACGGGACGTTCGTCGGCTGGATCGGCGACGACGTCCTGCACTCGCTCTACCGGATCGCCGACGTCTGCGTCGTCCCTTCGATCTACGAGCCGTTCGGGCTGGTGGCCCTGGAGGCGATGGCGTCGAGCTGCCCATGCATCGTCGCCGACACGGGAGGGCTGCGGGAGGTCGTCCCGCACGACGAGGTAGGGCTGCGCTTCCGCGCCCGGGATCCAGAGTCGCTGGCGGAGATGACCGTGCGAGTGCTCGACGATGCCAAGCTCTGCCGCCGCCTTACGGCTGAGGCTTTCGAGCACCTGAGGCGCTTCGATTGGGGCGACGTCGCCGAGCGGACCGCCGCGATCTACGACGAGTTGACGGTGAGCGCCGTGGCGGCGGGGCGCAGATGACCCGGCTGCCCGAGGGCCGCAGGGAGGTCTATCCCTCCAGGACCTCGCGGCCGAAGCGGCGGGCACCCGATTTCGGCCCGGGCCTCAACGTAAGCGTTCCGATCTCCTTCGGCCTGCCGCTGGTCGTGGTCGGGATCGCGCTGATCGCGGCGGCGGTCGCTTCAGGCGGCGTAGTCCTCTGGATCGCCGGCTGCGTGGCGACCGCAGGCGGCGTGCTGCTGTTTGCATCGGGGAAGCGGCTCTAGCGCAGATCAGCGTTTCTCAGGCGGAGGCGATTCGTCCAACTCCGGTTCCACCGGGTCCGGCCAGCGCAGATGGTCGGGTGCCTCTCGCATCCGGATCAGCTTGGCCGGCACCCCGCCGACGACGGCGTTCGCCGGCACGTCCCTGGTGACCACCGAGTAGGTGCCCACGATCGCGTTGTCCCCGACCTGCACGCCACGCAGGAAACAGGCGCCGTAGCCGACCCAGACGTTCGAGCCGATCACGCACTCGCGTTTGTAGATGCCCTGGACCCGGATCGGGCGCTCGACCTCGACGACGCCGTGGTCGAAGTCGATGAACATCGCCCGGTCCGCGATCACGCACTGCTCGCCGATCCGCACGCGCTTGTAGGCCGAGATCGTGCACTCTTGCCCGACGACGGTCTTGTCGCCGATCTCGACGACCCCCTCGTGGCAGCGGATCTTGGTTCCGTCCCCGATCCAGGAGAAGCGGCCGAAGCGGATCTCGGCGCCCTTGGCGATCTGGAGCTGCAGGTGCTTGCCGAAAAAGACGGGGCCGTCCGTCCTCCAGCGCCACCCGGCGGGCGTGAAGAGGCGTCTCCACGCGTATCGCCAGAGCAACCTCGCATAGCGCCAATTGAGCATCCGGTTGGCGCGGAGGAATCGCAGCAGCCTGAGCACGCGGCGATTCTAGGTTCGCCTCGCCCTAGACTCAGCCGGCCGTGCCCCCGCAGACTGAAGCAAGCATTGCTGAGCGATTGGTCGCCGGCGACAAGCGCGCGCTGGCGCGGGCGATCACCCTGATCGAGAACGACGATCCGGCGGGGTGGGAGCTCGTCAGGGAGGTCTTCCCGCGAACGGGGCACGCGCGGATCGTGGGGCTCACCGGCCCGCCCGGGGTGGGGAAGAGCACTCTGATCGGCGCCCTGATCGCCGAGATGCGGAGGGCCGATCGCGATGTCGCCGTGCTCTCGATCGACCCCTCGAGCCCCTTCACCCGTGGTGCCCTGCTCGGCGATCGCATCCGGCTCTCTGATCACTTCCTCGACGCCGGGGTCTTCATCCGCTCGATGGCGAGCCGAGGTGCCCTCGGCGGTCTCTCCGAGGCAACGTTGCAGGCCGCGCTCCTGATGGACGCCTCGGGCAAGGACGACGTCTTCATCGAGACCGTCGGCGTGGGTCAGGCCGAGATCGACATCGTTGACCACGGCGACACCATCGTCCTGGTGCTGATGCCGGGCTCGGGCGACTCGATCCAGGCCCTCAAGGCCGGCGTGATGGAGATCCCGGACGTGATCTGCGTGAACAAGGCCGACCACCCGATGACCGACACGATGATCCGCGAGATCCGCGGGGTGCTCTCGCTCGGGCCTCCGACCTCGTGGAAGGTCCCGATCGTGCGTACCGAGGCGGCCAAGGGCCAGGGGGTGGCCGAGCTCGCTGAGAGGATCTCCGAGCATCGCGTGCACATCGAGGCGGAGGGGACGCTCGAGGAGCGGCGGGCGAGGAACCTGCGCAACGAGGTGCTCGAGCTGGCGGCGGCCCGGATGAGGCGGCAATTGGAGGCGGCGGTTGCGGGCGACTCATCCGTTCGCGAGCTGCTCGACCGCGTCGTCAAGCGGGAGCTCGATCCCGCCAGCGCGGCCAGGGAGCTGCTGGAGCGGGAGGATGGCTGAGACCGAGCGGCGTCTCGACGAGGCGATCGGCTGGAGGGGGCTCCCGATCGACGGCCTCGGCAACAAGCCTTTGGGCAGGGTTGCCGGGATCCATGTCGATGCCGAGAGCGGGGAGCCGTGCTGGGCGCTGATCCGGCTGGGTCGGCTCCGGCGGTGCACGGCGATCCCTGTCGAGCACGTCGCGCCAGGGGCGGAGCGGCTCTGGGCCGCCTACGACCGAGACTGGATCCGCAAGGCGCCTCGCTTCCGGGCGAGCGAGTCGCTGAGCGCCGGGCAGGAGCTCGAGCTCTGCGCCCACTGGGAGATGCACACGGAGAGGGGGAGGGGTGCCGAGATCGCCGGGCTGGACGCCGAGGACATCACCGCCGTTCCCGCGGCGTCCTAAACGCCGAGCTGGCGGGCGATCACCATCTGTTGGACTTCGTCGGTGCCCTCGCCGATGGTGAGGATCTTGGCGTCGCGATAGAACCGGCAGACCGGGTACTCCTCGATATAGCCATAGCCCCCGTGGATCTGGACGGCCTCCTCGGTCGCGCGCACGGCGAGGCGGCCGGTGATCAGCTTTGCCTGGGCGGCCGTGAGCGTGAACGGCTCGCCGCGATCCTTGAGCAGGGCCGCGCGGTAGACGAGGAGCCGGGCGGCCTCGATCTGTGAGGAGAGGTCGGCGATCTTCATCTGGATCGCCTGGAACTTGCCGATCGGCTGGCCGAAGGCGCGACGCTCCTTCGCGTAGGAGATCGCCTCGTCGAGCGCCCCCTGCGCGAGCCCGACGCCCATCGCCGCGACGCCGATGCGGCCGCCGTCGAGGATCTGCAGGAACTGCTTGAAGCCGTCGCCGCGGCGCCCCAGGAGGTTGCCCTCGGGAACGCGGCAGTCGTCGAACGTCAGGGGCCGGGTGTCCGAGGCGTTCCAGCCCATCTTCCGGTAGGGCTCGCCCGGCTCATAGCCGGGGGTCCCGTTCGGGACGATGATGTTGGAGATCTCCTTGGTCCCGTTCGACTGGCCGGTGACCGCGGTGATCGTCACGCAGCCCGAGATCTCGGTCCCGGAGTTGGTGATGAACTGCTTGGCGCCGTTCACCACCCACTCACCGTCATCGAGGCTGGCGCGCGTCTGGGTGTTACCGGCGTCCGATCCGGCCTCCGGCTCGGTCAGCCCAAACGCCGCCAGCTTCTTGCCCGAGCAGAGTTGCGGCAGCCAGTCGTCCTTCTGGTCGTCGGTTCCCCAGAGGTAGATCGGCATCGTGCCCAGGGAGGTGTGGGCCGCCATCGTGATCGCCACCGACGAATCGACCATCGTCATCTCTTCGACCGCCAGCACGTAGGCGAGCGTGTCCGCCCCCCCGCCGCCGTATTGCTCGGGGAAGGGGATCCCCATCAGACCGAGGTTGCCCATCTTCGCGACCAGCTCATACGGGAAGGCCTTGGTGCGGTCGAGCTCCTCGGCGACCGGCGCCACCTCCCGGCGGGCGAACTCGCGGACGGTGTCGCGCAGCAGCCGCTGCTCGTCGGTGAGGTCGAAGTTCACGGGGCGGGGAGTGTAGGAAGGGCGGCTAGGCGGCCGCTTTGAGCGACTCGAGTGCCGCCTTCATGCCCGGCCCCTCGATCGCGTGGGCCTCGCGCACGTTCAGCTTCTTGCCGCACTTGGTGCAAATCCGCCGGTCGTCGATCTCGCCGCCGCACTCACCCTTGTGGACGACGATCGAGGGCCGCCCCTCGGGGAGCGGCTCGTACTTGTCGCCCCACTGCATCAGCGCGAGCATCACCGGCCATAGGTCGAGGCCCTTCTCGGTGAGGAAGTACTCGTAGCGCTCGGGGCGCTCGCTATACGGGCGCCGCTCGAGGATCTCCTCGTCGACCATCCTCTGCAGCCGGGCGGTCAGCACGTTCCGCGCCACGCCGAGCGAGCGCTGCATCTCGGAGAACTTGCGGCGGCCGTGGAAGATCTCCCGCACGACCAACAGGGTCCAGCGCTCCCCCACCAATTCGAGGCTGCGGGCGATGGAGCAGATCTGACCCTCGTATTCGTTGCCGAGCATAATGTGATGTTCGCACACTCGGTTGCATCACGCAACTCACGCTGCTAGGGTCGGCCACGTTCTGGTTGCGTGAAGCAACTTACCCAGTAGAGGAGTCACCATGAGAGCACTCCGCTTCGAATTCCGCCCAGAGACTGTCCGGATCAGCTCCGAGGAGATCCTGGCCGACCTTCGCTACCCGGCTCGCCCGAGGCGCGATGACGGCGGGCGCAAGCGCACCCGCCGCCGCCGGGGGCGGGCTTGAGCATCGCGCCCGGTCGCGGGGTGAAGAAGGCGGGCGACGCCGCGGAGGCTTTTGCGGAGCGCTCGCCCGAGACCACAAGCACCCGCACCATCACGTGGCAGGACCCGACGGTGTCGGCAGCGGCCGGGGCGCTGATGGCAGGGCTCGATTACGTCCGCGCGATCCAGTCAGGCGAGATCCCGCCGCCCCCGATCGCGGTCGTGATGAACTACTCGATCGCCGAGCTCGAGGAGGGACGGGCCACCTTCGACGGCGAGCCCGGTGAGGAGCACTACAACCCCATCGGCGTAGTGCACGGCGGCTATGCCTCGACGATCCTCGACTCGGCCCTCGGCTGCGCCGTCCACACCACTTGTCCGGTCGGCGTCGGCTACACGAGTCAGACCCTGGAGGTCAAGTACCTCCGGCCGATCACCCGCGATACCGGCGCCGTGCGCTGTGAGGCTGAGGTGGTGTATCGGGGCCGCAAGACCGCCACCTCGCAGGCCAAGCTGTTCGCCAGGGATAACGGCAAGCTGCTGGCCACCGGTACAAGTACCTGCCTGATCCTCTAGCGGCCACAGAAGACCGCTTGTGGCCGCGACCTGATGACCCAGCCGATGGGCCGCTACGTTTCTGGAGATGCCGGCCGCGGATGCGAAAGCCGCAATCGTCGCTGCCTACGAGGCACTAAATCGCCGCGACATCGATGCGGCGATGGAGGCGCTCGACCCGGATGCCGAGTGGCACGAGAGCGAGGTTCTCCCGGACACGGGCATCTATCGCGGGCGGGAGGCGATCCGGGCGTTCCTGACTGACTTCCTGGATTCCTGGGAGCGCTTCCACCAGACCGTCGAGGAGGTGCGACAGGCCGACGACCGCGTGCTCGTGCTGATCCACCTGGAGGCGAGGGGCCGCGGCTCCGCCGCCGAGGTCGATGCCCGCTATGCCCATCTCTGGGCGATCTCCGGCACCCGCGGGATCCGCGTGGACGCTTTCTACGACCGGGACGAGGCGATTGCGGCGCTCAACCCGTAGGCCCCCGTCAGGGTGACGACCGACCAGAACGCGACGTAGACCGCTGTGGCGAGGCCGCTGTCGCCGAGATCAGAACGATGGACGAGCAGCGCGATGAGCTCGAGCAGCCCCAGCGCGATGTAAGCGAGCGCGGCCCCGCGGAAGTTGATCGGATCATCGTCGCGGGCCGCGATCAGGGCAGCCAGGCCGATCCCGACCATGAAGGAGCCGATCGCACGGGAGGTGAGGGGCGAGAGCGCCCAGGGCCACACATCCTCGGCGGCTCCCGGCGCGATCAAGAGCAGGGCGCCGGCAGCCAGCATGGCCAACCCCTCGACGACCAGCGTCGCGCGAACCGCTCCCGGGAGCCGCCGCGTGCGGCGTGGAACATCGCCGGGCCTGCGCAGCTCGTCGACGAGCGCCCAGGCGAGGAGCGGCGGGACCAGGACGTAGGCCGTCAGCCAAAAGACGCCGAAGAGGCTGTCGAGATCGAACCGGTCGAGATGGACGAGGGTGACGATGAGCAGGAGGACCGCGATCAAAGCCACCGGATAGACCGCCGGACGGGCCTCGGCCCAGCTCTCCGAGCGGGCCGCAGTGAGGATCAGGACGAAAGCGGCCCAGTAGAAGGCGCCCAGCGTGGCGGCTGTGAGCGGCGGCTCGATCGTCCAGGAAAACCACGCATCGGTCCGGGTGGCGCCGATGAAGAGGAGCCCGCCGGCGATCAGCGCGAGCGCGGCGAAGACCTGGAAGACCAGCCTCAGCAGCGGAGTGGTCGGGCGCATGGGCCGAGATCCTACGATCAAGGGGTGAGCGCGAACGGCAGACCACCGAGCGTCCGGCTCGGCCGCCGGCTTCTTCAACTGCTGGCTGTCTAGCTCTTCTTGCCCGCCAGGGACCGCGTCAGGTCCACGAGCAGCCGGACGCCGAATCCGGTCGGGCCCTTGCCGACGTACTCTCGCCCGACGTCCCAGGCGGTGCCCGCGATGTCGAGGTGGACCCAGGGCCTGCCATCGACGAACTCCTCCAGGAACGAGCCGGCGTAAATCGTCCCGGCCTTCCGCTTCGCCGAGGCGTTGGTGAGGTCCGCGGCGGTGCCCTTGGTGAGCTCCTTGTACTCCGGGTGGAGCGGAAGGCGCCAGGCGAGTTCCCCGGTCCGCTCGGCGGCCGACTCGACCTTTGCCGCGAACGCGTCGTCGTTGGAGATCAGAGCGGCGTAGGTCGAGCCCAGGGCGATCAGGACCGCCCCGGTGAGGGTCGCCAGGTCGACGATCCGATCGGCGCCGAGCTCGACGGCATAGGCGAGCGCGTCGGCCAGGATCAGGCGACCCTCGGCGTCGGTGTTGTTGACCTCGACCGTCTTGCCGTTCAGCTGGGTGATGATGTCGCCGGGCTTCACGGCCGTCCCGCTCGGCATGTTCTCGGTCGAGGGGATCACCGCCAGGACGTCGATCGGCACCTCGAGCTTGGCGATCGCCGAGACGGCCTCCAGTACGGCGGCCGCGCCGGACATGTCCATCTTCATCTCGTGCATCGAGGCGGCGGGCTTGATCGAGATCCCACCGGTATCGAAGGTGACGCCCTTGCCGACCAGCCCGAGCGTCTTCCCGCCGCCGCCTCCCTGGTACCGCAGCACGATGAGCTGCGGCTCCTCGGCGGTGCCCTGCGAGACGGCCACCAGGCCGCCCATGCCCTTCTCCTTGATCTGCTGGCGGCCCATCACCTCGCAGGTGACGGAGGAGTGCTCGTCCGCGATCGCCTTGGCGCGGCCGGCCAGGTAGGAGGGGGTGACGACGTTGGACGGCAGATCCTGGAGCTCGCGGGCGAAGTTCTCGGCCTCGGCGGCGATCTGGGCGGCCTCGACGACCTCGGCCAGGCCGCCTTCGCCGATCACCGTGAGCTCCTCGAGGCTCTTCGAGTCCTCCTCGTCCTCGTCACCCTTGCTCTTGAACCGGTCGAAGCGGTAAGAGGCGAGAATGGCTCCCTCCACGATCGCAGTGGCCGACGCCTCGGTATCCGTCCCTTCCGGGCCGCTGAGCGCCAGCGAGGTGGCATCCATCGAGCCCGCCGTACGCGCGGCGATAGCGGCCGCGACGCGAGCCCGCTCGGGATCGAACTCTTCCCGGTCGCCAAGTCCGACCACCAACGCTCGCCGTGGTCTGCCCGGGTGGACCAGCGTCGCCTTCTTGTAGGCGCCCTTGACGTCCTCCGAGCCGGGGGCCCCGGCGAGCGGCTCCGGAAGCTCGTCGCCGTCGAAGATCAGCACCGCCAGGAGGTCGGCGTCGACCTCGGACAGCGGCTTGTCGGCGACCTCGACGCGCAAGGGGCGCCAGATTACAGGCGGTCACTAACCTTCCTCCCGAAACTTGGGAACAGCCGGCGGAGCTGGTCGCCGGCGCAGACGAAAGGCGCAGATGTCGAAGACGGTCATCCTCTCCACCGCCAGGACCCCGTTCGGGAAGATGGGCGGCGGGCTCTCCTCCCTCGATGCCACCGACCTGGGCGGCACCGCGATCTCGGAGGTGCTCGACCGCGCCGAGGTGAAGCCCGACGAGGTGCAGGGCGTCGTCTACGGCCAGGTACTGCAGGCGGGGCAGGGTCAGATCCCCTCCCGCCAGGCGCAGATCAAGGCTGGCATCCCGCGAGAGGTCCCCTCCGAGACCGTCAACAAAGTCTGCGCGTCCGGCATGCGATCGATCGGGATCGCCGATCAGGCGATCAGGGCTGGCGATCTCCAGATCGGTGTGACCGGCGGCATGGAGTCGATGAGCAAGGCGCCGTATCTGTTGCCCGGCGCCCGCTTCGGCTTCCGGATGGGCGACGTCAAGGCGATCGACGCGATGACCCATGACGGCCTCACCAATCCGTTCACTGAGAAGCAGATGATCAACGAGGCCAGCGAGGTCTCAAACGAGCTCGAGATCACGCGCGCCGACATGGACCGCTTTGCGGAGCGCTCCCACCAGCTCGCCCACCAGGCGACCGAGGAGGGCCGACTGGCCGAGGAGATCGTCACCGTCTCGGTGAAGTCGAAGAAGGGCGAGAGCGAGGTGGCCGTCGATGAGGCGATCCGCCCCGACACCACCCTCGAGGGCCTCTCCAAGCTGAAGGCCGTAGGCGGCGACGATGCCACCCATACCGCCGGCAACTCGCCGGGGGTGAACGACGGCGCCGGCGCCGTCGTGGTCGCCTCCGACGAATGGGCGAAACAGAACGGCAAGGGCGCGATCGCCACGGTGCTCGCCTATGGACAAGTCGCCGACGACTTCCCCTACCTCGCCAAGACGCCCGCCAGGGCCGCCATCCAGGCGCTCGAGAAGATCGGCAAGCAGCCGGGCGACGTCGACCTCTGGGAGATCAACGAGGCGTTTGCCTCGGTGGCAATCAACTCGATGCGCATGCTCGAGATCGACGAGGACAAGGTGAACGTGAACGGCGGGGCGATCGCCCTCGGCCACCCGATCGGCGCCTCGGGCGCGCGGATCGTCGGAGCTCTGGTGCACGAGCTGCGCCGCCGCGGCGGCGGCCTCGGCTGCGCCGCGATCTGCTCCGGCGGCGGCCAGGGCGACGCGATCGTCGTGGAGGTCAATGGAGGCTGACGGAGGGGGCGGTAAGGCGGCCGCCTTTTTCGATCTGGACAAGACCCTGATGGCGGGGTCGAGCGGGATGGTGTTCGCGCGGGTCGCGAACCGCAAGGGATTCGTCCCCCGTGGCCAGCTCGCCAGGTGGGGCTGGCACCACCTGCGCTACCGGCTGCGGGGCTCGTCGGACGAGCAGACCGACGCCGTGGTGGAGGTCGCAAAGCGCATCTTCGCCGAGATCGCTGAGCGGGACGTCGAGAGGATGGGCCCCGAGGTGCTCGCCGGGATCCTGCCGCGGATCTATCCGCAGATGCTCGATGAGGTCCATCGCCACCAGGACGATGGCCGTGCGACCTTCATCGTCAGCGCGGCGGGCAATGACCTGGTGAAGACGCTGGCGGGTGTGCTCGGCATGGAGGGAGGGATCGGCACGCGCTGGGCGGTCGGTCCCGACGGGAAGTACACGGGCGAGATGGACGGGCCCTTCGTCTACGGCAATGGCAAGGTCGAGGCGATGCGTCAGTTCGCCGATCGGCACGACATCGACCTGGACGCCTCATACGCGTACTCCGACTCGGTGAGCGATCTGCCGATGCTGCGCTCGGTTGGCCACGCCGTGGTGGTCAACCCTGACGGCCCGCTGTTCGAGATCGCACGGCAGGAGGGCTGGCGGGTGATGCGCTTCGAGAAGCTCGGGCGAAAGCTGGCGATCGCCGGCGCCACCGCGCTCGCGGCTGCCGCCGGCGGGCTCGGCGCGCTTGCCTCGCGGCGCCGGAGCGGCGGCCGCCCCGGAGTGGTCTCGAGATCCGTCCGTCGCTAGCCGTAGCGCCACGCCCGGCGGCGCGGGAAAGGTGCGACACTGGAAGAGATCAAGCTTGCCGTCGGACAGTGCTCCGGACGGCGGACGACGGCGCCGGATGGGAGCAAGTGTGGCGCAAAAGGGATCCAGCGGTTCCGATTGGGACGACGACGGGGCCCGGCTGGAGGAGGAGCACCGGTGGTTTGCCAGGCTCGCCGAGGAGCAGAGAAGGGCCGCCGAGGATCAGACAGCGTCCGATGCAGATCGGACCGCGTCCGATACGGACCAGAGCCTCGCTGACCTGGAGCGTGAGCTCTCCGAACGCGACCAGCGGGCCTCCGACCGCGACCGGCAGGCGGCGGAACGCGACCAGGCCGCGTCCGATCGAGAACTGGAGCTGCATTCGGACGAGGCCTCACGCAGGGCGCATGAGGCGGGCCGTGCTGGTCGGGAAGCCGGGAGACTGGAGCGCGATCAGGCGTCGAAAGCGCGGGCCCTTACGGCTGAGGAGCGCGCGCGTCATGCGGCGGGACGCGACGAGAACGCCCGCCAGCGCGACCTGACCGCCGATGCCCGGGACAGGGCTGCCGAACAACGCGACCGGGAGGCCGTCGCGCTGGAGCGAAAGATCGGCTTCCAGGGCTCTTCCCTTCGGGCGGCCCTTACGCTGGCGGCGCAGACCCGCGCGCGAGCAGCGGCGGACCGTGCGAGGGCGGCCGAGGAGCGCGGGCACGCGGCCCGCGACCGCGAGCGGGCGGCGACAGAACGCGCCGAGGTCCTCGCCGAGCTGCGGCGCGCCCACGTGGACGCGCTCACCGGCGCTCTGCGGAGGGGAGCGGGCGAGGTGGCCCTCCAAGGCGAGATCGATCGTGTCCGGGTGGGTGACGGCAGGCTCGTGTTGGCCTTTGTCGACGTCGATTCGCTCAGGGATCTCAACAAGCGCAAGGGTCATGCCGCGGGCGACGCGCTGCTGCGGGACGTCGTCTCCGCCATTCAGACGACCGGCCGCTCCTACGAGCCGATCGTGCGCTACGGCGGGGACGAGTTCGTCTGCGCGCTCTCGGGCGTCGACATGGCCCAGGCGGAGCGCCGCTTTGCGGCGATCAGGGAGTCGGTCGCGGCCGATGGCGCCGGAGAAGTGCTCTCGGTCGGGTTGGCTGAGCTGCGCCCGGAAGACAGCCTGAGCGACCTGGTCGGCCGAGCGGACACCGCACTGCTCACCGCTCGCCAGGTGCACCCGGGCGGGGACTGACCTTCGTCTTAGACTCTCCGCATGGCGGTTGAGCCTGACGCGCGTCGGCGCGCGCACGAGTGGCTGGCCGAGGTCTATTCGAAGCTCGAGGAGCGGGAGGCGCTCTTCGAGACGATCTCCGGCCAGGAGATCAAGCCGCTCTACACCGAGGAGGACCGCGAGGGATCGGATCCCGAGCGCGACCTGGGCTACCCGGGCTCCTACCCCTACACCCGCGGCGTCTACCCCTCGATGTACCGGGGGCGGCTCTGGACGATGCGCCAGTTCGCCGGCTTCGGGACGGCGGAGGAGACCAACGAGCGCTTCCATTACCTGCTCGATCACGGCCAGACCGGTCTCTCGACCGCCTTCGACATGCCGACCCTGATGGGCCTCGACTCCGACGCCCACCGCAGCCTGGGCGAGGTCGGGGTCGAGGGCGTCGCGATCGACACCCTCGACGACATGGAGACCCTGTTCGCCGGCATCGATCTCGGCAAGGTCACGACCTCGATGACGATCAACGCGCCGGCGGCGATCCTGCTTGCCTTCTACGTCGCCACGGCCGAGGGGCAGGGAGTCCCGCCGGAGCGCCTCGGCGGCACGATCCAGACCGACATCCTCAAGGAGTACATCGCCCAGAAGGAGTGGTGCTTCCCGATCGAGCCGGCGATGCGGCTGGTCGGGGACATGATCGAGTGGTGCACCGAGCAGATGCCTCGCTGGCACCCGATCTCGATCTCGGGGTATCACATCCGCGAGGCCGGCTCGACCGCGCAGCAGGAGCTCGCCTTCACGCTCAAGGACGGCTTCACCTACGTCGAGCAGGCGATCGACCGAGGCATGGACGTCGACGATTTCGCCCCCCGGCTCTCCTTCTTCTTCAACGCCCACATCGACTTCTTCGAGGAGATCGCCAAGTACCGGGCGGCGCGCCGGATCTGGGCCCGGGAGATGCGGGAGACCTACGGCGCCAAGCGCGAGGAGTCCTGGCGGATGCGCTTCCACACTCAGACCGCGGGGGTCTCGCTGACCGCCCAGCAGCCCCAGGTCAACATCATCCGGACCGCGGTCGAGGCGCTGGCGGGCGTCCTCGGCGGCACCCAGTCGCTGCACACCAACTCCTACGACGAGGCGCTCGCGCTGCCAGCCGAGGAGGCGGTGCGGATCGCCCTCCGCACCCAGCAGGTGATCGCCCACGAGACCGGCGTCACCAACACCGTCGACCCCCTCGGCGGCTCCTACTTCGTCGAGACGCTCACCGACGAGATCGAGCGGGCGGCCTACGAGTACTTCGCCCGCATCGACGAGCTCGGCGGCATGGTCGAGGCGATCAAGCAGAACTTCCCCCAGCGCGAGATCGCCGACGCCTCCTTCCGCTACCAGCAGGAGGTCGATCAGCGCAAGCGGATCGTGGTCGGGGTGAACGACTACGTGGCAGAGGACGACGAGGAGATCCCGATCCTCCGCATCGACCCCGAGCTCGAGCGCAAGCAGAAGGGGCGGGTGGCGGCGACCAAGGCCCGCCGCGACTCGGCGGAGGTGGAGCGGACGCTCGCCCAGCTGCGCTCGGCGGCGGCGACCGACGCCAACCTGATGGAGCCGATCCTCGCCTGCGCCCGGGCCCGGGTCTCCGAGGGGGAGATGGTCACCGCCCTGCAGCAGGTCTTCGGCTCCTATACGGAGCTGCCGGTCTTCTAACCCGAACCTAGGCCGCGGTCTGCGCCGACTCGACGATCACGATCAGCTCACCGGTCGTCGCAAGCTCTGACCCCGCGAGGAACATGCGGCCAATCCCCCTGCGCTCGGACTCCGCCCTGGCGATGCGGCAGGCATCGTCGCGAGCAAGACCCCTCGCCAGCACCTTCTGCCCATGTGTGCGGTCCAGGAAAAGAACGTCGTACACCGCTAAGCCTCCTGTTGCTGCGGTTCCCCTAAGCACTACTCATTCTCGTCTCGGCTTCCCTTGGTTGAAACCGTAGAAACTCCTTGTTCGATTACGGTTAACTCGCTACTCGAGCAACCGCCCTGACCCAATAATGCCGACCGAGTCCGCCAGAAAAATCAGGATCGTCGTAGCCAAGCCCGGACTCGACGGGCACGACCGCGGCGCGAAGATCATCGCCCGCGCTCTGCGCGACGCGGGCATGGAGGTCATCTACACCGGCCTCCATCAGACGCCCGAGCAGATCGCCGAGACGGCGGTCCAGGAGGACGCCGACGCGGTCGGCCTCTCCATCCTCTCCGGCGCCCACATGACCCTGGTCCCCAGGGTCGTGGAGCTGCTAGCGGATCAGGGGGCGAGCGACGTCGTCGTCACCGTCGGGGGGACGATCCCCACGGACGACATCCCTGAGCTCAAGAAGCTCGGAGTGGCGGAGGTGTTCACGCCCGGCGCGCCCACCGACGAGATCGTGGATTTCGTCAGGAGGGCGGTCGCCGGGCGCGAAGAAGCCTCGGCCGCGAGCTAGTAGCCGTAACCGCCGCCGCCCGAGCTGCTGCTGCCGCTCGAGGTGCTCGTGCCGCTCGAGCCCGAGGACACCGGACCCGCGCTGGCCACCGTCCAGGTGAAGCTGGTGCCATTGAACTGGTCGGAGAAGCCGTTGCCAGTCACCTGGCCCGGGCTGTCCTGGACGAAGGTGTAGAGGGGCTTGCCGCCCCAGGTCACCTGGCTGCCGCCGTTGGCCTTGACGACGCCGAGCTTGGCCTGGACGGCCTGGTCACTCGAGGTCGGCTGCCCGCTCGAGGGCGCCATCAAGGGAACCCAGATGGCGGCGCACGAGCCCGTGCACGCGACCTTCATGCCGCTGTCCTGGTTGTTCGTGTAGAGAGCGGCACCGTTCGAGTCGACGAGCACGGTGCCCGTGCCACTGATCGACTTCGTCGAGACGGTGTCGGCGCTTCCCGTCGGCATCGAGGATGCCGCGGAGGCGTCGTTGGATGAGTTGCTGCTGCCGCCGCACGCCGCCAGGCCGATGGCGACCAGCGCCACCGCGGCGATCGTGAGCAGCGGAGCATGTCTGAGTTTCATCACTGGTCCTTTGCTTCGTGTCGGCCCCATCTGCCCAGTACTACGGCGCCGCCGATGGTCGGGATTGTGTGAGCAACGACACGCAATCCGGCATCGCTCGCGACACGTACATTCCTCATGTGGACCCTTCCGATGAGGCACTTCTCGCCGGCTACGCGACTGGCGATCCGGGCACAGCCGCGGCGTTCGTCCGGCGCTTCCAGGGGCGGGTCTACGGCCTTGCCCTGACGATCGTCCGCCAGCCGGCGATCGCCGAGGAGGTCGCGCAGGAGACTTTCGTGAGGGTCTTCCGGCACGCGGGCAACTACGACGCCCGCAAAGGCAGAGTGTCGACCTGGCTGCTCTCGATCGCCCGCAACCTGGCGATCGACGTAACCCGGATGCGACGACTTGACCCGGTGGACCCGGAGTTGATCGCGGCGGAGCTCTCGCTGACCTCGCAGGAGCCGGGCGTCGACGAAAGGGACCTGCAGCCCGACGAGCGCGAGCAGCTCCGCTCCGCCATCACCGAGCTGCCCGACGACCAGCGCCGCGCGCTGGTCCTGGCGGCTTACATGGGCCGGACGGCTCGCGAGATCAGCGACCTCGACGACGTGCCGCTGGGGACCGTGAAGACGCGGATCCGGACCGCCATGCTCAAGCTGCGCGATGAACTGTTGGTGGGGGAGGAATGAACCCGCGCTGCGAGGAGACCCGCGAGCTTGCCCCCGAGCTCGCGCTCGGGATCGTCGAGGGCGAGGAGCGCGGCCGAGCCCTGGAGCATCTCGCCGACTGCACGGAGTGCCGCAGGCGCGTGGACGAGCTTGCCGGGGTGGCGGACCAGCTGCTCCTGCTCGCCCCCCACCGGGAGGTCCCCGTCGGGTTCGAGTCACGGGTTCTGGATCAGGTGCTGCCCGCCCCGCCTCCCCGGCCCCGGCGCCGGCGCCGGCGCCTCAGGCTCATGCTCGCCCCGGCCGCGGCCGCGCTCGCCGCGGTCGCGATCACGCTCGCCGTCGTCTCCGACGACCTCCGGACCGCCTCTCACTATCGCCACACCCTTCAGGAAGCGAATGGGAAGGAGTTCGAGTCCTACTCGCTCTATGGCGGAAGGGGTTCGGCGGCCGGGACGGTCTTCAGCTACCAGGGAGCGCCGTCGTGGCTTCTGATCACGGTCGATCAGGGACACCGGGCCGATCTGCGGGGAGCCGAGCTGGTCATGGACGACGGCAGGCAGGTGCACCTCAACTGGTTCCACCTCGATCCCTCGGGCAGCTCGGGCGGCGGGATCCCGGTCGATCCGCACCAGGTCTCCGTGCTGCGGCTGCTGCCCGCCACGGGCGGCGAGCCGCTGGTCGCCCACTTCACCGGCTAGCGCCGGTGCGAATGCCGGCGGGGCGGGTATGTGTCGCTCCGCATTGAGGTGGCGCGTCCGGGGAGCCCGGTCTCTAGCATGGTTCTAGGCCGATTGACTGGTCAGTCAACCAGTCTGGCCAGGCGCTAATATCCCGCGCCGCGTCGCGCGAGGGGGCTCCGAAGATGCAAGGGTGCGCGCCAGCGCAACCCGTGATCGGTCGGAGCAGCCCCCGTTTCAAAGAGAGGACCCGAACTTGAAGATCTGCGTGCTCGTCAAAGAGGTCCCGGACGCCGCCGTCGACAAGCGGATCGACCCGGAGACCAAGCGCCTGGACCGCTCAGGCGAGAAGAACCTCAACCCGTTCGACACCCACGCCCTCGAGGCAGCGATGCAGGTCAAGGAGGGCGGCAACGACGTCGAGGAGATCGTCGCCGTGACCATGGGCCCGGAGAGCGCCGTCCGCGCCCTCCACAAGGCGGTCGCGCTCGGAGCCGACCGCTCGGTCCACCTCGCGGACGACGCCCTGGCCGGCTCGGACGTCAACGCCACCGGCTACGCGCTCGCCAGGGTGCTTGAGGCCGAGAGCCCCGACCTGGTGCTGCTCGGCCAGCAGTCCGATGATGGCGAGTGCTACACGATCGGCGCGGTCGTGGCCGACCACCTGAAGATGCCGTCGCTGACCCAGGTGATCAAGATGGACGTCGCTGACGGCAAGCTCACCTGCGAGCGCCAAGCCGAGTACGGGTATGACACCGTTGAGGTCGAGCTGCCGGCCGTGATCAGCGTCGGTGACGCGATCAACGAGCCGCGCTACCCGAGCCTGAAGGCGATCATGGGCGCGAAGAAGAAGCCGCTCGACACAAAGGCGATCGGCGACGTCGGCATCGAGAACGACCGGGTGGGGGAGAGCGGCTCGCGCACGGCG
Source organism: uncultured Solirubrobacterales bacterium (assembly GCA_963801055.1). Taxonomy (GTDB): domain Bacteria; phylum Actinomycetota; class Thermoleophilia; order Solirubrobacterales; family 70-9; genus DASUPK01. The sequence continues at coordinate 54,410 of CAWDDE010000005.1, read as the reverse complement.
GTCCTCGAGCTCAAGCCCCCTCCACAGAAGGAGGCCGGCGAGATCATCGAGGACGAGGACACGAACGAGACGGTCGAGAAGATTGTCGCCTGGCTCGAGGAAAGGAAGCTGATCTAGATGACCGCCTCCCAATCACCGCGCGCCCGGATGATCCGCCCGGCACTGCGCATCTCTGCGTCCTCGGGCTCGCCTTTGGCACCACCAAAGGCTTCGCCCTGCGTCCTTGAGCTGCTTGGCCGGGCGAATCCCCAGTCACACGCTGATCGAAAGGCGGTCATCTGATGGGAGGCATCCTCGTCTACGCCCTCCATGACGACGAGGGCAACTTCAACAAGAACTCCCTGGGCGCCCTCTCCGAGGCGAGCAAGCTCGCGGGCGAGCTCGGCGCCGAGGCCGCGGCCGTCGTGGTCGGCGACGTCTCCGACGAGGCTGCGGCCGGGCTCGGCGCCTTCGGCGTCAGCAAGGTCTACCGCGCGAAGGAGGCCCCGGAGGGCCTCGCCCAGCCGATCGTCGACGCAATGGCGAAGGTGATGACGGACAACGACTTCTCCTACGCGCTGTTCGGCGGCGGACTGCTGGGCTTCGAGATCGGAGCCGGCCTCACCGCCCGTCTCAATGCGGGCGTGACGATGGAGGTGACGCAGGTAAACGTCCAGGACGGCAAGCTGGTGGCCGAGAGGCCGATCCTCCAGGACTCCCAGATCGCCGACGTCGGCTACGTCGACGAGCCCGGGATCATCATCGGGCGGCTCAACGCCTTCGACCCGAAGGAGAGCGGGGGGACGGCCGAGGTCGAGGACGTCCAGGTCGAGCTCTCCGAGTGGTCGACCAAGGCGAAGATGGTGACCCGCGGCGAGCAGCGCGGCGCTGACGTCAACATCGAGGACGCGAACATCCTGATCGGCGGCGGTCGCGGTCTCGGCAAGAAGGAGAATTTCGAGCTCGCCGAGCAGCTTGCCGATTCGCTGGGCGGCGCTGTGGCGGCCACCCGGGCCGTGGTCGATGCGGGCTGGTACCCGTATGCGGCCCAGATCGGGCAGACAGGCAAGACCGTCGCGCCGAACCTCTATCTGGCGCTTGGGATCTCCGGCGCGATTCAGCACAAGGTCGGCATGCAGAACTCGGAGAACATCCTGGCCATCAACAAGGACCAGAACGCTCCGATCTTCGAGTTCTCTGACCTCGGGGTGGTGGGCGACCTGCACAAGATCGTCCCCAAGCTGACCGAGGCGATCAAGGCCAAGAAGGGTTCCTAGTGCCCGTCGAGCCGCTCGAGTACCCGCCGCCCGTAAAGCCGGCGGAGGAGTTCATCACCGGCATCACCGACCACGAGGAGGAGCAGATCGAGGTCGGCGTCGCGATCGTGGGTGGCGGGCCCGCCGGGCTCACCTGCGCGATCAAGCTGATGCAGCTGCTCGAGAACGAGCCGGAGCTCGCCGAGAAGCTGGGCGAGGTGCCGGTGGCAGTAGTCGAGAAGGGCAAGACCCCCGGTGCTCATCTCCTCTCCGGGGCCAACATGAAGCCCTCCGCGATGCGGGAGCTCTTCCCGGATCTGGAGCCCTCGGAGTGGCCTGTGTTCCAGGAGGTCACCAAGGACGCGGTCTACTTCCTGACCTCGAAGGTCGCGGTGCCGCTGAAGCCGATGCCGCCGAACTTCCGGAACCACGGCAACTACGTCACCTCGATCGCAAGGCTCGGCCGCTTCCTGGGCGAGAAGGCGGAGGAGGCGGGCGTCTACATCCTCAGCGAGACCGCCGCCGACAAGCTGCTGGTCGAGGACCGGATCGTGCGCGGCGTGCGCTCAGGCGACAAGGGCCGGGGCAAGGGCGGGGAGGAGCTCTCCAACTTCGAGCCCGGCTCGGACCTGGTCGCGAAGGCCACCGTCCTCGCCGAGGGCACCCTCGCGCACCTGACCGGCGCGGCGCTCGACTATTTCGACCTCCGCGGACCTGACCCCCAGCGCTGGGAGCTCGGCGTCAAGGAGGTCTGGGAGGTCGAGAAGCCCCTCGACCGCGTGATCCACACGCTCGGTTGGCCGCTCCGCTGGCGGCCGAAGTGGAAGGAGGCGGGCGGCAGCTTCATCTACCCGATGGGCGAGGACAAGGTCGCAATCGGCCTGGTCGTCGGCCTGGACACCACCGACGCCACCTTCTCCGCCCACGACGCCCTGCAGGAGCTCAAGACCCACCCCTTCGTCAGGAGGATCCTCGAGGGCGGCAAGCGGGTCGCCTGGGGCGCAAAGACGATCCCCTCGGGCGGCTACTGGTCGATGCCAAAGCGGCTTTCGAGCCCGGGGATGGTCATCTGCGGCGACGCCGCCGGCATGGTCAACGTCCCGACCCTGAAGGGCATCCACTACGCGATGCACTCCGGCATGTATGCGGCCGAGGCGATCGTCGAGTCGCTCAAACAGGACTCGGTTAACTTCGAGAACTACGAGCGCCGCGTGAAGGACTCGATCATCGAGAGGGACCTGTGGCAGTCGCGAAACATGCGCCAGCCGCTCTCGAAGGGCCTGATCTTCGGCGGGATCATGGGCAGCCTGATGGTCGCCACCAAGGGCGCCTTCCCCGGCGGGCACTGGAAGAACGAGCCCGATGCCGAGGTGCCGGTGGAGATCGACGGCGCGGCGAAGAACTACCCGAAGCCGGACAACAAGTACATCTTCGACAAGCTCAACTCGGTGTTCCAGTCCGGCAACGCCACCCGAGACGACGCGCCCAACCACATCCGCATCCAGGAGCGGGTGCCCAGGGAGATCGCCCAGACCTGGGTGTCGATGTGCCCGGCGCAGGTCTATGAGATCCCCGAGGAGCAGCTCGAGAACGGGGCTGAGGTCGTCGAGGTCCACGTCACGCCGTCGAACTGCGTGCAGTGCGGGGCGATCACCGCTAAGGGAGGGCGGTTGACGTTGCCCGAGGGCGGCGACGGACCGCTGTATCAGGAGCTCTAGGCCTGGCGTCCGCTACGGAGTCGAGCTGCCGGAGGCGTTCGCCGAGACGAACGCCGCGACGTCCCGAGCATCCTGACCGGTCACCAGGTTGCGCGGCATGTTGCCGGTCCGACCGCCGGCGCCGTGGCTATGGCGGCCGCCGCCGGTCTTGATCGCGTGGAGGACGTCTGCCTCGTTCACGGCGATGTCGTCGAGGTTCGGCCCGATCTGACCGACGGTCCCGGCGGCGTCGAAGGTGTGGCAGGAGCCGCAGTGCTGGACGAAGAGGTCGCGGCCGTGGACCTCGGCGGGGGAGAGCGGCTGCTCGAGGTTCGGTGCCTCGGGTGCGCCCGCAGTCGCCGTCTGCTGTTCCACCGTCTCCGAGCCTCCGCCGCCGCATCCGGCCAGCAACGCGACCGAGATCAGGCCCGCCGCCAGGCAGCCTGTCACTGAGTGGAACAACCGCCTCTCCATGACCCTCTTGCGGGTACCCGGTAGCGGCCGCTGTATGCGCGCGGCGACGGTTTGCAACTGTCGTCCGTGCGCCGGGGCTGATCTATGCTCGCCGCGATGCCCGACCGTCCCAGCCAGGCGCTCGAGCGTGAGTTCCTCGAATTCGCCCCCGACGCGGTCATCGGGGTGGACGAGGAGGGAGAGATCAGGCTCGTCAACTCGCGCACCGAGGCTGTCTTCGGATACCCGCGGCACGAGCTGATCGGGCGTCAGATCGAGATGCTGGTGCCCGGTGCCTCTCGGCCCGGGCACATCATGCACCGCGACCGCTACTTCGAAGCACCTCGCACCAGGCCGACGGGCGCCAGCCTGGATCTGCATGCCCGCCGCAAGGATGGGAGCGAGTTTCCGTGCGAGATCTCGCTCTCAGCGGTTGCCACGGACTCGGGGATGATGGCCCTGGCGGCGATCCGCGACATCACGGACCGGCGCCGCGATCGCGACGAGCTGCGCAGGGCCGTGAGGAGGCTGCAGGCGGCGACCGACGTCGCAATCGCGGTCGGAGGCGAGACCGATCTCAGCCGAGTCCTCGAAGCGATCGTCGAGCGCGGCCGTGCACTCGTCGAGGCCAGGGCGTTGATCATTCTGCTGCGCGAGGGGGACGAGCTCGTCGTCGCCGCGACCGCCGCGGTCCCTGGAGGGCTCGACCCCGAGGTCGGGAAGCTCACCTTTCGAGCGCAGGAGGCCTCCGAGGCGATCTTGCTCGGCAAGTTCACCGGCGTGGACCTGGGCGCCAGGGAGAGCGGGCGCGCCCTCATCGCACCGCTTCTCTTCCGGGGGCACTCGCTCGGCGTGGTCGTCGCGCTCGACCGGGTCGGCGAGCCGGGCCGCTTCGACGACGAGCACCAGCGGCTGCTCGAGGCGTTCGCGGCCAGCGCGGCCACGGGCGTGGCGACGGCGAGATCGATGGCGGAGGAGCGTCTTCAGAACACGATCGACGCCGCCGAGCAGGAGCGCGGCCGCTGGGCCCGAGAGCTGCACGACGAGACGCTTCAGTCGCTGGCCGTGCTCCGGATGCGGCTCTCCTCCGCGCTGCGCGAGGAGTCCCCCGACGAGCTGCACGAGACGGGACAGGAGGCCGTCCAGCAGATAGACGACGAGATCGTCAAGCTGCGGCGGCTGATCACCGAGCTGCGCCCGGCATCACTGGACACGATCGGTCTGGAGGCCGCGCTCCAAGCACTCGCGGAGCAGCATCGGCAGGCCGCGGGCCTGCGGATCGAGTGCGAGTTCGAGCTGCCTCACGAGGGGGAGGAGCGTCCCCCGCCGATTCTCGAGACGGCTGTCTACCGGCTCGTGCAGGAAGCCCTCAACAACGTCTCGAAGCACTCGATGGCGGACCACGCCAAGCTCATGGTGCGGACGTCGGGCAGCCAGATCGAGATCGAGATCTCCGACGACGGCGTCGGCTTCGAGCCGAATCTGGTTCAGGAGGGATTCGGTCTCGTCGGAATGCGCGAACGGGCGGCGCTGCTTGGCGGCAGGCTGAGGATCGAGTCGACCAGCGCATCGGGGACGACCGTCCACGCGCAGATTCCGCTCTACGCGCCGGGTGACGACGAAATCTAGACGTCGATGAGCCCCCGCTCGATCGCGTAGCGGACGAGCTCGGAGCGGGTCGTCATTGCGAGCTTCTGCTGGATGTGGGCGCGATGGGACTCGACAGTGCGCACGCTGAGGTAGAGCTGTTCGGCGATTTCGTTGTTGGTGTGGCCAAGCGCGATCAGCCTGAGCACCTCGAGCTCGCGCTCGGAGAGATCGTCCGGTGTGGAGGCGTCCGGCTCAGCTGCCAGCCGTGCGCCGAGCTCGGGCTGGAGATAGGTGCGGCCCTCCGCGGCCATCTTGACGGCCTTGACCAGCTCCTCGCTGGCCGCCTCCTTGAGGATGTAGCCGAGCACGCCCGCCTGCAGCGCCTCGCGCGCGAACGCGGTCTCGTCCTGCATCGTGAGCACGACGATCTCGGTCTCGGGCGACTGCTCGCGGATCGACGGAATCGCGGCCAGTCCCGAGCCGCCCGGCATGTTGATGTCGAGGATCAGGACCTTGGGACGGTGCCCGCTGACGTAGCGCGTCGCCGAATCGGCATCGCCCGCCTCGGCGACGACCTCGATGTCGGGCTCGCGCTCCAGCATCAGGCGCAGGGCGCTGCGAACGACGGCGTGGTCGTCGGCGAGGACGACCGAGATGCTCTCTCCGGCTGCCTGCCCTTCCCCACTGGCTGACACGACCGTAATTTATCCCGGCACGGCGAAGCTGTCTGCTCGTCAGGCTGAAGCGGAAGCTTCGCTGCTGAGGGATCAGTCCCCGCCCCGCCAGGGGCGGAGCCGGGGCAGCCAACCCGGCACCGCGCTCCGGTAGGCGTCGTAGCTCGCGCCGAATTGCTCGGTGAGCGTCGGCTCCTCGTAGAGCCGGACGAAGGAGAAGACGACGGCGCCGAAGGCGGCGGCGTAGGCGAGCAGGCCGGGCCGCCCGAGAAGCAGCGCCTGGCCCACGATCATGGCGCCGACCGCCAGGTACATCGGATTGCGGACGTACCGGTAGACGCCACCCACCACCAGGCGCTCGGTCGGGGCCACCGGCGCCGGCGTCCCGAGCCCCTCAACTACGAAGCGGGCGAAGGCGTGCAGCAGGAAGGTGGCACCGAGGGCGATCAGGACCCCGCCTACGATTTGAACCGCAAGGGGGCCGGTCTCCATCTGCCAACCGGTGAGCAGGTATGGAATCACCCCCGCAACGACCCCGGGGGCGAGCGCCAGGAAACCGGCGCTGCCCGCCGCGGCGACCGATCTACGCGACCGATGCGGGCTCTCGGGCAAAGCGAGCGATCAGCTCGGCGAGGCGCTCGGGCTGGTCCTCCGAGACGAATGTGTAGGAATCCTGGATCCTCTCCAGCCTGGCGCCCGGGATCGTCGCCGCGAGTCTCTCGGCGAACGAGAGCTTGAAGAAGCGGTCCTCCACGGCCCAGGCGAGCATCACCGGTCGCTCGAAGTGGCGCAGCTTCTCGGCCGCCTCGAGGGTGTGGCGTGGATCGATTCCCTTGAGCATCTTGACGGTGTCGCGGCGGACCGCGCGATTCGAGAGGTACGGGTCGACCCACTCGCGTGTCGGCGCGCCGGCGAAGTCGCGCTTGATCAACCAGCCATAGGCGATCGGGAGGCGCCGCATCGGAGCGAACCGCATGCCCTGCAGGAGCCCAGTGAGCAGTCCCGGGACGCGCGCACCCCACTGCAGCGGCCGGAAGGCCGGCGGCAGGAAGTTCTCGAAGGCGTCGCAGTTGGTGAGGACGAGGCGCCCGATCCTTTCCGGGTGGTTGGCGGCGGTGATCTGGGAGATCGCGCCGCCCGTGTCGTTGGCGACCAGCACGACGTTCTCGAGCTCGAGGGCATCGAGCAAATCGGCGATGAGGCGCGCGAGAGCCGGGGGAGACAGGTCCGCGTCCGGGTTCATCGGCGTGACGTGGGACCCGAGAGGCAGGTCGGGGACGATGCAGCGGAACCGATCCTCAAGCAGCGGGGTCACCTTGCGCCAGAGGCGGCCGTCGACGAGCAGCCCGTGGACGAAGATGATGGCCGGGCCCTCACCCGACTCGCGATACCCGATCGTGCCCTGCGGGAGTTTCGCTTCGCTCATTCGGGACCTCCTCAAGAACTAGGTTCGCAGTTTCGCATACAGGCTGTATGTATAACTGACCTACAGGCTGTATGTCAATGTGAGTGGGGCCACACACCGCGCAGCTTGCAGTCGAGGGCTGTGTTCCGGAGCGTGGCTAGAATCGAATGCGATGAAGACAGGAATCCATCCCGAGTACGGTCTCTCGCACGTGCATTGTTCCTGCGGGAACGACTTCTACACCCGCTCCACCAAGCCCGAGCTGCATGTGGAGATCTGCTCGCAGTGCCATCCCTTCTACACGGGCAAGCAGAAGCTGGTTGACACCGGTGGCCGCGTCGAGCGGTTCCGGCGCCGCGCCGCAAAGCGCAAGCGAGGAGAGTAGGCATCCCTGATGGAGGCGGGAGGGGCGAACGGCGCCTCTGGCGACGGCGCGCCTCGCGTCATCCATCCGAGCGAGAGCTCTGAGCGACCCGTCCCGCGTGCGCAATCCGAGCGCATGCCCGATGGCCGGCCGGTAGCGGTCGGCGACGCGCCGATCGGGGGACAGGCCGTCCTCGAGGGCGTGATGATGCGCGGCGTCTCGATCTGGGCCGTCGCCTGTCGCACGCCGGAGGGAAGCATCACCGTCACTTCCGAGCCGATCGTCTCCTGGGCCAAGCGCAGCCGGATCCTGCGGCTTCCGGTGATCCGGGGCGTGGTGGCCCTTGCCGAGTCGCTGAAGATCGGCTTCCGCGCCCTGGCGATCTCCGCCAACGCCCAGCTCGCCGACGAAGAGGAGCCGCAGGAGATCGGCGGCTTCACCTGGGGGCTGACGATCTTCTTCTCACTGGTGCTCGCGATCGGACTGTTCTTCGTGATCCCGGTTGGCGCCACGAGCTTGATCAAGGACTGGCTCGGCTCCGCGCTGCTCTTCTGGCTGGTGGAGGGCCTGCTGCGCACGGCGATCTTCATCGGGTACATCGCCGCGATCAGCCGTCTCCCGGACCTGCGGCGCGTCTTCCAGTACCACGGGGCGGAGCACAAGACCATCTCGACATTCGAGGCCGGCGACGAGCTCACGCCGGCCAACGCCAGGCGCTACTCGCGCCTCCACCCGCGCTGCGGGACGAGCTTCCTGCTGATCGTCATGGTGCTGGCGATCTTCGTCTTCGCACCGATCGGACTGCCGGCCTGGTACTGGCTGCTCGCCTCGCGGATCCTTGGAATCCCGCTGATCGCCGGGCTTTCCTACGAGGTCATCAAGTGGGCCGGCAAGCACCGCAACAAGCGCTGGGTGAGGGTCGTGATGTGGCCGGGCCTGATGCTCCAGAATCTCACCACCCGTGAGCCGGACGAGAGCCAGCTCGAGATCGCGATTCGCGCGCTCAAGGAGGTGCTCGCCGTCGAGGATCCATACGCGGCGAAGCGCGAGCAGACGATCGAGATCGTCGCCTAGCGGCGTCTACGACTCGGCGACCTCGCGGCACCGCGTAGCTCGGCCGGCCTGAGATTCGCCCCGCGGGGCGTCAAACTTTGGGTGTGATCGACGATCTCGTAGACCAGATTCAGGGTCGCTTCGCGGAGCTCGAGCGGCAGATGTCGGACCCGGCGGTGATCGCCGACCGGGAGCGCTATGCCGAGGTTGGGCGCGAGTACCGCGAGCTCCAGCCCGCGCACGAGCTCGCGCGGGAGTGGCTGACTCTCAAGGACGACCTCGAGGGCGCGCGCGAGCTCCTCGCGGAGGACGGCGACGATCCCGAGCTCAAGAAGGTGCTGGCGGAGGCACCAGGCCGGCTGGAGGCCCTCGGCGAGCGGATCCGTCTGGCGATGGTCGAGCGGGACCCGAACGACGACAAGAACGTGATCGTCGAGATCAGGGCGGGCACGGGCGGGGACGAGGCGGCGCTGTTCGCGGGTGACCTCTACAAGATGCTGACCCGCTACGCGGAGCGCCGCGGGTACACGGTCGAGCTGCTTTCGCAGTCCCCCGCCGAGGTCGGCGGGTTCAAGGAGGTCACTTTCTCGGTCAAGGGCGACGGCGCCTACTCCGTCTTCAAGTACGAGGGCGGCATCCACCGCGTGCAGCGGGTTCCGAAGACCGAGTCCCAGGGGCGCATCCACACCTCGACTGCCACCGTCGCGGTGCTTCCCGAGGCCGAGGAGGTGGATGTTCAGGTCGATCCCAACGACCTGCAGATCGACGTCTACCGCTCGTCGGGGCCCGGCGGCCAGTCGGTCAACACCACCGACTCGGCGGTCCGCATCACTCACGCGCCGAGCGGCCTCGTCGTCTCGATGCAGGACGAGAAGTCACAACTTCAGAACCGCGAGAAGGCGATGCGTGTCCTGCGCGCCCGGCTGCTCGAGCGCGAGGTCGCCGAGCAGCAGTCGAAGATCGCCTCGGAGCGCCGCGCCCAGGTTGGGTCCGGTGAGCGCTCGGAGAAGATCCGCACCTACAACTTCCCTCAGGACCGCGTCACCGACCACCGGGTGAAGCTGACCGTGAGCGGCGTGGACCGGGTGCTCGGCGGGGAGCTCGACGAGTTCACGGACGCGCTCTCCTCTGAGGAGAAGCGCCGCCGCCTCGAGGCGCAGACGGCGGAGACGGCCTGAGCACCTCCACCTCGGCAGCCGGCGATGCGTTGCGGGCAGCGGTCGATGCAATCGCGGCCGCCGGCTCAGACACTGCGCGGCTCGATGCGGAGCTGCTCCTCGCCGAGGCGACCGGATGGGACCGGGCACGAATCGCGGCCGAGCCCGAGGCCCGGCTGCCGATCGGCGCATCTCGAGAATTCGCCAGGATGGTCCGTAGGCGTGTCCGCCGCGAGCCGATCGCCTACATCCTGGGGCGCAAGGAGTTCCGGCGGATCGAACTGCTGGTCGATCACCGGGTGCTGATCCCAAGGCCCGAGACCGAGCTGCTTGTCGACCTGGCGCTGGAGCTGAAGGCAGGCGAGGTTCTCGACGTCGGCACCGGCAGTGGTGCGATCGCCCTGGCGATCGCCGACGAGCTGCCGCAGGCGCGGGTGGTCGCGACCGATACGTCCTTCGATGCCCTTCGGGTCGCCCAGGTCAACGCCGACCGCCTCGGCCTGGTCGACCGCGTCGACGTCGTCCTGCGTGGTGTCGATTCCCTGGGCGGAGCTGAGCAGGACGGCCGCGGCTTCGATCTTCTGCTTGCCAACCTGCCGTATGTCAGCGAAGCTGAGTGGGAAGAGTTGGCGCCGGAAATCCGCGAGTACGAGCCGCGCCAGGCGCTGGTCGCCGGGCCCACCGGCCTCGAGGTGATCGAGGCGCTGGTCGCCGAGCTGGCGCGCCTGGAGGCGCCGCCCGCGGCGATCGCCCTCGAGATCGGCGCCGGACAGGGAGATCCCGTGGCGGAGCTCGTGCGAGGGGCCGGCTATAGCGATGTGGAGGTGCGGCTGGATCTCGCCGGCCTGGATCGCGCGGTCATCGGACGATGACCGAGATCGTCTCGATCGAGCGCGACGGACCGGGCGCGGCCCGCTCCGCCCTCGAGCGCTGCGTCGGTCAGGGAGGGGTCTCGATCTTCCCCGCCGACACGCTCTATGGCGTCGCCTGCGATCCGCTCAACTCGGAGGCGGTCGACCGGATCCACTCGATCAAGGGCCGGGAGGAGGACAAGCCCTCCGCGGTCATGTACTTCTCGCCGCTGGCGATGCGTGAGCTCGTCGCGGTGCTGGGGGAGCGATCGCGCCAGGCCGTCTCGGCGCTGCTGCCGGGCCCGGTGACGCTGGTGATCGCCAACCCGGAGCGCCGCTATCCGCTCGCCTCGCCCGAAGACCCCCACCGGCTCGGGGTCCGGCTGATCGAGGGTCCTCTGGCGGGGGCGATGACCCCGATCTTCCAGACCAGCGCCAATCGCAGCGGAGCCCCGGCGCCGAGAAGCTTCGACGAGATCGACATGGCGGTCCTGGGCGCCACCGATGTCGCGATCGACGGCGGCGAGCTGATCGGAGCGCCCTCTACCGTCGTCGACCTGAGCGAGCTCGACTCCGGCGGCCGGTGGGCCGTCCTGCGCGAGGGCGCTCTGCCGAGCGGGGTGATCGACGAGATCCTGCGCGGAACCGGCGCCTGAGCAGAGCCTGCCTCCGCCTACAGGTGTGACCTCAGTAGTGCCGCTTTGCATGGGACGCAGCTGCCGGCCGCGGCTGGGCCAAGGCCTTCCTGGCGGCCGAGCTCGAAGAGACCGGCTCGTAGCCCAGCCGGCGCTCGGTGGCGGCCGTCAGCGGCAGGATGCGCTCGATCGCCTCGGGATTCTGCTCGCGCCACTTGTCGGGCCGCGGTGCCGTTAGCGCCGTGAAGGAAGGGGTGCGATCGAGCGCGGCGGCGTACGACTCGATCTCGGGCGCGAACTCCAGGCCGAGCCACGCGTACAGCTCGCGGGCGCTCGCCAGCGGCTCGGAGAACATGCGCTCATAGCTGAGATCGAACCGCCGCGAGGGGTCGACGGCGGCGAGCCCGTCCAGCGCCGCCTGGTTGCATGCGACGTACTGCCGCGCGCAGATCTCCTCCAGCGGCGCGTCCCGCAGCTCGCGCCAGCCGGGGATCAGCGCGAAGCTCCAGCGGTTCCCGCTGAGCTCGCCGAGGCCGTCGAGCGTCTCCGGCAGCCGGTACTTGACGAATCTCGGGCGCGCCCTCCAGGCCTCGATCAGCGAGTTGACGTTGCCAGCGGCCTCCCGGTGCAGGAAGACGAAGCGGGCGTCCCGGAACAGCTCCAGCAGGTAGGGGATCCGCAGGCAGCTCTCGGCGGTCTTGTCGACGAAGCGCGGCGCCCGGGCGAACATGCGGATCGCGAGGTAGATGTAGGCGCGCTCGCGATCGCTCACGTCGGCGGCGCCGAGGGCGTCGGAGTCCCAGCCGTGGTCGCGCGGGTGGTGGTAGGGGTCCCAGAGGATGTGGCCCTCGCTGTGCACCGACCCCAGCTCGGGGCTTCGCACCAGCAGCTCCTGAAGTGCGCTGGTCCCCGCCCGCGGGCAGCCGATCACCAGCACGGGCTCCCCGGGCGCCTCGGCGCGCGCCAGCACGAGCGACAGCGGCTGGGCCACCCGGGGCACGTTTCGGCGCACTCGCCAGAAGGCGCGGCGGGCGGGAAAGGGAACGATGCGGCGTACGAGCGCCTTCACGAGGGGCATCGTGACACCGTCGGGCGGCGGCCGGCCTCAGCCGCGCGCCGGCAGCCATCCGAGGATGCCCCGGACCCGGCCAGGGACGTCACCCCTTCGGGCTGAGCGGGACGCTCCAGCTCACCGACGCCGCCGCCAAGAGCTTCGGCGCCACCATCGCGAAGGCCAAGAAACTGCTCAAGCCCTCGAGTGCGGCGGCCGGGGACGAACACGATCGCCCTGTGTCTAGCTCCGCGATCCTTCCGCTGCGGCAAGGGCCTGATCGAGCGTGGGGTAGAGGACCAGCCGGATTGCCTTGCCGTCGCGGAGCTCCCAGACCATCACCGCGTCCTGCCCGAAGTCGAGCCCGGTGGTCTTCCCCCTCGCGCGCAGCGTGAACTCGACTACCACGCGGTCCCCCACCTGGTGGAAGCCGCGGGAGTCCCAGCGAATCTGATCCATCACCTCGTCGAAGGATTGGAACCAGCGGCGAACACCGTCAGGGCCCCGGTAGGTGTCGGGCTCGGAGGCGAGATCGGGGGGAGTGGTGGCCTCGAAGTCGGGGTGGATCAGGGGAATGATCCCCTCGATCCCCTCGCGGTTGAACGCCTCGAACCCTCGCTGGACGATCTCGAGGTTGCGACTCGGCACACATCCAGCCTAGGACAGCTCTTCCCCTGGCCGGCGGCAGGCCGTCACTCGCTTCGGTCAGCAGGCGGACGAGCAGATCGCGCCATTGCTCGTTCAGCTCCGCGATCGTCCGGCGGACCGCCCGCTCGACCACCGAGACGGGCTGCCAGGTCGAAGAAGAGAATGTCAATGGCCACGGCAGGAGCCGGTGGCGTCAGCGTGAGGCCATAACGTCTGTATACCTTCCACTTCACTATCCAGGAGCCCGACTTGACGCCAGTAGACCTGCCCGACGATTTCCAGACCGCCCACCTCGCCGAGGTCGACCCGGAGATCGCCCGAGTGCTCGACGGCGAGCTCGGCCGCCAGCAGGGAACGCTCGAGATGATCGCTTCGGAGAACTTCGTTCCCCAGGCGGTCCTCGACGCCGCCGGTTCCGTGCTCACCAACAAGTACGCCGAGGGCTATCCGGGCAAGCGCTACTACGGCGGGTGCGAGTGGGTGGACATCGCCGAGCAGTTGGCCATCGATCGGGCCAAGGCCCTCTTCGGGGCCGAGCACGTCAACGCCCAGCCCCACGCCGGGGCCCAGGCGAACAACGCAACCTACATGGCGTTGCTCGAGCCGGGGGACACGATCATGGGGATGGCCCTGGACCATGGCGGCCACCTCACCCACGGGATGAAGCTCAACGTCTCGGGCAAGCTCTACCACGTAGTCGCCTACCACGTCCGGCGCGAGGACGGGCTCGTCGACATGGACGAGGTCGCGTCGCTGGCGAGGGAGCACAAGCCGAAGGTGATCGTCGCCGGCTGGTCGGCGTATCCGCGGCAGCTCGACTTCGAGGCGTTCCGGGAGATCGCCGACTCGGTCGGGGCCAGGCTGATGGTCGACATGGCCCACTTCGCCGGCCTGGTCGCCGCCGACGAGCACCCGAGCCCGGTCCCGCATGCGGACGTGGTCACCACCACGATCCACAAGACGCTCTGCGGTCCGCGCAGCGGGATGATCCTCTGCAAGGAGGAGCTCGCGGCGGACATCAACCGCTCCGTCTTCCCCGGCCAGCAGGGCGGCCCGCTGATGCACATCATCGCCGCCAAGGCCGTGGCGCTGAAGATCGCCCAGAGCGACCAGTTCAAGGAGCGCCAGCGTCAGACGATCGCCAACACGCGCGCGCTCGCCGACGAGCTGATCGCCGGCGGCATCGACGTCCTGACCGGCGGCACCGATGTCCACCTGATCCTGGTCGACCTGACCAACACGGGGCTCGACGGCAAGACGGCGGAGGACCGCCTCGAGGAGGTCGGGATCACGGTGAATCGCAACGCGATCCCCTTCGACGAGCGCCCGCCGATGAACCCCTCCGGCCTTCGCATCGGGACGCCCGCGCTCACGACCCGAGGGCTCGTCGAGGACGACCTCCGCGAGGTGGCCAGGGTGATCGTCGCCGCGCTGGGCGATGACTTCGAGGGGCAGAAGGACTCCCTCCTGGAGCGCTCGCGCGGGCTGATGGAGCGCTATCCGCTCTACCCGCAGCTCTCGGCGGCTGCGGTCTGAGCCCTCAAGCCGGCGACAGGCGGCAGAATCCCGCCGAATGAGGATCTGGGCCGACATGAGCGCCCGCGCACGTGCTGGTGCTGCGCCCGATCATCGAGCGCCTCCGCGAGCGGGCCATGAGGTCGTGGTCACCTCCCGGGACTAGATGCAGACCTAGGAGCTCCTCGCCCTGCACGGCATGGAGCATCCGACGCTCGAGGAGATGGCCTGGCGGGCCAGCGAGCCGCACACCCCGCAGGAAGTTCAAAGCGCTGCTCGATCTCTTCCCTTGCGTCGGTCATGTCGGAGACGTCCCCGGAGCCGCCTTGCTCAATCCGTGCTGACCTCGCACCGGTGGGGAGGCCGGGCCGCTTCATACACTGGCGCGCCATGTACGTCTGGGTCGACATGACAAACGTTGCACATCCGGTCGTGCTGCGCCCCCTCATCGAACTCCTCGAGCGGGGCGGGCACGACGTGGAAATCACCGCGCGGCCGCTTTCCCACACGCTCGACCTGCTCGACGCGTGGGGGCACCCCTACACCGCGATCGGTCACCACGGCGGCGCCTCCAAGGCCGGGAAGGCGCGCGCCGCTGTCGCCCGCGTCACTCGGCTCGCTCGCTTCGCACGTGGCCGCGGCTTCGACTACGCCCTGGCCCACGTCTCGACGGACCTGCCACCGGTCTGCCGCGCGCTGCGGATCGCGAACACGACCATGTTCGACTACGAGTGGGCGACACTCCAGAACCACGTGATATGCCGGCTTGCCACCCGCGTGTTGGTTCCCGAGGCGATCCCCCCGCACCGGCTCCGGCGCTACGGGGCGAAGCCGCCGAAGCTGGTCCGCTTCCCGGGCTTGAAGGAGGAGTACTACCTCTCGAGCTTCGAGCCCGACCGCTCGGCGCTCGAGAATCTCGGCGTGCCCGCGGGTGAGCCGGTGTGCGTCGTCCGTACGCCGCCCTCTTACGCGCTCTACCTGGGCGGCTCCGAGAACGAGCTCCTTCCGCCGTTGTTGCGGCACCTGGAGGGACAGGGCTCCTGGACGGTGGTCCTTACACGCAACCCAGCGCAGCGCGCCGCTGTCAATTCGCTCGGGCTCGAGCGGACGATCGCGCCCGAGCGCCCCCCAGACGGGCGCAGCCTGGTGGCGCTGGCGGACGCCGTCGTATCAGCCGGCGGCACCATGAACCGCGAGGCGGCGGTGCTGGGAACACCCGTGTGGTCGATCTTCGAGGGTCCCCTCGGCGGCGTGGACGAGCTGCTCGTCCGCCAGGGCCGGATGCGAATCCTGCGCGACCCCGAGGAGCTGAGCATCGAGCCGAGGTCGCACGACTCGTTCGAGCGACGAGTGCGCCGTGACCCGGCCGATCTCCTGAAGCTCGCCGTGCCCGTCTAGCGGTAGCCGGCCGTGACGGTGCGCTCCACGGTGTCCTGGCGCTCGTCGGCGCTCTCGGGCGGCCCGACGGATCCATCGCCCACCTCCGCGCGCACCAGCCGTCCGAGGCCGACCGCCTCGAGGTGGCGCGCCTTGAGGATCTCGAGCGTGTATGCCATCCAGACGGACGCCGCCAGCACGAGCACGCCGAGCAGCGACAGCAGCAGCACCGCTCCCCCGTCCCACTCAGCATGCGGCCGCGGCGGCACGAACCGGACCAGGATCGCGTAGGCCGAGAGCATGATCGCCCAGAGATGCAGATACGCGGCCGTGCGCCGCTGAGAGAAGCCGATGCGCATGAAGCGGTGGTAGAAGTGGTTGTGGTCGGGCGACCACGGCGGGCGCCGGTACTTCAGCCGCTTCAACACGACGAAGGAGGTGTCGAGAATCGGCACCGCCATCACGAGCAGCGGCCCGGCCAGTGCGATCGTGGCGGCCGTCTTCAGCACGCCCTCCACGGCGAGCAGCGCGAGCAGAAATCCAAGCGCGAGCGCCCCTGAGTCGCCCATGAAGATCTTCGCGGGGTGGTAGTTGTGGCGGAGGAAGCCGAGGGTGGCGCCGCAGACGATGGCGGCCAGCACGGCCGCATCAGCGCGACCGAACGAGACGGCGAGCAGCGCAAACGACCCTGAGGCGATCGCCACGATCCCTGCCGCGAGCGCATCCATGCCGTCGATCAGGTTCACGAGATTGGCGAGAACCGCGACCCAGAGGAGCGTCAGCGGAACAGACGCCCAGCCGATGTCATGATCGCCGAGGAACGGCAGCGTCACATGCTCGATCCGCAGATCCCAGCCGAGTACCGGGATCAGCGCCACGACCGTGACCGTCAGGAGCTTCGTGCTCGGGCGGAGCCCGCGGATGTCATCGTAGAGACCCACGATGGCCACGAGACCCGTGCCCAGCAACATCCCTGCGTACGGGCCGTCGATGTCGACCCATATCGCCGCCACCGCGAGGATCGCGACCACGATCGCCACCCCGCCGATGCGCGGAACCGGCTTGGTATGCACGCGCGGCCGGTCGCCGCCATAGTCGATGCCCCCGATCCGAGGCGCGAGCCTCGCGACGAGCGGGGTCAGGACCAGCACCAGCGCGGCCGCAGTCAGGAAGGCCCACGGAATCCCGTCGTCAAGTAGTCCGCGCATGGAATCCCCGAAGGACACGCCGTACATAGCCTAAGGCGGACACCGCCGGAATCGCCGATTGCCCGTGAAGCTCCCGATACCGCTGCTAGCATCGCTTTGCCGTGGACGCCGCAACCTCCTTCTCCACGGCGCCTGCCGTGTTCGACGATCGGATCCGCACGCGGGACGCTCGTCTCGGGATCGTCGGACTCGGATACGCTGGCCTTCCACTCGCCATCGTGTTCGCTGACGCGGGCTTTCAGGTGACCGGGATCGACCTGAACGAAACGCGCGTCAGCTCGGTCAATGAGCGCCGCTCCTACCTCGTCGACGTGCCTTCGGAGCGCTATGAGGCCGCCGGCGATCGCCTCTCCGCCACGTCCGATTACGCCGCGGTGTCCGAGCTCGACGCGCTCACGATCTGCGTTCCCACGCCGCTCTCCAAGACGCGCACGCCCGACATCTCCTTCGTGGTGAGCGCGGCCGAGGCCGTGCAAAGGCAGCTGAGGCCAGGGCAGCTCGTGATCCTGCAGTCGACGACCTATCCTGGGACGACGCTCGAGATCCTGCTACCGATACTGGAGACCGGTGGCCGGAAGGTGGGCAGGGACTTCTTCCTCGGCTACGCGCCGGAGCGCGTCGACCCGGGCAACGGGACCTGGACCATCCGCACCACGCCCAAGCTCGTCGCGGGGGTGACGGAGGAGTGCCGCCGTCGCACGGAGGCGCTCTATTCCCAAATCGTCGACACCGTTGTGCCCGTGTCGAGCCCGACCGTCGCCGAGACGGCCAAGCTGCACGAGAACACCTTCCGCGCGGTCAACATCGCCCTCGCCAACGAGCTCGCGCTCATGTGCAACCACCTCGGCATCTCCGTTTGGGAGGTCGTGGACGCCGCGAGCTCGAAGCCATTTGCGTTTCTTCCGCACTACCCGGGTCCGGGGCTCGGCGGAGACTGCGTCCCGGTGGTGCCGCACTTCCTCGCCTGGCGGCTCCGCGAATACGGCTACTCCGCGCGGCTGATCGACGCGGCGCACGAGGTGAACGCGTCCATGCCGCAGTACGTCGTGCAGAAGGTGGCCGATGCGCTGAACGAGTCCGACCGCCCGATCAAGGGCTCTCGGATACTCCTGCTGGGCGTGGCGTACAAGGCCGGCGTGCATGACACGCGCGAGTCGCCCAGCTTCGAGGTGCTGCGCCAGCTCCTCCTCCGCGGCGGAGACGTGAGCTACTGCGACCCGTGGGTGAGTGAGTTCGAGCTCGACGAGCAGACGCACCGCAGCGTGGCGTGGACGCCGGAGGCCGTCGAGGCGGCCGACTGCATTGTGCTGCTTACTCCGCACCGCGAGTTCCTCGAGCAGCCGCTCTGGAATCGCGCCCGGCTCGTTGTGGACACGCGCAACGTCGCGCCGCCGGGGCCTCACGTCTGGACGATCTAGGGCTCCCATGAGGCTGCTCGTTCTCGGCGCCGGGTACGTCGGCGCGAAGGTCGCCGAACTCGCGCTCGAAGACGGCCATAACGTGCTGCTTGCCGACAACTGGTGGGCCACGCGACGCGAGCAGCTCGACGCCGTGGAGCGGAGCGGCGCACGAGTCGAGACGGTCGACGTCCGTGACCCGGACGCCGTCTGCGCGCTGCTCGACGCGCCCTTCGACCGCGTGTACCTGCTGGCCGCACAGGCGAGCAGGCCGCTGTCGATCTCGGATCCCGCCTACACCGAGCAGACGAACCTCGTCGGCCCCCGCCACGTGGCTGAGGCGCTCGCCGCCCACGCCGGCCGGGCGGCGCTCGTCTACGGAAGCTCCCTGCACGTGTACGGCCCCGACCTGCACGGTGAGGTCGCCGCGGACCGCCCGTACGGGCGCCAGGGCGACCTGGCGCACCTCTCGAAGGTCTACGCCGAGCTTTGCCTCGACCTCTACGCACGACAGCACGGCTTCCCGCTCGCACTCCTGCGACTGGGAATCGTCTACGGCCACGGCCCGGTGGAGCATGACCGGCCCGAGTCCCAAACGGTGGTGGACAAGTTTCGCCGGCTCGTGGCGGCCGGCGAGGAGCCGCAACTCGACGCCGGCGGGCACGCGACGATCGGCGTCGTACACGTCGAAGACGCCGCCCGGATTCTGCTCAACGCGCCGTCCGAACCCGGGATCTCGGCGGCCAACGTCGCAGCCGAGACCATGACCGTCCGCGACGTGGCCCGGCTCGCGCGCGGCGGGCCGGCCGAGGACACCCCCGAGTGGACGGTTACGACTCCCTTCCGATACCGGCACAGGCTGGCCGACTATCTGGCGGGCGACTCGTGAAGCTGCTCGTGATCGGTGCCAGCGGGTTCCTCGGGTCGCGCGTCACGCGCCACTTCCGCGAGCGCGGACACGATATCGTCGCGGTCACGCGGCCGGGGCGGCGGGAACGCGCTGCACTGGCGGAGGTCCCACACATCGATGCCGACGCCGGAGGCCCGGAGGTGCGCGCGCTCATCCCCGGCTGTGATGCGGTCCTCCACTTCGCCGGCGTCCCGGACCCTGACAGCGCCCGACGCGACCCGGCGCGCGCCGTCCGTGAGAACGTCGGAACCACCCTCAACCTGCTCGAGGGCTGTGCCGAGCACGGCGCGGGGCTCGTCTATCCGTCCTCCGTCCGCGCCGCGGCCGAGCCGCCACCCGACCCCTACGCTGCGTCGAAACGGCTCGGCGAGGAGGCCTGCCGGATGCATCCGGCCCGCGCCACCGTCCTGCGGCTCACATCCGTTTTCGGCCCGGGGCAGCTTCTGCCGGAGGGAGCGACCGGCGCGATCGCCGCCTTCGCGTGGCGTGCGCTCGCCGGCGATCCGATCGTGATTCTGGGCGACCCGATGCGCACGCGCGACTTCATGTACGTCGACGACTTCACGGCCGGCGTCCAGCGGGTGCTCGACGACGAGCGGTGGGATGAGACGCTGACCGTTGCGAGCGGCCAGGCGACGCCGCTGCTCGAGGCGGCCGAGCTGGTGAAGGAGGTCGCTGGATCGAGCTCGCCGATCGAGACCCCCGGCGGCGAGCTGGCCGCGGGCGAGAACGAGAGCTACGCGTCCGGGTCCGAATTAGCCTTCACCTCACGCCCGCTACCTGAATCAGTGGAGCTGTATGTCGACTGGCTTCGACGCCATACCCCTGCTCAAAGCCGCGGCTGATCCGGCGCAGATCGCCGAGCGTCTCGACGGCGGCCCCCCACGGGGCATTGAGCTGTGCCTCGGGCCGCGCGATGTCGAGAGCGACGAGCGCATCGCCGCCGTGACTAGGGCTGCGCGCGCCGCGCTGCCGGAGGCCGACTTCGCGGTCACCGCCGAGGCCCCGGTCTCATGGCCGAGCGGCGCACACGTCCGCGTCGACCGGCTGGACGAGGAGGCCCGCGCCGGCATCGAGCGGAGCGCAGAGTTCGCCGCCGGCATCGGCTCGCCGGTCCTGACGATCCATCTCTTCACGCCGCAGAGTCCTGAGGAGTTCCGCGACAGCTGGCGCCCGGATGGCACCGGCGTCGACGAGGACGAGGTCGAGCGCTTTCTGCGCTGCTTCGCCGCCGCATGCGCCAGCCGGGGCGTGACGCCTTTAATCGAGAACGTCCCGCCGATCTTGCGGATGCGCACCGGCGGCGTGTACCTGTCACCGATCGGCGGGCACTGGCGCGACCTGCTCGACTGGCGCGCCCGCATCCCCGAGCTCGGCTTCACACTCGACACCTCGCACGCCGCGCTGTTCCGCTCGTTCGCCGTGGCCTACCCGTCGCTGTACGCGTACGGCGACCCGGACGAGCTGGACCTCGGCCGCTACGTCGAGGAGCTCGGGCCGGCTGCCGAGGTCGCGCATGTCTCGAATTCGCACGGCATTCTCGGCGAGGGGCTCCCGTACGGCACCGGCGACCTCGACCTGGACCCATCGGTGCGGAGGCTCGCCGCGCTCGTTGCCTTCATCGTCGCCGAGATCAGCGAGCCCGACCCGATGGACTCGACCTCGATGAAGGCCGGCTACCGCGCTATCGAGCGCGTGATCGCTTCTTCGCCGGAGGAGCTGCCCATGCCGCGGCCGCGTAGGCGCCTCCGCCCTGAGCGCTTCAACTGGGAGCGCGTTCTTGGACAGCCCGATCCGGTCCCGTCAGTTCTGGAGCTCCAGGAGCTCGTGGGCGGCCGCCGCGTGCTGATCACTGGCGGCGGCGGCTCGATAGCGAGCTCGCTTGCGACGCTGCTGCTCGGTTTCCGGCCGGAGATCGTGACGCTGCTCGACAGTCACGAGGCGTCGCTCATCAGCGACCGCCGCTCACGCGACTCGCTCGAGCTCGTCCGCATCGAGCACGTGCTGTGCGACATCCGCGACCACGGCCGGGTGGCCGCCGAGATCGGCCGCGCGCGTCCTCACCTCATTTTCCACCTCGCGGCGTACAAACACGTCGACTGGGCCGAGATCTACCCCGACGAGTTCCTCGACACCAATCTGCATGGGAGCTGGAACGTGTTGCGGGCCGCAGAGCGCCACGCGGTCGACACCGTGGTGGTCGCCTCGACGGACAAGGCGGCGCAGGCGGCGAGCTACTACGGGCGCACCAAACGCTTCATGGAGCAGCTGACGGCGTACGCCGCAGGGCATGACGGGTCGAAGCGAACGGCCGTCCGCTTCGTCAACGTGCTGGGCAGCGCGGGGAGCGCGTCTGACCTCTTCCTGCGCCAGGCACGCGCGGGCGTGCCCCTCACGGTCACCGACACCGGCATGCTCCGCTATTGGATCACCATGGCCCATGCCGTGACGGCGGCGGTCCATGGGGCGCTCCTCGCTGCGCAGGGCACCCGGCTTGCGACGCCCGCGGGTGCGCCGGAGCTCACGGTGGGCGAGCTGGCGGCACGGATTTGGCGCACCGCCGGGCTGGACGGCGAGCCCAATGTCGAGCTGCTCGGGATCCGGCGGGGCGAGACGATGGCCGAGGTGCTCACTGGGGCCGGCGAGCGGCTCGGCGCCGAGCTGTACCCCGGCATCGTCGAGATCGAAGCCGAGGTCTCCACCGACGCGGCCAGCTGGGTGGCGGAGAGAATCGGCGCCGAGACGTCGCGCGAGGCCGCGCGCGAGGTGTGGCGTGAGGCCATGGGCCGACCCGGGCTGATAGTGCCGGTGTAGACAGGGCCACCGCGCCTCGCCTCGCGGGCGAGTCAGGAGACGCGGTGCGTAACAGGCAGTGGCGCCGGCGGCTTGGGCTCGCCCGGATCGCCGAAGATCCCGTCGAGCCTGAGGTGCTCAGCCCGCCCCGACCGCCTGGGCAACCTGCTCGCGCCCCCGATAGACGCGGCTCATGATCGTTCCCTGCCGCACGCCGAGGGCCCTGGCCGCCTCCCCGTAGCTGAGGCCGGCGATGTCGACGGCGGCGACGGCCTCGCGGTTGGCGGGGGGAGGTCAGCCAGGGCATCGAGTACCTCCCCGGTCTCAAGGGAGGACTGCGGGTCGCCGACGGAGGTCCTGGCCGGCAGCTCGTCGGGCGCGTGCTCGCTCGAGTCGGTCGCTGCGCGGCGCGTGCGCTCGCGGCGCAGGTGGCTGTACCAGGTGTTCTTCAGCGCCTTGATCAGATAGCCGAGGTCGTCGTCTCTTCGCAGGAGCCGGGGCCGGGAGAGGACCTTGACGTAGGTCTCCTGGACCAGGTCCTCGGCGAGGTCGCTCGACCCTGACATCGCGCGCGCCACCCGGAAGAGCGTGTCGATGTGCTCACCAGCGGCCTCGGGATCGAGTCGGCGCTCCCCCGGCTGCCCGAACAGGATCAGAACGGCACCGCGCCGTCGCCCTTCCACGACGCGACCTCTCGCAAGTCCTTTGCACTGACGCCCTTGCCCGAGATGACGCAGGTCCGCCCCTCGCGAAGCCAGGTGACGATCGGCTTGCCATCGGCCGTTGTGGTGCTGAGCTCGACGCCATTCTCGACGCTCGGCCGCGCGCCCGTGGGCGGATCGATCGCCTCGCCGGAGATGATCGTGTAGCCGACCCGGTCGCCCGGCCGCTCGTAGAACACGGTGACCATCCGGCGGCCGTCCAGCTCGTCCGAGCGCTTGCCGGCCTGATGCCAGGTGAATTCGTCGTGGAGGTTCGGGAAGGGGACCCCGTCGACCTCGGCCCTCAGCAGCTTCGGGTTCGCCGGGTCCACCGCGACCGATTGCTGCATCGCCGGCAGGTCGGACAGCTGCGCGGCCTCCACCACCGTGGGCCCGCCAGAGCCGGAGGGGAGGGCGAGCACCAGGGCGAGGACGACCGCCGCCGCGGCCGCGGCGAGCGCGCCGCCGAAGGCGAGCCGGCGCCGGCGCACGGGCGCCAAGGGCCGGGCCCGCTCGGCCTCGATCCTCTGTCTGAGGCCCGCGGGGGCGGGCACGTCGAGCCCGCGAAGGGCCGCCACGGCGGAGCGCTGGCGCTCGAGCGCCAGCCTCAGCGTGGCGGACGAGGCCACCCTGGCCTCCAGCGCCTTCCTTCGGCGGCCCTGGAGGGACCCATCCGCGAGCGCCGCGAGCTCGCGGCGGGTCCTTTCATCGAGCTCGCCGTGCGAATCGTGTTGGTGCATGCCTGCTCTAGCCGTCAAGGACGCGCGGGCGGCCAACTTATTCCATCGGCCCTGGGAATAAATACTGCCCTCGAAGGGGCCGCCCCGTCGGACCGCAGCCGCTAGGATTCGCCGCCCCTCCGGCCAACCCCGGAGGGTTGACTTTGCCAGGTGGGGGGCAAGGATTTCATGCGCTCGTTCGACATCGACATCACAGTTGGGGCCAGCAGTTGTCGACCCTCGCCCTAGACGGACCAAGCGGGGCGGCCGGCCCATCCCGGATGGCGAACGCTCTGCGCTACCTCGACCTGGTCCTGCTCGGCCGTGGCGCTGCCCGTGTTCATCGCGGCCGATCTGCCGATGGCCGGCTACCTCGTCGTCGCGGGCGTCTGGCTCGCGCTCTACGGGATCGAGATCGGTGCTCGAACGAGCCATCGCGGGCGCGGTCGCCCGACGGGACCGCAAGGCCGCGATGGGCTGGCTCGGGCGCCACCGGGCTCGCCAGGGCCTGGATCGTCGCGCTGGCGGTCCTGATCGTTGGACTGGCAGCCGGCAAGGACGCCGGCCTCGCCGCCGCGGTTCTCTCCTCATCCTCTTCACCGTCCACCTCGGCAGCCGCGTGCTGCTCAGGATGACTGGCCTCCGGAGAGTCCGAATGAGCGCGCTGGCGAGGCTCTCCACCGAAGCAGAAGGTCCTGCTCGGAGGTCGGCATCTACTTCGCCGTCACGATCGCGCTGCTGCTGATCTTCGGCAACGACGGCAAGAACGAGGAGTTCAAGCCCCAGAACGAGTTCAAGCTGCACGACTGGGTCCCGATCCACATCGCGGGCATCAACTTCTCGATCACACGCGCGGTGCTTTACCTCGTCCTGGCCAGCGCATTGACGATCTGGGTGATGGTCTACATCGCTCGCCGCATGCAGATGAAGCCGAACCGCGTCCAGGCCGCCGTCGAGATCGCCTATGACCTGACCAAGAACAACATCACCGGCAGCAACCTCCCATCGAAGTACGCCCTCAAGTGGTTTCCATTCCTTGCGACGCTCTTCTTCTTCATCGCGTTCTCCAACCTGATCGGCTACCTGCCGCTGCCCACCAACAGCGAAGAGACGGTCGACATCCTCGGGATCGGGCTCCCGTCCTTCGCGATCTACGCGGCCACGGCCAACATCTCGTTCGCGCTCGTCCTCACCCTCGTCGTCTGGTTCTCGTACCACGTCGAGGGGATCAGGGCGAAGGGATTCATCGGGTACCTGAAGAGCTTCCTGCCCGCGGGTCTTGAGGACATGAACCCGATCGGGAAGGCGCTGATCTTCTCGATCGAGGTGCTCTCCCATTTCATGCGCCTTGTCTCGCTCTCGGTACGACTGTTCGCCAACATCCTGGCCGGCCACCTGCTGCTGCTGTTCATGGGAGGCGGGCTGGCGGTGCTGCTCGGCCTCGCGGCCCTCGGAGCCCTTACCTTCCCGCTGGCATTCGTGTTCTTCATTCTTGAGGTCGGCCTGATCGCAACGCTTCAGGCGTTCATCTTCGCCACCCTCTCTGCCATCTACATCGGCGGCGCGGTCGCCGAAAGTCACTAATCAAAGGAGCGCTGATTCATGGTTGAAGTGTTGGTTCCGCTCGCCCAGGCATCGCAGGGCGTCACGGACACCGGAGTCACCGATGCCGGCAAGGCCATCGCGCTGGGCGTCGGTGCCGGTCTCGGCTCGATCGGGGCAGGCATCGGCATCGGCTTCATCTTCGGCAAGGAGATCGAGTCCGTCGCCCGCCAGCCCGAGATGAAGGACGACCTCCAGTCGATCCGCTGGCTCGGCTTCGCGCTGACCGAGGCGGTCGCCTTCTACACGTTCATCTTCGGTCTGATCGCCTTCTTCCTCTAGGCCGGCGCGGGTGGACCCAGTCACGCTGATAACCGCACTGCCGCTCGCCGCCGAGGGCGACTCCGGCGGCAGCTTCCTGGTCTCTCCAGCGCTCGGGCTGATGATCTGGACGCTGCTCGTCTTCGGGTTCACGATGTACGTGCTCAGCAAGGTCGCCTTCCCGAGAATCCAGGAGGCGCTCGACAAGCGCGCCAACCTGATCCGCGAGTCGATCGAGGAGGCCGAGAAGACCCGGGAGGAGGCGAACAAGATCCTGGCCGAGTACCGCGCCAGGCTGAAGGAGGCCCGCGAGCAGGCAGATGACATCATCGCCCGCGCCCGCAAGACGGCCGAGGCGACGACCCACGAGGCCGTGGAGGAGGGGCGCGAGAAGCGTGAGGAGCTGCTTGGCGCCGCCCGCCGAGACATCGAGGCGGAGACGCGGCGCTCGCTCGAGCGGATCCGAAAGGAGGTCGCCGACCTGACCGTGCTGACGACCGAGAAGGTGACCCGCAAGTCGCTCGATGCCGACGACCAGAAGCGGCTGATCGAGGAGGCCCTGGCCGAGGTGGACTTCTCGAGCTTGAGCGGAAACGGCTTCGGCGGAGTCACCGAGGAGGCAGCGAGTTGATTCGCGTAGCCCCCGGAAGCGCTAGCGCGTAGCCCCGAAGCGAAGCTGAGGAGCGACCCGTTTAGCATGGAGGAGATTGCCCGCGTGTACGCCTCGGCGCTGTTCGAGGCGGCGAAGGACAAGGGCAAGCTCGACGTAATCCGCGATCAGCTCGGCCAGTTCGTCGATGCGCTGGCGGAGAACCGAGAGATGCAGATCTTCCTCTTCAGCCCCTACTTCTCCTCGGCCGAGAAGAGCGACGGGCTGAAGAGGGCCGTCAAGGACGCGCGAGCCCGAGCTGGTCAACTTCCTCGCGCTGCTGATCGAGAAGCACCGGATGCCGGTGATCTACCGGATCCGCCGCCAGTTCGACGCCCTCTGGGCAAAGGAGAACAAGCGGCTCGGCGTCACCGTGACCAGCGCGATCGAGCTCGATCCCGAGATCGTCAAGCGGATCGGATCCGAGATCGAGGAGCAGACCGGCAACACCGTCGAGCTCCAGAGCCGGGTCGATCCCGACATCCTCGGCGGGCTGGTGGTGCAGGTCGGGAACATGGTCTTGGACACGAGCATTCGCAACAGGCTCGAGAAACTGAGAAAGAGCGTCGCCCAAGCGGCGTAGGCAAAGGAACAAAGCCCCAACATGGAAATCAAGCCAGACGAGATCGCCAGCATCCTGCGCGAGCGGATCGAGGGCCTGGACACAGACTCCGCCGATCTCTCCGAGGTCGGCACCGTGCTCGAGATCGGCGACGGAATCGCTCGCATCCACGGCGTGGACAACTGCATGTCGCTCGAGATGCTCGAGCTGCCGCACGACGTGGTCGGGCTGGCGCTCAACCTCGAGGAGGACAACGTCGGCGCCGTGCTCTTCGGCGAGTGGGACAAGGTCTCCGAGGACGACACCGTCAAGCGCACCGGCAAGCTGCTGGAGATCCCGGTGGGCGAGGAGCTGCTCGGCCGCCTGGTCGACCCCCTCGGGCGCCCGCTCGACGACAAGGGCGACATCAACACCACCGAGACCCGCTCCGCCGAGCACAAGGCGCCCGGCGTCGTCCACCGGCAGCCGGTGTCGGAGCCGATGCAGACCGGCCTCAAGGCGATCGACTCGATGATCCCGATCGGCCGCGGCCAGCGCGAGCTGATCATCGGCGACCGCCAGACCGGGAAGACGGCGATCGCGATCGACACGATCATCAACAACCGCGACTCTGACCTCGTCTGCATCTACGTGGCGATCGGTCAGCGGATGTCGACCGTCGTCCAGGTGATGGAGACGCTGGAGGAGAACGGCGCGATGGACAACACGATCATCGTCGCCGCTCCCGCCGACGAGGCCGCGCCGATCAAGTACATGGCGCCGTATGCCGGCTGCGCGATGGGCGAGTACTTCCTCTACCAGGGCAAGCACGCGCTCGTCATCTACGACGACCTCTCCAAGCACGCGGCCGCCTACCGGCAGATGTCGCTGCTACTGAGGCGCCCGCCGGGCCGCGAGGCCTACCCGGGCGACGTCTTCTACCTGCACTCGCGGCTGCTGGAGCGGGCGGTGAAGCTCTCCGACGAGCAGGGCGGCGGCTCGCTGACGGCCCTGCCGGTGATCGAGACCCAGGCCGGTGACATCTCGGCCTACATCCCGACGAACGTCATCTCGATCACCGACGGTCAGATCTTCCTCGAGAGCGACCTCTTCTACTCGGGGGTCCGCCCGGCGATCAACGTCGGCACCTCGGTCTCGCGGGTGGGAGGCAACGCGCAGACCAAGGCGATGAAGAAGGTCGCCAGCCAGCTGCGTCTGGACCTCTCCCAGTACCGCGAGCTCGAGGCGTTCGCCCAGTTCGGCTCCGAGCTCGATCCCGAGACCCAGAAGCAGCTCGCGCGAGGCGAGCGCATGGTCGAGGCGCTCAACCAGAAGGAGCTCCAGCCGATGCCGGTCGCCGAGCAGGTCGCCTCGATCTACGCGGGCACCGAGGGCTATCTCGACCGGATCAAGACCGAGCGGGTCACCGAGTTCCTCGCCGACCTGATCCCGAGGCTCCACGCCGAGAACAAGGATCTGCTCGACCGGATCAACGAGACCGGCGACCTCACCGACGAGGACGAGGAGGCCCTCGGCAAGTCGATCGAGCAGATGGTCGACGACTTCGGCCCCGACTTCGACGAGGAGGGCAACCCGCTGGAGGAGGGCGAGTCCGACCGGGTCAAGCGACGCGCGAGGGCGCGCGAGACTGAAGACGATCGGTCGGACGTCCGGCGGAGCAGCCGGCCGAGGAGGGAGGAGGAGCAGCACGCCGTCGCCTGACGGCTGACGCATGGCCACCCGCAAGGAAGTCAAGAACCGGATCGCCTCCGTCAAGAACGTGCAGAAGATCACGCGCGCGATGGAGATGGTCGCCGCGGCCCGGCTGCGGCGCGCGGAGCAGCGCATCGACGCGCTGCGGCCCTACGCGCGCGAGCTGCGCAAGATGACCCGCCAGGTCGCCGAGGCGGCCGGGGTCGAGGCGCGCAACCTGCCGGTGCTCCAGGAGCACGAGGAGCAGAGAGACGGTCGGGATCCTGCTGGTGACCGGCGACCGCGGGCTGGCCGGCTCGTTCAACTCGCAGATCATCCGCGCCGGGCGTCCAGCTCCAGCGCGAGCTGTCCGGGAGGGCAAGGACGTCCGCTTCTCGGTGGTCGGGCGCCGCGGCGTCTCGACCATGCGCTTCCGCGGCGAGGAGCTCCACGGCGAGTACGTCGGCTTCACCGACCGCCCCGGCATTCGCGAACGCGAGGGAGATCGCCGACGACCTGATCGCCTCGTACGTCGACAAGGACCTGAACCGGGTCGACCTGATCTACAACCGCTACGTCTCGCCGCTCACCCAGTACGTGCGCAGGCAGACGCTGCTCCCGGTCCAGCAGGCCGACGTCTTCGGCGAGGGGGTGGAGGAGCTCACCCCCGACGACGACGAGCTGACCTCGACGAGGAGCTCGTCGAGGCGCATCGCAAGGCGCTCTGGGACTACGAGCCCGAGCCCGAGGAGCTGCTCGGTGAGCTGATTCCCGAGTACGCCCAGCTCAACGTCTACCGGGCGCTGCTCGAGTCGACCGCCTCCGAGCACGGCGCGCGGATGACCGCGATGCGGAACGCGGCCGACAACGCAAAGGAGGTGATCTCGGACCTCACCCTGGAGATGAACCGGGTGCGTCAGGCGGAGATCACCCAGGAGATCCTCGAGGTCGTGGCGGGCGCCGAGGGACTCTCGTAATCAAGACTTGAGGAAACGAAGGAGACGAATGGCTGACCAACATGAAACGGGTCCTCCTCGACTACGTCTGCGGAGGACCCTCGCGACGAACGTAGGAACCGTCGAGGAGGTGAGGGGCGTCGTCCTCGACGTCGCCTTCCCCGACCACGTGCCGGAGATCTTCCACGCGCTCGAGATCGACGTCCCGCCCGAGGGCGGCCGCACCGAGGGCAGGCTGATCTGCGAGGTGCAGCAGCACCTCGGCGACGAGCGCGTGCGTGCGATCGCCATGGACGCGACCGACGGCGTCAAGCGGGGCGACAAGGTGACCGACACCGGCTCGCCGATCACCGTGCCGGTCGGCCAGGAGACGCTGGGCCGGATCTTCAACCTGCTCGGCGAGCCGATCGACGAGGGCGGCGAGGTGCAGGGCGAGGAGCGCTGGCCGATCCACCGTCCGGCCCCCGAGGTCGAGGACCTCGACGCCCTCCCAGGAGATGCTCGAGACCGGCATCAAGGTCGTCGACCTGCTCGCTCCCTACGCGAAGGGCGGCAAGGTCGGCCTGTTCGGCGGCGCCGGGGTCGGCAAGACCGTCCTGATCCAGGAGCTGATCCGGAACATCGCCGAGGAGCACGAGGGCCTCTCGGCCTTCTGCGGCGTCGGCGAGCGCTCCCGCGAGGGCAACGACCTCTGGCTCGAGATGAAGGAGTCCGGCGTCATCGACAAGACGATGCTCGTCTTCGGCCAGATGAACGAGCCGCCGGGCGCCCGCCTGCGAGTGGCGCTCTCCGGCCTGACCATGGCGGAGTACTTCCGCCAGCGGCGGTCAGGACGTGCTGCTGTTCATCGACAACATCTTCCGGTTCGTCCAGGCCGGCTCCGAGGTCTCGGCGCTGCTCGGCCGGATGCCGTCGGCGGTCGGCTATCAGCCGACTCTGGAGACGGAGATGGGCGGGCTGCAGGAGCGGATCACCTCGACACGCGAAGGTTCCGTCACCTCGATCCAGGCGATCTATGTCCCGGCGGACGACCTCACCGACCCGGCGCCGGCGTCGGTGTTCGCGCACCTGAACGCAACCACCACGCTCACCCGGTCGCTGGTCGAGCAGGGGATCTACCCGGCGGTCGATCCGCTCGACTCGACCTCGACGATCCTCAAGCCGGACATCCTCGGCGAGGAGCACTACGACACGGCGACCCGGGTCCAGGAGACGCTGCAGCGTTACCGCGAACTGCAGGACATCATCGCGATCCTCGGGATCGACGAGCTCTCCGACGCCGACAAGCAGACGGTCTCGCGGGCGCGGAAGATCCAGCGCTTCCTCTCCCAGCCGTTCTTCGTGGCAGAGCAGTTCACCGGGCGCAGCGGCGAGTACGTGCCTGTCGCCGAGACGGTCCGCGGATTCAAGGAGATCGTCGACGGCGAGCACGACGACATCCCCGAGCGGGCCTTCTACATGCAGGGCCCGATCGACCAGGTGCTCGAGACGGCCAAGGGCATGCGGGCCGAGGAGCCCTCGGAGGCCGCCCAGTCCGAGGCGGCCGAGCAGGAGGCGAAGCAGAGAGGAGGCCGAGGACCAGGACCGAGCGAGGAGGAGGCCGCCGAGCGAGCAGAGCGAGGGCGAGGCGGCCGGAGGCCTGAAGCGATGGCCGAGCACAACGTCAACGTCCGGGTGCTCACCCCCGAGGGCGAGGTCTTCACCGGCGAGGTGGAGCAGGTCTCCACGCGGACCTCGGTCGGCGAGATCGGCATCCTGGCGAACCACGTGCCGGTGCTGGCGCGGCTGCTCCCAACCGAGCTGCGCCTGCACATGCCGGACGGCGAGGTGCGCCGCTGGGCGCAGGCCGAGGGCTGGCTGCAGGTCTTCGCGAACCGGGCCACCGTCCTGGTCGGCGAGGCGATCCCGCCCGAGAACCTCGACACGGGCGAGCTGCGCAGCCGGATCGAGGATGCCGACGCCCGGCTGCGCGAGTCCGAGGAGGGCTCGGGCGCCCACCGGCAGGCGGAGAAGGACAAGGCGCGCGCCGAGGCGTTCCTGGCAGTAGCCGGCGCCGAGAACTGAAGGCGGGCTGCCGCGTTCATCGCGGCTTGATCGCTGTACCTACGATTGGCACGTGGACGAGCTTGCCCTCGCCAAGCGGCTGATCGCCTTCGACACCTCCAACGCGGAGGGGCTTCGGCGCGCCGCCGAGTTCGTCGGCGGCTGGCTCGAGTCGAACGACATCGAGGCTTCGCAGACCGAGGCGCGCGGGCTGCCGGTGACGGCCGCGGAGGTTGGTCCGCCGGAGGCGCCGACACTCGTCCTGCACGGCCACCTGGACGTCGTCCCCGGCGGACGCGACCAGTTCGAGCCTCGCATCGACGGCGATCGGCTCTACGGCCGTGGCGCCTACGACATGAAGGGCGCGCTCGCCGTGATGCTGCTGGTGATGCACGACCTGCGCGATCAGGAGGACGTGCGCCTGCGCCTCGGGATCGTCTCCGACGAGGAGTCTGAGGAGGAGGAGAACCGCGGCTCGGACGCTCTGGTGGCGAGCGGCTTCATCGGCGATTTCGCGATCACCGGCGAGCCCACCAACCTCCAGGTCGGTGTCCAGGCGAAGGGCGTCCTGGCGATCAGGTTGGAGGTCCAGGGCCGCTCCGCCCACGGCGCCACCCCGTGGCTCGGGGATAACGCGGTGGTCAAGGCGGTTGAGGTGTTCAGGGGTATCGAATCGCTACCGTTTGCACGCCACAGCTCCGCCCTGTTCGACCGCCCCTCGATCAATCTCGGTCGGATCATGGGCGGCGATGCCCTGAACAAAGTGCCCGATACCTGCGTCATAGACGTCGATATCCGCTTCCTGCCGGATCAGAACCCCGATGAGATCCTCGAGCAGGTGAGCGGACTGCCGGACACCCGGGTGGTCGCGACGTTCCGGCGCGCGCCCGCCGTGGTTGAGCCGGACTCTCCATTCGTGGTCGGGCCTTTGCGAGGCGGCCTCTCCGCACCATCCCGAGCGCGTGATGAGTGTCGGCCGCGACGGAGCCTCCGACGCAGTCTCATTTCTCGCCGCTGGCGTACCCGCGGTCGAGTTCGGCCCGATCGGCGACGGGCATCACGGGCCCGGAGAGTGGGTCTCGATCAACTCGCTGCGCAGCTACCGCCAGGCGCTGGAGGAATTCGTCAAGAGCTTCCCAGGGATGTCGGCGTGAGCGCCGGACCAGCCAGGGGGGCAACGGCCAGGGCGACGAGCGTCAGCGCCCCGATGAGACCCAGGAGTTCGAGGTCAGCGACGAGCTCCTGAACGAGTCGGGCGACGAGGAGCTCGAGCCGGACGAGAACGATCTCGGGGAGTCGAGGAGCCAGAAGACGGGGACCTGGACGACGAGGACCTCGACGACGAGGGTCTGGACGACGGGACCCCGACGACGAGGAGGACAAGGAGGAGCTCTCGGAGGAGGACGAGCTCGAGCGAGTCGTCTCGGCCGAGACACAGGAATGGGAAGGGCTCGAGGCAGCCGAAGCCGAGGCCGCTGAGGAGAAGACCCTCGTCGCGTCGGCCGGCGCGAGGATCAAGCGGGCCGGGTCCGCCATCACCTCCGGATTCGAGAAGGTCGAGAAGGGCGCCGGGCCCAAGATCACGTCGGGCTTCAAGGCGGTCCGCCGGCACATCGGCTTCCCGATCTGGCTCCGTTTCATCACCGCCTCCTTCGTGATCATCGCGTCGATCGCCGCGGCCACGTCGGCCAGCCTGATCCTCTACCTCGGCGACATCGCCCATGCGCTCAGGGACAACAGCATCGGGGAGGGGGTGAAGAACGAGCTTGCAGACATCCCTGACAGCGGCGCTCAGACGATCCTCATCCTGGGCTCGGACAAGCGCAACAAGGAGCTCAGCGGCAAGTACGGGCTCTCCGACACCACCATGCTCCTTCGGCTCGATCCGAACGGCGACGCGATCGCCCTCCTTTCGCTGCCCCGCGACCTCAAGGTGGAGATCCCCGGGTACGGGATCGACAAGCTCAACGCCGCCTACTCCCTGGGCGGCCCCAAGCTCACGCTCCAGACCGTCAAGCATCTACTCGGTCCCCAGGTGGCGATCAACCACCTCGTCAACGTCGACTTCACCGGTTTCGCCCGCGCGGTCAACGCGATCGGCTGCGTGTACGTGGACGTCGATCACCGCTACTTCCATCAGAACGCCCCGTACTCGAGCTCATCCAACTACGCGGAGATCAACCTGCAGCCGGGCTATCAGGCGCTCTGCGGGTTCGATGCGCTCTCGTTCGCCCGCTACCGCCACACCGACAACGACATCGTCCGCGCGGCCCGCCAGCAGGCGTTCCTGCGCGAGGCGCGCGCCAAGGTCCCCCCGTCGCGGCTGATCGACGATCGGAAGAGGCTGATCAAGATCTTCACGTCTTACACGTCGTCCGACATAGACGAAGCGGTGCAGATGCTGCAGGTGCTGAAGCTGTTCTTCGACCTACGCAACGCACAGATCAAGGAGATCCACTTCGAGGGGCACCTTGGCCCGTCGTACGTCACCGCCACCCCCGAGCAGATCCAGACCGCGGTGAATCAGTTCCTCGGCAGCGAGAGCACGCCGGGCCCGCAGGGCTCGTCCGCCAAGCCCGACGAGAAGGTGATTCCGGAACAAGCGCCCGACGCCACCAAGCCCAGGCCGGCCGCGTCGAAGCGCAAGCAGGCCGCCGCGACCAACCTGGTCGAGACGAGCTACGGCAAGCAGCTCGCACAGGGGATCAAGGCCCGCAAGCTGAAGGTCCCGATCTACTACCCGACACAGCTCGAGGCCGGCAGCGACTACGCGCAGAAGCCCCGCGCCTACAAGATCAACGGCAAGGGCGATGAGTCCCCGCCTCACTCAGAGCGCGCCGCCTACAAGTGGGTCTTCTCCCTGCCGACGATCGGCGACTACTACGGCTTCGAGGGGACTCGATGGAAGGACCCGCCGAGCCTCGACAACCCGACCGACGAGAAGACGATCGGGAACCGCAACTACAAGCTCTACTACGACGGCGACCGGCTGCGGATGGTCGCCTGGCAGACCGACCAGGGATCTTTCTGGCTCTCGAACTCGTACATCGAGACCGTCTCGAACGCGGACATGCTGAAGATCGCCCAGAGCTTCCGCCATCTGCCGAGGAGGTAGCGGATCGGTTCCCGCGATCATCCTAGGGAGGCGAGCGTGAGTGGGAAGGAACCGATCGGAGTTATTGGAGCGGGCTGGGTTGGCCTAGTCACCGCCGTCTGCTTCGCCGAGCTGGGCCACCGCGTCGTCGTCCGCGAGATCGTCCCGGAGAAGGTCGAGTCGCTCCGCGGCGGAGAGGTCCCGATCCACGAGCCCGGTCTCCCGGAGATGATCGAGCGCAACAAAGAGCGACTCACCTTCACCACGGAGATGGCCGAGCTGCTCGACGGACCGCGGCTACTGTTCGTCTGCGTCCAGACCCCGCCAACCTACTCGGGCGACGCCGACCTCTCAGCCGTCAACCGCGCCGTCGAGGAGATCGGGGATCCCGCAGAGAAGGCGCTGGTGATGAAGAGCACCGTGCCCGTGGGCACGGGACGCACGATCCACCGCGACGCCCCCGACTTCGCCTACGTCTCCTGCCCGGAGTTCCTCCGGGAGGGCACGGCCCTCAAGGACTTCATGGAGCCCGACCGTGTCCTGATCGGCACCGACCCCGGCGACGATTGGGCGGGCGATGCGGTTGCGGGTGTGTACGAGCCGCTTGGGGCGCCGATCGTGCGCACGGACATCTCGAGCGCCGAGATGGTGAAGCTGGCTTCAAACGCGTTTCTCGCAACCAAGATCAGCTTCATCAACGAGATCGCAAACGTCTGCGAGGAGCTCGGAGCGGACGTGACAGACGTAGCCCGCGGGATGGGGCTCGACGACCGCATCGGGGCGCGGTTCCTGCAGGCGGGAATCGGCTATGGCGGATCCTGCTTTACGAAAGACGTCTCCGCGCTGAAGATGCTCGCCGCCAACTCGGGCTACCACTTTCAGCTCCTCAACTCGGTGATCGAAGTGAATGAGCTCCAGAAGCGCCGGGTGATGGCGAAGCTCTCCAAGCATCTCGACTCGCTGGTCGGCAAGCGAGTCGCCCTCCTGGGACTGGCCTTCAAGCCCGACACCGACGACATGCGGGGGGCATCGAGCCTCGTGCTGGCCGCCCGGCTCGAGGGCGAGTCGGCAAGCGTGGTCGCGTATGACCCGGTCGCGGAGACCGCGGCGGCGCCGTTGCTGCCCAGTGTCGAGATAGCGGGCGCCGCGATGGACGCTTTCGAGGGCGCGGACGCCGCGATCCTGGTCACCGAGTGGCCCGAGTTCGCGAAGCTCGATTGGGCCGAGGTGGCTAAGCGCATGAACACTCCCCTGCTCGTCGATGGCCGTAACTTCCTGGACGGTGACGCCATCAGCGCCGCCGGGATCACCTACGAAGCAATCGGCCGTCCCAGCGCCGTAGACCGCTCGGCCGTAATTCGCGAAGCCCCCGTTGATGCGAGGGCGCGCGAAAGCACGACCCCTGAGACGCCGGAGGAGGCGGAGCGGTGAGGTTGTGCAGGCACTGATCCTGGCGGGCGGCGAGGGGACTCGCCTGCGGCCGCTCACCTATACGGTCCCCAAGCCCGTGCTGCCGCTGGCCGGGCGCCCCCACGTTGCCTATGTGATCGACTGGCTCGTCCGCCACGGCGTGGACGACGTGGTGGTCTCGTGCGGACACCTCGCCGAGGGGATGCGACGGGCGGTCGCCGAGCTCGAGCCCGGTGTGGAGATCCGCTACGCCGAGGAGCCAGACGCCCGCGGGACCGCCGGGGCGATCCGCTTCGCCGAGGACATGCTCGGCGACCGCTTCCTCGTGCTCAACGGTGACGTGCTCTGCGATCTCGACCTGACTGCTCTGATCGAGCAGCACCGGCGGACCGGGGCGCGGGCGACCATCGCGCTCTACCCGGTCGCCGACCCGCGCGGCTACGGGCTCGTCCGTCGGCGCGAAGACGGGGAGATCACCGAGTTCCTCGAGAAGCCCGAGCCCGAGCAGATCGACACCGACGAGATCAACGCCGGCGCATATCTGCTCGAGCGCTCTGTGCTCGAGCGGATTCCTCCGGATCGTGCGGTGTCGATCGAGCGCGAGGTCTTTCCGCGACTGATCGGCGAAGGGCTCTACGGGATCCGGCTCGCGGGCTACTGGATCGACATCGGAACTCCAGACCGCTTCCTCGAGGCCAACTGGGACATCCTCGAGGGCCACGTTGAGACGGTCGTGGCCGAGCAGATCGACGGCGGCACACTGATCGGGGAGGGATGCGAGATCTCAGCGGACGCGGAGATCCGACCCCCGACCGTGGTTGGCCGAGAGTGCCGGGTCGGGTCCGGCGCGGTGATCGACCGCTCGGTGCTCCTCGACGGCTGCGTGGTCGAGGACAACGCGACCGTGGTCAAGAGCATCCTCAGCGCCGGTGTGACCGTGGAAGGTGAGGCGGAACTGAAGGGAGCCGTGGTCGGCGAAGGGGAGCGTGTGTGACGGGCGTGATCGGCGGCGACATGCTCGATGCGGTCAAGGCGATGCCGGACCACCTGCGCGACGCCCTCTGGCGGATCGAGAGCGCGAGGGCGAGCACGATGGAGGCGCCGGCCGCGTTCGTCTGCGGGATGGGCGGCTCCGCGATCGGCGGCGATCTGGCCGTTGCAGCGCTGGCCGACCGGCTCACCAAGCCGATGATGGTCGTTCGCAGCTACGAGCTGCCCCCCTGGGCGCCGGCGGGATCCGCCGTGCTCTGCTCGAGCTACTCGGGCGACACCGAGGAGACCCTCGCCTGTCTACGCCGCCGCAGAGGCGCTCGGGGCGCAGCGCCTGGTGGCGACGACTGGCGGCGAGCTCGCCGAGGCCGCACGTGGCGACGGGGTCCCCGTGATCGGCCTGCCCGCCGGTCTCCAGCCGCGGGCGGCGGTCGGCTACATGTTCTGCTGCGCGGCCGAGCTCGCGGCCCTGGCGCTGGCGGGCCCTCGGATCAACACCGAGATCGACGCCGCCGCGTCGCACCTCGGCCAGGGCTTCGCGGCCGCGGAGGCCCGTGCCCACGCGGTGGCCGCCGAGATCCGGGACGCGACTCCCGTCGTCTTCGGCAGCGACCTCACCGCCCCCGTGGCCTACCGCTGGAAGACGCAGCTGAACGAGAACGCCAAGCTCCCCGCATTCGCCTCGGTGCTCCCGGAGGCCGATCACAACGAGCTCGAGGGCTGGTCCGGGGCCGAGGGCCGCTTCGCTGCGATCTTCCTCGAGGACCGCGACCAGCATCCGCGGGAGCGCCGGCGCTTCGAGCTCACGGCCAAGGCGATCGAGCCCTACGCCGCCGCAGTGATCCGCCTCGAGACCGAGGGTGAGACGCGGACCGAGCGGCTCCTGAACGCGGTGATGCTCGGCGACCTGCTCTCGATCGAGCTCGCCACCGCACGCGGGGTTGACCCGATGCCGGTGGACACCATCGACGCCTTCAAGCGGGAGCTCGGCCGTCCCGATGGCTCTAGCTGAGCCGCTCCTCCAGCCGCACGACCACCGAGTCGCCCTCCTCCTTCTCGATCGCCTTGCGCACGTCCGTCTTCACGGGCAGCTTGTGCGTCCCGTCACCCATCGCCATGAAGGAGCTCCGGAAGGGGTGCCCGTCGATCGTGCCGCGCACCTTGATCAGGCCCCGCGTCCCGAAGAACTCGGCCGAATCCGGCATCACCACATACGTCCAGCCGCCCTTGGCGGGGCTCTTCTGCAGCGTCGCCTCGAACTGCCTGTTCAGCGTCATCGCTCTTCCTTCCTCGCCGACTCTGTGTGAAGAGACTCTGGTCGGGTGCCGGACTCATCGGCCCCGCGGCCGCACGAAAGGTGAGACGATCTCCTCACAGGGGGCAAGCGCCAATAAGGAAGTTGTCCATGGTGACTGCGGAGGAGATCAGGACGATCAAGGTCTTCGCGGCCCTCGACTCGGATGCCCGCGAGCGGCTCTCGCGCGTCGCGGCTGACATCGGCCTCGAGGAGGGGGAATACGCGGCGAACCAGGGTGACGACCGGGCACTCTACGGGGTACTCGAGGGCCGCATCGAAGTGGTCAACACCATCGATGGGGTGGAGAGCATCGTTGGCGAGCGGCGGCCGGGCGACGTCATCGGCGAGGTGCCGATCGTCCTGGGCACGCCCTTTCCGGTCGGATTCCGGGCCACGGAGAGGTCCCGCGTCATGCGAATCGAGCCTCACGACTATCACGCCCTCGCGGCCGGCGAGCCCGGAGTCGCGGAAGAGCTCGGCCGCCTCTCGAGCAATCGGATCAGCGGAGCACACGGCCTGCAGGGCCTTGCGGCGAAGCCGCCGCCTCCGCGTGCGATCGTCCTCGGCCATCGGTGGGACCCCGACTGCGCGGAGTTGCGGAACTTCCTCGACCGCAACCAAGTCAGCTTCGAGTGGCTCACGCCCGATACGGCGGGCGCGGCCGACCAATGGGGCGATCGTCTCCCCGCGGACGAGGACTACCCGGTGGTTCGCATCATCGACGGCACGACTGTGGCCCGGCCGCAGCTCCGCCGGCTGGCCGAGCTGCTCGACCTGGGCACCGAGCCCTCGGCGACCGAGTACGACGCGGTGGTCGTCGGAGCAGGTCCGGCCGGTCTGGCCGCGGCGGTGTACGGCGCGTCTGAGGGCCTTGGGACGCTGGTGATCGAACGGGAGGCGCCGGGTGGGCAGGCGGGCTCGTCCTCCAGGATCGAGAACTACCTCGGTTTCCCGGACGGCGTTTCCGGCGCCAAGCTCGCCGAGCGTGCGCTGAAGCAGGGCCGCAGGCTCGGCGCGGAGTTCCTTGTCACCAGGGCGCTCACACAGATCGACGCTGCGTCGCATGAGGTGCACCTCGACGGCGGTGACGTCGTGGGGGCGCGCACGATCATCCTCGCCTGCGGCGTCGCCTGGCGCCGGCTCTCGATCGAGGGCTTCGACCGGTTGGCGGGGAAGGGCATCTCCTATGGCGCCGCGCGAAGCGAGGCGCCGGACACCCACGCGCTGGACGTCCACATCATCGGCGCGGGGAACTCCGCGGGGCAGGCGGCCATGTTCTTCTCCAATTACGCGCGGAGCGTGACCATCCTCTGCCGCAGCGAAGGTCTCGAGAAGAGCATGTCGCACTACCTGATCGACCAGCTTGGAACTCGGTCGAACATCCATGTGCTGACACGGACGGAGGTCGTCGCGGCGCATGGTGACGACTCATTGGAGGCGCTCGACATCTTCGACAACAGCTCCGGTGAGACGGCCACGATGCAATCGGGCGGGCTGTTCATCTTCATCGGCGCAGACGCCGAGACTGGGTGGCTTCCGGCCGAGATCGCGCTCGACAACCGGGGCTTCGTGCTCACCGGCCCCGATGTGAAAGCGGCGGGACGCTGGGAGCTCGAGCGCGACCCCTACCTGCTCGAGACGAGCGTGCCCGGGATCTTCGCGTGTGGCGACGTTCGCTCCGGTCCCGTCAAGCGCGTCGCCTCGGCCGTCGGCGAGGGGAGCATGGCGATTGCGTTCGTGCACCAGTATTTGAAGGAGGCGGGCGCCCGGCCGCGCGTAGGCGCCTAATCGTCCGTCGGGGGTCTGCGCCGCGCCTTCCGCTCCGACGTGCGGCGCTTCTGCTCCAATCGCCGCTCACGCGCCGCCCGGGATGGCTTGGTCGGGCGCCGGGGCTTCGGGCGCCGGAGGCCCGAGGCGAGCTTCTCGCGCAGCCGCTCGAGCGCCAGCTCCCGGTTGCGGGCCTGGCTTCGCGTGTCCTGGGCGACGGCGGTGACCCGGTCGCCGAGGCGCCGGCGCAGCAACTCGCGCTGCTCCTCGCTCAGCGCCTCGGAGCCCTGCACGTCGAACATCGCCTCGATGCGCGAGGCCGTCACGTTCGCATGCTGGCCGCCGGGGCCCGACGAGCGGCTGGCGCGCAGCTCGATCTCATCCAGCGGAATCAGCACGTCGTCGTTCACGCGCAGGCCTTCGACCATGCGGGCACCGTAACCTTGGCGTCGTCAAACCTCGACCCAGGAGACGAGCCACAGCATGAGCACTGCCACCAGCGCAGCGACGTCCGCAGGCCTCGACTTCCGCGTGGCCGACCTCTCACTGGCCGAGTTCGGCCGCAAGGAGATCCGGCTCGCCGAGCACGAGATGCCCGGTCTGATGGCGACCCGCGCGGAGTTCGCCGAGTCGAAGCCTCTGAAGGGAGCCCGGATCACCGGCTCCCTGCACATGACCGTGCAGACCGCGGTGCTGATCGAGACGCTGACCATGCTTGGGGCCGATGTGCGCTGGGCGAGCTGCAACATCTTCTCGACACAGGACCACGCGGCGGCAGCGGTCGCGGTCGGACCGGAGGGCACCCCGGAGCAGCCGAAGGGCGTCCCGGTCTTCGCCTGGAAGGGGGAGACCCTGGAGGAGTACTGGTGGTGCGCCCTGCAGGCCCTCGCCTGGCCCGAGCCTGGACCGAACGGCGAGAGCGGGCCGAACATGCTGCTCGACGACGGCGGCGATGCGACTCTCCTGGTCCACAAGGGCGCGGAGTACGAGGCCGCGGGCGCCGTCCCAGGGGCCGAGGATGCCGGCTCCGAAGAGGAGAGGGTGATCC
The DNA here is from genome assembly GCA_963801055.1 of uncultured Solirubrobacterales bacterium. Taxonomy (GTDB): domain Bacteria; phylum Actinomycetota; class Thermoleophilia; order Solirubrobacterales; family 70-9; genus DASUPK01. The sequence continues at coordinate 13,627 of CAWDDE010000005.1, read as the reverse complement.
TCGAGCTGCTGCGCGAGAGCCTCGCGGCCGACCCCCGGCGCTTCACCGAGATGGCCGAGGGCATCAAGGGGGTTACGGAGGAGACCACCACCGGGGTGATCCGCCTCTACGAGCGCCAAGCCAACGGCACGCTGCTCTTTCCGGCGATCAACGTGAACGACTCGGTGACCAAGTCCAAGTTCGACAACATCTACGGCTGCCGACACTCGCTGATTGACGGCCTCAACCGCGCCACCGACGTGATGATCGGCGGCAAGACGGCCGTGATCTGCGGCTTCGGCGACGTGGGAAAGGGCTGCGCCGAGTCGCTGCGCGGGCAGGGCGCCCGGGTGATCGTCACCGAGATCGACCCGATCTGCGCCCTCCAGGCCGCCATGCAGGGCTACGAGGTCCGCAAGCTCGAGAGCGTGATCGAGGAAGCCGACATCTTCATCACCGCAACCGGGAACAAGGACGTGATCACCGTCGACCACATGACGGCGATGAAACATCAGGCGATCGTCGGCAACATCGGCCACTTCGACGACGAGATCCAGGTCGCGGCGCTCGAGAAGGTCGACGGGATCGAGAAGGTCAACATCAAGCCGCAGGTCGACGAGTGGCGCTTCCCGGACGGCCACTCGATCATCCTCCTCTCGGAGGGTCGCCTGCTCAACCTCGGCAACGCCACGGGGCATCCGAGCTTCGTGATGTCGAACTCGTTCACCAACCAGGTGATCGCCCAGATCGAGCTGTTCGGTGAGGCGGACGCCTACGGCAAGGAGGTCCACGTGCTGCCCAAGCACCTGGACGAGAAGGTCGCCCGGCTGCACCTCGACGCCCTCGGCGTCGAGCTCACCGAGTTGAATCCCGAGCAGGCGGCCTACATCGCGGTGCCGGTCGAGGGCCCCTACAAGGGCGACCACTACCGCTACTAGCCCTCACCAGCATGCGCGGAACCGCCGGCCGGGGGAGGGCCGGACCGGGCTTCGTCGGCAAGATCGTGCTTGGCGTCACCCCGAGGCAACTCCCACCGCAGTCTGAGAACCTGTCGCCCTCATGAGGGCGATGATCCTGGCGGCCGGGCTGGGGACGCGGCTCCGGCCGCTGACCTACGTGATGCCGAAGCCGGTCGCGCCGGTGCTCAACCGGCCGATCGTAGCCTGGATCGCGGAGCTGCTCGCCTCCCACGGCTTCAAGCAGGTCATGACCAACGTCTCCTACCTGCCGGAGCAGATCCGCGAGGTGCTCGGCGATGGCTCGGCCTTCGGGCTCGAGATCAGCTACAGCGAGGAGCCGCAGCCCCTGGGCACGGCCGGCGGGGTCGGCAAGGTCCGCAATTTCCTCTCCGAGACCGACTCCTTCCTGGTCATCTCCGGCGATGCGCTTACCGACATCGACCTGAGCGCCATGCGCGCTGCGCACGAGGCGAACGTCGAGCGGGACGGGATCGCCACGCTCGCGACGAAGCGCGTGGACGACACGACCCAGTTCGGCGTGGTCATCACCGACGAGGATGGCCGGATCCAGGGCTTCCAGGAGAAGCCCGAGCACGCCGAGGCGCTCTCCGACCTCGCCAACTGCGGCATCTACATGTTCGGGAAGGAGATTTTCGACCACTTCCCCCCGGCCGACCACAAGAGCCCCGCTGGGGATGAGGACCAGCCCCCGGGCTTCGTCGACTGGGCGATGGACGTGTTCCCCTCGCTGCTCGACGGCGACATTCCCTTCTACTCGCACGAGATCGACGCCTACTGGAACGACGTGGGCTCCGTCGGCGAATTCGTACAGGGGAATCTCGACGCGCTCTCGAGCGCAGTCCGGATCCACCCTCCGGCGGAGAAAGTCTCATCCGGGATCTACGCCGGCGACGGCTCCGACCTCGAGGGGGTGAAGGTGAAGGCGCCGGTGCTGATCGGCGCGAACTCCCAGCTCGGCGTCGGGACCGAGCTGCACGGGCCGGTCGTCGTCGGCGAGCGCTGTCAGCTCGGGGCTGGGGCGATGCTCCGCGATTGCGTCGTCCTGCCCGGCGCGGAGGTCCCGGCCGGCGGCCTCGTCGTGGGCGGCCTCTATGGCGTGGAGGAGGACAGGCCCCTGGGTTAGGCCTCTTTCCGATCCACTCCGCGCGCTTTTCGTCACCCGCCACGGGACACGATCGCGCGATCGCAGCCGCGCCGCTCGAGCAAATCGCCTCTCTGGTCGCCCCGCCGCTCTGTGCCGCCTGCGGCTCCGCCCGAGGGGCGGACCCGATCCTCTGCGAGCACTGCGATGAGGAGCTCGCCGCGGCGCCCACGGTGATCGACGCCGGTCCGGCTTGCGTGGACCTGGCGGTCTCAGCTGCAGCGTTCGACGGCGTCGCTCGGCGTGTGGTCCACGGGCTCAAGTACGCACGCAGACTGTCTCTTGCCGACGTCGCCGCGAAGGCCATGCTCGGCGCCCTCCCGGCGGCGGAGTCGCCGAAGGCTGTCGTACCGGTGCCGGCCGGGCCGTGGCGATGGCGCTGGCGGGGCTTCGACCCGGCCGAGGAGATCGCGATCTCGCTCTCCGAGCGGGCCGGACTTCCGCTCCGGGCCTGCCTGCGCCGCGGCCACGGCCGGCGCCAGGTGGGGCGGAGGCGCTGGCAGCGGCTCGCAGACCCGCCCCACGTCTGGGCGGTCGAGGCCTCTCCTCACGCCGCCCTCCTGGTCGACGACGTCTGGACCACCGGCGCGACGCTCTCAGCCTGCGCGCTGGCCCTGCGCGATGGTGGCTGCCGCCGGGTCGTGGCGCTGACGTTGGCGCGGGCCCTCTAGCGATTCCCTTGCCCTCGCCGAACCTCCGGCGTAGCATCCGAGCGCCACCCCGACGGAAGGAGGCCGACGTGCGGATCGAGATCCGAGGGAAGAACGTGGAGGTGACCGACGAGCTTCGCGAGGCGGTGATCCAGAGGTTCCAGCGGGTCGGCAAGCAGGTTTCCGAGTTCGCCACCCTCGAAGTGGAGCTCTGCGAGGAGAAGAACCCGCGGATCGCGGACCGGATGGTCGCCGAGGCGACGCTCGGGCTGAAGGGGGTCACGCTTCGCGCCAAGGAGGCGTCGCCGGACATGGTTCATTCGATCCACGAGCTGGCCGAGGACATCCGTCGCCAGGTCAAGAAGCACCGGGACAAGCGGCGCAAGCGCCAGACGACCCGCAAGCTCATGCAGCGTCAGCGGGGAGCGACGGCCTAGCGGCCACCAGGCCGCTCCAGTCCGGCAGCTAACCTAGTCGCGTGGCCAGAGGACTGATCGACCGCGCCCTGCGGATGGGCGAGTCGAAGCAATTCAAGGAATACCAGGGGCGGGTGGATTCCATCAACCGGATCGAGCCGGAGATGGAACTGCTCGAGGATTCGGAGCTTCGCTCCGAGGCGGACGAGCTGCGCAAGCGCGCCCGCGACGGCGAGGCGCTCGAAGACCTGCTCCCGGAGGCCTTCGCCCTAGTGCGCGAGGCGAGCCGGCGCACGCTCGGCCAGCGCCACTTCGACGTCCAACTGATCGGCGGCATGGTGCTCCACTCGGGCGCGATCGCCGAGATGAAGACCGGCGAGGGGAAGACGCTCACCGCGACGCTCCCCGTCTTCCTCAACTCGCTCGCCGGCAACGCGGTGCACCTCGTCACGGTCAACGACTATCTCGCCCGCCGGGACGCCGAGTGGATGCGCCCGATCTACGAGGCGCTCGGGGTGACCGTCGCCGCGATCCAGGAGGGCGACCACCCGTCTGTCCGCCGTGAGAAGTACGCCTGCGACGTCACCTACGGCACCAACTCGGAGTTCGGCTTCGACTACCTCCGCGACAACATGGCCGGCTCGCTCGACGAGTGCGTGCAGCGCGGCTACGACTTCGCGATCGTCGATGAGGTGGACAACATCCTGATCGACGAGGCCCGGACTCCGCTGATCATCTCGGGCCGTCCCGAGCAGGCCGCCGACCTCTACTACACCTTCGCCCGCCTCGCCAAGCAGATGAAGGGCGAGCCCCACAAGGAGAAGCTCAAGTCACTGGGCGAGTCGAAGGACACTCGCGACGCCGATTACGACTATGAGTTCGACGAGAAGCACAAGACCGTCGCGCCGACCGAGCGGGGGATCGCCAAGGCCGAGGAGTTCCTGGGGGTCGAGAATCTCTACCTCAGCGAGCACGGGACGCTCGTCAACCACCTGATTCAGGCCCTGAAGGCGGAGTCGCTCTACAAGCGCGGCGTCGAGTACGAGATCGTCGAGGGCGAGGTGATGATCATCGATGAGTTCACCGGCCGGATCCTCGAGGGCCGGCGCTGGTCGGAGGGCCTTCACCAGGCGATCGAGGCGAAGGAGGGCGTCTCGATCCGCGAGGAGAACCAGACCCTCGCGACGATCACGCTGCAGAACTACTTCCGGCTCTACGACAAGCTCTCGGGCATGACGGGCACCGCGCTCACCGAGGCGCAGGAGTTCATGAAGATCTACAAGATGCCGACGGTCGACATCCCGACGAACGTACCGATGGTCCGGGCCGACCACAACGACCAGATCTACAAGACGAAGAACGGCAAGTGGCGCTCGGTGATCAACGAGATCGAGGCGCGCAACCAGGCCGGCCAGCCGATCCTGGTCGGCACGATCTCGGTCGAGATCTCGGAGATGATCTCCCAGGAGCTTCGGCGCCGGGGCGTCGAGCACGTCGTCCTCAACGCGAAGCCCGAGCACGCCCAGCGCGAGGGCGAGACGATCGCACAGGCAGGCCGCAAGGGCGCCGTCACGATCGCGACCAACATGGCGGGCCGCGGCGTCGACATCAAGCTCGGCGGCAGCCCCGAGGGGCTCGCGCAGGTGGAGCTCCCCAAGCTCGGGCTCTCGCCGGCCGACGAGAGCTACGCCGAGGAGCTGCAGACGATGGTCGAGCGCCTAATGCCACAGTGCGAGGCCGAGGCAGAGGAGGTTCGCCAGCTCGGCGGCCTGCTCATCTGCGGCACCGAGCGCCACGAGTCGCGGCGGATCGACAATCAGCTTCGCGGGCGGTCAGGCCGCCAGGGCGATCCGGGCGAGTCCCGCTTCTTCCTCTCCGCCGAGGACGACCTGATCCGGCTGTTCGCCGGTGAGCGGATCTACAAGATCCTTGACCGGCTCGGTCCGGTCAACGAGGAGGGCGAGGAGGAGCCGCTCGAGGCGAAGATGCTCACCCGGACGATCGAGAACGCTCAGAAGAAGGTCGAGGAGCAGAACTTCCTGATCCGCAAGCGGGTGCTCGAGTACGACGACGTGATGAACGAGCAGCGGCGCGTCGTCTACAAGTACCGTCGCGAGATCCTCGAGGGCAAGGACATGTCGGACGCCGCCCGCGAGGGCGTGGGGGAAGTCGTCAGCAGCATGGTGGACGACTACACCCCGGGCGACGTGATCGAGGACTGGGATCTGGCCGAGCTCCAGACCCAGGTCCAGCAGCTCTGGCCCTCGACCACCGAGGTCTCCTCGCTGCAGCCCGAGCAGACCGACCGCGAGGATCTGCGCGAGGCGCTGCTCGCCGATGCGCTCGCCGCCTACGACCGCCGCGAGCAGGAGTTCGGCGACGAGATAATGCGCCAGCTCGAGCGCGCGATCCTGCTGCAGATCATCGACAACCGCTGGCGGGAGCACCTCTTCGAGATGGACTACCTGCGAGAGGGCATCCACCTCCGCGGCTTCGCACAGATCGATCCGCTGGTCGCCTACAAGAACGAGGGCTTCTCGATGTTCGAGGCGCTCATGCACTCGATCTGGGAGGAGTTCGCGCGGCTGATCTTCCACGTCGAGGTCGAGGTCGCCCCCCGGGCGCAGGAGGAGTTCGCGCCCGCCCAGCAGCCTTTGCAGGTCGACTACTCCGGCGGGACCGCGGAGCAACCCTCGGCACTCGGCCAAGCCGCCGTCGCGACGGCGTCCGGAGCGGACGTGGCGGCCGAGCAGTCGATCGAGAGCCAGGCTGGCAACGGCGGTGGCGCGATCCCCGAGCAGGAGACGGTCGTCAAGTCAGACCGCGAGAAGATCGGGCGCAACGACCCCTGCTGGTGCGGCTCGGGCAAGAAGTACAAGAAGTGCCACGGCGCGTAGGGCGCTGATGGCTCACGCCGGACAAGAGATCCAGAGCCCTGGTGGGATGCAGCTCCGCTTCGTCAGGACCGGGGCAGAGACCGACGGCGAGCTCCTCGAGATGGAGGCGACCTATAGCGGCGACGGGGGGATGCCGCCCATGCATCTCCATCCACGCCAGGCGGAGCGCTTCGAGGTGATCGAGGGCGCAATGCGCGCGATCGTCGGCGACGATGAGCGCGTCTTCGACACCGGTGAGAGCTTCGAGGTCCCCGCCGGAACTCCCCACCAAATGGGGGCCGAGGGGCCGACGCGGATGCTCTGGGAGGTGCGGCCCGCGCTGCGCACGGCGGAGTTCTTCGAGCGCCTCTACAGCGAAGGCCCTGACGGCGCCCGCGAGCTCGGAGAGAAGTTCTTCGCGGAATTCCACGAGGAGTTCAGGCTGGCGCAACCAGCCGATTAGGCGCCCTTCAGGACTTCCTCGGGCCCGAATACCCTTAGGGGAGATGGCAGAGACACTTCCCAAGGAGGGAATCTCCGCGCGCCTCGCTGAGATCCGGGGGCAGCTCAAGCTGCTCTCGGATTACCTTTGACCCGGACACACTGAGCCGGGAGGTCGATCGCCTCGAGGGGGAGATGCAGCGACCCGGTTTCTGGGATGACCAGGCGGCTGCGGCCGAGATATCTGCTGAGCATGCCCGCGCCCAGCGGCGGCTCGAGGGCTTCAACCAGCTCACCCGGGACGTCGATGACCTCGATGAGCTGGCGGAGCTCGCCGCGGAGGACGAGGAGATGGCGGGTGAGCTCGCCGGCCAGCTGTCGTCGGTGGAGCGGCGCCTGGCCGACCTCGAGGAGGAGCGGCTCTTCTCGGGTCGCTTCGATGCCGGCCCGGCCGTCGTCACGATCAACGCCGGGGCGGGCGGCACCGATTCCCAGGATTGGGCCGAGATGCTGGTTCGCATGTACCTGCGATGGGCCGAGCGCCGCGGCTTCAAGGTCGAGATGAAGGAGGCATCACCGGGGGAGGAGGCGGGGCTCAAGTCCTCGACATTCGTGGTGCGCGGCGAGAACGCCTACGGCTTGTTCGCCGCCGAACGGGGCGTGCACCGGCTGATCCGGATCTCGCCCTTCGACTCGTCGGCGCGTCGCCATACAAGCTTCGCCCAGGTCGACGTGGCCCCGCTGGTCGAAGGAGACGTCGACGTCGAGATCGACGACGCCGACATCCGCGTCGACACCTACCGCGCCTCCGGGGCGGGAGGCCAGCACGTCAACAAGACCGACTCCGCGGTCCGCATCACACACATGCCGACTGGGATCGTCGCGCAGTCCCAGAACGAGCGCTCCCAGGCGCAAAACAAGGCGACGGCGATGCAGATCCTCCGTTCCCGGCTGCTGGAGCGAAAGGAGCTCGAGCGAGCCGAGGAGCTCGCCAAGGAGCGGGGCGAGCAGAAGTCGGCGGAGTGGGGGTCGCAGATCCGCAGCTACTTCCTGCACCCGGACCAGCGGGTGAAGGACCATCGGACCGGATTCGAGGTGGGTGACGCCCAGCGCGTGCTGGACGGCGACCTCGATGGTTTCCTCCGCGCGTACCTGAACCAGGCGGCAGGCTCCCGCTCGGGCAACTCGGGCTCCGGCTAGTGGCCAGCTCGGAGCAAGCGACGGTCCAGGCCTCCGTCGGGGCGTCTGAGAGCTTCGACACCGTCGAGGCGGCCGCGGAGGCTGCCGACCGGGCCCGCGCCGGTCTCGAGCCGCGCTGCGACTTCGCGGTCGTGTTCGCCTCGGGGCACCACCTGGGAATGGCCAAATGGCTCCTCTCCGAGGTGCACGAGCGCCTCGAGCCAAGGGCGCTGATCGGCTGCGGGGCGGGCGGAACCGTCGCGGGCGGCCATGAGCTCGAGGACACTCCCGGAGTCGTCGTCTGGGGCGCCTCGCTGCCGGGAGCGGAGCTCGAGACCTTGCACCTGACCGCCGAGCGCGATGCCGATGGGTTCCGCCTGCTCGGGCTGCCGGAATCGCTCGCGACCGGGACCGATGACGTCGGTGCCGCGGATGAGTCGGTGATCGCGCTCTGCGATCCGTTCAGCTTCCCTCCGGAGGAACTGCTGGCGGCGCTCGAGGGAGCCAGGCCACACTTGCCCGTGCTCGGCGGCCTTGCGAGCGCCTCGTTCGCCGGCGGCGCCGTCCTCCTGCAGGACGGCGACGTCCATACGGACGGGGCGGTGGCAGTGCGCCTCCGTGGCCTGCAGGTACTGCCCTGCGTTTCGCAGGGCGCGGGGCCGGTCGGTCCGGAGATGACGATCACGCGTGCGGACGGGAACGTGATCGGCGAGCTCGCCGGCAAACCGGCGATGGAGCGGCTCGGCGAGGTGATCGCCGCGCTCCCGGAGGATGAACGCGAACTGGCGGCCTCGGGGGTCCTGATCGGCCTCGTCATCGACGAGAACCGCCCCGAGTACGCCCGGGGCGACTTCCTGGTGCGCCCGATCATCGGCGCGGACCGGGAGTCCGGGGCGATCGCGATCGGAGAGCAGGTCCGGGTTGGGCAGACGGTACGGCTCCAGGTGCGCGACGCTGCCTCCGCCGACGAGGATCTGCGCGCGGCCCTGCGGGCGCAGGCTCAGGCGCTGGGGGCGGGCGGTGCGGCCGGGGCCCTGCTCTTCACCTGCAATGGGCGCGGCTCACATATGTTCGATCTGCCAGACCACGACGCCGCGGCCCTCCAGGACTCGCTCGGCGCGCCGACCGCGGGCTTCTTCTGCGCCGGCGAGATCGGCCCGGTCGGGGGCCGCAACTTCCTGCACGGCTTCACGGCGACGATGGCGGTCTTTCCGGCGTGACCCTGGTGGCGGGGGCGACGGGGAACGCCGGCGGCGGCGCCGTCAGCGGCCATAAATTGACGCAGATCGGCTAGAGCGCGGCCTCGAGGTCCAGCAGAGCCCGCTTCATCTCGGGGCCGCCGCCGTAATTGCCGATCCCGCCGCCCGACTGGACGACGCGGTGGCAGGGGACGATCAGGGGGACGGGGTTGCGGCCGCAGGCCGTCCCGGCCGCGCGGAAGGCCCGCGCGTTACCGGCCTGCTTGGCAATCTCGCCATAGGTGCGGGTCTCCCCGTAAGGGATCTTCGCGACCGCGTGCAGGGCGCGGTTGCGGAAGCCGGCTGGAGTAAGCGTCCAGTCGACCGGCACGTTGAAGTGGTGGCGCTTGCCCTCGAAGTACTCGTCGAGCTGACGGCGCTCCTCGTCCAGCCGGCTCGGCGACTCGAGCACCCGCGGCGAGACGTAGCGCGCCAGAAGCTGCAGGACCTCGCCCTCGGACATCTGAGTGCCGCGGTGCTTCGGCAGCGCGAGCTGCACGACGCCTCGATCGGTCCGCGCGACGAGCAGCCTGCCAAAGGGAGAGTCGACCGGCGCGTAGGCGACGTCGATCAGCCCATCGCGCTCCGCGCGGGCGAGGACCCCCTCGACCGCGGAGTCGAGATCGCCCCCGGTGGGCGTGTTGCGGAGCATCCGCTCGAGCTGCTTGCCGGTCAACCGGTTCATGCGAATTCACCTCTCAGCTTTTGCAACCCCTCGTGAACGCTGCGGCGGGCGGCGTCCTCGGAGCAGTCGAGCGCCCGCGCGATCCCCGCATAGGACATGTCGGTCGCGAAGCGGAGCACGACCGCACTGCGCTGCTTTGGCGGCAGGCCGCTCACCGCGGTCCAGAGCTCGGGATCGCCGCCGGCGACGACTGCGTCGGGGCGATGGTTGTAGCTTGACTGTCCGCCGGCCACCTCCTCCGGGGTCCCGGCCGGGGCCGCGCGTCGCCCGCGGGCGCGATGGTGGTCGATCGCCTTGCGGTGGGCGATCGTGAGCAGCCAGGAGCGCAGGTTGCGGCCGTGCTCGAGGCGCGGATATGTGCGCAGTGCGGCGATGAAGGTCTCCTGGAAGCAGTCCTCGGCGTCGTGGGGGCCGACCGACGCAACCAGGAATCCGAGCACGTCTGAGCCGTGCTCGTCGAGCAGCTTCTGAAATGGAGGGAGCGTCTCATTGGGCATTCGCTCACAAAACGTCTCATACCGGGCTTTCGTGAGACTGTGGCGGCCGATGGAGATCGACAGCGACACCCGCGAGCTGGTCGCCAGAGCGCTGCTGGAGGACCTCGGCTCCGGCGACGTGACCGCCGAGGCGGTCGTCCCCGAGGATGCGTCTGGGCGGGCCACGATCACCCAGAAGGAAGCGGGGGTCGTCTTCGGCCTCGACGTTGCCGGCGAGGTCTTCCGGCAGGCCGGCGCCCGCGGGATCGAGCCGGAGGCGAGCGAGGGGGAGTGGCGCGACGAGGTGCCGGCGGTCGTCGCACGCACCGCCGGACCGGCCCACGCACTCCTCGCGGCAGAGCGGACGGCGCTCAACTTCCTCTGCCACCTCTCCGGCGTGGCCACCTTGACCGCGAGATTCGTTGCCCGGGTGGAGCTCACCAACGCGCGCGTCCTCGACACGCGCAAGACCATCCCGGGCCTGCGTGCGTTGGAGAAGGCGGCGGTCGCTGCCGGGGGCGGGACCAATCACCGCATGGGCCTCTACGACGCGATCCTGATCAAGGAGAATCACGCCGCGATCGCGGGCGGGGTAGGGGAGGCCGTCCGTCGCGCGCGTGAGGCGCGCCCCGATCTCTCCGTTGAGGTCGAGTGCCGTGACCTGGAGGAGGTCCGCGAGGGCGCGGAAGCGGGCGCTGACCGGCTCCTGCTCGACAACATGAGCCCGCTCGAGCTCCGCGAGGCCGTCGCTGCCGTCGGTGGGTCGTCCGATCGCCCCGAGCTCGAGGCATCGGGCGGGATCAGTCTGGTCAACGTCCGCGAGATCGCCGCGACCGGAGTCGATTACGTCTCGGTCGGCGCGCTCACCCACTCCGCGCCGGCCCTCGACCTCAGCATGACGATCGACATGTAGGTGAGCTAGGCACTGACCGCGCGCTTGTAGCGGTCGACCGCAAGCCAGGAGAAGACGGCGATCAGGCCGCTCGTCCAGAGGACCGCGCCCCAGATGCTGTTGCCGGCCGGATCGCCGATCCACAATGCACGCATCGCGTCGACCGCGACCGTGAACGGGTTCACCTCGGCGAATTGACGGAGCCCGTCGGGAAGGGTGTCGATGGGGACAAAGGCGGAGGAGATGAAGGTGAGCGGGAAGATCACCATGAAGCCGATCGCCTGCGCCGCCTCGGCCGAGGAGGAGACGAGAGCGAAGTAGGCGAAGAGCCAGGAGAAGGCGTAGCCGAAGAGGAGCATTAGCCCGATGCCAGCGACGATCTCGAGCGGGCTGGCGTCGAAGCTGAAGCCGATGATCAGCGCCACCGCGATCATCACCACGATCGAGAGCAGGTTGGTGGCGACGTCTGCGAGCGTCCGGCCCGCCAGCACGGCCCCGCGCGACATCGGCAGCGAGCGGAAGCGGTCGATCAGCCCCTTCTTCAGGTCGTCCGAGAGGCCGATCGCGGTCACGAAGCCGCCGAAGAACATCGTCTGCACGATCAGCCCGGGGATCAGGAACTCGGTGTAGGTGTGCCCTGGCGTCTCGATCGCGCCGCCGAATACGTAGTTGAACAGCAGCACGAACATGATCGGCTGCAGCGTGAACGAGATCAGCAGGTCCGGAGCCCGCGGGATCCGCTTCAGGTTGCGGACCGCGAGGACGACGGTGTCGGAGACGGCGTAGGCGGCGGCGCTCATCCGGGCCGCTCCTCGGTCGCCACCACTTCGCGGTCGCCGTCCTTGCTCTCCGGCTCCGCCGCGTGGCCGGTGAGGACGATGAAGACGTCGTCGAGGGTCGGCCGCCGGACGGCGATGTCGTCGATCTGGACCCCGGCGTTGTCGAGGCGGCGCACCGCCTCAGCGATCGCACCGCGGTGACCGGCGATCTGCATCCGCACCAGCCCGTCCATGGACTCGGGGGGCTCCACGCACATCGCCGCCAGCGCCGCCACCGCGGCCTCGGACTGTTGCGGCCGCTCGAGCCGGACCTCAAGCCCCTCGCCCCCGACGCGATCCTTGAGCTCGTCGGAGGTTCCCTCGGCGATCACCTTGCCGTGGTCGACCACGGAGATCCGGTCGGCGAGCCGGTCCGCCTCGTCGAGGTACTGGGTGGTGAGCAGAACCGTGGTGCCCTCCGCCACCCGTTCCTCGATCGTGTTCCAGAGGCCCAGCCGGCTGACCGGGTCGAGCCCGGTGGTGGGCTCGTCGAGGAAGACCACGGGCGGCCGCGCCACCAGCGCCGCCGCCAGGTCGAGCCGTCTGCGCATTCCGCCCGAGTAGGTGCGGACGAGCCGGTCGCCCGCGTCGGTGAGGTCGAAGGTCTCGAGCAGCTCGGCTGCCCGCTGGCGGGCGACTGATGCGCCGAGGTGATAGAGCCGCCCGACCATCTCCAGATTCTCTTGTCCGGTCAGGTTCTCGTCGACCGCCGCGTACTGGCCGGCAAGCCCGATCTGAGATCGAAGCGCGGCGGCGTCCGCGACGACGTCGAGCCCGGCGACTCGGGCGCTGCCGGCGTCCGGTCGAAGGAGGGTGGTGAGGATGCGCACCGCGGTGGTCTTGCCGGCGCCGTTCGGACCGAGCAGCCCGAGCACAGTGCCTTTCGGCGCGCTGAGGTCGATTCCGTCCAGCGCCCGCACCTTGCCGAAGGACTTCTCGAGGCGCTCCGCCTCGATCGCCGCGGGTTCAGCCATCGCCCCTCATTTCAGCAAGCGCGACAGCCGCCGGTCCTTGAGGACGCGGCCGCCCGTCTGCTCCTCGGGGCAGTAGTTCATCTGGTGCTCGGCGAAGAAGACCGCCTCGATCGTGCGTGCCGCAGCGCGGGCAGGGCTCGCCCTCGCGGCGGTGGACCCGGAGGGGCATCGGCATCTTGTCCGGGACCTGGTCGCCGATGACGCCCTCGTAGTGCTTGACCACATTGCCCAACAGCGGCAGCGCGTCGTACAAGGCCTTCACTTCCTCGTCCGAGAGCTCCGAGCCCTTCTTGAAGGGGGAGAGCCTCGCCTCCCAGAGGATCTCGTCGACCCAGGAGCGCCCGATCCCGGCGATCACGCGCTGGTCGCGCAGCAGCGGATGGAGATGCCGTGGCTGGCGGATCCGCTCCGCGAATTCCTCGAGCGATGGAGGGGGCCAGGCGTCCGGCCCGAGCGTCGCGACCATCTCATCCCGGGCGACCTCATCGCGCGCAAGCAGCTTGGCCCAGGCCGACTGCTTGGTGCCGAACTCGCGCAGGCGCAGCTCGCGCCCATCGGCGATCCGAACCAGGATCCGGGAGCGTCGGTCCCGCAGCGAGGCACGCTTGTCGAAGAGCTGCAGGCGCCCCGCCGACATCAGATGGATCAACAGGGTGAGCTGGCCGGCGCCATCCCCTGAGATGGGGGAGAAATCGACGGCGAGCATCTTGCCGATCCGCCGCACGCCCGAGACCTGGGCGCCTGTGATCGCCTCGAGGGTCGGCTCGAAGGTCTTCAGCGTCGCCACTCCTGCGGCAAGCGCGGACTCGACCTCGGCTTCCTCGAGCTCGCTGCTCAGCCGACGGGCCGTGATCTCTACTTCAGGTAGTTCGGGCACGAAAC
>CAWDDE010000004.1:0-122133 GCA_963801055.1 uncultured Solirubrobacterales bacterium | reverse complement strand
GGCACTGGCAGGTGTCTGCTCCTTGCCCTCAACGCAAGAGCGCCGGGACTAGAAGCCCCGGCGCTCTTTCAGCACTTCTCAGCTTAGGAATCGACTTAGCGGCACTGCCCCGGAGGGCCGGTGCACGTCGTCACGGGGTCGTTGTTGATATTGCCATGCCCCGTCGTCGTCTCCTCTGTCGTCTGGCCGTTGTTGTTCGGGTTGGCGTTCTCGTTCGCGACCGATTCCTCAGGGAACACGCACGTCGCGTCCGGCCCGTTCTTGACGTACGTGCCGCCATCTTCTGCGCACTGACGCGCCGAACCTGACGCGGCCAGCGCCGAGCCTCCGAACGCCGGGACTGTCAGGCCGACGCCGACCGCCGCGACCGCGACGGCTGCTGCTACACGCTTACGCATGCTGCCTCCTCATTGTTCGGAATACCCCCTGTTAGTCACAAAGCGTCACAACAACCCCATTGGGGTATGGGCGAACGTCTGTTCCCTCGGAACCTGTGTTCCCTCGGCGACCTAGTCCGGCTCACCCGGTGCGATTCGGTCACGGCGTTTTTGCGCGGCGCAGAGCCTGTTGCGCCCCCTGACTTACCGCAAGATGGGATTCGCCGGAGTCGCGGATCGTGCGAGGACCGCCTTTCGACGGTCGGCGGTTTATGTTTGCCACCCGGGCCCGGCCGAGCGCGAGCGGCACAAGGAACCGTACGCGTGCTGGGCGACGAAACCGCCGCGAATACGGGTTCCTTTTACAGGCAGGCAATCGGCGGTTTGCGAAACCCGCGCTTCACGCTTGCGACCCTCCCCTCCGAGTTGAGGATGAAGGAGCTAGCAGAGGAAACCCCGGCCCGACGCACAGGGGGATAGAAAAAAGTCGAACCGAGGCGAAACCGAGCCTATGCCGGGGGGGGAGGGTCGGAAGTGAGGAGGCACACACACAACAACCGCCGGCCCTTAGTTGTCCCTCGCTAGCTCGGCAGCCTCGGCTTGGATCAGGGAACGAGAACCGGGGCACTCGATGAGCGCCCCGGTCCGCCATGGAGATAGCTATCGGTCAGTCCGCGTTGTTCGCGCCCTTCTCGAAGCCGCACTTGAGGCCCTTGTCCCGAGCTTGGCTCGGGAGGTCGCTCTTGCTCTTCTTAGGTCCCTGGCCCTGACTACCCTTGTGTGGGCAACCGTGGTTCCCGTTCGGTTGGGCGACCGAGCTCGCGACCGGGAAGGAAAGGGCCAGCGCCGAGCCGGTCATCAGCACCGCGATCTTCCGCATTGTCCGTGTCTTCATTTTCACCTCCCCGGCATCTTCGTGGTGTCCCTACGTGCCTTCCTAAGCGTCGGCTTGGGCCACAGGGGTACGGGCCGGGTCTCGCTGCTCAGGACTGGCGGCGGTGCCTCGAGGGTCTGTAGTCGGGATCCTGGTCACGGCGCTCGGTCGCCGCGGTGTAAGGGCTTCCTGACGCCCTGGCGCTCCTGCTCCTCGGCCGTCATCTCACGGTTCTGGTCCAGGGCCTGCTGCTGGATATCGACCGCCCGCTGCATGTGCTGGCGATAGCTGGTGTTCATTTGCGTCGTGCTCCTTTCCCCGCGCTGGCGAAGTCGCGTTGCTTGGATGCACGACCGTCAGTCCTCGACCTCGCCGTCCGGACTCGGCCGTTTCCGGCCCCTCGTCTCCTCGGCCCTCAATCTTGCCGTCGGTCGGTGCTATGTCGTCGTCCTTACCCCGTCGGGTCCTCGGACGGCACTGGGAGTGTGGCAGGCGGCGGGGACGGTTTCTGGCGGGATCTGTTCGCCAGTTGTTCGCCAGTCAGACACCGAAACAACCGGAAACAACCGGGTCCAATCGGTAGGTTTCGTGCGTGGGAGAGGCCCTCCGTGCCTAGTCGCCAGATCCGCGAGATTCCGATCCTCGAGCGGATGGGGTACGCGTAGATGCGAGGACGCGCCCCAGGCGCGACCCGTTTGATGGCGAAGCCGATGACCGTCACCACTGAGGAACAGCGGCCCGTCCGCGACGAGCTGCGCCGGATCGCCTCGGACACCGCCTTCGCGGTGCGCCTGGCGGCCGGCCGGGTGGAGCTCCCGCCGGCGACCCCCTCCGACGGCCCCGACCCGTACGGCGACCCCGATCCGGAGTGGCTCCGGGTCGACTGGCGCGAGCACCTCAGAGAGGTCGAGGTGGTCGGCGCCCGGGTCAACTATGTCGAGATGGGCGAGGGCAACCCGGTGGTCTTCGTCCACGGCCTCGCGGGCGCATGGCAGAACTGGCTCGAGAACATCCCCCATTTCGCCCGCTCCCGGCGGGTGATCGCGCTGGACCTGCCCGGCTTCGGGGCCAGTCCGATGCCGCCCTGGGAGATCTCGATCCCCGCCTACGGCCGATTCGTGCGTGATTTCTGCGAGCGGCTCGGTATCGAGCGCTGCTCGCTGATCGGTAACTCGATGGGCGGTTTCATCGCCACGGAGGTGGCGATCACCGAGCCCGGACGGGTCGACGAGCTCGTCCTCGTCTCGGCGGCAGGCATCACCTGGGCGCGCGCGCGGCGCGAGCCGGCGGAGATGATCGCCCGGGTCGGCCGCGCCGCGGCCCCGCTCGCGCTCCGCTTCCGGATGTCCGGGATCAGCCGGTCAAAGTTCCGCAAGCGCGCCTTCCGCGGCGTCTTTCATGACCCCGACGCGCTGCGGCGCGAAATGCTCTGGGAGAACGTCATCCCGGCTCTGAAGAGCCCCGGCTACTTCGATGCGATGACGAACCTCTTCGGATACGACATCCGCCACCGGCTCGAGGAGATCGGCGTGCCGACCTTGATCGTCTGGGGCCGTAACGACCGGGTCGTCCCGGTACCGGCGGCGTTCTCCTACAAGAAGCGCATCGGCGACAGCGCCGAGCTCGTCATCTTCGACAACTGCGGGCACGTTCCCCAGATCGAGCGGCCGGTGCGGTTCAACCGGGTCGTCGAGGACTTCCTGAAGCGCTCCGGCGAGCTGGACTGACCCCATCAGAGCAGGCGTCGGTGGCAAGCCTCCCGCCGGCCGACTAGAAGGTGACGGCGCCCTCTGAAGCGCTCGACACCGAAGCGGCGTACTTGGCCATCACGCCGCGGCGGTAGTGCGGTTCGGGCGGCCGGTAGGCCTCGATGCGCTTGGCGATCTCCTCGTCGGAGAGGTCGACGTCGAGGCGACGGGTGTCGATGTCGAGGGTGATCTCGTCGCCGTCCTGGACGGCGGCGATCGGCCCGCCGCGAATCGCCTCGGGCGCCACGTGGCCGGCCATCAGGCCGTGCGTCGCTCCCGAGAAGCGCCCGTCGGTGAGCAGGGCGACCTGGTCACCGATGCCCTCACCCACCAGCGCGGCGGTCACCTGAAGCATCTCGCGCATCCCCGGACCGCCCGAAGGGCCCTCGTTGCGGATCACGACGACGTCGCCGGGTTTGATCTGCTGGTCGTGGACGGCCTTGAAGCACTCCTCCTCCGAGCCGAAGACCCGGGCGGGGCCGGTGTGGCTGCGGCGCTCCTCCCCGGCGACCTTGACCACGCACCCGTCGGGGGCGAGGTTGCCTCGGAGGATCACGAGACCTCCAGTCGGCTTGAGCGGATCCGACAGCGGGCGCACGACCTCTTGGCCGGGCGTCTCGACCGCAGCATCGGCCTCCTCGCCGATCGTCCTGCCGGTGACGGTGAGCGCGTCGCGGTGCAGCACCCCCGCCTCGTCGAGCCGCTTCGCGAGGACCCCGACTCCGCCGGCCTCGAAGAGGTCCTTGGCGACGAAGCGGCCGCCCGGCTTGAGGTCGCCGAGCAGCGGGGTGCGCTCGGAGATCCGGTCGAAGTCGTCGATCGTCAGCTCGATCCCGGCCTCGTTCGCGACGGCGAGCAGGTGGAGCACGCCGTTGGTGGAGCCGCCAGACATGCAGACGGTGGCGATGGCGTTCTCGAGCGACTCGCGCGTGATCAGCTGGCTGGGGCGTAGATCCTCGGCGAGGACTTTCATCACCAGCTCGCCGCAGTCGCGGGCGACCTGTTCGCGGGCGCCGTCGACGGCGGGGATCATCCCGGAGCCCATTGGCGTAATCCCCATCACCTCGAACGCGCAGGCCATCGTGTTGGCGGTGAACTGAGCCCCGCAGGCGCCGGCGCCAGGGCTGGCGCAGCCCTCGAGCTCGTAGAGCTCGTCCTCGCTGATCTCGCCGGTGGCGTGCTTGCCGATCGCCTCGAAGACGTCCTGGATCGTCACGTCCCGGCCCCGCCAGCGACCCGGCAGGATCGAGCCGCCATAGAGCATCAGCGAGGGGACGTCGAGGCGGGCAAGCGCCATCACGCAGCCGGGAATGGTCTTGTCGCAGCCGGAGAGCGCGATCACGGCGTCGAACTGGTAGCCGCGCGCCGTCAGCTCGATCGAGTCCGCGATCACCTCGCGGCTGACCAGCGAGGTCTTCATCCCCTCGGTTCCCATCGTGATTCCGTCGGAGATCGCGATCGAGTTGAACTCGAGTGGGGTGCCGCCCGCGGCTCTGACGCCCTCCTTGACGTGCTCGGCAAGCCCCCGGAGGTGGAAGTTGCACGGCATCGCCTCGATCCAGGTATTGGCGATCCCGACGGTCGGTCGGCGCAGGTCGTCGTCGCCGAAGCCGATCCCCTTCATGTAGGCGCGCGCGAAGGCTCGATCGGGGCCGTCGAAGACGGCGCTCGACCGCGGCCGCGGAGCGCCGTTCGTCTTCGCGACCTCCTTGGCGGGCGTGCTCACGCCGTCGCCTTCCAGTTCTGCAGGGCAGCCAGGTCTCGGCGCACCATCGCCGGATCGAGCTGGCGCCCGAGCGGGTGGACGTTGGCCGTTCCCATCGTGTGCGCCTCGTCCATCTGCAGGGCTAGCCACTTGGCGAGCACATCGTCGGCGTCGGGCAGCCTCTCCCCCGCCTCGGGGTCGGAGCCGTCGCGGAAGCGCACGCAGTACTCGGAGAGCGGCTCTCCGCTGCGGGCGTCATAGCCGACGATCGGGCGCTGCGGATAGATCAGGTAGCCGTACTCGCCGCCCTCGTCCTCGACCGACAGGAAGCCGAGTCGCTCGTACATCTCGAGGGCCTCCTGGCCGGCCGTGGAGCGAAGCAACTCACGGGCCCGTTCCTCGGCCCGGCGCTCTCGCGCCGGATCTCTGGCAAAGCGGCCGAGCACCTCAGCCCCCGGCCGCCTTGGGGAAGAAGATCACGCGGTCGGCCTCCTCGGGGATCTCGGAGAAGTCTCGGACCATCGTCGCCTCGCGGCGGCCGCCGCGCCCCTCATGCGGGACGGCCGCCCACATGCCGAGGTCGAGCTGGCGACGGAACTCGTCGATAAGTCGCTCCTCGTCCTCCGTCACCGCCGGGTCGCCCTCCGCGAGCAGCACGTCGCCCCTTCCGGGAGTCATGCGAAGCAGCTTCATGGACCGATTATGCCCAGTACGTCCACTGGTCCGGCCCCGGCGCCGATTCCACCCAGTCCGTTGGCCACCGCATTCGAGGCGATCCGGCGAGCCGTGCGGGCCGCCTCCAGCGGGCTGTCCCCGAGCGCCAGGCGAGCGGCGAGCGCGGAAGAATGCGTGCATCCGGAGCCATGGGAGGCGCCGCCTGGATGGCGGGGACCCTCGACCAGCTCGAGCTGCTCCCCGTCGAAGAAGCGGTCGGCGCCGTCCTCGATGTGGCCGCCCGTCACCACTGCGGCATCCGGGCCGAGCGCGCGGACGGCGCGCACCAGCTCCTCCGGCGGGGCCTCGTCGCCGAGGCCGGTCAACTCGCGCGCCTCGGCGACGTTCGGAGTGGCGACGGCGGCGCGCGGCAGGATCCGCTCGACCAGCGCCTGCTTCGCCTCCGGCTTCAGCAGGACCGCGCCGCTCTCCGCCACCATCACGGGATCGACCACCACTGGGGCGCCCCCGACGAGGTCGAGCGCCTCGGCGACGGCCTCGATGGTGGGCTCGTCGAAGAGCATCCCGATCTTCACCGCGTCGACGCCCATGTCGCTCGCAACGGCCCGCACTTGGTCGAGGATGAACTGCCGCGGCAGCGTCTCGACCGAGACCACCTCGTGTGTGTTCTGGGCGGTGAGCGCGACGATGGCCGAGGTGCCGTGGACCCCGCAGCGGGCGAACGCCTTCAGGTCCGCCTGGATCCCGGCGCCCCCGCCGGAATCCGAGGTCGCGATGGTGATCGCGACCGGAACTGATCGATCGGCCTTCACGGCGGACAGGCTAGAGAGGAGGGCTCGCGGCTAGGCACGCTCCGGCACGGCAAGCGTGGTGCGCTCGTAGTGCCCGGCCGAGTCCGATCGCACGTAGCCGCTGAGCTCGAGCCTGACCAGCGCGGCCGCCAGCGCGCCGGGTTCGAGCCGTGATGCCATCGCGAGGGCGTCGGCGCTACTCGCCCCGTGCTCCACCAGATCGAGGACGGCGACGAGGTCGGGCTCCAACGCGGACCCGCGCGCGGCGGCGGGTCGATCGAGCTGCACCCCTGGGCCGAGCAGCGCGTCGAGCACGTCCTGGCCATCCCGGATCACGTGCGCGCCGTCGCGGAGCAGGCCGTTGGGGCCGGCCGCGGGAGACGAGCCCACCCGGCCCGGAACCGCGCCGACCTCCCGGTTGAGCTGCTCGGCCATGGTCGCCGTGATCAGCGATCCCGAACGCTCGCGGGCCTCGACCACCACGGTCATCCCGCCGAGGGCCGCCATGATGCGGTTGCGCGCGGGAAACGTCCACCGGCGCGGGAGCGTCCGGGGCGGCAGCTCGCCGATCACAAGCCCGCTGTCGACGATCTCCTCGTAGAGCCGCGCACTGCGCGGGGGGTAGGGGACGTCCACCCCGTTGCCGAGAACGGCGACGGTCAGGCCGCCGGCCTCCAGTGCCCCCGCATGGGCACAGGAGTCGATCCCCATCGCCATGCCGCTGATCACCGTCAGGCCGGACGCGGCAACCTCGCGGCCCAGCTTCGTGGCGAGCTCCCGGCCGTAGCTGCTCGGGCGCCGGGAGCCGACTATCGTCACGGCGCTCGTCGGGACGAGCCTGGAGAGCAGCGCCTGGTCGCCGCGGCCGAAGAGCAGGGCGGGCGAATCACCCAGATCCGTGAGCCCCTCCGGATAGCTCGCATCGTGCCGGCAGCATGCCCACGCTCCCGCACCGTCAGTGGCAGCGCGGAGTCGCTCCGGGTCCCGCTCGGTGGCCCGAGCGAGGAAGAAGTCCGCCCGGGAGCGCGCCATGGCCCGAGCCAGGTCCTCATCCGAGAGTGCGAGGATCTCGTGGGCGCGACTGCCGGGCGTGTCGCTCACCGCCGTCTCGATGTGGCCTGAGAGCGAGGCGACGAGCCAGGCGCGCCGCAGGCAGTCGGGGCAGGCGCGCGGCCGGGCCCCGGCCCCCATCAGTCGCCTCGCCGGCGCCTGTTGAGCGCCTCGCTGACGTGCTCGACGCCGATCACCTCCTCGCCGGCCAGGTCCGCGATCGTGCGCGCCATCCGCAGGCACCGGTCCCAGCCGCGGGCGCTCAGGCCCAACTGCCGCTGACCGGACTCCAGTATCTCCCTCGAGGCCCGGTCGAGCCGGCAGTGGCGGTGGAGCTCGGCCGGTGTCATCTCGGCGTTGGTCCGCCCGGGCCCGAGCCGGGACTCCTGCCTGCGGCGAGCGCGCATGACCCGCTCCCGCACCGCCCGCGACCCCTCGGTCTCGTCGTCGTTGAGCTCCTCGGTGGGCGGAGGATCCACGGTGAGGGTGATGTCGATCCGGTCGGCGAGCGCGCCGCTCAGCTTCGCCATGTAGCGGGCCACCGCCCCGGGGTTGCAGTCGCACTCGCCGGAGTCCGGGCCGTTCCCGCAGGGGCACGGGTTCGACGCGGCCACCAGCATGAAGCGGCAGGGAAGGAAGACGGTGCCGGTGGTCCTGGTGATCGTCACGGCGCCCTCCTCCAAAGGGATGCGCAGGGCCTCCAGGGCATCGCGGCGGAATTCGCCCAGCTCGTCGAGGAAGAGCACGCCACGATGGGCGCGCGTCACCTCGCCCGGCCGCGGCGGCGACCCGCCGCCGACCAGAGCGCGCCCCGAGACCGTGTGGTGAGGCGCCCGGAAGGGCCGCCGCAGCCGCGGCCCGCCGTTCTCGCCGCAGACGCCGGCGATGCGGGTGACCTCGATCACCTCGTTCGGGCTGAGCGGCGGGAGCAGCGACGGCAGCCGTTGAAGCGCCAGGGTCTTGCCGCCGCCCGGTGGGCCGATCAGGAGCAGGCTGTGCGCGCCGGCGGCCGCAATCTCGAGGCAGCGGCGAAGGGCGGGGTGCCCCCTGAGATCGGCGAGATCGGGGAGCTCCTCGTGATCAGGTCTCGGGGGCTCCGCCGGAGGGACGGGATCGATCCCGCCCTCTGCCAGCTCGCGCAAACGGGTCACGTGGTCCACCGCCACCACCTCCAGGCCCCGGACCAGGGCGGCCTGGTCCGCGTCCTCCGACGCCACCGCGACGCCGCGCATGCCCCAGCCGCGGGCGCCCTCGGCCATCGCGAGAGCCCCTGGAACCGGGCGGATCGCCCCGTCCAGGGCGAGCTCCCCGGCCAGCGCGTAACGATCGAGCACTCGCATCGGCAGCTGACCGGTCGCCACCAGCAGCGCCGCGGCGATCGCCAGGTCGAAGCCCGGTCCCGCCTTGCGAAGGTCCGCCGGGGCGAGATTGGCCGTGATCCGGTGCTGCGGGTAGTCGAACCCCGAGTTGACCAGCGCCGAGCGCACGCGCTCCCTGGATTCCCGGACTGCGGCGTCGGGGAGGCCGACGATCGTGAATGAGGGGAGCCCGCCTCCGATGTCGACCTCGACGTGGACAGGCTCGGCCGCGACCCCGATCAGCGCGAAGGTGCGGGCGAGCGCAAACATGGGGCGACGGTATGCCGGTGGCGCTCCCGCCTGGCGCACGGATGGTCACATTGCCGTCGCCGAACCGTTGCGATCGACGCGCGCCGGCGGAGCCGCAGACCGTCAGCTTCGCGCCATGACCTTCGCCAGACTCCGCCTCGGCCGGAGAGCCGAGCAGCTGGTCGCCACCCGGCTCGAGCGATCGGGCTGGCGAATCGTCGCGCGCAACGTTCGCCTTCCCTCGGGCGAGCTCGACCTGGTCGCCCTGGACGACGGGACTCTCGTCTTCGTCGAGGTCAAGGCGGGCCGTACCGGCGCCACCTTGGGCCCGGAGCGGCCGGCTCACGCGGTCGGGCGCCGCAAGCAACTCAAGCTGCGGCGGCTCGCGCGCGAGTGGATCGCGGAGCGCCGCGGCCCGTCAGGCGTCTCTGGCTATCGGTTCGACGTCGTCGGGGTCCGCTTCGGCGAGGATGGCCTCGCGGATATCGATCACATCCGCGCCGCGTTCTGAAAACGAGATCATCTCGGCGTCCCCACCGAGCACGGCGAGATCGAGCTGTGAATAGGCGACGCTGGCGAACGAACGCCGATGGAGCGGGCAGATGCCGTTGCGCCGGATGGCGTCGCGGTGCTCCGGCGTCGAGTAGCCGACGTTCCCCTCGAAGCTCCAGCCCGGATAGAGCGCAGCCACCCGCCGCATGTAGCGATCGCGCGTCACCTTGGCCACCACCGAAGCGGCGGCGATCGCCGCGCTCCGCGCGTCCCCATCGACCACCGGGGTGTGCTCGAGCTCGCAGGCGGGCAGCCGGAATCCGTCGACGAGGCGGGTTGCGTCCTCCTGGGCGACGGCGTGCATGCAGTCGGTGAGCGCCGCGATATTCGAGACGTGCAGGCCGAAGCTGTCGATCGCCCTGACCGAGCGAACCGCCACCGATACGCGGGTCGCGGCCCGGATCACGCACGGATAGAGCTCCTCGCGCTCATCGGGCGTCTTCTGCTTGGAGTCGTCGAGCTTTGCCAGGGCGCGGCGCTCCGAGCGGCCGATCCGTTCGAGGTCGATCAGGACGCCCGCCGCCAGCAGCGGCCCCGCCAGCGAGCCGCGCCCGGCCTCGTCCACGCCGGCCACGAAGCGACGGCCGAAGGAGCGGTCGAAGCGGAACAGGCGGGCGGCCGTGCGGCGCTTGCGACGACCTGTGCGCGAGCTAGAAGAACCCGATCCGGTCGGGGGGCCAGTAGGTGGCGAAGGCCTTGCCGATGATCCAGTCTCGGGGGACGGGTCCCCAGAAACGGCTGTCGTCGCTCGACCCACGGTTGTCGCCCATCATGAAGTAATGGTCGGGCGGGATGGTGATCTGTTGCGGCAAATTGCAGGCTCCGCCTGGCGTGCAGGGGCGGATGAAGTCCTCCTCGGCGATCTTCCCGTCGACCACGGGGTGCCCGTTCTCGATGCTGAGCGTGTCACCGGGGCCGGCGACGATCCGCTTGATGAAGTTGACGTCCGCCTTCTCGGGTGTCGGCTGATCGCAGGCGGCGCCGCTCGAGCCTCCGGCGCCGGTCCGTGGGTCGCCGCACTGCCCGCCACCGGCGCCGCCCTCGGCGCCCTGAGGCGGATGAAAGACGATGATGTCCCCAATCTTCGGGTCCTTGAAGTGGTAGAGGAAGCGGTTTACCAGCACCCGCTGGCCGACGTCGAGGGTGGGCTCCATCGACTCGGAGGGGATCTGGTAGGGCTTCACGATGAATGCCTGAATACCCAGTGCCAGGCCGAGAGCGAGCGCGACGATGATGACGAGCTCGAGGAGCGCGCCCTGGGTGCTGTGGGGCCTGGGGACTCTCAGTCTTCTGCCTCATCGGGGGAGGCGTCGGCCTTCGCCTCTGGCTCCGGCTCTGATTCCGCCTCCGCCGTCTCCCCGCCGTCCGCTGCAGGCTCCTCGGCCTGCGCCGGCTGCTGGCCCTCCGGGGTCTGCTCGCCCTCCTCCTCGCCCTCGGCCGACTCGACGACCTCGGGCTCCGCCTCGGTGATCGCCACCCCCTCCGCGTCGACCGCCTCCGCCTCGTCGGCCGCGACGACCATCTCGTCCTCGATTCCCCAGCGGCGCTCGGCGACACGCGCGCGCTTGCCGACCTTCCCGCGCAGGTAGTAGAGCTTCGCCCGCCGGACATCGCCGCGCGCCACGACCTCGAGCTTCTCGATCTTCGGCGAGTGCAGCGGGAACGACCGCTCGACCCCGACGCCGAACGACTGCTTCCGCACGGTGAACGTCTCACGGGCGCCGCTGCCCTGGCGCTTGATCACGATGCCCTCGAAGACCTGGGTGCGCCTGCGGCTTCCCTCAACGACTTGGAAGTGGACGCGGACTCGGTCGCCGGCGTCGAATCGGGGGCGCCGCTTGAGGGCGCGCTTCTCGAGGCTTTCGATGACGGTGCTCATCCGGTGGTGATGGTTGCGGTGTGGCCTGAGCGACGCCTAAACGGCGCGCGGGCGGGAACCCAAAAAAATGCGCGTACCGGTCGGCCCGCGCAGCGACGCGAAATGCTAGCGGAGAACCTCTATTCCCCCCGCTGGCGCGCTTGCGTCCGCCGCCACTCCCGAACCCGGGCATGGTCGCCCGAGAGCAGCACGTCGGGCACCCCCCAGCCGCGGTAGCTGGCGGGCCGGGTGTAGTGCGGGTACTCGGGCGCGCCCTCGAGCGCGGCGCTGTAGGACTCCTCGATGGCGCTCTCCTCGTCGCCCAGCGCGCCGGGGAGCTTGCGCAGCACGGCATCGGTGATCACCATCGCGGGCAGCTCTCCTCCGGCGAGCACGTAGCGGCCGATCGAGATCGTCTCGTCCGCCAGATTGTTCGAGGACGCGTTCGTCGAAGCCTTCGTAGCGGCCGCAGAGCAGGGCCAGGTGCCGCTCGGTCGCCAGCTCGGCGGCCAGCCTCTCGTCGAATAGGGCCCCGGACGGAGCAAGGGCGATCTTCCGGACGCGGTCGCGGTCGGAGCCGTAGGCCTGATCCAGGGCCGCGTCGACGACGTCGACGCGCATCACCATTCCGGCTCCCCCGCCGTAGGGCGCGTCGTCGACCTGGCCGGCGCTCAGCGGCGTCGTCTCACGGTAGTTGTGGAAGCGCAGCTCATTGCCGCCCGCGAGCGCATTGGAGACATGACGCTGGCGCCGGAACCAGTCGAAATGCTCCGGGAAGAGCGTGAAGACGTCGATGCGCACTGGAAGCTCAGTCCAGTATGTCGACGACCACGCGCTTCTCCTCGCGGGTCGCAGCCGCCTTCAGCACGGAGCGCAGCGCATTGGCGACGCGACCGCCGCGGCCGATCACACGTCCGAGATCGTCTTCGGCGACCTCGAGCTCGAGCACGACTTCCCCGTCGATCTCCTCGACCTCCGTCACCTCGACGGCGTCGGGATCGGCGACCAGGGAGCGGGCGAGGAACTCGAGCAGCTCGCGCACCGGCAGCCCGCCTAGCGGCCGGTGGCCTGGATCCCCTGGGTGCGGAGCAGCGTCGCCACCGTCCGGGTGGGCTGAGCCCCGCGCCCGAGCCAGTGCCGCGCGCGGTCCTGGTCGATGACGATCAGCGACGGGTCGGTCTGCGGGTTGTACTGACCGATGGTCTCGATGGTGCGACCGTCCCGCGGCGAGCGCTGATCGGCGACCACGACCCTCCAGATCGGGTTCTTCTTGCTCCCGACCCTGCGAAGTCGAATTCTCACGGACATGCGGCGGCGGAGGTTAGACGACAGAGCGCGGACGCGAAGCGGAGCAGCTCTGTCTGATGCTGGTTTAGCGCATGCCTCGCATCAGGGTTTGCGCGTCGGGCATCTTGCCCTCGGAGAGCTGCTTCATCAGCTTGTTCATCTGGCCGAACTGCTTGACGAGCCGGTTGACCGCCTGAACCGTGGTCCCCGACCCGGTGGCGATCCGCTTGCGGCGGGAGCCGTTGATCTCGCTCGGGTGGGCCCGCTCGAAGGGCGTCATCGAGAGGATGATCGCCTCGATCCGATCGAGCTCGCGCTCGTCGACCTGCCCCATCCCCCGCATCGCCTTGCCCATGCCTGGGACCATCCCCATCAGGTTGCCGAGCGGGCCCATGCGCCGGACCTGCTTCATCTGCTGCAGGAAGTCTTCGAGCGTGAACTGCTGCTTGCGGATCTTCCGCTCGAGGTCGGCGGCCTGGTCCTCGTCGAACTCGTCCTGGGTCTTCTCGATCAGGGACATCACGTCGCCCATGCCGAGGATCCGGCCGGCCATCCGGTCCGGGTGGAAGCGCTCGAGCTCGTCGAGCTTCTCGCCCGTGGAGGCGTAGATGATCGGCTTGCCGGTGACCGCCCGCACCGAGAGCGCCGCCCCACCGCGGGCGTCGCCGTCCAGCTTGGTGATCAGCACGCCGTCGAAGTCCGCCACCTCGACAAAGCTCTCCGCGACGTTGACCGCGTCCTGGCCGGTCATCGCGTCGACGACGAGCAGGACGTCGTGGGGCTTCGTGACCTTACGGACCCTGCCGAGCTCGTCCATCAGCTCCTCGTCCACGTGGAGGCGGCCGGCCGTGTCGACGATCAGGACGTCCCGGTTGTCACGGACGGCTTGATCCCGGGCCCAGGCGGCCACCTTGACCGCGTCGGTCTCGCCCGGCTGGGAGTAGACGTGCGCCTTCGCCTGGGCCCCGAGCTTCTCGAGCTGCTCGACAGCGGCGGGGCGCTGCAGGTCGCAGGCGGCGAGTGCGACGTCGCGGTGATCCTTGGCGACCAGCTTGGCGAGCTTTGCGCAGGCGGTGGTCTTACCGGAGCCCTGGAGACCGGCGATCAGGATCACGGTCGGCCCGCTGGGGGCGAAGACGAGGTCCCGCCCGGCGCCACCCATCAGGGCGGTGAGCTCGTCGTTGACGGCCTTGACCACCGTCTGACCGGGGTTGAGCGCCTCCGAGACCTGTTCGCCAGCGAGCCGCTCCTCGAGCGCCGCGGTGAAGTCCTTGACCACTTTGAAGTTGACGTCGGCCTCGAGCAGGGCGAGGCGCACCTCGCGCAGGGCCTTGCTGACGTCGTCCTCGGAGAGCTTGCCGCGCGAGCGGACGTCGGAGAGGACGCCCTGCAGGCGCTCTGAGAGCTGATCGAACATGTCGGCCCAGCTTAGGCGCTAGGGGCAGCGGTCGAGGCGCGCGGTGAGCGGATCGGCCCTTCTGCCGCGCGCGTCCGCGTTCGGTCGGCACTTGCGGCGGTGCGTGCCGGAGGCGTGCGCCTTCGCGGGACGCTCTCGGCTACCCGCAGCAAGGTAGCCGAGCAGGTAGGGGATCGGATCGACTGGTGTGCCGAAGTGGCGGACCTCGAAGTGCAGGTGGGGACCGGTCGAGCGGCCGGTCGAGCCGACGTAGCCGATCGTCACCCCGCCGGAGACCCGCTGACCGACCGAGGCGGCGATTCGGGACATGTGCGCGTACCAGCTCTCGAAGCCGAGCCGGTGCTTCACCACCACCAGGTTGCCGTAGCCGCCCGTGTTGAGCCCGGCGAACGAGACGACGCCGACGCCGCCCGCGTGGATCGGCGTCCCCTTCGGCTCGGGGAAGTCGAGCCCGGTGTGCCAGCGGCCCGGTGGGATCCAACCGAAGCGGTCGCCGATCGTTCCCGGGACGGGACGGAAGAAGCGCACCGGTCCGATCGGGCCCGCGGTCACGACCTGGGTCCCCCGGAGGGCGTTCAGCGTCGCCGGCCCGGCGACGCCGTCGACCCGCAGGTGTGCGGCGGACTGGAAGCGCCGCACCGCGTTCTCCGTGTTGGGCCCGAAGCCACCGTCGAAGCCCCCGGGCTCGAAGCCGCGCTCGTGGAGGAGGAACTGAAGCGCCGCGACGTCCCAGCCGCGCTGGCCCCGGCGCATGGGCCGCGCCCCGAGCTTCGGCTTGCCGCGCTTGCCGAGCGCCGCGCGCGTCTGCCGTCCCGCGATCCCGTCCACGGTGAGCCCGTGCCTTGCCTGGAACGTGCGCACCGCCTGTTGGGTCCACGCCCCCGTGATCCCGTCGACCGGATGCGGGTAGAGGCCGAGCGCCCTCATCGCCACCTGGAGCGCAGCCACGTGGGCGCTGCCCGCGCTGGCCGAGGCCGGAACGGTTAGAAGCATGGCCGCGGTGGCGGCCAGCAGGGCGAGGAACCTGGTGCCTCTCGATGGCACGATCCTCAGGCTCCCTAGAAATGCGGTAGAGCCTGCGAGGGCGGTTGCATCCCGAGTAACCCCGGTTCACCCGGAAGCTACTCCTCGATCAGCGCCCTGGCGAACTCCTTGGCGTCGAAGGGACGAAGGTCTTCGAGCGACTCGCCGATGCCGATCAGCTTCACCGGGATGCCGAGCTCGGAGGCGATCGCCAGCGCGACCCCTCCCTTCGCGCTGCCGTCGAGCTTGGTGAGCACGGCACCGGTGACCTCCACCGCGTTGGCGAACTCCTGGGCCTGCCGAACCCCGTTCTGCCCGGTGGTCGCGTCGATCACGATCAGCGACTCCTGGGGGGCGTCATCGAGCCGCCGCGAGATCACCCGGCGCACCTTGGCGAGCTCCTCCATCAGGTTGCCGTGCGTGTGGAGGCGGCCGGCGGTATCGCAGATCACCACGTCCGCGCCGCGAGCCTCGGCGGCGGCAACCGCATCGAAGGCGACGGCACCGGGGTCGCCTCCCTCGGAGCCGCGGACGATCTGGGTGCCGGCCCGGTCGGCCCACTCCGCTAGCTGGTTGACGGCGGCGGCGCGGTAGGTGTCGGCGGCGGCGACGATCACGTCGAGGCCCAGCTCCCTCTGGAGGTGCCAGGCGATCTTGCCGATCGTCGTGGTCTTGCCGGTGCCGTTCACCCCCACCACCATCAGGACCGAGGGCTGGTCGCGGAGGTGAATGCGGCCGCCTTCGTCGCCCCGGGGCGAGGCCGTCTCCGCCAGCACCTCGATCAGCCGATCCCGGAGAGCCTCACCGCCATTGAGCTCGCCGGCCTCGACCTCGTCCTCCAACCGCCGGACCACCGCCGCGGTGGTCTTTGCGCCGACGTCCGCCAGGATCAGCGCCTCCTCGAGCCGCTCCCAAGTTGAATCGTCGATCCGCTCGGCAAAGCTCGAGGAGAGCTCGGCAGTCAGCGCCTGCCGGCTGCGTGAGAGGCCCTCGCGCAGGCGGCGGAAGACCCCCGCCCGCTCCTCCTGCGGCTCCTCTGATGCGACCGAGCGTTCGCCGAGATCGAACGCGTCTTGCCAGGTCCTCGCCATGGCGGCGCAGCGTAGCGGCGTCGCCCCGCGCGGCCCGGCCCGCACCGGCTACGGCTCGGCAACCTCGAAGTCCTCGGGGTGAGCGGAAGGGCGGCGCTTCGGCGCCCGCCCTTTCTACGCCGCGGCCTCGGTCGCTTCAGGCGGCTCGGCCGGCTCCAAGCCGGTGCCGAGCTCGTCGCGTGGCAGCTTGCGCGAGACGACCTTGGTGATGCCGTCGCCGCCCATGCTGACCCCGTAGAGAATGTCCGCGGCGTCCATCGTCCGCTTCTGGTGGGTGACAACGATGAACTGCGAGCGCTCCGCAAAGCGGCGGACGAGCCGCAGGAAGCGGTCGATGTTGATGTCGTCCAGCGCCGCCTCGACCTCGTCGAGGATGTAGAAGGGACAGGGGCGCGCCATCAGCACCGCGAAGACGAAGGCCAGGGCGACCAGAGACTTCTCGCCGCCTGAGAGCAGGGAGAGCCGCCGGGTCGACTTGCCCGCAGGGGTCACCTCGATCTCGACCCCGCCGTCTTCGTCGCGCGGAGCGAGCTCGTCAATCTCGTCGTCGTTGTCCTCCGCGCGCTCGGGCTCCTGTCCAGCGAAGGGTCGTGGTGTGCCTCCGACGTCGACGCGGCGCAGACGACCGCGACCGCCCGGAAACAGCGCCGCGACCATCTCCTCGAAGCCCCGGGCGGTCGCCTCGAAGGTCTCCTCGAAGGCGGCCGCGATCTCCCTGTCCGTTCGCCGGATCAGCGCTCGCATCTCGCCGATCGCCTTTTCCAGGTCCTTGCGCTGCTCGGCCAGCTCGCTGACGTGCTCGCGCGCTTCGGCGTACTCACGCTCGGCCAGCGGGTTGACGGGACCGATCTGCTCGCGATTGCGCTCGAGCCTGGCGAGACGGGCCTCGATCCCCTCGCGCTCCTCGTCCTCCAGAGGCTCGGCCGCCGCCCCGAGCTGATCGCCGAGGGCCGCTCCGAGTCGCTCGAGCTCGGCGGTGCTCTCGTCCCGATGCCCGCGTAGCTGGGAGGCCTCGACCTCGGCCACGGTCATCGCCTCGCTCGCCTCGCGAAGCTCCCCCTGGAGGCCGAATTCCTCCTGTGAGCACTCCCGGAGCTCCGCCGCGACCCTTGCGCCGCCGTCGTCCGCGCCGGCCCCCAGCGACTGGGCGCGCTGCTCGAGGCTGGAACCGAGGCGGAGCAGCGCCTCGCGGGCCCCTCCGAGGGCCGGCAGGGTCTCGCGCTCCAGCGAGATGCGGCGTTCGAGCTCCTGGCGGTCCTTGAGGTGCTTCTCGCGGGCCCGCTGCGCCGCCTCGGCGTGGCGGCGCTCAGCGGCCAGCTCGGCCTCGAGCTTGGCGCGCCTGATCGTTCCCGACCCGGACCCCTCGTCGGAGCGTTCCGCATGGCGCTCGGCAAGCCAGGTGATCCGACTGGCCTCCTCGGATGCCTCGTCGAGCTCGCGACGAGCGTCTCGGAGGTCTCGTTGGGTCTCCTCCTCCCGGCCACGGCTCTCGGCAAGCATGGAGTCAGCGCGTTCAAGGTCTCGCCTCGCTCGCTCCTCGGTCTGCTCGCGCTGGGCAAGCCGGGAAGCGAGCTCCTCGCGCTCGGAGCGAGCCGCCAGCGCGGGATCGGTTCCCTCCCTCGGCAGCCTGCGCAGCTCGCCGGCGCGCGCGTCGTAGCACTCGCCGTCGACCGTTACGGCCACTCCACCGAAACCCTCCGCTAAGCCGTCGAGCTCGTCGACGAGCCAGGCGTCGGAGAGGAGGCGTTCGGTGATGGGCCCTGCCCCGTCGCGAGCCTCGATCAGTTCGAGCAGCGGTCGTGCGCCCTCCTTCGGCGGCTCCGAAGCAGCCCGAGCCTCGCCGTCACCCCGGATCAGGGCCCGCGCGGCGCCCTCGGCGCCGGCGAGCCGCTCCCTGCCCTCATCGACCGACCCGACGATGGAGGCCCTCAATCGCTCCCCGAGAACCGCCGAGACGGCCCGCTCGAGTCCCGAACCGGTCTCGATCAGGCCGGCGAGCGCATCGTGCTGTCCCTCGACGGCAGCAGCGGCGAGCTTGGCCTCAACGGCCGCTAGCTCCCCAGCGAGGGCAGCCCGACGCTCGGCTGCGTTGCGCGCCTCGGCGCGGGCCCGCTCGTGCATCTGGGTCGCCTGGCGAAGCGCCGCGCTCGCCTCCTCCGCGGCGAGCGCTAGTGGCTCCAGCGCGGCCTTGGCCGCCGCCCGGCGCCGCTCGGCCTCCTCGGCCGCCTGACCTAGCCGCGCTCCCTCCTCGGAATCGCCGGCGCCGAGCTTCGCCAGCTCGGCCTCGAGCTCGGCGATCCGCGCGGCGCCGGCGCCCTCGTCCGGCTCGGTGTCGAGCGCGTCGAGGCGCAGCTGGCGCTCGCCCAGCGCGCTGCGCAGGTCGCGCTCGGCGAGCTCCAGGGACTCAGCACGGGCGCGGACGCGCTCGGTCGCCGCACGCGCCTCAGCCAGCAGCTCGCCGTGTCGGCGCCGCCCCTCCTCCCCGGCCGCAATCCGCTCCTCGATCGCGGTGCGGCGAGCGCGAACCTCCTCGAAGCGCTTCTCGACCGAGTCGCGGGTCGCCCGCACCTCGGCCAGCCTCGTCTCCGCGGCCGCCAGCTGCTCCTGCTGGGCGCGGAGGTCGTCGGCGACGATCCGCGCCCGCAGCTCGTTCGACCCGCGCAGCAGCTTCGCCGTGCGCTCGGCCGCCTCGGCCTGCCGCTTCAGCGGCCGCAGGTGTGAGCGCGCCTCACGTTCGACGTCGTGAGCCCGCTCGAGGTTGTCGCGGGTGCGGTCGAGCTTGAGCTGGGCGTTGTGCCGGCGCTTGCGGTGCTTGCCGAGCCCGGCCGCCTCCTCGATCATGAGGCGCCGGTCCCGGGGCTTCGAGTTGACGATCTGCTCGACCTTTCCCTGGCTGATCACCGAGTGCGCCTCGCGCCCCATGTTCGTGTCGGCGAGCGCCTCGACGATGTCGACGAGGCGACAGCGGGCGCCGTTCAGCCTGTACTCGCCATCGCCATTGCGCTCGATCCGCCGCGCGATCGAAATCTCGGAGAACTCGCTGGCGGCGCGACCCTCGGTGTTGTCGATCACCACCTCGACCTCGGCAAAGCGGCGCGGCGACTGCCCGTTGCCGCCCGCGAAGATCACGTCGCGCATCTGCTGGCCGCGGATCGCGGTGGGGCTCTGCTCGCCGAGCGCCCAGAGCACCGCGTCCGTGATGTTCGATTTGCCCGAGCCGTTTGGCCCGACGATTACGCTGACGCCCGGCGAGAAGGTCAGCCGGGTGCGGTCGGGGAAGGACTTGAAGCCCTTCAGGTTGATGGCCTTCAGATACATCTAGGGCGCAAGGGTCGCAGAGGACTTGAAGGCTCGCGGGTAGGCCGGACGCAATCGCTAGGAGCGCAATTTCTCCAGCGCGCGATGCGCGGCTGCCTGCTCGGCCTCCTTCTTGCTTCGCCCCGACCCGCTGCCGATCTCATCACCGTCGACGGTGGCCCGGATCTCGTAGCGCCGGTCGTGCGGCGGGCCCACTTCGTTGGCCACCTCGTAGCTGACCGTCTCGCCGTCGCGTGCCAGGCGCTCCTGGAGCTCCGACTTGAAGTCGAGGCGCTCCCGCGTCGCCTGCTCTACCTCCTCTTTGAAGGCCTCCACCACCGCCTCTGAGCTGCGTTCGAAGCCGTGCGCCAGGTAGCAGGCGCCGATCACGGCCTCGCAGACCGAGGCTAGCGTTCGCTCGGATGCGAGCAGCGTCTCGACCGGAAGCCCCTCGCCTTCCTTTGGCGCGCGCTCGGCGAGCATCTCCGGGAGTCCGAGCTCGCGGGCGACCTCGGCGCAGGCACGCCCGCTGACGGCCTGGTTGAGGATCTTGGTGAGCTCGCCGATGTCGGCGTCCGGATGCTCGTCGAAGAGGAGTGTGGCGACCGAGAGGCCGAGGACGCTGTCGCCCAGGAACGCGAGCCGCCCGTAGGACTCGATGCGGGCCTCGACCCATGACGAATGTGAGAGGGCCTGCCGGCGCAGCTCTTCGGGGGTGTCCGCGAACAGCTCCGCCAGCGAGGCGGTGCCGGGTGTCATCGGATCAGACCGCCGCCTCCCCCCTAGTCATCTAGCGGGTTGCTCCTTCGCTCTCCCCTCGGAGCACCCGCGCGTCATCAGGAACTCGTGCGCAGACGAAGTCGACGGCGTCGCCGACGGTCTCGATCTCGGCCGCCTCCTCCTCGCTCACCCGAATCCCGTAACGGTCCTCGAGCTCCATGACGAGCTCGTAGAGGTCGAGGGAATCGGCATCGAGATCCTCGCGGAATCTCGTCTCCGGCTGGATCCTCTCGGGGACCACCTCGAGCTCGGTGCTGAGGTGGTCGCGGATCAGCTTCATCACCTCGTCGCGCTCCATCCCGGCCATTATCCCTTATCCCCCCGCCGTCCCCGACGGCTCCTCGCGAAGCGCGTCACGGGTGGCCCCGGACGTGGCCAGGAGCTCCGCCGTCCGCTCGACGGCCCGCTCCTCGACCGCGCGATGCGCGAGCCGCACCGCGTTGGCGATTCCCTCGGGGGTCGAGCTGCCGTGGGCCACCACCGCGACTCCTCGCAGCCCGAGCAGGATCGCTCCGCCGACGGCGTTCGGGTCCATCGCGCGACGCAGCCCGCCGAGGGCCGGCCGGAGCATCAGTCCTCCCGCGGCGGACAGCGGGCCCGACCGCGCGGCGGCGCGGACGGCGTCCGCCACGGCCTTTGCGGTCCCCTCGAGCGTCTTCAGGGTGACGTTCCCCGTGAAGCCGTCGGTGACGATCACATCTGCCTCCCCGCTGAGCAGGTCCCTGCCCTCGAGATTCCCGATGAAGCGGATCCCCTCGGATCCAGTCAGGGACTCGTGCGCCTCGACGACGTCGACGCGTCCCTTCTTCTGCTCCTCGCCGACGGAGAGCAGAGCGACCCGCGGTCCCTCGACGCCGAGCACCGCCGCGCTGAAGGCGGAGCCGAGAAACGCGAACTGGATCAGGTGCTGCGGGCGGACATCGGTGTTCGCACCGCAGTCCAGGAAGAGAAGCGGCGAGCCATCGGCTCCGGGGATCGGGATCTGGGCGGCGAGCGCCGGCCGGTGGACCCCCTGGGCGCGTTTGAGCGCGAACAGGGCGGCGGTCATCGTGGCGCCCGTCGATCCGGCGCTAACAAGCGAGCTGCAGCGGCCATCGGCGACCGCGGCAGCCGCGCGAACCACCGAGGCGTCCGGCGTCGAGCGCACGGCGGGGACGGGCTCCGCCTCGTTGCCGATCCACTCGGTAGCCGGATCGTGCTCGACGCCGTGGGGGAGATCGAGGCCGGAGGGACCGAAGATCCTGACCGGGATGCCGTCGGCGGCGGCGAGCCGCGCTCCGTCGAGCACCAGCTCGGGTCCACCGTCCGCCCCGTAGGCGTCAAGCGCGACCGGCGTCGACGGCTTCGCCATCACTTCGCCGCCTGCTCCGACATTCAAAGGGTTGCTGCTGCGCCATTTCACGGGTTGCGCTGCCGCGCACCCTCGCATCTGCGGAGCACCCTCGGATCCCCGCGGGCGGCTCTCATCAATAACTTCCTAATCCTGCGGGGAGGCCTGTCCCGCCGAGGGCGCCGCCGTCTCGGGCTCCTCGTGGCGGATCACCTCACGGCCGGCGTAGGTGCCGCACGTCGGGCAGACACGGTGTGGCAGGCGTGGGCTGTGGCAGCGCGGACACTCGTTCAGCCGCGGGGCCGAGACCTTGTGCTGGGCGCGCCGCTTGTCCCGCCGCGTCCTCGACTGTCGCTTCTTGGGGACCGCCATTGGCGCGGGATGGTAGCGGCCACCAGACCACTCCACTTCGGGAGCGGAGTGCGAAGCCCGGTTTATGCGAGGGCGCGCGACGGCGCGACCCGTTTAGTGAAGCGGGCGGCCACTTGTGGCCGCGATCTGATGGCGAAGCCGTCCCTACTCGAGCTTCAGGTCCCTGAGCTTCGCCATCCGCGGGTCGCCGCCCTGCCGATGGCGGTGTACCTCCGGGTCGGCTTCGTTGAGCGATTCGCCACATACCGGGCAGAGCCCGGCGCAGTCGGGACGGCAGAGGGGCTGAGACGGCAGGGCCAGGACGAGGGCGTCGTTGGCCCAACGGTCGAGATCGAGGTCGCCCTCGAAGACGTAGGGGCTGCGGAGCTCCTCGTCCTCGACGGCCGGCTGGTCGATCTCGCGAGCGTCGATCTCGAGCTTCGTCGCCGCGTCCTCGAGGCAGCGGACGCAGGGGCCGGTCAGCTCGCTGTGGAAGCGAACCCGGAGCGCATATCCGGTGGTGGTGCGGGAGACGTCGAGCCTCGCTTCACCGCCGCCGCCCGCGGGCGAGTAGATCTGCCCGCCGAGCTCGATCGGATCGAGCCCGACCTCCAGATCGAGCGCGCGAGCCTGACCGTGGGCCAGCGCGAGGCGCTCGAGATCGACGATTCCGCCGTCCGCATACACTCGCTTCGAGGGTAGCGAGCCAAGGTGTGCGCGCAATTCCACTGGAACCCGGAGACGTACCTGGAGGAGATCCGGGCAGAGGTCCCGCGCTACGGCGAGCTACAGACGGCAGCCGTGGATGCGATTCCCTTCGCGCCGGACCGGGTCCTCGAGCTCGGCATGGGCACCGGGGAGACCACGCGGGTCCTGCTCGAGGCCTATCCGGATGCTTGGGTGATCGGGCTCGACTCGGACCCGAACATGGTCTACCGGCTGCGCGAGGAGTACGACGACGTGCAACTCGCCCGCATGGAGGACCCCCTGCCCGATGGCCCCT
Source organism: uncultured Solirubrobacterales bacterium (assembly GCA_963801055.1). GTDB lineage: Bacteria > Actinomycetota > Thermoleophilia > Solirubrobacterales > 70-9 > DASUPK01. Next base: position 99,317 of record CAWDDE010000004.1, on the reverse strand, counting down.
GGGATCTGGTCATCTCGGTGCTCTCGGTCCACCACCTCAAGGACGACGCCAAGCGGACGCTGTTCCGGCGCGTGCGCGAGCAATCCCGCGCCCTGGTGATCGGTGACGTGGTCAAGGCTGAGCCGCAGGTGACGCCGATCGATCCCGGCTTCGACTTCCCGGACACAGCCGAGGAGCTCGCGGCGTGGTGCGGGGGCGAGATCACCTGGACCGCGGACGACCTCGCGGTGGTCCGAGCCACCTACGACTGAGGGGAGCCTGATGACCCACCACAACCCGGAGCGACCCGGGCCTCCGCCCGCCGCGGACGAGGGCGTTGTCCTCTACGAGAAGCGGGACCGGATCGCCTACGTGACGATCAACCGGCCCGAGGCGCGCAACGCCGTCAGTCCCGAGGTGCACCGCGCGATGATCGCCGCCTGGGCCGACTTCGCCGAGGACGACTCGGTGGACGTCGCGATCCTGACGGGAACCGGCGAGGCCTTCTGCGCCGGGGCTGATCTGAAGGAGTACATCCCGCCGATCATCGTCGACCAGACGCCCGATGACCTCCGCCAGATCGCGGAGCTCGGGCTGAACGGCTTCACGCGGGGCATGCACAGGATCTACAAGCCGATCATCGGCGCGATCAACGGCTGGGCGCTGGCCGGAGGATTCGAGACGGCGCTCGCCTGCGACATCCGGATCGCCTCGCAGCGCGCGATGTTCGGCTCATTCGAGGCGCGCCGTGGCTTCCACCACGGCGACGGCGGCATCGTGCGTTTGGTCAACGCCGGAGGGGTGGGGGTGGCGATGCACATGCTGCTGACGGCCGAGCCGATCAATGCCGTCCAGGCGCTCGAGTGGAACCTGGTCTCGAAGGTGGTCCCGCACGAGAGCCTGATGGATGAAGCTGAGACGGTGGCCCGGCAGATCCTGCGCAACTCGCAGCGCGCGGTGCGCTCCGCCAAGCAGACGATCCTCGACACCGTGGGCAAGACGCTCGATGAGCAGCTTCGCAACGAGGCCTGGAACGCCTACACCTGCGCAGACCCCAACGAGACGGCCCACCTGCTCGGGCGCTTCTATGAGAAGAGGGACGCGGGTCGCGCTGGGACCCATCGGACAGGGCTCTAGCCGTTGTCCTAGCCGGGACAGATCAGAAAGGTGATCAGTTCCATAGCGGCCCGGAGACCCGGGCTTGGTTTCCCGAATCCTGGTTGGCCGGCTAACCGATCTCGGAGGGCTCGCGCTCGCGACCCTGGAGCCTGTCGCGACCACGCTGCACCGCCTGCAGGAACTTCTGGAGGTTGACTTCGAGCGTCGAGAGGATGTCGTCCGCGTAGTCCTCGGCGCCGAGACGAATCTCGCGCTCGCGCTCGCGGGCCTCCTCGACGATCTCCTCGGCGGCGCGCTCGGCCTGGCGGGTGATCTCCTCGTTCGCGACGAGGCGGGCCTGCTGCTCGCGGGCCTCCTTGACGATCCGCTCGGCTTCGCGCTTCGCCTCGGCAAGCATCTCCTGACGCTCCTTGACGATCCAGCGCGCCTGCTTGATCTCCTCCGGAATCGTGGCACGCATCTGGTCGAGGAGGTCATAGATCTCCTCACGGTCAACGCGCACCTGATCCGTAAGCGGCACGGGCCGCGCGTTATGGACCAGGTCATCGAGCTTGTCGATCAGTACGAGAACGTCCATTTGAGGTCGCTAAAGCTTACGCACCGCGCGACCTGAGCGGTCGCGGCACTCGCTTCTACGGCGAACTGCAAGCTCCTGCCCAAGCCTCCAGGCACGACATGACAGGCGCCGGCGCTACCCGCAGCGAGGGCCCCTCGCTCCGATTTCCCCACGTCGCGCCGCCTAGTGGGCCAGTCGTTTCGCAAGCGCTTTTGCAACGGGAGCGGGCACCAGATCCCCCACGTCCCCACCGAACGTCGCCATCTCCTTGACGCCCGTCGAGGAGAGAAAGCTGTAGTTCGCGGAGGCGAAGATGTACATGCTCTCGATGTCGGGGGCGAGCTTGCGGTTGAGCTGATTCATCTCGAACTCGTATTCGAAGTCCGAGATCGCCCGCAGCCCCTTGACCACCGCGCTCGCGCCCTGCTCCTTGGCGAATTCGACCAGCAGGTTCGAGAACACCTCCACCCTGATGTTCCCGAACTCGGCAGTGGCATCGTCGAGGAATGCCTTGCGCTCCTCGGCCGTGAACAGCGTCGTGGCCTTGCGGACGGGCTGGTTGACGACGCCCACGACCACGACGTCGAATACGTTCGCCGCCCGCCCAATCACGTCGAGGTGGCCGTTCGTGACCGGGTCGTAGCTCCCCGGGCAGACCGCGATGCGGGGGTTGTCGTCGCTCATCGCTCTCCAGCGTAAATGCGGACCATGGTGTCGCCGTAGGTGCGCTCAGTTAGCAGCGGCAGGGAGAGCTCAAGTGGTCTCGCCGGGGGGGACTCGACCATCACCCTCCCCCCTTCGCGAGGGCGCGTCGTATGAGCGGGTCGAGATCTGCGGCAAGCCGGTCGGCGAGTCTATAGGGCGGGTCGCAGAGGACGAGATCGAAGGCTCCATCGTCCGCTCGGCGGAGGAAGCGCCCGGCGTCGGCCCGCACCGCGCGCGCACGCTCGGTCAATCCGAGGGACTCGAGATTGCGCCGCGCGGCAGCCGGGCGCGTATCGACGAGCGTCGCCTCCGCGGCTCCCCGGGAGAGCGCCTCGATGCCAAGGGCGCCGCTGCCGCAGAAGAGATCCGCGACCCGCGCACCGGAGATGTCTCCGAGGATCGAGAAAATCGCCTCGCGCGCCCGTTCCGTGGTCGGCCTGAGGTCGCGGGCACCGCGCGGGACGCGGATCCGGCGGCCGCCGAGCTCTCCCCCGGTGATCCGGAGCTCGGGCATCGTTCCTCAGGCAGCGACCTGCTCGATTCGCTCGTCGCCGAAGCGGCGCCGGGACTCGTCCATCAGTGGACCGAGCGCTGCTGACTCCAGGGACCCGTGGTGCTCACGCAGGGCGAGAACCCGGCGGCGCGCCTCGAGCAGAAGCCCGCTGTCCTCGGGGAGCGAAGCGGCACGGAAGCGGGGCAGTCCGTGCTGCCTGGTGCCGAGGATCTCTCCCTCCCCTCGGATCGAGAGGTCCACCTCTGCCAGAGCGAAGCCATCCCCCTCCTCAGCAACCGCATCGAGCCGCGCCCGCGCCGCATCGGACTCCGGGTCGCCGAAGAGGATGCAGAATGACTCGTGCCGGCCGCGGCCCACCCGGCCGCGGAGCTGGTGGAGCTGGGAGAGCCCGAAGCGCTCGGCCCCCTCCACCAGCATCACCGTGGCGTTGGGGACGTCGATGCCCACCTCGATCACGGTGGTGGCCACCAGGACGTCGGCATCACCCGAGGCGAAGGCGTCCATCGCACGCGCCTTCTGCTCGGAGGACATCTGGCCGTGCAGGAGCTCGACCCGGAAGTCACGCAGCTCGGTCTTGGCGAGGCGGTCCGCCTCCGCCTCCGCGGCCTTGGCCTGAACCGCCTCTGAGTCCGCGACCAGCGGGCAGACGACGAATGCCTGGCGCCCCTGCCGCAGCCGGTCGCGGATGAACTCGTATGCCTCCGGACGCCATCGCTCGCCAACCACCCGGGTGCGGATCGCCTGCCTGCCCTTGGGCAGCTCGCGGAGCGCGGTCGTGTCGAGGTCGCCGTAGGCCGTCAGCGAGAGTGTGCGCGGGATCGGGGTGGCGCTCATGTGGAGCACATGCGGCAGGCGCCCGCCGGGCCCTTTGGCGTCAAGCGCGGCGCGCTGCCGGACCCCGAAGCGGTGCTGCTCGTCGACGACGGCGACCGCAAGCGAGGAGAACTCGACTCTCTCCTCGATCAGGGCGTGCGTGCCGACGACGAGCTGCGGCTGGCCGACCGCCAGCGAGTCGAGGAGCTCACGGCGGCGCGCCGCGGGCGTTGCCGACGTGAGGAGGGTCGCGGGGCTAGGTTCCGCCGTCAGCAGCGATTCGAGCGTGCGGAAGTGCTGCTCGGCGAGGGTCTCGGTCGGCGCCATCAGCGCCGCCTGGTGGCCGGCCTCGATCGCGCGCAGCATCGCGTAGAGGGCGACCACCGTCTTACCCGAGCCCACTTCCCCCATCAACAGGCGCTGCATCGGCTGCGCCCGCCGAAGGTCGGCGTCGATCTCGTCGATCGCCCGCCTCTGGTCGCCTGTCAGAGCGAACGGCAGGGAGCCCAGCCAGGGGCCAACGCGTGCACCCGCCTCGGAAAGCTCAATGCCTCGCTTGCCCGAGACGCGCCGCCCTCTGCGCGAAACGAGCGCCGCCTGGTAGAGGAAGAGCTCCTCGAACGCGAGTCTCTCCCTCGCGGCCTCCGCGGCGTGCTCGTCGGCCGGGAAGTGCGAGGCGGCCAGAGAATCCGCGGCACCCGCCAGGCGCAGCTCCTGGCGAAGCCGGCCCGGGATCGGCTCGACCGCGTGGCGGGCCATAGGCATCGCCTGCCAGGCCCACTCCCGGATCCGCGGCGGGCGCAGACGCTCGCTCGCCGGGTGGACGGGCACGATCCCGGTCGTGTGCAGTCCCACGGGGGCGTTGCCCGGCTCCGACTCAAGAAACTCATGCTCGGCGACGTTGAAGCCGCGCTTCTCGAGTTTTCCCCGCAGCAGCAGCCTGGTGCCCGGATGCAGCCGATCCGCAAGCCAGGCACGGTTGAACCAGACAGCCTTGGCCGAAGCGGTTGAGTCCGAGACCTGCGCCTCCAAGATCGTCAGGCGCCGGCGGCGGGTGGGCCGCAGCTTCGCGCTCGCGACCTCGACCTCGATTGTTGCCTCCTCCCCCAGCTTCAGCTCGCCGATTCCCACCGGCGTCGCCCGATCGCGATAACCGTGCGGGATGTGGCGGAGTAGGTCGCCCAGGTTCGAGATCCCAATCTCGTCGGCCGCCGCGGCCAGCTTCGGACCGGCGCCCCGGAGCTTGGTGATCGGCGCGTCGAGGATCGAGGGGCGCGGCAAACTCCGCAGCGGCGCGCCGAGAAGTCGGTGGCGCGCCAGCTGCTCGCCGCTGCCGTGGGCGCGCGGGACGTAGGTCGCCGCCGGAGCCGGATCGCGTTCGAGCGCGGCCTCCATCGCGAACAAGGCTAGGCGTCCAGACGGGCGTAACGACCTGGGGCCCCGGCGTACTCTGGATCCATGAAAACGCAGCGAGCGAGGGAATCCGTCTGGGACTATCCGCGTCCGCCGCGGATAGAGCCTCTGGACCGCCACGTCCGGGTCGTGCTCGGCGGCGAGACGATCGCCGAGAGTGACCGGGCCATCCGGGTGCTCGAGACCGCGAGCCCGCCGACGATCTACGTGCCGCGCGAGGACATCCGCATGGACCTGCTGATCGACGCCGGGGACGAGGTTCACACCGAGTGCGAGTGGAAGGGCACGGCCTCGTACATGCACGCCGAGGCCGGCGGCAAGCGGGCCCAGAGAGTCGCCTGGTACTACCCGGACCCCAAGGACGGCTTCGAGCAGCTCACGGACTACCTCGCCTTCTACCCGCGCCGGGTCGACGCCGCCTACCTGGACGAGGAGTTGGTCATGCCGCAGCCGGGCGCCTACTACGGCGGCTGGATCACCGAGGAGATCGAAGGCCCCTTCAAGGGCGACCCCGGCTCCGAAGGCTGGTGATCACACCGCGGCAGACGCGCCGCGATACCTCCGCCAGGTCTCGCTGATCCAGGCGACCGCCGGGTGGTTCTGAAGCGAGTCGAGGAACTCCGACGAGGCCCGGACGGGTAGCTCGTACGGGAACTCGGGCGGCCAGGCAATCGGGTAGAGCAGTGATGCGGCGGTCAAGTCGGCGATGGTGAATTGCTCCCCGACGAGGTGCTCGCGCCCGCCTTTCTCGGCTTCGATGCGGTCCAGAGCGGCGTGCAGCACGGCGCGACTGCGCTCGGCGTCCTCGCGGCTGATCGCGAACCGACGGCGCATCACCGCCTGCACCCCCGGCATCAGCGCCCTCAGCGCGGCCCGCTTGGCGACCGGCTGGTCGGTGGCCATGAAGTCCACGACCCAGCGTTGCTTCGCTCGGGCCTCCCAGAAGGCGACGCGGCGCATGTCGTGTCCCGCATGCTCGTCGAAGAAGTCCTCGAGCTCGAGGGCGCGCCGGCGCTCCTCTAGGTCCGCCGGATAGAGCGCGGGTTCGGGCCAGCGCTCTTCCAGCGTGGCGATGATCCGCGTCGAGTCGACGATCCGCTCCCCGTCCAGGTCGAGGACTGGCAGGGTGCCTCGCCCACGTGAGAATGCCAACGACCTCGGTCCTCCCGGGAGCAGGGAGCGACGGCGGTGCCGTATCAGCTTGAAGTCGAGCGCCCAGCGCGCCTTCTCGTTGTAGTTCGAGAAGCTGTACTGCCAGAGGACCGGCAGCCCGCCGCTCATCTCACTGCGCGGCGAGCAGCCACCAGTAGTTCGGCTGGCCCCCTTCGTGCAGCTCGAGCTCAACACCTTCAGGGGCCTGGCCCTCGAGCTCGCTGAGGGGAATCGGAGCGCCCTCTCCGCCGATGACCGTGAGGATCTCGGCGCCCTCGGCGAGGCGGGCGATCGTCTCCGTCAGGGTCGATCCGGCGCCGCCCCAGGCGACGATCTCGTCGCCGACGAACCCGACGGCGTCACCGGCGACGAACCGGCCCTTGGCGTCGTCGCGAGCGGCCGGAGCCACCGAGCCCGCCCGGATCCCAACGAGTGCCGCGTCCAAGCGCCTCGCGTTCTCGTCGATCGTTGCTGTTGGGTCGAGCTCGACCAGCGCCGCCACCCCAGCCTGCTGGGAGGTGCACGGCACCACCCGCGCCTGCTTGTCGGAGAGCTCGGCCGCCCGCTCGGCGGCCAACAGGACGTTCGGATTGTTGGGGAAGACCAGGACCTCCTCCGAGGGCACCGCGTGGATCGCCGCGAGCAGGTCGTAGATCGAGGGGTTGAAGGTCTCTCCGCCGTCGACCACGAACGCCCCCAGGCCCTCGTAGAGCTCGCGCATGCCGCGACCGGCGACCACGGCAACCGCCGCGCATCGACCCGCCTGCAGGCGCGCGGTCCGCTCGGCGATCTGCTCGCGCATGTCGGCGACGTCGAGCTGGGAGACCCGGCCGTTGTGCTCGAAGAGCGACATAGCGGCCTCAGGCTCGTCGGTGTGCACGTGGACCTTGAGGGTGGCCTCGTCCCCGACGACCAGGACGGAGTCCCCCAGTTCCTCGAGTCTCGGCGCGAACGCACGGCTGTCCATGCCCGAGCCGGTGACGATGAAGTTGGTGCAGTAGCGGTAGCGGCTGTCCTCGTGGTGCGGACGGGTGTCGGGCGCTGGAGCGTAGTGCGGGAGTGCGGAGGGTGTGGCTGCGTCGCCACGAAGGCCGGCCACCACGCCCGCGAGGATGACGACGAGGCCATATGCCCCGGCGTCGACGACACCGGACTCGCGCAGCACCTCGAGCTGCTCCGGCGTCCGCGCGACGGCGGCCTCTCCGTCGCGGACAGCGTCCTCGAGCAGCACCGCCAGCAGTGCGTCCTGCTCCAACGGGGTCGCATCGGGCGAGAGGCGCGTCTCCTCCATGTGGGCGAGGCGCCGTGAGATCGAGTGGGCCATCTCCCGGAAGACGGTCAGCATCGTCCCCTCGGCCGGCTCCCTCACCGATTCGTAGGCCGCGTCGGCCGCCCGTGCAAATGCCGCCACGACAAGCATCGGATCGACGAGCTCGCCGGGGCGACTGGCGAGCTCCTCGGCTGCGCCTCGCACGATCTGGCTCAGGATCACCCCCGAGTTGCCTCGCGCGCCCATCAGCGCCGCACGAGCGAGCGCATTGACCAGCTCGGTGCGGCCGACCTCGTCGACCAGCTGGCCGTCGAGCCGGTCGAGCTCGTCGCTCACCGCCCGCAGCGTGAGCGCCATGTTGTCGCCGGTGTCGCCATCGGCAACCGGGAAGACGTTGAGGTCGTTGACCTCCTGGCGCCGCTCCTCGAGATGGGCAGCTGCAGCGCTGACGACTCGCCGGAATCGCTCTATTGAGGGATCGGCCATACCGGGGGTTATTGGAACCCTAGTCCCCGAAACGATGCGGCGAAGCCTTGGCTAGGCCGCCTTGGTGATCTTGTTCGACTTCAGGCAGCGCGCGCAGACGTAGACGCGCCGAATGCGGCCGTTCTCCTCCCGGATGCGGACCTTCTGGAGGTTGGGGTTGAAGCGCCGGCGGGTCGCGACCATCGAGTGGCTGCGCGAGTTGCCGAAGGCGGGGCGCTTGCCGCAGCTGTGACACACCTTTGCCATCGGAGGCGGGATGGTAGCTAGATCGAATCCCGCAGCTGCGCCATCCGCAGCACGGCGATCGCCGCGTTTCGGCCCTGATCGCGCTTGTCGCCCCCTGCCCGGGCCTCGGCCTGCTCGCGGGTATCGGAGGTGATCACCCCGAAGGCGCAGGGGACGCCGGTGTCGAGCTGCACCCGCTGGATCCCGGAGGCGGCCTCGGCGCAGACGTAGTCATAGTGGTTGGTCTCGCCGCGAATCACCACTCCCAGACACGTGACCCCGGCGAAGCGGCCGGACTCTGCGCACCACTTCGCCGCCACCGGCAGCTCGAAGGCACCGGGGACCTCGTAGGTGTGGACCGAGGTGGGGGCCACCCCCTCTTCGCCGAATGCCTCGACCGCCCCGTTCACGAGCCGCTCGGCGAGGTCCTCGTAGAAGGTCGCCACGCAGACCGCGAACTCCATGGTCGCCAGATCCGCCATGTCGCGGAACCTATCCGGAACGTGGCGGCCCTAGTCGCCGGCCGGGTAATCCCTCGGCGAGGCCGCCTCCCTCCGGTTCTCCTCGTCCTTGCGGTGCTCCTCGTAGAGCAGCTGCTCGTCGAGCGGCAGCCCCTGGTGGTGGAGCGCGTGGCCGAGGCGCTCGCGCTTCGCATTCAGGTAGGCCTCGTTGTGGGGATTGGGCACCGCCTGGATCGGCACCTGATCGGTCACCGAGAGCCCGTAGCCCTCCAGCCCGAGGATCTTCTTCGGATTGTTGGTCAGGATGCGGATGCTCGACAGCCCCAGGTCGACCAGGATCTGCGCGCCGATCCCGTAGTCGCGCAGGTCGGCGGGAAGCCCGAGCTTGAGGTTGGCGTCGACGGTGTCGAGGCCCTCCTCCTGGAGCTTGTAGGCACGCAGCTTGTTGAGGAGACCGATGCCGCGGCCCTCCTGGGAGAGGTAGAGCAGCACGCCCATCCCCTCGCGCTCGATGTTGGCGAGCGCCGCCTCGAGCTGCTCGCCGCAATCGCAGCGCAGCGAATGGAAGACGTCGCCCGTGAGGCACTCCGAATGCACCCGCACGAGTACGTCCTCGGAGCCCGCCACCTCCCCCTTCACCATCGCGACGTGGTGCTTGTCGTCGATCAGCGAGCGGTAGCCGACGGCGGTGAATTCGCCGAACGCGGTGGGGAGCTGCGTCGAGACGATCCGCTCCACCAGCTTCTCGGTGCGGCGCCGGTAGGCGATCAGGTCGGCGACCGTGACCATCTTCAGGTCGTGCCTCGCGCAGTAGTCGATCAGGTCGGGCACGCGCGCCATGGTGCCGTCCTCGTTCATCACCTCGCAGATCACGCCAGCGGGGATCAGGCCGGCGAGCCGCGTCAGGTCGACCGCCGCCTCGGTCTGCCCCGTCCGCTCCAGCACACCGCCGTCCTTCGCCTTCAGCGGGAAGACATGCCCCGGCTGCACGAGGTCCTCGGGCTGCGAGTGGGGGTCGATGGCGACCTGGATCGTTCGCGCCCTGTCGGCGGCGGAGATGCCGGTGGTGACTCCCTCGCGTGCCTCTACGGAGACGGTGAAGGCAGTCTGGAAAGGCGCCTCGTTCTTCGCGGCCATCAGGTTGAGACCGAGCTCCTGGCAGCGCTCGTCGGTGAGCGCAAGGCAGATCAACCCACGGCCGTGGGTGGCCATGAAGTTGATGGCCTCGGGCGTCGCGAACTGCGCGGCCAGGGTGAGATCACCCTCGTTCTCGCGGTTCTCGTCGTCGCAGACCACCACCATCCGCCCGCGGCGGATGTCCTCGATCGCCTCCTCGATCGTCGCGAACGGCGAATCGCTCTTCGCGGCGCTCAGGTTGGGCTCCTTGGTTGGCTTGGCCATCGCTACTCCTCGGATAAGGGTGACACGCCCACGTCGGCTTCCAGCTGGCGCCTGACATAGCGGGCCAGCACGTCGCACTCCACATTCACTCGGGCTCCCGGGACGAGCGAGCCCAGGGTGGTTCGCTCCAGGGTCTCCGGGATCAGAGAGACCTCGAGCGCCGAGCCAGTGAGCTCGGCGACGGTGAGGCTGACTCCCTCGATCGCGATTGAGCCTCGCTCGACGACATAGGGGAGCAACTCGTCCGGGAGTTCGAGGCGGAGGCGTTTCGCAAATCCGTCTTCGGAGACCTCGACGACGGTGGCGGTCCCATCCACGTGGCCTTGGACCACATGCCCGCCGAGTCGATCGGCGGCTCGTAGCGGCAGCTCGAGGTTCACGCGGGAGTCGGAGTCGAGATCGCCGAGGGTCGTCAGCGACAGGGTCTGGTGCATGACGTCCGCCTCGAAGGCGCCAGTGCCCGCCGAGGTGGCCGTCAGGCAGGCGCCGTTGACCGCCACGGAGTCGCCCGCCTCGAGCTCCGAGGCGAGCTCGGCGCGAATGCGCAGGCGCGCCCCCTCGTCGGAGCCCTCGACCGCTTCGACCGTCCCGAGCTCGTTGATGATCCCAGTGAACATCAGCACGTCACCACTCGTGAAGCCTCGCGCGGACGAGCAGGTCCTCGCCCACCTGCTCGTAGCTCGTCGCCAGGGGTCGGACGCCATCGGCGATCCGGTTCGCCCCCTGCCCCTCCAGGGCCGCCCGCGCCTCCGCGGCGCCGACGAGCAGGGGCGCGATGAAGAGGCGGACTTCGTCGATCTCGCCGGCGTCGAAGAGCGCGCCGGCGAGGGTCGGACCCCCCTCGACCAAGAGGTCCTGGATCTCGCGGCGCCCGAGCTCGTCGAGAGCGCCCTCCAGCCGGGCCCGTTCAGTGCGGCCGGGGGCCACGATCACCTCCGCGCCCGCGCCCGCGAGCGCGTCCCTCCGGGCCGACGCGGCTTCGGAAGCACAGATCACGATCAGAGGCGCCTCGTCGATCGAAGAGACCAGCGCCGAGTCGACGGGCAGCCGAGCGCGGGAGTCGAAGACCACCCGAGCGGGCTGCTTGCCCGCGTCCTCGAGGCGACCGGTGAGCAGCGGGTCGTCGGCGAGGGCGGTCCCGATTCCTACGGCGACAGCGTCGGAGTCCGACCGCCAGCGGTGGACGAGCTCGCGGCTCTCGACGCTCGAGATCCAGCGGGAGTCCCCGCTCGGCGATGCCACCCGGCCGTCGAGGGACATCGCGGCCTTGTAGGTGACCAGGGGCCGCCCGGTTCGGGCCCGCTTGCGGAAGGGCTGATTGAGCAGTCGCGCGGCGGCGGCCTCCGGACCTCCCGCGAGCTCGACTTCCACCCCGCCGTCGCGCAACATCCCGGGCCCGCGGCCGGAAGCCTTGTCGGTCGGGTCCTCGGACGCGTAGACGACCCGCGAGATGCCCGCCTCGAGGATCGCCTCGGTACAGGGGGGCTGGCGCCCCGTATGGGCGCACGGCTCGAGCGTGACGTAGAGGGTGGAGCCGGCCGGATCCTCACCGGCGGTCCGGCACGCCTCGATCGCCGCCCTCTCCGCATGCAACTTCCCGAGCGCGGCATGGAAGCCCTCGCCAACGACGTCCTCGTCGCGAACCAGCACCGCGCCGACCAGCGGATTCGGGCTGACCCGCCCGCGTCCCCCCTCCGCGAGCTCGAGCGCCCGGCGAAGGAAAGATGCGTCCTGTTCGGTGCCGACCGTCCCCACGGGTGCCTCCTTTGCGATGGGCCCGGACCGATTGACTGGTCAGTCAGCCAGAGATTGTAGTCGCGAGGGTGCACCGAGGCGAACCCCGAGGAGCTGATGCGAGGGCGCGACAGCCCGACCCGTTTGATGTGGATGGCGAAGCCGGGCCGTAGGCTTCCGCCGGTGCGGAGACGCGTGCAGGCGACGGAGGAGGCGAGAAGCTACGGGCGGCGGGCCAGCCTGCTCTCCGTCGGGGTCGGGATCACCGGGCTGATCACCTACCTCTACTTCGCGATCGCCTCGCACGAGCTCTCGAAGGAGCAGTACGGGCAGGTCGCGGTGCTCTGGTCGGCGGTCTTCATCGTCGTCTCGGTGCTGCAGCGCCCGGTCGAACAGCTGCTCTCGAGAACCGTCTCCGAAAACCTCGCCAACCGTTCCCCGATCGGTCACACCGTCAGGGTCGCGGCGACGATCCAGCTCGGGGTTGCCGTCGCGTTCGACGTGATCGCGCTCGCGCTTCGCGGACCGATCCAGGATCACCTCCTGCACGGCAACTCCACGCTCTACTGGATCGGGGTCGCGGCCGTGACCGCCTACGGGGCGAGCTACTTCGCGCGCGGCTTCCTCGCCGGCAGCCACCGCCTGACGGTCTACGCGCTGCTGATCATCAGCGAATCGGTCGCGCGGACAGCGTTCCCGACCGCCGTGGCGCTCGGCGTCGCCTCGGGCCAGACGGCGGTCGCGCTCGGCATCGTGGCCGCCCCGACGCTCTCCCTGATGGTCGTTCCGTTTGCCTTCCTCCGCCGTTTTGGAGGCGCGCGGGCCGGTCCCGAGCCCGCCGCCGAGTCCCCGTCGGCGCCCGATACCTCGGAGTTCACCCTGGCCCGAGGAGGCCGGTTTGCGGCTGGCGTGTTCCTGATCATGCTCTCGGAGCAGACCTTCCTCAATGCCGGTCCGCTGCTGGTCAACGCCACCGCCGGCGCGGCGGCCGCCGGCTACATCTTCAACGTGTTGATGATCGCCAGGGCGCCGCTGCAACTCTTCCAGGCAGTCTCCACCAGCCTCCTCCCCCACCTCACCCGCCTGGGCTCGCAGGGAAACGAGGAGGACTTCCGCGCCTCCGTCCGGGTGACGATCCTCGCGATCGCGGGCTTTGCGGGCCTCGTCGCGCTCGCCATGCTGATCGCGGGACCGCAACTGATGCAGATCGCCTTCGGCAAGAATCACGCCTATCAGCGGGCGGACCTGGTGATCGTCAGCATCGGCATGGGCCTGTACCTATCGGCCGCGACGCTCAACCAGGCGGCGCTAGCGAAGGGGCAGCTCCGCCGCGCCTCGTTCTGCTGGATCGGCTGTGCGGTCGCCTTTGTGATCTGGATGCTGGTCCCGCTCACAGACAACGACTTCCACCGGGTCGAGGTCGGCTACCTGGGGGCGGCCACCCTGCTCTGCGGACTGCTCTACTGGCTCTACCGGCAGCCGATCATGCGACGCGAGAGGCGGGTCGAGCCGGGCTCGACGGAGGAGATGGAGCTCCAGCTTGCCTCGGCCGACGAGGCCGGCTAGCGATCACCAGGCCGTAATGCGGGGGCGCGCGTCAGCGCGACCCGTTGGACTGAGCGTGGGGCGGCCGCCCCTGATCGCGATCTGATCGGGAAGCCGTCAGTCAGGGCCGGGGCTCTTGAAGCTTCTGAACCGGCTCAGCCGGTCGGCTTGGTCGTTCGCCACGGGCGGCCCTAGGAGGCGCCCGCCGCCTCCGCGATCGCGGCGTACGCCGCCGCGGGATCCTGAGCTCCGAAAACGGCCGAGCCGGCAACGAACAGGCCCGCCCCCGCGCCCGCCAAGCCCCCGGCGGTACTCGGATCGATACCCCCGTCGACCTCGATGACGCCGTCGCCGACCACCGATCCGAGCCTCCGCACCTTGTCGGGAGAGTCCGCGATGAAGGGCTGCCCTCCCCAGCCGGGGTTTACGGTCATGCACAGGAAGACGTCGGCGTCGTGGATCGACTCGCCGACGGCGCCCACGGGGGTGCCTGGGTTGATTGCGAGCCCGGCCAGGCAGCCGAGGTCCCTGACCGCGTTCAGGGTGCGGTTGATGTGCGGCGTCGCCTCGGCGTGGAAGACGATGGAGTCCGCCCCAGCTTTGGCGAACTCCGAGATCTGCGAGCCAGGATTTTCGATCATCAGGTGGACGTCGATTGCGCCACCCGCATCGTGGACCTGGTCGGAGATCGAGGCGGCGACGAGTGGGCCGATCGTGATCGGGGGGACGAAGTGGCCGTCCATTACGTCCACGTGGATGATCCGCGCCCCGGCGGCCATCACCTCCTCGATCTGGGGGCCGAGGCGGGAGAAGTCGGCGGAGAGGATCGATGGTGCGACGCGCTTGCTCGCGTATAGATCTCGCGGCGTGGTCGAGGCCTTGCCGGTCGCGGCTTCCAAGGTCAGATCGAGCTAAGCATCGAGTGACCGCAGTGCTGGCACCTCATGTCCTCCGTGCGGCTCATGCGGCTGATCGTCTGGTGTTCGCCGCAGTTCGGGCACTGCGAGACGAGCTCGAAGCGCCGCAGGCAGTAGACGCAGACGAAGCGTCCCGGGAGCTGCGCTGGACGCAGCCACGGCTCGCCGCACCCCGGGCAATTCGGTCGCCCGAGCGCCTCACCGCTGGGCTCCTGTGCCCCGGCCATGCTTCCCAGAGCGCTGTCGATCCGTTCGGCCACACGACGAGAGTAGCGAGCGCTACAGAGCCTTAGTTGGTGCGCGGTGGCCTCGCAGGAAATCGGCCGCGCTCATCGGCTTTCCGCCGGGCGGCTGAACGACGTCCAGGCAGAGCGCTCCATCCGAGGCGCCGAGCACGAGCTTCTGCCCGCGAGCCTCGATCGTGCCCGCCGACGGGCCGTGATCCACCGCCCGCGCCGCGCGAACGCCGAGGCGACCTCCGCCCTCGAGCTCCAGATACGCCCCGATGTGAGGGTTGAGCGCCCGGACGGCGCGCTCGAGCTCGACGGCGGACCGCGACGGCTCGAGGCGACGTTCCTCCGGTGTGACCTTCTCCGCGTAGAGGGCCTGTGAGTCGTCCTGGTCCCTGAACTCGAGCTCGGCCCTCTCGAGCCGGTCCAGCGCCGTCACCAGGACCTCCCCCCCGACCTCGGCGAGCTTCGCGGACAGGGACGCGTAGTCGTCGTCCGCGGCGATCTCGATCTCCTCCGAGAGGGCGACCGGGCCCGAGTCGAGACCCGCCGTGACGCGCATGATCGTCACCCCCGTCACCCGATCGCCTGTCATGAGAGCCCGCTCGATCGGGGCCGCTCCTCGCCAGCGGGGAATCAGCGACGGGTGCACGTTCAGCATCGTGAACTCGCTGAGCAGCGGCTCCTTGATCAGCTGGCCGAAGGCGCAGACCACGATCGCCGCCGGGTCCGCGGTACGGATCACCTCCAGCGACTCCGGCGAGTTCACATTCGGCGTCTGGTGGAGCTCCAGATCGAGCTCCCGGGCCGTCTCCGCGGCCGGTGGAGAGGCGAGCTTGCGGCCCCGGCCCCGGCGGCGATCCGGGGGCGTGACGACCAGAGCCGGCCGGTGCGCGGTTTCGGCGAGGCGCTGGAGCACCCCCGCCGCGAACTCGGATGTGCCCAGGTAGGCGGTCCTCAACCGCCCGTGCTGGCGGACGGCTCCTCGGTCTCGCCGGATCCGGCCGGGCCCCCGCCGTTCGCGGCCGATTCATCGTCGGGCCGCTCGGGGGCATAGGTACCGCCCTCGCGAAGAGCCCGGAGCGCGCCGCGGCGCTGGTCGCGTTCGGTCCGCTCGAGCATCAACACGCCGTCGAGGTGGTCGACCTCATGCTGAATCACCCGCGCTTCGAGGCCGGATGCCTCGACCGAGAACGGTTTCCCACGGATGTCCACGCCGCGCGCCCTGACGAAGAGGGGGCGCTCTACATCTACCACGATGCCCGGCAGGCTCAGGCATCCCTCCTCCGCGGTGGCGGAATCATCCGAGCGCCACTCGATCTCCGGGTTGACCAGGACGGTGGGCTCGGCCTCCGAGCCGACCTGGAAGACCAGTATCCGCCGCAAGATGCCCAGCTGCGTGGCGGCCAGGCCGACTCCGATCGCGTCCCGCATCAGGCCGATCATTCGCTCCCCCTCGGCGGCCAGCTCATCGTCGAACTCGGTCACCGGCGAGGCCGCCGAGCGCAGGACGGGATCGCCGAATTTGACCACTTGATCGAGCGCCGCCGAGCGGCGCTCGAGCGCCTCGGGATCGAGCCCCTCAGGCTCCCCAGCCTCCATCGGCTGCTCGCCGTCTCGGGCGAGCTGGTCCTCGTCGAGTTCCTCGACGGGCGTCTGTGTCGTCTCCTCACTCACGCCTTCGAGTCTAGTCCGGCGCACACGGGTCACATACGCCGGCCTATTGCGGGTCCACGTCGACCGCGATCGAGACCTGCTGGAGCGCGCGCTCTCGGACGGCCGTGGCGACGGCGTCGCGGACGGCCTCGACCGCGTCATGCCGCCGATCCGACTTGACCAGCAGGCGGCGCCGGTGGCGGCCGCGAAGCCGGAAGAGAGACGCCGGCCCGAGTAGGTCATCGTCCACGGCGAGCCGATCCCCGACCAGCTCGCGCACGGTCTCGGCCGAGCGCTCGACGCGCTCCTCGTCTTCGCTTGCCAGCGCGATCTCGATCAGATGCGAGAAGGGCGGGTAGCGCAGGGCACGGCGCCTCGCGAGCTCACCCGCGAGGAAGCCGCTCGCGTCGTGGCGGGCGGCGTGACGGATGCTCGGCGCCCCCGTGGCCAGGGCCTGCACGAGCACCCGGCCGCCCGCCTCTCCGCGGCCGCTCCGTCCGGCGAGCTGGGTGATCAGCGCGAAGGTGCGCTCCTCGGAGCGGAAGTCGGGCAGCCGCAAGGCGCCATCCGCATCGAGGATGACGCTGAGGGTGACGTCTGGAAAGTCGTGCCCCTTGGCAACCATCTGGGTCCCGACGAGAACCCCCGACTGAGCGGACTCGAACCGCCTCAGGACCTCGGCGTGGCCGCTGGCCGCCGCGCTGTCCGAATCGAGCCGGAAGACCTCGAGCGGGGCCAGGAGGTCGGCAAGCTCCGCCTCCACTCGCTGGGTCCCCGATCCGACCCGGGCGATCGTCACCGACGAGCACTCGGGGCACGCCTCGGGCTGCGTCTCGGCGTGCCCGCAGTGGTGGCAGCGCAGGCTGCCATCCCGGTGGAGGATCAGCGACACGTCGCAGTGGGGGCACTGCCAGGCGTGGCCGCAGGAGCGGCAGGTGAGGTGCGTGGACCATCCTCGCCGGTTGATCAGCAGGATGGCCTTGCTGTCGGCGCGTGCGACCTCCGCGAACACCTCGCGCGTACGCGGATGCAGCGGACCGGGGACGCCGCCTCGCATGTCGACGATCTCCACCGGCGGCAGCCGTCGTCCGTCCACGCGGCTCGAGAGCTCCAGCCGTTCGAGCTCGTGCCAGCTTTCCGGACGGGGGGTGGCCGTGCCGCAGAGGAGCACGGCGCCGGCCTCCGTCGCGCGCCGCCTCGCAACCTCCCGCGCGTCGTACCGCGGGTCGCCCTCCTGCTTATAGGAGGAATCGTGCTCCTCATCGATCACGATCAACCCGGGATCCGCAACCGGGGCGAAGACGGCGGACCGGGGCCCTACGCAGATCCGGGCCTTGCCCGAGCGCAGCCGCCTCCACTCGTCGTAGCGGGCCCCAGCGGGCATCCGAGAATGAAGCAGCGCCACCGAGTCGCCGAAGCGCCGCCGGAAGCGGTCCATCGTCTGCGGGGTCAGAGCGATCTCCGGGACGAGCACGATCGCCCCCCTCCCCCGTGCGAGCGCCTCCCGCGCCGACTCGAGGTAGACCTCCGTCTTCCCGGAGCCCGTCACGCCGTGGAGAAGGAATCGTTGGCTGGCCGCGCCGCGCGGCTCAGCTGAGGGACGAGACGATCGCGCCCAGCACTGATTGCTGATCGGCGGTGAGGTGGACGCCGCCTCGAACCGCGCCCACCCCTGGAGCCGCATGCCGCCGTCGGCGCTCGACCTCGCGGCTCCTGACCAGGCCGCGAGTCTCGAGGCGCCTGAGCGTCGCCCGGTCGGAGCCCGCCGTCGCCGCCAGGGTCCGTGCGAGCTTCGGCCCCGCCACGAGCGCCCGCAGTACCGCCCGCTGCCGGAGGCCAAGGCGCTCGCCTCCCGAGACCGCGGCGAGTCCCTCCACGGTCGCCTCGACCTCGAGCTCGACCAGCGGGCGAACCCGGCGCGCCTCCGCACCGGTCCCGACCCCCGGCGGCAGGACCAGCCCCAGGCCGCGGGCGGGCGTCGAGCAGTACTCCTCGCCCACCCACTGGCCGAGCTCGACCAGCTCAGGCGGCACCCCGGCCTCGAGCGCCTCGATCGGCTCGGCGAGACGGCCCTTGGGGAGCTCGCTGCGCTCGGCCAGACCCACCACCACGCCGACCACTCGCCGTCGCCCGAACGGAACCACGAGCATCGATCCAACGTCGACGCTGTCCATCGCCTCCGGCAGGCGATAGTCGAACGGCCCGGAGACACTCCGGGTGGTGAGCAGCGGCTCTACCTTCGCGATCGTCACCCGCTCAGGCTATGAGCGGCGACGGCGGTAGATCTAGGCCGGCACCTCGGCCACGATCAAACGCGTTGCTCCTCGGCTTCGCCTCGGGGCACCCTCGCATCTAGTCCGGCGGCCTCGCGCAGGGCGTCCACGCGGTCCGTCCGCTCCCAGGTGAAGTCGGCGTCCTCGCGGCCGAAGTGACCGTAGGCCGCCGTCTTCTGGAAGATCGGGCGGTGCAGGTCGAGGTAGCGCCGGAAGGCGGCCGGACGCAGGTCGAACCTCTCCTGAACGATCCGGGCGATCTCGGAGTCCGCGAGCTTGCCGGTTCCGAAGCTCTGCACCATCACGGAGACCGGATGGGCCATTCCGATCGCATATGCCACCTGCAGCTCGCAGCGGTCGGCGAGCCCGGCGGCCACCACGTTCTTCGCCACGTAGCGGGCCGCGTAGGCCGCCGAGCGGTCCACCTTCGACGGGTCCTTGCCGGAGAAGGCGCCCCCACCGTGCCGCGCCGCACCGCCGTAGGTGTCGACGATGATCTTGCGGCCAGTGAGACCGGCGTCACCGACCGGTCCGCCAATCACGAACTTGCCGGTTGGATTGACCATGAAGTTCTCGAGCAGCTCCTGCTCGGTGAAGAGCTCCTTGTACTCGGTGTGCAGCACCGGCTCGAGTACGTGCTCCCAGAGATCGTTGCGGATCATCTGCTCGCCGGCCTCCTCCCGGTGCTGGGTGGAGACCAGGACCTTGGCGATCTCGACGGGACGGTCGTTCTCGTAGCGGACGGTGACCTGGGTCTTGCCGTCCGGGCCGAGGTATGGGATCACTTCCGCCTTGCGGACCTCGGCCAGTTGGCGGGCGAGCTGATGGGCGAGCTGAATCGGCATCGGCATCAGCGCCTTCGTCTCTCGCGTGGCGTAGCCGAACATCATCCCCTGGTCGCCTGCGCCGGCGGAGTCCATCTCGTCCGAGGACTCCCCTTCGCGCTGCTCGAACCCCTTGTCGACGCCCTGCGCGATGTCGGCGGACTGTTCGTCGATCGCGGTCAGCACGGCGCAGGCCTTGTGATCGAAGCCGTAGCGCGGGTCGTCGTAGCCGATCCGGCGGATCGTCTCCCGGGCGATCGCCGGGATGTCGACGTAGGTCTCGGTGGTGATCTCCCCCGAGACGACCACGAGGCCGGTGTTGACGAGGCACTCGCAGGCAACCCGCCCCGCTGGGTCGTCGGCCATCACGGCGTCGAGGACGCCATCCGAGATCTGGTCACAGACCTTGTCCGGGTGGCCCTCGGTGACCGACTCGGAGGTGAAGAGGTACTCGTTCTCGGAAAGCTGTCGCATGTGCTCGTTCTATTCGTCGATTGCCAGGAAGAGCTCCGAGCGAAGCTCGTCTTCGCTTCCTCTCACCGCAAGGCCGAGAGATTGAACGTGCGAGATGTCTTCGCCGAGCGAGGCATACAGTGGATTCTCTGCCAGGCCGGCCCGCTGCGCCAACCCAAAGACCTCATCGAGGTTGACGAAGACTAGCGCCGAGACCCGATCGGGGAGGCGATCGACGGCCCGCTGATAATCGGTCGAGTCGGCGAGGGTGTCGCCGCTCGAGCGCACTTGCGCGATCCCCTCGGGCCGGGTGGAGATCACCAGCTTGCCGTCGAAGATCGCGTAGGAGAGGTCCACGTCGGGTGAGATCTGCAGCGAGTGGACCGTCACACCATCGATCTCCCTGGACTGGAAGCTCGGCACCTGCGGCCCGCCGGTCCGAAGCGATTTCAGTAGAGGGCGCTGGAGTGCCGCCAGGGCGTCGCCGGCCTGCTTCTCGTCGACGTCATCGACGATCAGGCTCGCGTAAGGCGCGGCGTTGGTCGGCTCGGCCACCAGTGCCGCCTGGCCGCCGAGGGCGGGTAGCAGGTCCTTGAGCGGATCGACGCCCGCCTGCTGCTGGAGCCTCCGGGCGAGGCCCCTGAGCGACCCGGCCAGCCCCTGGGCACCGGCTCCCGCCGTGACAAGAGCCGTGGTGATCGCCGGGCCGAGGTCGCCGACGCCGACATAGCCGAGCGCACGCGGGCCAGCCTCGTCGGCGAGCCCCGGATCGAACCGGGGTAGCGTCGCGAACACCGTCGGGCTCTGCTGCACCAGCTCCGGATCGAGCTCGCTCACGACATTCACCTCGACGCCATCGTCGCGCGCCCTCGCGGACGCGGCCATCCCGCTGGTCGCCCCGTAGTCGACAAAGGTATCGAGCTGGGTGGCGCCGCCCTGGCGTCCGACCAGGAACCGTTCCACGCCAAGCCGTGAGAGATAGACCTCCGCGAGCCGCACGTCCGGAAGCTCGTCGCGGGCGGTGTTCTGGTCGGAACCCTCCAGCTCCGGCAGCTGACCCGACTTCGCCGCGAGCGCGGCGCGAACGGCCCCCAGCGCTCCGAAGACGAGCTGGCCCCCCGACCGAGCCGTGGCGACGCCGTTGGAGTAGACGGTCAGCGTTGCATCGCCGAGCTTGGACTGGTTCGACCTCCCTCCGGGTGAGAGGCTGGCGGCGAACTGGTTGGCCTTGGTGCTGTCGCCAACGCCGGTGATGTAGGCCTCGGGCGTGGTTTTGTTCGGCCCGGGGACTCCGAGGAGCGCCAGGTCGTCCTTCGCCCAGGGCAGGACCTCCCGCGAGAGGTCGATCGGCTTCCCGGCTGGACCCGCGAGGTCGCTGGTGTCGCTCTGGAGCAGCGCGGTGAAGTTCGGGAGCGCGTCGCGCAGGTCCTGAGTCAACTCCCACTGATGGCTGTCGCTGTTGACCGTGAGGTGGGCATAGAGCACGGCGTTCTGCGGCACGTAGGCGATCGTGTCGTTAGAGGGAGCGCACTCCTTCGCGGCCGAGATCTCGCAGGGCACGCCGGGGACGGGCGCGAACTTGACGACCAGGTAGAGGACGACGACGCCTGCGGCCGCGAAGATCTGCATCCGGCTGCCCCGCGAGCGCCTGGACCACCAGGCCGCGGTCGCCCCGCGGGCCCGCTTCAGCCCCCGCCACGTGACCTGTCCCTTCTCCCGCAGCCAGTAGCCGATGGCGCGGAAGCGCGTCTTTGCGCGGAAGAGCAGGTCCCTCGGCCGTTTCGGCTCCTCGGGAGGCTTTGACCCCTCGGGCGGCGTCGGTTCCGGACCCTTCGGCGGGGGAACCACCGGCGGTGGCGAGGGGGCGGACGGCTTGCCCCGCCGAAGCCTCTTGCGCGGTGGAAGCTTGGGCCGAGCAAGGCTCAGCCGGTGGAGAAACCGGGCGCGGCGACCTTCCTTGCCTTCCTCGCTCTTGCTGCCGGCTCCGCTGGAAGCTTCCTCGCCTCCAGAGCCGCCGGGTTGAGGCGTACTCACGGAACGCCGGTTATACCCGGCCCGCGCGTTGCACGCTCCGGTTCCGACGACCCTTGCGCGGGACGTAGTCGATCACCAGGGGCACGCCCTGCATGTTGTACGCCTCGCGCAGCCGGTTCTCGAGATAGAAGGCCCAGGCGCGGCTGATCAGCCGCCGATCGTTCACCTGGATGGCGAAACGCGGAGGCCGCCGTCCGACCTGGGCCGCGTAGTAGAGGCGTAGACGCCTGCCGTGACGCTGTGGCGGCGGGCGATCGGCGACCACGCTCGCGACGAATTTGTTGAGCCCAGGGGTGGGAATGCGCTCGGCCGCTCGGCCGGCGAGCCTGACCGCCTCCCGCAGCACGGCCGCGACGCCCCGTCCGGTGAACGCCGAGCAGGTGAGCACGGGCGGACGAAGGCGGAGCTTCTGCCCGGCCCGCGCCCTCGCATCGTCCAACTCGGTGCGCGAGACGTCCCACTTGTTGAGGGCGAGGAGCGTGGCACAGCCCGACCGCATCGCGAGGTCGGCCACCCGGAGGTCCTCGGCCGTCAGGCCCTCGGTCGCGTCGCAGACCACGATCGCCGCGTCGGCGCGCTCGGCGGCGCGCTCAGAGCGCAGCTGCGCGTAGTAGCCGACAGTCCCCGCGACCTTGCCGCGCCTGCGCAGCCCGGCGGTGTCGACGAGCACCACCCGCTCGCCGTCGACCACGGCCTCGGTGTCGACCGGATCGCGAGTGGTGCCGGCGCGCTCGTTGACGATCACCCGCTCCGAGCCGAGCAGGGCGTTGAGCAGCGACGACTTGCCGACATTGGGTCGTCCGAGGATCGCGATCCTGGGGACCGCGTCGCCTTCCTCCTCCTTCCCCGGCCTCCACCCAGTGTCTGCGCAGCTCCTCCACCAGGCGGTCGAGCAGGTCACCGCTGCCGAGACCGTGCGTGGCGGAAGCGGGGATCGGCTCACCGAGGCCGAGCGCGTTGAGTTCGGCAGCGAGATGCTCGTCCTCCGGCCGGTCGATCTTGTTGGCGGCGACCACGACAGGTCTAGCCGAACGGCGCAGCAAGTCCGCGAGCTCGGCGTCGCCCGGTCCCAGGCCGCTACGGGCGTCCGCGACGAGCAGGATCACCTCCGCGTCCTCGATCGCCGCCCTCGCCTGGGACTGGACGGCGCGTGCCAGCGCGTCCGAGTTGGCCAGGTCCACACCGCCCGTGTCGATGAGGTCGAAGCTGAGGCCGTTCCACTCGCATTCGAGGGCGCGGCGGTCCCTGGTCACCCCCGGCTCGGCGTCCGTCACCGCCTCGCGCCCGCCGGCCAGCCGGTTGATCAGGGTGCTCTTCCCCGCATTCGGGAACCCGACCACGGCGACCGCGGGGCGGCGCCGCAATGGCCGGGCAGGCGCGCTCGACCCGCCGCCGGAGCCCTCCATCAGGCAATCCCCCTCTCGCGAGCCAGCTCGGCGATCCGCTCCACGACCTGGTCCGGAGTCAGGTTCGTCGTGTCGAGCGCGACCGAATCGTCGGCTGCGCGCAGCGCACCGTGCTCGCGGCCGCGGTCGCGCCGATCTCGGTCCTCGATCCCCTCTCGGACCTTGGCGACGGACTCACCGGTCTCGGCCGCGCGGCGGCGCGCGCGCTCCTCCTCGCTCGCCGTCAGGAAGACCTTGAGCGGCGCATCGGGGCTGACCACGGTCCCGATGTCCCTGCCCTCCGCGACGTAATTGCCCGCCGCGATCAGCTCCCGCTGGCGCTTCACCATCGCCCGCCTCACCTGCGGATGTACCGAGACCTTCGAGGCGGCGACCGTCACCTCTGGGGCGCGGATCCTTCCGCCCACGGGCTCGCCGTCGAGCCGAATCGAGTCGCCGTCGAAGGTGACGTCGAGAGTCCACGCCATCTCCCCCAGTCGCTCGCCATCCGCGAGGTCGAGCCCCCGGTCGAGCGCAGCGAGCGCGACGGTGCGGTACATCGCCCCGGAGTCGAGATAGGTGAACCCGAGCGCCCTCGCGACGCCCTGGGCCACTGTTGACTTGCCGGCCCCTGCCGGGCCGTCGATCGCGATCACCATCGGCTCCATTAAACGGGTCGCCTGAGCCAAACGGGTCGCGCCTGCGTAAATCGGGTTGCTCCTTACGGAGCACCCTCGCATGACGCCCTCGCATAACGCCCTCGCACCTAGGGTCTGCCTCGCTGGGGGCGCGGAGATAAAGTGCCGGGTGACGATGGAGAGCTGGAACCTGAACGAGCTCGAGGTCCTGCCACATCAGCCGGAGGTGCTCGACTCCGAGTCCGAGGGCAGGGCGATCCTGATCAACCTGCCGAAGGGCGAGCAGCTCCAGGAGCACCAGGTGCATGAGCGCGCCTGGCTGCTGGTGATCGCCGGCAACGTCGAGCTCAACACGCCCGACGGCAAATGGGCCGCCGGCGGGACCGGTCTGCTCGCGGTATTCGATCCTGCCGAGCGCCACGAGGTGCAGGCGGTCGACGACTCGCGGATCCTGCTGGTGCTCTCCCCCTGGCCGGGGGACGGCCATCCGTCGCAGCTCAGCTCGGGCTAGCCGAGAAGCGAGCGCAGGTCCCGCTCGAAGCGCGGGTAACTCACCGCGACCGACTCGAACCCCTCCACCTCTACGCCCTCCTGCGAGGCAAGCCCCGCGATGGCTCCGAGCATCGCCAGCCGGTGATCGCCGCGCGCGTCCAGCATGCCGCCTCGCAGCCCGCCGGTCCCTCGCACAGCGAAGCCGTCCGGCTGCGTCTCGATCTCTGCACCGAGCGCCGAGAGCCCGTCGACGATCCCCGCGATCCGGTCCGACTCCTTGGCGCGGAGCTCCGCCGCGCCCTCCACGACCGTCTCGCCCTCGGCGAAGCAGCCGAGCAGGGCAACCAGGGGCAGTTCGTCGATCATGGATGGGACGTCCTCCCGCGTGACGGTCGCGCCGCTCAGCGGGGCGTGCCGGACAATGAGGGTGGCTATCGGTTCGGGCCCCGGCTCTCGGATCTCGTCGACGGTCATCGCGCGATCCCCGTCGTGGGCCGCTCCCATCTCCACGCCCATCCGCGAGAGGATCGAGAGCAGCCCGATCCGGGCGCGGTTGATGCCGACCTCACGCAGGCTGATCTGGCTGCCCGGCACCAGCAGCGCGGCGACCATCAGAAACGCGGCCGAGGAGAAATCGCCGGGGACCGGAACGTCCCCCGCCTCGAGCCGCTCGGCCCGCGAGACCGTGACGCGACCGCCGTCCCGGCGGATGTCCGCGCCTGCGGCCGCCAACATCCGCTCGGTGTGGTCACGGGTCCAGTAAGGCTCGTGGATGGTCGTCCCCCCCTCAGCCAACAGCCCGGCGAGGAGCAGGCAGGACTTGACTTGGGCGCTCGCCACCGGCATCTCGTAGTTGATGCCCGTGAGCGCCGAGCCGCGCACGCGAAGGGGCGGCAGGCGCCCGTTACGGCAGTCGACGTCGGCACCCATTCGGCGCAGCGGCTCTGCGATCCGGTCGACCGGGCGACGGCGGATCGACTCGTCGCCATCGAGGGTCCACTCGCCCGACGGCTGCCCCGCCAGCCACCCCGGCATGATCCGCAGGAGCGTCCCCGCGTTGCCCACGTCGATCTCCGCCGGTCGCGGGCCCCGCAGGCCGATCCCGTCGATCTCGACGAAGAACCCCCCGTGGTCATCCGCCTCGCCCTCCCTGACCGCCGCTCCCACGTCCCCAACCGCCCGCAGCGTTGCGCGGGTGTCGGCGGACTCCAGGTAGCCGGTGATCCTGGTCGGCCCGTCCGCCATCGCGCCGATCAGGGCGGCTCGATGGGAGATCGACTTGTCGGGGGGAGGCTTGAGCTCTCCGCGCAGAGGCCCGGCGGGCTCGAATCTCATTCCGCCCGGGAGACATCGTGGCCGAGCTCCCGGATCAGCTGCTCCGCGCGCTCGGCCTCCTCGTCGCCCGCGATGTAGAGCGAGATCGCTCCGGAGGTCATGTCGGCTGCCGGATAGAGCGCCATGTCCTCGATGTTGACGCCCGCGCGACCCAGTTCAAGCGCAACCTCGGCGACGATCCCGGGCCGATTCGGCACAAGCACCCGCAGCTCGTGGAGCGGGCCACCGGCGATCTCAGTCTCGATCAGCTCGCGGCGGCGTCGTCCGGCCTGCTCATGCCAAGCGGTGACGGCGTCGCGGTCCTTCGTGCGCAGCAGCTCGGCGGCCTGGTTCAGCCTTTCCACAGCCGCGTCGATCTCCGAAGCGACCGCCTCGCGATTGCCCGCGAGGATGTCGCCCCAGATCGCCGGGTTGGCGCCGGCCACCCTGGTGGCGTCGCGAAAGCTCGGTCCGACCTCGGGAAGGTGCTCCGCCTCCTCGTCGAGCGCGCGTGCGGCCTGGGTTACCAGCACGTTGGCCACCACGTGCGGCAGGTGGCTGACGCTCGCCATCAGCCGGTCATGGGTCTCCGCCTCGATCGCCTGGGGCCGGGCCCCGATCTCGGAGATCGCTCGCTGAACCCTGTCGTAGAGGAGCCCGCCTGTCTTCGGCGTCGGGGTCAGGTACCAGCGGGCGCCCTCGAAGAGGTCGGCGCGCGCATTCTCCACCCCTGAGGTCTCGGCGCCCGCCAGCGGATGGCCGCCGATGAACCGGCTGTCCGACCCGAGAGCCGCGATCACGTCACGCTTCACCGAGCCGACGTCCGTGACTGCGCAGTCGTCGCCAACCGCATCGAGCGCCTCGGCCGCGAGCCCCGGCAGGGCGGTGACCGGAGCGGCGCAGAAGACCAGCTCGGCGCCCTCGACGGCCCCGGCGACGGTGTCGTGCCCGGAGTCGATCGCCCCGAGCTCCGCCGCCCGATCGAGCAGCTCTTCGTCGGGATCGAACCCAGCCACCTCGGCTGCGAGCCTGGCGCGGGCGGCGAGCCCGATCGACCCGCCGATCAGCCCGACGCCGAGGACCGCGATCCTCATGACCTCAGGCGGCTTCGCGCCGCTTTCGCACCGCCGAGGCGAGCCGGTCGAGGGTCAGCACAGTGTTGTCCCAGTCCATGCAGGCGTCGGTGATCGACTGGCCGTAGACCAGGGGCTCATCCGACTCGAGATCCTGCCGGCCGGCGACCAGAAAGGACTCCATCATCACCCCGACGATCGCTCCGTTGCAGGCGGCGATCTGATCGGCGATCTCACTGACCACGCCCGGCTGGCGCTCGTGGTCCTTGCCGCTGTTGTCGTGGGAGGCGTCGATCACGACGCGCTCGGCCAGTCCGGCGGCGCGCAGCTGTTCGAGGGTCTCGCCGACCGCGTGGGGCCCGTAGTTGGGCGCGCCCCTTCCGCCGCGTAGGATCACGTGGCAGTCCGGATTGCCCTCGGTGTAGAGGATCGCCGGTGTGCCGCTCACATCGACCCCGGCGAATGCGTGCGGCGCGGCCGCGGCGCGGACCGCGTCGACCGCCAGCTTGATGCTGCCGGCGGTCCCATTCTTGAAGCCCACCGGCATCGAGAGTCCCGACGCGAGCTGCCGGTGGATCTGGCTCTCGGTCGTGCGAGCGCCGATCGCTCCCCACGCGACCACGTCGGAGATGTACTGCGGCGTGATCGGGTCGAGGAACTCGCAGCCGATCGCGAGTCCGAGGTCCGTCACCTCGAGCAGCAGACTGCGCGCCGTGTGCAGCCCTACGTTCACATCCCGCGACCCGTCCAGATGCGGATCGTTGATCAGCCCCTTCCAGCCGGTCGTCGTGCGGGGCTTCTCGAAGTAGACCCGCATCGCGACGCAGAGGTCGTCGCGCAACTCTGCCGCCCTCTCACCCAGCCGCCGGGCGTACTCCATCGCGGCCTCCGGATCGTGGACGCTGCAGGGTCCGACGATGACGAGCAGGCGGTCGTCCTCGCGATCGAGCACCGACTTGACCTCGGCGCGACGGGCGAGGATGGCGTCCTCTCGCTTCTCTCCGAGCGCCAGGTCCTCGAGAATCTCCGCCGGCGAGACCAGCTCGACGACGCGCTCGATCCGCTGGTCCCGAACGCGGTCGGCGTGCTGTCTCGGTAGCTCCTTCATCTCGAAATTCATCCTGTCGTCCCTTCTTTCTACTGGTCTGACGGTGATCCTTGGGTGCGGCAAGGGAACCGTGGGAGACGGCGCCCGGCGGGTGAAGCTTCTGCGTCGGCGGCTAGAGGCAGCCGCGGGCCGGACGCCTAGCTAAATCGCCAAAAGTAGAAGTAGGCACGCGTGCGAGCCGCCAAGCGGCTCGAGGGAGCGGCGATGTGCGTGCCGTGCTGCATGAGCGGATCATTGAAGCAGACGGCCTGGACTTTGTGGCATCTCGCTCATCGTCTGCGATCTGGCTCCCTGGAGGGTGAAGTGCTCGGGTCGTGAGGGCCATGCCCTCTCAGGGCTCGGGTTCCTCGGGGCCGACCGAAGCCCAGATCAGGCGAGTTCGGCGAGCGCGGCGAGGAAGCGCTCGTTCTCGGCGTGGGTTCCGTAGGTGACCCGCAGGTGACCGGGGCCGCCCAGCGGAGTACCCGGCCGAACTGCTACACCCGCCTTCGCGAGCGACTCGACCACCTCGCCCTCATCGAAGTCCCCCAGCTCGATCCACGCGAAGTTCGCCTGCGACTCGGCCGTCACGAGTCCCATCTCGTGGAGTGCCTCCTCGACGAAGACCCGCTCGATCACGTTCTTCTCCACGCGGTCGGCGACGTCGTCCTGGTGGCGGATCGCCTCCGTGGCGGCCGCCTGGGCAAGCTCGTTGACGCTGAACGGCTGGCGAACGGCGTCGACGGCGGCGCGGAACTGCGGCGAGCAGAGCGCGTAGCCGACCCGCAGGCCGGCCAGCCCGTGGACCTTGCTGAAGGTGCGGAGGAGGACGACGTTGGGGCGCCCGGCGAGCAGGTCGAGCGTTGTGTCGGGGTCGTCGTTGGTCTGGTACTCGATGTAGGCCTCGTCGAGGATGATCGTGGTCCTTTCGGGAACGTTCTCAATGAAGGCGCCGACGCGATTGGCGGGAAGGTGTGTGCTGGTCGGGTTGTTGGGGTTGCACACGATCAGCAGCTGGGTCGCCGCCGTCACTTCCTCGAGCATCGCGTCGAGGTCGTGGACGTATCCCTGCCCCAGCGGGACGCGGATCTCGCGCGCCCCACAAAGGGGGGCCAGGTAGGGATAGATCGAGAAGGAGGGCCAGGCGTAGAGGATCTCGTCCCCCGGCTCGCAGAGGGCGAGAGCGGCCGCGAGCAGGATCTCGCAGGAGCCGTTGGAGACGGCGATGCGCGCCGGGTCGGTCTCATGGTGGTCGGCGATTGCGCGGCGGAGCGCTCGCGCATCGGGATCCGGGTAGCGGTGCGCCCGCGCCGCGGCCCGGGTGATCGCATCGATCACCGCCGGGTGCGGTGGGAAGGGCGACTCGTTCGAGGCGAGCTTGATCGCATCGGCGGTCTCGGCCCGCGCAGTGGCGTCTGCGAGTGACGTTCCCGGTTCGTAGTTGGGGATCCGGGCCAGTTTGTCGGCGAAGGTGACCGTCATGCCGTTTCCATGCTAGGTGGGGTGGCGGAACCTGATCGTCACGGCCTGAGCGCCCGGGTGCACCTTCTCCTCCCCGTCGCGGCTCCACCCGTGGCGCTCGTAGAAGGCGATCGCGGGGGCGTTCTCCTTGAACGTCCAGAGGACGACCTCGTCGTAGGGCAGCCCGGCCAGCCGCAGCATCGCCGCCTTCATCAGCGCCTCTCCGGCGCCCTGCCGCCAGCGATCGGGCTCCACGTAGATGGCAACGAGCTCAGCCACGTTCGGCCGCAGGTCGGGCTCCCGCGAGGGTGCGGCCACGAAGCAGTAACCGGCGAACTCGCCGTCGATCTCCGCGACGTAGCTGAACGCGTCGTCGACCGGGCGGAGAAGCCCGACTTGGATCTCGTGCCGCCAGCGCAAGACCGGCAGGTCCGCCAGCCGCTCCGGCGCGACGATGTCGCGATAAGCGGTGCGCCAGCCGGCGGCCGTCACCGCGACGATCGCGTCTGTGTCGTCCGGTATAGCGTCGCGGACCCGGAGAGATCCGCCAACCACTACTGCGCCGCCTTCAGATCCGAGCGCAGCTCCTGGGCCTCGCCGAGATAGGCATGCACGGGGGTGTGGTCGTTTGGCGCGTAGTAGTGGACCAGAGCCCGGATCACCGAGGGCATCGCCCCGGGGACGTCCACCTCCTGCGCGCAAAGGAGCGGAACGCCGTCCAGCCCCAGGTTGCGCGCAGCGACGGCCGGGAATTCGGCGTTCAGGTCGTGGGTCGAGGTGAAGATGCAGCTCACCATTCGCTCCGGCGTGAGCTCGTTGCGGCCGATCAGCTCACGCATCAGCTCCTCGGTCGCCGCCACGATCGCATCGGGGTTGTTGCGCGCCGCCTTCGTCGCGCCGCGGACGGCCCACAGTCGTAGTTCGTCGGTCACGGCGCGGAATCTTCCCAGAGCGTGGCAACCTCCCTTCGATCGAGCCGGCGAGCCTCGCCTCGGCGAAGGTCACCCAGCTCGAGCGAGCCGATTCGGATTCGAGTCAGTGCTTCCACCTCGTTGCCGATCGCCTCGGCCATCCGGCGTACCTGGCGCTTGCGCCCCTCCCGGATGGTGATCTCGAGCTTGCGCTCCCCTAGCCACTCGACCTCGGCGGGCGTTGTCTTCCCGTCGTCGAGCCGGACACCGCTGCGCAACCGGTCCAGGTCGCGCTCGGAGGGTGTCAGCGCGAGACGCACCAGATACGTCTTCGGGACGCCGTAGCGCGGATGCGTGAGGCGGTTCGCGAGCTCGCCGTCGTTGGTGAGCAGGATCAATCCGGTCGAGTCCGCGTCCAGGCGTCCGACCGGGTAGAGCCGGCGCCGGGAGTCGACCAGTTCGGTGACCGCCGGTCTCCTGCCCGGCTCCCGCGCGGTCGAGACGACGCCGCGCGGCTTGTTGACGGCCCAGACCTCGCGCGGCTCGGCCGCGATTCGGCGGCCGTCGACCTCGACCTCGGAGCTCTCGCCGACATCGCGAGCAGGGTCCGTGACCACCTCGCCGCTCACGCGCACCTTGCCGGCGGCGATCAACTCCTCAGCGGAGCGTCGCGAGGCGACGCCGGCGTGGGCGAGGTACTTGGCGAGCCTCATCCCACGATTGAAGCTGAGCGGGCGGAGCGGCGGCCGGATCGGCCGCCGCTCCGCTGTCCAGCTAGGTGGCGGCCGGGGCCGGTTCCTCCGAAATCGCCCGCCTGATCCCGATGATGCTCAGCGACCGCTCCGAGCTGGGCGCGGGCGGGCTCCTCGGCTTGCCTCAGCAGGCGCCGAGCTGTGAGGTCCGCGCGATAGGTCTGCATGTCGGCGTGGCTCCAATCGCCGTGCGTCTGTCCCCTGAAGCGCGGGTCGAGCTCCTTGTAGAAGGGCGAGGAGAGGCTCTCGTTGTGGCCGATCACCTGGTTGATCGGGAGCCCGAGCCGACAGCGCAGCCACTGGGTGAGCTGCAACGAGGCGTTGAGCTGGGCGGGCCGGTTGAGGATGTCCTGGTCCGAGAAGCCGACGTGCTCAATGCCGACGGCGACGTGGTTGAGGCCCACGACGTGCCGGCAGCGGATCGAGATCGGCACGAACTTGTAGATCGCCCCGGTCGCCGACACCGCGAAGTGCGCGCAGACGCCCGGGAGCTGATGGAACTCGACGTCCGGCCGGTCGGGCGCGAAGGTGTTGTAGATCGCCGAGATGCTGCCCGCCGCGGCGTAGTGCTCGACGATCAGCTTCGGGTTGTTGAGGCGCCACTTGTATTGCCCGTAGTGCCGCTTGGAGTAGGAGGCCATTTCCCGCTTCCGCTTCTTCGGGTACGGGATCAGCATCTTGTGAATCGTGGGCTTGCCCGCCGCCGCCGTGGACGCGGGAGGAGGCGTCGAGGCGCCCGCGCCGACTCCCGCGGCGAGGCAGATCGCCAGGGCGATCGTGGCGAGCGCGACGATCAGGCGGGTCACCTCAGCGACCCTCGGCGATGGTAAGCGCGGCATGCGCCTGGCGCTGTGCGGACCCTGCGCTGATCTTCCCCGGCGGCATCTCGACCACGAAGGCAGTGCTGCCGCCGATGGTGTGCGTCTCCCAGCTGATCGCGGTCCCGCGCAACCCCTGGCCCCGGCAGCTCGTTCCCATCCCGACCAGCTTTGCGTACTCCACCGCGACCGGCGGACTGCCGTGACAGGCGAGCACCGCGCCCCAGGGCTGGTGGTACCAGATCGAGAGATCGGGCTGGATCCGCCGCACGAACGCCATCACCGCCCGGGTCTCCGGCTCGGATGCCGGCCGCCGACCCGGGTAGTAGCCGCTCGACTGTGGGACGTCTCCACGCCATCGGTACGGGAAGTTCCGGTTCAGGTCCACCCCATGCGAGTTCTTGCGGGTGTGTCCCCTGACCCCGTCCGGGTTAACCGTCGGCACCGCCCAGAGTTGCGTCCCGGCAAGCGCGCCGGCCTGACCCGCCGCCTCGCGCTTGAGCGCTCGGATGATGCGCAGCCCCGCCCGCTCATCTCCGTGGATGACGCCGACAACCAGCGCCACGCGCGTGCCCGCCGGGTCCCCGATCTGCACAGCTCTGATGGCTCGCTTCTGGACCGACCTGCCGATCACGACCGGGTCCACCGCCGCACCGGCCTTCGGGTCGGCCCCTGCCCCCGGTCCCGCCAGTCCCGCTGCGAGTGCGGCGAGCGCCAGGCCTGAGGCGACCCTACCCCTCACTCCGCCCTCTGCTCACCAGCCTTCAGCAGGCGCTCGCGCAGCTCCCGTTCGTCCTCCGGGGTGGGATCGAATTGCGCCGGATCGGGCAGTGCATCGAGCCCGGAGAGGCCGAAGAGCTTCTCGAACAGGGCCGTGGTCCCGTAGGTGACCGCGCCGAACTGGGTCCTGCCCCGTTCCTCGATCATCCCCCTCTCGCTGACGCTGCCCACTGTCGAGTCCGACGACACTCCGCGGATCCGGGCGATCTCCGGGCGCGAGACCGGCTGCAGGTAGGCCACGATCGCCAGTACCTCGGCCTGCGCCTGGGTGAGCGGCGGCGTGCGGGGCTTGGCGAGCAGACGGCGCGCGGCGGCCTCCGCCTCGGGATCAGCGGCCAGCGCGACGCCGCCGGCGACGCGACGCAGGCGGATCCCTCGCTGGTCTCCGGCGAGCGCTTGCTCGAGCTCGTCGATTGCCTCGGCCACCGCCTCCTCCTCGACCTCGATCGCCTCGGCGAGCTCCGCCGCCGAGACCGGCTCCGGTGAGAGGAAGAGGAGCGCCTCGAGTGTCCGCCCCAGGCCGTCGGTGCGCATCATCAACCGCCACCCCCTCCGCTTCGCGTGCGGGGGTGGCTCGTATTACGCACCTCGATGCGGCCGAATGTCTCCTTCTGGGTCCAGGTCGCCTCCCCGCGACGGTAGAGCTCGAGCAGCGCGAACAGGGTGACGGCCTGCGTGAAGCGATCCTCCCGGCCGAAGGCGTCGTCGAAGTCCAGGCTCTTTCGCGATCTGAGCAGATCGCGGACCACGCCGACCCGCCGCTGAAGCGAGACGGTCGAGCGGATGTGCCTGGTGTCGGGCTCCGGCGGCAGGGCCAGTAGGTCGCCAAGGGCGACGCCGATGCGCTCGGCCTCGTACACCTTGGTCGCAGCGTCGAGCGCAGCCCGGCGGAGCTCCGGAGGCAGCGGAGCGGAGCGGTACATGACACCGCCCTCCCGCTCGAGCCGCTCGTGAAGCATTGCCGCCGCCTCGCTGTAGCGGCGGTACTCGAGCATCCGGGCGAGCAGCTCGTCGGCCGCCTCCTCTGGTCCCAGCTCGTCAGTGTCGTCCTCGTGCGGCAGCAACCGCCGGGACTTGAGCTCGCAGAGCGCCGCGACCAGGACCAGGAACTCGGTCACCGCCTCGAGATCGAGATCACCCGTCTCGCCGAGATGGTCGACGTAGGAGGCCACTATCTCCCCCAGCGGCACTTCGGCCAGCGAGATCTCCTCGCGAAGCAGTACGGCGAGCAGCAGGTCGAAGGGGCCCTGGAAGACGTCCAGGTCGAGGTCGATCTCGGCGACCGAGGTCACGGGCGAAACAGTAGAGGCCGGACCGGCACAAACGGCCGCCAAAATCCCGCGGGCGGATCAGCCCGGGCCGACCCCGATCACGGAGCGCACCTCGGCAAGCGTCTCCGACGCGATCGCCCGCGCCTTCTCGGCGCCCTCGCTCAGCGAGCGCTCGAGCGCGGCCTCATCGGGGCGCAGCTCCTCGTAGCGCTCGCGGACCGGAGCGAGCAGGTCCACCACGGCCTCGGCCACCGCCGTCTTGAAGGTGCCGTAGCCGGAACCCTCGAACTCACGCTCGATCTGACCCTCGCTGGTGCCTCGGGCCACCGCCATGATCTCGATCAGGTTCGCGATCCCCTCCTTGCCGTCGCCCCGCCTTACCTCGGAGCCCGAGTCGGTGACGGCGCTCTTGATCTTCTTGGTCACCGTCTTCGGGTCGTCGAGCACCAGCACCGTCCCCCCCTCGCTGCCCCCGGTCGTCGACATCTTGTTGGTCGGGTCCTGAAGGTCCATGATCCGCGCGCCCACATCGGGAATGCGATGCTCCGGCTCGACCAGGATCGGCCCGAAGCGCTCATTGAAGCGGCGCGCGATCTCGCGCATCAGCTCGATGTGCTGGCGCTGGTCCTCGCCGACCGGCACCTCCTGGGCCTTGTAGGCGAGCACGTCGGCGGCCTGCAGCACCGGATAGAAGAAGAGCCCGGCCGAGACCAGCTCGCGCTGGCTCGCGGACTTCTCCTTGAACTGAGTCATCCGGTTGAGATCGCCGTGCGCGGTGAGCGCGGCGAGGTACCAGGTGAGCTCGGTGTGCTCGCGCACGTCGGACTGCCGGAAGAGGATGCAGCGCTCGGGATCGAGCCCCGCGGCGATCAGGATCGCGGTCGTGTCGTGGACGTTCTCCCGCAGCGTCGCCGGATCCCAGGGGACGGTGATCGCGTGCAGGTCGACGATGCAGTAGATCGCCGGATCACCGCGGTCCTGCCCCTCGACGTACTGCCGGATCGCGCCGATGTAGTTGCCGAGGTGCTTTTGGCCCGTCGGCTGGATGCCGCTGAAGATCCGCACGGGCGCGGACTATAGGAACCAGGCGGGTCGCGCTAGGCCCACGGACCGACCCCGCCAAGCCGCTCTGGCGTGGTCCGGATCACGTAGCCGGGCGGCGGGTCGTCCATCGGGGGGAACTTGACGTCGGGCCCGAGATAGACGTGCGCGAGTCGCTGCAGGAGCTCAGCCGCGCCTCCTTGCTGCACGCGGGCCGTTCCCCGGACGACGAGGTGCTCGCGGAGGCCCGCCTCGCTGAGGCCAGCTCCCTCGATCGAGATCGCCACTCGCGGGTCCCGTTCGACGTTCTTGACCTTCTGGTTGCGCGGCAGGTGGCCGCTTACGATCTCGTCGCCATCGAGCCCGACCCAGATGCAGCTCACCTGGGGGCTGCCATCCGGATTCACGGTGACCATGTGAGCGAGCCGGTCCGACTCGATCAGCTTCCGCGCCTCGGAATGGAGATCGGCCATCCGGGTCGAGCCTAGGCCGGCTCGGCGACGGGCTCGCCCTCGCGACGAGGCCTCCCGTCGATCTGGTCGGGGCAATGGGCGCACTCGCCGGCGGGCGCGGCGCGCGGCGAGTCGTACTCGGTCTCCCGCGGCGGATTTCGCAACCCGATCCCGGCGATTACGCCGCCGACGATCATCAGCGAGCCCGCGGCCATCATCGAGAGATGGAAGCCGTCCTCCGCCCCCGCCACCGAAGCGCTCTCGACCTCAGCGGCCTCCGCGGGTGGGAGCCCACCGGTGTCCGGGCGCTGCAGCGGATTGGCTTTAGCCTCGCTGATCGCCTGATCGGCGCGGGAGGAGAGGTTCGCGTCGCTGAGCTTCCCGTCCACGGTCGAGGTGAACTTGCCGGCGATCAGCGCGCCGAAGATTGCGATGGCGAGAACGCCTGCCACCCGGGCGACCGCGTTGTTGATGCCCGAGGCGACCCCGACGCGGTTCTCCGCGACCGAGTTGAGCGCGGTCGCTGTCAGCGGCGCCACGGTCGCCGACAGTCCGAGGCCGAAAATGATCACGCCGGGCAGCACGTCCGCCACATAGCTGGGGTCCGAGCCGACGCGCGTCAGCAGCAACAGCCCGATCCCACCGACGATCGGCCCTACGCACATCGGCATCCGCGGGCCCGTGCTCGTCGCGATCCTGCCGAACACCGGCGAGAGGAAAAAGAGGACCAACGAGATCGGGGTGGTCGCAAATCCGGCGGCCAGCGGCGAATAGCCAACGGTCTGCTGCAGGAAAAGCGTGACGAAGAAGAAGGCGCCGATCAGCCCCGAGTAGACGATTAGGGTCTCGAGGTTCGTCACAGCGAAGTTCCGGATTCGGAAGAGGCCGAGGTCGAGCATCGAATGCCGGTAGCGCGACTCCCAGATCAGGAAGAGGGCGAAGAGCAGGACCCCGCCGACCAGCGGGATGAACACCAGAGGGTCGCTCCAGCCGTACGTCGGCTGCTCGATCAGCGCGAAGACCGGCCCCCCTAGGCCCAGCGCAGACAGCAGGATCCCGAGCCAGTCGATCGCGCGATCGGCCTCCGGGTCCAGGCTCTCCTGGACGTGAGCGCGAGTCACCAGGACGGTGAAGATGACCAGCGGGACGTTGACCCAGAAGATCGCCCGCCAGGAGATCGCCTCCACGACAGCTCCGCCCCCAGCTGGCCCGATCACTGTGGCGATCCCGGTCCAGGCGGTCCAGGTGCCCACCATCTTGCCGCGCTCGGCGCCCGCGAAGGTCGCGGCCAGGATCGCCAGCGAACCAGGCACCAGCAGGGCGCCGGTGAGTCCCTGAAGCCCGCGCGCACCGATCAGGAACGCGCTGGACGGGGCAATCGCGCAGAGGACCGAGGTGGCCCCGAAGCCGATCAGGCCGAACTCGAAGATCCGCCTGCGCCCGAACTGATCGCCGAGGGCACCCCCGACGAGGAGCAGGGAGACGGTCGCCAGAGCGTAGGCCTCGACGACCCATT
Organism: uncultured Solirubrobacterales bacterium; assembly: GCA_963801055.1. Taxonomy (GTDB): domain Bacteria; phylum Actinomycetota; class Thermoleophilia; order Solirubrobacterales; family 70-9; genus DASUPK01. The sequence continues at coordinate 62,566 of CAWDDE010000004.1, read as the reverse complement.
GCTGGTCGGCCAGCCCCGCGTTGAGGTCGTCGGAGATGGCCGGCAGGGCGACATTGACGACCGTCGCGTCCAGGAACACGATCGTCGAGCCGAGGATCGTCGCGATGATGGTGAAGCGCTTGCGGCGGCGCTCATCGGACAAGGCGTGTCCAGTCTACGGAGGCGGTCTTCTCGGCCCCGGCGAGGAGCGCTTGCGGCCGCACTCCCAACGCGGGAGACTGACCCGTCGGATGAGGGGACGGGTGGCGTTCATCACGTTGGCGTCTTTGGCGCTGGTCGCCGTGCCAGCCGGCGCCCAGCACACCCAGGTCGAGCTCCCGATCGGCTGCACACACGGTGGGGCCCCCTTCCACACGCACGGCCCGCGCGGGAAGAAGAGGATCGCGATCGGCTTCGACGACGGACCGAGCGACTACACGCTCAGGGTCTTGAGGGTCCTGCGGCAGTTCGACTCCCACGCCACCTTCTTCGAGATCGGTCAGGAGACCTCGGGGCGGGCAAAGACGATGAAGGAGATCCTCGCCCAGGGAAGCGAGATCGGAAACCACTCCCTGCATCACGAGTCCAATCCTTCATCGCAGTCGCTGCGTGAGACGAACCGGCTGATCAGAGTCGCGACGGGGTTCACGCCCTGCGACTTCCGTCCACCGGGCGGACACGTGAACAGCGGGGTGATCGATCGTGCCCACGCCCAGCGGATGGTCACGGTCGACTGGGACGTCGACCCCAGGGACTGGGCCCGTCCAGGCGTCGGGGCCATCGCGTCGGGAGTTATCCACCACGCCCACAACGGCTCGATCGTGGTCATGCACGACGGCGGCGGCAACCGCAGCCAGACTGTCGCCGCCCTGGCGGCGATCCTCTCCCACCTGCGCCACCGCGGCTACCAGTTCGTCACCGTGGCCGAGCTGCTCGGCCACAGGTTCATCTACCCGGCTTCGCCATAAACGGGTTGCTCCTCCCACAGATCACGGGTCGCGCTGTCGCGCGCCCTCGCACAACCGGAGCACCCTCACACATCCGGCGGCTCCCGCAGCTGGTGGGCCGGAGTGAAGAAGTTGCGCCGGGCGAGCGTGATCGCCATCAGGGCGGCAATGGAGACCGCGCCCAGCAGGACGTAGAGCAGGATCAGCTGGAGGCGCACCGCGTCGGTCGGGTCCGCCCCGGCGAGCAGCATCCCCACCATCGTCCCCGGGAAGAAGATCAGCCCGGTCGTCTTGGTCGAGTCGACCAGGGTGATCATCCCGGAGCGCAGGCTGCGGCGAACCAGCGGCGTGACGGCCTGGGAGGAGGTCGCCCCGAGGGCCAGTGTTGCCTCGATCCGCCGGGACTGGTCGTGGACGTCCTCGCCGAGCCTGTTGAGCGCGACGGCCGCCGCGGTCATCGAGTTGCCGACGACCATTCCTCCGACCGGTACCACGTAGCGCGGGGTCGCCGCGAAGATGCCGAGCCCAAGCACCAGCCCGAGCGTCGCCGCGGCCGCTACGCCCAGCGAGATCAGCAGCGGCCAGAAGGCGCCCGGTACGAGCCGGGCCCGCGAGCGAGCGGTGAAGGCCCCGAAGACGACCATCACGGCGATCAGGGCCACGACCAGCACCGCGGAGTCCTCGTCGAAGATCACGGTGATCACGTAGCCGATCGCCGTCAGCTGGATGAACGAGCGGACCACGGCGATCCCGATGTCCTCCTCGAGTCCCGCGTGCCATGAGCGCGAGGCGATCGCGGCGATCGCCACCAGGGCGAGCGCCGCCGCAACCTCGCCGAGCGTCACATGGATCGAGCTCGAGCTCGCCGCCGCGAGGATCACGAGGCGTCCTCGGCGGCTGCGATCGTAGGCTCCGGGGGCTCCGCGAGCAGCTCGGTCGCCGACCCCTGGGCGATGACCCTGCCCGACTCGATCCGCACCACGTAGTCCGACAGCCGCCTGGCTTGATCGATGTCGTGGGTGACCACGACGAGCGAGATCGCGGTCCGGGCGCGCAGCCGGTTCAGCGTCCCCTCCACCGCATCCCTCGCTGCATGATCCAGCGCCGAGGTGGGCTCATCGAGGAGCAGGACGCGCGGCTCCAGCGCGAGCGCGCGGGCCAGCATCACCCGCTGCTGCTCACCGACCGAGAGCTTGGAGGCATCCCGATCCTCGAACGCGGGGTCGAGCCCCGCCAACTCGAGGCAGCTCCGCGCGTCGAAGCTGTGACCGGCCAGCCGCGGGCCGTAGGCGATGTTGTCGTGGACCGTGCCGTCGATCAGAGCCGGCAGCTGCGGCACCAGGCTGACCTCGCGGCGAAGCTCCAGCGGGTCGCGCTCGCGCACGTCCGTCCCCTCGTACAGCACCCGACCGGAGTCCGGGTCGGCGAGGCGGTTGAGCAGGCGCAGCAGCGTCGATTTGCCGCTTCCCGAGGCACCGAGGAGGGAGTTGGCGCCCACGGGCAGGCGGGCGCGGACGTCCCTGAGCACGACCTTCCCGCCGCGCGAGTAGGTGATGTCCTCGAGATCGAAGAGCACCTCTCCGATTATCCGACGCGGGCTAAAGGCCGCACGCATAATCGAGTGCCATGGCAAGGACGAAGAGCGCATCGGTCCTCGATCAGGCGCCGGAGGAGGAGATGCCGAGCCGGCTGGAGCCGATGCTCGCCAAGCCTGGCCACATCCCCGAGTCCGATTCGGGTGAGTGGGCCTACGAGATCAAGTGGGACGGAGTGCGGGCCCTGGGCTACGCCGACCACGGCCGCTGGTGCATGCTGAGTCGGCGGCTCGAGGACGTCAGCGCCCGCTATCCGGAGCTGGCCCCGATCGCCGATGCGCTCGCGGATCACGCCGCGATCGTCGACGGGGAGGTGGTCGCGCTCGACCCCGAGGGCAGGCCGCGGTTCCAGCTGCTCCAGAGCCGCATGGGACTGACCTCGCCGACGGCAATCAAGGCACGCGTGGCTCAGACGCCGGTTGACTACGTGATCTTCGACCTGCTGCACCTCGATGGCCGCTGCGTACGGGACCTTCCCTACGTCCGCCGTCGCGAGCTGCTCGCGGCGCTGGGCCTCGACGGGCCCCGCTGGCGAACCCCTCGCTACCGGCACGGCGGCGGCCCCAGCCTGCTCGAGGCGGCCCGCCGCCAGGGGCTCGAGGGCATCGTCGCGAAGCGCACAGAAAGCCCCTACCGGCCGGGCAGGCGCAGCGGGGAGTGGATCAAGGAGCGCGTCTGGCGCCGCCAGGAGTTCGTCATCGGCGGCTATCTCCCGGGCGAGGGCCGGCGCGCCAATCGCGTCGGCTCGCTGCTGGTTGGCTACTACGAGAAGCGGCGCTCCGAGCTCTCGGAGAGCGAGCCGCAAATCCTGCACTTCGCCGGAGGCGTCGGCTCCGGCCTCACGGAAGACCACATCGACTTCCTTACGCGTGAGCTCGGCAGGCGCAAGCGCGCCGAGAGCCCCTTCGAGGTCGGCGCCCCGACGGGTCCGAAGGCCCGGTTCGCGGTCTGGTGCGAGCCGGAGCTTGTCTGCGAGGTCTCCTGGACCGAGTGGACCAACGAGGGGACCCTGCGCCAGCCCGCCTTCAAGGGTCTGCGCGACGACAAGGACCCGCGCGAGATCGTGCGGGAGCTGTGAGCACACGATGAGTCTCCGGCGCACAGCCGGTCTTATTGGCATGGGACGCAAGCTTGCGCCCGGTTCGGGGAACCCGCCCAGGGGTAACCTGAGTGTTGTCGAAGGACCAGGATCGAGGTGATTACGCGTGGCTAGGGCGATATGGAGCGGTTCGATCAGCTTCGGACTGCTCAACGTGCCAGTGAAGCTCTACAGCGCCGTCTCCAAGCAGACGGTGCGGTTCCGCGAGCTGCGGGAGGACGATGGCGCCAGGATTCGGCACAAGCGCGTGGCCGAGTCCGACGGCAAGGAGGTCCCCTACGAGAAGATCGTCAAGGGCTACGAGTACGCGCCTGATCAGTACGTCGTCCTGAGCCGCGACGAGCTCGCCGAGCTCGATCCGAAGAGGACGCGGGCGATCGAGATCCAGGACTTCGTCGACCTCGACGACATCGATCCGATCTACTTCGAGCAGCCCTACTACCTCGGCCCCGACAAGGGAGCCGAGCGCGCCTACGCCCTGCTCGTCCAGGCGATGAGGGAGGCGCGCAAGGTCGCGATCGCCCGCTTCGTGCTCCGCAACAAGGAGCATCTCGCAGCGATCCGGCCGATGGACGACGTCCTTACGCTGACCACGATGCGCTTCCACGACGAGGTCAGCTCGCCGCAGGATCTCGACGGCGAGGTCTTCGAGGAGGCCAAGCCGAAGAAGCCCGAGAAGCGCGAGCTCGAGATGGCGAAGCAGCTGATCGAGTCCCTGACCAGCGACTTCAAGCCGAATCAGTACCGCGACGAGTACCGCGAGGAGCTGCTCGACTTGCTCGAGCGCAAGGCCGCCGGCAAGGAGGTCGTCAGCGCCCCCACCGAGGAGCCGAAGCCGACCAAGGCGCCCGATCTGATGGCCGCCTTGGAGGAGAGCTTGGCGGCGGTGCGCGGCGAGGAGGCCGAGACCGACGGCAAGGCGCAGGCGAAGCCCAAGTCCAAGGCGAAGCCCAAGTCGAAGAGCTCAAGCAACGGTCGCCGCAAGAGCACCTCGCGTAAGAAGGCAAAGGCATAGCGGCAGGCAAGGAAGTCACGATTGGTCGGCGCAAGCTCAAGCTGACCAACCTCGACAAGGTCCTCTATCCGAAGACCAAGACCACCAAGGCGGAGGTCATCGACTACTACGCGCGGATCGCTGACGCGATCCTCCCCCACCTGCGGGGCCGCCCGCTGACGCTCCGGCGCTTTCCGGAAGGCGTCGGCAACCCGCGCGCCTCCTTCTTCGAGAAGAACTGCCCGAAGCACCGGCCGGAGTGGGTGAAGACGACCCCCATCTACGTCGACCGGCGGGCAGGCGAGATCGACTTCTGCCTCTGCGAGAACCGTCCCACGCTGATCTGGATGGCCCAGCTGGCGGCGCTCGAGCTCCACCCCTCCCTCTCTAAAGCGACCCGGATGGAGCAGCCGACCGTGCTGGCGTTCGACCTCGACCCCGGGGCGCCCGCGGGTCTGGTCGAGTGCTGCAAGATCGCCCTTCGCGTGCGCGAGATCTTCTCGGCCTTCGATCTCGAGATGTTCCCGAAGGTCTCTGGGGGCAAGGGCCTGCAGGTCTATGTCCCGCTCAACACCAAGGTGACCTACGAGCAGACCGGGCCGTTTGCCAAGGCGGTCGCCCAGCTGCTCGAGAAGCAGACCCCGAAGGACGTCGTCTCCAAGATGGCCAAGGTGGAGCGGCGCGGCAAGGTGTTCGTCGACTGGAGCCAGAACCACCAGAAGAAGACGACGATCGGCGTCTACTCGCTGCGGGCCCGCGAGCTCCCCACCGCTTCGATCCCGCTGCGCTGGCCGGAGGTGGAGCGCGCCGCCAAGCGCGGCGAGGTCGAGCACCTCCGCTTCGAGATCCCGGATGCGATCAAACGGGTGGAGAAGGAGGGTGACCTCTTCGAGCCCGTGCTGAAGCTCAAGCAGCGGCTGCCCGGCATCGGGGAGCTCGACGCGGATTGAGCGGCTCCACCCGGCTGGTCCCGCGTCAGAGCGGCTGGCGGACGACCGGCTTGCGGTTGGCCGCCACCTCGTCGAGCCGGCGGACCGGGGTCGTGTAGGGCGCGCCCTGCGCGATCGCCGGGTCCTCTTCCGCCTCGGCCAGGATCGACTCGATCGCCTCCGCGAAGGCGTCGAGGGTCTCGCGCGTCTCGGTCTCGGTGGGCTCGACCATCAGCGCCTCGTCGACCAGCAGCGGGAAGTAGACCGTCGGCGGATGCATGCCGTGGTCGAGCAGCCGCTTGGCGATGTCGACCGTCTTGATGCCGAGCTCCCGCTTCGCCGGCGCGCCGGAGAGAACGAACTCGTGCATGCAGCGCCGGTCGAAGGCGACGGGCATGTACTTTCCCGCCCTGCCCTCACTCATCCGCGCCAGCAGGTAATTGGCATTCAGCACCGCGGTCTCGGAGGCCTCCTGGAGACCGTCGTCGCCGAGGCTCAGCATGTAGGCGTAGGAGCGGACGAAGACGCCGAAGTTGCCCTGGAAGCCACGCAGCCGCCCGATCGACTTCGGGCGATCGTAATCAAGGTCGAAGCTGGGCTCGCCGCCGTTCTGCCCCTCGCGGCGGACCACCTGCGGCCGCGGCAGGTAGGGCTCGATCCGCTCTGAGGCGGCGATCGGGCCGGCGCCCGGGCCGCCGCCTCCATGAGGCTGTGAGAAGGACTTGTGGAGGTTGACGTGGACGATGTCGAATCCCATGTCGCCCGGCCGTGAGTGGCCCATGATGGCGTTCAGGTTCGCGCCGTCGTAATAGAGGGTCCCGCCGGCGTCGTGGACGATCTTGGCGATCTCCGCGATGTTCTCGTCGAAGAGCCCGAGGGTGTTCGGGTTGGTGAGCATCAGGCAGGCGGTGTCGCCGTCCGCCTTGGAGCGGAGGTCGTCGAGGTCGATGCCGCCGCGCTCGTTGGAGGCGAGCTTCACCACCTCGTGGCCCGCCATCGTCACAGTGGCGGGGTTGGTGCCATGCGCCGTGTCCGGGGTGAGGACCTTGGTCCGCTCCTCGCCGCGATCGGCGTGGTAGGCGCGGGTGAGCAGCAGCCCGGCCAGCTCGCCATGCGAGCCCGCCGAGGGCTGGAGGCTGACGTGCGGCAGGCCGCAGATCTCGGCGAGCGACCGCTGAAGCAGCCACATCAGCTCGAGGGCCCCCTGCGCCCGTTTCGGATCCTGAGCGGGGTGGAGCCTCGCGTGGCCCGGCAGCGCCGCCACCCGCTCGTTGAGCCGGGGGTTGTGCTTCATCGTGCACGAGCCGAGCGGGTAGAAGCCGGTGTCGAGGTCGAAGTTCCGCCTCGAGATCCGGTTGTAGTGGCGGACGATCTCCGGCTCGGAGACCTCGGGGAGCTCCGCAGTCCGCTGGCGCAGGAGCTTCTTCGGGATCAGCTCGTCGATCGGCGTCTCCGGCACGCCGGCGTCGGGCATGCGTCGCGGCGCGGCGGCCCTCGACGGACTTCTCGTAGATCGTCGTCGCGCGGATCACGCTGCATCGGAGTCTCGCCGTCGACGGGCCGCGGAGGAGTTCCCGAGATCGCTCACGATCGCCGACCCCCTCCGCGACCTTGCGGAGCGCAGTTCTGCCGACGGCGCGGCCAAGCACCTCGGCGAGCCGATCGATGTCCTCGCTGCTACGCCGCTCCGTGATCGCGATCAGCAGCCCGTTCTCGTGCTCCGGGTAATCGCGCGCCAGCGGATAGCCGGCGCCGATCCCCTCGGCAGCGCAGCGGTCGAGCATGTCGGCGACGGGTGCATCCAACTCGACCGCAAACTCCCTGACGACGGGCGCCTCGTGCAGGAGCTCCACGCCGTCCACCGAGGCCAGGCGCTGCGCGCATAGGCGGTACGGCGCACGAGCAACTCGCCGAGCTCGACGAAGCCCCGCTTGCCGAGCCAGGCGAGGTGGACCATCCCCGCCAGCGCGTTGAGCGCCTGGGCTGTGCAGATGTTGTGGGTCGCCTTCTCGCGGCGGATGTGCTGCTCCCGCGTCTGGAGGGTGAGCACGAAACCGCGTCGGCCGTCGACGTCGGTCGACTCACCGGCGATCCGGCCGGGCATGCGACGGAGGTGCTCCTCGGTCGCGCAGAAGAACCCGAACGACGGGCCGCCGTAGTCGAGCCGATTGCCTAGCGGCTGGCCCTCGCCGACCGCGATGTCGGCGCCGCAATCGCCGGGCGGCCGAAGAATCGAGAGCGCGATCGGGTCACAGGCGACTACGACGAACGCGCCGTGCTCCTTCGCCGCCGCGCCCAGTGCCTCGATGTCCTCGACAGCGCCCAGGAAGTTCGGCTGCTGCACGAAGACGGCGGCGGTCTCGTCGTCGACCGCCTCCGCCAGGGCAGTCGCATCCGTGGCGCCGCCCTTCAGAGGGACCTCGACCAGCTCCGATCCGTAGCCGGCGCCGTAGGTCTCGAGCGACTCGCGGCTGTGGGGATGGACGCCGCGCGACGCGACCAGCTTGCTCCGCCCGGTTGCTCCGATCGCCAGGTACGCGGCCGAGGCCACCGCGGAGGGGCCCTCGTAGAGTGCTGCGTTCGAGACCGGCAGGCCCGTGAGCTCCGACATCGCGGTCTGGAACTCGAACATCACCTGGAGGCCGCCCTGCGAGATCTCTGGCTGATATGGCGTGTACGGCGTGAGGAACTCCGAGCGGCTCGTGATCGCATCGACGATCGCGGGCACGTAGTGGTCGTACATCCCGGCGCCCAGGAAGCTCGTCTCCGCCTCGGCGTGCGCGTTGCGGGCGGCGAGCGCCGAGAGCCGGTCGTAGACCTCGGTCTCGGACTTCCCGTCCGGGAGATCGACGGGGCGCCCGAGGCGTAGCGGTTCCGGAATGTCCTCGAAGAGCTCGTTGACCGAACCGACGCCGATGGCGTCGAGCATGGCGCGGCGGTCGTCGTCTGTGGCTGACGTGTAGCGACTCACGGACCAACCATCGTAGTCAGGCGCCCTGATCCCCCTGTGTCGACTGAGCGCGGTAGCTGACCACCTCCACCCTCTCCATGGTCACCATCCCCTCGGTGACCATCTAGTCGAGCTTCGGCATGATCGCCTCGATCCGCTCGGCGGTGTCCGCCCCCTCGATCACGATCGGCAGGTCCTCGGAGAGCCGCAGGATGTCAGGCGGTGTGCAGTCGGGAGGTTCGCGCCGAAGCCCTCGAGCTTCCCAGTGTCCTCCCGAGAGCCAGGCCCATGACGGCGGCCGGCTCCGAAGATGGTGACCAAGGCGCATGTCACGGATGACCTCCTGCTGTCGTTGACATCGACTTAGAGGCCATCAGCGGCGCGAACCGCGGTTAGGAGCGAGCCTCATCGCTCAACCTGAAGAATAAGGTGCGCGGCATGCGAAGGGACTCGCTCAGAGCGGGGATCCGGGCCGGCATCCCTTTCGCGATCGCAGCCGGCGTGCTCGCGATCTCGTTCGGGGTGGTGGCCGAGCCGGTAGTGGGGACCGAGGCGACCCTGGTGATGTCGGCGCTCGTGTTCGCGGGCTCAGCCCAGTTCGGCTCCGTGGCCCTGCTCGGGGGCGGCGGAGGTGTGGCGGCGGCGGTGATCGCCGCGGTCCTCCTCAACGCGCGCTACCTGCCGATGGGGATCGCCCTGGCTCCGTCGCTCCGCGGAGGCTGGCTGCGGCGCGCCGGGTACGGCGAGACCATGATCGACGCCTCGTGGGCGATGGCCAACCGCGGCGGCGGTCGCTTCGACCCCGACTTCCTGGTCGGCGCCACCCTCCCCTCCTACCCCGCCTGGGTCGGCGGGACGGCGATCGGCTTGCTGGCCGGCGGCCTGATCGGCGATCCCGCCGACCTCGGCCTGGACGCGCTCTTCCCGGCGTTCTTCCTTGCCCTTCTGGTCGGCGGCGAGCTCCGGAGAGACCGTCTCGCCGCGCTCGTCGCCGCGCTGGGCGCGGCGATCGCGCTGGCACTGATGCCGGCCACTCCCGCGGGGGTGCCAGTGATCGCCGCCAGCGGTGCAGCTCTGCTTGGTCTGCGGCGCGGGCCGACCGCACCGGAGGCCGAGCATCTGGAGATCGAGGAGGACCCGGTTGGCTGAGGCATGGGTCCTGGTGGCGTGGCTCATCGCAACCACTGCGGTGATCCGCGGCGCGGGTCCGGTCGCGCTCGGCGGACGCGAGCTGCCGGTGCGCGCCATGGGCGTGGTCGGGCTCCTTGCCCCGGCGCTGCTCGCGGCGCTGGTGGTGACCGAGACCTTCGGGGGCGGGAGCTCCGAGCTGACCCTGGACGAACGCGCGCTCGGGATCGCCGGCGCAGGCGCCGTTGTCGCCCTGCGCGGAGGAATCCTCCTCACCATGGCGGTGGCGATGGCGCTCACCGCGGGCGCTCGCGCGGCGCTCGGGTGAGCTCGGCCGGCTCCCCGGCTTAGTCGGATTCCTCGAGCAGCTTCTTGTAGGCGGCCGCATCCATCAGCTGGTCGGCCTCGGAGGGGTCCGAGAGCTTCACCTTGACCATCCAGCCCTCGCCGTATGGGTCTTGGTTGATCTTCTCGGGCTTCTCGGCGAGCGCGGAGTTGACCTCGGTGACCTCGCCCGAGAGCGGCGCATAGACGTCGGAGACCGCCTTCACCGACTCGACCTCGGCGTAGGGCTCGTCCTTGCTCAGCTTCTTGCCGACCTCGGCAGGCTCGTAGAAGACCACCTCGCCGAGCGCATCCTGCGCGTACCAGGTGATGCCGAAGGTCGCGGTGTCGCCCTCGATGCGCGCCCAATCGTGTTCGGGGTGGTAGCGAAGGTCCTCGGGGTAGGTCTCCTCGGCCACGGCGGAAACCTATCGGGCCGGGCCACTCGCCGGAGCTCAGTTCTTCGAGTACAGGGGGCGCTCGCGGATCTCCGCCGGGCGGAGCTTGCCGCGCACGTCGATCTGGATTGCGGTTCCGGGCTCCGCCAGGTCGGCCTGCACGTAGCCCATCCCGATGCCGACGTCGAGGGAAGGAGACATCGTCCCGCTGGTGACGACGCCGACCCGTTCGTCGCCCCAGAGCATCGGGTTGCCCTGCCGCGGGATTCCGGCGCCTGAGATCACGAAGGGTTCGAGGATCTCCCTCGGCCCCTCCTCGCGGACCCTCCGGCAGGCCTCCGACCCGACGAAGCCGGTGTCCTCCTTGACGACCCAGCCGAGAGCGGCCTCGATCGGCGTCCGCTCCTCGGTGAGATCGTTGCCGTACAGGCAGTAGTTGACCTCGAGGCGAAGCGTGTCGCGCGCCCCAAGCCCCGCGGGCGCTGCTCCTCCGCCGATCACGGCGTCCCAGACCGTCCTCGCCCCCTCGGGGGCGATCAGCAGCTCGACCCCGTCCTCGCCCGTGTAGCCGGTGCCGCAGACGAGCGCCGGCGCGCCCGCGATCGCAAGCTCGGCGGTGCTGAAACGAGCCGGCAGCTCGCCGTCGGCCAGCCGCCCCACGATCTCGCGCGCCTGCGGGCCCTGGACGGCGAGCATCGCGTAGGCATCGATCCGGTCGCGGACCTCGGCCTCGAACTCGACCGCGTGCGCCTCGAACCACTCGAGGTCGCGCTCGTGGTTGGCCGCGTTAGTCACCGTGAGGTAGCGATCGTCCGCCAGCCGGTACGTGAAGAGATCGTCGAGCACCCCGCCGTCCTCGCGACAGAGGCAGGAGTACTGGGCGCCGCCGACCTGGATCTTCGAGACGTCGTTGGTGAGCAGGCGTTGCAGCAGCTCGGCCGCCTGCGGGCCCTCGGTCTCGATCTCGCCCATGTGGGAGACGTCGAAGATCCCGCACGAGCCCCGCACTCGCAGGTGCTCGGCGCGGATGCCGTCGTACTCGACCGGCATCTCCCAGCCGGCGAAATCGACCAGCTTGGCCCCGGCAACAACGTGCGCGTCGTACAGCGGAGTCCTCTTCAGCGTGCCTGCTTCCACGTTCGCCACGATACTGCTGGCCGTGACCCTCCCCGACGAGGAGCTCATCGAGCTCAAGCGGGTCGAGAACTTCCTCCCCCACGAGGAGGCCGAGGCGCAGCGCGCTTTCCGGGCGCCTTAGCGCCGCCGACTACTTGAGGAAGTCCGGGACGTCGATCTCGGACTCTGAGATCCGCAGATCGCTCATCGTCTCGCGACCGCCGCGGACGGGCGCGGGGCGGCGCTCGGCGGCCCGAGCGGTGAACTCCGGCGCCCGGGCGATCATCTCGAAGCCCTCGAAGCCGGTCGCGATCACCGTGACGCGGACCTCCTCGTGCATCGACGAGTCGACCACCGCGCCGAAGACGATATTGGCGTTGGTGTCTGCGGCCTGAACGCCGAGGCGAGCGGCCTCGTTCACCTCGAAGAGGCCGAGGTCCTCGCCGCCGGTGACGTTGAGCAGCATGCCCTTTGCCCCGTCGATCTGCTCCTCGATCAGCGGCGACGTGATCGCGGCCTTCGCGGCTTCCACGGCCCGGTTCTCGCCCGTCCCGGTGCCGACGCCCATCAGCGCCGAGCCGGCCTGATGCATGACCAAACGGACATCGGCGAAGTCGAGGTTGATCAGCCCCGGGATCGTGATCAGGTCGGTGATGCCCTGGACGCCCTGGCGGAGGATGTCGTCGGCCTCGCGGAAGGCCTCCAGGATCGTCGTGCGCCGCTCGACGATCTGCAGCAGCTTCTCGTTCGGCACGGTGATCAGGGTGTCGACCTCCTTGCGGAGCCGGTCGATGCCCTCCTCGGCCTGTGCCATCCGCTTCTTGCCCTCGAACTCGAAAGGCTTGGTGACCGCGCCCACGGTGAGGGCGCCGATCTCCTGCTTCGCGATCTCGGCGATCACCGGGGCGGCGCCGGTCCCGGTTCCACCACCCTCACCGCAGGTGATGAAGATCATGTCCGCGCCCTTGAGGGCGTCCTTGATCTCGTCGCGCGACTCGGCCGCCGCGCCCCCGCCGACCTCGGGGTTGGCGCCTGCGCCGAGTCCCTTGGTCAGGTTGTGCCCGATGCCGATCTTGACGTCGGCGTCAGCCGCCTGCAGCGCCTGCGCGTCGGTGTTCACAGCGACGAACTCGACGCCGCGCAGACCCGCGTCGATCATCCGGCTGACGGCATTGGAGCCACCGCCGCCGACTCCGACGACCTTGATGACTGCCAGATACGAAGTCTCCATTTGTTGGTCCTGCTCCGAGCCCAGCCGCCGATTCGGCTATTTGGGCCAGTCGAAAGTAGGGCAAAAATTACGCACTGTCAACGGTCCTTCACGCCTGGACTCTCAAGTCTTGCTTGAGAGTTCCGTCGGGGTAAGTCTCGTCTACAGGTCGAGGTACAGGGTTGGTTGAGCCCCCTGGAAATACCTGCAAATTGGCGCATTTTGCGGCCATTGTGCCGTCTGTTTTCGATGCCCGCCGCGGATCGCCTCTAGGGCCAGATCATCTTGCACAACGCTTTGCAGCGTGCGAGTTGTGCGCCCGGCGCCGCTCAGCTTCCCGAGACGGGACGCTCCGGGACACTCACGTCGAGGTAGGAGGGCGATCCCCTCTCGGGGCTGGAGAGCACGGCGACTGCCGCCGTCCACTTCTCCCTGGCGCGAGAGCCGTCGCCGAAGCGCACCTCCGGCCCGCCGTCGAGCTGCACCAGTACCCCGCCGTGCTGCTCGTCCCAGCTCGAGTCCATCACCTGGTCGCGCAGCGGCTGCGGCGTCGCACCCAGGATCGCGGCCTGGGCCGCTGTGTCTCCGTCGAGCCGGACGCCGTGCGCCACGGGCCCCTCGATTCTCGGCAGGCGCTTGGGATCGAAGCTCGCATCGGGCAGCAGGTAGCCGTCGGCGGAGACCGCCGTGCGGTTCGCGCCGGCCTTGATGAACCCGATTGGCAGCCTCTCGCTGATGATCACGTGCAGCGTGTGGGGAAAGCTCGTGCTCGCCCGGACGGTGGCGACGGTCGGGAACTGCGCCACGGCATCCCGGAGCTGGTCGTCCTTGATATGGAGCGTCGTCATGTCTCCCGCCGCCCGCTCGACCGCCGTCTTGATCTGTCGCTCGTGGGTGGTGGCGCCGGCGATGGTCACGCTGTCGATCGCGAACCAGGGGAGGTTCCGGAACCAGAGCATGTATCCGGCGTAGAGCACCGCGATCGCGATCACGCCGGCAATCAGCCTGCCGCGGATCAGCGCGCCCCGGGCGGCCGGGCGCGGGCGGGCCGAAGACGCGCGCCCGACGGGCGGGCGCGGGCTCAGCGCTCTGGTTGCCATTCCTTCCGATTCAGCGCTCGAGCCGCCATTCCTCCGGCCAACTCACCTCGCCGAGAACCTGGACCTCCGGCTCGAGGACAACCCCGAAGCGTTCGTGGACCTTGCGCCTGGCGGCCGCCATCAAGGCGAGGATGTCGGCCGTTGTCGCCTCCCCTGTGTTCTCCACGAAGTTGGCGTGCTTCGGCGAGAGCCGGGCCCCACCGATCTGCAGCCCGCGACCGCCGGCCGCGTCGAGCAGCTGGCCGGCCGAGCGTCCCTCGGCACTCGGGTCCTCGGGGTTAACGAACGTCGACCCGAAGGTCTTGATCCCGGACGGCTGGGCCTCCTTTCGCCTGCGCCGCATCTCCGCCATCGTGGCCTTCACGTCGGCCGGATTCGACTCGAAGAGGGCGAACGTTGCACCCGCCACGACCTCGCCGTCGCCGAGGTTGGAGCCGCGGTAGCGGAAGCCGAGCTCGGAGGGAGGGCGGCGCTCCGAGCCGGCCGCGGTGCACACCGTGACCTCCTCGAGGACACGGCCGAGCTCTCCGCCATAGGCGTTGGCGTTCATCCGCACGGCGCCGCCGACGGTGCCGGGGATGTTCACTCCGAACTCGAGCCCCGCCAGCCCCCACCCCGCTGCTCGGGCTGCCGCCGACGGCAGCCGGGCGCCGCCGCCGCAGGCGATCCGGAGCCCATCGCGCTCCACCCGGGTAAGTCCACCGGCGAGCTTGATCACCAGGCCGCGAAAGCCTTCGTCCGAGACGAGCAGGTTGGAGCCGGAACCCACCACCCCGATCGCGAGCCCCTCTCGTTCCGCCCAGGAGAGCAGAGCGACCAGCTCCTGCTCGGACTCCGGCGGGGCAAAGAAGTCGGCCGGCCCGCCGGCCCTGACTGTGGTGAGTCGCGAGAGCGGGTAGTCGCGCTCGACGCCGGGCGGTGCGCTCATCTCGGTTCCGCTCCATCCACGAGAGCCTCCGCGAGCTTGTAGATGTCGCCCGCGCCGATCGTGATCAGCAGGTCGCCCTCTTCGAGCCTGGGTCCGAGCGCCTCGACGGCCGTCTCGGCGGTGGGGAGCCACCACACCCGCCCTCCCCGGGCACGGTCCGCGGCCTGATCGGCCACCATCAGGCCGCTTACCCCGGCGAGGGGCCCCACCGGCTCCTCGCGAGCCGGGTAGACGTCGAGGACCGCGACCTCGTCGGCCGCGGCGAGCGCCGCGCCGAACTCCGCCGCGAGCGCCTTGGTCCGTGAGTAAAGATGTGGCTGGAAGGCCGCGATCAGTCGTCGGGGACCGAGCTCGCGGGCGGCCTCGAGCGTGGCCGAGACCTCGGTCGGGTGATGGGCATAGTCGTCGTAGATGCGGGCCCCGTTGCGCTCACCCTTGAATTCGAAGCGCCGCGACACCCCAGGGAAATCGCGGAGCGCCCTCGCGCACGCCTCGGCGTCGAAGCCGGCGAGCGAGAGCCCTCCGAGGGCGGCAAGCGCGTTGGCGATGTTGTGGCGCCCGGGCACGCGCAGGACGACCTCGGCGTCGATGTCGGCTCCCTGGGCGCGGAAGCGGCTGCCACCGTCGGGGGCGGCGCTGATCTCGGTGGCCAGCAGGTCGGCCTTTGGAGCCGACTGGCCCGGGGCTGCCTCGAGCGCGAACCGGACCACCCGCTGGCCCTCCTGCCCGGGGAGCCGGACGTCCGCGCCGGTGACCATTGCCCTCGCCGGGGCAACGAAGGCCGCGAACGCCTCCGCGAGCTCGGCCAGCGAGCGCCAGCGCGAGTGGTGATCGAGCTCCAAGTTGGTGATCGCCGCGATCTCCGGGCGCAGCTTCAGGAAGCTTGCGTCGCTTTCGTCGGCCTCGGCGACGACCCAATCGCCCTCTCCCCAGCCGGCGTTGGCGGGCTCGCCGCCCGGTCCAGCGCCGAGCAGCTCACCGCCGAGGAAGAAGGCGGCGTCGGCGCCGATGCCGCGCAGCGCCCAGACGCACATCGCCGCCGTCGTCGTCTTGCCGTGGGTTCCCGCCACGGCCAGCAGCCTGCGCTGGGAGCAGAGCTCGGCGAGGAGCTCGCCACGATGGATCACGGTCTGCCCGCGCTCACGCGCCCTGACCAGCTCCGGGTTGTCCCCCGGAACAGCGGTCGAGACGACCACCTCCGCGTCCGCGGGAACCTGGTCCGCGTCGTGTCCGAGGTAAGGCTCGATTCCCGCGGCCCGCAGGCGCTCCATATATGAGGACTCGGACCGGTCGGAGCCGGTCACCTGCGCGCCCAGCGCCCTGGTGACGAGCGCCAGGCCGCTCATCCCGGCACCTCCGATCGCGATGTAGTGGAGCCTGCGACCCCGCATCGGCTCAGGCACCACCCGCCGCCCCCAGGACCTCCCGGGCTATTCGCTCGGCCGCGTCGGGCTTCGCCAGTCGCCGGGCGGCGATCGACATCGCCCGCAGCCGATCCTCGTCGGAGAGCAGCTCGGCGATCTCGGCGCTGAGCCGCTCGGGGCTCAGCTCTCCGTCCGGGATCACCACCGCGCCGGCGCCGTCGGCCATCCAGCGGGCGTTGGTCATCTGATGATCGCCCGTCGCGTACGGGTAGGGGATCAGGATCGCGGGCCGACCCGCCGCCGCGATCTCCATCACCGAACCGCCGGCTCGGGCGACAACCAGGTCGGCGGCGGCGAGCACGTCGCCGAGGTTGGGCTCGTATTGGATCAGGGTGTAGCGCTCCGGGCTGCCCTGCTCCTCCCAGCGCCGCCTGAGCTCGCCGTAGTCCCGACGCCCCACTACGTGCAGGACCCAGGGCTTCCCGACGTGATCGTGAGGAAGGCCCCGCTCGAGCCGACTGAACGCGTCGAACGCGGCCAGGTTGATCGAGCGTGCGCCCAGGCTGCCGCCGACGACGGTCACGCAGTCGGCCGGCTCCGGGATCCCGAAACGGCGCCTGGCGACGGCCGGGTCCGCCTCGAGGACGGCACGCGGCACGGGTCTCCCGGTCACCACGTAGGGACCTCCATCCCTGCCGGGGATCGGGAAGGAGAGGCAGACGCGGCTGGCGCGGCGGGCGAGCAGCCGGTTGGCGAGTCCGAGATGGCTGTCGGCCTCGGTGAGCACGAGTGGCACCCCTATCCTGACCGCCGCGAGGCCGACCGGCCCGGCCACGTATCCGCCGCCACCCAGCACGACGTCCGCTCGGCGCCGGGTGAGCAGGCGCCGCGCGTCGCGCGTCGCGCCGACGGCCCTCCACGCCGCGACGGCGGCCTTCAGCGGGTTGCGCCGATCGAACCCGCTGACCCGCAGGTAATCGATGTCGTAGCCGGCGGCGGGAACGAGGTCCGCCTCGGCGCGCTCGCGGGTGCCGAGGAAGCTGACCTCCGCGCCCTCAGCGCGAAGCGCGTCGGCGACGGCGATCGCCGGCACGACGTGCCCCGCCGTGCCGCCGGCCGCTATCACGACTCGTGCCATTGCTTGCTGCGCGCTTTCTCGTTATACGGGTTGCTCCTCGCTTCGCTCGGAGCGCCCTTGCATCACGGGTTCCGCCCTTGACCACGCGCAGTCTCGCAGGGCCCTCGGCCGAGCGGCGGCCCCTGCCGGCTCCGCTCCGCCTCGAGGCCCGCGCGGTCGGCCGACGGGCGACGTTCAGGATCAGGCCGGCAGCGGCAAGCGTGAGTACCAGGCTCGTCCCCCCGTAGGAGACGAACGGCAGGGGCACGCCGGTGAGCGGGGCCAGGCCGAGCACTGCGAACAGGTTGAGGGCGGCCTGGGCCATGATCAGAGAGGTGAGCCCCGCCGCGAGCAGCTTGCTGAAGCGGTCGCGGGCACGGTGGGCGGCTCGCAGCCCGGCGTACCCGAACATCCCGAAGAGCCCGATCAGGACAAACATCCCGACCAGCCCGAGCTCCTCTCCGATCACCGCGGCCACCATGTCCGTGTGTGCCTCGGGCAGGTAGGACGCCTTCTGCACGCTCTCGCCGAGCCCGACGCCGGTCAGCCCGCCGGATCCCACCGCGATGGTCGCCTGCTTCGCCTGGAAACCACCGCCACTCGTGTCGCTGCTGGGATGAAGGAAGCCGGTGAGACGGGCCTCCTGGTAGGGGTGAGTCGCGATCATCCCCAGGCCGATCACGGCGATGACGATGGCGACCGGCGCCAGGGTGCGCGGCCGAACGCCCGCCACGAAGAGCATGCAGCAGACCGAGACCGCGGCGATGATCGCCGTGCCCAGGTCGGGCTCCTTGGCGATCAGCAGCATCGAGGCGCCGACGATCAAGAGGTACGGCCCGAGGCCGGCGAGCGTCCGGGCGCGCTTCGGCTCCGCAGACAGGAGGTAGGCGCCGTAGAGGACCAGGGCGATCTTCGCGAGCTCGGAGGGCTGGAACCGCAAGAACCCCCCGCCGACCCAGCGCTGCGCGCCGTTCACCTGCGTGCCCACGCCAGGGAGCAGCACGACGAGGAGCAGGAAGAGCGATGAGACCAGGATCAGCGGCGTCATCACCCTGACCGCGGCGATCCCGCGCACCGATGCGATCCGCATCACCGCCAAGCCGATCGCCCCGAAGACCAGAGTGCGCTCGAGGTAGTAGAAGCCGTTGCCGCCGCTGCTGAGCAGCGAGCGTGCCGAGCTGGCGCTGAACACCATGACCGCGCCGAAGGCGAGCAGGCAGAGGGTTGCGGTGAGCAGCAGGGAGTACTCGATCGGTGGAGCGGCCCGCTTCTGGGCCCTGCCGGCGCCGCTCATCCGAGGGCCTCCACCAGCCCGCGGAACCGATCGCCGCGCTCCTCGAAGTCGCGGAAGGCGTCGAAGCTCGCGCACGCCGGGGAGAGCAGGACGATCTCGCCGGGCTTGGCTTCGGCCGCAGCCGCCTCGACGGCGCGCTCGAGCGTTCCGCAGTCGGTGATTTCGACGCCGGCCTGGACCGCGGGAGCAAGCTCGCGGGCCATGCGCTCGGCGGCCTCGCCGATCAGGTAGCAGGCGACGCAGCGCTCGACCACCGCCGGGGCCAGCGGCTCGAAGCTCTCCTGCTTGGGACGACCGCCTGCGATCAGCCGGACGCCGCCGTCGAAAGCCCGGATACCGGCGAGAGCCGAGGCCACGTTGGTCGCCTTCGAGTCGTTGACATAGAGGACCCCGTCGCGCTCGCGGATTCTCTCGAGGCGGTGGCGCACGCCCGGGAAGCTCCGCAGTCCCTCCGCGACGGCGTCGCGCGGAAGGCCGGAGGCGAGCGCCGCCGCGGCCGCCGCCATCGCGTTCTCGACGTTGTGGTTCCCGAGGAGCTGCAGCTCGTCGGCCCGGATCAGCGGCTCCTCGGCCGCGAAGATCACCCCGTCGCGCATGCTGAGCTCACAGTCGGGATCCGCCGCCGCCTCCTCGGCGGGGCAGACGCGGACCAGGCGGGCGCAACCGCCCAGGTCCCGCCCCTGGAGCTCCCCGGTCTGGCCGTTGTAGACGGCGACGTCGTCGTTCCCCTGGTTGGCGAAGATGCGCAGCTTCGCCGCCAGGTAGTTCTCGAGCGTCCCGTGGCGATCGAGGTGGTCGGGAGCGATGTTGACGAAGACCGCACACTCGGGGGAGAAGTAGTTGGTGTCCTCGAGCTGAAAGCTCGATGCCTCGCAGACCACGGTGGCCTCCGGGTCGACGGCGCCGACCAGCGAGGCGAGCGGCGTGCCGACGTTGCCGGCCACGGCCACCGGCCGGCCCGCGGTCCGGTAGAGGTGGCCGATCAGCTCCGTGGTGGTGGTCTTGCCGTTCGTCCCGGTGACCGCGCAGAAGTCGTTCGGGATCAGCCGCCAGGCGAGCTCGAGCTCGCCGGTGACCTCGATGCCGCGCTCGCGCGCCGCCTGAACGACCGGGGCATCCTGGGGCACGCCGGGGCTCTTGACCAGCGTTCGGGCACGATCGAGTTGCCGCGTTCCATCCACGCCCAAGCTGACTTCGACGCCTGCCTGCGCGAGCCCTGCCGCCTCGTCGGGGCTCCCGGAGTCGACCCCAAGCACGGTCTCACCACGCTCGGCGAGCACGCGCGCGATCGCCGCCCCGGAGCGCGCCAGCCCGACGACCAGGAAGGGCCCCGCGGGCAGCGGCGGGCGTGGTTTCGTGCCTGGGTTCACATAATCATCTTCGCTCTCAGGACCTCACTCCCTGCGTGCCGTCGCCAACGCAGCTCCGCAAAGCCGCGGCGCCGATGGGCTGCTCGACGGGCTGCACCTGTTCGTGTTTCCGTTGACGCTCGGCTCCGGCGAGCGCCTGTAGTCGAGGACGGCACTCCTCAGACCGAAAGCTCACCCTGGCGGCGACCGATACGTACGAGAGCGGCACGGTGCATCTGGCTTACCGGCCGGCTGACTAGCGGTCTCGGCAGCTTGGCGAACCACCGCTTCTCGTCCAAAAGCGACATCGACCCGCTTCCCGCAACGCTGCGTTTTTCGAGGGCGCTACGTAGCTCAGATCGATCCTTCTTGACCTAGCAGCTGGAGAGGGTGTCCTTGCCCTTCCCGCCCTTGCAGACGTCGTTGCCATTACCGCCCTTGAGCGCGTCACTGCCCTTCTGGCCGTAGAGCTTGTCGTTGCCCTTGCCGCCCTTCAGGAGGTCCTTGCCGCCGCCGCCGCAGATCACGTCGTTGCCGGCGATGCCGGAGAGCGTGTCATTCCCGCCGCAGGCCGGCGATCACATCCTTACCGAGCGAGCCGGTGCGCACGTCGCTGCCGTTCGTACCGTCGCTGCCGTTCGAACCGACGATGGTCGCCACGAGGCCCTTGCAGGTAACCGGCGGTGTGCCCGGCGGCGAGCCTGGTGGTGGTGTGCCTGGACCTGGTGGAGTGCTGGTGCTTGGAGCGCAGCTGGAGATATTCGGGTCCTGGGTCTCGATCGCCGAAGCCGTCGTTGTCGCAGTCGGGCTCGAGCAGGGCGGAGACGTCGAGCTGAGGTCGGAGCGCTGAATGGGAACACCGCCGTTGTGGGTGGCACCACGTCGCCGTTGATGAAGCGAGTCGTCGTAGACGGCCTGCGGGACGTGCGCAGTTGGTGTTGGTGGCGTTGTAGGTCCCAATCACGTCCCCGGCCTTGACCGGAATCCGCGTGAAGTAGCTGTTCAGGATGTTCGCGGTTGGGGTGACCAGTGGTGCGCTCTCTCCGATCATCGTGAACTCATTGGGATTGCCGGTCGGCCGGCCAACCTTGAACTTCATCGTCGCTTGTACGCTGCGGGGGGGGCCTGGAAGTTCCACTGGGTGATCACCCCGTCGGTCGGGGCGGTGTACTGACGCCGCTGGCGAGTCGGCCTGAAGCCGAGTGCGAGGGCCAGAAGCAAGGTAAATCGCCGGTGGGCGCGAAGGTCTCGCCGATCGTCGTCGCCGCACCTGCCCCGGAGGGCGCTGCGGCGCGGCCATTAGCGCGGTCGCCGCGATCGCCGCTCACCGGAATCGTCCTTGCCAGCTTGCCCATTCGTCTCCCCAATCTCAAAATCGCGTTTCCATCCCCGGACAGACCGACCCTATTCCAGTCGATCGGCCGTTGTCAACCCCTGCAAGATCCTGTTCCGCATTCGCGCGGGAGCGATAGCCAGGTTGGCGAGCGGGCGCATTCCTCCCTTGTTCATCCGATTGGAGGAGGAGCGTGACTGAGCTGTAACAACGCAGGCTCGGGAGCGACCAACCCGGGCGTCAAACACGGCCGCGGGAACATAAACGTCCGTCGGGGACCCGTGAGGGAAAGGGGAGGTCATGTCGGATCAGGAACAAACAGGTCGACGCGCCGCTTCCAGGATAGCGTTTGCGGCGGGCGATCACCGGCCGTGGCTCTGGAGGCTAGCCCTTCGCCGAAAAGTTGCTGCTTCGGCTGCCAGAAGCAAGCTCCTAATCGAACAGTCGCTCCTTCTCCGGCTGCCAAAGCGAGGCTATCTCGGACGCTTCCGCCCGCTACGTCCCGATCGACTGCTGGTAGAGCGTGAAGCCGATCCCGGCGCAGACCGCGGCGATGATCCAGAAGCGCAGCATGATCTTGGTCTCCGACCAGGCCAGGAGCTCGAAGTGGTGGTGCACCGGCGCCATCAGCAACACGCGGCGGCGGAACGCCTTGAAGGCGGCAACCTGAAGCGCGACCGAGAGCGCCTCGATCACGAAGATCCCGCCGGTGATGATCAACAGGATCTCGGTCTGCGTCATCACCGCCAACGCCCCGATCGCCCCGCCCAACCCGAGCGACCCGGTGTCCCCCATGAAGATCGACGCCGGGAAGGAGTTGAACCAGAGGAAGCCGATGCATCCCCCGACGAGCGTGGCCGAGAGCAGCGAGAGGTCATGTTCGCCGCTGGTGATGAAGGTGATGGCCGTGTAGGCGAGCAGGACGATCGCGCAGCAGCCCGCGGCCAGGCCGTCGACGCCATCGGTCAGATTGACCGCGTTGCTCGAGCCCGCGATCACCAGGAAGATGACCACCGGGTAGACGGCGTCGGGGATGTCCAGGGAGGCATCCGAGATGCGCAGCTCGAGGCTCGAGTCGAGGCCGACCGAGTGCTTGGCGACGTACCAGAGCCCGAGTGCGAGCGCCGCCTGGAAGAGCAGCTTGTAGCGCGCCGATAGGCCGAGCGAGCGGCGCCGGACGATCTTCAGGAAGTCGTCGGCGAATCCGATCGCCGCGCAGCCCAGTGCCACGCCGAAGACCGCGAGGCTCTGCGTGTCGCGGTCGGAGAGCACCAGATACGGGATCGCGATCGCCGTGAAGACGATCAGCCCGCCCATCGTGGGCGTGCCGGCCTTCTCGTGATGCTCCTGCGGTCCCTCCTCCCGGATGTGCTGCCCGAACTCCTTGAGGCGCAGGTATTCGATGAAGCGGGGGCCCAGGAAGATGCAGATCAACATCGCGGCCATGCCGGCGATCAGGATTTCGCCGAGCATCTAGCGACCCGCAAGCTTCTCGGCGACTCGTTCCAGCCCGACCGCGCGGGAGCCCTTGACCAGCACCGCGTCACCGGGGCCAAGCACGGCAGCGAGCGCATCGGCAGCCGCATCGGCGTCCGCCACCTGCTGGTCGGGCAGGTATTCGGATGCGTGAACGCCCACCCCGATGATCAGCTCGACACCGCGCTCTCGCGCGTACTCGCCGATCTCGCGGTGATAGGCGGCCGCGTCCGGCCCAAGCTCCCGCATCTCCCCCAGCACCGCAAGCCGCCGACCCGCTGCCGAGAGCGAGGCGAGATGGTCCAGCGCCGCCCGCATCGAGATCGGGTTGGCGTTGTAGGAATCGTTGATCAGGATGGCTTTCTCCGGGAGCTCCACCAACTCCCCACGAAGGCGCGAGAAGACTATCCCGGGCGCCCGCTCCGCCATCGCATCCAGCGGGAACCCCAGCGCGACGCCGGCGGCGATCGCGGCCAAGGCGTTGTCGAGGTTGTACGCCTCGACGAAGGGCAGCTTGAAGCGATGCTCGCCCACCGGGGTGCGGACGAGCGCACCGGTCTCCCCTGCCTCGGCCATCACGCCGACCGCCTCCACGTCTGCTCCTGCCCCGAAGCGCAGCAGGTTCGGCGCTCGCCCCAGGTGGGGCTCGAGGGGCTTCGATGCCGCCGGGACCACCGCCGTCCCACCCGGGCGCAGGCCGTCGATGATCTCCGCCTTGGCCGCGGCGATCGCCTCGACGGATCCCAGCCGCTCGACGTGCACCGGGCCGACGTTGGTGATCACGGCCACATCGGGGGCGGCGATCGCGCAGAGCTCCGCGATCTGCCCCGGGCCCCGCATCCCCATCTCGAGGACGAGCACGTCGGTCCCCTCCTCCGCGCCGAGCACGGCCAGCGGCAGCCCGATCTCGGTGTTGTAGTTCTCGGGACTGGCGTGGACCTCGCCGGGCAGGAGCGCACGGCAGACGTCCTTGACAGAGGTCTTGCCCGTCGAGCCAGTGATCCCAACCACCCGGCTTCGAAGCTGCTCGCGCCAGGCCCGCGCCAGCGACTGCAGCGAGGCCAGCGGGTCGGCGGCTCCGAGAACCCAGCCCGAGCCCTCCGTCGCACCATCGCGCCGCTGTGCGGCGAGCTCGCGGCCCGACTGGGTGCCCACCAGGATCCCCCAGGCGCCCTGACGCAGCGCGGCGGCCCCGAACTCCCCGCCGTCGGCACGCTCCCCGGGGAGCCCGACGAAGAGGTCGCCCTCACGGACCTCCCGGGAGTCGATCACGACGCGCTTCGGCCCTCCCTCGCCACCGTTCACCACTACCTCCGCGCCGGCCGCCGAGGCGAGTCGGTCACCCTCGAGCGAGATCAACTGGCGGCGGCTTTCAGCTTCCGCAGCTCGTCCCGGGCCACGTCGCGATCGTCGAAGGGCACCTTGCGCCCCTCCTCAAACTCCTGGCCCTGCTCGTGCCCCTTGCCGGCGATCACAACGGTGTCGCCTTCGCCGGCGCGCCCGAGCGCCAGCGCGATGGCGGCACGCCGGTCCTGCTCGACCACGACCTGCGCCGGCGCGTCGGCCGGAATCCCCGCCTGGATCTGGTCGATGATGGCGGCGGGGTCCTCCGAGCGGGGGTTGTCAGAGGTGACCACCGCGACGTCGGAGAGCTCCGCCCCCGCCCTGCCCATCAGCGGACGTTTCTCGCGATCGCGGTCACCGCCGGCGCCGAAGACCGAGATCAGGCGACCCCGGGTCAGCCGCCGCGCCGCGGCCAGCACGTTCTCCATCGAGTCCGGGGTGTGGGCGTAGTCGACGATCACCGCGAACGGCTGCCCCTCGTCGATCGACTGGAAACGTCCGGGGACCTGGTCCGCCGACGCGAGCGCCTTCGAAGCCTGCTCAAGATCCAGGCCCAGGGCGTGAGCCACCGCGAGCGCCGCCAAGGCGTTGGCGACGTTGAAGTCACCCGGCAGGGGAGTCCCGACGTCGAGCACGCCCTCCGGCGAGACGCAGACGAAGCGAGAGCCGCTCGCGTCGAACGCCACGTCGCGAGCGCTCAGGTCGGCCGCGCTGCCGGCCGCCGAGTAGGTGATGCAGACCCCGCCCTCCCCGCAGGAGAGCTCCTCGGCGAGGCGCCGCCCGTACGGGTCGTCGAGATTGATCACCGAGATCCCTCCCTCGAGCTCGATGATCGGCGCCCCGCCCTCGCCCGAGAAGAGCAGCCGCTTGGCGGCGAAGTAATCCTCCATGTCGGCGTGGAAGTCGAGGTGGTCCTGACTCAGGTTGGTGAAGACCTTCACCGCGAACTGGATCGCGTCCGCTCGGTGCAGGACGAGGGCGTGCGAGGAGACCTCCATCGCGCAGTACTCGTCGCCCGCCTCCAGCATGCGGTCGAAGGTGCGCTGCAGGTCGATCGCCTCCGGGGTCGTCCGCTCCACGTCCTCGACCTCGCCCCCCACCACCTGCTGGACCGTGCCCAGCAGGCCGCAGCGCTTGCCCGCCGACTCGAGCAGGTGCCGGACCAGGAAGGCGGTGGTCGTCTTGCCGTTCGTGCCCGTGATCCCGACGACGGCGAGCTCCGAGGTCGGGTCGCCGTTGAAGGTCGCGGCGATCGGGGCCATCGCGGCCCTCGCGTCCTCGACCTGCGCCTGAGGCACGTCCAGGTCGAGCGCGCGCTCGACCACCAGTGCCACCGCGCCCAATTCGATCGCCCTGGCCGCGAAATCGTGACCGTCTGTCCGCTCGCCCGGGAAGCAGAAGAAGAGCGTCTCCCCGGCGACGCGCCGGCTGTCGTACGCCAGATCGCGGATCTCAACCGAGGCGTCCCCGCGCACCTCGGCGGCCACACCCGCGGCTCTCAGCAGCTCGCCCAGCTCCATCCCGACGCGATTCTAGGAGCGACCCCCGAACGCGGCCCGCCAGCCCACCTCACAGCGATGAATTCTGGACAGTTGCGGGGTCAGATTGATTGAAGGGCGATCCGCCGAAAGTCCGCCGGAGGTGATCGAGCTGCGCAGCGAATTGATCCTTCACGCCAACGACGTCCAACTCTGCGCCGAGACCTTCGGCGAGCGGGGCGACCCGGCGATCCTCCTGATCATGGGCGCCGGCGCGTCGATGGACTGGTGGGAGGTCGGGTTCTGCGAGCGCCTGGCCGCCGGGTCGCGGTTCGTGGTCCGCTACGACCATCGCGACACGGGCCGGTCGGTGCATTACGCCCCGGGTGAGCCCGGATATACGGGCGACGACCTGGTCGACGATGCGCTCGGGGTGCTCGACGCGCTCGGCCTGGAGCGGGCCCACCTCGTCGGGATGTCGATGGGTGGCGCGATCGCCCAGGTCATCGCCCTCGACCACCCAGATCGGGTCGCCTCGCTCGCCCTGATCTCGACGAGCTTCGCGGACCGGGACAGCTCGGATCTGCCCTCGATGAACGAGGAGACCGCCGCCCGCTTCGCGATCGAGAAGCCCGACTGGTCGGACCGAGATCGGGTGATCGCCTACCTGGTGGAGCTGCAGCGGGCCGGTGCGAGCGAATCCGTGCCGATGGACGAGGACCCGGTTCGCACCGTCGCGGCGCGGATGTTCGACCGCACCGCTGACATCGAGGCGGCGCTCACCAATCACCACCTGATCGACCACGGAGACCCGCCGCGGCGGCGACTCGAGGAGCTCGCCGTCCCCACCGTCGTGATCCACGGCCGGGAAGACCCGCTCTTCCCGGTCGAGCACGGGCGCGCGCTGGCCAGGACCATCCCGTCCGCGGATCTCCTCGCCCTCGAGAATGTCGGCCACGAGCTACCCAGGCGAGCCTGGGAGTTCGTCGTCCCGGCGATCCTTGCCAGCTCATCCGCCTCGGCCACTCCCGCCTAGCGCGGCGAGATCCCGAGGTAGGGCAGCGCGAAGGCCGCGATCTGCCCGAACACGGGTGCGGCGACGGCCCCGCCGACATGCACGTAGAGCGGCTGGTCGACCACCACCGCGACCAGCAGTTTCGGCCGCTGGGCCGGGGCGAAACCGACGAAGGACGCCACGTAGTCGGTGTCCGAGTAGGTGCCGTTCTCGACCTTCTGGGCGGTGCCGGTCTTACCCGCGAGCACGTACCCGGGAACGCTCACCGAGGAGGCGGTACCCCCGGGCTCGAGTACGCCCTCCAGCATGCGTCGGAGCTGAGCCGCGACCCGCGTGCTGATCACCCGGTGGGGATCGGTGTCCTCCTCGGCCGGCTGCCCGCCGATCGACTTGATCAGGGTCGGACGGCGCAGGACGCCGCCGTTGGCGATTGCCGCGTATGCCGTCGCCATCTGCACCGGGGTCACGGCGAGGCCCTGGCCGATCGGCAGGTTCCCCATCGTCGAGCCGGAGTAGCTGTCCAGCGCGGGCACGATTCCGCGCTCCTCACCCGGGAAGTCCAGGCCCGTCGGGCGACCGAAGCCGAAGCGGTTGATCCACTGCGAAAAGCGGTCGGCCCCCTCCTTCATGCCGATCGTCACCGCGCCGACGTTCGAGGACTGAGCGAGGATCTGCTCGGTGGTCAAGGTCACCGGTCCGCGTGGATGCGCTTCGCCGATGGTCCTGTCGTAGACGCGGATCTCCGAGGGCAGGTAGAAGCTTGAGTCGGGAGTGACCACGTGGTCCGACAGGGCCGACGCGACGGTGAACGCCTTGAAGGTGGATCCCGGCTCGTAGGTGAATCCGGTGGCCCGGTTCTCGAGCTCCTCCGGGGTCGCGTCCTGAAGGTCCGAGGGATCGAAGCCGGGCCAGTTCGCCATCGCCAGGATCTCGCCCGTGTTCGGGTTCATGACGATCGCCGTGGCGCCCTTGGCCTGGTACTGCTGGGCAGCCTCCGAGAGCGCCTGCTCGGTCTTCCCCTGGATCGCTGCGTCGATCGTGGTCTGGATGTCGTCGCCCGTGTTTGCCGGACTGACGGTCTCCATCCGAAGCGGTCGGCCGAGGGCGTCGTGGACGACGTCCTGCTCGCCGTTCGCCCCGCCCAGCACGCTGTTCTCGGAGTGCTCCAGGCCGGTCAGTCCCTGGTTGTCGGTCCCCACGGCGCCGATCACCTGGGAGGCCAGCTCCCCCTGCGGATAGAGCCTGCGGCTGGTCGGGACCGTGGAGATGCCCGTGATCTCGAGCTTCTTCACCCTGGCCGCCACTGTCGCATCGACCTTCCGGGCGAGGTACTCGAACCCAGAGCTCCGATCCGAGAGCTTCTCGACCAGGTCGGTGGTGGGCTCGCCGAGAACCTGGTGCAGGCGCAGCGCCGTCCGCCCCGGGTGCACGACCTGGTAGGGCGTGGCGATCACGTCCGCCGCGTCCTCGGACGCGGCAAGCACCCTGCCGTTCCGGTCGAGCACCCGGCCGCGCTGCCCCGGAATCGTCACCTGGGTGACCTGTTGGCCCTGCGCCTCCGCGCGCAGCTCGCCGCCCCGCACGCCCTGCAGCCAGAAAGCCCGAGCGATGGCGAACGAGAAGACCAGCAGGAACCCGCAGAAGAGCAGCCCCAGCCGGCGATCTATCAGTCGCATCGCCGGCTCCCTGCCTAGAGCCCCACGCCTCCGGTAGTGGCCCCGGAGGACCCACCCGAGGCGCCGCTGCCGGACGGCCCGCCGCCCGAGGCCCCGCCGCTCGTGCCGGTGGTCGTGGTCGTCGGTGCCGAGCTGGTTGTCTCCGTCGTCGGCGTCGCCGGCACAGTTGTGGAGGTCGTCGTCGGGCCGGTTGCGGTCGTCGGGACCGGTGCGTACGAGGTGCCGGGCGCGGGATAGCTCGAGGGCTGGCTCGGCGCCAGCAGGAAGCTGTCGGTCGCCAGCAGGTGCGCGAGGCGCGCGGCATTCGCATTCGCGGCGCTCAGGAAGGTGATCGCCCGCGGATCCGGATTGGCGAGACCGAGCCTGGCGGCCTCGGCCTCCACCTCGATCGCCGAGAGGCGTTCGTCGACTCGCGCCCGAAGTGAGGACACCTCCGTCTCCAGCTCGTCGATCTGGAGTGAGGTGCGACCAGAGCCCGCGGTCAGGCTCAGGCTGAGGACATTGAGGGCGACGATCCCGCCGAGCAGCGCGCAGAGCACGGCGATCCACCCACGGCCTCGTGTCAGCCGGACGATCAGGCTCGAGTCCGAGAGGTCGCGGACCGCGCCGGCGCTGCGCACGGCGGCCTGCGGGAACAGCGCCGCCCCCGCCATCGCGGGTCTCACCAGGCGAGCGGCAGGAGGCTGGCGCGGCCGTGATCGTGGCGTTGCGGAGCGCGAGCCGCTGCGCGGTCGCTGGCGGGGCTTTCGCTGCGGAGCGGCGGACGCCCGCCGTGCAGTCGAAGTGGCGGCCATCAGGCGGCGTCCTCCGCCTCGCGGGTCTTGAGCGCGGCCCGGAGGTGAGCCGAGGCGGCGCGCGGATTGCGCTCGAGCTCCTCGGTGCCCGGTGCGACCGCGCGCTTGGTGAGCAGCTCGGCCTCGGGCTCTCGCCCGCAGACGCAGACCGGGAGCTCGGGCGGACAGACGCAGCCACGGGCACGGTCGGCCAGGAACCGCTTCACGCGCCGGTCCTCGAGCGAATGGAAGGAGATCGCACCCAGACGCCCTTCGACCCGGAGGATCCCCCACGCAAGGGGCAGAGCGCGGTCGAGGGCGTCGAGCTCCCCGTTGACCGCGATCCGGATGGCCTGGAACGTGCGCTTGGCCGGGTGACCGCGCCCGAACCGCTCCGACGGCGGGATCGCGGCCTTGATCGCGGTGACCAGCTGCGCGGTGGTCTCGATCGGCCGGCGCTTGGTGATCTCGCGCGCGATCGATCCAGCGCGGCGCTCCTCGCCCAGCTCGCGGATCGCGCGGGCGAGCCGGTCCTGGGGCCATTCGTTCACCACCGTCGCCGCAGAGAGGCTCTGGCTCGGATCCATGCGCATGTCGAGCGGCGCGTCATATGAATAGGAGAAGCCGCGCTCCCAGGCGTCGACCTGCATGGAGGACATGCCGAGGTCGAAGACGATCCCGTCCGGACGGATCCGCTCGCCGCGCAGGCCCTCCAGGGCGGCGACGAAGTCGGCTCGCAGGAAGCGCGCGCGGCACGGCAGATCGGCGGCGAGCTCCCGCCAGCGCGCCTCGGAGGCTGGGTCGCGGTCGACCGCGATCAGCTCGCCGCCGGGCCCGAGGCGCTCGGCGATCAGGCGGGCGTGGCCGCCGCCGCCGAAGGTGCAGTCGACGAAGGTCTCGCCCGGGCGCGGGTCGAGCAGGTCGATCAACTCCTCGGCAAGGACTGGGTCGTGTTCTGCGGGCACGTACGTAAGGTTCGCCGACGAGGCCGGTGATCCGGCCGCCGTCTTCGTGACGGGATGTGTTCGGGTGGTCACCTCACCCTCCTCGCTCGTGGTCGGAGAGGTTCTCCGCGACATCCGAGACCTCGGCGTCCATCTCCATCTCGTAGGCCGCCCATCGTTCGGCGTTCCAGATCTCGAACCAGTCGTCGGATCCGACGATCACGCAGGGCCCCTCCCCCAGGCCCGCGTGCTCGACCAGCTTCTTGGGGAGGCGGATGCGGCCCGCCGAGTCCAGGGAGTCGTCGAAGGCACCGCCATGGAAGTGGCGGCGCATCATCCGCCCCTGGCGTCCCAGCGGGTTGGTCTGCCCGAGGAACTGCTGCGTGAAGCGCTCGTAGCCCGCGGGCGCGAACACCCAGACGGAGGGCTCGAGCCCTTTGGCGAGAACGACTCCATCGGCCAGCGCCGCGCGGAACCTCGATGGGACCGTGAGGCGGTCCTTGGAGTCGAGGTTGTGCTCGTACTGACCGAGAAACGACAAAGTGGGCTTCCTCTCCGGAGATCGAGTCGGTCTGTTCGGAGCGGGCCGGGGTGGTGAGGTGGGAGGAGCCTCATCACCCCGGCCCTTTGACCAACTCTTCGTCGCCACGCTAACCCACTCTGTCCCACTTTGCAACACACCGTGGCTGCCGGAATTGGACCGGTTCCGTCGGACGGAATTGCTAGCGGGGGCCGATTCCGCTGAAAACCGCATGACAATGCCGTTTACGGGCTCTGCCGACGGGCTAGGAACTGGCGCAGGTGCATCCCGACCCTGCAAATCTGGTTGCAGGAAAGAGGAACGCCTCCGAACCTTTCCGACCGATGCCCGCCGCCGTAATCCTCAACCTGACCAGCTCCGGCCTCAGTTCGAGCCGATCCGCTTCGCGCGCTGAGCCCTTCGATCTCTAGAACCCAGCCATGAAGCGATCGATATTGGCGAGCATCCCCGCCGCGATCATCAGCAGGACCGAGGGGACCAGAAGGAGCGCGACCGCGAGCTGAATCTTCGGTGCCGCCCGTGCCGCCTGCTCCTCGATCCGGCGGCGCTGGACGCTGCGCAGTGCGCTGGCCTGCTCGCGAAGCTGGTCGGCGAGCGGCGAGCCGTAGCGGCGCGAGCGCTCGATCACCCCGCACATCGCGGCGACCTCGCGAACTGGCGCGCGGTGGCGAAAGGACTCGAGGGCCTCGCTCTGCGACAGGCCGCAAGAGCTCTCCGCGGAGAGCATCGCGAGCTCCCGTGCCAGCGGCCCCTCACCCGCGCCCAGCTCGGCGAGGCCGGCGAGCGGACTGCGCCCAGCCGCCGCCCCGACCGCAAGCAGGTCGAGCGCGTCAGGGAGTCCAGCACGGAGGATCCGCAGGCGCCGGCGAGCGCGTCGCTCGAGCCAGGCGTCCGGTCCAAGGAAACCCACCGCCGGCAAACCCACCGCAACGACCCAGGCGAGCCTGCTCGGCGCTGCGGGCGCCACCAGCATCGCCCAGAGAACCCCGGCAAGCGAGGCTGCGAGCTTGGCGGCGAAGAGCGACAGCGCGGAGATCCGGTCGGCAATCCCGGCCCTCGCCAACCTCGAGGAGAGGCCCAGTCGTGCGTCGAGGACCGCGAATCGCAGCCGTGCCCCGCCCGACAGCGGGCCCACCGGTTCGGAACGACCGCGTGCGGCGGGGTGCTCGCGAGCCGGGATCAGCTCGACCGCGGCCGCGAGGCCGAGGATCAGCGCGCCCGCGGCAAGCAGAAGAGCGACGGTCACTCCGAGGGCGTCCCCAAGCGACGGATCAATGCGAATCCCACCATCTGCAGCGCGCCCGCCGCCATCAGCATCGCCGCCGAGGCGGGCTCGGCGAGCACCCGCGAGATGAAGCCGGGCTGCAGGAGCTCGGCGAACAGTGCGGCGCCCGCGGGCAGCGCCACCACGAGGAGTCCGGTGAAGCGCGCCTGGGTCGTCGCCGCGCGAGCTTCGTCTTCGACCCGATCGCGATTGGCCGCCGCCGCCGCCAGCCGCCGCATCAGCGCGGCCACATCCCCGCCCGCCGCCTGCTGGCTGAGCAGCGCCGTCGCCAGCCAATCGATTCGCTCTGAGCGCAGCCGCTCGCGCATCGCCCCCAAGGCATCCCGAGTAGAGGCCCCAAGTTCGAGGTCCGCCGCGATCCGAGCGAGCTCCGAGGAGGACGGTCCGTCGAGCGAGTCGGCCGCCGCCGCCACTGCGCCGCGCACCGAATGGCCGCCAGCGATCGCATCCGCGATCGCCCCTGCGACATCGGGGACCGACCGCTCGACCGCGCGGCGGTAGCGCTCTCTTCGCTGCGCCACCAGAACGCTCACGCACCAGGGACCCGCAGCTGCCGCGATCGTCAGCGGCCCCAGCCCCGTGAGGAGAAGTGCCAGGGTCGCGATCGCCCCGCTGCCGAGCAGCCCGAGACGCCGCTGTTCCGAGGCGCTCAGCACATAGCCCTCGCGCGCCACCCGGCTCAGAGGCGTGACTGCCGCTCGCAACCACGAGGCGATCCGCGGAGCCGACAGCAGCGCCTCACGGACCGCGATTGCGACCAGTCCCCCGGCGAGCGCGGCTAGGGCGATCAGCGCGGGCTGACCCAAGGACGTCCCTCCGGCGAGCTGCCAAGCCGAAACAAGGCGCGCACCCCCACCGAACCCGCAGTCCTCACCACCTCGGCAACCTCGACCACGCGCCGCGACCCGTCGCTGAGGCGCGCCAGGTGGATGACCAGGTCGAGGCCGCGGCCGAGCTGCTCGCGGATGGCCTCGTGCGGCAGCCCGACGCCGGCCATCAGCGCCAAGGTCTCGATCCTCCTCAGCGCGTCCTCCGGGGAGTTCGCATGGACGGTCGAGAGCGCTCCCTCGTGACCGGTGTTGAGCGCCATCAGGAGGTCGAGCGCCTCCGCGCCGCGGACCTCCCCGATCACGATCCTGTCCGGCCGCATTCGCAGCGCGCCTCGAAGGAGGTCCCGAATCGTGACCCGGCCTCGCCCCTCGACGTTGGCCGGGCGGCTCTCGAGCCGGACGACGTGCGGCTGGCGCAGGCGGAGCTCGGCCGCGTCCTCGATCGTGACCACCCGCTCGGTGGGATCGACGAAGGCCGACAGGGCGTTGAGCAGCGTCGTCTTGCCCGAGCCGGTGCCGCCGCTGACCAGGATGCTCCGCCGCGCCGCCACCGCGGCCGCCAGCTCGTCGTGGAGCTCCTCGGTGAGCGTGCCGAGATTGACCAGCTCCCGTGGGCCCGGCCGGGCGGCCGAGAACCGGCGGATCGACATCGAGGGACCGTCGACCGCGAGCGGCGGGATGACGACGTGGACGCGGGAGCCGTCCTCGAGTCGCGCGTCGACCATCGGGCTGAGCTCGTCGACCCTCCGGCCCAGCGGTGTGAGGATCCGCTCGATCGCGTCTCTCAGAGACTGCTCCGAGGCGAAGTGAACCTCCGTCGGCTCGATGCGGCCGCGGCGCTCGACGTAAACGCGCTGGTGCCCGTTCACCATCACCTCCTCCACCTCCGGGTCGGCAAGCAGCTCCTCGAGCGGGCCGAGCCCGACGGCCTCACGCAGGATCAGCTCACGGAGAC
The DNA here is from genome assembly GCA_963801055.1 of uncultured Solirubrobacterales bacterium. Classification (GTDB taxonomy): domain Bacteria; phylum Actinomycetota; class Thermoleophilia; order Solirubrobacterales; family 70-9; genus DASUPK01. The sequence goes on along the minus strand of CAWDDE010000004.1, from coordinate 29,095 downwards.
GCTCGCGGGTCGACGGCTCGAGGATCGCGGCGTCCTCGTCGACCAGCTCGCGCACGGCTTCCGGCAGCGGGCCCAACCCAGCGCCGTCGGCGGCGGCCTGCGCTCGGCGCCGCTCCACCAGGCGCCGCCGCAGCTCGGCCGCGAGCTCGTCGAGATGTCTGCGGCGGACGCGCTCGTCCACCCACTACTAAGCGAAGAACGTGGCCCTACTCGCCCCCGTTTGGCTGCGGGGAAGGGAACAAGGTCTCGGTGAAGCCACCCATCTGGTGGTACATGCGGTTCTCGATCCGCAGCAGCCAGAGCAGCGAGACGATCGCCGCCACGCCCCCGATCCCGGCGCAGAGCCCGAGCGGCGCGTCGGTAAATGTCCCGACCGCGATCGCGATCGCCGCACCGCCGACGACGCTGTTGATCACCGCGATCATGCTGCCGGTGGTGAAGAACTGCTGCCGGCGCTCCAGGGCGACCCCCATGTTCTGCATCACACCGATCGGGTCGTCATGGCCAGAGAGCATGAAATAGCGCCTTTCGTCGCCCGCGATCTCCAGGTAGTAGTTGCGAATCCGGTTGATTGCCCGCCCGAGCATCATGTCCTCCACCCCGTTCTCGACGACGCGGATGAAGGTGAAGAGGCCGAGCACGTACAGGGTGGGCAGAGCCGTGAGAGCAAAGATCGTGAAGGTGTCGCCAACCTCGGTGATCTGGCCGATGAATCCCAGTGCCACCAGCGTGCTAGATACCGAGCTGATGTAGAGGGCCGCGCGGGAAGAGCTCTCGCCGGTCGTCTGGGCCCGCGCGCCGGCGAGCCCGAAGTGCTCGGTTGTCAGCGCGGTGAGCAGGGCCTGGCGGTCGAGCTCCTCGGCCACGTGCCGAAGGTAGCCTCCGTTGCGGACGTGGCACAGATCGAGGTCCAGCAGGCGGACATCACCAAGCTCGAGGTCGACGCGATCGCGAACGCGGCCAACACCGAGCTCCGGCACGGTGGCGGGGTGGCGGGCGCGATCTCGAGGGCCGGCGGGCCGTCGGTGCAGGTGGAAAGCGACGACCGGGCACCGATCGGACTCGGGGAGGCCGCCGAGACCACCGCCGGCGAGATGCCATGCCGCTGGGTGATCCACGCCGCGACGATGGTGCTCGGGGGCCCGACTTCGGCGGAGATCATCCGCAGCGCGACAGCCAGCACCCTCGCAAAGGCCGACGAGCTCGGCGCGAGGAGCCTGGCGCTGGTCGCTTTCGGCACCGGGGTCGGCGGCTTTCCACTCGACGAGGCCGCCAGGATCGAGCTCGAGGAGGTCCGCCGCCACCTCGATCAGGGCAGCGGGCTGGAGCGAATCGTCTTCGCCGTCCGCGGCGATGAGGCGGAGGCCGCCTTCCGCTCTGCGATGAGTTGAGGGGTCCAGCGCCGTCTCATATTGCAGCGATGGCCTTCGTTCCCACAGCTCGTCACCTGCTGCGAGCCAAGGACCTCGCGGACGCGCGCTACTTCGAGCAACTGAAGGTCGAGGACATGGCTGCGGCAGCGGGCCTGTCGCGTGCACATTTCAGCCGCGAATTCCGCGGCGCCTTCGGTGAGTCGCCGCACGCCTACCTGCTCAGCCGCCGCTTGGAGCGTGCGGCGGCGCTGCTGCGGACAACCGACCACTCGGTCGCCGAGATCTGCATGTCGGTCGGTCTTCGGAGCGTCGGCTCGTTCACGACCAGCTTCACCGGGACCTATGGCATGTCACCAACGGCGTACCGGGGCGAGTTCCCACCGGCCGCCAGCCACGCGCTGATCCCCACCTGCGTCCTGCGCTTCTACGGCCGACCCAAGACAGCACGTTTGGAGAAGACAGCGGCGCGACGCGCGTCTAGCTTGGCCGGCGACCCGTAAATCAAGACAGGAGGACCGATGATCAGGATTTCCACCACGCAGTTGTGGGTGCACGACCAGGAAGAGGCGCTCGCCTTCTGGACCGAGAAGGTGGGCATGGAGGTTCGCGCCGACGTGACCCTGCCCGAGCTGGGCGACTTCCGCTGGCTCTCCGTTGGACCACCCGGACAGGAGGACATCGCGATCGTTCTGATGGCGATCCCGGGCCCGCCGGTGATGGACGGTGAGACTAAGAAGCAGGTCGAGGAGCTGATGTCGAAGGGGTTCGCCGGGACGGTGTTCCTCGCAACAGACGACATCAAGGCCTCTTACGAGGAGCTCAAGGGCCGCGGTGTCGAGTTCACCGAGGAGCCCTCGGAGCGTCCGTATGGGATCGACTCCGCGTTCCGAGACCCGTCGGGGAACGCGATCCGGCTGGCCCAGCTCGCCGAGATCCCGGCCTCCTGATCAGCCTCGCGGCAACAGGCGGATCTCGCGGCCGGCGCTCTGTGCGGCGATCAATGAAAGAGCCTGCTGCTCGCTGACCGCGAGCGTCGCGGACCACGACTCACCCGGTTCGCCCGGGGCCGCCAGCGCCAGTAGCTTCACGGCGCTGGCGGCGATATGAGCGCGGGCTGAGCGGCCGAGTCCTGCCTGCCGCGAGACCACCACGTCGACCCGGCGGCCCTCCGGCGCGATCCCACCGACCGTGAGCGCCTCCGCCCCCGCCACCGCGACCTGCAGCGGACGGAGCCCCAGCCCGACGCCGGGCTCCGGCGGCTCCTTGGGACGGGGGAGGACCAGCTGGGCGCCCAGCACATACGAACCGGCCGGGATGGTCGTCCCGGGGGCACGGCCGAGGGCATCCGCGGTGCGCGCCAGGGCTCCCGGCGGGATGAAGCTGGCCGGCACCCGGCGAACGGCAAGCGCCGACTGAGCCAGCTCCACGCCGATCGGCTCGCCCGCGGCCAGCTTCGAGGCTGCCACCACCACCGGTCGGAGAGGCCCATAGCGCGCCTCGAGTCGGGAGCGGTAGCGGCCCGCGACGGTGGCGGCGAGCACGGCGCAGACCAGCGCCGCGAACAGAAAGGCCAGCGCGCGAGCCCGGCGGCTCACGCCGCCCGCGCGTAACCCGGCTCCGCCAGCGGAAGCTCGAGCGCCGCGACGCACCCGCTGCCGGTGTGGCAGAGGGCGAAGCGGCCGCGATGCGCGCTCGCCACATCGGAGACGAGGTCGGTGCCGTGTCCCCGGCGAGGATCCCGGCGGCCCGCGGGGGACGTCGGACCCACCCCGTTCGCGATCGTGATCCTGATTCGCCCGGCCACGAGCGCGCCCGTGACCACCACTGGAGGGCCACCGTGCTCGAGGGCATTGGAAAGCAGGTTGTCGAGAGCCTGGGACATCCGAGCGGCGTCCCCCTCGATCGGTGCGGGGCCGGCGTCCCAGTACACGCGGATGCCGCCTGCCCGGGCGGCCTGCGGCCGCCACCGCTCGAGGCAGGCCAGCACCACCTCGCGGCAGGAGAAACGGCGAGTCGGCCGGGACGGCGCCGTGCCGTTGAGCGCGCAGTCGAGATCCTGCAGGGCGCTGGTCGCGAGCTCCAGCAGGCCCCTCTGGCTGGCGGCCGACGGGGTCGCGGCCGGTCCCCCGCTGCCGTCCTCGAGGAGCAGCAGAGCCTGGAGCGGGCGGCGGAGCTCGTGCAGGGCCCGGTTCAGGGCACGCTTGTGGCCCGGTGTGATCACCCGCCGAGCAACCGGTAGCCGACTCCCCAGCAGTTGAAGACGTAGCGCGCCCCGTCAGGGTCGAGCTTGCGCCTTAGCCGGCTCGCGTGGGAGTCGAGCGTCCGGGTGCGACCCTTCGATCGGAACCCCCAGACGTCTCGCAGCAGCTCGTCCTTGGTGAAGACGCGGCGCGGCTCTGACGCCAGCGCACTGAGCAGTGCGAACTCCTTGTTCGCCAGCTGCACCTCACGCCCGTCAACCCGGACGCGGCGCGTCACCGGGTCCACGCTCAAGTCCCCGACGCGAATCGGGCCCCGGCGGCGACCGGAGCGCCGGCGCAGAACGGCCACTACCCGGGCCAGCAGCTCCGGATAGTGGAAGGGCTTTTGGAGGTAATCGTCCGCGCCGGCCTCGAAGCCGCGGAGCCTGTCGGCCTCGCTGGTCCTCCCAGAGAGGACCAGCACGGGAAGCTCGGGGTCGAACCGCTCACCACCAGAGCGAATCTCCCGCAGCACGTCGATCCCGGGGGCGTCAGGGAGCCCGAGATCGAGCAGCATCAGGTCCGGGTGGTTGTAGCCGCAGAGGCGAAGAGCATCCGAGGCGCTCGGCGCCGGCAGGGCCCGGTAGCGGTCGGCGGTGAGGTGGTCACAGAGCAGCTCGCGCGTGGGATCGTCGTCCTCGCAGACCACCACCGTCGCCAGCTCTTCGACCTGGGGGAGCATCGCCCGGTTGAGCAGCGAGAGGCTCAAACTCTCCCCGGCCTACACCCCAGGGAGCTGGCGCAATTGGCTATAACCGCGGAGAATGCCGGACTGGGAGCCTCCCTACCTGACGCTGTATCGCACGGGAGAGCTCGCCGATCGAGCCAAGCTGGCGACGCATCTTCTTCGCGAGCCGTGCCGCGTATGCCCGCGGCTGTGCAAGGTCGATCGGCTCGAAGACGAGGCGGGGCTCTGCGGAATCGGCCGCCACGCCGTGGTCGCCTCCCACTTTCCTCATTTTGGCGAGGAAGACTGCCTTCGGGGTCAGAAGGGCTCGGGGACGATTTTCTTCAGCGGCTGCAATCTGCGCTGCGTCTTCTGCCAGAACAACGACATCTCCTGGCGCGTGAAGGGCGAGCCGGTACCGCCGGAGCGGCTCGCCGAGATGATGCTCGAGCTGGAGGGCATCGGCTGCCACAACATCAACTGGGTCACCCCGGAGCACGTGGTGCCTCAGATCCTCGAAGCGCTGCCACTCGCGGCGGAGCGCGGGCTTCGTCTGCCGATCATCTACAACACGAGCGCCTACGACAGCCCGGATAGCCTCAGCCTGCTGGAAGGGATCGTCGACGTCTACATGCCGGACCTGAAGATGTGGACGGAGGAGCGGGCGCGGCGCTACCTCGCCAAGCGCGACTACTCGAAGGTGGCGCGGGAGAGCGTCAGGGAGATGCACCGCCAGGTCGGCGACCTGGTGGTCGACGATCGGGGGATGGCGCGGCGGGGGCTGATCGTCCGCCACCTGTTGATGCCGGGGATGGTCGAAGAGACAGAGGCGATTCTCCGCTTCGTCGCCGAGGAGCTGGGTCCGGGCACCTACGTCAACCTGATGGCTCAGTACTACCCGGCGGGCAAGGTCGGCGCTGACGGCAAGTTCGAGGAGATCGATCGCGGCGTCAGCGGCGGAGAGTACGAGCGGGCACTCTCGATCGCCGATCAGCTCGGGCTCAAGCGACTGGACCCGCGCAGCCGTGCCCATGGTGAGGCTCTGGCGGCTGCGTTCGCGTAGCCCCGGGGAAAGCGCGCCACCGATGCGCGCGGATGGTCCGGAGCGACTGGCCGAGGTGGCGCGTGCGAAGGGGATCCGCGACCAGCGCCTGCTCCAGGCGATCGCCGCTGTGCCGCGAGCCGGGTTCGTGCCACGGAGGTACGGCGGCCGCGCCTACCGCGATGAACCGATCCCGATCGGGCATGATCAGGTGACGACACAGCCTTCCCTCGTGGCGGCCATGCTCGAGGCGTTGGCGCTAAGGGGGGACGAGCGTGTGCTCGAGGTGGGCACCGGCCATGGCTTTCAGACGGCGCTGCTCGCCCGACTCGCCCGTCGCGTCTTCAGCATCGAGCGCCTCGCCGACCTGGCCCAGGCGGCGCGGCGCAACCTCGACCATCACCAGATCCGAAATGCGGTGGTGGTCCTCGGTGACGGGACCGAGGGTTTCCCCGAAGAAGCGCCTTTCGACGCGATCGTGGTCTCGGCGGCCTTTACGACCGTGCCCGACCCGCTCGTCACGCAGCTCCGGGACGGTGGGCGTATCGTCCAGCCCATCGGCCGGGGTGGCGCCGACGAGGTGACGCTCTTCGAACGGCGTGGAGGTGTGCTGGAGCGACGAGCCAGTGTCACGGGCGCGCACTTCGTGAAGCTCTACGGCGGCCATGGATTCACCCCCGAAGAGCCGCCCTAAATCACGCCTTGATCCCTACGACGACGGCAGCTCCAGCACCGCGTCCGCGGCAGGGCAGCGGACGAGCCGGAGCGGCGGGACGTTTCGGCGGATCTCGATCACGCGGCCCGCGGCGTCGAAGAAGAGCAAGTCGAGGCGAAACCGCATCCCCAGGGTGTGGACGCTGCCGCAGCGGGGAATCAGGAGTCCCGCCCCGGCGCGGTCGCGCGAGAGCAGGGCCAAGCCAAAGAGCCTGCTGAGCCGGGTCGTCGCGACCGGGCACTCGACACCGAGGAGCTCGGTCCACCGGAGCCGGCGGAAGCGGAGTGGCGTCACCACCCCTGCATAAGCTTCGGCGCCGATGGAGTACGCGGCACAGCCCGCCGAAGTCGCCCGACCCGATTCGACCTTCCTGCAGCGGGTCTTCGTCTGGATGTTCGTCGGGCTCGCCGTCACCGGCGGCGTGGCCGCCGCGATCGGCTCAAACGATCAGCTGCTCACCGACATCACCGAGTCGCCGGGGATCATCATCGGTGTCATCGTCGTCCAGCTCGGGATCGTCTTCGGGATCTCGTTCCTGATCAACCGGATCTCGGTCGGGCTGGCGACCGTGCTCTTCCTGATCTACTCCGCGACGGTCGGGGTCACCTTCGCGTTCATCTTCGAGCTCTACACGAGCCAGTCGATCTTCACGACGTTCCTGATCACGGCCGGGATGTTCGGCGCGCTCGCCGTCTGGGGGGCGATCACCGACATCGACCTCTCCAAGGTCGGCTCGATCGCCTTCATGGCTTTGATCGGGCTGATCCTGGCGACGATCGTCAACGTCTTCTGGGCAAACAGCACCCTCTACTGGATTACCACCTACGCCGGGGTGGGGATTTTCGCCGCGCTGACCGCGTACGACATGCAGAAGCTCAACCAGATCGGCAACGAGGGGCTGACGGGCGACGCCGCGGGGCGCGCGGCGATCATGGGCGCCCTCGCGCTCTACCTCGACTTCATCAACCTCTTCCTCTTTTTGCTGCGCATCTTCGGCCAGCAGCGCTAGCGGCCGCTTGTGGCCGCGATCTGATGGCGAAGCCGTCCGCTCGCTAGCTTCATGCTGTGGGCCACCCGGCGGATCCACCGACGCTGTACGAGTGGGCCGGCGGCCGCGCAGCGTTCGAGCGCCTGATCGACGCCTTCTACGACCGGGTCGAGGCGGACGAGCTGATCTCGCCGCTCTTCCCCGGCGGCGTCAGCCGCGAGCACCGCGACCACGTGATCCTCTGGTGGTCCGAGGTCTTCGGCGGCCCGACCGACTACACCGACCAGCTGGGCGGCTATCACCGAATGGTGATGAAGCACCACGATCTCGCGATCACCCCAGAGCAGCGCCTGCGCTTTGCGACCTTGATGAGCCTCGCCGCGGACGACGCCGGACTGCCTGAGGACCCGGAGTTCCGCTCCGCCTTCATGGCCTACGTCGAGTGGGGAACCCGGCTCGCCATGCATAACTCTCAGCCCGGGGCGGACGTTCCGCAGGAGGCGCCGGTGCCGCACTGGGGCTGGGGCGAGGCGCCGCCGTACCAGCCGTGATCGCGAGAAGACGATGAGCGTGTCGACCGGAGTGGAGAGGGGCCCGGACGGGAAGCCGCGCTGCGGGTGGGCGATCGGGACCCCGGACTACCTCGAATACCACGACAACGAGTGGGGGCGGCCGCTGCACGGCGAGGTGGAGCTCTTCGAGCGGCTCACCCTCGAGGCGTTCCAGTCCGGGCTCTCCTGGCTCACGATTCTGCGCAAGCGCGAGAACTTCCGCCGCGCCTTCGACGGCTTCAACGTCGAACGGGTCGCCAGCTACGGCAACGCCGACGTCGCGCGGCTGCTCGCCGACGCCGGGATCGTCCGCAACCGGAGGAAGATCGAGGCCGCGATCACAAACGCGAAGGCGGCGCGCGAGATCCATGCGAATGGCGAGAGCCTCGACGAGCTGATCTGGGGGTTCGCCCCGGACGAGGCGCGGCCGGCACCAGAAACCCTCGACGACCTGGAGCCGACAACCCCCGAGTCGAAGGCGCTTGCCAAGGAGCTGAAGCGGCGCGGCTTCGTCTTCGTCGGCCCAACGACCGTCTACGCGACGATGGAGGCGATCGGGGTGGTCAACGACCACCTAGCCGATTGCGCATTTCGCTAGCGGCCACCAGGCCGCTCCACTTCGGAGCGGCGGCGAAGACGCCGCGACTTAGGCTGGGCGGCCGCTCGTGGCCGCGATCTGATGGCGAAGCCGGCCTATCAAACGTCGACGTTCGCCGTGGGTTCCCTTTTGCTGCAACCGGACGTTCAGGGGGCGGAGAAAACTGGCGGCGGCATCCCTCATGCGCGAAGATGCCCCAACTGGTGGACGAGACCGCACGCAGAGGAAACTACGAGTCCGGCGCAGACTACGTGCTCGAGTACGGAGAGCTCCGGTTTTCGTTCAACGAGCGGGACTTCGCCCAGCGGGTCGAGCAGGCGGCGGTCAAGCTCGACTTCGTTCGCCAGGGCCTCGACGAGCACGAGCTCGAGGACTTGCTCGAGCTGGCCGTGAACGGCGAGATACGCGAACCATGTTCTCCTCTGGGAGAACACGTCAACGAGAACTGGGAGGACCTGGTCGGTCCCTCCGGCAAGAGCCTCGTCCATTGGCTGCGCCGCCTGGTCTTCCGCGGCGCCTGGCTGGATCAGCGGGTCAAGGAGGGCGAGCTCGACATCGTCTTCGACGAGTCGACCCAGACCTTCGGCTACGTTCAGCCGGATCGCGACTCCGAGCTGATCGAGCTCTCCGCGGAGCCCACCTGGGGCAGCATCGCCTACGGCGGCCGCGACCGGGCCTAGAGCCGGCTGAGCAACTCGGTGTTGCTGGCGGTCGCGGCGATTTGGTCCGCGAGCGCCCTGGCCGCCTGCTCCGGATCCATCTCGCTGAGCTCCTCGCGCAGGCGCCGGGCCTTCTCGAGCTCGTCGGGATCGCGCAGCTCCTCCTCACCCGACGCCCTGGAGTCGGCCGCGACCAGCGACGGGACGATTCCCTTGGCGGCGAGGCCGGCGTCGAGCCGCAGGAGCAGGTTCTCGGTCGTCTGCAGCGCCTCGCGGACCTCCACACCGCGATCGTCGGAGTCGAGCACCGTCGCGATCACGGTGAGCGACCCGGCCCCGTCCTCCCCGAGCTCCCGACCCACGCCGAACATCCGCTTCACCCGGGCCGGGTCGCGGTAGCCGAGCGCCAGTCTGCTCAGAGAGTCGATCAGGGCCACGACGTCCTCACCCCCCTCGGCGATCCGCTTGGCGTGTCCCATCGCCAGCTCGGCCTCCCGGACCTGGTCGCGTGGCTCCTGATCGGCGGTCGCGGCGAAGATCTCGGCGTTGGGCAGGGCGAGCTCCCACTGTGGGACCTCCTCGGGCCGCTCATCGGCGAGTACGACGCAGAGGTGGGCGTCAGTCTCGGCAATCGCTGAGCCCAGTGCCCGCAGCAGCGTCGTCCGCCCCGAGCGCGGCTGGGCGAGGATGAGCACCCGCTGGCCGAAGGCCAGGGGGCCGAGCAGGTCGACGGCCCGCACCAGGGGGTCGGCCGGCGCATCCGGCGAGAAGAGACGGCGGTGTGGCGGCGCCGGGGTGAGGTCCTCGAAGTGCGTGCGCTCCTCCTCGGGGCTCTGACCGTTGACGCCCTCGATCCTGACCAGGGCGCGATGACGCTCGCCGCGGCGAGGTTGTCGAGCGGGTCCGCTCACCTCGTCGCCGGGACGCAGCTCGCAGCGGCGGATCTGGGAGGCCGAGACGTAGACGTCCCCCTCGGCCTCATGCAGGCCGCTCAGCCGCAGGAAGCCATAGCCCTGCGGCATCCGGTCGAGCACGCCGGTGACCGGCTCCGTATCGGGCTCGTCCGGTTCGGGGCTGTCGGACTGGTCGCGCCGGTCCCTTTCCGCCGGCTCCTCGGTGTCTGCCTCTTCCTCTGGCTCCTCATCCTCGAGGGGCTCCTGGTGCGGTCGCTCCAGGCCAGCGTCGACCGCCTCCTCGCGATCCGCGGGCTCATGCCCCCTCCCCTCCTCGCGCTCCTCGATGGCCTCGATCAGCTCGTCGCGCGACAGCATCCGGTACCCCGGCACGCCCAACACTCGCGCGCGTTGGTGAAGGTCGGCGAGATGTTGGTCCTGGAGGGCCATCGGGCGCCGCAATGCTAATCGCGAGGGGAGCGCTACTGCGCCGGCATACGTGCGGGATCCAGGCCCTCAGCGTCGGCCACCCGGGACCAGGCTTCGTGCTCAGCGGCGACCCGGGACTCGCTCCAACCGAGCTCCTCGCCGAGCGCCCGCGCCACCGCGAGAGGCGCCTCGCCGTCGCGCAGCTCGGGCGCTGCCAGCAGCCCGAGCCGGGTACGCCGCAAGAGCACGTCGGAGACGGAGCGCGCCTGCTCGCGCCTGGCGGCGATCACGACCTCGGCCAGCAGATCGGGGTGGCCCGGCACGATCGGCTGCGCCAGCTCCGGGCGCTCCTCGCAGACATCGAGGACGGCACGTGCCGCATGCCCGTAGCGGAAGGCGAGCTGGTCGGTTGCGCCTTCGGGGAGCGCGACGCTCGTCTCCAGATCCTCGGGGCGGGCCGCCATCCCGAGGGGGATATCGTCGGTGCGGCACTCGGCTTCGCGGCCATCGCGTTCGACGATCCGGTCGACGACCTGGGCGGCCATGCGCCGAAAGGTGGTGAGCTTGCCGCCGGTGATGGTGAGCATCCCGGACGAGGTCTCGTAGAGCTCCGCCTTGCGGGAGATGTCCACCGACTTCTTCGGGTCGCCGCTCGAGATCAGCGGGCGCACCCCGGCGTATGCGCCGGTCAGGTCATCGGGGCCGAGCTCGGTCCCGAAGTAGCTGTCCAGGGCGTCGAGGAGGTACTCGATGTCGTCCCCGCTCGGGGGCACGTGATCGATGTCGCCCTCGTAGTCGTTGTCGGTCGTCCCGACCAGCACGTGCCCGTACCAGGGCAGCGCGAAGATCGTCCGCTCGCCGCCCGCCGGGACGATGCAGGCCGCCGTGCCGATGTCGAGCCGCTCGGTCGAGACCGTCACATGCGTGCCGCGGCTGGGCCGGATCTTGGGGATCTCCTCCTCGGTGTGGAGCTCCTCCGGACGGATCCGGTCGGCCCAGACCCCGGTGGCGTTGACGACGTTGTCGGCGCGAACCTCGACGCGCTCGCCGGACTCCGACTCGGTGAAGGCCACGCCGGCTGCTCGCCCTCCCTCGTCGACGACCTCGGTCACCTCCGCGCCGTTCAGGACGACCGCGCCGAACCGCTCAGCCTCGCCGAGCACCGTGAGGACGAGCCGGGCATCGTCGGTCTGGCAGTCGTAGAAGAGGTAGGCCGAGCTCGGCTCCATCGGCTCGAGCGCCGGGATCAGCTCGGCGGCCTCCTCCCCCGAGATCGTGCGGTGGCGGTCCGGAGACCAGTAGTCGGACTCTCCGGAGTGCTCGTTTCGCTGGCTCCGCCCGCGCCCGATGCGCGCGGTCGCCATCACGTCGTACATGTTGAGGCCGATCCCGAGGCGCCGGTTGCGGCGCTCCTCTCCGAGGGCCGGCACCAGGAACGGGGTCGGGTAGACGAGGTGGGGCGCGAGCCGGACGAGCAGCTGGCGCTCGAGCAGCGCCTCGCGGACGAGGCCGAGGTCGAAGTTCTGCAGGTAGCGAAGGCCGCCGTGGACCATCTTGGACGACCGGCTCGAGGTGCCCTGGCCGAAGTCATCGCGCTCGACCAGTGCCACGGAGTAGCCCCGCGACGCCGCATCGAGGGCGACGCCGGCGCCGGTGATCCCGCCCCCGACGACCACCACGTCGAAGTGGTCCTCCCCCATCGCGTCGAGCGCTTCGGCGCGCGAGATCATTCGAGGAACTCGACCACCTGGTCCGCCGGGAGCCGCTCCGGCGCGCGCTGCTCCTGGACCGGGCTGCCGAGGTGGAGCAGCCCGATGAAGCGCTCGTCGTCGGGCATGCCGACGGCGGCGCGGCCCTCGGGAGTGCGGAGGACCTCGGGCGTCCGCCAGTAGGTCGCAAGTCCCCGGCTGTGGGCGGCGAGCAGGACGATGTAGGCGGCGCAGGCGGCGGCGTGCAGGTCCTCCTCGTCCTGGATCGGGTCGCCGGTCAGCGCGCAGGAGCAGACGACCAGGGTCGGGGCGCGGTCGAGCTTGGACGCGGACTCGGGCCCGGCTGCGTCCTTGAGCCGCTCCAAGGTCTTGGGGCCGACCACCCGAAAGCGCCAGGGATTGGTCAGGTTGTGGTTCGGGGCCCAGCGCGCCAGGTCGAGGATCCCCCCGACCAGCTCGCGGTCGACCTGCTCGGGCCGAAACGCCTTGTGGGTGCGCCGCGTGCGAATCGCCTCCTCGACTTCCATCGAGGGGGAGGCTAGCTAGTGGCCTGGCCCCGCCGGACGGTCAGGCAGACGGCGCCGGTACAGGACCCAGCCGCCCCATGCTGCGGCCGCGAGGGCGCCCGCGGCGGCGATCGCGATCAGCCAGCCGAGGATTCCACCTCCACCCCCATCGTCGCCGCTGGACGCGGCCGGCGCGAGGGGCTGCGAAGTGGGCTGCTCCGAGGGCTGGGCTCCCGAGGTCCCGCCGGGATCGCGCTGTCCGTGCGTCTTTTCCGCCTTCCCGCCCGAGCCCTGAGCGGGGGCGCCGCCGCCGGCTCGGTCTGGAACGACGGCCCGAGGCGTCGAGACCTGCCTGGGGACCGGGCTGAGCGGGAAGGCGGCGCCGTTGGCAGCCATCAGGGCCTGCCCGGTGACCCAGACGGGCGTCTGGTCGCTGGAGGTGGAGTAGCGGTAGTGGCCGTCCGCTGCCCGGACTCCCGACAGATAGTCGAGCGGCGAGCGGCCTCCGCTCCGCACCGAGGAAGGCGAGACACCCGCGGCGGCCAGCCCCTGCACCGCCCAGGCCGTCGACTGGGCGTTGGCCGGGCCACCGCTGAGAGCGAACCCACCTCCCGGCCGCTGGACTCTTCGCAGATAGGAGACCCCGCCCCGCATCCCTGCTCTGCTCCCTCCGGCGGCGAGCGCCTGCAGGACGGCGCCGGTGCTGTCCGGATCGCTTGCCGAGCCCGGCGCGAAGCCCCAGCCTCCGTCCTGGTTCTGGTGCGTCCGCAGCCAGCCCGCCGAGCGGGAGTTGCCGGACGTCGCGCCGGCGGCCTCCAGCGCGAGGATCCCGAACGCGGTCGGGTTCACCTGGCCACCCCAGGAGCCGTCCCCGCCGCGGCGCGCGAGCAGACGGGCGACCAGGTCGCGCCCCTGGAATTGGCGCGGATCGAGTCCGGCACCCCGTAGGACGAGGATCGTGCGCTCGATGTCGCCCGTCGTGCTGATCTCGCCGACCGTGCCGGCCAGGTAGGAGATCGGGGTGGCGTCGCCGTGGTCGACGTCGAGCGGGTTGACACCTGCCGCCTCGAGCCCGAGCACGGCCCAGCCGGTCATCGCCGGACTGGATTCCTCGCCCCGCGCGAAGCCGAAGCCGCCGTCGTCGTTCTCCGCGCCGCGCAGCCAGGCCACGGCCGAGCCGGGCCCGGCACCGGAGGCCTGGGCCCGGTCGCCGGGCAGCAGAGCCGGGGCGGCGAGCAGCAGGGCGGCGACCAGGCAGGCGGCTGTCGCGGCTCCGCCCGCTCGGGCCGTCGCGGCAGGTGCGCCGCGCCTCCAGGCGTACTCGAAGCGGCGCCGGTAGCGGAGCAGCATCCGGACCATCGCGGGCCCGGCAACGAGCGCCAGGACCGCGTTCCCGCCCGCGTGGGCGATGTTGAAGGGGACCCCTCTAGCCGAGATGGCCAGAAAGCGGTCAAGCGACTGCTCGCCGCCGTAGGTGACCATCAACGAGAAGTCCAGCAGGGCGCCGTAGGCGAACCCGGCCAGGGCGCAAACCACCGCAAGCCACACCCGGCCGAGCCTCCGGCCGCTGAGAGCCGCAAGCCAGGCGCCGAACAGGCCGGTCATGCCCCAGCCGGCCATCTGCCAGGGCGTCCAGGGCCCCTGCCCGAGCCAGAAGTTGGAGACCAGGCCGGAGAGCGCGCCCACCGCGAAGCCCGGCGCCGCCCCGAGCGCGAACCCGGCGATCAGCGTGATGTCGGTGGTCGGCACCACATTCGGGATCGGCGAGAAGGCAACCCGGCCGGCAACCGAGATCGCGGCCAGCGCCGCGACCAGGGCCACGATCTGGGAGGGTGGGCGCGAGCGCTCATACCAGGCGAAACCGCCGATCAGCATCGCCGCGAGCACCAAGAGGACGCCGAGCTGCCAGCTCACTTCGCCCCCTCCCTGGCCCGGACCGCCGGCCGGCCGGCCAATGCGTCGCGCAGGACCGAGGCGCCCTCCTCGACGGTGATCGCGGCGCCGTCGAGGATCCGCGCCACCTCGCTCGAGAAGTACCAGCCGCCCGCGAGGAGCTCGGCCGCGGCGCCATCCGCTGCGACCTCCCCCCGCGCGAGGAGGACGACCCGGTCGGCGAACGTCGCCGCGAACTCGACGTCATGGGTGGCGACCATCACCGCCGTCCCGCGCTCTGCCAGCTGCACGCCGAGCGCCGCCAGCTCGCCCTTGCGGGCCCGGTCCATACCCCGGGTCGGCTCGTCGAGCAGCAGGGCGCCGGGCAGCTCCCCCTCCCTGGTGTCACGGCCGGCGACGACGATGGCCAGGGCGAGGCGCTGGCGCTCGCCGCCCGAAAGGTCGCGGGGATCCGCCTCCTCCAGGCCATCGAGGCCGAAGCGCCGCAAGGCCTCGGACCCGGCGGCGCCGCGCAGCTCCTCCCCGACCCGCTCGTGGACGAAGAGGTCGCCCGGCCTCTGGGGCAGCAGTGCAACCCCGCGTGGGGACTCGATGCCGCCCCGCTGCGGCTCGATCAACCCGGCCGCCGCCCGCAGGAGCGTGGTCTTCCCGGCGCCATTGCTGCCCATCAGGACCACCCGCTCGCCGGGCTTGATCTGGAGCTCAACGCCCCGGAGGGCCTCGGTCCGCTCCTCCCCGTCTCCCAGCTCCACCCAGAGGTCCCGGAACGCCAGCGCCGGATCGCTGCGGCGCGCGCGCGCCGCCCCCTCGGCGGGCGGCTCGCTCGGCGCGAGCTGGACGCCCGCCCCCTGCAGGGTGCGGCGCGCCTCGCGGACGCTCGCCGGGGCGGTCAGCCCGACACCGTCGAGCAGCCGCGCGCCGGGGGTGGCCAGGGCGGGATCGCGGTCGAGAGCCCAGCTCAGGAAATCCGAGGGCGCGCCGTCGAAGGCGACCGCGCCATCGTCGAGGGCCAGGACCCGGTCGGCGGCCGCCAGGCAGCGCTCCAGGCGATGCTCGCCGAGCAGCACGGCCACCCCCCACTCCTCGTTCAACCGTCGCAGGAGCGAGGTCAGCTCGTCGCCCGCCACCGGGTCGAGCTGAGAGGTGGGCTCGTCGAGCAGCACCAGGCGCGGCCGGGTAGCGAGGGCCGCCGCCAGCGCGACCCGCTGCAGCTCGCCGCCGGAGAGCGTGTCCGTGGTCCGATCGAGGAGCCCGTCGATCGCGAGCGCCAGGGACACCTCCTCGACGGCCCGCGACCTGGCGGCCGGCGAGACGCCGCGAAGCTCGAGGGGGAGCTCGATCTCGGCCCTCACGGTCGTGCTCACCACCTGCGTCTCCGGCTCCTGGGCAACCAGCCCGACCACCTCGGCGAGCTCGGCAGGCCCATGGGAGCTCACCTCCATTCCGGCCACCTCCAGCTCGCCCTCGACCTGCCCGCCGTGAAAGTGCGGCACCAGTCCGCAGGCGGCCCGCAAGAGGGTCGACTTGCCGGAGCCGGAGCGGCCCGCGATGACCACGAACTCGCCGGACTCCACTTGCAGGTCGATTCCCCGCAGGGCGTCGCGGGCGGCGCCGGGGTACCGGTAGGTGAGCCCGCTCGTGCGCAACGCGACGTCAGCCACGCGACCGCCACCTCCGCAGCGCGAACGGAACTGCCGCGACCCCGATCAGCGCGGCGCAGAGCCCGATCGTGACCGCGCCCGTGGCCATCTCGATGCGGGGGTAGGTCTCGAAGCCCCCAGCCCCGGCGATCCGGGCGAGCGCTGCAATCAGCAGGAGCGCGGCGCCTGTCGCGTAGAGCGGGGCGTCGTCAAGAGAGCGCTCCCGTCGGCGCTGGGATCTCACACCAAGCGAGTGGCCTCGAAGCTCGAGGGTGGCGGCAACGTCGACGGCCCGATCAAGGGAGCCTTCGACCAGCCGCCGCGCCATCGCCGCGCGACCTACCGGCTCCGCGCCCGGGCCACGCAGGGCCGCGGCCTCTCTCAGGCGAGCCCCGTCGGCGGCGGCCAGCGGGACCATCCGGGTGACCAGGCCGGCAGTCATGGCCGACCGGCGGGCGATCGGACGCAGTGCGCGCAGCACGCGATCCGGGTCGACGCAGGCGGAGTAGACCGCGAACACGAGCACCACCGCCACCACCCGCAGGCCGATTGCTCCGCCCGCCGCCAGGGACTCGAGCGTCACGTCGGTGTTGCCCAGCACTGGCATCTCCCAGCCGCGCACCAGCACCGTCTCGCCACGGTGGCTGACCAGGGCGTTGACGAGAACCATGAAGAGCAAGAGCGGCAGGGCGAGCCGCAGCGAGGCCCGGACGGCTCGACCGGCTCCCGCCGCGAGGCCCGCGAGGACCGTCGCGAGTCCAGCGGCGACCAGGACCAGCGGGCTCGAGTAGATGAAGCCCAGGGCCGCCAGCGCACCCAGGTACGCGATCGCCGCCCCCGGCGACGCCCGATGCAGAGGGCTGCGGCCCGGCGTGTAGGCGAGCGCGGGCCTCACGGGACCGGCACTCCGATCGCTCCTGCACCCGGCTGCGTGGCCACCGCGTAACGGTTCCGCAGGGCGCCGCCGATCAGGTTGGCCGCGGCAGCAACGCCTTTGCTGTCCGTTCCGGTCACGACCCAGACTGGAGGCCCGCCCCCCGGCCGGAGCGCGGCTAGCAGACCCCCTCCCTTGCCGATGCTGCCGGCGGGTTCCCCGCGCTCGTTGAGCAGCTCGAGCAGCGGCTTCTTCGCCCCGACGAAGCGGGCAAAGACCCCGCTGCGATCGGGCGACTGCGAGAGCAACGCAGCAGCATGGTCATGTCGGATCGCGGCCCACGGCCCGACCTCGACGGCGATCGCGTTGCTCGCAGCGCCGCCTTCTCGAGCACCGGCCGCTACGAGGCGCCGGGACACCGTTTGACAGAGCGCCATGGCCGCACGGCAGCCCACGGCGGCCGGCCAGCGGGTTCCCTGGAAGCCGTGCAGGAAGGGCTCCGGCCAGGAGCCGACCACCGCCGGGACCCGCATGGCGGCGGTCCAGTCGCGGTGGTCCCACCAGATCCGGTCCCCTCCGGAGAGGTCGTACTGGGCGGAGCCGATCGGCGACTCGATCCCGTTCACGTAGAAGAACCAGTCGCTGCTGCGGCCGCCACTCGTGGCTGCCCGCGAGCCCGTCGATCGACTGGATGAACCCGCCGCCGTAGCGGGTCGTGATCTCCGCGTTTCGGTCAAGGACACGGAGCACGGTGTCGGACTGTTTGATCGAGTCGGTCTTCTGGAGCATGACCTTGCTGCCATAGTCGCGCGTCACGGTCAGGGTGACGTCACCCTCGTCCTCACCGGGCGCCGAGCCCGCAGCCGGCGGCCGCGGTGGCGCAGAGCGCCAGGGCGGCCGCGAGGCGGCGGGCCGATCTCACTTCTTGCCCCTCGCCCCCTTGTGCTTGCCCTTTTTCTTCGTCGAGCGGCTGCGGTGCTCGCAGTTCTTGGCGATCTTGTCGCGCTTGTCCGCCTTGACGCTGTCGTCGCCGCCGCCGCAGTTGATCCGGTCCTTGCCGCCGCCACGCACGTCGACCCTGTCGTCGCCCGCGAGCGCACGCACGCCGTCGTTGCCCGCACGGGGCTTGATCCTGTCGTCTCCGGCCGTGCCGAGGATGTCATCGACGCCGTCGGATCCGACGATGATCCGGCCTCGCGCCAAGGGGCAATCGCCGATCTGCGCCGCGGAGCAGATGGCCAGCGCTGCGCTCGGGATGTCCGCGCCGCGCGTGGCCTGAATCTGCGCGGCGCCGGGGCCGCTGATCGTCACCTGGGCGTTGCCGGACGCGTCGGCGGTGACCGGCGTCGCGCCGCCGGAAATGACCGCGCCCGCGGCCGGCGTGGCTGTCCCGTCGTCGCCGTAGGCGAGCACCTGCACCGGAAAGGGGGTCCCCGGGGGCTCGCGGACAGGGGCGTTGAGCACGAGCTCGGCGGGCGGCGGGAAGTTCGGCGCCAAGTACCAGAGAACCTGATCGCCGGCGCGGATCGGGAACTGCGAGCCGCCGACCTGCAGCCCGGTGTGGTTCACCTTCGTGTACCAGAAGGCCGAGCCCTGAGCGACTTGGCCGCCGATGCCGCAGACACCAAGGCCGAAGCCGTCGGGCACGAACTTGTCGGTGAGCAGCAGCGGGTTGAGCCGGTTGCGGCTCTTCGCCGCCTCGACGTCGATGCCGAGGGCGTTTGGTCCCTGGACCGCGACGCCCTGCCCGGAGCCGCCGCTGCCGGGCCCGAAGCAGTCGGCCTGCGGGCTGGTCGGCATCGTGGTCGTGTCGCTGTACTGGGTGATGTCGTCGAGCTGGCCACTCGAGCCAACTACACGGAGATCGGCGCCGACGCTGGCGTCGGCGCTCGCCGAGCCGAGCCAGGCAGGCACCAACAGCGACGCCAGCGTCGCGATCCAGACGGTGATTCTCATCTGAGCCACCCCTTCCTCGAGGGTCGTGTTGGCTGGCCGGGGACAGGTCTCCTGGCTTCCGGGCTCGACTGCCGCGCCTTCCCAGGGAGCCGGCGGCTCCCCAGTGGCGATGCAACAGCCCCAAAGGCGGCCCCGCACGCGAAGCGGAGGAGCCGCCGTTTGATCTTGGGCCCGGTCACAGTGGCGGGACCGCGCCGGCTTCTCACCGGACTTCCCTTGACCACCGGCCGTATGTCGCGCGCCATCCTACTGCGGCGGAATGAAGAGGGGCGGCCGTTCGGCCGCCCCTCTCGGAACCTCAGACGCGGAAGATTCCTACTTCTTCTGCTTGCACTTGTTGGTCACCGAGGTCGACAGCGACTTACCGCCCTGATAGCTGACCGTTTCGGTGGTCGTCCACTTCCCGGTCGAGCACCTGATCGAAGCGTAGGTCGTCTTCTTGCCGGTCTTCTTGTTCTTCCCGACGACCCTCTTGCCGTTGAGCGCGGTGTTGAAGACATCGATCACCGAGCCCTGGACCGGCGGGATCTGCACCGTCAGGTTGTTGCCCCGAAAGACGCCGTTCAGGATCGGCTTCGTGGCGACGCCCGGGAACTCGACGTGCAGGTACAGCGAGGCGTTGCCGCCCGAGGGGGCCCCGTTGAACGCAGTGATCGTGCCGTTCAGCGTCCGGCCATCGGAGAACGCCTGGACGTTCCCTCCCGCCTCCGACGATCGACCCCGCACAGGCCGCCCGGGCGCTGGCCGAGGACTGGCCGACGATCCGCGACAACGAGCAGTCCGGGATGTTGCCCGCAGTGAACTTGAGGTCCTTCGGGAAGGTGATCGAGCTCTGGACCGAGGGCGGGAAGGCGTAACACGACGGGCTATTGGCGGTCCCCAGCGGGCAGGGCCTATTGCCCACGTGCGTATCGCTGCTCTGGAAGAAGATGTTCGCTGGCCCGCGCACCTTCTTGTTCTGCTTGGCGGGCGTGACGTTGGAAACGATGCCCACGGAGGTGACGTCCGCCGAGGCGACGCTCGAAAGGGCCAGCGCACCGGCGAGAGCAGCGATCATCCCGATCAGGTATTTGCGCATCTGGATACCACTCCTTTCCTGCTTTGCTCGGGCGCCTAGCCGCCCCTGGAGAGGAGCCGCCCGCCCTCGCGTTGCGGTCTCTTGCTGAACCTAACACAGCAAACTGAGCGTAGTTGTGCGGGGTCTACGCCATCCGGAGACCTAAGGCGCGAACTGGAAGACCTGCGGGTAGTCGGTCAGCTCGGGGATCTGGCCGATCGAGGGCTGCGGCCCCTGCTTGACGCAGGGGGGCGCTGAGACGCCGGCGGTGCTCAGGACGTCGTTGAAGCCGTAGAGCTTGATCGCGTCGAATATCTGCTGCGGATTGCTCAGGGTGGCGCGGGCCGCGAAATCGGGGTTGAGGGGAGTGCTCGGATCGAGCGTGGCGATCGCCCCCGGTGGACTGCTGCAGTCGCGCGTCTCGAAGCTCTGCAGCCCGCCGGCCACATCCAGCGCGCTGCCCGGCGCCGGATAGGCGTTGTTGCGGTTCACGGTCAGCCTGTTGCTCGGGAAGGCGGCCAGGCCCTGGGGTTGCAGGACCGCCGCGGTCCGAAGGTAGTGGGCAACCTGGCCGCCGGTCTCCGCACCGGAGCCGACCGGGTTGGAGGCCGCCGCGACGTTGCCGAGCACGCCGGTGACCTCGCGTCGATACCGGTTCAGGGTCTCGACCAGCGGTCCCAGCTGCTGGGTGAAGGGCTGGACCTGGGCGAGCAGCGGCGGCAAATCGTCGTCGAGCAGCCTGCGTAGGGCGGGCAGGCCGGTGACCGATCGCTTGGCGAGCTTGCGCAGACCGACGAAGAAGCCGTCGAGGTCGGGGGTCGCCCGGGCCACCTCCGGCAGGGTCTTGCTGAGCTCGCGGGCAGCTGGATGCAGCTGGGTGATCACCGGGTTGGCGTTGGCCGCGAAGCTGTCGAGCCGCGTGAGAGTCAGGCGGGACTCGTCGAGGAAGGTCGGCAGCGCCTCGAACGTCGCGCGCAGCTCCTGGTTTCGCCGGGCGGTGGTGGCGAAGACCGTTCCCGCGTTTCGGATCAGCCCCTGAAGTTGCCCCTGGCGCTCGCTCAGCGCCCCGAAGACCACGCCCGTGTTGCGGACCAGCTGCTTGACCGCCTCCTGCTGGGTGTCAAGCACCCGCAGCACCCTGTTGGCGTCCTCCGCAAAGGGCTCCAGGTTGCCGATCGCGGCCGAGAGGTCCGCGCCACGCCCGGCGCTCGCGATCGCCAGCTGCTGCATCCAGGTCTGGAACGCGGCGCGCGTCCTGGAGTCGAAGGTCCGGAAGATCTCGTCCAGCTGCACCGCCGGGGCAACCTGAGCGGCGGGCAGCGAGCCCCCTTCAGGGATCTTCGGGCCGTCCCTGTCGCCCGGGGTGAGCTCGACGTAGGTCTCGCCGAGCAACGTCTTCTGACGCAGGATCGCCCGGGTGTTCGCCGGTAGGGGCGCGTACTGGTTGTCGATCTCGAGCGTGGCGACCGCGCGATCACGATTCGGGCCCTCGGAGGCGAGGTCGATCTTCTTCACCTTGCCCACCGGGACGTTCGAGATCCGCACGTCGGACTCAACCGCGAGCTGGGTGGCCTCCTTGAAGGGGACCTCGATGCGGTAGCCCTCGGGCTTGAGCGGCACCGGACCGCCGAAGGTGCTCCAGAGGAAGAGCAGCAGGCCGAAGCAGGAGAAGGCGAAGGCGACGGCGACGGCGACCTGTCCAATCGTGGGGGGCCGAGTCGCCATCAGCAGCCCCCGATCTCGCCGATCTCGGCCTGGGTGGGAAGGCCCGTCAGCTGACCCAGGGCCAGCAGGAACGGGTGGGTCGAAAAGACGGTGCTCTCCGCCAGATTGGCGGTGTTGCAGGTGAGCAACGCCTGGGCCCGCGGAATCGGGCCGTGGGCGTCCTGCAGCATCGCCAGGTTGTTGAGGTTGTGATTGAGCCAGGGGATGAAGAAGGCGAAGCTCACCTGGTCCCCCGGGGGGTCGTAGGTGAGCCCGTTGAGGCCCTCGTTGAGCCGGGTGAAGCCGGTGCGCAGCCCCGGCACTGCCTGGCCGAGTGACACCGAAGTCTCGCGGATGTGGCGTACGGGGCTCGCCACCTGGGTGGTGAATGGCCTGATCTGATCGCGAATCGGCGCCGTCGTCTGCCGGAAGAGAGCGGCGAGCGCCTGCAGCGCGGGCTTGGTCGCCTGGGCCCCTGGGATCAGGTCTCGCAGCGCCGGCGTCGCGTTGAGCGCCAGTTGATTGGCGCTGGTCAGCGCGCCCTCGGTCTTACGCAGGGTGGCGGGCAGCTCGCGGATCGCAGCCCTGATCGAGGCCTCCTGCCGCGCGAACGAGGCGAGCGCCGCGTTCGAGGAATCGACGAAGTCGGTGACGTCCTGGTCCTTGTTGCCGAGCTCGGTGCTGAGCAGCTGGAAGCTGTGGATCGCGCGGCTGATGCTCTCGCGGCGCACCGCCAGCCCTCCGCTGATCCGGGCAATATCGCGGGCGAAGGGCTCAAGCCGGCGCAGAGCACCGGAGAGCTTCTCGCCCCGGTTCTTGGCCGGATCGAGCGCCTCGGCTCCGTTGCTCAGCAGGAGCTTGAGGAACTGCTGAGTGTCGGCGTCGAGCGAGGAGAGAATCTCGTCGGGGTTGACCTGTGGCTGCGTCGATGCGAGCGGGATGGTGGAGTCCTCCTTGACGTTCTCGCTGGAGGTGCCGGGGTCAACCTCCACGACCATGTCGTTGAGCCCCGTCTTCGGCCGGAGCAACAGCGCGGCATCCGAGTTGATCAGAGGCGCGTACTTGTTGTCGACCTTCATGGTCACCACGGCGTGGCCATCCTCGAGATCGACGCCGGTCACGTCCCCGACCCTGATCCCGGCGATGTCCACCGACTGGCCCTGCCCCGGCGTCACCGCCTGCGCCGCCGAGAACTCCGCCTTGAGCTCGAAGCGGTCGGTGCCGAGCAACGGCACCCAGCTGGGGAGGCTGGTGCGCTGGCCAGCGAGGATCACGAACAGCGCAAAGAGCCCGGCCAAGATGAGAGCGATGATCGCGATCACATCGCGGGAGTGTTCTCTCAAGGCGCGCGTCATGGGAGTTGGGCGGGGCTGGGCGAGCCGAGGGCGGCGGCGGGCCCGTTGAGGTCGGGGACGGGGTTGTTCTGGCAGGCGACACTGGTGTTGAAGGGCGGCTTCGAGCCCAACACGGGGCGGGTGCCGATCGGAGCAGCGGCCTCGTGGCTGACGAACAGCTCGTTGCCGGGACCCCCTCCGGGCTGGGCGCCGGTCACGGTCACCGGGCCGTTGCCCGCGGAAGCCTGCAGGAAGGGGCCGTTGCCGTCGAAATTCTGCAGGGAGCCGGCGAGCTGCGTGGCCGCGTAGCCGAACTCCTTGAAGTTCGGGACGCCGGTCGAGAAGTCGAAGCCGGGGCCACTGTCGTCGAGGACGACGTCGCCGGCGGGCAGCAGCACTCTGGTGAAGCAGTTGCTGAGCCGCTCGGTCTGGCTGAAGAATCCCTGGCCCTGGGACGCGGCCAGCGCGGCGCCCGGAGCCGCCCGGCGGAGCTGATCGGCGATGTAACCGAGCTCATTCCTGTCCAGGAGCAGGCTGGCCTGCTTGAGCCAGGGCCCGGAAGCCGCGATCGTGGCGGGGAGCTCGCGGATGCCTGGGGTGAGCTCGCGGGCGAAGGTTCGGAGGAAGGGGAGGGTCTGGTTGGTGTGGCGCAGGGCGGGCTCGGACAGCTCGAGCGTTGGGCCAAGGAGCTTGATCGACCGCTCGAGGTCGCCCGACTCGGCCGCGAGGGCGCCGAGTGTGGTGTTCAAGTTGCCGACCAGCCCCTGCAGCTGGGACTCGTGGCCGCTAAGCGCCCCGGTCACCTTGGCCAGACTGCCGACAAGTGTCGAGAGGTCGTGCGGCTCGGTCCCCTGAAGCGCCTCGTTGACGATCGCGGCGTCCCGGGCTGCTGTCTGGCCGTAGTCGAACGACTTGTTGATCGCCTGGGCGGCGGTCAGCCCCTGGACCTCCGGGTCCTGGGTGGCGTCTTCGGCTGCGGTCGGCTTGTGGTTGAGGGCGGTGCCGTAGCCCGCGAGCAGCTTCTGGAGGTTGGCGCGGTCGGGGGCCTGGAGCGAGGTGAGGATCTGGTCGAGCTGGACGGCAGTCGACGTCTGGGTCACCGAGATCGTGTCTCCGCTCGAGAGCTCGTGCGCGCTCGGGCTGCCCGGGCGGAGGTCGAGGAAGAAGTTGCCCTCCAAGAAGATCCGCGGCCGGATCTCCACCTGGGCGTCGCTACTGATCGGCCGCCCGTTGTCGTCGACCGTGAAGGTGACCTCCGAGTAGTTGGAGTCGCAGTTCCCGGTGAGGCCGTTCTCACAGACGCTCTTGACGCCCTCGACCTTGCCGACGTTCACTCCGGCGATCCGCACGGGCGAGTCCTTGCGGATGTTGGCGGCGTTCTTGAAGACCGCGTGGAGCTCGTACGGGTTCCCGAAGGGGAGCGACTTGGTCCACGCCAGGTAGGTCCCGACGATCACCAGGGCGATCAGGATCAGCGCGTTGCGCATCCGGTGCGGCGGGTGCCCCTTGCGGTAGATCCGCTCGTCGTAGCCCTTGGCCTGGGGGTTCCGTGGCGGGTTCGCCATCACTTCTTCCCCTTCTTCTCGGTCGTCTGCGCCTGGATCTGGCCGTTGGTCGCGGTCCCCTGATTGCCGGGCACGTTCCCGATCGTCACCTGCCCGGCGTTGTAGACCTCGTTGCCGGCCTCGCACTCGCGCTCCTGCCCAGGCGAGGCGGTGTTCGGATAGGGGTTGTAGTGGAGGACGTTGGCGGTGTCGCCCTCGCCGCTGGCGGGCGCGGAGCTCGGGCCGGTCTCGGAGTTCGGCCCGATCGGCTCCGCAAGGACGACCGCGCGCTGGTTGGTCCCCAGGCCGTCGCCGAAGCTGACCATGCTGGAGAGGTTGCGGAGCAGGATCGTGGCGTAGTTGCACACCGATTGGGCAGGCGTGATGAAGGAGAGGGGCGGGGAGAGCACGTTGTTGAAGTCAGTTAGGTCGTTGATCCCCTCCACCGAGGTCGGATCGTTGGCGAGGTTGAGCAGTGACTGCGCGGTCGGATCCAGCTGCGCGTTCAGGGCGGGCGATAGACGCAGGGCCTTGACGCCCTCGCCGACCGCCTGTGCCGCCTGCTTGGAGACCGGCGCAAATGCGTGGAAGCCCGGTCGCAGCTCACCGAACAGGACCGCGGTATTGGCGAGGAATGGCCGGATCCTGGGCAGCGTCTCGATAGCCACGTCCTCGGTCTCGGGGGACTTCGAGATCGACTCCTGGATGAAGGGCCGTGCGACGTCGGCGAAGGCGCGGAAGGTGGTGTCGAGGTCGCCGAACAGCTGGCCCTGAACCGCGGCGACGGGGGCCACCTCGGCGGCGGTCGCCGAAAGCGCGGAGACGAAGTTGGAGAGGCCGGTGTCGGGGGAGGCCAGGTTCCGCATCACCGGGGTGAGCCGCTCGACCAGCGGGCGGAGCTCCCCGATGACGGTGTTCAGGTTGACCCCTCGTCCGGCGAGCGCGTTGCCGAACTCGAGCAGGTTCGCCTGAATGGCGACCCGGGTCGGCTCGTCGAACATGTTGAAGACCTGGTCGATCTCGACGGGCTCCGGACGCGCCGCGGAAATCGGCATCGTCGAGCCGGGCTCGAATCCCTGGCTGGAGGTGCCCCGGTCGACCTCGAGGTACTTGAGCCCCAGCGCCGACCGCGACCGGACCACCAGCGTCGAGTCCTCGGGCAGAGGGTCGAGGTCCTGGTTCAGCTCCATGTTCACCTTGGCGACCTCGGTGGTGCACTGCTGGCTCGGGTCGTTCGGGCAGGGTGCGTCGTCGACCGTCTCCGGGTCGATCGACGTGATCTGACCGACGCGGGCCCCGCCGACCCGTACCTCGTTGCCCGCCACGAGCGTGTTCGCGTTGGGGAGCTCGGCGGAGATCTTGTAGGTGGGGACGAAGGGCAGGCCCTGGTTGGCCTGATACGCGAGGAAGACCGCGACCACGACCACGAGCACGGTGACGGCGCCGACCAGGGTCGGGCTGGCGGCGAGGCTGCCCATGCGTCCGCCCCTCATGAGCCGCTCCCCAGCAGGAACCTCAGGAACAGGCTCGCGTCCTCGAGGGAAACCTGATCGGCATGGGCTTCGGGCTGGCGCCCATCGGTGGGTGTGTCGGGCGGCGCCGTCTGCGACGTCTCATCACCCGGCTGGCTCAGGCCCGGGATCAGCTGCTTGATCTCGGGTACATCGATCTGCGGGATCGGCGGGATCGGCGCGGTCGGCTGCTGCACCGACGGCTGCGGCACCGACGGCTGCGCCGAGCGTATGCCGGATGCCTTCAGGGCGCTCTTCTTGCTCTGCTTCTCTGGCCACTCGTCGTGCCCGTGTCCTGGATGAAGTTGGCTTCGCAGCCCTGGACCACGAACGAGGAGACGTCGGTGCAGTTCGTGACCTGGATGTTGATCCGCAGGAAGTGGCCGAATGAGTCGAAGCCGTTGGTGGCGGCGCTCGTGTAGTAGATGAAGTCGCTCAGGTTCTGGAAGCCCTGGGTCTTGACGAAGGTGTCCAGCAGCGCGGAGAGGTTCTTGCCCACCGGGACGGCGGACGAGGCGGTTGCGCTCAGATCGGTGAGCAGCGGATCGGAGGCGGCTAGCTTTGGCCCAGCGGACTGGCCTGCGTCGCCGAGGCTGGTGAGGGCCGGGATGCCGGCGCGGGCAAAGGGAGCGAGCTTCTGCGTCGCCTTGCTGATGTTCTTGCCCGAGGCCTTGAGGTCGGCGAACAGCGGCGTCCCCTGATCGGCGAACTGCTTCAACCTGACCATCGTCAGGCGGACCTGATGGAGCGTCGCGGGCAACTTGCTCAGGCCAGCCTCGAGGTCTGCGCCCCGCTCGGCGGTCGCCTGGCCCGAGATCGCGGCGTTGTGGAAGAAGCCGGTGACATCGGTCCGGTGGCGGGCGAGCGGCTCCAGCGCCGCGTCCCCATTGCTCGCCAGGCTCGCCAGCTCCCGGCTCTGCTGGGCCAGGATGTTCAGCACCCGGTCGGTCTGGCGAAGCGCCGGATTGGCTCGGTCGATCACCTCGCCGAGGTCCTGGCCGCGAGCGGCGAGCCCGGCCCCCAGCTCGTTGAGGATCAGCCTGAACCGGTCGCGGAAGGGCAGGCGCTGGATGTTCTGAACCAGGTCGAGGTCGACCGTTGTGCCGTTGTTCTCCAGCGGCAGTAGGTGCTGGCCGGCCCCGGGCTGGTCGTCGGGGATCGTGGGGAGCTCGGGAGGCGGCGTCTGACCCGAGGCGTAGGGCTGCGTCGGGGTGCAGTCGACGTACCGCTCGCCGATCAGCGACTGCGGTCTGATGATGCAGCTGGCATCGCTACGGAAGTCCTTGAAGCCGGGGTCCGTGATGTCCATGACCACCACGGCCTTGCCTGGGACGGCGTGGTCCCCGCCCTCCCTGCTGACGATCTCGTCGTCGCCGGAGACTTCCACGGAGTCAACGGTGCCCACCTTCGCCCCGGCGACCCGGACCTCCTCGCCGGACACTATGAAGGACCCGTTGTCGAATACCCCACGGACCTTGTAGGCGCCCGATGAGCCATTCGAGCCGATCGCTGGAATGGCGATCAGCATCGCCGCGAGCAGCAGACCCGCGCAGATGAGCGCGATCCGTCTCATGGGCCAGGGAGCACGTCGCTGGGGTTGCAGTCGCCGGGCGGGAATGGCGGACCCGCGGTGAGCATTCCGCCGTCAAGGAAGGGGTTGCTCCCGGCGATTGGCTGTGTGGCGCCGCCGGGGCAACGGTGGAAGACCCTGTAGTCGCTGCTCCCGAAGGCCCCGTAGTCGGCGAAGATCTGGGCGATCGGGATCGGGACGAGGTTGGGCGCCGCATAGCGGAAGATCCCCATCCCCGACGCAGCGACGCGAATGTAGTGCCCATCGGCGTCGTAGTAGCCGGCGGCGCGACCCAGGCCGCCAAGCGCGCTGAAGATGTCCGGGGAGTAAGGCCGCAGGAACTTGAGAACGTGATTGCCCTGTTGCATTGCCGCGACCGCAGCCGGGATCGCCGTGCTCGCTCGGGCCTCGAGGCGGGGAAGATCTGCGGTTGCGTCGGCCAGGTCGTTCGACTTGCCGGGGCGGTTGACTGCCAGGGAGAGGTCGTGGAAGACCGGCACTGACTTCTCCACCACCGGCCTCAGCTGCTTGAGGAAGGGGGCCAGGTTCTTGGTCCCCGTCTTGGAAGCGTTGACCAGCAGGTCGACGTCGTCGAGCGCTGGGCGGAGGTTGTGGAACGTCGTGTTGGCCTGCCGGAGAGCGCCGGGAAGTGCCGTCAGTGCGCGGTTGAAGGACTGGTTCTGGGCGGCGATTGCCCCCAGGGCCTGATTTGCGTTCGCGGTCAGCGCCGAGAGCTCGTTGCGGCGCTCGGCCACCGCGGAGACGACGCTCGCGCCGTTGACGAGGAAGCTGGTCAGGTTGCCCTCGTCGCGGTCGAGCTCCTGCAGCAGCCGATCGGTGGCCACCAGCGAGGGGCTCAGGTACTTGTAGGTCTGATTCGCCTCGGGGCCCTTGCCGGCGTACACCGTCGCGGAGCCCTGGATGATGTCCCGGAGGGCCTGACGCTCCGGAGCTCGGAGAGTGTTGAATAGCTGATCGAGGTCGACCGGGCTGGTGGTGTCGACATCGGAAATCGTCTGGTTGTCCTTCAGCTCGGGGGCGTTGTCGGGCCCCGGCTGAAGCGAGACGTAGCGGTTTGCGATCCCCGACAGCGACGTCGCGCGGATGATTGCGGAGGTGCCTTCGTGCAGCGGCCGGTCGACCGAGATGTCGACCTGAGCCTGTCCGCCGTCGGTCAGCTTGATGTCGTCAACGGACCCGACCGGGGCACCTCCGATCAGGACCTGGTTGCCCTTGACCAGCTGTCCGCCGGTCTCGAACAGCAGGCGGTACTGGTTGCCGTTGCCGCCGCTGGAGAGCAGGAGGACGACGATGGCGACAGCGATCAGGATCAGGGCGCCGATCGCGGCCGGGCGCGCGAGGCCGCGGCCTCGTCGTACGCGAGCGACCTGCGGAGAAACGCCCCCCGCTCTAGGGGTCACTTCCGCCCTGCCTGGCGGCGGCCCGGTCGCGTGCTACGAGCCTCCGATCGGGCGCCTATGGCGGTCCGTTCCTCCAGCAGCTCCTCACCTGCTTCCGGCAGCCTCTTCACCTGCCGCGTCCTGCAGCTCCGCAGCGATTCTATTCAGGACCTTCGCCCCAGAGTGCGTAATTGGCCGTAGTTCCGACTGTTAACGGGTGCTTAATCGCCTCGATCTTCGAC